>CAWAIZ010000001.1:0-102399 GCA_963782155.1 uncultured Actinomycetota bacterium
CGTCCCCGCGGCTCTTGGCCAGGCCGGTCTCGACGAGCAGGTCGACCAGCGAGGGGATCTCCCCGGTCACCGCGGCGGACCCGGCCTCCTTGAGCGCCGCACCCAGCGTGGCCGGGCTCAGCGCGTGCAGGTCACCGCCCCCGAACAGCGCCACGGCGGCCGACTGGACCTGCTCGGTCTCCTCGGCCCCGTGCACCAACGTCGTGACGTGCTCGGCCAGCGCGCGCTGTCCGGCGCGGAGGAACGGCTTCTCCTCGGTCTGCTGCGCCAGGTCCTCGATCTGGGTGCGGCTGAGGAACGTGAACACCTTGAGCATGTCCACGACCTGGCTGTCATCGACGTTGAGCCAGAACTGGAAGAAGGCGTACGGCGACATCATCTTGGGGTCGAGCCAGAGGGCGCCGGCCTCGGTCTTGCCGTACTTCGTGCCGTCCGGCTTGGTGATCAGCGGGGTGCCGAACGCGTGCGCGTGCACCCCCGTCACCCGCCGGATCAGCTCGACGCCGCCGGTGATGTTGCCCCACTGGTCCGACCCGCCGTGCTGGAGGGTCACGCCGTGCTCACGGTAGAGGTTCAGGTAGTCCATCGACTGGAGCAGCACGTAGCTGAACTCCGTGTAGCTGATGCCCGACTCCAGGCGCCGCTTCACGGTGTCGCGCGCCAGCATCCGGTTGACCGGGAAGTGCTTGCCGATGTCACGCAGGAAGTCGATGGTCGAGAGGCTGGCCGTCCAGTCGTAGTTGTCGACCATGGTCGCGGCGTTGGGGCCGTCGAACTCCAGGAACGGCTCGATCTGGCGGCGAACCCGAGCCACCCAGTCCTTGACCGTGTCGAGCGAGTTGAGGGTGCGCTCGCCGGTGTCCTTCGGGTCACCGATCATGCCGGTGGCGCCGCCGACGAGGGCGTACGGCGTGTGGCCGGCCTGCTGGAGCCGGCGGGCGGTGAGGATCTGGACCAGGTTGCCCATGTGCAGGCTCGGCGCGGTCGGGTCGAAGCCGACGTAGAAGCGCACGCTCCCGCCGCTCAGCGCGTCGCGCAGGGCGTCACGATCCGTGGTGAGCGCGAGGAGGCCGCGCCACTCCAGGTCGTCGAGGAGGTTCGGGTCGATGGTCACGCACTCCAGCCTGCCGTATGGGTGCTTCGACTGCCCACCGGGATAAGTAGGCTGGCGGGCGGTCCGGAAGGGAGCCCATGGAGATCGCTGGCAGGTACACCCTCGACCGCGAGATCGGCCGCGGTGGCATGGGCGCGGTCTGGCTCGGGACGGACCAGGTGCTCGGCCGGCAGGTCGCCCTCAAGCGTCTGGGGCTGGGTCCCAGCGTCGGCGCGCCCGACCTGGAGCGCGCCGAGCGGGAGGGCCGGCTGGCCGCCAGGCTCAACCACCCGCACGTCGTGGCGGTCTTCGACCTGGTCGAGGAGGGCGACGACCACTGGCTGGTGATGGAGTACGTCGAGGGCGTGACGCTTGCCGAGCTCGTGCGGCGCGACGGACCGTTGAGCCCCGACGAGGCCGCGCCGCTGCTGCGTCAGGCCGCGGAGGCGCTGGCCGCTGCCCACGAGGCCGGCATCGTGCACCGCGACGTGAAGCCGTCGAACATCCTGGTGTCCGCCGAGGGCCAGGTGAAGCTCTCGGACTTCGGCATCGCCCGCGCCGAGCAGGACTCCTCGCTGACCCAGACGGGTCTGGTGACCGGCTCACCGGCATACCTGTCCCCCGAGGTCGCGTCGGGACAGATGGCGCAGCCCCCGGCCGACGTGTGGGGTCTGGGCGCCACGGCCTTCCACGCGCTGTCCGGGCGGCCGCCGTACGAGGTCGGCGACAACGTGATGGGCGCGCTGTACCGGATCGTGCACGAGGAGCCGCCGCGGCTCGACGACGCCGGGTGGCTCGCCGCGATGCTCGAGAACACCATGACCCGGGAACCGGCCGAGCGTTGGCCCATGCTCCAGGTCCGCGACTTCCTCGCCGAGGGCCCGCTGGCCGCGGGCACCGGGACCCGACCGCGACAGGCCGCCGCGGCGTCGGCGGCGGTGACCGCACCCGTGCTCCCGCCGGACGGGCCCGGCCCCGACGGCGGCACCCAGGTGCTCGCGCCCACGCCGACACCGGAGCCCCTGCCGCCGCCACCGCCCGTCCACCGGCGCGGACCCTCCGGGGTGATCATCGGCGTGCTGATCGCCCTGGTGGTCGTTGCCCTGTTCTTGCTGTTCGCCTGGCTCTTCGGCGCGTTCGACGGCAACGAGAGTTCATCGGGGGCGGAGTCCGGCCCGGACCGTCCGACCTCCGAGACCAGCGCGTCGCAGCCCGAGGACTCGTCCAGCGCGCCGGACCCCCAGGAGCAGGAGGCGGCGATGGAGTCGTTCCTGACCACGTATATCCAGACCGCGATCGACGACCCGAACAGCTCCTGGACCATGCTGACGCCGCAGTTCCAGGCGCAGAGCAAGAACTTCGGCCAGTACAAGGGCTTCTGGGACCAGTGGCAGTCCGCCGAGGTCACCGACGTCAGCGCCGACGCCACGGCGATGACCGTCAGCTACTCCATCGTGTACACCCCGGAGGGCAAGGGCGGGGACGACGTCACCAACCAGGTCAGGCTGACCCTGCAGCCGGACGGCGACTCCTTCCTGATCGCGGCGGAAGGCTGAGCGCGGCGATCACGCGGGCCGGGCGCCCTCCCACGCCGCTCGAACGATCTCCTCGAGATCGACCCCGGAAACGGGCCGCGGGTTGGCGTACGGGCTGGCGGCGGCGAGGTCGACGACGCGGCGTACGTCGTCGGCCTCCATGCCCAGGTCGCGAAGGCCTCTGGGTGCCCCGAGCTCGCCGGCGAGCTCCCAGAGTCGGGCCGCCGGATCGGCGGCTCCCAGAGCGCGGCTCATGGCGGCGGACATCTCGGGCGCAGCTGCTGCATTGAAGGCCAGCACGTGCGGCAGCACGACAGCGTGGGTGGCGGCGTGCGGCAGCCCGAGCGTGCCGCCCAGCACGTGGCAGAGCTTGTGGTGGAGCCCCATGGTGGTGGAGCCGAGTACGGCGCCGCACAGCCACGCGGCGTACAGCGCCTCGCTGCGCGCCTCGAGGTCGGCGCCGTCGGCGGCGAGCGTGGGTAGGGCGCAAGCGAAGGCACGGACGCCTTCCTCCGCCATCAGCGCGGTGACGGGCGAGCCGTCCGGCGCATAGAGGCCCTCGACCGCGTGGGCGACGGCGTTCAGGCCGCTGGTGGCCGTCAGGTCGGCAGGCATGGAGACGGTGAGCTCCGGGTCGTAGACGACGGCGACGGGCTGCACGCGCGAGTCGCGTCCGGTGCGCTTGGCACCGTCCTCGGTCAGCCCCCAGACCGGCGTCATCTCGGAGCCTGCGTACGTCGTCGGGACGGCCACCACCGGCAGACCGCGCTCGAGCGCGATGGCCTTGCCCAGCCCGATGGCCGAGCCGCCCCCGACGGCCACGCAGCCGTCGGCGCCCGTAGATGCGGTCACCTCGAGGGCGTGGCGGGCGACCTCGGCGGGTACGTGCATCCGGGCCTCGGGCAGCAGCGCGACGACCCGGTCGCCGAGAAGGCCGGCGACGCGGCGGCCCAGGTCCTCGTGCGTCGGTCCGCAGATGACGAGCACGCGAGCGAGTCCGACGGCGTCCACCTCGTCGGCCAGCTGCCTGAGGGCGCCGGCGCCGAAGCGCACCCGGGTCGCCAGGGCGCGGTGGGTGAAGGCGCGGCTCACGCGCGCTGCAAGGTGATGTCGAAGGTCAGGGTGCCGTCGACGATCTCGCGGACCAGGCTCGCCTTCACTCCGAAGACGGCGTCGCTGTCGAGGTACGGCGAGTCCGCGATGAACGCGTGCGTGGTGACGGGCAGGTACCCAGGCGCGCTGACGAGGAAGTGCAGGTGCGCCGGGCGGTTCGGGTGCCGGGCCGTACGGCTGAGCAGCTCACCGACCGGGCCGTCGGCCGGGATGGGATAGCTGCGGGGGACGATCGAGCGGAACCAGTAGCGACCGTCCTCGTCGGTGGTGAACAGGCCGCGCAGGTTGCGCTCCGGCTGGACACCCGGCTGCTGCACGTCGTAGAAGCCGTCGGCGTTGGCCTGCCACACGTCCACCGACGCGCCTGGCACGGGGGCGCCGTCGACGCCGGTGACGCGGCCCTCGACCCGGCACGGCTCGCCCGTGCCCTGCAGGTTGATGTCGGCGCCGAGCTCGCGCGGCGGCGACTCGACCATGTGGAACGGGCCGAGCACCGTCTGCTCGGTGGACGCGCCGCCGCTGCGGTGGTTGATGGTCTCGACGAGCATCGAGACGCCGAGCACGTCCGAGAGCAGGATGAACTCCTGGCGTACGTCGTCGCTCATCTGGCCGGTCCGGGTCAGGTACGTGATCGCCGAGGCCCACTCCTCCTCGGTCAGCTCGACGTCCTTGACGAACGCGTGCAGGTGGCGCACCAGGGACTGCATCACCCGCCGCAGCCGATCGTCGGGCGTGCCCGCGAAGCTGGCCGCCACCACCTCGCCCGAGCGCTCCTCGGTGAACAGCTCCCGTCCGGACCCCTCCGTCATGGGCTCACTCTCGCGCACCCACAGACGGGTTGTCGCCGGCTCAACCAGCCTTCGAAGAAGTCGGCCCCACCCTTGCCCCCCAGCTCGGGCGGGGCCGACACGACAGCGTGTACCCGGACTCGCGGAACTGATTCCTCCGGCCCCAGGGCCAGGTGGTTCTGTGGCTGGTGGGGCGGGTGGGGCTCGAACCCACGACCCAAGGATTATGAGTCCTCTGCTCTGACCGGCTGAGCTACCGCCCCGAGGCCGAAGCCTAAAGGGTCAGCCGGCCAGTCAGCCGTCGGCCAAGCCCCCGAGGTCGTCCTCGACCACCCGGCGGCCTTCGGGCGTGACGCGGGGGCTCGCGTCGTACGGCGACCTCACCGCCCGCTGACACGGCCTGCCAGGGCACACCCAGGGGTGGTGTGGGCGGCGCACCCGACTGCCAGGCTCGCGTCCGAGGACTCGACCACGAGGCCTCCAGACACTGGAGGAAATCATGGGAAGACTGCTCGGCATCATCGTCGTCGTCTGGCTGTTGATCGGCGTGGTGGCAGCTGCGCAGCGGGGGTACTTCGGGGGCGACAACGACGTCTCCTGCAAGGAGGTCGGGGACACGGCCCTGACGATCGTGGCCGGTCCGCTCAACTACGTGGGGGTCAACCCGAAGATCAAGTGCGAGAAGATCGACACGCCCCAGCCGTCCGAGTAAGGCTCATGGAGCGGTGATCTCGGCCAGCCAGTAGGCGGCCGAGTCACCGAACTCCGCCATCTCCTCGTCCGTCGGCGTCGTCAGGCAGCGCGCCCACGACTCCGAGCGGGCCAGCTTGCCCAGCTGGAGGGCGGCGGGGAGGGCGGCACGGAGGTCGGCCAGCGGGGTGAGGTCGCTCCACACCTCGAGCGCCGCCTCGGTCACCTGCGTGAGCCTCGGGTCGTCGGGTGGGCAGTCGAGGTGGAAGCGCAGCGAGCTCAGGGTCGCCAGCAGCACCGCCAGCGGCTCGGTCAGCATCGCGTCGCCGAAGTCGAAGAAGCGCATGCCGCCCGCCAGCGCGAACACGTTGTTGGAGTGCAGGTCGCTGTGGTTGATCGTGACCGGCAGACCAGTCGCCAGGGTCTGCTCGGCCCATCGCTCGACGTCCGGCACCGCGGCCAGGACGCGGCCGGCAGTCTCGGCGTCGAGGGCGCGCAGGTCACCGGCGGGCAGCGCGGCGTACTGCTCGACGCGGGTAACGACGTACGCCGCCGCCTCAGCCGCCCCGAGCCGTCGCGCACCCGCCCGCTCGAGCTCCACGACGTGGTCCACCACCTCACGCTGGAGCAGCGAGGCCTCGCGGACGACGTCGCACCACGGTTCGATCTGGTCGCCGATCGTGTCGCGCATGACCGGCCCCTGGTCCGGGGTCAGCAGGAAGCCGCGGTCGAGGTCGACGGCGGTCACCGGGACCACGCGCGACGAGATGCCGGCGAGCGTCTCCAGCAGTGCGGCCTCGAAGAGCTGACCGGGGCAGTTCTGCTTCGCGAAGTAGACGCCTGCATCGGTCTCGACGCGCCAGACCGCCGACCAGCACCTGATCTTCACCGGGTCGAGGGAGACCTCGCGGCCGAGCACCGACCGGCACCACTCCCCCATCTCCGCGACGAACTCCGACGAGTTCCAGCGCGGCGATGTCGGCGTGTCGCGGCGCGGGGATGGCCAGAGGTCGGGACGTGCCTCAGCGGTCACGGCGCTGCATCTCATACATCCGCTCGACGGGCCGGAACCCGAAGTCCCGGTTGGTCGCCTGCATCGCGTGGTTGTCGACCGCCGTGTCGGTGTGGATGGCGGCGAGCTCGGGACGGTCGCTCTGGAGGACCTCCAGGGTCGCGAGCTTGAGCAGGGTGCCCAGCCGGTGGCCCCGGTGCTCCGGCATGACCAGGGTGTCGTCCTGGTAGGCGTAGTCGGTGCCGTGCGGGAGGTAGAGCTGGGAGTACCCGCCGAAGACGCCGTCCGCGCGGCGCCGCGCCACCGACGTGATCCCGTCGTAGGTCCGGAAGACCCGTTGCTCACTGGCCCGCAGGCGCTCGGGGTCGACGACCACCGGCTCGTAGTCGATGTCCCCGATCGGCACGTCCGTGCTCATCCGCGTGTGCATCTCGCAGAACGCCTCGACGTGCTCCTCGGGGCACGGCCCGGTCCAGGTCAGCACGTCGTACGCCGCCGAGTCGCCCTTCGAGCGCAGCCGGTCGACCTCCTCGCCGCTCACCGGGAGCCCCAGCAGTAGGTGGTCCTCGGAGTGCACGTTCTCGAACCCCATGACGGTGGCGAACTCGTACGGCGCGACGCCCGCGCCGTCGCTGCCGGGAGGTACGTAGACCTCGCCGCAGACGCTGGTCCGGCCATCTGCGCGCAGCCGCACCGACGCGTCGTCGTACAACGCACGCCCGATGCCCTGACGCCGCCGCTCGGGACGCACGTGGATCTCGAGGTCGGCCAGGTGCAGGTTGTCGGTCGTCGACCCGCCGAGGTCGCAGGCGCCGACGACGTCGGCACCGTCGCGCGCGACGAGCAGGGTGCGGCGGTAGGAGGCGTTGCGGTTGGTGACCATCGCAACGAGCCGCTCCCACGTCCGTGGGATCGCATGCTGCCGGTCGGCGAACACCGAGGCCTGCTCGGTCTCCCAGAATGCCCGCAGGGTCGCTTCGTCGGCAGGGTCCACCTCGCTGATCCGGATCACCGGGGAAGCCTCCCCGACCCCGGGTGACGGGGCAACGCGATATCGGCCATGCTCAGGCCATGGACCCTGAGCCGCTGAAGACCCTGCCCGAGAACTGGTCGAAGGCGATCGCGATCGTCGCCCACCCCGACGACATGGAGTTCGGGGCCGCCGCCGCCGTCGCCCGGTGGACCGGCCAGGGCAAGCACATCTCGTACGTGATGGTGACCAGCGGCGAGGCCGGCATCGACGGCATGGAGCCCGGGGAGAGCCGGCGGGTCCGCGAGGCCGAGCAGGTCGAGTCGTGCCGGGTCGTCGGCGTCGAGGAGGTCGAGTTCCTCGGGCTCCCCGACGGCGTCGTCGAGTACGGCGTCCCGCTGCGCCGCACCCTGGCCCAGGTCATCCGCCGTCACCAGCCGGAGATCATCCTCACTGGGAACTTCCGCGACACCTTCGGGCCCGGCGCCCTCAACCAGGCCGACCACATCGCGGTCGGGAGGGCCGTGCTGGACGCCGCGCGGGACGCGGGCAACCGCTGGATCTTCAACGACCAGCTCGTCGAGGGGCTCGAGCCCTGGGGCGGCGTGCGCGCGGTCTGGGCGTTCGGGTCGCCGCAGGCCCGCCACGGCGTCGACACGACCGAGACGTTCGACGCGGGCGTGGCGTCGCTGGCCGCGCACGCGGCGTACATCGAGGGCCTCGGCTGGGAGAACTGGGACCCCCGGGAGTTCCTCGAGGGCTTCGGCCGGCAGACGGGCCAGCGGCTCGGGGTGTCGTTCGCCACCAGCGCGGAGGTGTACTCGCTGACCTGGGGCGGGGACGACGACGAGTGAGGGCCGAGCGGGTCGCGAGGGACCGGATCGGCATGTAACGCGGTGTTTGATGGGCTTCCCACGCGTTGGAACACTTGGGAACCCCATCAAACACCGCGTTACATGCGCCAGCGTCCGGGTCCCCCACGAAGACGAACCCCGCCCGTCCTGGTCAGCCAGGTCGGGCGGGGTTCTCGTCGCTCCCCCGGTTGGACTCGAACCAACAACCCTCCGGTTAACAGCCGAATGCTCTGCCAGTTGAGCTACAGGGGATCGTGCCGGGAAGCGGGCTCAGGTTAGCAAGGCGCGCAGGCCCGCACTAAATGGCCGGCCTAATTCAGGCCGACCTCGTCCTGCGCGGCGGCGAGCGCGGTCTCGGCGGCCAGCCGGACGGTGGGGTCGTCGGGGTCGATGCCCTCGTCGTACTCGTAGATCCAGCGCAGCGCACGGTCCCCGGCGGGGGCGCGACGGGCGATGACCCGGACCCCTCGCCGTCCGTCGAGCGGCACGTGGCGGACGAGCAGGACCGACGCCGTGACCCGCTCGCGGACCAGCTCGAGCAGGCGCCGGGGCTCGGAGATCGTGAAGCGATGCACGACCCGGGGCTCGCCCCAACGGCCGACCTCGGCCACCCGGAACTCCTCGGTGTCGCGGTCCCAGTCGGCGGCCTCGACGTCTTCCCAGCCCAGGCGTACGTCGGCGAGGTACAACGCCTCGCGGGTGCCGGCCAGCGCCTCACCGGTCGTCGCCTCGGTCCAGGCGAGCACGCGCTCCCCCGGCGCGACCTCGATGGCGGGGCGCTTGGCGAAGGGCCTCACGTGGTGCCCATCGCGAGCTCGCGGAGGGTGCGTCGGTGCTGCTCGAGCGCGACCAGCTCGCCGAACATCCGGTTGTACTCCGTCGCCTGCTCGACGGGGTTGGTGCGCTGGAGACGGGACTTCACCTCGGCGATCCGGCGCAACGCGGTGAGCTCCTGGAGCCCGTAGACGTGGCCGCCGACGAACGCCGCGTCGGGATCCTTGGCGGTCTTCAGCGGCTCCACTCCGAGAGCGCTGACCGCGGCCTGGACGACCGCGTCGGCGGCGTCGGCGCGTATCCGCGCCGCCCAGCCGGCGTCCGCGGCGGTCGGGCCGCCGTTCTTCTCGACCAGCTCCCAGACCGTGCGCAGGGTCGGGTGGGTGAAGTCGTTGGCCCCCACGTCGGCGGCCATCCGGCCGACCGCGCCCGGGTGCTGGAGGACCAGCTTGAGGGTCTCGCGCTCGAGCGCGAACCGTGGATGGCGGGGGTCGGGGACGGCGTTGCGCGCGGGTGGCTCGGCTGCGGTCTCCGCCGTGGTGGCCGCTGACCGCTCCTCAGGACGACGGTTCGCCGCTCGTCGTACCTCCTCGCGGGCCTGCTCGATGTCCACCCCGACCATGCCGGCCAGCTCGCGTGAGAAGGCCTCGACCTTGGACTTGTCGCGGATCGAGGAGACCAGCCGGGCGCCCTCGCGGACGGCGTCGACGCGGCCGTCGGCGCGGTCGAGGTCGAACTTGCCGACGACGTTGCCCAGCACGAACCGGTAGAGCGGGACCCGGCGGGCGACGAGCTCGCGGACGGCCGCGTCGCCCTGCTGGATGCGGAGGTCGCAGGGGTCCAGGCCCGTCGGCTCGACGGCGACGTAGGTCTGGGAGACGAAGTTCTGGTCGCCGGCGAATGCGCGGATGGCGGCCTTCTGGCCGGCCGCGTCGCCGTCGAAGGTGAAGATCACCTCGCCGCGGAACTCCTCGTGGTCGTGGAGGAACCGGCGCAGCACCCGGGCGTGGTCGTCGCCGAACGACGTGCCGCAGGTCGCGACCGCCGTCGGCACCCCGGACAGGTGGCAGGCCATCACGTCGGTGTAGCCCTCGACCACCACGGCTTGGGAGGTGCGCGCCATGTCGCGGCGGGCCAGGTCGATGCCGTAGAGCACCTGGCTCTTCTTGTAGAGCGGGGTCTCGGAGGTGTTGAGGTACTTGGCCTCGATCCTGTCGTCGTCGAAGATCCGGCGCGCGCCGAAGCCGATCGTGTCGCCGCTGGCGTCGCGGATCGGCCACAGCAGGCGGCCGCGGAAACGGTCGTACGCCGACCGGCCCAGCGCGATGAGCCCAGCGGCGACGCTCTCCTCGTCCTTGAAGCCCTTCTGGCGCAGGTGCTGCACCAGCGCCTCGCCGTCGCGCGGGGCGAAGCCGATCCCGAACTGCTCGGCCGCCGCCTGGTCGAACCCGCGCTGGCCCAGGAACTGCCGGCCGGCGACCGCCTCGGGGGTGGCCAGCTGGTCGGCGTAGTAGGCCTGGGCGACCTTGTTGGCCTCGACCAGGCGACCGCGCTGCGGACCGCGGGGACGGTCCTCGCGGACGTCGCCGTCCTCGCGCCGCAAGGTCACGCCGTACTTGTCGGCCAGCCGCTCGACGGTCTCGGTGAACGCCAGCCCGTCGATCTTCATCAGGAAGGAGATGACGTCGCCGCTCTCCTGGCAGCCGAAGCAGTGGTAGAACCCCCGGGCCGGCGTGACGTGGAAGGACGGGGACTTCTCGTCGTGGAAGGGGCACAGCCCCTTCATCGAGCCGCCACCGGCGTTGCGGAGGGTGACGTATCCGGAGACGATGTCGTCGATGCGCGCCTTCTCGCGCACCTCGGCGATGTCCTCCTCGCGGATGCGGCCGGTCATGTGTGAGGCCACGCCGCGGAGTCTATGCCGCGCCGCCCGATGGCCTCCGGGCCCTGTGGAGAAGGGTCCGGCAGCCGGACGGGCACCCTTGTGGGTGGTTCGACACCCCGGGCGCGCGGTCAGGATGGTCCGATGAGGTTCTCGGCCCGTGCCCGCTACGACGACGCTTCCGTGTGGTGAGCGCGGAACCGATGAGCCAGGCCGCCCAAGGGATCGACCGGACCGAGGCCACGACGCCCGATCCGGAGGACCCCCGCAAGCCCGACGACCCCACCGACCTGCACAAGCGGACGTGGTTCTACGTCGCGCGGAAGGTACGTCGTGAGTTCGCCGACGACCAGTGCACGGACCTGGCTGCCGCGCTGACGTACTACAGCGTGCTCTCCCTCTTCCCGGCCGCCATCGCCCTCAGCGCCGTCCTCGGCCTGGTCGGCCAGGCTCCCGAGAAGTCGGTGCAGACCGTGCTGGACGTGATGTCCCCGCTCGTCTCCGAGGACACCCTGGGCACCATCAGGACGCCGCTGCTGGAGCTGGCCAGCTCGCAGTCGGCCGGACTGGCCCTCGTGCTCGGCCTCCTGGGCGCTCTGTGGTCCGCCTCGGGGTACGTCGGCGCGTTCGGCCGGGCGATGAACCGGATCTACGAGATCGGCGAGGGACGCCCCTTCTGGAAGCTGCGGCCGGTCATGCTGCTGATCACCATGGTCGCGATCGTGCTGGTCGCCCTGGTGATGCTGATGCTGGTCGTCAGCGGGCCGCTGGCCCAGTCGATCGGGGACCAGATCGGGCTCGGCGACCAGGCCGTCCAGGTCTGGGACATCGCCAAGTGGCCGGTGATGCTGCTCGCGGTGATGCTGATCGTGGCGATCCTCTTCTACGCCACCCCGAACGTGCAGCAGCCGAAGTTCCGCTGGATCTCCATCGGTGCCGCGGTCGCGATCCTGCTCTGGATGGTGGCCTCGGCCGGCTTCGCGTTCTACGTCGCCGGCTTCTCCTCCTACAACAAGACCTACGGCTCGCTGGCCGGGGTGGTCGTCGGACTGGTCTTCCTGTGGCTGACCAACGTCGCGCTCCTGCTGGGCGCCGAGATCGACTCCGAGATCGAGCGTGGGCGGCAGCTCCAGGCCGGCATCGCGGCGGAGTCCGAGCTCCAGCTGCCCGCACGCGACACCCGTAACATCGAGAAGGCGGCGAAGAAGGAAGCCGCGGACGCCGCCAAGGGCCGGCGGATCCGCGAACGGGCCGTCCGCCGTCGCAAGCCTTGACCCATCGGAACCACGACCGAACCCCACGGAAGGACACACCCATGAGGAAGCTGTTGCTGCTGGCCGCCTTCGCTGCCGGCTACGTGCTCGGCGCCAAGGCCGGACGTCAGCGCTACGAGCAGATCGTCCGCACCGCCACCCGCGTCAAGGACGACCCGCACGTCCGGTCGGCCGCCTCGACGGTCGCCGAGACCGCGAAGGAGCAGGCGCCGGTCGTCAAGGACAAGGTGACCGCGGCCGCCGGGGCCGCTGCGTCCGCGGCATCCGCCCACTCTCCGTTCGGCTCGTCCCACGACGACGAGCTCAAGGAGCAGCTCAACCCCGAGAGCACCGCGCGCCAGGAGGACCCGTACCCGCAGGGCGACCTGCCGTAGCGGTCAGGTGGTTTCGAGGGCTCGGCCGTGAACGGCCTCACGCCTCAACCACCGAGACCAGCGAGCATGCGGCCGTGCCAGGCCAGGGCGCTGGCGTCGGTGAGTGAGGCGACCTGGTCGACCAGCGCGCGGCGGCGGCCGGCGTCGTCGACCGCGGCCTTCCAGTCGTCGGCGTACGGCGCGTCCAGGCCGTCCGGGCCGCGGGCGTCCAGCGCGGCGACCAGCTCGGCCAGCAGCTCGCGCTGTCGCGACATCAGCGCCACCCGGTCGTCGGCCCGCATGACGTAGTGCGCCGCGATGCCCTTGAGCACGGCGATCTCCCGCTCCGTCTCCACGGGGACCACGAGGTCGGCGGCGTACCGGACGAAGGGGCCGTCGCCGGCGGCGTACGTCGCGTCCTGCACGGCGCCACAGAACCGGCCGATCAGGTCGCTGGTGAGGTTCTTCAGCGCGGCCTGGTGGCGGCGCGAGCCGTCGTACGCCGCGACCGGCCAGCCCTCGACCGCCCGCAGGCCGGCCAGCGAGGCGTCGAGGTCGGGGTCGGTCGCGTCGGGGAGGTACCACTCGCGGACCGTGGCCCACACCGCGTCCCGGTCGAGGTCGTGCAGGTCGACCCGGCCCGCCACCACGCCGTCCTCGACGTCGTGCACCGAGTAGGCGACGTCGTCGGCGAGGTCCATCACCTGCGCCTCGAGGCAGCGCCGGCGTCCGGACATGCCGGACCGGACCCAGTCGAAGACGGTGCGGTCGTCGCGGTACACGCCGAACTTGCGGACCACCCGTGGCGAACCGTCGGCGTGCACGCCCTGCGGGTCCTCGGCGTCGGCGAAGAACCAGGGGTACTTCGTGCAGGCGTCCAGGGTGGCGCGCGTGAGGTTCAGGCCGACGGACTGGTCGCCCTCGAACGTCTTGGCCTCGAGCCGGGTCAGCAACCGGAACGTCTGGGCGTTCCCCTCGAAGCCGCCGCACTCCTCCGCGACCTCGGCCAGCACCCGCTCGCCGTTGTGACCGAACGGGGGGTGTCCGAGGTCGTGCGCCAGCGCGGCCGTCTCGACGATGTCGGGCTCGCAGCCGAGTGCCCGGGACAGGTCACGCGCGACCTGGGCGACCTCCAGGCTGTGGGTCAGCCGGTTGCGGACGAAGTCGTCGCTCTGCGGGCCGACCACCTGCGTTTTGGCCGCCAGCCGCCGCGAGGACGCGGCGTGCACGACCCGGGCGCGGTCGCGCTCGAACGGCGTGCGCTCCGGCGCGGCCACCCGCTTGGGCGGCTCGGCGACGTAGCGCTCGCGGTCCGCGGCGGCGTACAGGTCCATCGCCGCTGACCTTAGCCGTGGGTCAGTACACGCTCACGTGGACGTGGTCGTAGTGGTTGGCAGTGGCCGACCCCCGGCTCGAGAACGTGCGCCAGCCCTCGGCCGCGCGGACGGGCGTCCAGATGGCCTGGCGCCAGAGGATGTCGTAGAGGTGCAGCTCCGAGGCGTGGACCCGGAGGAACTCGGCGATGGCGGTGCCGAGCGCGACGTCGCTGGTCATGATGTCCAGGGCGCGGCCCGATGAGTGCTCGCCGTGGTTGTCCCAGCCGCCGTACGACGTGATCTGCGGGAAGGCGTGGCACACCGAGCGGTAGACGTAGACGGCGTTGGACGTCAGGCCGCTCTCCACACCCGGGTCCGGACAGGGGGCCATGGACAGGCCGGCGCCGACACCGAGCGCGACCGGCTTGTCCTCGCTGAGGTAGCCGTCGGAGACCCAGCGGCTCTTGCCCGCCACCACGACCTCGACGCGGTCGCCCGCCTGGCGACCGGTCACCAGGACACGGCGCGAGGCCGGGAGCTCGCCGATCTGGGTCGCGTCGTCGCCGGACGCCGTCCAGAGGTTGAGCGGAGCGGTGGTCCAGAGCCGGGTGTGGGCCTTGCGGACGGCCCCGGCGGTGGCGGCCAGGGCACCATCGGTGCGGGCCGCCTTCACGACCCTTCGCTTGTCCTGCTTCGACTGCCTGCGCGAGGAGGAGCGGGAGACCACGAAGCGGTCGGACACGCTGACTCCCGTGTCACCGGCCGACGCCGAGGCGGTGAGCGGGCTGCGGACGTCCCCGGCCATCAGGCCGGCGGCCCCCGGGGTCGCCGAGAGGACACCGAAGGCGACCACCGAGCCGGTCACCGTCACGGCGAGGCCGGCGGAGAGCGTCTTGGCGGTGGAGATTCGAGCGGTCGACAGGTGGGCGAGGTAACGGCGGGCATCGGTGTCCCGCTTGTGGCGATGCGCAGCCACAGCGACGATCCTTTGCTGGTCGAAGACAGGGGAGAGGCCGTTTCCCGAGAGAAGTTAGTTGATAACGAAACGGACACGAAGACGCGAGTCAAGCACACATCCGGGGGGCTGTCGCAATCTCGACCCCAGTTCCTGGGGACGGTGGCCAGTGGCAGCGGCTCGCCCGGGACGGGTACGCCGAGCGGTACGGGTTGCCGGCGCGGGGGTACGCCTGAGCCGAGCTTCGGCGTCGTTCCCGTCGCTTCGTGACCGTTGCAACCGGCACAAAGCGACGCGATACCCGGTCGACCGGGTATCACTACCCGCCTACCCCCCGGTCGTCTCGTTCGACTCCTCCTGGACGTGGGCGCCGGCGCCGTCGGCGTCGTCGAGCCAGCCCTCGGGGAGGGCGACCTTGGTGCGCGGGGAGCCCTGGCGGCCACGCGGCGTACCGAGCTCGGTCACCGGGAACGGCTCGGCCGGGTCGAGGTCGGCGAGCAAGGCGTCGAGCGAAGCGAGGGAGTCGACCAGGGCGAGGGAGTGCCGCAAGGTACCTCCCGCACGGAACCCCTTGAGGTACCAGGAGACGTGCTTGCGGAACTCCTTGCAGCCGCGCTCCTCCCCCATGTGCTCGCACAGCAGCTCGGCGTGCCGGCGCATCACGGCCCGTACCTCGCCGAGCGACGGCAGCACCGGATCGGCGGGACCGCCGGGGGCGAACGCCGCCGCCAGGTCGCGGAACAACCAGGGCCGGCCGAGGCAGCCGCGACCGACCACCACGCCGGCCGCCCCCGTCTGCGACACCATCCGGACCGCGTCGCCGGCCTCCCAGATGTCGCCGTTGCCGAGCACCGGGATGGTCACGTGGTCGACCAGGGCGGCGATCGCGGACCAGTCGGCCTCGCCGGAGTAGGACTGGGCGACGGTCCGGCCGTGCAGGGCGATCGCCGCGCAGCCGGAGTCCTCGGCGATGTGGCCGGCGTCGAGGTACGTCAGGTGTTCCTCGTCGATGCCCTTGCGGGTCTTCATGGTGACCGGGACGCCGTACGGCGCCGCGGCGCCGACCGCCGCCGTCAGGATCTCGCCGAGCAGCCCGCGCTTCCACGGCAGCGCACCACCGCCGCCCTTGCGGGTCACCTTGGGGACCGGGCAGCCGAAGTTGAGGTCGATGTGCGCGACGCCGTACTCGGCACACAGGATCTCGGCGGCCTTGCCGACGTACACCGGGTCCGTCCCGTAGAGCTGGACCGAGCGGATCTTCTCGAGGTCGTCGAAGACCAGCATCTTCAGCGTGGTCTCGTCGCGCTCGACCAGGCCGCGTGAGGTGATCATCTCGCAGACGTACAGGCCGGCACCCTGCTCCGCGCAGAGGCGGCGGTACGCCGCGTTGGTGATGCCCGCCATCGGCGCGAGGACCACGGGGGTCTCGACCGTGAGCGACCCGAGGGTCAGCGAGGTGGGCAGGGTGGTCACCGGCTCATTGTCGCGAGCCCCGGTGACGTCGCGAAATCCCGCACGGTGGTCGAGGAAGGCGCGGTTCGTGACTTCGTCCTTCCTCAACCAGCGGAGGGCTTCTTCTTCGGCTTCGCCGGCTGCTCGACCTCGCCGACCCACGTGATCGGGTTGAACTTCGCGCTGGGCCGGAACGTGATCGACGTCAGCCGACCGTGGTCCGGCACCAGGTAGGCCAGGCACGCCGTCGTCTTGGCGTCAGTGCCGAACTCGTCCGGGAGCGCGGGGCTCGGGCACGGCTTGAACTCGGTCTTGAACGCGTTGGACTCGACCAGGGTGGTCGCACCCGAGGCGACGTACAGCGGGATGCGGGTGCCGCCGAGATCCTCCTCGCCGAGGTTCTCGGCCGAGACGGTCACGTAGAAGAGCGAGGAGCTCCGACCGGCCTCGTCCAGCTGCCAGTCGGCGAGCACCTGGATCGGAGCGCGCCGCAGCTGCCTCACGCGCAGCGACAGCACCGCCACCTTCCCCTTGCTCGGCCGCCAGGCGACGACCGCGGTCTCGCCGACGCCGAGCTCGCTGCCCTGGTCGGTCAGCGCGACGCCGGCCGGCACCGGGAGGTACGGCGGGGGGATGCCGTCGTCGGGGTCGTCGGTGGCGACCGGCGTACCGCTCGCGCCGTCACCCGCCGGCGACGAGCTGCCCTCGGAGTCGTCTCCGGACCCCGTGCAGGCACCCAGCAGCAAGGCGGCGGCGGCCAGCAGCGCACCGAGCCTGCGGAGGGACATCCGGGTCAGCAGCCGACGAGTCGCTCGGCGAAGTACGGGAGGACCTGGTCGAGCGAGATGCGCTCCTGCTTCATCGTGTCGCGCTCGCGGATGGTCACCGCCTGGTCGTCGAGGGTGTCGAAGTCGACGGTGACGCAGTACGGCGTACCGATCTCGTCCTGGCGGCGGTAGCGGCGGCCGATGGCCCCGGAGTCGTCGAACTCGACGTTCCACCCGTGGCCGCGGAGCGCAGCGGCGAGGTCCTTCGCCTTGGGGCTGAGGTCGGCGTTGCGGCTCAGTGGGAGCACGGCGACCTTGACCGGCGCGAGCCGCGGGTCGAGCTTGAGCACGACGCGCTTGTCGACGCCGCCCTTGGTGTTGGGCGCCTCGTCCTCGGTGTAGGCGTCCATCAGGAACGCCATCATCGCCCGGTTGGGGCCGAGCGCCGGCTCGATGACGTACGGCACGAAGCGCTCACCGGTGGCCTGGTCGAAGTACGAGAGGTCCTGGCCGGACGCCTGGCTGTGCTGGGTCAGGTCGAAGTCGGTGCGGTTGGCGATCCCTTCGAGCTCCTCGAACCCGCGCTCGGAGAACCCGAAGTTGTACTCGATGTCGACGGTGCGCTTGGCGTAGTGGCTGAGCTTCTCCTGCGGGTGCTCGAAGTGCCGCAGCCGCTCCGAGGTGATGCCGAGGTCGGTGAACCAGCGGGTGCGCTCGTCGATCCAGTACTGGTGTGCCTCCTCGTCCTCACCCGGCTTGACGAAGTACTCCATCTCCATCTGCTCGAACTCGCGCGTGCGGAAGATGAAGTTGCCGGGCGTGATCTCGTTGCGGAAGCTCTTGCCCATCTGGGCGATGCCGAACGGCGGCTTCTTGCGGCTGCTCGTGACGACGTTCGCGAAGTTCACGAAGATGCCCTGCGCGGTCTCGGGGCGCAGGTAGTGCAGGCCCGACTCGTCCTCGATGACGCCGAGGTAGGTCTTCAGCATCATGTTGAACTGGCGCGGCTCGGTCCAGGTGTTGCGGTTGCCGCAGTTGGGGCACGGGACCGACTCGTTGAGGTCGACCGTGTCCGGGTCGTCGATGTCCTTCTTGCCGGCGTACTCCTCCTGGAGGTGGTCGGCGCGGAACCGCTTGTGGCACGACTGGCACTCGACGAGCGGGTCGCTGAACGTCTTCAGGTGACCACTGGCCTCCCACGTCTTGGTAGGCAGGATGACGCTGGAGTCCAGGCCGACGACGTCGTCACGAGTGGTGACCATCGCGCGCCACCACTGCCTCTTGACGTTCTCCTTCAGCTCGACGCCGAGGGGACCGTAGTCCCACGCGCTCCTGGTCCCGCCGTAGATCTCCCCGGACGGGTAGACGAACCCGCGACGCTTGCAGAGGGAGACGATGGTGTCGAGCAGGGTGGAGGTGTTGCTGGCCACGAGGGGGCTCCTGGGTCTGGCCGGCTGGCTGCCGGTCAAGCTGTCTGTCGGGTCGGTCAGTCGGAAGGGTCAGCCTAGCGATCGGGTGGAGGCGACATTCAGGTCGGCCCCGGGCTCGGCGGGCTCGTAGGCGCTCGGCTCGTCGATCGCCCGGCTCAGCACCGGGACCGCGGTGAGCTTGACGTCGTAGGCCGACAGCGCCCGACGGTAAGCGCCGACGCTCTCCCACTCGGTCGTCAGCAGCCACAGCTCGGGGTCGTCGGTGTTGCGACCGATCCGGTTGCGCGCGAACCCGGTCTGCCTGGCCAGCACCTCGGCCGCCGCCTGCAGGTCGCGCCGGAACTGGTCCTGGTCGGCGGCGGGTACGTGGAAGCGGTTGACGACGATCACGCCGGCAGGTTACGCGGCGCACTCCTGGGGCTCGCGGGTGGTGGCGTTTGGTCCCAAACGCCAGGAAAACGGGCCCGAGAGGTGGCGTTTGTGACCAATCGCGGCCGTACGGCGGGTGCTCGCGCGCCGCTGGCCGGCGACGACGCCGCCGAGCACCAGCACCATGCCGAGGGCCTGGGTCCAGCCGAAGACCTCGCCCGCGAAGAGCACGCCGAGCACGGTGCCGACGACGGGGTTCACCAGGCCGATGAGCGCGACCGCACCGGCCGGCATCCGGACCAGGCCGCGGAACCAGCAGTAGTAGGCGAGCGCCGTACCCGCCGTGGTCAGCCACAGCAGCCCGCCGACGTTGGCCACGGTCAGCGAGGGGGGCGGGCCCTCGACGAGGAGAGCGACCGGGACGAGCGCGAGACCGCCGGCCACCAGCTGCCAGGAGACGGTGGTGAGCATGTCGGTGGGCGGCGGCCACCGCTTGACGAGCACGAAGCCCAGCGCGGAGACGAGCACCGACCCGATCGCCCCCGCCAGGCCAAGCGTGGACAGCTCACCGCCGGCGCGCAGCACGAGCAGTGCGACACCCACCGCTCCGACCAGGCCGGCGACCACGCGACGTACGCCGGGCCGCTCCCCCAGCACCGGCAGCGCGATGGCCATCACGGCCAGCGGCGACAGGCACTGGACGGTCGCGGCGAGGCCGCCCGGCAGCTCGTAGGCCGCCAGGAAGAGCAGCGGCATGAACAGCCCGATGTTGCACAGGCCGAGCAGCACGGCCTTCCACCACCAGTCACCGCGGGGCAGCTGGCGGCTGAACGCGAGGAGCACCAGGCCGGCCGGCAGCGCACGGGCGGCGGCCGAGAAGAGCGGGCGGTCGGGCGGCAGGAAGGTCTCGGTGACGATGTACGTCGTGCCCCAGGCGACGGGGGCGACCGCGGTGATCAGCAACGTCCGGATCGAGGTATCTTCCACGGAAAGTACAATATCTTCCTTGGAAGATACAATCAAGAGATGACCCAGGAGAACCCGGACGCCGTGGACCGGATCGCCGAGCAGTGGGCGCACGAGCGTCCCGAGCTGGACGTGGGACCCATGCTGGTCCTGGGCCGCCTGCACCGAGCCGCCGACCTGCTCGACCAGGAGCTGCGCACCGTGTTCGCCCAAGCCGACCTGGGCAACGGGGACTTCGACGTGCTGGCGTCGCTGCGCCGTGCCGGTCCGCCGTACCGCCTCACCCCCACCGAGCTCGCCGGGACCACCATGGTGACCTCGGGCGCCGTCACCAAGCGGGTGGACCGGCTGGTCGCTCAGGGCCTCGTCGAGCGCACGGTCAGCGAGACCGACGGCCGCGGCCGGGTGATCGCCCTGACGGCAAAGGGCAAGGCACTGCAGGAGCGACTGCACCCCCTGCACCTCGCGAACGAGGAGCGGCTGCTGGCTCCCCTGGACGATGAGGAGCGCGACCAGCTCGGCCGGCTCCTCAGCAAGCTGCTGCTCAGTCTCGAGGACTGAGGCTCGTCTCCGGGGCCCGCCAGCGAGGCCCGATCTCCGCGGGGGGAGAAACGAGCTTTGACAATCATTCTCAAATAGGTTGAGAATCGTTCTCATGCGTTGGCTCGTCGCCCTGCTCCTCGTCGTCCCCCTCACCGGGTGCGCGGCGCTGGCGGCCGACGACGGCAGGGTGCACGTGACGGCGGGCTTCTACCCGCTGGCGTGGGTCGCGGAGCGGGTCGGCGGGAGGCACGTCGAGGTCACCGGGCTCAGCGATCCCGGCGTCGAGCCCCACGACATCGAGCCGACCTTCGCGCGGACCGTGGCCCTCGCTCGAGCCGATCTCGTGGTCGTCGAGCACGGCCTCCAGCCGGCCATCGACGAGGCCGTCGCCCAGAACGCCGAGGGACGCATCCTGGACACCACGACCGTCTCCCCCCTCGACGGCGACGACCCGCACTTCTGGCTCGACCCGACGCGGCTGGCCGCCGTGGCGGACGCCGTGGCCCAGGACCTGACCGAGATCGACCCTCCGCACGCCGCGGCGTACGCCGCCAACGCCGCCGCCCTCCACGGCGACCTGACCGACCTCGACCGCCAGTTCGCCGACGGGCTCGCGGACTGCGAGCGACACGTGATCGTCTCGAGCCACGACGCGTTCGGGTACTGGTCGAAGTACGGCATCGA
The DNA here is from genome assembly GCA_963782155.1 of uncultured Actinomycetota bacterium. Lineage (GTDB taxonomy): Bacteria > Actinomycetota > Actinomycetes > Propionibacteriales > Nocardioidaceae > Nocardioides. The sequence continues at coordinate 20,821 of CAWAIZ010000001.1, forward strand.
GGTCGCTCCTGTCGCCGGCCTGACCCCCGACGCCGAGCCCACCCCGGCCGGCATCGCCCGGCTCCAGCGGCTGATCCACGACGAGGGCATCACGACGGTGTTCTCCGAGCGCCTCGCCAGCCGGGCCCTCACCGACTCCCTCGCCCGCGACCTCGGCCTGCACACCGCCGTGCTCGACCCCGTCGAAGGGCTGGTCGACGGTGGTGCCGAAGGTGACGCCGACGATAACTACCTCTCCCTCATGCGGGAGAACCTCACCGCCCTCCAGGAGGCCAACGGATGCACCCGATAGAGCTGACGGGCGGCTCGGTCGCGATCGGCGGCCGGCCGGTGCTGCGCGGCATCGACCTCACGGTGAGGACCGGCGAGTTCGTGGCGCTGATGGGCGCCAACGGCTCCGGCAAGACCACCCTGGTCCGCGCCCTCACCGGTCTGCTGCCGCTGGCTGCCGGCGAGCTGCGGCTGTTCGGGACCCCGCTGACGGGGTACGTCGAGTGGTCGCGGATCGGGTTCGTGCCGCAGCGCGCGACGGCCTCCTCCGGCGTACCCACGTCGGTCTGGGAGGTGGTCGCCTCGGGCCGGCTGACCCGGCGCAAGCCCTGGCGGCCGCTGTCGCGCGCCGACCGGGCGGCCATCGACCACGCGCTCGAGGTGGTGCGGATGTCCGAGCGGCGCCACGACGGCATCACCGAGCTCTCCGGCGGCCAGCAGCAACGGGTGCTGATCGCCCGGGCGCTGGCCGGTGAGCCCGAGCTCTTCGTCCTCGACGAGCCCACCGCCGGCGTCGACCTGCCGAGCCAGCAGGCGCTCGCCGACACGCTCGGCCGGCTGAAGGCCGAGGGCGCGACCGTGGTGCTGGTCGCGCACGAGCTCGGCCCGATGGCACCGCTCGTCGACCGGGCCGTGGTGATGCGCGACGGCCGGATCGGCTACGACGGGCCGGCGCTCGCGGACCACGAGGTCCACGACCCGGCGTACGGCGACCCGCACACCCACCACCATCACTCCTCGACCAGCAGGCACGACCACACCCCGCACCTCGAGATTCCTACGGACCGCCGATGAACCACGACATCAACATCTGGGACCTGCTCTCGCTGGGCTTCATGCAGCGCGCCCTGATCGCCGCGGTCTTCACCGGCCTCGCTGCCCCGGCCGTCGGCACGTACCTCGTGCAGCGCCGTCTCTCCCTCATGGGCGACGGCATCGGCCACGTGGCCGTCACCGGCGTCGCCCTCGGCCTGCTGACCGGCGCCTCCCCCACTTGGACGGCCGTCGGCGTCGCGGCGCTCGGCGCCATCGTCATCGAGGTGGTCCGCAGCCGCGGGCACACCAACGGTGACGTGGCCCTGGCCCTGATGTTCTACGGCGGCCTGGCCGGCGGCGTCCTGCTCACCGGCCTCGGCGGGCAGAGCACGTCGCTGCTGCAGACCTATCTCTTCGGCTCGATCACCACCATCTCTGCCGCCGACGTGTGGGTGACCGTCGCGCTGACGGTCGTGGTGGTCGTGGTCTGCGTCGGGCTGGCCCCGCAGCTGTACGCCGTCGCGCAGGACCCCGAGTTCGCCAAGGTCGCCGGGCTGCGAGTGGGCGCCTACAACCTGGCGGTCGCCGTACTCGCGGCGGTCTCGGTGACCGTGGCGATGCGCACCGTCGGGCTGCTGCTCGTCTCCGCGCTGATGGTCGTGCCGGTCGCGACGGCCCAGCAGGTGACACGGTCGTTCCGGACGACGCTGCTCGGCGCGATGGGACTCGGGATCGTGGCCTCGGTCGGCGGCCTGCTCCTCGCGGCGTACGCGTCCTTCTCCGCCAACGTGGCCCCCGGTCCGTCGATCGTGCTGCTGTCGCTGGCCGGGTTCGCGGCCGCCTGGCCGATCGGCGCCTGGCTGCGGTCGCGGCGTCGGCTGCGGGCGCCGTTCGCGCCGATCGACCCGGCAACGCACGACGTCAGCGACGAGCACGACCACGTGGACGGGCATGTGCACGGCGAGGACTGCGGGCACCTGGCCGTCGAGCACAACGACCACCTCGACTACGTGCACGGCGGGCACCGTCACGCGCCCCACGGGGAGCACTATGACGAGCACTGACGGTCCCCCGCGGCCGACGCCCCAGCGGATCGCCGTCCTCGAGGCGCTCGGCTCGGTCGCCGACTTCCGCTCCGCCCAGGAGGTACACGAGATCCTGTCGTCGTCGGGGTCCTCGGTCGGCCTCGCGACGGTGTACCGGACCCTCCAGCTGTACGCCGACACCGGCGACGTCGACATCTTGCGCCGCGAGGACGGTGAGGCGATCTACCGCCGCTGCTCGGAGACCCATCATCACCACCTGGTCTGCCGCTCGTGTGGCGCCACCGTCGAGGTCGAGGGCCCCACAGTGGAACGCTGGACCACCTCGATGGCGGCCGACCACGGCTTCACCGACGTGAGCCACACCCTCGAGATCTTCGGTACCTGCGCAGCCTGCTCCTGACGCGACGGCGGGGTACTCCCGTGCAGTTCCGGGGTATGGGAGGCCGAATCACCCCGGAACTGCACGGGAGTACCCCACCTCACGCCTTCCCGTACCTCCGGTCGCGCTGGGCGTAGAGCTCGATGGCCTTCCAGAGCTCGATGCGGTTGCAGTCGGGCCAGAGGACGTCGGTGAAGACGAGCTCGGCGTACGCCGCCTGCCAGAGCATGAAGTTCGAGAGGCGCTGCTCCCCCGACGTACGCCAGATCATGTCCGCGTCGCCGACCTCGGGGACGTACAGGTGGCGGGCGAAGGTCTTCTCGTCGATCTTCTCGGGGTCGAGGCGCCCGGCGGCGACCTCCCGCGCGATCGACCGCGCCGTGTCGGCCACCTCGGCGCGGCCGCCGTAGTTGACGCACATCGTGAGGGTCAGCACGGAGTTCGAGCGGGTCAGCTCCTCGGCGACCTGGAGCTCGCGGATCACCGACTTCCACAGCCGCGGCGCCCGGCCGGCCCACCGCACCCGTACCCCGAGCTCGTGCATCTCGTCGCGGCGTCGGCGGATCACGTCGCGGTTGAAGCCCATCAGGAACCTCACCTCGTCGGGCGAGCGGGTCCAGTTCTCGGTGGAGAAGGCGTACGCCGAGATCGCCTTCACCCCGATCTCGATCGCGCCCTCGACCACGTCGAACAGGGAGTGCTCCCCCATCTCGTGCCCGCGCGTGCGCGGCAGCCCGCGCTGCTTGGCCCACCGGCCGTTGCCGTCCATGACGATCGCGACGTGCTTGGGCACCAGCTCGCGCGGGATCGCGGGCGGACGGGCACCCGACGGGTGCGGGGTCGGGGGGCGAGGCTGCTGACGACGGGCCACGAACGTCAGCCTAGGGAGTCGCGAGGTGAGCCAGACCCCGGTCGAGGGCTAACGCTCGACGTACTCCAGCGAGCGCAGCCCGCGCTCCAGGTGCCAGTGCAGGTAGGCCGCCACCAGCCCGGACGCCTCGCGCAGCGATCGCGCGTCGGCCGCGGCCACGGCCTCCCAGTCGCCGGCCAGCAGGGCGCCGAGCACCTCCAGGGTGCCCGCCGAGGGTGCGGCCGAGCCCGGCACCCGGCAGTCGGCGCACAGCGCCCCGCCGGCCGACGGGCTGAACGACTTGTGCGGCCCCTCGTCGCCGCACCGCGCGCAGTGCGAGAACGACGGCGCGTACCCGGCCACCGCCAGCGACCGCAGCAGGTAGGAGTCGAGCACCTGGTGGGCGCCCTTGTCGCCGGCCGCCATCGCCCGCAGGCCGCCCACCAGCAGCAGGAACTGCTGGACCGCCGGCTCACCCTCCTCGGTGACCAGCCGGTCGGCCGTCTCGAGCATGACCGTGCCGGCGGTGTACCGCGCGTAGTCGCCGCCGAGCCCACCCGCGAACGGCTCGATCGTCACCGCCTGGGTGACGATGTCGAGGTTGCGGCCCACCGCGAGCTGCAGGTCGACGTGGGTGAACGGCTCGAGCCGCGAGCCCCACCGCGACGTCGTCTTGCGCACGCCCTTCGCGACCGCGCGGACCCGGCCGTGGTGGCGGGTCAGCAGGGTGATGATGCGATCTGCCTCGCCCAGCTTGTGGGTGCGCAGCACGACCGCCTCGTCGCGATAGAGAGGCACCCGCCCAGTCTGCCGGACCGCACCCCCGCTCAGCCCTTCGTACGACGGCGGGTCGCGGTGGCCGTGCCCCAGCAGGCCAGCGCGAAGTCGGCGGCGATCGCGTTCAGCCGCTCCGGCCGGGTCCGCCACTCCACGATGCTGCGCGCCTCGACGAACTGGGCGTTCGGCATCTCCGCGGCCAGCATCGCGGCGTCGGCGAACGGGTGGATCGGGTCGCTGGGGTGGCCCACCACCAGCGCCGGCGCCTTGATCGCCCGCCGCTGCTTCGACTGCGGAGCGACCCGGCCGAAGATCACGCCGTGGATCACGGCCGCCACCGACGCGGGTCGCTGGTCGAGGGTGTCCAGGCCGATGCCGACCCAGAACGGCACCAGCCCGCGCGGGATCGGCCGGGTGAGCGCGCGCATCGAGGAGACGGTCCACGGGAGGTACCGCGCCGCGAACATCAGCGGCACGAACGCCACGATCCCGGCGTGCAGGGCGTTGTCGAGCACGGGCATCTCGATGATCAGGCCCTGCACCCGCTCCGGCCGGTTCGCGGCGAGCTCCAGCGACACATTCGCACCGAGGGACAACCCACCGACCACGGCCTTCTCCATGCCGAGGTGGTCCATCAGCGCCTCGACCTGCTCGGCGAACGCCGTCGTCGAGTAGACGAGCGGATCGGCCGGCCGGTCGGACCGCCCGTGCCCGAGCAGGTCGAGGGTGACGACGTGCAGGCCCTGCGCGGCCAGGGCGCGAGCCAGCGGCTGCTGCATGCGGCGCGGCATCAGCTGGCCGTGCAGGAGCACGACCCAGCGGTCGCCGCCGCCGTACTCGGTGTACTCGAGCCGGTCCCTGCTGCCGGGATGGTCCACGAAGAGCTGACCGATCCGCTCGGAGACCAGTCCAGTGATGGGCACGACACCGAAACTAGTCGCGGGAGCCCGCCCAGCGGTGGAACTGTGACCACCGTGACGTCGCCCGAGACACTGGCCGAGACACTGGCCAAGACACTGGCCGAGATCGAGACCTACTACGACGCCGTGCCGCGACCGGTGGCCACGTCCGAGGAGATCGGCCCGTTCACGCTCTTCCTCGCGGAGGAGGGCATCGCCTGGCAGTTCTACGCCCGCCCCCGGCTGGGTGGCACACAGGAGTTCACCGCCGACGACGTACGCCGCCTGTTCGACAGCCAGGTCGAGCTCGGCAAGCCCCGCACCATCGAGTGGGTGCACGAGACCACGCCGTCGCTGCTGCCGGCTGTGCGCGAGGCGACCGCGGGCATGGACGGGGTCGAGCTCGAGGAGTGCCCGCTGCTGGTGCTGCCTCACGAGGTCGAGGTGCCGCCCGCTCCCGAGGTGCGCATCCTCGATGGCGACGACCCGGACCTGGCCACCGTCACCAGCGTCATCCACGCCGGCTTCGAGGACACTGACGACCTCGTCGAACGCCCGCTCGGTTCGCGGCCGCAGCTGGTGCGGGAGGGCATCCTGGTCTCGGCCGCGGCGTACGTCGACGGCGAGGTCGCCGGCGGGGGCGGCTCGGCGCCGCGCGGCTCCGGTGCCGAGCTGATGGGCATCGCCGTACCTCCCCGGTTCCGGCGTCGGGGCCTCGGCTCGGCGATCACCCGGGGACTCGTCCACGAGGTGCGCGCTCGAGGTGCGCGGACGGTGCTGCTGTCAGCGGCCTCCGACGACGCGGCGAGCATCTACCGCCAGGTCGGCTTCGTCGACGTGGCGACCGCCTGCATCCTCGAGGTCACCGATGAGTGACGAACCCGACCTGCGCCGTCTCGGCCAGGACGACTGGGAGGTGCTGCGCGACGTCCGGCTGCGCGCACTCGAGGACTCCCCCGACGCGTTCGGCTCCACCCTCGACCGGGAGCGCGACTTCCCCGAGAAGGAGTGGCGGCGCCGGCTCGTCCGGCCGGTGTACGCCGTGCTGGTCCGCGGCCGACCGGTCGCGATGGCCGGGGCGTTCACCGACGACGGCCGGGTGCAGGTCTGGGGCATGTGGACCGACCCCGGGCACCGCGGCCGCGGATTCGCCCGCACGCTCCTCGACGCGCTGCTCCGCGAGCCCGTCGCCGACGCGCTTCCGGTCTCCCTGCACGTCAACACCGCCAACGCCGGAGCGCGGTCGGTGTACGAGAGGTACGGGTTCGTGCCCACGGGCGAGCTCGAGCCGTTGCGCCCCGGATCGGACCAGCGCATCGAGCTGATGCGGCTGCGGCAGGACCGGCAATGACCCGGTCGGGCCATTTCCTTGCCTTCGCGATCTCTTTACCTTCGGAGCATGCCGGGACACCACGGATCAGAGACGTTCTTCATCGAGGGCGAAGGGGTGGTCGGCATCCAGGCCGGCGGCCGCAGGGCGGGCGGGCCTCCGGGCGCACCGCCGTTCAGGTTCAGTCGCTGCGGCCCGAAGGGCTCGCCCGTCGGTCCGGCGGTCACCGCGAAGCTGGCCCAGGCGATGGCCTCAGGTGGCGGCGGGACCGGTGACGTCCCGGCCGGGTACACCTACCTCGGGCAGTTCATCGACCACGACCTGACGATGGACAAGACCAAGGTCCAGCTCGGCGACGACGTACCTCCCGCCCAGCTGGTGCAGGGCCGGTCGCCGCGGCTGGACCTCGACTCGTTGTACGGCGCCGGGCCGGGCGACCCCAAGTCCGCCAGGTTCTACGAGGACGACGGCGTGCACCTGAAGATCGGCGACACCCGCCGGGTCAACGGCGACGCCAAGAAGCGCGGCCACGACCTGCCCCGGGTCGACGGCAAGCGCACCGCGCTCATCCCCGACCCGCGCAACGACGAGAACCTGATCGTGGCCCAGACCCACGTGGCGTTCATCCGGCTCCACAACGCCGTCGTCGACTCGCTGCCCACCGGGCTGCCGTCGGTGAAGAAGTTCCGCCAGGCCCGCAAGGCCGTGACCCTGCACTACCAGTGGCTGATCCGGCACGACTACCTGCCGCGGATCGTGGACCCGGCGGTCGTCGACGACGTCTTCGCAGGAGGCCGCAAGGTGGTGCAGCCGGACGCCGGCCCGACCGAGGTGCCGACCATGCCCGTGGAGTTCTCGGTGGCGGCGTTCCGGCTCGGCCACAGCATGGTGCGCGACTCCTACAACTGGAACCGCCGGTTCCCCGGCCAGGCCGGCAGCCTGGACTACATGTTCGACTTCTCCGGCCTGGGCGGCACCCTCGGCGGCGACCTGGTGCTGATCAGCAGCTGGCTGGCGGACTGGCGCCGGATGTACGACTTCGCCGCGGGCGGGCACCCCGAGCTGGCGCCGGCCAGCAACGTGAACTTCGCCAAGCGGATCGACACCCTGATCGTGGATCCGCTCAAGCACCTGCCGCCCAGCACGTTCGGCGGCAAGGACTCGCTGGGGTTCGACAACCCCGAGCGCAACCTGGCGTTCCGCAACCTCACCCGCGCCACCATGGTCAGCCTGGCCAGCGGCCCGCAGATGGCGCAGAAGCTCACGAACGTCGGCGCCCCGGTCACCCCGCTGACCCGCGCCCAGCTCCTCGAGGGCAACAACGGCGCGGTCGTCCCCGGCCTCACCACCGCCCAGAAGAGCTCGCTGGTCGACAAGGCCCCGCTGTGGTTCTACCTGCTCCGGGAGGCCGAGCTCAACGGCGGCCGCCTGACGGGGGTGGGGGGTCGCATCGTGGCGGAGACGATGCACCGCGCCATGCAGGGCAGCACCTTCTCCATAGTCCGCAGCAAGGACTTCCGGCCGGATCTCGGCGGCCGTGGCGACACCTTCGAGATGACCGACCTGCTTCTCGTCGCGTTCGGGGGGCAGGCCTCCGGGATCAACCCGCTCGGCGGGGCCTAGGCCGGCCAACGCCGGTCGAGGAAGGCGCGCCGACGCCTGTCACGAGACCCGATGAGAGGTCGGCGTGCCACTCACCGGGTCTCGTGACGGGACTTCGTCCCTCCTCGACCAGCGATCACGACGCAGCTCGGTTCACCGCGGAGATCACCGCCTTGAGCGAGGCGGTGACGATGTTGGCGTCGAGACCCACACCCCACAGGACCTGGTCGCCGACGAGGCACTCGACGTACGCCGCCGCGATCGCGTCCCCGCCGGCGGAGAGGGCGTGCTCGGCGTAGTCGAGCACGCGGACGTCGTACTCCTCACCGTTGGCCTGCGGCAGCGTGTTCAGCGCGGTGACGAACGCCGCGATCGGCCCGTTGCCCTCGCCCGTCAGCGTCCGCAGCTCACCGTCGACGTACACGTTGACGCTGAGCTGGTCCTTCTCACCGGCCGCCGCGGAGGTGTGCACCGAGTTCAGCCGGAGCGGGGTGGTGCGGTCGAGGTACTCGCTGCGGAACGCCGTCCAGATCGCCTCGGGCGTCATCTCGCCACCCTCGGCGTCGGTGTGCTGCTGGATCACCCGGCTGAACTCGATCTGAGCGCGGCGCGGCAGGTCCAGCTTGTGCTCGGCCTTGAGGATGTAGGCCACGCCGCCCTTGCCCGACTGGCTGTTGACCCGGATCACCGCTTCGTAGGAGCGGCCGACGTCCTTGGGGTCGATCGGCAGGTACGGCGCCTCCCAGGGGATCTCGGAGACGTCCCGGCCCTGCTCCGCGGCGATCCGGTCGAGGTCCTCCAGGCCCTTCTTGATGGCGTCCTGGTGGGAGCCGGAGAACGCCGTGTAGACGAGGTCGCCGGCGTACGGGTGCCGCGGGTGCACGGGCAGCTGGGTGCAGTACTCGACGGTCCTGCGGATCTCGTCGATGTCGGAGAAGTCGATCTGCGGGTCGACGCCCTGGCCGAACAGGTTCATGCCCAGCGTGACCAGGCAGACGTTGCCGGTGCGCTCCCCGTGCCCGAACAGGCAGCCCTCGACCCGGTCGGCACCGGCCATCATGGCCAGCTCGGTGGCGGCGACGGCGGTGCCGCGGTCGTTGTGCGGGTGCAGGCTGATCGTGGTGAACTCCCGCCGGGTGAGCTGGCGGGAGAACCACTCGATCTGGTCGGCGTACACGTTCGGCGTGGCCATCTCGATCGTCGCCGGCAGGTTCAGGATGATCTCCCGGCCGTCGTCGGGCTGCCAGACGTCGGAGACCGCCTCGCAGACCTCGACCGAGAACGGCAGCTCGGTGCCGGTGAAGATCTCCGGGCTGTACTCGTAGCCGATGATCGTCTTGTCGAGAATGTTCTCGCTGTGCTTCATGACCAGCTCGGTGCCGCGGACGGCGATGTCCTTGATCTCGTCCTTGCTCGCGTGGAAGACGACGCGGCGGAACAGCGGCGCCAGCGCGTTGTAGAGGTGGATGTTCGCGTGGTGCACGCCGACCAGCGACTGCACCGTGCGCTCGATGAGGTCCTCACGGGCCTGGGTCAGCACCGAGATGGTGACGTCCTCGGGCACCTTGTCGCCCTCGATGAGCTGGCGCACGAAGTTGAAGTCGGTCTCGCTCGCACTGGGGAAGCCGACCTCGATCTCCTTGTAGCCCATCCGGACCAGGAGCTCGAACATCATCAGCTTGCGGGCCGGGCTCATCGGGTCGATCAGCGCCTGGTTGCCGTCGCGCAGGTCCGTCGACAGCCAGCGCGGCGCCTGGGTGATCGTGCGCGCCGGCCAGGTGCGGTCGGGGATGTCGATCGGCGGGAAGGCGCGGTAGCGATGGATCGGCATCCCGCTGCTGCGCTGGGTGTTGCTGAAACCGGAGTTCTGGAGAGTCATGGTCGGTCGTCCTCGGGAGAGTGGAGATCGGGACGTCGGCGCGCGTGGTGATCTCCGCAGCGAGGGGGTCCGACGGTTCAGACCTCGCTGCGGCAGCGAAGGAGGAGGCGCGCGCGCATGACCCCGTCACCATAACCGGCCGGCACCGGGCCGCGCGACCGGTTGTCACACTGTGGGCGTGAGCCCGACCTTCACGCCACCACACCGCGACCTCACCTTCATGACCCCGCTGTCGGAGGAGCGGGCGGGCCGGCTGGTCACGTTCCTGACCGGCGGCAGTCCGGGCAGCGTCCTCGACATCGGCTGCGGCTGGGCCGAGCTGCTGCTGCGCGTGCTCGCGGCCGCACCCGAGGCCGTCGGGGAGGGCGTCGACCTCGACGCCGAGGCCATCGCGCAGGGGCGGTCGCTCGCTGTGGTCCGCGACCTGGTCGACCGGGTCGACCTGCGCGTCGACGACGCGCGGGACCTCGCCGGTGGGTGGGACGCCGTCATCTGCATCGGGGCCTCGCAGGTGTGGGGTGCTCCGGTGGAGGACGCCCAGCCGCTGCCGTACGCCGCCGCGCTGGCCGCCCTGCGCGGTTTGGTGCCCCGCGGCGGACGGGTCGTCTACGGCGACGGGATCTGGTCCGCGTCACCGACCCCGTCCGCGATCGCCCCGCTGGCAGGGCGGGAGGACGAGTTCTCGACCCTCGGCCACGTGGTCGACCTGGCGGTGGCGGCGGGCTTCGCGCCGATGGCCGCGCACCAGGCCGGCCTCGACGAGTGGGATGTCTTCGAGAGCGGGTACGCCGCGGCGTACACGCGCTGGCTCGCCGACCATGACCCCGACGACCCGGACGCCGACGAGGTGCGGCGGCTCGCGGAGCGCCAGCGCGCGGCGTACTTCTCGGGGTACCGCGGCGTGCTCGGGCTGGGGTACCTCGAGCTCGTGGCCGTCTAGCGCCGGACCAAGGCCTCGGTCACGAAGCGCGCGGCGTCGCGGCCCGTGTAGGTGGCGCCGCCGAGCTGTCCGATGCGCACCACGACGGTCTTCGAGCCTGGGTCGACCAGCACGACCTGGCCGCCGAGGCCCTGTGCGGTGAAGACGTCGGCCGCAGCACCCGGGATGACCTGGCCGACCGGCGGCTCCGGCTGCCCGGGCGCGTCGGTCGCGAGCGGGCCGATGATGGGGCCGCGCCGGTTGAGCCACCAGAGGAATCCGTACGCCGCGTTGTGCGGCTGGCTGGGACGGCCGACCGCCGCCCGCACCCACGCCTTCGGCACGATCCGCTCGTCGAGCCAGCGGCCCTGGTGGAGGAACAGGTATCCGAACCGCGCCATGTCCTCGCAGGTCGTCTGCACGCCGAAGAACGTGTTGGTGTTGCCCGCCGGGTCGGTGGTCATCTCGGTGTGGGACATGCCGATCGGCGCGAACAGCCGCTCGGCGGCGTACTCGTGCGTCGGCGTGCCCGTGGCCCGCGAGACCACCCGGTCGAGGGTCTGGATCGCGGCGTTGTTGTAGGCCCACACCTCGCCCGGCGGGTACTGCTGCTTCAAGTCGATCGCGAGCTGGGTCCGGTTCTCTGCCTGCGGCAGCTCGCCGTAGTCGGTGGCCGGGTCCCAGAACCGTCCGCTGTCGTTGCTGAGGAGGTTGCGGATCGTCACGCCACGCGACTTCGTGCCGCGCCACTCCTCGACGTACCTCTTCGCCGGCTGGTCGATGTCCAGGTCGCCGTCCGCCTGCGCCATCCCGACGAGCGTGCTCGTGACGGACTTGGTCATCGAGAAGACCTCGCGCGGGGTGTCGGCCGCGACGTTGCGCCAGTTCCACTCCCCGACGACCTTGCCCTTGCGCGCGACCAGCAGGCACGTGGTCCCCGTGGCCTTGGCGTCCCGCGCGATCCGCTTCATCGCCCGCGGGTCGAAGCCCAGCCGGGCCGGGTCGGCGTGCAGCCAGCTGTCACCGGGGTACGTCGTGCCGTCCTTGGCCTGGGTACGTGCGGGGCTTGCGGACACCTCGGCTTTCGAGGCGGCCGGCGCGTCGTCGGACGTCCCGCCGCCCGAGCACGCGGCCGTCGCCAGGGCACCCAGCAGCGCCACGGCAACCGACGAGGTGCGGCGGATCATCGCTCGCGAGGCTATCCGGGCGACGGTGACGGCTCCGCGGTTCCGATCTAGGAGACGCTGCCACCCGCCTTGAGCGCCTTGGACTTCACCTTGTCCGCCGCCGTGTACTTGACGGTGGGGAACAGGCCCACGGTCCACTCCCCGCACGGGCGGTACCACGCTCGGCGGAACTCATCGGTCTGGTAAGGAGCCTGGCCACCGAGAACCTGCTTGACCTTGGACTTGGACATGCCCGGCTTGACGGCCTTGTACTCGGCCTGGCTGACGCACATGGCCTGCGCCTGCCGGTCGGTGGGAGTGGCCTGGGCCGAGGCCCCGGTCATCAGGGTGCCGCCAGTCAAGGCGGTCATGGTGGCAAGCGCCACCATCATTCTCTTCATCTTGATGCCCCCCGGCTCTCGGTTGGGTGCGGGGCCGTGACAACCCCGGTCTGCCGTGCGACACGGTGGTGGGTCGACCCCGGCCGCGTCCCGAGGGGGCAAAGGTATCGCTGCCTGTGGCCAGCGGGGAGACCCCTGGATGGGCTCGCGGACAGCGGCGGCCCCGGCGCTAGCCTCGGGTCGTGCCGAGCCTGCTGGTGGTCCACCACTCCCCCACGCCGGGCGTGCAGGCGCTCACCGACCGCGTCGTCGAGGGCGCGCACGATGACGCGATCGAGGGTGTCGAGGTTCTCGTGCGGCCTGCCCTGGAGGCGCGAGCCGCCGACGTGCTGGCCGCGGACGGGTTCCTGCTGGGGACGACCGCGAACTTCGGCTACATGAGCGGGGCCCTCAAGCACTTCTTCGACACCATCTTCCTCGAGGCCGGCGGCGCCCTCGGCGACGACGGCTCGGCCGCACGTGGAGGCGGCGGCGGGAAGAGGCCCTGGGGGCTGTTCGTGCACGGGCGGTACGACACGACCGGCGCCGTCCGCTCGGTCGAGTCGATCGTCCAGGCGCTGCCCTGGCGGCAGGCCGCCCCGGTGCTCCAGGTGCTGGGCGACCCCACCCAGGAGCAGCTCGCCGCGGCGTACGAGCTCGGCGGCACCCTGGCTGCGCTCGTCGCCGAAGGGTGAGCGCGGAGGTACCCCTCAGTAGGATCGCCCCCCGTGACCCGTCCCGCCCACCGCGCCGCCGCCGTCCTGGTGGCCGCGGTGACCGCGCTGGTGCTGACGGGCTGCAAGCAGGACCTGCCGCCGAACGCCGACCCGGACCAGGTCGACGCCGTCGAGGCCCCTGACCTGGGTGCGTGCCGGCTGCTGACCACCGACGACGTCGCACAGCCGAGCAACGCGACCGTGACGGTCGACTGCGGCGAGAAGCACACGGCCCAGACGTACGCCGTCGGGTCGCTGCCGGAGTCCCTGCAGGACGTCGAGTACGACGCGAAGGAGCTCGACGCGTTCGCCTTCGCGAAGTGCTCCGGCCGCTTCAGGAAGTACGTCGGCGCAGACGAGAGCACGGCGATGCGCACCATCCTCACCTGGGCCTGGTTCCGGCCGTCGCCGGAGGCCTGGGACCAGGGCGCCCGGTGGTACCGGTGCGACGTCGTCGGCGGCGGTGACCAGACCAAGGACCTGGTCGACCTGCCCGCCGACGTGCAGGGGCTGCTCGTGCAGGCCGACGACGACTGGCTCGTGTGTGCTGCGGGCCCGACCGTCGACGGCTCGGTCAAGGTGCCGTGCTCGGCCGCCCACGACTGGCGGGCGGTGTCGACGATCAAGCTCGGCGAGCCCGACGACGAGTACCCCGGCGACGAGGCGTCGGCGAAGACCACCCGCGACTACTGCTCCAAGTCGGTCGGCGCCTGGCTCGGGTACCCCGTCGACTACGACTTCGGCTACACCTGGTTCCACGAGGCGGAGTGGGTGGCCGGCAACCGCCGGTCGGTCTGCTGGGCGCAGACGAGCCAATGAGACGCGCCGTCGTCCTCGCCGCCGCCGCGCTCCTCCTCGCCGGGTGTACGTCGGACGGCAGCAACCCCGACGCAGGCCCGACCCCGTCGAGCCCGAGCGCGAGCGAGTCGGCAACCGACTCGTCCCCCTCCGCCACCCCGACCTTGGCGAAGGCCGTGCCACCGCCGCCCGATCGAGCCTGCTACGCCTACGAGTACCGCTCCGCTGTGGCTCCGGTTGCCCACGGCGACCCCGTCCCGTGCGACCGTCCGCACACGGCGATCACGTTCCGGGTCGGCGACCTCGACACCGTGGTCGACGGCCACCTGGTCTCGGTGGACTCCCAGCGCGTTCAGGACCAGGTGGCCCGGGACTGCCCGGCCGCCTTCGACGCCTTCGTGGGCGGCACCGACGAGGTACGCCGCCTGACCATGCTCCGCCCGGTGTGGTTCACGCCGAGCCTCCACGAGTCGGACCGAGGCGCGAACTGGTACCGCTGTGACGCCGTCGCGATCGCCTCCGACGACGAGCTCGCGCCGCTGGTCGGCCGGCTCCAGGGCGTGCTGGGCCGGCCCCTGGCCCGCCAGCGGTACGCCATCTGCGGCACCGCCGCTCCGGGCACCCCGGGCTTCGAGCGGGTGATCTGCGCCCAGGAGCACGCCTGGAAGGCCATCGGAACCGTCGAGGTGCCCGGCACGACGTACCCCGGCGTAGAGAAGTCCCGTGCCGCCGGCCAGCAGCCCTGCCAGGACGCCGCCAACGCCGTCGCCGACGACCCGCTCAACTACCAGTGGGGCTATGAGTGGCCCACCGCCGCCCAGTGGAAGGCCGGCCAGCACTACGGCTTGTGCTGGGCGCCCGACTGAGACGAACAGCGGCGAGTGAGGAACGAGCTCGTCGCGTGGGTTCGGCCAGGTCGAGCAAGCCCCGCGACCGAGGAAAGAGGTTGCGCCGGGCGCGTCGAGACCCGGTGAGCGGTCCGCCAACCTGTTGCGAGATCTCGACACGGGCTCGCCGGCGCTCGTCCCTCCTCAACCAGCGGTAGGTGTTCGGCTCAGAACCCCAGCTTGCGCAGCTGCTTCGGGTCGCGCTGCCAGTCCTTGGCGATCTTGACGTGCAGGTCGAGGTACACCGGCGTGCCGAGGAGCGCCTCGATCTGGTGGCGTGCGCGGGTGCCGACGTCGCGCAGACGCGCGCCGTGGTGGCCGATGACGATGCCCTTCTGGGAGGACCGCTCGACATACAGGTTGGCGTGGATGTCGAGGAGCGGCCTGCCCTCGGGGCGGTCCTCGCGCAGGCCCATCTCCTCGACGACGACGGCGATGGAGTGCGGCAGCTCGTCGCGAACGCCGTCCAGCGCAGCCTCGCGGATCAGCTCGGCCACCAGGATCTGCTCGGGCGCGTCGGTGAGGTCGCCGTCGGGGTAGAGCTGCGGGCCCTCGGGCAGCAGGCCGACCAGCAGGTCGGCCAGCAGGTCGGTCTGGCTGCCGGAGACCGCCGAGACCGGCACGACCTCCTGCCAGGTGGTCCCGGTCGACTCACCCAGCGCGGCGATGTCCAGCAGGTGCCGGCCGATCTGGTCGGGGGTCGCGAGGTCGGTCTTGGTGGCGACCGCGACCTTGAGCGTGCGACGTACCTTGCCCATCTCCTGCACGATGAACCGGTCTCCAGGCCCGATCTTCTCGTTCGCCGGGAAGCACACCGCGACCACGTCGACCTCGCCCAGCGTGGTCCTCACCAGGTCGTTGAGCCGCTCACCCAGCAACGTGCGGGGCCGGTGCAGCCCGGGGGTGTCGACCAGGATCAGCTGGGCGTCGGGCCGGTTCACGATCCCGCGCACCACCGTCCGGGTGGTCTGCGGCTTGTCGCTGGTGATCACCACCTTCTGGCCGACGAGGGCGTTGGTCAGCGTCGACTTGCCGGCGTTCGGCCGGCCGACGAACGAGACGAACCCGCTGCGGAACCCGTCGGTCACCGGCGACGTCATCGGGCGACCTCCGCGTCGTACGCCGCCCAGATCTCCTCGTCGGACTTGCCCGCCGCCTTGCCCTCGCGCCAGATCGGCCCGGGGTCGACGGCGCGCGGCTGCCGCCTGCCGCCGCCGCGCCAGTAGCCCATCACGTCGTAGGCCGTGCTCGGCAGCCGTACCTCCCGCATCAGGTGCTTGCGGATCGCCCGCATCTGCGCGGACTCGCCCGCCATCCAGAAGTACCCCTCGCCCTCGGGCCAGTCGATCCCCTCCACGACGGATGCGAGCGCGGACTCCCCCGGCCCGGGCGGCGCCAGCCAGGTGACATCGGCCCCCTCGGGGAGGTAAGCGGACAGGTCGTCGGGTACCTCGGCCCAGACCGCCACTCGCTGATCGAGCTTGTCGAGATCGACCGTCTCCAGGATCCGCGCCATCGCCGGCATCGCGGTCAGGTCCCCCACCAGCAGCAACCACGCGGCCGACGACGGCATCGCGAAGGAGCCCTTGGCCTCCAGGACCGTGACGACCTCGCCCACGCAGTCCCGCGAAGCCCATTCGGTGACCAGGCCCTCGTCGTGGATGACCACGTCGACCACCAGCTCGGTGCCGTTCCACGAGCGGACCGTGTAATAGCGCGACTGGAACTGGCCGGGCACCACCAGCCCCACCCACTCGTCCGGGATCCCGGTCGAGTTGAAGCCCTCGGGCCCGTCGAGGCCGCCGAGCACCAGGCGGACGAGGTGTGGCGAGAGCGGCTCGCGACGCAGCACCGTCGCGGCGTACTCCCTCGCCTTCACGCTCATCCGCCCAGGCTAGTGGGCCCCGCTCGTGGGCCAGCTAGTCTGCTTCGGGTGACGGTGAGCCCGGAGCCCGAGGGGCCGGCCGGTTACAGCTACGGCGCCGTGATCGCCCGGACAGATGCGCGTGATCCGGTGCTCGCCCGGCTGCGGGACATCGCCTTCAGCGGCTGGGTCGCGCCGCCGGAGGACGGCTGGCTGGTCGTGCTGCCGGAGTCGGCGGAGGACGCGGTCGCCTCGGACCGCCGCGGCGTGGTCGGGGTCGGCGAGGCGCTGGCCGGTACGGCGTCCACCGTGCTCGCGGTCCGGGTGCTGCACGACCGGCAGCTTGCCCTGGTCGCGTGGGCCGACGGCCAGGAGGTCGCCAGGTACGTCAGCGACCCGTCGCGCGAGCCCGGTGCCGGCGCCGACGTGCACGACGACGCGGTGGGCGTCGAGGGTGCCGAGGCCCTCGCCGCGGCGTGCGGCCGCCCCGAGGCCGGCGAGGAGCTCGCCGAGCTGCTGGACGAAGGGCTCGACCCCGACGAGGAGATCGAGTCGGAGCGGCTGAGCCGGGTGCTGGGCGTGCTGGGCCTGCCCGCCTGGCTGGTCAGCGCGTGGGTGCTGCCCAGACGGATGCCGATCGGCCCCTCGCCACGGGAGCTGACCCGCCTTGGCGCCGGCCGTCCCGGCCTGGGCGGGTGGGTAGCCGGCCGCGCGAGTCGCGCCGTGCGTCGGCGTCGACCGGCGCCGGTGCTCGCCGACCCGCCGCGCGGAGGCGCCGGACCCGACGACCTCATGTGGCTGTGAGCTCGGCAGCAGAGCCGGCCGCCGACCAGGCGTGGCGGCAGCGCCGCCGCTGGGCGTACGCCGCGTTCGTGGTCGGTCTGGCGCTCTTCGTCGCCCGGTTCGGCATCCCCACCGACCGGATCGGTCTCGCCGCGCTGGCGACGGGCTTCTTGTCGGTCGGCCTGCTGGGAAAGGGCTGGCGGGCCTGGGGCCGGATGCTGCTGGACTGGCTGCCCTTCCAGGCGGTCCTGCTGGCCTACGACTACAGCCGCGGCTTCGCCTCGCCGTACTCCGACGAGCAGATGGCTGCCCACGACTACCCCACTCAGGGCGTCCACAACGACCTCGGCCTGCCGCTGCAGGTGCACGCGCCGATCGACTTCGACCAATGGGTGATGAGGATCCTCGGCGGCGACCTCACACCCACCCAGTGGCTCCAGGAGCACCTGCACCCCGGACCGGTGGACGGCACGGCCATCCCGTGGTTCGCCATCGTGGTCAGCGCCGTCTACTCCTCGCACTACCTGGTCACCCCCGTCACCGCCGTCGTGCTGTGGATGCGCGACCGGCTGGAGTTCCGTCGCTGGATGACCTACGTCGTCACCCTCGCCGTCGCCGGCCTGACGACCTACGTCCTGCTGCCGACCGCCCCGCCCTGGTTGGCGTCGTCACAGGGCGACCTCGACGGGCCGCACGTGCTGCGGCTGACCTCCGAGGGGTTCGACCAGGTCGGCCTGCGGATGGTCGGGTCGGCCCTCACCCTCGGCCAGCACCTCGTCAACCCGGTGGCCGCGATGCCGTCCCTGCACGTCGCCTTCGCGACCCTCGCGGCCGGCTTCTGGTGGTCACGCGTGCACGCGGCGTACCGGCCCCTGCTTCTGCTCTACCCGGCCCTGATGTGCTTCAGCCTGGCCTACGCCGGCGAGCACTACGTCCTCGACGAGGTCGCCGGAGCGGCGTACGCCGTGGTGATCCTGCTCGTGGCCCGGGCGCTGCGCCGGCGGCGTCAGGCCCAGGTGGAGCGGAGCGGGAACCCGACGGCGCCGTCGACACCGGTCTTCACCGCGAGCACGTGATCGAGCTGGATCTCGTTCATCTCGAAGCCCATCCGCGACCCGGCCATGTAGAGACCCCACACGCGCGCGGTGCCCTCGCCGACCTCGGCCACGCACTCGTCCCAGTTGTCGACGAGGTTCTGGCACCAGGCGGCACAGGTCCGCATGTAGTGCAGGCGGAAGTTCTCGGCGTGCATCACCTCGAGGCCGGCGTCCTGCACCTCGGTGACGATCCGGCCGACGCCGGTCAGCTCACCGTCGGGGAAGACGTAGCGGTCGATGAACGCGCCGGTCTCCTGGCGCCGGTTGTGCGGCCGGGTGATGCAGTGGTTCAGCAGCCGGCCCTGGTCGCGGAGCTTGCTCTTCATGAACCCGAAGTAGTGGGGGTACTGCCGCACGCCGACGTGCTCGGTCAGGCCGATCGAGCTGATCGCGTCGAAGTCGCCCTCGAGCACGTCGCGGTAGTCGGAGTGGCGCACCTCGGCGAGGTTGGCCAGGCCCTCGCGGTCGATGGCCGCCTTGGCCCAGGACGCCTGCTCGGCCGAGAGCGTGGCGCCGAGCGCCTTGACGCCGTACTCGCGGGCGGCGAAGCGCACCATGCCGCCCCAGCCGCAACCCACGTCGAGCAGCCGCATGCCGGGCTTCAGGTCGAGCTTGCGGGCGATCAGGTCGTACTTGTAGTCCTGCGCCTCCTCGAGGGTCGCGTCGTCGTTCGGGTAGACGGCGCAGGTGTAGGTCATCGAGGGACCGAGGACCATCTCGTAGAAGCGGTTGGAGACGTCGTAGTGGTGGTGGATCGCCTCGGCGTCGCGGCCCATCGAGTGGCGCAGCCCCTCGACGGCCCGACGCCAGCGCGGGAGCGTCTCCTGCGCCGGGACCGGCGGCGGCTTGAGGTTCGCCCAGCCCAGGCCGCGCACGATCTGGAGGGCCTCGGCCGGCGTCGGCGGGCGGAACTTCAGGTGCCGGTAGAGCAGCACCAGCGCGTCGTAGGGGTCTCCCGGGTGCACGCCGATGATGTCGAGGTCGCCCATGACGTAGGCCCGCGCGAGGCCCAGGTCGCCCGGCGCCGTGAGGAGGTAGGCCAGGCCGCGCCGGTTCTTGAGGTGGAGGGTGATGTCCACCTCACCGGTGCCGACCGAGCTGCCGTCGTAGGCAGTGAAGAGCCCGGGCAGCTCCTCCTTCAGGAGCATCCCGAGCGCGTCGCCGATCCGAAGCTGTTGTTTCATGGGCGTGCTCATCGCCGTCGCACCGCCTTGTCGTAGAGGGTTGTGAGTCTGTCGTCGGGGTCGTACTTCTGCTTGACGGCGGCCAGGTGCTCCCCGTCGTAGAGGCGGTCGAAGGTCGCCCGGTCGTAGAACGCCTCGGAGTACAGCGACTTGTGTCCGCCGAGGTCGTGCACCTTGGCCTCGATGGCGCGGTTCTTCGGCGCGTTGTCGCGCTCGGGACCGACGTGGACGGTGCCCCAGAAGCCGACGTTGACGTAGGTCGTGCCGAGCTCGAGAGGGTACGTCGGCCACTCGCGCCGCCGGAGCTTCAACGGGCACAGCCAGACCGGCCGCATGCCGACCTCGGCGTCGAACCACTCGAGGAACTCGGGCAGCCGGTCGGCCGGGATCTCGACGTCCTGGATGACCCGCTCGCGCTCCGGGCGTCCGGCGCGCTTGTCGAGACGGTCGGCGATGTGGAACCGGTGGTCCCAGCCGACCATCTTGTAGTAGACGTCGGAGCGGCGGTACCGCCGCGGCCAGACCTTGCGCAGCCGCGGGTTCTGCGCGCCGAACGCCCCGGAGCACCAGAACCAGTCGGTGTCCCAGCGCCAGAGGTAGTCGTAGGTCGTGAGCAGGTCGGTCTCGCGCTCCTGGATCGAGCGGTAGTAGATCTGCTGGCCGGTGTAGTCGCTCGCGGTGGCGCCGCCAGCGGGGTGGTCGCTCCAGCGCGCGAGCGTCAGGTAGTAGTCGCCCGGCTCGAAGGCCACGCCGTCGACGCCGTCGACCCGCTCCCCACCGTATTCGCCCGCCTCGGTGATCATCGCGATCGTCTTCGTCAGCAGACCGGCGTCGTCAAAGCGGACGTGCCGCAGCGCGACGTGCGAGCGGATCGGCTCGAGCTCGATCCGCAGCCGGGTGGCGTAGCCGAGCGAGCCGTAGGAGTTGGGGAACGCGTCGAACAGCTCGTCGCCCGGCCGGGTGGTGACCACGTCGCCGGCACCGGTGAACACGTCCATCTCGATGACCGACTCGTGGGGCAGTCCGCTGCGGAAGCTGGTCGACTCGATGCCCAGGCCGGAGACCGCGCCGCCGAGGGTGATCGTGCGCAGCTGGGGCACGACGAGCGGCATCAGCCCGTAGGGCAGCGTGGCGTCCACGAGGTGCTCGTAGGTCGTCATGCCGGCCACGTCGGCGGTCCGCGCCTGCGGGTCGACGAAGATCACCCCGTCGAGGCCGCTGACGTCGAGGCCCGGCGTGTGGGTGGCCTGGCGGGGCCGGAAGAGGTTGGAGGTCTTCTTCGCCAACCGGACCGGCTGACCCGGCGGGATGGCGGCGTACGACGCGCGCAGCCGGTCTACCGCCTGCGCGTGCTCGTCCCAGGACCCCCCGGCAATCACGGCAAGTAACTTAGCGCGTCAGGCCGACATCCCGGCGAGCAGGCTGCTGTCGAGGCGGCTGTCCCGGCGGTCGAGCCGGGCCTGCAGCCGCGCGCTCGCCTCCGCGAGGCGGCCGGCCCGGATCAGGACGTGGATGAGGGTGTCCTCGAAGACCTCGCGCTGGGCTCGCGAGCCGCCGACCTCCCACAACCGTGACTCGAGCGGGAGCAGCGCGTGGGCCGCCTTGCCGTGGTCGCCCTCCACGAACGCCGCGAGCCCCTCGGACAGGCCAGGCAGGAGCTCCGCGGTGCCGGGCGCCTCGAACGTGCGCGCGTTGTGGCCGAAGCGGCGAAGGCCGTCGGCGTCGCCCGCGGTGGCCAGGGCCAGCGCGACGTGCACGCCGACGAACGCGAACGGCACGCCGTCCATGAACCCGCGCGCCAGCGTGCTCACCGGCGGTTGGTGCGGGTCGGTGCCGGGAGGTACATGCCCCTGCAGCTGGCAGCGCCAGAGCAGGGACGGGCCGTCGATGAGCATCCCGCCGGCGTTCGACCCGCCACAGTGCGGGTACCGCTCGAGGGCGCCGTCCGCGTCGCCCACCTCGAGTGCATGCAGGGCGGAGTGCCAGACCATGTGGCCGTAGAAGGTGGCCTCGCGGTCCGAGCGCGTGAGCCAGTCGTCCAGCCAGGTCAGGCCGTTCGCGTGGTCGCCGGCCTCGAAGTACACGTGCGACATCGGGTGCCCGCCCGCGAAGCCGGTCGGGTCGAGCTCGAGGGACCGGGTGGCCAGCCGGTGGCAGAGATCGAGGTCGCCGTGGTCCTGCGCGGACATCGCCTGGAACCCGAGCAGCATCGGGTCCTCGCCCACCACGTCCAGCGACTGCTGGATGCGCCGGTCGGCCTCGGTCTCGCCCGCCGGGTCAGTGCTCATGATGAGGGCGAACGCCGCCACGGTCAGGCCCATCAGGTCGGCGGGGTACGTGTCGTGGTGGGCCTGCCACTGCGCCTGCGTGCCCCACATGCCGTCGTCGACGAGCGCCCGGGTGGCGGCCACGAAGGACCGTTCCCACGGGTGGGTGGCCCGACCGTCCTCGGCGGCCTTCGCCTCGGCCTGCGCGTCGAGGTCCGCCCCGAACGACCCCCACACCGCCGCCATCGCCCGCCCCACGGCGAATCCTGGGTCCTGCTCGGTCACCTCGCGCAGCCGCTCGACGTCCCCGGACCGCTGGTCGTGGAAGCGGCGCAGGGCCTCGCCGTACGTCGGGGCCACCTCGGCCGCGCACGACAGCGGCAGCCCCCACGGGTCCGTGACGGTCATGTGAACACGGTAGCTACTCGGCTCTCACCCCAGACCCGCCTCGCGTGCACGCAACGCGGCGGCGGTCCGATCCGGGACCTGGAGCTTGGCCAGCACTTGAGAGACGTGGTTGCGGACGGTCTTCTCCGACATGCCCAGACGGCGTGCGATCTCGTGGTTGCGGGCACCGGAGGCGAGCACCTCCAGCACCTCCAGCTCGCGGGGCGTCAGGTCGGGGAAGGCACGCTCGGCGGACGAGTCGGTGGCACCGGCGTAGAAGCCGACGATGCGGCGCGCGACCGACGCGCCGTACACCGCCTCCCCGCTGGCCACGGAGTGCACCGCCCGGAGGATCTCCTCGCCGTCTGAGCCCTTCACCAGGTAGCCCATCGCACCGGCTCGCAAGGCGGCGAAGACGTGCTCGTCGTCCTCGTGCATCGTCAGCACCAGCACGGGGAGGGCGGGGCGCAGCTCGAGGAGTCGGCGGGTGGCCGCCACGCCGTCGAGCGACGGCATCGAGAGATCCGTGACCACCACGTCGGGCTCGTGCTCCAGCACCGCCGAGAGCAGCGCCTCCCCGTCGCCGACCGAAGCGACGACGTCGACCGACTCGGCCTGGTCCAGCACCGCGGACAGGCCGTAGCGGTACATCGGGTGGTCGTCGGCCAGCACGAGTCTCAGTGTCATCGCGTCCTCACCGCCGCCCCGGCCAGCGGCAGCACGGCGTCGACGGCGGTGCCTCGCGGTGTCGCCGGCCCGATGGTGACGGTGCCGCCCAGGTCCGATGCCCGCCGGCGCATCGATTCCACCCCGTGGCCGGGGCCGGCGGTCGCGCCCGGCCCGTTCCCGTCGTCGACGACGGCGATCCGCAGGTGGCCGTCCGCGCGGGCGAGCGTGACCGCGCAGTGCCGGGCACCGGCGTGACGGGCGACATTGGTCAACGACTCCGCGACGATCCGGAACGCCGCCTCTTCCACCGCAGGCGCAAGGTCCGGCAGAGGCTCGGTCCGCAGCTCGAAGGTCGGTCCGCGGGACGTACCCATCCCCAGCGAGCGAGCGGTGTCCCGCACCGCGCCGGGCAGGTCGTGCAGGTCGAGCGCGCCGGGCCGCAACCCGTCGAGGACGCGCCGGATCTCGCGCACGGCTGCTTCCGCCTCCTCCCGGGTCCTCTGCAGCAGGGGCGCGACCGCCGAGGGGTCGGCCGCCAGGGCCCCGGAGGCGGCTTCGAGTCCCAGCGCGATGCCGGACAAGGAGGGACCGAGCCCGTCGTGCAGGTCGCGCCGCAGCCGGTCGCGCTCGCTTGAAGTGGCGGCCGCGACCCGGGTGCGTTCCTGCGCGAGCTCGCGGGTCAGCGCCTGCGAGCGCAGCACGACCGCCAGGTGTGGCGCCAGCACGCTCGCCATCCGGAGGTCGGCCTCGGCGACCCGGGACTGCTCCGACCGCGGCCCGATGGTCAGTCTGCCCAGGTCCTCGCCCGCGTGTCGGAGGGGCAGCACGCCGGCTCCCGGCTCCGGCTCTCCCACGACGGCGAGCAGGACCCCGTCGGGTCCGCCGACCGCGGCGTACGACGAGCCGGTCGCGGACGCGACCGCCTCCAGCATCGCTGCCACCGGGTCCTCGTGGGCGACCTCGAGACCCGATCCGACCCGGTCCACCACGCCCAGCGGGTCGGCTGGCCGACCCCGCACGAGTCGGTCGACCAGGATCCGCAGCCTGCTCGCCACCGGGATCACCAGCACGGCGACGACCGCCGAGGACAGCAGCAGCGGCAGTGGGCCGTCCGGTGTCAGCCGGGCCAGGAGCGTCGTCAAGCCGCCCACGACCAGGGCGACGAGCAGCGTGAGCGGGACGTACAAGAGGGTGCGGCGAAGCACCAGCTCGATGCCGAGCAGGCGGTACCGCAGGACGCCCACGGTCACCGCGACGGGGACCAGCGCATAGACGAGTGCGAACAACGCACGCGGTCCCCCGAAGACCGTGCCGAGCATCGCCACCACCACCGCCAACAGCCACAGCAGCTGCTGGCGCTCGGGGCGGACCGCCCGGACCACCCGCACGACCGTTCCGATCACGACACTCAGGACGGACGCCACGAGCAGCACGACGACGGGGATCCCCAACACCGGTCCCAGCCAGTGCGGCGGCTCCCACGGCACCTCGGCGTCGCGCACGGTGTCGCTCACGGCTCCGGCCGCGGCTACGACGACCATCGCCAGGGCGATGCCCGCGAGCGCCACGCGGACGTGCCAGCGCCAGTACCGCGACGGCGGCGAGCCGGTCGGGTACACCGAGGGCAGCACCAGCGCCGGCAGCAGGAGCGACGGGAACCAGGTGAACGACGCGACCCATGCCGCCGCCAGGCCGAGCGGCAGCGAGCCGTCCGGATCCGTCAGGGCACGCGTGCCGTAGGCGTCGGCCGCGACGTTGGTGACCTGGAGCAGCCCGGACACCAGCAGCAGCCAGCCGATGGCGTTGGCCGGACGCAGTTGCACGAGCACGGCGCCGCAGAGCACGAACGCCGGGACCACCACGGCTACGAGCCAGTTGGGTCCCGAGCCGACCACGTCCGGTCGCTGGTAGATGTCCCCGGACACCGAGAACGGCACGCTCACCAGCTCGGCCAAGGCCAGCCCCGCGAGCGCCCAGCCACCGATGCGCAGCGTGTGCGGGTCAGGCATACCAGCAGTGTGGACCGGTCCGGGCGTGCTGTCCCGGGTCCGCCGTCCCGGGTCGCCCGGGCAGATCTCCGGGCCGACCCGCGATCTCCGGCCGATGCGGGACCGACCGGCCCCTGGTGCGCTGGGCGTGCCACGTCACCCCGACCGAGAGGAACGCCATGACCACCATCTCCCAGACCCGGCCCAGGAGCCGGGAGCTGTCCCAACCGCTGACCGCCGCCGTGACCGGAGCCGCGATCTTCGCCGCCGCGATGACCGTCGGCGAGGTCTTCGACCTCAACTCCGACTCGGGCGGGTCCTCGTCCACGAGCTGGAGCGACATCGCCGCGTACGCCGGCCTGGTGCTCGTCGCCGTGGTGCTGGCCACCTGGCTCGGCACGCGCGCCCGGAGGGCGACCCCGGACCGGATGGCGCGCTGGGCGCTCGGCTTGGCCCTGGCATCGGCTGTCACCTTCGTCGCGTTCTGGAGCGGCTGGCCGCACGTGCTGGGCGCCGTGGCCGTCGTGACCGCGCTCGAGCACCGGCGTCGCGTCGGCGGGTTCGGCGCGCTGACCGGGACCGCCGCCGGTCTCGGCGCGGTGACCCTGGTCGCGTCCGCCTTCATCTGCGTCGTCGGCTGAGGTGGCGACGATGCGCACACGCCGCTTTCTCGCCCTCGCCGGCGCCATCATGTGTGCCGGCCTCGTCTCGTCACCCGCAGACGCGGCCGGGGCCCAGCACCTCACCATCCCTGAGGTGTTCGACGGCGCCGAGCACTTCGCGGCCGGCGAGCAGGCGTGCGTCTCCTGGGCCGGAACCTTCCACGAGGTCCGGAACGGGGCCTACGACATCGTGGTTCCGCCCGGCGGCCGGGTGAGCGGCGAGGCCCACGTCAACGGCGCCGTCGACGGCTTCGTCGAGCTGGTGCCCGACGACCCGGCGCTCCCGACGTACACCGGTCACTACCGCGAGAAGGTGAACGGCGTCCTCGTGGGCACCGACACCGACGGCAACGACGTCCTCCGCGTCGCGCACTACGCGTTGTCCAGCACGTTGTCAGGCTCGGACGGGTCGTCGCTGCGGCTGCGGCTGAGCGGGCACATCGCCGTCGACGCCCGCGGGCGCGTCGTGGTCGCTCGCGACGAGCTGAGCTGCGGGTAGCCCTCAGACGAGGTGCACGACGACGCCGTCTCCCGCGAACTCCCGCAGGGCGGCGGCGTCGGCGTCCGTGAGCACACCCTCGCCACCCATCACCACGACGGCCTCGAGGCCGCGGGAGCCCGAGGAGACGGCCATGGCGATGCAGACGCCCACGGCGGAGACCTGCAGCGAAGGCAGGTCGACCGAGGCGGCGGCGTACGTGCGGCCGTCGAGGTCGCGGATCGCGGCCGCCTCCGGTGCGCCCGTCCGCGCGCGGGTGGCGCGGGCCAGCGTCACGAGCTTGGCGTCCTCGGGAGACAGCTCAGTCATCGTCCGCAGCCCCGGTCACGGGGACGGAGCTCACCAGCACCGTCTCGATGCGGTTGCGGCGGCCGGTGGCCTGTTCGGCCTCGAAGCGCAGTCCGTGGGCCTCGACGGCCGAGCCGGGGATCGGGACCCTGCCGAGGTGCTTGGCCATCAGGCCGAGCACGGAGTCGACGTCGTCGTCCTCGACGTCGATGCCGAAGAGCTCGTCGAGGTCGTCGATGGGGTACCGCGACGAGACGCGGACTGCGTCGTCCGAGAGCCGCTCGACGTCGACCTGCTCACGGTCGTACTCGTCGGTGATCTCCCCGACGATCTCTTCCAGGAGGTCCTCGATGGTGACCAGGCCGGCCGTCCCGCCGTACTCGTCCACCACGACGGCGATGTGCTGCCGGTTGGCCTGCATCTCCGAGAGCAGCGTGTCGACGCGCTTGGAGTCCGGCACGAAGAACGCCGGCCGCATCACCTCGTCGATGCGCTGGGTGAGCTCGACGTCGGGGGCCTCGAAGTCGCGGCGCACGGTGTCCTTGAGGTAGGCGATGCCGACGACGTCGTCGAGGTTCTCATCGACCACCGGCACGCGGGAGAAGCCGCTGCGCAGGAACAGCGACATCGTCTGGCGCAGGTTCTTGTACCGCTCGATGTAGACCACGTCGCCGCGCGGCACCATCACCTCGCGGACGATCGTGTCGCCGAACTCGAAGACCGAGTGGATCAGCTTCCGATCGCCCGACTCGATCACGGCGGACGCCTCGGCGAGGTCCACCAGCTCGCGCAGCTCGGTCTCGGTGGAGAACGGGCCCTCGCGGAACCCACGGCCCGGCGTGATCGCGTTGCCGATGACGATGAGCAGACGCGGGATGGGGCCGAGCACGGTGGTCACCCACGAGATGGGGCCGGCCGTGGCGAGCGCGACCCGCTGGGAGTGCTGGCGGCCCAGGGTTCGTGGCGCGACGCCGATGACCACGAACGAGACCAGCGTCATCACGCCGATCGAGGTGGCGAGGGACGACCAGAACGCGCCGTCGTAGGCATCCCGCACCAGCTGGGTGACGATCACGATCGCCGCGATCTCGCACAGCAGCCTCATCAGCAGGGCGGTGTTCAGGTACCTCGGGGCGTCGTCGAGCAGCACCAGCAGGCGCCGGGCGCCGGCGCGGCCATCCGCGACCAGCTCCTGGGCGCGGGCGCGGGAGAACGACGCGAGGGCGGCGTCCGCGGCCGAGAAGACACCCGCGAGGACGACGAAGGCCGCCGCCGTCACCAGGAGCCAGAAGTCGGCTGAGCTCACCGGGATCGCCACTGGGCGAGCAGGTCGTCCTGCAGCCCGAACATCACGGTGTGGTCCTCGGGCTCGGCGTGGTCGTACCCGAGCAGGTGCAGGATCCCGTGCACCGTGAGCAGTTCGATCTCGGCGTCCTTGCCGTGCCCGGCGGTCTCGCCCTGCCGCTCCGCGATGGCCGGGCAGAGGACCAGGTCGCCGAGCACACCCTCCACGGGGTCCTCGTTGACCAGGCCCGGGCGCAGCTCGTCCATCGGGAAGGCGAGCACGTCGGTCGGGCCTTCCTTCTCCATCCATTGCTGGTTGAGCTCGGCGATGGTCGCCTCGTCGACGGCCTTGATGCACAGCTCGGCCTGCGGGTGCACGCGCATCACGTCCAGCACGAACCGGCTCAACCGGGCGAGCTCGCGCACGTCGAGCTCCTGGCCCGACTCGTTGAGCACCTCGATGCTCATGGGTGCTTCCTCACTCACCGGCGTTCGCGGTG
Organism: uncultured Actinomycetota bacterium; assembly: GCA_963782155.1. GTDB lineage: Bacteria > Actinomycetota > Actinomycetes > Propionibacteriales > Nocardioidaceae > Nocardioides. The sequence goes on from CAWAIZ010000001.1 coordinate 48,947, forward strand.
ATCGCGTTGGACCGCGACCTCGTTGCGGGCGTCGAACTCGTCGTACGCCGCCACGATCTTGCCCACGAGCCGGTGCCGCACCACGTCATGCGCGGTCAGCCGCTGGAAGGACACGTCCTCGATCCCGTCGAGGATCCCCTCCACGACCTTGAGTCCGGACTTCACGCCACCGGGCAGGTCGACCTGCGTCACGTCGCCGGTGACGACGATCCGCGAGCCGAAGCCGAGCCGGGTGAGGAACATCTTCATCTGCTCCGGCGAGGTGTTCTGCGCCTCGTCGAGCACGATGAAGGAGTCGTTCAGGGTCCGGCCACGCATGTAGGCCAGCGGCGCGACCTCGATGGTGTTCGCGGCCAGCAGCTTCGGGATCGACTCGGGGTCGATCATGTCGTGCAGCGCGTCGTAGAGCGGGCGCAGGTAGGGGTCGATCTTCTCGCTGAGCGTGCCGGGAAGGAACCCGAGACGCTCGCCGGCCTCGACCGCGGGCCGGGTCAGGATGATCCGGTTGACCTTCTTGGCCTGCAGCGCCTGCACGGCCTTGGCCATCGCGAGGTACGTCTTGCCGGTACCGGCCGGGCCGATGCCGAAGGTGATCGTGTGCTTGTCGATCGAGTCGACGTACCGCTTCTGGTTCAGCGTCTTCGGGCGGATCGAGCGACCACGGTTGCTCAGGATGTTGAGGCTGAGCACGTCGGCCGGGCGCTCGGTCGTCTCGGCGCGCAGCATCGCGAGCACGCGCTCGACGGTCTCGACCGTGACGCCCTGGCCGGTGCGGATGATGGTGACGAGCTCGTCGAGGAGCCGCTCCGCAAGAGCGATCTCACCGGGCTCGCCGGTGAGCGTGACCTGGTTGCCCCGCACGTGGACGTCGGCGCTGAACGCCCGCTCCAGCACGGCGAGGTGCTCGTCGCCGGGACCCAGGAGGCTGACCATGTTGATGCTGTTCGGGACGACGACCACGTGCTTGGTGCTGGCGGCCGGTTGGGCGGCCTTCTCGACCTGCGGCTGGTTGTCGTCCACGCGCTGGTGGCTGTCGGTCATGGATGCCCGGGCGGGCGGCCTCTCTCGTCGGTGATGGTGCTGGTGGAACGGCTTTCCATGCTACGGGAGCACACCGCCCGGCCCCACCCGTTTGGCCGTCAGCCGTCCTCGGGCCGGGCGTAGGCCTCGGTCGCGACCCAGGCGCGGAACCGATCCAGCCCGACCGCGGACACCAGGCCCGCGGTCTGCGACTCCTGGAGCAGCAGGGCCCGGACCTTTCGGTCGAGCCAGCGCTCGGGCAGCGGGAGCAACAGGTCGATCCGGTCGTCGGGCAGCGTCCGCGGAAGACCGAGCTCGAAGACGCCGAAGTCGTCGTCGAGAGCAGGGTCGACAGCTTGTTCCCGCCGGACGGCATGCAGCAGCCGGACGCCGGTACCGGTGACAGCAAGGTCCACCCACCGGCTGACGGCCTGGTGATCAGGGTGACCGGTGAACCCGTCCGGGCCGAAGGTCACCACGGTGTCCGGTCGCACGTCCTCGGCGATCGTCCGGATCCGGGCAGCCGCCTCGCCTGCGTCGACCGCCGCGCAACCGCCGTCGGGATGGTCGAGCCAGTGGTGCTCGGTGACCCCGAGCACCGCCAGCGCCGCCTCCAGCTCCGCGCTCCGGATCGAGGCAAGGTCCGGATCCGTGCCGCCCGCCTCGCCCCGCGTCGCGGTCACGCACACCACGCGGTGCCCGGCGTCGCTCAGCGCCGCGGACAGCCCGCCCACGAGGTAGGTCTCGTCGTCCGGGTGCGCCCAGACGGTCAGGAGGGTGCCCAAACCGTCCAGCAGGCGGCCCAGCAGGTCGGTGGTCGGCTCCGTCATGGAGCCAGCCTGGCGGGTGCGGCGTCCTCAGGCACCGTTTCCGGCCTCCAGACGGTGGCAGGCTCACCGCCACCCTGGCTCGGCCCCGGCAGCGGTGAGCTACCCACCGTTTCCGACCCCAGACGGTGGCTGGCTCACCGCCACCCCGGACCCGCGCACCCCTGACACCCACGAGCGGTGAGCTACCCACCGTTCCCGACCACCAGACGGTGGCTGGCTCACCGCCACCCCGGACCGCGCACGGCCCGGCCCGGCCCGGCAGCGAGCCTCAGGGGCGGGTGACGGTCAGGATCCCCAAGCACATCTCGTCGGTGGTGCCCTCGCCCCATACGACGTACTTGTCCGGGATGCCCTCGAACGAGGGCAGCCGGTCGCGCAGCCACTGGACGTGCTTGCAGGTCACCCGGACCACGTCGCCGAAGTCGACGTGGACCGGCTTGATCGGCTTGTTGCCCTGGTTGTCGAAGTCCCAGACCGGGATGTCGAGGATCGTCCTCGCCGTGGGCGTGCCCGGGTTCACCTCGATCGTGATCGAGCGGCCGAGCAGGTGCATGTGGCCGGCCACGCCGCGGATGGTGGTGGGCTCCCCGATCACGCGGTCGCAGCTGGTCACCTGGCTGGCCCTGGGCTTGCCGCCGCACAGGAGGTACAGCGCGTTGTTGGTGTTGCCGACCCCGCCGAACCGCTGGATCACGTCGGCGATGGAGGCGTCGCGGTCGCACAGCGGGCCGTCGGCGTACTTCTTGCGGCACGGCATCTCGACCGGCGCCGGCAAGAGCATCGTCTCCAGCGGCTCGATGTCGGCCGTGCGCGGCGCGTAGCGCAGCAGGGTGTTCGACTGGTCCGCGCCCGGGCCGGCAAGCAGGTTGTAGTGGACCTGCATGACGATCCGGCTGCCGGCCTCGAGCCGCTTGCCGAAGCCGGGCGCGCTCAGCGACTCCTTGCCGCCGGGAGCCCAGGCACCGAGCCATGGCGCACTGTTGAGGCCGTCGTCGCCGCGCAGCCCGCTGCCGCCGAAGCAGGTCCAGCCCTCGCCGGGGGTCGTCTCGTCGAGCGACTCCGCCTCGCCCACCTGCTTCGGGGGGACGGTGAACAGGATGACGTGGTGCACCACCGCGGCGTTGCCGGGCTGCACGAACGTCCCGGTGAGGTACACGTCCTTCGCCAGGTGGGGGTCGAGCAGGAAGCAGCGGTAGTCGTCGGTGCCGGTGCCGTTGGGGGCCGAAGGCGTGTACGCCGTCGGCATCCGCAGCGTCATCCGCTTCTCGCCCGGCCGCAGAGGCTTCGGCTTGACCGCGTCAACGGCCTGCGCGTGGTCGGCGTCGAGGTCGGTGGCCGCCGTCGTCGGATCGGCCGGCTGAGACGTGCCCGGCGCGGGCGCCGCCGGGCCGGCCTCGCTCTCACCGCCGTTTCCGCAGGCGGCCAGCACGAGCGCCAGCACCGCGCCGGCAGCCGCCAGCGTCGAGACCCTCATCCCGGTGGCCCCTGTCCCGGTGGCCCCTGTCCCGGTGGCCCCTATCCCGGTGGCCCCTATCCCGGTGGCCCCTATCCAGGTGGCCATGTCATCGCCCTCCCGCCGAGCACGTGCAGGTGGGTGTGGAACACGGTCTGACCCGCCTCGGCGCCGGTGTTGAACACGAGCCGGTACTCGTCCAGACCATCGCCCTTGGCCACGTCGCGCGCGACCCGGACCAGCTCCGCGACAGCCCCGGGCTCTGCATCCGCGAGGGCGGCGGCGTCGGGGTGGTGGTTCCGGGGCACGACCAGGGCGTGGGTCGGCGCCTGCGGGTTGAGGTCACGGAAGGCCACCGCCGTGTCTGTCCGCGCCACCACGTCGGCAGCGATCTCGCCCGCGACGATCCTGCAGAACAGGCAGTCGGGGTCGATGGCCATGCCCCATCCTCACACGGACATGCCGAGGTAAACCCCGGGCGAGGGTCAGGCGTCGGTCTAGCGTGACTGTTCATGCGATGGCGGGTGCGATGAGCCCGGCCCCCGCCTGGCACGAGACGGACGCAAACGGCGCCGTGGAGCAGCTGTACGCCGCCCACTGGCGGTCCCTGGTCCGGCTCAGCGCCCTGCTCGTGCGCGACGTCGGCACGGCCGAGGAGGTCGTGCAGGACGCGTTCGTGGCGATCCACCGCCGCTGGGACGGCATCCGCGACCCCGACCGGGCGTTGGCCTACCTGCGCCGGGCGGTCGTCAACGGCTCGCGGTCTCGGCTGCGCCACCTCAAGGTGGTGCGGACGCACGCGGAGCGCCAGCCGCCACCGACCGCCGTACGCGGAGCCGACGAGGCCCTCCTGGAGACCTCCCGGCGGGAGGCGGTCCTGGACGCACTCGCCGCGCTCCCCCGCCGCCAGCGGGAGGTACTCGCCCTGCGTTACTACGTCGACCTCTCCGAGGCAGACATCGCCGAGACCCTCGGCATCAGCCGCGGGGCGGTGAAGAGCCACGCCTCGCGCGGCGCGGCCGCCCTCCGCGAGTCCCTGGCCGACCACCTCGCGGACCACCTGGAGGACCCGCATGACTGACGACCCACGCCTCGACCCCAGGTACGACGCCCGGCTCTCGGAGCTGATCTCCCAGGCCGCAGACAGCATCGAGCCCGGCGAGGGCCTGACCGCGATCCGTTCCCGCACCCGCAAGGAGAACCCCATGAGCAGCAACCCACGCAACTGGCTGTACGCCGTCACCGGCGCGGTCGCCGGCACCGCCGCCGTCATCGTGGCCATCGCCGTCGTGTCCCAGCTCAACAACGGGGACTCCTCCACTCCGGCCGCCGGGCAGGCCCAGACCTCGGCGCCCGACGCGACCAAGGACCCGTCGGCGAGCCAGTCACCCACGGACACCCCGACCACCGCAGACACCTCGCCGTCGGGCCTGCCCGTCGAGTCGGCCGTCCCGGTGTACTTCGCCGGCGACGGGCCGCGCGGCACCGTCCTCTTCCGCGAGTTCCAGCCCGGCATCGGCGCGGACCCGGTCGCCCAGGCTGCCCAGGCTGCCGTGGCGGGCCCGTCGCGCGATCCCGACTACCGCTCGCTCTGGCCGGCCGGCACGCAGGCCACCGCCTCATACGACGGCGACGTGATCACCGTCGACCTCACCGGCCCGGACGGCTCGGCCCTCCACGACCGGCCGGCCGGGGTGTCGAAGCGCGACGCGAACCTCGCGGTCCAGCAGGTCATCTACAGCGTCCAGGGCGCGGCCCAGACCCGCGCCGGGGTTCAGCTCCTGATCGACGGCCAGCGCACCGACCAGGTCCTCGGCCAGCCGGCCTCCGAGCCGCTGAGCAACGCCCCAGGCTCCGACGTGCTGTCCCAGATGAGCATCACCTCACCCGAGGAGGGCCAGCAGGTCAGTGGCTCGTTCACCGCGTCGGGCGTCAACAACGCCTTCGAGGCGACCTTCACCTGGGAGCTGCGTGACGACAGCGGCCAGGTCGTGGCCAACGACTTCGGCACCGCCGAGGGCTGCTGCGAGGTCGACAAGCTCTTCTCGTGGACGGCCGACGTCGACCTCACGGGCGTCGTCCCAGGCACCTACACGTTCGTGGCGATGAACGACGACCCGTCCGGCGGCGAGGGCAAGGGCCCGGACGTCGACACGCGCACCGTCGTCGTCGAGTAGCCCCTACGCTCGCGGCGTGGAGCTCTCGGCCCGGACGCTGAACCGCACCCTGCTCGCGCGCCAGTACCTGCTCGAGCGCGCCACCTCGACCGTCCCCGCGATGGTCGAGCACCTCGTCGGGATGCAGGCGCAGGACAACCTGCCGCCGTACGTCGGCCTCGCCGCCCGCCTGGACACCTTCGACCCGTACGACGTCACCCGCGGGCTCGAGGACCGGTCCCTGGTGCGATTGCTGACGATGCGCAGCACGGTGCACCTGCTGGTCGCCGACGACGCGGTCACGTTGCGGCAGTTCACCAGGCCCATCCACGAGTACGAGCGACGGGTCAGCCAGAACATCACGGCCGCCCTGCACCTGGAGGTCGACGAGTTCGTGGTCGCCCTCCGGGCCGTGCTGGCGGACGGGCCGTTGCCCGTGAAGCAGCTCGGCGAGGCGCTGACCGCGACGTACCCCGACGTGCCCCCGCACGCGCTCGGGTCCCTGGCCCGCGTCGCCGCTCCGCTGGCCCAGCTCCCGCCACGAGGGTGCTGGAAGCAGTCGGGCGGCGTGGTGTACGACTTCGTCGACAGCTGGGTCGGCCGGCCGCTCGCCGACCCCGACCCGGCGGCGATCGTGCGGCGGTACCTCGCGGCGTACGGTCCCGCCTCCGCCGCGGACGTCACCGCCTGGTCCGGGGTCCGCGGCATCCCCGCCGTCATCGCGGACATGGCCGACCTGGTCCGGCACACGGATGCTGCCGGCAAGAAGCTGGTCGACCTCCCCTCCGGGGAGCTCGTCGCCGAGGACACGCCGGCCCCCGTGCGGCTGCTCGGCGTCTACGACAACGTCTGGCTCTCCCACGCCGGCCGCGACCGGGTCACGGACCCCGCCAAGCGCAAGCGCTGGATGGGCGTGAACGGCGGGATGTCCTCGACGGTGTTCGTCGACGGCTGGCTGGAGGGGCTGTGGCGGGTCGAGGACGGGCGGCCGGTGGTGGTCGAGCTGTTCCGCTCGCTGTCGCGGACCGAGAAGAGCGAGCTGAACGGGGAGCTCGACCGGGTCTCGGCGCTGCTCACGCATGAGTCGCCCACGACGCCGACTTCTGGCCGTCCTCCTACGGCACGTTCGTCAGGGTTCCGGGCGCCGCGCAGGGTGACGACGAGCCCAGCCACAGGTCGCCCGGGTTGATCGACACCCGCCACGCGTAGTACGGGCCCGACGCCGGGATCTGGATGGTCGGTGAGTAGAACGTTCCGTTTCCCTGCGGGTGCGAGAAGGCTGTCGGCCCCCCGGCACTCGTTCCGCACTGGTCCGCCTGCGCTGCGACCTCGCTCGCGTAGGGCCCGAAGAGCGTGACGCTCCCACCGACCGCATCCGCGAAGGGCAACCCCGACACGGTCACCTGGACCTGCACGTTGTCGCCCACCGTCGCGGTGGGCTGGCTGAGGATCGTCGTCGTCGTGCGTGCCCGGACCCTGGTGACGGCGCCGCAGGCGGTCACCGGCAGACTGATGGCGGTGCCGTCCACCGTGACCTGCCACGCGTAGAAGCCGCCGGCGGACGGAGCGAGGGCGGGCAGGCGGTAGCTCCCGACACCTGCCACCGTCATGGTCGTCGTGCCGACCGGCGGGCCGGAGCAGACGGCCGCGGACGCGGACTGGAACGGCCCGAGCAGGGCAGCCGTCGCCTGACGCGGGCTGCCGTCCCCGGCGACCGTCGCAGTCACGGCGGCCTGACCGCCGACGACCAGGTTGTCGGGAGTGGCCTGCAACGACATCGTCTGCGGCCCTCGCACGGCGGTGCGAGCGCTCGCCTGTACCGTCCGCCGGACTCCTCCCTCGGCGGCCGCGGCCTGGCCGCGTCTGACCGGCTTGCGCAGGTAGAGGCGGTGTTCGGGCACCTGGCCGACGCTGGCCGTGACGTCCTGCCAGCCCTGCTGGGTCGCCGGCAATCGTGACACCGCCCGGCCGTCGTCACCGCTGACGGCGTGGACCGTCGCGGCGCCGGGCATGGACACCGCGACCGGGAGCCCCGAGGCGGGTCGGTGGTGGCCGGCGGTGACCTTGACCGTCACCGCGATCGTGCCGCCCACGTCGGCGCTGGTGGCCGTCACCGTCACCCGGTAGACGCCCGCGAACTTGCGGCTCTGTACCAGCATGATCTTGGCGAACCTCCGCACCGATGCCGGGTCGCCGCTGTGCTGGATCCGGGCCGTCCCGCGCGGGTGGCCGATCCGCCACCGGCCGCCTGCCAGCAGGTGATACACGACTGCGTCGACGGCGGCAGCCTGCAGGGCGTCCTTGTAGCCGCCGTACTTGGACAGCACCCATGCCGCCCGCGTGGTCGCCCGACGCGAGGCTCCTCGGGACTTGTCGAGGTCTGCTTCGGCGCGCGCCGCGTAGTAGCCGCGTCGGTTCGGGTGTCTGGTCGGCGTGACCACGAAGATGGGGGTGTCGCCGATCCTGTAGCCGCCCATCCAGCCGCCGTCGGCGTGGCCGTTGCGTGGGATGCGGTAGCCGGTCCATCGATGCGCCCGGTGCACGGCGGACGACGCCCCGACCGGTGCGGCGTCGGCGGAACGTTGGTGCACCGCCGGCAGGCCCGCCGCGACGAGCAGAAGAGCCATGAGCAAGGTCGGCCGCCAGGCGAGCGATATGCGGGCGTTCTCGGGCATGGTCTGCCTCCTCACCCGACCGGAGGCGGTGCCACCGTGCCGGGATCCGTGGGGTTCCCGGTCGGGTGGGGCTGGGAAGTCGGGCTGGGCTGTGCGGTCGGGCTGGGTTGAGCGGTCGGGCTGGGTTGAGCGGTCGGGCTGGGTTGAGCGGTCGGGCTGGGTTGCGGAGTCGGGCTGGGCTGCGGAGTCGGGCTGGGCTCAGGAGTCGGAGTTGGCTGCGGAGTCGGGCTGGGTTCAGGAGTCGGAGTTGGCTGGTCCGACGGGCTGGGCCGCGGCGACGGGGTGGGGTCCTCGGTGGCGGTGGGCGTCGACGTCGCCGTGGGCGAGGTGGGGGGTGGTGGGACCCACACCCGGCCGGACACGGGGTCGACGTCCGGCGACGTGGCCCTCCACGATGCCCAACCCGCGGGCAGGCCCTCCAGGACGACCCGACGTCCGTCGCGGCTCGTCACCAGCAGGGTCCGGACGATGGGAGCACCTGTGGTGCCCTTGATGGTGAGCTTGACCGATGCCGGCAGGGAGGCCGCACTCAAGACGAACCTGGCCACGCCGGGCAACGCGCCGGCCGGTTGGACACTGAGCCCTTGCCCCACCCGGTCCAGGACGTTGCCGCCGTCCCCCGCGCCGCCGAGGCGGCCGGACTGGTCCCTCGATCCCGTCGTCAGGGTGCCGGCCTCCGGTCCACCTTCGCCTCGGTCAGGGCCGCCGATGGCCACCACGAGGGACACGCCGAGCAGCAGCACCGCCGCTCCGACCAGCCCCACGAGGACACGCGCGCTGCCGCCAGTCGTGGGCACCTCTCGAGCCGGACCGGGAGGCGGCGTGGCGACGTCGGGGAGGACGGTCGGTTGCCGGGCCGGTGGTGGTGGAGGGGCAGCAGGTGGAGCCGGGAGGCGTGCCGGTGGAGGTGCCGGTGGCGGTGCGTGCGGAACGGAGGTGGCGTCCCCGACGCGGTTCGTCCCGACGGCTGATTCGACCAGCTCCAGGATCCGGTCCGACGGGGCGACCCCGACGTGTTCCCACGTGGCTTCGCGATAGCGCCGGAACTCCGCCACCACACCGGCGAGGTCTCCTCGTGCCAGGTGCGCGCGCAGAGCGACCTCGCAAGCCGCCTCCGAATAGGGCTCGATCTCGGTCGCGGACCGGGTTGCGTCGATGGCGAGCTCCAGCTCTCCACGGTCCAGCGCCTGCCGCGAGATCCGGTCGAGGGCACGCAGCCGCATCTGCCCGAGGCTCTCGCGCTCGGCCAGGACCCAGTCGTCGTACCAGCCGGGCAGCAGCTCCGGACCGCTGAGCAGTGAGAGCAGGCGGGACTGCTCGTCGTCGGACTCGGGAAGCTCGGAGACCTCCGCGGCGCGACAGACCTCCGCCACGTCGACGTCGATGTCCGGGTCCAGGCCGACGAAGGCGCGCCCGGCGTGCAACAGGCCAGGCCGAGCGTGTTGGGTCTGCATCACCGCCCGGCGCAGGCTCCCGAGCGCTCGCTCGTCGGTGCTCTCGGGCCACAGCAGGCCGGCCACGTGCGGCCGGGCCCGCTCACCGCTCAGTCCCAGGAGCGCGACCAGCCGCTGCTCGCGATGGCTGAGCCGCAGCTCGGCCCCGTTGTCGACGAGCAGCCAACCCCCGAGCAGGCGCAGGCTGGTGCGGCGCCGATATGCACTCTCCCCCTCTGGCATGGCCAGCCTCCCGGAAGCGCTTCCCCTCCCGGAGTACAGACCGCACGCCATGGACCGCTAGCACGCCGGGCGAGTTGAGGCTCTGCAGCCGGCAGGGGGTTAACCCCCCATCATCGCCACACGCCGCGTGACCGGGCGAGGGTGGTCTAGACCGGGAGCGTGATCGGACGGGGTTGTCACGCTGCCGTCACGCCCCGGGTGGGTCCAATTCCTCTCGCGCACCACGTCCGCGCGCACCACTTCATGGGGGGAGGTGAACACCATGCGGGAACTCAACTTCACTGAACTCGAGGCCGAGCACATCGAGCTGCTTCCGACCCGGGAGACCATGAACGTCTTCGGCAGCAACTGGGCCGGGATCGTTGCGACCAACTCGTCGCTGGCACTCAACGCCGCGTCGCTGGGATCGCTGGCCAACAGCGCAGCCGTCCAGACGATCGTCGTCACCCAGAGCTGATCCGTCGCGCGTGGCCCCCTTCGCGGGGGCCACGCCTCGACACCCGAGCTCTCGGAGGAAGGGGTGAACGGAAATGATCCGACCTGAGGTTTCTACCGCTGACCTCGACGCCCAGATGGCAATGGCACTGCCTCGCCGCGAGACGTTGACGTGCTATTTCGCCTGCGTGAACGTCGTCGCAGGCGTCAACCTCGCCATCGCCGTCAACGCCGCCACCATCAACTCGCAGGCCAACGCGGTCGCGATGCAGTACCTCGCCGGGGTCCAGATGCCCTGATCGAGACAGGCGGCGGGTGTGTTGCTCTGGCGCGCCCGCCGTCCTCGCTCCTACACCCAGAGCACACCAGAGCGATGAACCTCACGACTGCAGACCACCGCGCCACCCCATCGCGGGCCGACGAGGCCCGATGGCGGCAGGCCGCCGGCCTGCAGCTCCTGGGGCAGGTACAGGGCTCGGGGATGCGCGACCCGACGTACCTGGTCCGGCGCGCTGACGACCAAGTGGTCCAGCTCTCCGAGCTGCTCCACCTGGTCGTCGTCCACGCCGACCCGTCTCGTCCCGCCGCCGACGTCGCCACGGCCGTCAGTGAGAGGTACGGCCGGACGCTCACGACCGAGGGTCTCCACCACCTCGTCACGACCCGTCTCGAGCCGCTCGGCCTGCTGCTGGCGGGCGACGCGGAGGAACCGACCAGCCCGACGAAGGCCAGGCCCCTCCTGGCCCTGACTCTCAAGGCCACCCTTCTCACGGCGCACCGCACGCACGTGGTGGCCGGCATGTTGCGACCGATGTTCTGGCCGCCAGTCGTCGTTGCTGCCCTGGTGGCCCTGGTCGTCGCCGATGTTGCCCTCGTCGTGGGAGGTGACTTCTGGCAAGCCCTGACCCAGGTACTCGCCACTCCGACGACGGCCCTGCTCATCTACGGCCTGCTCGTCGCGTCAGCCGTGGTCCACGAGCTCGGCCACGCGGGCGCCTGCCGCTACGGGGGCGCCCATCCAGGAGAGATCGGCGTCGGTGTCTACATCGTCTTCCCGGCTTTCTACACCGACGTCACCGACTCCTACCGACTCGGGCGCGCGGGCCGGGTGCGCACCGATCTCGGCGGCCTCTACTTCAACGTGCTGACCGTCTTGGCGTTCGCACTCCTGTACGTCGCCACCGGGAGCGGTCTGTGGCTGCTGACCGCGCTGGGGCTGCAGCTGCAAATGCTGCAGCAGCTCATCCCGGTCGTGCGGTTCGACGGCTACTACATCCTCTCGGACCTGGCCGGTGTACCCGACCTGTTCGCCAGGGTCGGACCGGTGCTGCGCTCCCTCCGGCCGGGGCAACCTCCCGATCCGCGCGTCACCGAGCTGAGGCCCCAGGCACGCCGGTTCGTGACCGGCTGGGTGCTGGTCGTCGTGCCGCTGCTGACGGCTGCGCTGGTGTGGACCATCTGGCACCTGCCGGACCTCGTCGCCGCCGGCCGGGAAGGCATCCGGCTGCAACAGCTGGTCTTCGACGTGGCCTGGGAGCGCCGCGACTGGGCGGCCATGGCCCTGGCCGTCGTGTCGATCGCACTGATCCTGGTCCCGCTGGCGGGGATGACGGTCGTGCTGTGGCGAACCACCGACACCCTCGTCACGCTCGTGCGCGGGCAGGCCGCGGCCAAGGCCCGCGGGAAGGAGCACAGCATGAGTACCGAGCTCACGGACACCCAGCGGCTCGCGGCCGTGCCACCGGCCGTCCTGTCCGCGGCGGACTTCACCGACGCGATCATGTACGCCGCGCCGGTTCCGACACCCCACAGGGGCTGGCGTCGCGCTGTCTACGAGAGCAGCGCCCACGTGGTCAACCCGGGTCCGAGCGCGGCCGAGCAGCAGCGCGCGGAGCTCGAGCGACGGTTGCGCACCCCGATCTCGGGATCGCGTCGCGTCGTGGTGATGAGCCGCAAGGGCGGCGTCGGCAAGACCACCATCTCGCTGGCGCTGGGCAGCACCTTCGCAATGCTCCGCGGCGACCGTGTCATCGCCGTCGACGCGAACCCCGATGCGGGCAACCTCGCCCACCGGGTGGCACCTCCGCACGGCCGGAACATCACCGACGTGCTGCGCGACCTGGACCAGATCACCAGCTATGCCGCGCTGCGTTCCTACACCTCGCAGGCGGCCGAGTCCCGACTGGAGGTACTCGGTTCCGACGACGACCCGGGCATCGGGATGGCGCTGGACCGGGAGGACTACCACCGGCTGGTCGTGCTGCTCGACCGCTTCTACAACCTGATCGTGCTCGACACGGGCACCGGGATCCTCGACAGCGCCAACCAGGGCCTGCTCACCGAGGCGGACCAGGTCGTGCTCGTGGTTCGCTCGGGCCTGGACGGTGGCCGGGCGGGCGCCCTGACCCTGGACTGGATGGACGCCCATGGGTTCGACGACCTCGTCGCCCGTGCGGTCGTCGTCGTCAACGCCCAGCGCCGCGGTGCCGCGCCGCCGGACCTGATGCGACGTCACTTCGAGAAGCGGTGCCGACACGTGGTGACCGTCCCGTGGGACGACGCCCTCGAGCAAGGAGCCCTGACCGACATGTCCTCCCTCCGCCGAGCGACCCGGGACAGCCTCGTGGACGTCGCCGCAGCCGTCGCGGACAACTTCGTCCAGATGGGCGACCCGTCATGAGGGTGCGTTCCGCCGCGCCGTGCGTCGTCATCGCCGCAGTCCTGCTCGTCGCCGGCATGGACTACGCCTCACCCGGCGCCTACCCGGACCCCGACCCGCGCAACCTCGACCTCTTGGCGAGTGCCCAGCCGACAACGGCCCAGATGGTCGTCAGCGATGCCGCCTTCGACGAGCTCAAGGTCCGCGACTGGAACGTCAAGGCCGACGTCGCGGCGACCACGTCTGCCACCTGCGACGGCTGCGTCGGGGAGAGCACCGCGCTCCAGATCGTCTATGCGTCGCGCGCGAAGCAGGCTCGGTTCGACAACTCCGCGGTCGCGTGGACGCAGGCCTGCCAGGGTTGCACCGGTGCGGCGCTCTCCGTCCAGGTGGTCGTGCTGCCCGGCGGGTCCGAGGCGCTTCCAAACAACCGGGCCATCGCGGTGACGGCTGCGTGCACCGGCTGCCGGGTTGCTTCGGCGGCCTTCCAGGTCGTCGTGGTCGCCGACCGTACCCGCCGCCTCTCGCGCGAGTCGCTGGCCGAGCTGAGGAGCTGGTTCGACGAGCAGGCTGCTGCGCTTCGCGCCACGGTGGCGCTCCCGAGGCCCGAGCCGTCGCCCGGTCCCGACCCGTCTCCTCACCCGACCGCGCCCACCGACGGCACCAGCGCGCCCATCGGACCCACCGACCCGCAGCGCCGTCCCTATGTCGGACGCCAGGCCAAGCGCGTCTCGACCGAGGCGCTGGCCGAGCTCGAGGGCCTCGTGACGTCCGGCCTCGACGCCGAGGCGATCCTCGCCGATGTGGACCTCGGCCAGTGACCCCAGACCGACCCCAACTCACCGCCAGCGCGGCGTCCGCGACAGCAGGGCGGCCACGGCGGCCACCCCCGCAGTCGACGTGCGCAGCACCTCCGAGCCGAGGCGTACGGCGTGCGCGCCGGCGCGCTCGAAGGTCGCGACTTCCTGCTCGTTGAGGCCACCCTCGGGCCCGACCACCACCACGATCGTTCCTGCGCCGTGCACGTCCAGGGACGCGAGCGGGACGGTCGCCTCCTCGTGCAGCACCACGGCCAGGTCGGCGGCGTCGACGAGCGCGGTGATGTCCGCGGTCGTCGCCGGCTCGCCGACCTCGGCGAACCACGACCGGCGGGCCTGCTTCGAGGCCTCCCGAGCCGTCGCCCGCCAGCGGGCCAGCGACTTCTGGGCCCGTTCGCCCTTCCAGACCGCGACCGACCGCGACGCGGCCCACGGCACCACGAGCGAGACGCCGACCTCGGTCAGCATCTCCACGGCGAGCTCGCCGCGGTCCCCCTTGGGGATCGCCTGCACGACCGTGACCGACGGGGCCGGTCTGGCAGAGGTGTCGACCGACGCGACGGTCACCGCGAACGCCCTCTTGCCCGTCGATGCGACCGGACCCGCCACCGACCGGCCGCGGCCGTCGGTCAGCACGACGGACTCGCCGGCCCGCAGGCGACGTACGGCGACGGCGTGATGGGCCTCGTCGCCTCCCACCTCTACCACCGAGCCCACCGCCGCGTCGTCGAGCGACGCGACCCAGTGGACCGGGAGCGACATGGACCGGCTCAGAGCCCGTTGAACGCGTTGCGCAGGCGACCGAACATCCCGCGCGTCTCAGCGCGCACGTGTCCGGTCGGCTTCTCCTCGTTGCGGATCGCCGCCAGCTCGCGGAGCAGCTCCTCCTGGCGCGGGTCGAGCTTGGTCGGCGTCTCGACGAGCACCGTCACCACCAGGTCCCCGCGGCCGGCGCGGAGCCCCGGGACACCGCGCCCGCGCATGGTCTGGGTCGATCCGGACTGGCTGCCCGGACGGATCTCGAGCTCGAAGGACGTCTCCACAGCGGACTCCGTCTCGCCCTCACCCTCGGCAAGGTCGGCCTCGAGGGTGGGCAGGGTCAGCGTCGTACCGAGCGCCGCCGCCGTCATGGGTACGGCGACCGTCGTGTGCAGGTCGGTGCCCTCGCGGGTGAACGTCGGGTGCGGTGCGACGTGGATCTCGACGTACAGGTCACCGGCGGGGCCGCCGCCCGGGCCCACCTCGCCCTGCTCGGCGAGCTGGACGCGGGTGCCGGTGTCGACGCCGGCGGGGATCTTGATCGTCAAGGTGCGTCGCGACCGGACCCGCCCGTCGCCGGAGCACTCGCGGCACGGGTCCGGAATGACCGAGCCGTAGCCCCGGCAGGCCGCGCACGGCCGCAGCGTGCGGATCTCGCCGAGGAACGACCGTTGCACGTGGGCCACCTCGCCGACCCCATGGCACGTCTCGCACATGACCGGCTGCGACCCAGGCGCCGTCCCCTCGCCGTGGCAGGTCGTGCAGACCACGGCGGTGTCGACCTTCAGCTCCCGGGCGACACCGAACGCCGCCTCGGCGAGCTCGATCTCCAGCCGGATCAGGGCGTCCTGGCCGCGCCGGGTCCGCGGTCGAGGACCGCGCGCCGCTCCCCCGGGACCGCCGGCCGCAGTGCCGCCGAAGAAGGCGTCCATGATGTCGGTGAAGGAGAACCCGGCTCCCTGGCCGAAGCCGGCGCCGCCCATGCCGCCGAAGACGTCACCGCCGCGGTCGTAGACCGCCCGCTTCTGCGGGTCGGACAGGATCTCGTAGGCCCGACTGATCTCCTTGAACCGCTCCTGGGTCTCCGGGTCGGGGTTCACATCGGGATGCAGCTGCCGCGCCAAGCGGCGGTAGGCCTTCTTGATCGCCTCGGGGTCCGCGTCGTGCGGGATACCGAGCAGCTCGTAGGGGTCGTGGCTCAACGGTCGTCCTTCGTGTTCAACTCACGCCTCGTCGAGGATGCGTGAGACGTAGCGGGCGACGGCGCGCACGGCGACCATCGTCCCCGGATAGTCCATGCGGGTCGGCCCCACGATGCCCAGGCTGGCCATCGCCTCGTCTCCCGGGCCGTAGCCGGTCGACACCACGCTCGTCGAGGACAGCTCCTCATAGGGGCCCTCGTGGCCGATGCGCACCAGCACGCCGCCGGAGTGTGCCTCCCCGAGCAGCTTGAGCAGCACCACGTGCTCCTCGAGGGCCTCGAGCAGGGGGCGTACGTCGAGGTCGAACGAGTCGCCGTACCTCGCGAGGTTCGCGGCGCCACCCACCACCACCCGCTCGTCGGAGCGGTGGTCGGACATCGCGTCCACCAAGGTCGCCACCAAGGACGCGGTGGGCGGATCGGCCTGCTCGAGCGCGCGCAGCGCCGTCAGCGCCTCCGCGATCGTCTGCCCGATCACCGCCCGGTGCACGGTGGACCGGATCGTGGCCAGGTCGTCCTCGGCCATGTCCTGCTCCAGCTCGACCAGGCGCTGCTCGACCCGGCCGGTCGAGAGGATGAGCACGACCAGCACGCGGGTCGGGACCAGGGCCACCAGCTCGACGTGGCGGACGGTCGAGCGGGAAAGGGTGGGGTACTGCACGACGGCGACCTGGTGGGTCAGCTGTGAGAGCAGCCGCACCGAGCGGTGCACCACGTCGTCCAGGTCCACCGCACCGTCGAGGAACGACGCGATCGCCCTCTTCTCGGCAACGCTCATCGGCTTGAGGGTCGTCAGGCGGTCCACGAACAGGCGGTAGCCCTTGTCGGTGGGGATCCGCCCGGCGCTGGTGTGGGGCTGGGTGATGAACCCCTCCTCCTCCAGGGCCGCCATGTCGTTGCGCACCGTGGCCGGCGAGACGCCGAGGGAGTGCCGCTCGACCAGCGCCTTGGAGCCGACCGGCTCCTGGGTGGCGACGTAGTCCTCGACGATCGCCCGGAGGACGGCGAGCTTGCGGTCGTCCTGCACGGCTCACCCTCCTCGCTGCGGTCGTCTCTGGCACTCGTCGGTTGTGAGTGCCAAGCCTACTAGGCTCGGCCGACGTGACCGGGTTCGAGGAAGTGGCCGACCGGGTGTGGGTCGCCCGCTACCCGTGGCTGGACGTCAACGTCTCGGTCGTGGCGGGCGGGGCCGGGCTCCTGGTCCTCGACACGCAAGCCTCCGCCGAGCTGGCCCGTGAGGTGGTCGCCGACCTGCGTCGGGTGAGCAGCCTGCCCGTGTTGTTCGCCGTCAACAGCCACGAGCACTGGGACCACACCTTCGGCAACGGGGTGCTGCAGGCCGAGGGCGCCGAGCTGATCTGCCACGAGACCGCCGCGGAGACGATGCCCGGGCACGCCGCCGACGTACGCGCCGCGGCCGCGCAGGAGGACGACCCGCGGTATGCAGCCACCGCCGCCACCGCCATCGTCGTCCCCGAACGCACCTTCTCCTCCGCCATCTCCCTCGACCTCGGCGACAGGCACGTCGACCTGGTGCACCCCGGCCGCGGCCACACCGCCGGCGACCTCGTCGTCCGCGTGCCGGACGCCGACGTGGTGCTGGCCGGAGACCTGGTGGAGGAGGGCAGCCCGCCCGGCTTCGGCGAGGACTGCTTCCCCATGGAGTGGCCGCTCTCCCTGGACACCGTGCTGAGCCTGAGCACGAGGGCCACCGTCGTCGTCCCGGGCCACGGTGCCGTCGTCGACCGCGAGTACGTCGAGCAGCAGCGCAACGACATCGGCATCGTCGCCGAGACGATCCGCGACCTCGCCACCCGCGGCGTACCCGTCGACGACGCCCTGGCCGACGCCGAGTGGCCCTTCCCGCGGGAGGCACTGGCCCGCGCCGTCCGCCGGGGGTACGAGCACCTGCCGAGCAGCCAGAAGCGCCTCCCCCTCGTCTGAGACCGGGGCGCAGTGACACCCGGTCGACCGGGTATCACTGCGGTTAGTGGGGGTTGCAACCGGCACAAAGCGGCAGGAACGACACCGAAGTTCGACCCGAGGGGTGTTGCCGGGGCCCTCCCAGCGCTGTAGACCCGAGACATGAGCGAGACGCCCGACAGCGAGTACGCCGACGTGTCCGTGCCCGACGAGAAGCTCCCCGAGGACCTCCAGCCGGGTGACGAGAACCCCCTCGCCGAGGCCACCGACGACCCCGACGCCGAGCGTCAGGACATGGGCGACCCGCACATCGACGGCCTCGATCGGGACGAGGACGACCAGCCCGTCGCCCCCGACTCAGAGGACGACGACGGCGCGTCCTGACCGTCCCGGCACTCGTCGGCTCCTAGCGTTGACGGGTGCCTTCCCCCACGGACCGCTACGGGCAAGACGTCCTGGCCACCGACTGGCGCGCGCCGAAGAACGGTCGCGCCGTCCCGGCCATCGCCGAGCTCGGCGCCGTGGTCGAGGAGGTGATGACCGACTTCGTGGGCGAGATCGTCGCCGTCGACCGCGACCTCGACACGCTGACCCTGGAGGACCGGCGCGGCAAGCGGCGTACCTTCCCGCTCGGCCCCGGCTTCCTGCTCGAGGGCCGCCCGGTGATCCTCGGCGCTCCCGTCCGCCAAGGGCCGATGAAGGCGACGCGTACGGCGTCCGGGTCGGTGGCCGTGCACGGCGCGCACGCCCGCGTCGCCCGGGCCAGCCGGATCTTCGTCGAGGGGCGTCACGACGCCGAGCTGGTCGAGAAGGTGTGGGGCGACGACCTCCGGGTGGAGGGCGTCGTGGTCGAGTACCTCGCCGGCGTCGACGACCTCGCCGGCCACCTCCGTGACTTCCGGCCCGGTCCCGAACGCCGCGTCGGCGTCCTGGTCGACCACCTGGTCGCGGGATCGAAGGAGAGCCGGATCGCCGAGGAGGTGCGCCGCTCATCACTGGGCCAGCACGTGCTCGTCGTGGGACACCCGTACGTCGACGTCTGGGCCGCCGTGAAACCCGAGCGCCTCGGTCTCGAGAGCTGGCCCGACGTGCCGCGCAGCGAGGAGTGGAAGAAGGGGGTCTGCCGCCGCCTCGGCTGGCCGCACGAGACCCAGGAGGACACCGCCCGCGCCTGGAAGCACATCCTCGGCCGGGTCTCCTCCTACGCCGACCTCGAGCCCGCCCTCCTCGGCCGGGTCGAGGAGCTCATCGACTTCGTGACCTGAACTTTTCGCTGGTCGAGCCAGTGAGCGGTTCGAGACGGCTCGACCAACGAAGGTCAGGGACCTAGGTCAGGGGTACATCAGGGCCTTTACGGATCCCGCTGGAGCGTTCGCGCGTCTAACGTCGTGGGTAACCACTCACGAAGGAAGAAAGCATGATGACCGAGACCCCCGCCTACTCCTACGCCCACCCGGAGCAGGTCAGCCAGACCGACCGCAACTGGGCGGCCGCCTCGCACTGGGGCACGCTCGTCGCCGCCTGGCTCGCGATGGGCTTCCTGGCCCCGCTGGCCATCATGTTCACGGTCGGCCAGCAGTCGGCATTCGTCCGCAGGCACGCGGTCGAGTCCCTGAACTTCCAGATCTCGATGCTGATCTACGGCGCGGCCGCGATCCTCTTCTCGATCGTCACGATCGGCCTCGGACTCCTCGTGGTCATCCCCGTCGGCCTGGTCTTCCTCGTCGCGGCGCTGGTCTTCCTGATCCAGGGCTCGATCAAGGCCGTCAACGGCGAGGAGTACCGCTACCCGCTGACCCTGCGCTTCGTCAGCTGACGATCACGGCAGCAGGTCGCGCACCACGGCGTCGGCGAGCAGCCGGCCCCGGATGGTGAGCGCCAGTCGCTCGTGACCCACGCGCTCCAGCAGTCCCCGGTCGACCAGGCCGGGGACTGCTGCACGTCCGGCCCCGTCCAGGGTGTCGAGCGGCAGGCCGTCGACCAGCCGCACCTCGAGCAGGACCCGCTCGACCCGTCGCGTCTCGGCGTCGAGCACCTCCCGCGCGTGCGCCGGGCTGACCGCGGCGTTGATGCGGTCGGCGTACGCCGCCGGGTGCTTGACGTTCCACCACCGCACGCCACCGACGTGCGAGTGCGCCCCCGGGCCGACGCCCCACCAGTCGGCGCCGGTCCAGTACCCGACGTTGTGCCGGCAGACGGACCCGTCGCGAGCCCAGTTGGACACCTCGTACCAGTCCAGCCCGGCCTTGGTGAGTCGCTCGTCGGCCATCAGGTACTTGTCGGCCAGGTCGTCCTCGTCCGGCATCGGCAGCTCGCCACGCGCGACCCGGCGGGCCAGCGCGGTGCCCTCCTCGACGATGAGGGAGTACGCCGAGAGGTGCTCGGGCGCGCACGCCAGCGCGGCGTCGAGCGAGCTCTCCCAGTCGTCCAACGACTCCCCCGGCGTCCCGTAGATCAGGTCCAGGCTGATCTGACGGAAGCCGGCCTGCCGCGCCCAGTTGACGACGGCCGGGACGCGCAGCGGGTCGTGGGTGCGGTCCAAGGTGGCGAGCACGTGAGGTACGTCGGACTGCATGCCGAACGAGATCCGGTCGAAGCCGACCTGGCGGAGCTCCTCGAGGTCCCACAGCGCGAGGCTGTCGGGGTTCGCCTCGGTGGTCACCTCGACACCTGGCGCCAGCCCGAACTCCGCCGCGATCGCCGCGAGGACGGCCCCGAGCTCCCCGGCCTTCAGCAGCGTCGGCGTACCGCCGCCGAAGAACACCGATGACACCGGTACGTCGACGTCGCCCAGCACCCGGCGGGCGAACCGGACCTCCTCGATGGCGGCCTCGGCGTACGTCGACCGCGACGCGCCGCGGGTCTCGGCGGTGCGGCCCAGGTCCTCGGCGGTGTAGGTGTTGAAGTCGCAGTAGCCGCAGCGCACCGTGCAGAACGGCACGTGCACGTAGAAACCGAACGGCCGGCGGCCGAGCTCGGCCAGCGCGTCCTCGGGGAGGGCGCCGTCGGCCGGGGCGGGGTCGCCCGGGGGCAGCGCGGACGGCATGGCTGCATCCAAGCAGCAGAGTTGCGCTGTCGGCGAACGGCCTTCGGATCCCGGTCCCCCGAGCGTTGGATGGGCGCGTGGAACCCCTGGACGCCTACTCGGCGATCGTCGTCGGGGTCGCGGACACCCTGACGCCGCGGGTGGCGTCGCTGCGGATCCGTGGCCGGCGTGGCGAGTCGGCCGGCTCCGCGGTCGTTCTCAGCGCGGAGGGCCACCTGATCACCAACGCCCACGTGGTCGGGTCCGCCTCGTCCGGCACCGCCGAGTTCGGGGACGGGACCGAGGCGAAGTTCGAGGTGGTCGGCTCCGACGCGCTGTCCGACCTGGCCGTCGTACGCACCGACCGCTCGGTGCCGAGTCCCCCTGAGTACGGAGACGCGGACTCGCTGCGCGTCGGCTCGCTGGTCGTCGCGGTTGGCAACCCGCTCGGGCTCGCCGGGTCTGTGACCGCCGGAGTGGTCTCGGCACTGGGCCGGTCGATGCCCGCGCGCGGCCGCACGACCGCTCGGATGATCGAGGACGTCATCCAGACCGACGCCGCCCTCAACCCCGGCAACTCCGGCGGCGCCCTCGCCGACTCCCTGGGCCGGGTGGTCGGCATCAACACCGCTGTGGCCGGCGTCGGCCTCGGCCTCGCAGTGCCCGTGAACGCGACGACGAACCGGATCATCTACCAGCTGATGCACGACGGACGCGTACGCCGCGCGTACCTCGGCCTCGTCTCCAGCCCCGCTCCCCTGCCGCCCGCCTGGGCCTCCCGGAGCGGCCAGCGCACGGCCCTCCGCGTCGTCGAGGTCGTCGACGGCTCACCCGCCGCCGTCGCCGACCTGCACCGCGGCGACATGGTCCTCGCCGTCAACGGCACTCCCCTCGGCACCGCCGGCTCCCTGCAGCGTCTGATGCTGGACGACGCCATCGGCTCCCGCATCGAGATCACCGTCCTACGCAACGGCGCCCTCGTCGACGTCGTCGCCGAGCCGACCGAGCTGGTCGACTGATCGGCCGGGGCGCAGGTTTCCCCGGTCAGCCGGGGAAACCTGAACTTGTCGGCCATCCCTCCACGGCAGTTGGGCCACTTTCACGAGGCGCTGAGCGTGGCGTCCTCACGAACTGCCGTAGTTGCGTGCCCTCGGCCCGGCGCGCTCGCGCGACACTGGCGGCGTGGACCGTCTCGACCCCCTCCTTGCCGCGCAGCTTCTGGTCGCGGAGCTCTATCCGGACGCCCTGCAGGCGTGGCTGGCTGGCTCCGTGACGACCGGAACGGCGACGGACACCTCCGACCTGGACATCACCGTGCTTCTCGACGACGTGGACGTCCATCGGGAGTCGTTGGTCCACGAAGGCTGGCCCGTGGAACTGTTCGTGCACGTGGAGTCGTCGATCCGGCACTTCGTCCAGAAGGACCTGGCCCGCCGCCGGCCGACGATGGCACGGCTGGTGGGCCTCGGCGTGCCGCTCGTCGAGGGCGACGGCGGCGCCGAGGTCCGCGCGTACTGCGAGCATGTCCTGGCCGAGGGGCCTGGGCCGCTCGAGCCCGAGGCGCTGGCGTTCGCCCGCTACGCGCTCACCGACCTCCGCGACGACCTGCGCGGGGGCGGCCCGGCCGAGGTGGTCGGGGCAGTGGCCGTCGAGGTCTGGCGCGAGACCGCCGCGCTGCTGCTGGCGGTCCACGAGCGTTGGACGGGCACTGGCAAGTGGCTGGTCCGCGAGCTCGCGGCGCTCGACCTGGCCGAGCACACGTCGTACGCCGCGGACCTGCACGACGCCCTGAGACGGGCCCTCGACGGCAACAGCGAGCCGCTGGCGGACCTCGCCGACGTGGTGCTGGACCTCGCGGGCGGCCCGCTGTGGGCGGGGTACCGAGCGGACGCGCGGCTCTAGACCGGCACGTTGAGCGTCGCGACGTACCCGGCCTCGACGGAGCCGGTGAGCTTGGCCATCTGCAGGGAGTACCCGTCGGAGAAGGTGCCGTCGCTGTCGAGGCTGACCTGGGCGAGGTTGCTGACCGACTGCTCGTACCCGTCGGTGGCGTAGACCGTCTCGCAGACGTCCTGCGGGAGCGCGAGCTGGAAGGTGCGTAGCTTGCCGCTGCCGCTGGTGGCGGCGTCGAGGGACTCGTAGACCTCGAAGTGCATGTGCGGCCAGCGGCCGGCGTAGCAGGCCGGGAAGATCGTCGTGAACTCCAGAGTCCCGTCGTCGGCGGCCTCCTGGCCGCCGCGGAGGTAGTTCTCGTCGACGGCGTCCCCGTCGTACATCGGGTAGTTGCCGCCGCGGTCGCAGGGTCCGTTGGTGCCGTCGCCGGGGTACGGACCTGCCGTCTCCTCCGGGATCTCGCCGTCCGCGACCTGGACGGTGGAGTCGGAGCCGCCTCCCCCTCCAGCGCGCGGCGCGCCGCCCGGGTCCGCGTTGGCCGCGCTCGTCGAGGAGTCGTCGGCGGCGCACCCGGCCAGCGCGATGACGCCGACGCCGCCGAGCACGGACAGCAGGCTCGCTGGTCGAGGAAGGCGCGCTAGCGCCTGTCGCAGACCCCATGAGTTGCGAGGTCTCGTGACGGTTGCTGCGAAACCTCCTCGACCGCCGAACTAGGCGTAGAAGTTGTCGAGCAGCTCCTTGTAGTTGTCCTCGACCACGTTCCGCTTGACCTTCATCGACGGGGTCAGCTCACCGGACTCGACGCTGAGGTCGTGGTCGAGCAGCTCCCACTTCTTGATGGTCTCCCAGCGGTTCAGGTTCTTGTTGAGCTCGTCGACGTACCCCGCGACCATCTGGTGGCAGGCGTCGGACTTCACGATCGCCGCGTAGTCACCGCTGACACCGTTCTCGGCGGCCCAGCCGGGCAGTGCATCCGGGTCGAGGGTGACGAGCGCGACGACGTAGTTGCGCTCGTTGCCGAAGACCATGAACTGGCTGGCGTACGGGCAGATCGCCTTGAACTTGGCCTCGATCGCCGGCGGGGCGATGTACTTGCCGCCCGAGGTCTTGAAGAGCTCCTTGATCCGGCCGGTGATGCGGAGGTACCCGTCGGCGTCGATGGCGCCCTTGTCGCCGGTCCTCAGCCAGCCGTCCTCGGTCAGCGTCTTGGCGGTCTCCTCGGGCAGGTTGTGGTAGCCGTCCATCACGCCGGGGCCCTTGATCATCACCTCGTCGCCCTCGCCGAGCTTGACCTGGCTGGCAGGGAAGACCGGGCCGACGGTGCCGAAGCGGTAGTCACTGGGCAGGTTCACGAACGAACCGGCCGAGGTCTCGGTCAGTCCGTACCCCTCGAGGATGACGATGCCGGCGGCGTTGAACCACTCGGCGATGTCGCGGTTGAGGGCGGCGGCGCCGGAGATGAAGAAGCGCACCCGGCCGCCGAAGCGGTCGCGGATCTTGGAGAAGACCAGCTTGTCGAAGAGCTTGTGCTGCAAGGAGAGCGGCAGCGGGACCGACTTGCCCTCGCGCTTGAGCTTCTCGACCTGGAGACCGACCTTGAAGGCCTGGTTGAAGATCTTCTCCTTGGCTCCGCCCTCGGCCGCCTGCATCGTCATGATCCGGCCGTGGGCCTTCTCGAAGATGCGCGGGGCGGCGCCCATGAACGTGGGGCGTACGACGGCCAGGTTGTCGATGATCTTGTCGACGCGTCCGTCGATGGCGGCCGAGAAACCGCACGCCATCTGCGTCGACATCAGCACCTTGCCGAACGAGTGCGCCATCGGCAGCCAGCGGAACTCGAGGTCGTCCTCGCTGAGGATCTCCTGCGCCCGGATGGCCTCGCCCTCGTAGACCCACGAGCTGTGCCGCAGCCGCACGCCCTTCGGCCGACCCGTCGTACCGGAGGTGTAGATCAGCGTCGCGAGCTGGTCGCCGCGGATGCCCTTGGCCGTCGACTCGATGACGCCGGGGTGCTCGGCGAGGTACGCCTCCCCCATCTTCTCGAGGTCCTCGATGCTGATGACCCAGTCACCGTCCGACTTTCCGTCGAAGGTGACGACCTTCTGCACCGACGGGAGCTCGGACTTGCGAGCGGTCAGCTTGGCGATCTGCGTGTCGTCCTCGGCGAACACGACCCGGCACTCGGAGTCGCCCAGGATGTACGCCGTGTCCTCCTCGTTCGTCGAGGGGTAGACCGTGGTCGTGGCGGCACCGGCGCACATGATCCCGAGGTCGGCCAGGATCCACTCGTACCTCGTTCCGGAGGAGATCCCGACGCGTTGCTCGGCCTGGATCCCCAGTGCCAACAGGCCGGCTGCGATCTTGCTGACGTCGTCGCCCGCCTGCTTCCAGGTCACCGATGTCCAGGTGTCGCCGGCCGGGTATCGGAACGCCTCGCGCTGCGGCGACTTGGCCACCCGCTCGAGGAACTGCACGGCGACGTTGGGCGGCAGCGAGTCGATGAAGGTGGCGTCGATCTTGGTGGGCATGGAAGCTCCCTGAAAGTAACTGCGGTCGGGCGGCAGGGGGCCGCCGCGGGCAACCGATGCAGGGAAACCTAACCCACGTCGTTACGCGCGGGTAGGTGTTCCACGGCGCGTGGGCCTCAGATCGCGGGTAGCTGCAGGTCGTGCCGCTGTCGGCGGGCCTTGGTGGCGAGATACGCCGCATTGGTCTCGTTGAGGTGTACGCCGGTCGGCACCCGGGCAGCCACGTCGACGCCCAGAGCCCGGAGCTGCTCGACCTTGTCCGGGTTGTTGGTGAGGAGGACGACACGGCGTACGCCGAGCGCGGCGAGCATCTGTGCCGCCACCGTGTAGTCACGCTCGTCGGCTCCGAACCCGAGAGCCAGGTTGGCGTCATAGGTGTCCAGGCCGTCGTCCTGCAGGGCGTAGGCGTCGAGCTTGGCGTAGAGGCCGATGCCTCGGCCCTCCTGGCGGAGGTACAGCACGACGCCGCCCGCGGTGGCCACCCGCTCCACGGACTCGCGCAGCTGCGGTCCGCAGTCGCAGCGGTCGCTGCCGAACACGTCGCCGGTCAGGCACTCGCTGTGCAGGCGGACGAGCGTGGGGCTGTCGTCGCGCCGGCTGACCAGGCGGCGTTCGCCGAGACGGAAGGCCAGGTGCTCGCCACCGTCCACGAGGCCGTGGAAGGTGAAGGCGCGGGCCCGGGCGGCGTACCCGTCGCTGAAGCGCAGCGGGATGTCGACCTGGGTGCGGATCGTGGCGGTCATCAGTCCTCGTAACGGTCCGAGAGTGCGTAGCGGAGGAGCACCACGTCGCCGAGGCGCTGGACGTCGGCGAGGGCGGCGCGCCGGTCCTTGTTCCAGGGGAAACGGCCGTCCTCGACGAACCGCGGCGCCCGGGAGTCGCCGACGAAGAACGGCGCGACCACGAGGTGCAGCTCGTCGGCCAGCCCGGCGGTCAGGAACTGCGTGTGGATCGTGCCGCCGCCCTCGACCATCAGCCGGCGGGTACCGCGGGCGTGGAGGTCCTCGACCAGCCCCTGCATCCGCACCTTCGGGCCGCCGTCGACGATGGTGGCGACGTCTGCGAGGCGGCGGCGCGCCTCGTCGTACGCCGGCCGGGCGCAGTACACGAGCTTGTCCGTGTCCCCGGTGGAGAAGAACCGAGCGGACGGGTCGAGCCGCGCGCCATTGGTGACCGTCACCTTGGTCGGGGTCGGCGGTAGCCCACGGGAGGTGCGCTCGTCGCGACAGGCCTGGCTGCGCACGAGCAGCCGCGGGTTGTCCTGCCGCACGGTCTGGGCCCCGACCAGGATCGCGTCGCTGGCGGCCCGCACGGTGTCGACCCGCTCGAGGTCGGCGTCGTTGGAGAGCAGCAGACGCTGGCTCGACGCGTTGTCGAGGTACCCGTCGATCGAGATGCCGCAGCTGAGCAGGATGTACGGACGGTCAGCCATGTGCGACCACCACCTCGCGCTGGTGCTGCGCGGCCGTAGCGGGGCGACGTACGAGGAGCAGGGCCGCGCCGGGCAGGGCGGCGGCGAAGGCGAGCACGCCGTACGCCGTCGCGACCGACGTCCCGGTGGCGGCCCCGAGCCCCACGAGGGCGAAGACCCAGGCGGCCGCTCCCTCGCGAGGCCCCCAGCCCGCGATGTTGATGGGGAGGGCGGCCGCGACGAGTACGACGAACGCCAGCGCCGCGAGGGTGCCTTTGTCCGCCTCGACGCCCACGGCGTGCGCCGCGACGAGGAAGACGCTCGCGTGGCCCGCGGCGGCGAAGGCTGAGAGAGCAAGCACGGCGGGGACGGTCTCGGCGTCGAGGTACTTGCGGTCCGTGAGCACGAGCACGAGGCCGGCGAGGAGGACGATGCCGCCGGCCGCGCTCGCGGCGAGTACGGGAGTGGAGGGGGCGATGTCCGCGGGCCAGGCGACCAGCACGACCAGCAGTCCCACCGCCACCTGCACCGCCTGGCCCATCACCCGCTCGACCACCACGGACCCGACCGTACGGTGCGCGATCGCCCGATGGACGTCGCCGACGATCCCGCCGGGCAGCACGGAGTTGAGGAACTGGGAGCGGTAGTACGCCGCCACGGCCTCGCGACTCGTGATCGTGATGCCCGCCGCGCGAGCGACGAGCCGCCAGCGCTGCGCGGCACACAACGTGCTGCCCGCGACCAGCACCAGCGCGGCCACGACCGACCCCGGCCCCACCGCGCGCAGACCCGCCACGAAGGGCTGGGTACCCACCCGCCACGCGAGTACCCCAAGCACCGCCGCGCCCGCCGCGACGCGCACCAGCCCCCACCACCCTCGGTTCATGCCCACCTCGCTCCTTGTCCACCCCTACGGCGGCGAGTACGGGAGGGTTCAAGCGGCCGCCCCACGCCGGTCGAGCAGGCTCTCGTTGCTCGCTGGTTGAGGAGGTTGCGCATCGCTCTCGCTGGTTGAGGAGGTTGCGCATCCCTCTCGCTGGTTGAGGAGGTTGCGCATCCCTCTCGCTGGTTGAGGAGGTTGCGCATCGCTCTCGCTGGTTGAGGAGGTTGCGCATCGCTCTCGCTGGTTGAGGAGGTTGCGCAGCAACCGTCTCGAAACCCGCCGACCGACCCGCCCACCGCCCCCCGTCTCGGTGGTCGAGGTGCCAGGAGCCCGCGTCGTCTCGGTGGTTGAGGTGCGAGGAGCGCCAGCGACGAGCCTCGAAACCACCACCCAAAGGTACTTCCAACAATCTCTCAGAACCCTTGTGGACAAGGGCTTCTGGCGCCCACCACTGTCGGTGGTCGATGCTTGGATCGTCTCATGAGCACGGCACCCGAAGAGCGGTATGAGGTCGGAGACCTCGACCCCGCCGCCGTGCTCGCCCTGGCCGCACGCGTCGAGGTCGAGTCCCGGCGGATCGAGCTACGGCGCCTCGAGCTGGCCCACCAATGGGCCGTCCTCCACCCCGCCACCGCCGAGACCGGCGTAGAAACCCCCGACGGCCCCGGTCTCGGCGTCCTGGACGCCGACGAGACACTAGGAGGCCCCGGCACCCCGGCCGTGGCGGCCTTCGCACCCGAATCCCTCGCCACCGCGATGGGAGTCTCGCCCGGCTCGGCACGGAACCTGATCGCCGACACCCTCGACCTGACCCACCGCCACCCGAAACTGTGGAAGCGGGTACGCCGCCTCCAGATCCCCGCCTGGCAAGCCCGCCGCGTCGCCCAACAGACCCGACGCCTCCCCCACGCCGGTGCCCGCTGGGTCGACGACCAGCTCGCCGACCGCATCGGCTGCGGACCCGTCATCACCGACCGCCTCGTCGCCCAAGCCGCCGCCCAGTACGACCCCGAAGACCACCAACGCCGCGAAGAACAAGCCCAGTCCTCAGCCGACGTCGACCTGTCCCACCCCCAGCCCGGCCAGTACGCCGGCACCAGCGACCTCACCGCCCACGGCGACACCCCCACCCTGCAAGCGTTCTACGACCTCCTCTGCGCCATCGCCCACCAGCTCCACCAAGCCGGCGACACCGCCCCCTCGGAGAACGCAAGATCAAGGCCCTCGCCGTCATCGTCGCCCTCCTCACCGGCCAGCACACCCCCGACCCCAGCGACCTCGCCGGTTCGCTCGGCGGCCTCGGCGACCTCGCCGACCTCGCTGCTGCCGCCCGCAAGCGGCCGAGCAAGGTCAAGGTCTACCTCCGCGTCGACGCCGACGACATCGCCGGCGACATCGACACCCACCCCGGCGACGACGCCCTCACCGTCGGGCACGTCGAGAAGCTCGGCGCCGCCACCCTCGCCAAGATCCGGTCCTGGGTCGGCCACCACCAGGTCGTCATCCAACCCGTCCTCAACATGGCCCGACGTGACGCCGTCGACCACCACGACCCACCACCCTGGATGCGCGACCTCCTCACCCTCCGCGACGGCCACTGCGTCTTCCCCGGCTGCACCCGCGACGCCCGCTCCTGCGACCTCGACCACATCACCGCCTACCACCCCGACGGCCCACCCGGACAGACCCGACCCGACAACCTCGCCCCCCTCTGCCGACGCCACCACCGCGCCAAGACCAGCGGACTCTGGCGCTACACCCGCACGCCCGACGGCACCTACCAATGGCACGGACCCCACGGCTCGAAGTCCACTACGACGCCGCTGGAGTGAGCAAGGTGGGGTTGTCGCCCTGAGTCCCGCCGCTCACCTCGAACATCCCCTCACCTTCCGACCGCCTCCAGCACCGCAGACAGCTCGGTGGCGGTGCGGTCCCAGCCAGTCAGCGTCGTACGACGGTCGGCGGCGCGGACCTGGAGGCGGGTGCGCAGCGCCCGGTCGGTGAGCCAGGAACGCAACGCCGAAGAAAGGGCAGACGGATCGTCGGCCGGCACAAGCAACCCCGGCAGCGGTGTACCCAGCGCCTCACGTACCCCGCCCACGTCGGAAGCCAGGACCGGGACGCCGCGGGCGAGGGCCTCGGTGGCGACCATCCCGTAGGTCTCGTGGCGCGAGGGCAGCACGACGAGGTCCGCGGCGGCGTACGCCGCGGAGAGCGCCGGGCCGGTCAACGCGCCCGCCAGCGTGACGCGGTCGTCGAGCTCGGCGTGGTGCAGCGAGGACCACAGCTCGGTTGCGTGGGCGGCGTCGACGGAGGCACCGACGAGGGTCCAGGCCCATGAGAGATCGGCCAGGGACTCCAGCGCAGAAACCAGCACATCGTGGCCCTTGACCGGCGTGATCGACCCGACCGACAGCAGCCGGTGCCCGGTCGACGAACCCTCGGCGAGGGTGCCCTTGTCCGTACCCGGCGGGACGACGTGGAGGCGCTCGTGCGGCAGCGAGTACGTCGACGCCAGCCAGTCGCGCGTCCACCGGCTCGTGCACACCACAGCCGCGGCAGCGGACAGCGCGTCGCGCTCAGTCGAGAAGAGTGGGTCCGAGTAAGGCTCCGGCACCCCGACCGGCAGGTGCACCAGCACCACCACGCGCAGCCGGTCCCGCGCCTCGACCAGAGCAGCAGGAGCGACCGAGCCCACCAGTCCGTCGACGACCACGGTCGCGCCCGAAGGGATGTCCGCGAGCACTGACGCCAGAGCCACGGACGTCGTCTCCACCACCGACACCTCCTGGCCGAGCGCCTGGAGCGCCGCGGCCACGCGGACGTCGTAGACGTTCCCCCCGCTCGGCCGAGCGGGATCGGAGAGGCCGGTCGGGCCGACCAGGTGCAGGACGCTCACGTCGGCGTCAAGGTCCGCTCGAAGCTGGCCCAGGCGACGTGCGACTCGTGCAGGGTCACCACGATCTTCCCGAGCTGCGCGCCCCCCGGACCCAGATCACCGGACAGCGCACGCGAAGCCAGCCGGTCCGCGACCACCCGGGCCAGCATCTCGGTCGAGGTGTTCTGCCCGGCGAAGTCGTCCTCGTCGTCGAGATTGCGGTAGTTCAGCCGCTCCAGCACCTCCCCCAGCAGGGTCGAGGCGCGGCCGATGTCGACCAGCACGCCGTCTTCGTCCAGCCGCGGACCCACGAACGTCGCGTCGACGACGTACGTCGCCCCGTGCAGCCGCTGGGCCGGCCCGAACATCTCTCCGGTGAACGAGTGGGCCACCATCATGTGGTCGCGCACGGTGACGGAGAACATCAACACCCCTCGTAGGTGATCGTGTGGCACAACGCGGGCACCGACCCGTCGGCCAGCTTCGGCATCAGGTCCGGCAGCTCCCCGAAGCGCGACTCCCCGGTCAGCAGCACGTCGAAGGCCGGATCATCCAGCAGATCGAGGGCCAGTGCCAAGCGTTCGGCGTGAGTACGCCGGCTCCGTCTCGCCGCGGCGACCTCGCCGACCTGGCTCGCGCGGACGGCCAGCCGCCGCGAGTGGAAGGCGCCGCCGAGCGAGACGGTGACCGCCGCATCGCCGTACCAGCTCAGCTCCAGCACCTCCCCGTCCGGCGCGAGCAGGTCGATCGAGGTCTGCAGCCCGGCCGACGTGCCGGACGTGTGCACCACCACGTCGAGCTCACCACCCGCGTCGGCCGGCGAGGAGTACGCCGTCCCCAACGAGGCCGCGACCGCCGACCGCGACGCGTCCACGTCGACCAGCGTCACGGTCACGCCCGGAATCCCCGCGAGCAGCCTGGCGACGCAGCACCCGACCATCCCCGCACCGACCACCGCGACCCGGTCACCGAGCAGCGGCCGTGCGTCCCAGAGGGCGTTCACCGCCGTCTCGACCGTGCCCGTGAGCACCGCTCGGGAGGCCGGCACGGAGGTCGGCACCACGGTCACCGCCGAGGCCGGCACGACGTACTCGGTCTGGTGCGGGTACAGGCAGAACACCGTCCGGCCCACCAACGAGGACGGGCCCTCCTCGACGACGCCCACGTTCAGGTACCCGTACTTCACCGGGCCGGGGAACTCGCCCTCCTGGAACGGCGCGCGCATCGCGGCGTACTGGCTCGCGGGCACCCCACCCCGGAACACCAGCGTCTCCGTACCCCGGCTCACGCCCGAACGCACCGTGCGCACGAGCACGTCGTCGGGCCTGATGGGCGGCAGCGTCACCGACCGCACCTCGCCGCGACCGGGCTCGGTCACCCAGAAGGCCTCGGCCTGTCCCACGCCCACCCTCCTGAACCGTCTCGACACGGGATCCGTAGTCATCGAAGGTATCCGTCCAAGACGCCTGGTGACACGGAGGAGCGGTGCGACGCGTTCACGTCGGCCCCTTCGGGCCCGCTGACCTGGTCACGCTCACCCGCGCCCTGGTCGGCGTCGGCGTCGCGGTGCTGGTCGTCCGCTCGTTCGGGCACCACGTGCCCACCGCGCTCCTCGTCACGCTCGCCGCCGTCGCGCTCGTCCTCGACGCCGTGGACGGCTGGGTGGCCCGCCGTACCGGCACCGTCTCCCTCTTCGGCGCCCGCTTCGACATGGAGACCGACGCCGCCCTGCTGCTGGTCCTCAGCACGTACGTCGCCGGCGACCTCGGCCTCTGGGTGCTCGCCATCGGCCTGGCGAGGTACGTGTTCCTGGCCGCCAGGCTGCCGCTGCCCTGGCTGCGGGGCCAGGCGCCGCCCCGCCCCTGGTGCAAGACCGTGGCGGCCCTGCAGGGCATCGTCCTGGTCGTCGCGGCGAGCGGACTGCTCCCCGACACCGTCGCCACCGCGCTGCTGCTGGTGGCTCTGGCCCTGCTCACCGAGTCGTTCGCCCACGAGGCCTGGGACCTGTGGCGCGCCCGCCTGCCGCACCAGCCACGCCCGCGGGCTGCGCTCGTCAGCGGCGTGGTCGCCGTGCTCATCGTCTGGGCGGCGCTGGTCGCGCCCGACGACATCGCGTCACTGTCCCCCGCCGCATTCTTGCGGATCCCCCTCGAGGGCCTCGTGCTCGTCGGCCTCGTGCTGCTCCTCCGCCCGCGCGTCGCGACGTGGGTGGGAGGTGTCGCTGGCCTCTTCCTCGGAGTGCTCACCCTGGTCAAGGTGCTCGACATCGGCATCTCGGTCGCGTTCGCGCGGCCCTTCGACCCGCTCGGCGACCCGGTGTACGCCGGCGCCGGCGTCAGCTTCCTGCGCGACGCCCTCGGGACGCCGAACGCCTACACCGTGTCCGTCCTCGCCGTGCTGGTCATGCTCGCCGTACTGGTGGTGGTGCCGTACGCCGTGCATCGCGCGGTCCGGTTCGCCCGCGGTCACCGCCCGGTCGCGGCTCGCCTGGTGCTGGCCCTTGCCCTGGTGTGGGGCGGCTGCGCGGTCGCCGGGGTCCACGTGGGTTCCGGTGAGCCCGTCGCGGCCGCCACCGAGCTGTCCCTGGCCTCGAGCCACGTCGCCGACGTCCGGCAGAACCTCCGCGAGCGTGCCGAGCTGGCCGAGGCGCTTAAGGACGACCGCTACGCCGACGTACCCGCAGACCGCCTGCTCCGGGCCCTGCGCGGCAAGGACGTGCTCCTGGTCTTCATCGAGAGCTACGGCAAGGTCGCCCTCGACGGGCTGCCGACCTCGCCCCAGCTCCGCGCCACCGTCGACGAGGACACTGCCCGGCTCGAGCGGGCAGGGTTCGGCTCCCGCAGCGCTTTCCTGACCTCTCCGACGTTCGGGGCGATGAGCTGGTTCGCGCACTCCACGCTCCAGTCCGGCCTGTGGATCGACAACCAGGGCACCTACGACCTGCTGCTCCACCACGAGCGGCTGACGTTGAGCAGCGCATTCCTGAAGGCGGGCTGGCGGTCGGTCGGGATGATCCCCGCCGACACCGAGCCGTGGCCGGAGGGTGAGGACTTCTATCGCTGGCAGCACCTCTACGACCTCACGAACCTGGACTACGAGGGCCCGCGCTTCGGCTACGGCCGGATGCCCGACCAGTACGCCCTGGAGTCCTTCCGCCGGCTCGAGCTGGACCGGCCGAACCGGGAGGCAGTGATGGCCGAGATCGACCTCGAGTCCAGCCACAACCCCTGGGTGCCGCTGCCGCGGATGGTCGACCCCGCGGACCTCGGCGACGGTTCCGTGTTCGACGGCATGGAGGACGACGGCCCGCAGCGCGACGAGGTCTGGACGAGCTCGACGCGGGTGCAGGCGGCGTACGTGAGGTCGCTCCAGTACTCCCTCGACGCGCTCACCTCGTTCATCGAGCAGAGCAGCGACGACGACCTGGTCGTCATCACCCTCGGCGACCACTGGCCGGTCACCACCGTGTCCGGCACCACCCCGGGCCACGCCGTGCCGATCAGCGTGATCGCCCGTGACCCGAAGGTGCTCAGGCACATCGACGACTGGCAGTGGCAGCGCGGCCTCCGACCCGACGACGACGCGCCGGTGTGGCCGATGGATGCCTTCCGCGACCGGTTCCTGGACGCCTTCAGTCGTTAGGGTGCCCCGGATGGCACGCGTGGTGATGGTCGGGCTGGTCGACGAGCGCGGCTGGGTCCTGCTGCAGGAGCGTGACTCCTTCGCGCCGGTCGACCCCGACCGCTGGTCGCTCGTCGGCGGTCGCGTGGAGCCCGGTGAGACCGACGCGGTCGCTGTCCTTCGAGAGCTCGAGGAGGAGACCGGGCTGCGCCACCCCCTGACCTCTCTCGGCGTGCACGACGTCGCCTGCTCCGTCCACGGCCGGGACACCGTCGCCCTGTTCGCCGCTCGTACGTCGGCCACCGACGCCGACGTCGTGTGCGGCGAGGGTCGCCAGATCGTGTTCGTCGACCCCGCCGCGTCAGGCTCGCTGGACCTCACCGATCCCACCCGGGCGCTGCTGCCGGTCGTGCTGGCGGAGGTGCCCGACTCGGAAGACTAGAGGTCCAGCCGTAGGAGCGGCTGCCCGTCGTCGGAGCGCACCTCCACGCGGTCGATGTCCTCCACCGTGGCGGACGTCGCGCCCGGCATGTGCAGCGTCCGTCCGGGCAGGGACGTCCAGCTGGCGACCTGCTCGGTCCGACCCTCCTTGGTGTGGATGACCAGCGTGAACCGCAAGCCGTCCGCCGTTCCGTAGTCCTCCACGCCACCCCCCTCCCGGCTGTAGCTGCAGGTCAGGTCGACGCGAGTGCCCCAGCCGACGCTGGTGAGCGACACGTCGGCCGTGACCCCGTCGTCATGCACGAGGGACATCGGCTGCGCCGGCGAGACCGGCGTCGCCGCGGGAGCGTGGCCGTCGTCGCGCGAGGCCTGGACGGCCATGGCGCCGGCGACCACCACTGCCACCGCGGCTCCCGCACCCAGCGAGAGGACGACCCGGCGACGGCGCTGCTCGCGGCGGACTGTCCTCACCAACGAGGGCAACAACGTGTCCGGGAGCGGGACCTCCGGGGTCGGTTCCGCCAAGGACTCGACCGGCACGCGAGCCAGCAGGCCGGGCATACCGGCCAGCTGGGCCACCGAGCGGCGGCACGCGGCACACGTGGGCAGGTGCCGCTCGAACTCGAGGCGCTCGGCCGGGGACAGCGAGCCGAGGACGTACGCCGCGTCGGAGTGCGAGAGGTAGCACGAGGACGGCTCGCTCATGCGGTCACCCCCATCTCCTCCAGGGCCAGGCGCAGGGCGCGCAGGGCGTAGTGGGTGCGGGACTTCACGGTTCCTTCGGGGATGTCGAGGGTGCGGGCGGCGTTCGCGACCGACATGCCGCGGTAGTAGCAGCACAGCAGGACGGCGCGGTGGTCGTCGCTGAGCTTGGCGAGCGCGTCGGCGACCACCCAGGACAAGAGCAGCTGGTCGGTGTGGTCCCTGGATGCGCTGGCGCCTCCCGGCTCGGGCGGCTCGGCGACCGCGATCTCGGTGCGCCCGCGCTTGGTGCGCCACTCGTCGATGGCCAGGTTGCGGGCCACCGTGAACAGCCACGACCGGACCGAGCCACGGGACTCGTCGAGCAGGCGCGAGCTCCGCCAGGCACGGAGCAATGTCTCTTGCAGCAGGTCCTCTGCGCGGGCGCGGTCGTGGCCGGTCAGGCGCAGGCAGTAGCCCCAGAGCGCGCCGGCGTGCTCGTCGTGCAGCTGCTGCATCAGCGCCACAGGCCCGCTCGGACCGGTCTCGGCCATCGCACCTCCTCCTCACCAGCAGGACACGTCGCAGAGACCCGATCGGTTCAGTCCTGGACCGCCTTGGCAATGGTGAAGCAGCGGGTCAACCATTCCTCGTCCGGGTCACCGTCGATGACGTCCCACGAGGCGTTCAGCACCATCCGGACGACCACCCAGTCGCGCGCGCGGTCCTCATCGAGCCCGGCGACATCGACGATGGTGTGGAAGCGGCGCCGCAGGTTCTCCCGCACGTCACCCGCGGCGATGTCGTCCCACCGGTTCCACAGCATCGGCGCAGGTTCGTAGTGCGGATCGCCGCTCATCGGCTTCGGGTCGATCACCAACCACGGCTCGCGGTCGGCGGCCAGCACGTTGTGGTGGTGCAGGTCGCCGTGGACGATGGCGCCGACCGAGGCCGGGTCGGCCACCAGGTCCCGGGCCAGGGAGAGGCACTGCTCGCGCATCCGCCGCGGGATCGGAGCGTCGCTCGGCAGGGCGTCGAGGTCGGCGGCCCAGCGCTCGACGTACGACGTGATCGTGCGCAGCTGCGGCAGGGCCGGCACGTGGATCCGGCCGTAGAGGCCCGCCACGACCTCGCACGCCTCGAGGTCACCGATCGAGGTCAGGTCGCGCGTGTGCAGGCGCTCGAGCAGCATCGCCCACCGGCGCGGGTCGGCCCGCAGGAGCAGCACCGTGCCGTTGCCGTGCCAGTGCTGGAGGGCCAGGTGCTCGAACTCGCTCTCGTCCTCGGCGTCCTCGTGCAGCTTCAGGACGGCGCGGACGCCGTCCCGGGTCAGCACCGGCACGACCAGGGAGCAGAAGCCGTGCATCAGGTCGCCGTCGACGGTCAGCTCCCACTCGTCGAGCAGGTCGCGGACCAGTACGGGGAGCCGGTCGACCCAGGCGGCCCAGTCGTCGCCCCGGGCGCGCATCTCCAGCACGCCGTCGGGCAGCTGCATCGTCACGGGCGCACGGTCCCGGTGAGCCAGACATCCGGCGGAAGGTACGGCTTGTTCGGTACCCCGCGGCGCTCCTCGGTGGTGCCGGTCAGTACTTCGGCGCCGAGCCGTCGCCAGAACCTCGCTGCCTTGGGGTTGTCCTCCTGGAAGGCGATCTCCCAGGATCCCGGATGGGCGCGGACGACGTGCTCGGCCAAGGCCCTGGCGTGACCCGACCCGCGGGCCGCGCGGACCACGAAGAACTCCCCCATCACGCGAGTGCCGCCCGCGAGCCCGCGCACAAGTGCGAAGCCGACGGGGCGGTCGCCGAGGCGCGCGACGTAGGCGACGTCGTCCGGGTCGTCGGGCCGGTACGACGCGAGGTGACCGGCTCGGTAGCTGCCGCTCGCGTCAGGAGTGGTGCCCCGGAACTCCGAGAGGTCGTGGGAGTAGGGCTGCCAGAGCCGCC
Source organism: uncultured Actinomycetota bacterium (assembly GCA_963782155.1). GTDB lineage: Bacteria > Actinomycetota > Actinomycetes > Propionibacteriales > Nocardioidaceae > Nocardioides. The sequence continues at coordinate 85,856 of CAWAIZ010000001.1, forward strand.
GAACGACGTCCCAGTCGTCCTCGCCGCCCGCGACGTCGACACGCAACGGCCACAGCCACCCCGTGACGAGCCCGGCGAGCCCCTCGGGCAGCAGGCCCATGAGGTCGAGGTCCTTGGGGCCGGCCCACATCGGATGGAACTGGTTGCTCTCCTCCTGCTCCTCGGCCTCCCGACCGCCGAGGACCGGATCACCCTCCACTCCCGTGACCCGGTAGTAGAACGCAGCGCGGCCGCCGTGGTCGCCCTCGAGCAGCAGCCCGGCCACCTGGCCCTCGAGGGTGCACTCCTCGCGGAGCTCCCGCAGGGCCGCGTCGGCCGGCCCCTCGCCGTCCTCGATCCCGCCGCCCGGCAGCACGGCGTAGTCGCGGCCGTCGAGGTGCCGACGGATCACGAGGACCTTGCCGTCACGTTCGACGACCGCGACGGCTCGTGGTCGGGGGTCGGACAGTGGCTCGCGAGGCACCCGCGCGATGTTACGTGCAGGCTATTTCTTGCCCGACTTCTCGCCGGTCTGGCCGGTGGAGAGCGCGGCGATGAAGGCTTCCTGGGGGACCTCGACGCGGCCGACCATCTTCATCCGCTTCTTGCCCTCCTTCTGCTTCTCCAGCAGCTTTCGCTTGCGGGTGATGTCGCCGCCGTAGCACTTGGCGAGGACGTCCTTGCGCATGGCGCGGATGTTCTCGCGGGCGATCACCCGGGCGCCGATGGCGGCCTGGATCGGCACCTCGAACTGCTGACGCGGGATCAGGTCCTTGAGCTTGCCAGCGAGCATCACGCCGTAGGAGTACGCCGCGTCCTTGTGGACGATCGCCGAGAACGCGTCGACCGGCTCACCCTGGAGCAGGATGTCGACCTTCACGAGGTCGGCCGCCTGGTCGCCGGAACGCTCGTAGTCGAGGGAGGCGTAGCCCTTGGTGCGCGACTTCAGCTGGTCGAAGAAGTCGAAGACGATCTCGCCCATGGGCAGCGTGTAGCGCATCTCCACACGGTCCTCGGACAGGTAGTCCATGCCCTGCAGGTTGCCGCGCTTGGTCTGGCAGAGCTCCATGATCGTGCCGATGTAGTCGGCCGGGCTGAGGATCGTGGCCTTGACGACGGGCTCGCGGACCTCGGCGATCTTGCCGTCGTTGGGGTACTCGCTCGGGTTGGTGACCTCGATGACCTTGCCGTCCTCCATCAACACCTCGTAGACGACGTTGGGCGCTGTCGAGATGAGGGCGAGGTCGAACTCGCGCTCAAGTCGCTCGCGGACGATCTCCATGTGCAGCAGGCCGAGGAAGCCGCACCGGAAGCCGAAGCCGAGGGCGCCGGAGGTCTCCGGCTCGTAGGCGAGAGCCGCGTCGTTGAGCTGCAGCCGCTCGAGGGCGTCGCGCAGGTCCGGGTAGTCGTCGCCGTCGATCGGGTAGAGCCCGGAGTAGACCATCGGGTTGGGGTGCTTGTAGCCGGCCAGCGCCTCGGTCGCGCCGTGGTGCTGGCTGGTGACCGTGTCGCCGACGCGCGACTGGCGGACGTCCTTCACGCCGGTGATGAGGTAGCCGACCTCGCCCACGCCGAGGTCCTTGGCCTTCAGCGGCTCGGGGCTGATCACGCCCACCTCGAGCATCTCGTGGACGACGCCGTTGGACATCATCTTGATGCGGTCGCGGTGGCTGAGCTTGCCGTCGACGACGCGGACGTAGGTGACGACGCCGCGATAGGTGTCGTAGACCGAGTCGAAGATCAGGGCGCGCGGCGGTGCGTCGGGGTCGCCGACCGGTGCCGGGGTCTGCTTGACGATCTCGTTGAGCAGCTCGGTGACGCCCAGGCCCGTCTTGGCCGAGGTGAGCAGCACGTCGGAGACGTCGCAGCCGATGATGCCGGCCAGTTCGGCGGCGTACTTCTCGGGCTGCGCGGACGGCAGGTCGATCTTGTTGAGCACCGGGATGACGTGGAGGTCAGCGCCGAGCGCGAGGTACAGGTTGGCGAGGGTCTGCGCCTCGATGCCCTGGGCCGCGTCGACGAGCAGCACGGCCGCCTCGCACGCCTCCAGGCTGCGGGACACCTCGTAGGTGAAGTCGACGTGGCCGGGGGTGTCGATCATGTTGAGCACGTACGTGCCGGGCTCGGCGCCCTGCTCGTTGCCGACCGGGACCGTCCACGGCATCCGGACGGCCTGGCTCTTGATCGTGATGCCGCGCTCGCGCTCGATGTCCATCCGGTCGAGGTACTGCGCCCGGGCGCTGCGCTCGTCCACGACGCCGGTCAGCTGGAGCATCCGGTCGGCCAGCGTCGACTTGCCGTGGTCGATGTGGGCGATGATGCAGAAGTTGCGGAGCAGCGCCGGATCGGTGCTACCCGGTTGCGGCGCGGGTGGCAGGACTGGCGAGGGCACGGGCCATTCTCCCAGACCGTCCCGAGACGGACGAAACGGTGGGAACCCCACCCCCTGGGGTCCCCACCGCTTAGTCGCTCACCGGGGTCCCGACGCTCTGTGCCCCTGGGTCCCCGCCGCTCTGTCGCTCGCCGGGTTTCGAGACGCGCTCAGAACTGGTTGCCCTGGTTGTCGGCGTCGCGCGGCGGCTGCACCCCGAAGCTGCGGAGGTGGCCCTCGACGTCGTCCTCGTCGCCGAGCTCGATGTCGCTGCGCTTCTGGTCGGCGCGCTTCTGGTGACCCTCGACGTCGTCCTCGACGCCGTCCAGCTGCGAAAGCCGGTGACCCTCCAGGTCCTCCTCGAGCTCGATGTCGCTGCGCTTCTGGTCGGCGCGCTTCTGGTGACCCTCGACGTCGTCCTCCTCGAGCTCGATGTCGCTGCGCTTCTGGTCGGCGCGCTTCTGGTGACCCTCGGTGTCGAGGTCGGACCCGGGGTGAGCCGAAATCCGGTGAGCCTCCACGTCGTCGGTCTCGAAGCTGTTGCCCTGCTCGTCGAACTGCTCGCTCATGGTTCCTTCTCCTTCTGATTCCGGTTGCCACTGGTTGATGTCCTGAACTGTGCACCCAGTACCCCTGCGGGTTCTGTCTCCCACCCGACACAAAGGGAAAGTCACCCCCGCACGCTGTTGTCGCTCGCCGCGTGCAGCACCGCCTTGACCTGGAACGGCGTGAGCCACGGGTGCTTGCTGCGCATCAGCGCCACCATCCCCGTGACGTGAGGAGCGGCGAAGCTGTTGCCCGTGGCGGTGATCGAGCCGTGGTTGGTCCAGGCGACGTCCAGGTCGATCCCCCGCGCGCCGAACTCGACGGGCGGGTGCGCGTTGTAGGCCAGCGCCAGGTCCTGGGCGCCGGGCCGGGCGGCCACCGAGACGACGGAGGAGTACTGGGAGGGGTAGGTCGGCCCGGGCAGGTTGTTGGCCGCGCAGACCAGGACGGTGCCGGAGAAGTAGGCCTGGTCGGCGACCTCGTGGAGCGGAGCGAACATCGCCTCGGCCTTGCTCGAGAGCGACAGGTTGGCGACGTGCATGCCCTGCTCGACGCTCCACTCGATGCCGGCGTGCAGCAGGGCACCGCGGCCCTTGAGGTTCTCGCCCAGCACCCGGACGCTGTAGATCTCGGCCTCGGGGGCGATCGACCTGATGATCGCGGCGCAGGCAGTGCCGTGCCCGACCAGGTCCTCGTGCGGCCCCTCCACCTCGACGTACCCGAGCTCGGCCGCCGCGTCGAGCACGAACGCGACGCCGCCCTGTACGCCGTGCACGCGCGGGTGGTCGCCGTCCACGCCGCTGTCCACGACCGCGACCCGCACCCCCGCGCCCGTACTGCCTTCGAAGGCCCAGCGACGTACCTCCTCGAACGGCAGCGCGACGACCGACTGGAGGCTGCCGCGGTCGAAGGCCCCCGCCCACGCCGGCGTGCTGGTCATCCAGCCTCGCCCGGCGTCGAGGAGCCGGCCTGGTGATCCGCCTCCCACTTCCGGACGACGCGGAGGACGTCGCGGCCGAGGTCGCCGAGCCCCGCTTCGGCCGGCGTGGCCGGCAGCGCGTCACGCGCCCCGGTCACGAGCATCGCCATGTGGCTCGCCAGGGTGCCGAGCACATACAGGGTCCAGTCGCTGGCCTCGTCGACGGACGCATCGAGCACGGACGTGACGCCGATGACCTCGCCCTCGGGGGTCACCAGGGGCGCCGCGAGGATCGCCGACGGCACGTAGTTGGTCGACTCCGCCACGTCGCGAGCGAACCGGGCGTCGCTCTGCACGTCCCTCACGGCGATGGGCTGGCCGGACATCGCGGCCCACCCGCCGATGCCGCGTCCGACCGGGATCGTGACGCCAACGATCTCCTGCGCGCCCGCGCCATCGGCCACGACGTAGGTCAGCGTGTCGCCTTCCTCGTCCACCAACGCGACCGAGCAGGCGGCTGCGGCGAACAACGCACGCGTCGCCTGCACTGACCGACCCAGTACGTCCTCGAGTGTCGCCACGGCTCCCCGTTCCCCGTACGTCGACGGCCCGACCACCGTTGGCCCGACCGTCGCGCACACGGTACTCGCCGTGTCGACCGCCCGCCGATGATCCTGGAGTGTTTGACTGCGAGCGTGGAGATGCCCGGACTCCTGCGCGCGCTGCCCGACGACGACGCCCGCAGGTTGCTCAAGGCCAGCCGGGTGAACACCTACCAGCGCCGCGAGACGTTGATCAACGAGGGCGACGCCTCCGACAGCTTCCACATCGTGCTCGAGGGCCACGTCGCCGTCCGGCTGACCAAGCCGTCCGGCGACACGGCGATCGTCAACATCCTCGGCCCCGACTCCCACTTCGGCGAGGTCTCGCTGCTCAACCGCCACGCGGACAAGCGCACGGCCACGGTCGTGGCGCTCGAGGCCGTGCGCACCCTGAGCATCCCCGCCGACGTCTTCCACGAGCTGCGCGACCGCAACCCGCGGATGGAGCAGCTGGTCACCCAGATCTTGGTCCAGCGCGTCGACGAGCTCTCCGCGTTGCTCGTCGAGGCGATGTACGACTCGCTCGAGATCCGGGTCATCCGCCGCCTGGTCCGGCTGGCCCGCACCTACGAGGCGCGCTCCGGGCAGATCACCATCCCCCTCACGCAGGACGAGCTCGCCGAGCTCGTCGGAGGAACCCGGCCCTCGGTCAACCAGGTGCTTCGACGGCTGGTCGACCAGGACCAGCTCGAGGTCGGCCGCGGCCGGATCGCCGTCACCGATCTCGAGGCCTTGCGCCAACAGGTGCCTTAGGGCCGGCCTGGCCTTCTGGTCGCCAACCCTGCTAGGAAGAAGACGGCCGTCCGGCCGACCCTTTCTCGGGGTTCCCCTATCCAGCCGTCGTGCTGGAGCAAGGAATGGATCGATGACGCACGTGCCCAACTCTCGTTCTCGCGCGCCGTTCGCGGTGCTGCTGGCCGTCGTGGCCGCCTTGGCGGCCACCCTGCTCGGCCCCGCCTCACCCGCCTCCGCGGTCACCAAGCTGACCGACTCCCAAGCGGCGTCCCAGCTGTCGGCGGTCGGCATCACCCGTACGTCGAGCGGCGGCTGCACCAACCGCGCCGTCAGCAGCTGCACGTCGTACGAGCAGATCAACCAGTCGACCGTGTCCGGCATCAAGACCTACAAGTCGGTGAGCGGCTGCGCCGTGAACATCACCGGCGGCACGGAGGTCGGGCACGCGTCCGGCACCTACAGCCACTACAACGGCTACAAGGTCGACATCTCGCGTTCGACGTGCAACGACAACTACATCACCTCGCACTACGCCTACATCGGGCTGCGCGGTGACGGCTACCCGCAGTACCAAGCGGCCTCCGGCAACGTCTACGTCAACGAGGGCAACCACTGGGACATCACCTACTACACCTGTGGGTGTTGAGCCCCTCGTTGGTTGAGGAGCCGGCGAGAGAACCCCTCGTCGGTTGAGGAGGTCGCCCAGCGACCGTCTCGAAACCCGGTGAGAGATCCGCCCTCCTATGAGCGAGGATCGTCCGCGTGATCCCGACGACGATCCCGCACGGCCGGACTGCGCAGCGGCTGACCTGGCCGCACCTCCCCCCGCACGTCCGAACCCTCATCGAGCGGCGCTGCGGCTCCCCCGTAGTCGACGCGGCCTCGCAGGGTGGCGGCTTCACGCCGGGCTTCGCGTCGGTGCTCACGTGCGCCGACGGCACGAAGCACTTCGTCAAGGCAGCCTCGGCCAAGGCCCAGCGGATGTTCGCGGACTCTTACCGCGAGGAGGCGCGCAAGCTCCAGGCACTGCCCGTCGGCGTCCCCGCACCCCGGCTGCTGTGGGTCGAGGACGGCGACTGGGTGGTGCTCGAGACCGAGTACGTCGAGGGGCACGCGCCGCGGCGACCGTGGCGGCAGTCCGAGCTGGATGCCGCCCTCGACGCGCTGGAGGTCGTGGCCCGCGAGCTGACCCCGGCGCCCGAGAAGCTCCGTCTGGACACCGTCGCCGACGAGCTGGCCGACTGGCCGGTGTACTGGGAGCACGTGGCCGCCACCCGGCCCGATCTTCCGCATCTGTCCGAGGCGGCCTCGATGGCCGCCGGTTTCGCGCACGTCGCGGGTGGGGACACGGTGGTCCACATCGACGTGCGCGACGACAACACCCTGATCCGGCCCGACGGCACGGCGGTGTTCTGCGACTGGAACTGGCCGGTCACAGGTGCCGCGTGGCTCGACTCGCTGTTCTTGCTGATCGGCCCGAGGGGCGACGGCCTGGACGTGGACGCCGTGCTGGCGACCCGGCCGCTGACCCGGGACGTGCCGGCCGACCACGTCGATGCCGTGCTCGCCCTCATCATCGGGTACTTCCTCAAGTCCGGCGACGACCCCGTGCCGCCGACCTCGCCGTACGTCCGCGACCACCAGCGGTGGCAGGGCGAGGTCTTGTGGCAGTGGCTCTGCGAGAGGCGCGGCTGGTGAGCCCACGCGCGATCGGCGTCCGGGCGCCGTGGACGGACATGCCCGAGTCCGTGCGGGCGTGGGTAGCCGACGAGCTCGGCTCGGAGGTCAAGGAGGCCTACGAGCAGATCGGCGGCATGTCACCGGGGTGCGCCACCCGCCTCGTGTGCGAGGACGGCACGCGCGCGTTCGTCAAGGCAGTCGGGTTCGACCTCAACCCGGTGACGCCCCTCCTCTTCCGCCGGGAGATCACCGCGCTGACCCTGATCGGGTCGCACGAGCTGTGGGCGGACCTGCTCGCGTCCTACGACGACGGGGACTGGGTCGCCGTCCTGCTGGAGGACGTCGAGGGCGAGCACCCGGACCTCGACGACGACGCCACCATGGACCTGCTGCTCCGGGAGACCGAGCGGTTCTCGGCGGTACTGGCCGAGCGAGTGCCCGACCCGCCCGCGCCCGACCCGGACAACGGCGGTCTCAACGACCTGCGAGCGCAGTTCCACGCCTGGGCCGATGCCGTGGCCCGGGCTGCCGAGATCCCGCCGGACCTGCTCCCCGCCTGGATCCGGCAGGACACCGACACCTGGGAGGCCCTGGTGCGCTCCCTCGCTCTCCAGGACGTGGGCCTGGTGAACTTCGACATCCGAGACGACAACCTGCTGCTGCGGCCCACGGGCGAGCTGGTCTTCCTCGACTGGGGTGGGACGTCCGTCGGCCCGCTGTGGATGGACCCGCTGCTCGCCCGGCTGGAGCGGGTGGAGAAGCCGTGGTTCGACACCTCGCTCGCCTCGTCGCCGGCCCTGGTGGCCGCGGGCGACACAGCTGTCGACGCGTGGCTCGTCGGGTTCGCCACGTTCCTCGCCTGGCGGGCCCACACCGCCGACGACGTGAACCTGCCGACCCTCAACGACTTCCGGATCGCGGTGAGCCGGAGCCTGCTCGTGGGAGCCGAACGCCGGTTGGGCATACTCTGACCTGCGGCGATGCCCGATTTGGGCGGGTCCGGCCCCTTCGGTAAGGTTGCTCCTCGCGTGCGCGCCATGCCGTGGCGCCCGCCCACAGACACTCATCCCTGTCCAGTCACGACCGAACGAGGCTCATTCAGTGGCGAACATCAAGTCCCAGATCAAGCGGATCAAGCAGAACGAGAAGCGTCACCAGCGCAACAAGGGCGTCAAGTCGGGCCTGAAGACCGCGGTGCGCAAGTTCCGTGAGGCTGCCGACGCCGGCGAGAAGGACCAGGCCATCGAGCTCGGCCGCGACGCCACCAAGAAGCTGGACAAGGCCGCCTCCAAGGGCGTCATCCACAAGAACCAGGCCGCGAACCGCAAGTCGGCGATCAACAAGCGGGCCTCCTCGCTCTGATCCCGCGCCTCACCCGACCCGTCCGAGAACCTCGGGCGGGTCTCGTGCATGTGTGGGCTCTAGTCCCCGGAGGCCGGGTCGCGCAGCCCGGTGACGGTCAGCACCATCCGCTCGAGGGTGTACGACGCGTCGCTGGCCTTGCCCTTGATGTCGGCGTCGGCCGCCGCGATCACCCGGATCGCCCGCGCGATCGCGGGGTCGGTCCAGCCGCGGGACTGGTCGCGGATGGTGCGCAGCTTCCAGGGCGGAACACCCACCTCACGAGCCAGGTCGGCCTCGCGCATCCCGCGCGGCGCTGACTTGTAGCGAGCCACCCCCCGTGCCGAGCCGGCGAAAGCGGAGGTCACCAGGACGGGGGCGGTGCCGCCGTCGATCGCCCAGCGCAGCTCCTCGAGCGCGACCCGGCGACGCCCCCAGAACGCCGCGTCCGCGACGGCGAAGGACTTGGCCTCGGCGCGGCCACCGAAGTACTTCCGGACCTTCTCGACGGTCAGCGGCTCACCGGGGAAGTCGTTGGTCAGCTGGTCCGCGGCTGCAGCGAGGGACCGCAGGTCCTGGCCCACGGCCGAGACCAGGAACGACGCAGCGTCCTGGTCGATGCTGGCGCCGTGGTGGCGCACCTCGTCGGCGACGAAGCCCGGGTAGTCGGAGGCTCGCAGCTCCTCGGACTTCAGCTCCGTGACCGGCCCGAGCTTGCGCAGCTTGGTGAGCACTCCCGAGCCCTTCGGGCCGCCACCGTGGACCAGCACCAACGCGACGTCCTCCGCCGGCTGGGCGGCGTACCCCAGCAAGCCCTCCACCGACTCGTCCGGGAGGTTCTCCAGACCGCGCACGACCACGCACCGGGTGCTGGAGAACAACGACGGCGCCGACATCTCCCCGAGCTCCGCGAGCGTGAGGCCGCCCGCGTGGGTCTCGGACAGCTCGGCCTCGGCGTCGTGGCGCCGGACGGCCTCGCGGACCGCGACGATCGTGCGCTCGTTGAGGAACTCCTCCTTGCCGGTGACCAGGGTGACCAGGCCCAGCACGTCCTCGGGCTTCGGGCCCCGCGTCGCACGTCCGTTCATCTCGGACAGGAGCCTGCCACAACGCGGCGACACCATGCTGTGGCCCCGGGCGGGGGTGTGGTGCCATACTCCCGGGCACCGGCATGGGGGTGCCGGGGAATCACGGGGGTGAGGTCTTGAAGGCTGTCCGGTCACTGCTGCTCGCCGCTATCGGCGGCGCTCTCGTCGTTTCGCTGGCGGGGTTCTCGCCGGGCATCGCCGCTACCGGTCGGGCCGCGAGCCCGACGGTAGGGGCCGCGACGCAGACGTGGCTGGACCGCGTCAACGAGGTCCGCGTCGCGTCGGGCCTGCCGGCCGTGACCGAGAACCCGACCTGGACCGACGGCATCCGCAAGCACCTGGTCTACCTGGAGAACACGCCCGCCTCGCTGATGACCGGCCCCTACGCCAGCGCGCACACCGAGAACCCGGCCAGCCCGTACTACACCGCGGAGGGCGCGGCCGAGGCCGGCCGCAGCAACCTCGGCGGCGGCCTCACCGACGTCGACGCCATCGACGGATGGCTCGTGGCGCCCTTCCACGCCATCGGCATCCTGCGCCGCGGGCTGACGCAGGTGGCCTTCGCACGCAGCGACAGAGGCACCGCCGGCCTCGACGTGCTCGGGGGCGTCACGTCCACGCCCTCACCCACCACGCCCGTCCTGTTCCCGGGTGCGGGGTCGACCACCAACCTGTCCCGCTTCGACGTGCGGGAGAATCCTGACCCCACCGAGACGTGCTCCATCACCAAGGGGCTCACAGGCTGGGGCGGCCTGCCGCTCATCGCGATGCTCCCGTCGGCCCCCGACCCGGCCATCACCGCCACCTTGTCCAGGCCCGACGGGAGCGTGCTCGGCAGCGACGGCCCCGGCCTCTGTCTGGTGGACGAGAACCACTTCCAGACGACGGACACGGTCTACGGTCCTGCCGGGCGGTCGATTCTGCAGAGCGAGCACGCGGTGCTCTTGCTCCCGCGCGCCGCGCTGGTCCCCGGCACCTACACCGCCACCCTCCGCCAGCCTGGTCAACCGGACGTGAGCTGGTCCTTCGTGTCGGCCCCCAAGGGCCTGGCTCCCGACGTCACCACGGGCAGCAAGCGGTGCAGCTACACCGGTACGCCGTCCGGCCAGGTGCTCGTCACGATCACCAACCCCAACGACGGGTCCGGCGCCTCGACGTACTCCATCGAAGGAGCCGGAACCCCACTGACCACCGCGCCCCTGGCCGACGGACAGACCCTCAGGGTGGTGCTGGGCGGCCTGCCCGTGGGCGACATCGAGTTCCTGGTCGCCGGCAGTGACGGCGGCCTCGGTGTCGGTTCGTCCGAGGTGCCCGCCTGCCCGGCCTACCAAGGGGTGGTGGCCAAGCTCGGCCGCGTCGACAAGGCCAGGCACCGGGCCAAGGTTGTGCTGAAGAACCCCTTCAACGCCGCCTCCGTGAAATTCGTCGTCCGGGCGACCGACCGCGCTCCCGTCAAGGTGACGGTCGGCGCGGGCGCTCGGAAGGCCGTGTGGGCGAAGCTCCGACGAGACGCGAAGACCAGGGTGACGATCAAGGTCGGCGGCCACGTCGTCCTGCGCAAGACGATCAAGCCCTGACCGTCATCGGCCGGTGACCGCGACCAGCCGGCCGTCGCGGACGGCGATCACGACCTCTCCGTCACGGTCGGTCCGCAGCACTGTCGTGCCGTGCCCGACCAGGTCGTCGAGCGTCTCCGCGGCGGGGTGCCCGTAGTCATTGTCGGCGCCGACCGAGACCACGGCGAGGCGGGCACCGAGGGAGTCCAGCCAGGCCAGGTCCTGGTAGCGGCTGCCGTGGTGCGGGACCTTCAGCACGTCGACGCGCAGGCCGGGGAGCAGCCGCGCCAGTGCCTGCTGTCCCTCGGGCTCGACGTCGCCACTCAGCAGGAACCTGAATCCGGCCACCTCCGCGAGCAGCACCACACTCGCCTCGTTGGCCGTGCTGCCGTCACCAGGGCCGGTGGTGGGTGAGTCGGAGGTTGGCCACAGCACCTGGAGGGAGACGTCGCCCACGGTGCGCGTCTCCCCGTACGCCGCCACCTGGGCCGTCTGGCCGGCCGACCGCGCCGCGGACTCGACCTCGGCCACGCCGCCCGGCGGATCCGCCAGCCGGGTCACCTCGATGGCAGCCACGTCGCGGTGAGCCAGCACGCCCGCGACACCGTCCACGTGGTCGGCGTGGAAGTGCGTGAGCACCAGCAATGGCACGCGGTCGACGCCAAGGCCTCGCAGACAGCCGTCGACCACGCGAGCGTCGGGCCCGGCGTCGACGACCACGGCCGCGCCGGGTCCGGCGCGCAGCACCAGCGCGTCTCCTTGGCCCACGTCACATGCAGCGAAGACCCACCCTGCGGGCGGCCACCCGGGTCTCGGCGGTCCGAACACCGTCACCGCGACCAGCACGAGGCAGGCAGCGGCCCCCGTCGAGCGGCGCCGGAGCACGACCGGACCAGCCCAGAGCACGGCCGCGCTCACCCCGACGAGCAAGGCGAGGGACCACGCGGTCGTCCCCCAGTCCAGGGCCGCTCCGGGGAGGCCCGCGCCGCGCTCTGCCACCTCGACGATCCACGCGACGCACCAGGACGCCAGGGTGCCCACGAGGCGGCCGCACGGGGCGGACACCAGTCCCGCCACCCCGCCGAGCAGCCCGAGCACCGTCGCCGGACCGACCACGGGTGCGACCAGCAGGTTCGCCAGGACCGCCACCAGGCTGACCTGCCCGGAGATGGCCGCGACCAGGGGCGTGCATGCGAGCTGGGCTGCGGACGGCACGGCGACCGCCTCCGCCAGCCAGCGTGGGAGCCACCGGGCGAGCGCGTCGCGCCACACCGGTGCCACCAGGAGGATGCCCGCGGTCGCCAGCACGGACAGGGCGAAGCCGGCCGTCAACCCGAGCCCCGGGTCGAGGAGCAGCAGCCCGACGACGGCGACGCCGAGACCGCGGACGCCGCGGTGCCAGCCGCCGCGGCCGAGCCCCACCAGGGCCACGGTCCCCATCGCCGCCGCCCGCAGCACACTGGGCTCGGTGCGCGCGAGCAGCACGAAGCCGACGATCCCGGCCACGCCGACCAGGCCGAGCCACCGGCCCCGCACCCCACTCCACCGGGCTGCCACCAGCAGGAACCCGACGACCAGGGTCAGGTTGGTGCCGGACACCGCCGTCAGGTGGGTGAGGCCGGTCGTGCGGAAGTCCGCGGTCAGCTCCTCGGGCATCGCCGCGTCATCGCCGTCGACCAGGGCCGGAACCAGCGCCCGCTGGGCCTCGGGCCGGCGCGCCACGGACGCACGGATCGCCGCCCGGAGCGCCTCGGTCGCCCGCCAGCCGACGCCCGCCGGACCGAGCACCCCGGGCGGGCCGCGCGGCGCAATGAGCGCGGCCAGGTCCGCGTCGTCGGACGGCGCGAGGCGTCCGGTGAACCGGACCCGCTCCGCGATCGCCACGCCTGCCCACGTCTCGTCGCCGAAGACCAGGACCGGCTGGTTGCGGCCCACCGCGACCCGGACGAGTACCCGCGGACCGAACCTTCCCTCCACCCGGCGCGGGTCGGTGGAGACCGTGCCGCTCAGCACCGCCATCGCCCGCTCCTGCGCGAGTGCGGCGACCGGGCCGTCCCGCACCGCCTCGGCCCGGGCCACGGCGACCCCGGCCACCGCCGCGGTGACGACGGTCATGCCGAGCAACGTCCAGGCGACCCGGCCGGGCCGCAGCGCAGCCAACGCGATCCCGGCGACCGCCAACCCGGACAACCACAGACCGACGGACGCTGGCGCGAGCCACGCAGACAGCAGCGACCCGCCCCAGGCCGCCAGCCCGAGCAGCGGCATGCGCAGATCGGTCCTCACAGGGTCACGTACGGCGTCAGCTGGGCCAGCGTCGCCTCGCCGATGCCGTCGACGTCGAGCAGCTGGTCGACCGACGTGAACGCGCCGTGCTCGGTCCGGTAGGCCAGGATCGACTGCGCCGTCACCGGTCCCACCTCGGGCAGCGACTCGAGAGCCACCTGGTCGGCGGTGTTGAGGTTGACCAGGGTCGCCGACGGCGCCGCCGACCCGGAGACCCCCGCGGCCACGCCCGCCGGCGGCGCTATCCCGACCAGGATCTGCTCCCCGTCCACCAGCACGCGCGCCAGGTTGAGCTCGGTCAGGTCCACGCCGCCGCGCGCCCCGCCCGCGGCCTTCAGGGCGTCGACCACCCGCGACCCGGCGTCGAGCACGGCGATGCCCGGCCGGCGTACCCGGCCGGCGACGTCCACCGTGACCGAACCGGTGGCCAGACTCGGCGACGCCGCCTCCGACGGTCGGAGACTGACCAGGTCACCAGTGGGCGACGGGGCTGGTGGCACCGCGACCTCCGCGGACCGGCCGCCCAGGAGCCACCACCCGCCGGCCACCAGCGCGGTGAGCACCAGCGCGGCGACCACCGCCAGCTGCGCCGCTCCCAGCGTCAGGTGACCCCGCGAGGCGTGCCGTCCGGGTGAGGGGACCACGGGGACCAGGGCGGGGGCCGGCGCCCGCCCGGGCCGCACCCGTGTGTGGGTGAACTCGTCCTCATCCGGTGGCCGGTCGCGCGTGGAGTCCGCATCGACCCGGAATCCCGCCAGCTCGGCGCCCAGCAGCTCGAGGCGACGGGCGACGGCCGCCTCGTGAGCCGCGCTGCGTCGTGCCGGCCGAGACCCCATGCCCGCGACGCTAGGCAGCGCAGGAGCCGCTCGCCACCGACCACCTCGGCGCCTGTGGACAACCGCCTGGATCGGCGGATCCTAGGGCAGCAGCGGCGCGACGCAGACCGCGACCATGCCCGGCCCGACGTGCGCGCCGAGCACCGCACCGACCTCGGTGCACCACACCCCGCGGCCGCCGAGGTTGGTGGCCAGCTCCTCGGCCAGCCGCTCCGCCAGCTGCGCGGCCCGGTCGTGGCTGGCCAGGTGCGCCACGCAGACGTCCACCGGAGCGTCGCCTGCGGCCTCCAGGATCAGAGCCTCCAGCCGGTTGAGGGCCTTGCCTGCAGTCCGCACCTTCTCGAGGTTGACGACCCGGCCGTCGGCGATCTTCAGCAGCGGCTTGACCGACAACGCGCCACCGAACAGCGCCGCGGCTGCGCCGATCCGGCCGCCGCGTCTCAGGTACTCCAGCGTGTCGACGTAGAACAGCGACGTGGCCGCCTCGGCCCGGGCGTGCGCGGCCTCCACGGCCTCCAGCGCCGAACCGCCCGCCGCGAGCACCTCGGCCGCCGACAGCGCGGCGTACCCCGTCGCCACGCCCACCTGCCGGCTGTCGACCGGGTGCACGGGCACCGGGGCGTCCTTGGCCGCCAGCTGGGCGGACTCGTAGGTGCCGCTCATCTCGCCGGAAAGGTGGACCGACACGATCTCCGTCGCGCCGCCCTCGGCCGCCCGCTCGTAGACCTCCAAGAGTGCGCTCGGCGTCGGCCGCGACGTGCTGACCGGGCGGAACTCCTTGAGGGCCTCGGCCACCATGGCCGGCGTCGCGCCGCCGGTCGCGCCCTCCTCGAGCACCTCGTCGTACACCTGCGCGCCGATCACCACCTGCAGCGGCACCACGACGATGCCCTGCGCGGCGACCACCCGCGAGGGCAGGCTGGCCGTCGAGTCGGTGACGACGACGATGGGCATGACGGAAGGTTAGTCAGACCACAACGTTGACCAGCTTGGGCGCGCGCACGATCACCTTGCGGACCGTCGCGCCGTCGATCGCTCGCACGACTTCGGGGTCGGCCATCGCGGCCGCCTCCAGGTCGGCGTCGCTGATGTCGGGCGCCACCTCCAGTCGCGCACGTACCTTGCCGCGCACCTGGACCACGCACGTCACCGAGTCCTCGACCAGCAAGGCCTCGTCGACCTCGGGCCAGGACGTGCGGGCCACGGTCGGCTGGTGGCCCAGCCGCTCCCACATCTCCTCCGCGACGTACGGCGCCACCAGCGACAGCAGGATCGTCACGGCCTCCGCGGCCTCGCGCACCGCCGGGTCGTCCGGACCGGCTCCCGAGTCGATCGCCTTGCGGGTCGCGTTGACCAGCTCCATCACGCGGGCGACCAGCACGTTGAACTTGAAGCCCTCGACCAGCTGTGCCGCGTCGTGCACGGTGCGAGCGGTCTGGCGCCGCAGCGCGACGTCACCGCCGGCCGGCTCGGTGCCCGGCGCGGACGTCACGTCGCCGCTCAACCGCCAGGCCCGCTGCAGGAACTTCAGCGAACCGGACGGCGACATGTCGGCCCAGTCGATGTCGTCCTCCGGCGGCCCCGCGAAGATCAGGGTCAGCCGCACCGCGTCCACGCCGAAAGCCGAAAGTTGGTCCCCCAATCGGACGCCGTTGCCCTTGGACTTGGACATCTTGGCGCCCTCGTTGATGACCGTGCCCTGGTTCAGCTGCGCGCTGAACGGCTCACGGAATCCGACCAGGCCCATGTCGTTGAGGACCATGGTGAAGAACCGCGCGTACAGCAGGTGCAGCACCGCGTGCTCCACGCCGCCGATGTAGACGTCGCACGGGCCCCACCCGTTGACCAGGTCGGTGTCGAACGCCTGGGTGTCGTCCTGCGGCGAGCAGTAGCGCAGGAAGTACCACGACGAGTCCACGAACGTGTCCATCGTGTCGCTGTCCCGCTTGGCCGGACCACCGCACTTCGGGCACGCGACGTTGACCCAGTCCTCGGCCGCGGCCAGCGGCGAGACGCCGCGCGGGGTCAGGTCGGCGCCGCGCAGCTCGGGCAGCACGACGGGCAGCTGGTCGTCGGCGACGGGCACCTCGCCGTCGGCCGGGCAGTGGATGATCGGGATCGGCGCGCCCCAGTACCGCTGCCGCGACAGCAGCCAGTCACGCAGCCGGAAGTTCACGGTGCCGCGCCCGTTGCCCTGCTGCTCCAGCCAGGCGATGATCGCGGGCTTGGCCTCGGCGATCTCCATCCCGTCCAGGGAGATCTCGTCGTTGTGCGAGTTGATCGCCGGGCCCTGGCCGACGTACGCGGCGTCGTCGACGAAGTCGTCGGGCGGGCGCACCGTGCGGATGATCGGCAGGTCGAACCTCTTGGCGAAGTCCCAGTCGCGCTGGTCCTGCCCGGGCACGGCCATGATCGCGCCGGTGCCGTAGTCGGCCAGCACGTAGTCGGCCGCCCAGATCGGGATCCGCTGCCCGTTGACCGGGTTGACGGCGTACCGGCCCAGGAACACCCCGGACTTCTCGCGCTCGGTCGACAGCCGCTCGATGTCGGAGGCCTTGCGGACCTCCTCCAGGTAGTCCTCGTAGGCCGGCCGCAGGTCGTCGGT
>CAWAIZ010000002.1:0-160154 GCA_963782155.1 uncultured Actinomycetota bacterium
ACCGCCGCCGCCACCCCCGGTGCCGCCGTCCGAGTCGGTGCCCGAGCTCTCGAGAGAGTCGCCTCCGCAGGCGGCCGTCGCCAGGAGCAGGGCCCCTGCGGCCGCGAGAGCGAGTACGCGTGAGATACGCATCTGATGCACCACCTTCTGTGTCCCGCGGGCTGACTCCCGCGCGTGTCCGATGGGCACCCACTGGCACCCGCCTGAGAACACTAGCCGTGTCCTCCGACATTCCGTGGTGACGAATTGGTTACGAAGCCACTTCAGACGATGGCGTCGGGTAACGGATCCTCCCTGAGGGTGAGGTCCCTCGCCCGGGCGCCCCGTTCGGCCCGCCGCATCGGGTCGGCGTACCGCTCGCTCAGCACGGCGAGACCCTCCAGCACCAGGGCGCCGACGGCGACGACGAGCGCGCCGGCCACGACCTCGTACGTGCGGTGGTTGGCGAATCCTCGCGTGATCACCCGACCGAGACCGGGCCCGGCGACCAGGGCGGCGATCGTCGCGGTGGCCCATACCTGGACGAGGGCCAGGCGTACGCCGGTCATGATCACCGACATCGACAGCGGCAGCTCGACGGAGCTGAACACCTTGCCCTCACCCATGCCCATGCCGCGGGAGGCCTCCACGATGTCCCGGTCGACCTCGGTGATCCCCACGTAGGTGTTGGTGATCAGCGGCGGCAGCGCGAAGAGCACGAGCGAGATCAGCGTGGCCAGGCCGGCGCGGCCGTAGGGGCCGAACTCCTCCGAGCCGACCGGGCCGAGGGAGAGCACCAGCAGCACCGCGAACACCGGCACGGCGCGGCCGACGTTGGAGACGTTGATGGCCAGGAAGCCGAAGCGGTGCCGGTGGCCGGCGTACATCGCCAGCGGCAGACCGACCACCATCGCCACGACCATCGCCGTGAACGTCAGCAGCAGCTGCTGGACCAGGAAGGCGCCCATGCCCGAGGAGCCCGACCAGTTCGAGCCGTCGGTGAGGTACGAGACGACGTCACCGAGCATGGCGCGTCCAGGGGGTGAGCAGGCGCTGGGCGCCGACGAGCAGGAGGTCCAGCGCGACCGCCAGCAGGATGCACAGCAGGCTGGCGGCGAAGATCTGCGCCTTGAACTGGTTGCCGACCGCTTGCAGCAGGAGGTTGCCGAGGCCGCCGTACGACACGATCGCCCCGATCGTCGCCAGCGCCACGGTGGACACGGCCGCCACCCGCAGGCCGGCCATGATGATCGGCAGGGCGAGCGGCAGCTCGACGCGCGTGAGCAGGCGGGTGTTCGAGTAGCCCATGCCGCGCGCCGCCTCCAGCACCTCGTCCGGTACGGCGCGCAGGCCGGCCAGCACGTTGCGGACCAGGATCGTCAGCGAGTACAGCGCCAGGCCGATGATCACCGTCGTCGGAGAGAGCCCGGTGAACGGCAGCAGCAGCGAGAACAGCGCCAGCGAAGGGATCGTGTAAACGATCGTGGTGCCGCCCACCACCACCGACTCGACCGTCGGGTTGCGCCGTGCCAGCAGCGCGAGAGGCACGGCGATGACCAATCCGGCCAGCACCGAGACGACGGTGATCCAGAGGTGCTCGATGGTCGCGTCGGTGAGCTCGGGCCGGTAGTCGGACCAGTACTGCCCGCAGATGAACGAGTTGTCGACGTAGCACTTGGCCACGTCGGCTGCCGGGACGCTCACCGGACAGACGCTAGCCGATCCATTCGGTGGTCGAGCCGGGCGAGCGCCAGCCAGCCCGTGTCGAGACCCCGCAGCACTCACTGGGTCTCGACACGCTCGGCCGTGGCCGGCCTTGCGGCTCGACCACCGATCAGTAGACCTCGTGGTCGCGCAACGCCAGCGCGGCCGGCTCGACGTCCGTGAGGTCCAGCACGTACTCCGGGACGACGAGGTGGTCGTGCTCACGAGGAGCGGGTCCGTCCAGCGCGTGCAGCCAGCGCACCACCGACTCCGCGTCGGCCCGGCGGTCGCGCTCGACCAGCCAGCCGACCAGGCGGTGCACCGGCGGCAGGCCGCTGTACGTCAGGGAGCGCTCGCCCCACAGGTCGTGGATGCCGTCGACCAGCAGCCGCCACCACTCGTCGGAGGCGCCCGGGATCTCGGTGAAGTACCGGTGCAGGTCGCCGGCCATGACGCGGTCCACGAAGTACGCCGACGTCCCGGCGTCGTCGTACTCCTCGACGGCGTCGAGGGCCATCCGCTTCGTCAGCAGCCGGTCGGAGAGGTCGCGTACGGAGGCGCGCTGCTGGGTGATCGACGTGCCGTCCTGGCGGATCCGCCAGTGGTACACGACCTCGGGGACCACGTCGAAGGTGCCGGCGAGGTAGGCGCGGGTCGTGGTCGGCTGGTCCTCGTACCTCACGCCTTCCGGCCACTCCAGACCTTGCGCACGCCAGAACGACGTCCGGAAGAGCTTGTTCCACGCGAACACGTCGCCGAGGATCTCGGGGTGCTCCCGGGCGGTGATGCCGCTCAACGGCTCCCGGTGCAGGCGCGCCATCCATGGAGGTTCGTGGAGACCATTGCTCTCCCAGCGGGCCACCGAACCGGTCACGAAGTCCGACTCCGTCTCGTCCAGCTTCCTCGCCATTCCGGCCAGGGCCCCCGTGGGCAGGACGTCGTCTGAGTCGAGGAAGCCGAGGAGGTCGCTGTCGGTGGGCACGTGCTCCGCGCCGATGTTGCGCGCCGCGCCCAGGCCGCCGTTGGTGACGTGCAGGACGCGGAGCCGGTCGTCGCGGTCGGCGTAGGAGTCGGCTACCGCTCCGGTCCCGTCGGTGGAACCGTCGTCCACCACCACGACCCGGAGGTCGACGCCGCCCTGGCCGAGCAGGCTGTCGAGCGCGGCCGGGAGCCATTGCTCCACGTCGTACGCCGGGACGACGACCGTGACCCGTGGCAGCTCACGCCTGGGCCGTATCCCGAACCTCACGAAGCGAACCTATCGATCGGCACCGGATAGGCTTCCCAGCCGTGAGCAGCCCCACGACCGATACGCGCGGAGGCAGCGCGCCGGGTGATCTCGAGCCCGCCCAGTACCCGCGCAAGGTGCTCTTCGTGGCCGGTGCCGGACGCAGCGGCACGAGCACGCTCTCGGGCCTCATGCAGCTGCTGGGGCTGCACGTCCCGCAGCCCGAGGTGGTGGCCGACGAGACCAACCCCAAGGGTTTCGGCGAGCCGGCCTGGGTGGTCGAGCACCACGACCGGCTGCTCAAGGACGCCGGCGTGCAGGTCAGCGACGCGCGCCCGGAGGCGTGGTTCGAGACCGGCCGGATCGCCACCCGTGAGCCCGAGCGGATCAAGACCGCCGAGTGGCTCGACGGCCACTTCGCGGAGGGCCACGAGCTGGTCGTGAAGGACCCGCGGCTGAGCTGGTTCCTCGGCCTGTGGCGGGTCGCCGCGATCCGCGACGGGGCGACCCCGGTGTTCGCGACGATGCTGAGGCCGCCGTCGGAGGTGGTGGGCAGCAAGCAGAAGTACTACGCCAACCGGCTCGGCTCGGCGCACCTCGCGGCGAGCTGGCTGAACATGCTGCTGCACACCGAGCGCGCCACCCGCGAGTCGGTGGCCGACGGAGGCCGTGTCTTCGTCCGCTACGGCGACCTGCTCGACGACTGGGTCAAGGTCGTCATGCGGCTCGGCGAGCAGCTGGAGCTCCAGAACGTGCTGCACGCCAAGAGTGAGCAGATCCGTGACGGCCACCGGTTCGTCGACCCCGGCTTGCGGCGGGTCACCCAGAGCCTCGCCGACCTCCAGCTGCCGCCGAAGCTGCACGAACTCACCGGGCAGACCTGGGACGAGCTCAACAAGCTGGCCGATCCCGGTGGCGACACCGCCGAGGCGCACTCCACCCTCGACCAGCTGCGGGAGGCCTACGTCGACCTGTACGCCGAGGCCGAGGCGATCTCCCGGTCGTCGGTCGTCGCGGCGGAGCAGCGGACGAGACGCGAGGTCCGCGGGCGGGCACCTGTCCCCGAGCCGGTCGAGCAGCCCCAGGACCGATCGACTGCCTGGGCCGACCGGATCCCGCACGGCCTGCGCGCCGCCATCCCGCCCGGCGTACGACGCGGCATCCGCAAGGCCCTGGGACGCGCGCGGTGACGGTCCCCGCGACGGGGGACGGGCTCAAGAACCTCGAGGGGCACACCGACTACGACATCGTCTGGCCGTGGACCAGGGCCGAGGGGCTTCGTCCGGGCACGACCGCGGTGCTGCGCGTGAAGAACGAGGCGCCGTCCCTGCCCTGGGTGCTGCCCCCGCTGCTGCGGGCCTGCGACGAGGTGCTGCTGGTCGACAACGGCTCGACGGACGGTACGCCGGAGGTCGCCGCCGAGACCGCCGCCCGCTCGGGACACGAAGGCAGGTTCCGCCAGACCTCGTACCCCTTCGACGTCGCACGCGCCGGCGCCGAGCACCTGGAGCAGCCCGAGCTCTCGGTGCACTCGCTCGCGTACTTCTACAACTGGTGCTTCGCCCAGGTCTCCACCCGCTACTCCTACAAGTGGGACGGCGACATGGTGCTCACCACCGAGGGCGAGGTCTCGCTGGCCGACTTCGGCTGGCAGGTCGGCGATGTCCCCTCGATCCTGCGGGTGCCGCGGCACGGGCTCTACCTCGCCGACGAGCACCACGGGTACCTCGACCTCGGCCTGCGCAACGCCGAGGAGTGGGGCTTCCCGATCGGCCCGGACTTCGTGTTCACCAAGGCCTTCGAGTGGGAGATCCGTACGACGCCCGTCGGCGTCCGCTCGATCGGCCTGCCGCACGGGCTGTGCGTGGAGCTGAAGTACCTCGACGGTGACGAGTTCGCGCACTGGACCGACCCGGAGTCGTTCGCGACGTCGTACCGCAACAAGCGCAAGCGCCGCGAGTGGGAGGTCTTCAACGCGCTCAAGGAGGGCCACGTGCCCGACGGTGTGCACGACATCGTCGCGCCGGAAGGTACGCACATCGTCGACTTCGTGACCCACGAGTGGCTGCCCCGCGCCCCCCGCCCCCTCGCCGTTGGTTGAGCAGTCCCAAGCGGTGGTTTCGAGGCTCGTCGCTGGCGCTCCTCGCACCTCAACCACCGAGATGAGGCGGTGGTTTCGAGGCTCGTCGCTGGCGCTCCTCGCACCTCAACCACCGAGATGAGGCGGTGGTTTCGAGGCTCGTCGCTGGCGCTCCTCGCACCTCAACCACCGAGATGTACGTCACCCCGCGTTTCAGTACCCCTACCGAAGACACCCCCCGTAGGCTCGTGTCAACGAGAACGAGCATCGTCTGGTACCTGACCGACTCTCATCCGAGAACGGGCGGCGGGACCGAAACGAGAGGTTCGAGGAAACATGACGCAGCCCCTTCGAGTGGGCGTGATCGGCGCCGGACGTGTCGGCGCCGTCCTGGCCGCCGCACTGCGCGCCGCAGGCCACGAGATCGTCGCCGCCGCCGGTGAGTCCGACGCGTCCCGCCAGCGGGCCGCGGAGCTCCTGCCCGGCGTCCCCCTCGACAAGCCGACCGCGGTCGCGCGCGCCGCCGACGTGCTGCTCCTGACGGTCCCCGACGACATGCTCGACAACGTCGCCACCACGCTGAGCGCCGCCGGTGCGATCCGGAAGGGGCAGGCGGTCGTGCACACCAGTGGCCGCCACGGCCTCGCCGTCCTCACGCCGGCCATCGCCGTCGGCGCCCGCGCCATCGCCATGCACCCCGCCATGACGTTCACCGGCACCGACGTGGACCTGCCCCGCCTGCGCGGCTGCGTCTTCGGCGTGACCGCCGGAGCCGGGGAGCGCGAGCTGGCCGAGCGGCTCGTCAGCGACCTCGGCGGCCTGCCGATGTTCGTGCCCGAGGACAAGCGCACGCTCTACCACGCCGGCCTGGCGCACGGCGCAAACCACCTGGTCACGCTGGTCACCCAGGCGATGGAGCTGCTCGGCGCGGCCGGCGCCGACGACCCGGCCGCCACCCTGCGGCCGCTGCTCAACGCAGCCCTCGACAACGCCCTCGGCCACGGCGACGCCGCGCTGACCGGCCCGATCGTGCGCGGCGACGTCGGCACGATCCGCGGCCACCTCGCCGAGATCGCCGCGACCGCGCCGCACACGCTGCCGTCGTACGTCGCCATGGCCCGCGCCACCCTCGACCGCGTCGTGACCGACGGCCGGGTGCTCCCGATCCGGGCCGCCCGCATCCGCCAGGTGCTCGACGACGCCCTCGCGGCGGCCATCGACGCTCCCGTCTCCCCGCGCGAACACATCTGAGCCGAGGGCCTAGCCGTGTCCCCGGTGCTCGCGAGCACCCGCGAGGAGCTGGCCGCCCGGCTCGCACCGCATCGGGCCGCGGGCTCGCCCGTCGGCCTCGTCTGCACGATGGGCGCGATGCACGAGGGCCACGCCAGCCTGATGCGGCGTACCCGCGCCGAGGTCGGTCCGGACGCGCCGCTCGTCGTCTCGCTGTTCGTGAACCCGCTCCAGTTCGGCCCGAACGAGGACCTCGACCGGTACCCCCGGACCTTCGACGCCGACCTCGCCCTGTGCACGGCGGAGGGCGTCGACATCCTGTTCGCCCCGTCGGTCGACGACGTCTACCCGGGGGGTACGCCGCAGGTCACCGTCGACCCCGGCCCCCTCGCCGAGGTGCTCGAGGGCGCGACCCGGCCTGGGCACTACGTCGGCGTGCTCACCGTGGTGGCGAAGCTGTTCGGCCTGGTCCGCCCGGACGTGACGGTGTTCGGCGAGAAGGACTACCAGCAGCTCGCGCTCGTCCGCCGCATGAGCAGCGACCTCTGCCTGGGCGTGGAGGTGCTCGGCGGCGAGACCGTGCGTGAGCCCGACGGCCTGGCGCTGTCCAGCCGCAACCGATACCTCGACCCCGAGCGGCGCCAGCAGGCCGTCGCCCTCAGCCGTGCGCTGCGCGCCGCGCAGGACGCCGGTCCGGCGGGGTACGCCGCGGCGCTGACCGCGGGGGAGAAGGTGCTGGCCGACGCGCCCGGCGTCGACCTCGACTACCTGGTGATACGCGGCACCGACCTCTCCGAGCTGCCCCCCGACGTACCTGCCGGCACCGAGGCCAGGGCCCTGGTCGCCGCGACGGTCGGCAGCACCCGTCTGATCGACAACCTGCCGATGGTTCTCGGCGCCACTTCGCGGTAGTCCCGTGCGGTTCGGGGGTGATTTCGGTGGGTTCACCCCGCAAACGCACGGGACTAGTGGTTGCCGACGGAGATTCGTCGGGGGTGGCCCGTGCTCTTGGTGCGTGCATCGCAAGGCGCCGGAGCGAAGCCATACCGGGTCGTCTCGCGAGCGACGGCAACGCCGCGAGGTGCGTGCCAGGAGTGCGGGACACCCGACGAACCTCCGTTGGTGACCACTAGGCGACGCCACTAGCCTCACGACCATGCTTCCCGGCCGACTGCTGGCCCCCGATCCCGGCTGGACCGTGACGTACGACGTCGTGGTCGTCGGGTCCGGCATCGCGGGCCTGACCGCGGCGCTGCGGCTCAAGGACCAGGTCGGGCGGATCCTGGTCGTCACCAAGAGCGTGCTGAACGCCGGCTCGACCCAGTGGGCACAGGGCGGTATCGCGGCCGCTCTCGGTCCCGGCGACACCCCCGAGCAGCACGAGCGGGACACGCTCGTGGCGGGCGCAGGCGCGTGCGACGAGGCGGCGGTGCGGGTGCTCGTCTCGGACGGGCCCGCCGCCGTCCAGGAGCTGATCGAGCTCGGCACGAACTTCGACCAGACCGCCGCCGGCGACCTCAGCCTGACCCGCGAGGGCGGCCACCACCGCGACCGGATCGCGCACGCCGGTGGCGACGCCACCGGAGCCGAGATCCAGCGAGCCCTCGACGCCGCCGTCGCGGCCGCGCCCGAGATCGAGGTGATCGAGCATGCCCTGGCCGTCGACCTGCTGCTCGATGCGGTGGGCCGCGTCGCGGGGCTGACCCTGCACGTGATGGGCGAGGGGCAGATCGACGGCGTCGGCGCCGTGCACTGCCGGGCCGTCGTGCTGGCCAGCGGCGGTCTCGGCCAGGTGTTCTCCCAGACCACCAACCCCTCGGTGGCGACCGGGGACGGTACGGCGCTCGCGCTGCGCGCCGGGGCCACGGTACGCGACCTCGAGTTCGTGCAGTTCCACCCGACCGTCATGTACCTCGGGCCCGACTCCCGTGGCCAGCAGCCGCTCATCTCCGAGGCGGTCCGCGGCGAGGGCGCGTTTCTCGTCGACTTCGAGGGCAACCGGTTCATGCAGGGGCAGCACGAGCTCGCCGACCTGGCCCCGCGCGACGTGGTGGCCAAGGCGATCACCCGCCGGATGCACGAGACCGGCCGCCCGCACATGTGGCTGGACGCGACCCATCTGGGTGCGGAGTTCTGGGAGAAGCGCTTCCCGACGATCCTGGTCACCTGCCGCTCGCACGGCGTCGACCCGGTCACCGAGCTGATCCCCGTGGCGCCGGCCTGCCACTACGCCTCGGGCGGAGTGGTGACCGACCTGTGGGGTCGCACCTCGCTGCCCGGCCTCTACGCCACCGGCGAGGTCGCCTGCTCCGGGGTCCACGGCGCCAACCGGCTGGCCTCCAACTCCCTGCTGGAGGGGTTGGTGTTCTCGCGGCGGATCTCCGACGTCCTGCCCGGAGAGCTGCGGGAGCTGACGCCGCCCGCACCCGACCGTCGTACGGCGGCCCTCGTCACCGGTGACCTGCGCACCGAGCTGGAGGAGCTGATGACCGACCGCGTCGGCGTGCTGCGCTCCGCCGACGGCCTGGCCGAGGCGGCCGACCGGCTCGCCAAGCTCGCCGAGCGCGCCGCCGACCGTGTGGACCAGGATGCCTGGGAGGCCAGCAACCTGCTCACCATCAGCAGTGCCATGTCCGAGGCGGCCGCCCGGCGCGAGGAGACGCGCGGCTCCCACTGGCGTGACGACTTCCCCGACCGGGACGACGAGCGCTTCGCGGGGCACTTCGACGCGCACCTCGTCGACGGTCGGCTGGTGCTCGCGTTCACTCCTGCGGCGCAGACGGACCCGTCGGTCGAGGACGGCGTCCGATGACGACTCTCACCTCGTTCGACGACCTGCCCGCAGCGCTGGTCGAGGAGATCGCGGAAGCGGGGCTGCAGCCGCTGGAGGTCTACGCCCACGTGGTCGCCGCGCTGGCCGAGGACCTGCCCGGCGGTGTCGACGTGACGAGCGAGTCCACCATCCGCGCCGATGCCCGGGCGGTCGGTGACTTCGCCGCCCGCGACGAGGGCGTGGTGGCCGGGCTCGGCGTGGCCGCGCTGGTCCTGCACGCCGTGGTGGGGGACGACCTCACCATCGAGCACCGTGCCCCCGAGGGAAGCCACGTCGCGGCCGGGGACGTGGTGATGCGCGTGGAGGGCCCCACCCGCGGGCTGCTGACCGCCGAGCGCACCGCCCTCAACCTGGCCTGTCACCTGTCCGGCGTGGCCACGGCCACCTCGCGCTGGGTCGACGCCCTGGCCGGCACACGTGCTCGCGTCCTCGACACCCGCAAGACGCTGCCCGGGCTGCGGGCCCTCCAGAAGTACGCCGTCCGCTGCGGCGGCGGGGTCAACCACCGGTTCTCCCTCGGCGACATGGCGATGGTCAAGGACAACCACGTGATCGCGGCCGGCGGCGTCGTGCCGGCCTACGAGGCCGTCCGGTCGGCGTACCCGGACCTGCCCGTGGAGGTCGAGGTGACCGACCTGGACCAGCTGCGCGCGCTGCTCGAAGCCGGCTGCGACCGGATCCTGCTCGACAACATGGACTCTCCGACGATGGCCGAGGCCGTCCGCATCGCGGCGGGCCGAGCGAGCCTGGAAGCCTCCGGTGGTCTGACCCTGGAGCGCGCCACGGAGGTCGCGGAGACCGGAGTGGACTTCATCTCGGTCGGCGCGCTCACGCACTCGGTGATGGTCTTCGACATCGGGCTGGACCTGCAGGACCTGCCATGACGCTGCTCGTCGCGGACATCGGCAACAGCCACACGGTGTTGGGGCTGATCGCCGACGGCGAGGTGCGCCAGGAGTGGCGGGTGGCCACGGCCGCGCACCGCACGGCCGACGAATGGGGGGTGCTGCTGCGCGGGCTGCTCGGCGACCGGGAGAGCGAGGTCGATGGGATATCGGTCTGCGCGACCGTGCCGGCCGTTCTCCAGGAATGGCGGCTGATGCTGGC
Source organism: uncultured Actinomycetota bacterium (assembly GCA_963782155.1). Lineage (GTDB taxonomy): Bacteria > Actinomycetota > Actinomycetes > Propionibacteriales > Nocardioidaceae > Nocardioides. Next base: position 10,162 of record CAWAIZ010000002.1, read on the forward strand.
CGCGCACTTCTCCGGCGTGCCCCACGTCGTGGTCGAGCCCGGTGTCCGGACCGGAATTCCGGTGCTCACCGACAACCCGCGCGAGGTGGGCAGCGACCGCATCGTGAACGCACTCGCGGCCGCGACGACGTACGGCGGGCCGGCGATCGTGGTTGATTTCGGGGGCACTGCCACGACTTTCGACGTGGTGAGCCGGAAAGGACAGTACGTCGGCGGCGCGATCGCGCCCGGAATCGAGATATCCCTCGACGCCCTCGCCCGTCGCGGCGCGCAGCTGAGGATGGTCGAGATGGTGCGGCCGCGCACCGTCATCGCCAGGAACACCGTTGAGGCCTTGCAATCCGGCATGGTGTTCGGCGTCGCCAGCCAGGTCGAGGGAATCGTGGCGCGGATGATCGACGAGCTGGGGGAGGAGACCGCGGACGTGCACGTGATCGCTACCGGATATCTCGCACCGCTCGTTGTCGAGGAGTGCCGGTGCTTCACCAGAATTGACAACGAGTTGACTATGCGCGGACTTGAGCTGGTCTTTCGGCGAAACGCCTGACCAATCTTTGAAAGGTCTAGGCGCCCATTCGGGGCCGGTTAGCGGAATTCTCCGGGAGGGCGCTAATGTTGCCGTCACGGGGGTTTTGCCCTGTCCATTTCCATGACTCAATAGGAGCTCCAGCCATGGCGCAAAAGGTCCATATCGTTCTCGAAGACGACCTGGACGGCAGCCCCGCCTCCGAGACGGTGTCCTTCGGGCTCGACGGCAGGTCTTACGAGATCGACCTCAACGACAAGAACGCCGCAAAGCTGCGCGACGCCTTGTCGCAGTACGTCGGCGCCGGCCGTTCGGTCGGCGGCGCTCGTCGCGGCCGGAAGGCGTCCGCCACCAACCTCGGACCCAGTGCCCGCGAGATCCGGGACTGGGCCCGCTCCAACGGGCACAGCGTCCCGGACCGCGGACGCATCCCGGCCGACGTGCGGTCGGCGTTCGAGGCGGCCAACTGATCTGCACCTGATCGATCTGGCGTCGCGGGGTCCCGGGATCGGGACCCCGCGACGTCATTTCTGCGCGAAGAGGTCCAGGCGCTGGACCAGGTCCACCAGGTCGGCGGTGCGGATGACCGGCACGGCACCCGGTGCAGGTGGGACGTCGGCGCTGGTGCTGTTCAGCGTCCGCAGGTTGACGTTCCCGCCGTCCCAGCGCATGAAGTAGGCGTAGGCCAACCGGATCCCCGGAGCATTGCCCCCCGGGTCCTCCGGGGGCACCGTGTCGTCCCAGAACTGCACGATCCCACCGGGCACCACCACGCAGTCCGAGCCGTCCCGGGGGCCGACCTTCTTCTGCATCTCACGGCAGAACGCCTTGTTCTCGGCGATGCCGTCGGCGTCGTACGGCGGGGCGACGCCGGCGTCGACCTGCACCAGGCCCCTCATCCCGTCGGCGTTGGTCAGCTCCCGCTGGATCATCACGGTCCTGGCAACCTCGGAGGACTGCATCTCCACCGGCGTGCTGGTGCCCGGCAGCTGCTCCGCGAAGCGCTGGAGCAGCTCGTCGGCGGGCAGCAGCTCCAGGGTGGTGACGCCCGTGGACGGTGCCGGCTCCCGGGCGGTGTCGGCTCCGGAGGACAGCCCTGGGACGACGACGCCGGCGAGCAGGGTCACGGCTGCGACGCCGGCGAGCCAGCCGGTGGCACGGACGCGGCGTCGACGTACCTCCGCCGCCCCTCGCTCCAGGCCGCCGTTCACCAGGCGGCTGGTGTCGACCGGCATCGCGGCGGTCGCTCGCTCCATCAGGTCGGCGAGGTCGTTCATGCGCGGGTTCCTCCGTAGATGTGGTCCGTCAGCGGAAAGTCGGCGCCGAGCTCCTCACGGAGCCGGGCCAGGGCACGGTTGGTGCGGGACCGCACCGCCTGCCCGGTCAGGTCGAGGGTGTCGGCGACGGTCGCCACGTCGAGGTCGAGCAGGAACCGCAGCACCAGGACCGCCCGGTCGGTGGTGCCGAGCGTCGCCAGCGCGTCGACGAGCGTCCGGCGCAGCGCCGTGTCGGGGTCCGACCGGCCGGACTCGGGCACGTGCTCGACCGGGAGCTCGCCGGACCGCTTGCGGCGGCGTCCGTCGATGAACAGTCGGGTCAGCACGGTCCGGGCATACGCGACCGGGTTGTCCGCGCGACGTACCTGTCCCCACCGGCTGAACAGGCGGGCCAGGGTGTCCTGGACGAGGTCCTCGGCGGCGTACCGGTCACCGCACAGCAGCCACGCCGCGCGCATCAGCTCCGGCGTGCGTGCCCGGGCGAACTGCTCGAAGTCCTGCCGGTCCGAGTCCCGCATGTGCTCCCCGTCCGTCCAGCTGTGAGGGCCATCCTCACCCCTTCGACGGGTCGGGAGCACCGGTTTGTGTCACGCGTGTTCGCTCTCAGCGGACCGCCGTGTCTGCGGCACGGGAACGCGTAGGCTGTCAGCACGGTTAGGACGCCGTACCCCCTGAACGCCGCCGGGCGGGAGGGACCACGATTTTCAGGAGCGATGAGCATGTTCGAGCGGTTCACTGACCGAGCTCGCCGGGTGGTCGTGCTGGCCCAGGAAGAGGCCCGCATGCTCTCCCACAACTACATCGGCACCGAGCACATCCTGCTCGGTCTCATCCACGAGGGCGAAGGCGTCGCCGCCAAGGCCCTCGAGAGCCTCGACATCTCGCTCGAGGCCGTCCGCGCCCAGGTCGAGGAGATCATCGGCCAGGGCCAGCAGGCCCCCTCGGGCCACATCCCCTTCACGCCACGCGCCAAGAAGGTGCTCGAGCTGTCCCTGCGCGAGGCGCTGCAGCTGGGCCACTCCTACATCGGGACCGAGCACATCCTGCTCGGCCTGATCCGCGAGGGCGAGGGCGTCGCGGCCCAGGTGCTGCAGAAGCTGGGCGCGGACCTCAACCGCGTCCGCCAGCAGGTCATCCAGCTGCTCTCCGGCTTCCAGGGCAAGGAGTCGTCGTCGTCCGGCGCCTCGTCGTCCGCGTCGGGAGGCGACGCGCCGTCGTCGTCGCTGGTGCTCGACCAGTTCGGCCGGAACCTCACCCAGGACGCCCGAGAGTCCAAGCTCGACCCGGTGATCGGCCGCGAGCAGGAGATCGAGCGCGTCATGCAGATCCTGTCGCGACGCACGAAGAACAACCCCGTCCTCATCGGCGAGCCGGGCGTCGGCAAGACGACCATCGTCGAGGGCCTGGCCCAGGACATCGTCAAGGGCAACGTGCCCGAGACGCTCAAGGACAAGCAGATCTACACCCTCGACCTCGGCGCGCTGGTGGCGGGCAGCCGCTACCGCGGTGACTTCGAGGAGCGTCTCAAGAAGGTGCTGAAGGAGATTCGCACGCGCGGCGACATCGTGCTGTTCATCGACGAGATCCACACGCTCGTCGGCGCCGGTGCTGCCGAGGGCGCGATCGACGCTGCCAGCATCCTCAAGCCGATGCTGGCCCGGGGCGAGCTGCAGACGATCGGTGCGACCACCCTCGACGAGTACCGCAAGTACCTCGAGAAGGACGCCGCTCTGGAGCGCCGCTTCCAGCCCATCCAGGTCGCCGAGCCCTCGATCGCCCACACGATCGAGATGCTCAAGGGACTGCGTGACCGCTACGAGGCGCACCACCGCGTCACCATCACCGACGAGGCACTCGTGTCGGCGGCCACGCTGGCCGACCGCTACATCTCCGACCGGTTCCTCCCCGACAAGGCCATCGACCTGATCGACGAGGCCGGCTCGCGGCTGCGGATCCGCCGGATGACGGCGCCTGCCGACCTGCGCGAGTACGACGACAAGATCGCCGAGGTGCGGCAACGCAAGGAGGCCGCGATCGACGGCCAGGACTTCGAAGCCGCCGCGCGCCTGCGCGACGAGGAGAAGCAGCTGATCCTCAAGAAGGCCGACCGCGAGAAGCAGTGGCGCGCCGGCGACATGGACGAGGTCGCCGAGGTCGACGAGGAGCTGATCGCCGAGGTGCTGGCCGTGGCGACCGGCATCCCGATCGTCAAGCTCAGCGAGGAGGAGTCCACCCGTCTGCTGAAGATGGAGGACGAGCTCCACAAGCGCGTGATCGGGCAGGACGAGGCCGTCAAGGCACTCAGCCGGGCCATCCGTCGTACGCGTGCCGGCCTCAAGGACCCGAAGCGGCCCGGTGGGTCGTTCATCTTCGCCGGCCCGTCCGGCGTCGGTAAGACCTGGCTGTCCAAGTCGCTGGCCGAGTTCCTGTTCGGCGACGAGGACTCGCTCATCCAGCTCGACATGTCGGAGTTCAGCGAGAAGCACACCGTCTCACGGCTGTTCGGCTCGCCTCCCGGTTACGTCGGGTACGAAGAGGGTGGCCAGCTCACCGAGAAGGTGCGCCGCAAGCCGTTCTCCGTGGTCTTGTTCGACGAGGTCGAGAAGGCTCACCCGGACATCTTCAACAGCCTGCTGCAGATCCTGGAGGAAGGTCGCCTGACCGACTCGCAGGGCCGGGTGGTCGACTTCAAGAACACCGTCATCATCATGACCACCAACCTGGGCACCAAGGACATCTCCAAGGGCGTCAGCCTCGGGTTCCAGCAGGGCAGCGATGTCGCGGGATCCTACGACCGGATGAAGAACAAGGTGCAGGAGGAGCTCAAGCAGCACTTCCGCCCGGAGTTCCTCAACCGAGTCGACGAGATCATCGTGTTCCCGCCGCTGTCGCGCGAGCAGATCATCTCGATGGTCGACAACATGATCGCCGGTGTCGAGCTGCGCCTGAAGGACCGGGACATGAGCCTCGAGCTCACCCAGGTCGCCAAGGACCTGCTCGCGGAGCGGGGCTTCGACCCGGTGCTGGGTGCACGGCCGCTGCGCCGCACGATCCAGCGCGAGATCGAGGACGTGCTCGCCGAGAAGATGCTGTACGGCGAGGTCGGACCCGGCCAGATCGTGCTCGTCGGAGTGGAGGGCGAGGGCCCGACGGCCGAGTTCACGTTCAAGGGCCAGAAGGTCGGCGTACTGCCCGACCTGCCTCCGTTCGAGACGGCCGACGTGGGTGCGGACTCCCTCCTCGACGACCCGGTCCGTGGCGACGGCGACGAGGCCACCCCGGGACCGACCGACATCGAGAAGTCGACCGGCACCACCGAGTGAGCCAGAGCCCGCTCGTCGTCACGGCGAGCACGGTCAAGGACACGCTCGAGAACGTCAAGCGTTTCGTCGACGGCAACCTCGCCGGCGGCGCCGACCACCTGGTGCTCTTCCTGGACGCCCCGGACGACCCGGCCACGCCGGACGTCCGGGGCTTCCTCGACGCCCATCCCCACGTGACCGGTGTCGTCACCGACGACACCTGGTGGCCGGACAAGCGTCCCGAGCAGCTCAACACGCGGCAACGGGTCAACGCCAACGTCGTCAAGGCTCTGCTGTCGACGGTGGACTGGGCCGGCTGGGTGTTCCACGTCGACGGCGACGAGATGGTGCAGCTCGACCGGCGGGTGCTCGACGGCGTACCCGCCTCCTCGGCAGCGGTGAGCCTGGCGCCGTTGGAGGCCGTCTCACGCAAGTCCTGGGACGGCGACCCGACCTGGTTCAAGAGGCTGCTGGGGTCCGACGACCTGACCCTGCTCAAGACGCTGGGCGTCCTCGACCGGCCCTCGAACGGCGATCTCTTCCACGGCCACGTGGAAGGCAAGTCGGGCCTCCGGCCGACCACGGACCTGTGGCTGACGTTGCACCACGTGGTCGACGCCGACAAGAACGAGGTCGAGGCCTTCACGGACCCGGCGGCGTTGCGGCTGCTCCACTTCGAGTCGTTCTCGGGCGCGGACTTCGTCCGCAAGTGGACCTCGATCCTGGCCGCCGGCCCGAAACCCAACTTCCGACCGGCGCGCGAGCCCACCGCCGTCGCGCTGCAGACGCTGATGGCCAAGGGTCTCTCGCCGGAGCAGGCGGAGCCGTACCTGATGCGCATCTTCGAGCGGACCACCGAGGACGACTTCGACACCCTGCGCGACCTCGGCCTGCTGGAGCACGTCGACCCCCGGGCCGGCACGCACACCCCATCCGCCGCGCCCGACGGCTCCCTGGCCGCACTGCTCGACGCCGTACGCCGCGAGCCCAAGCGCCCCTTCCACCACGGCACCCCGCCCGCCCAGGTGGAGAAGATCCTGCGACGGGTCGGCGGCTAGCCCGGCAGCGCGTACCCCTCGGCAACCCGGACGAGGAGCCCGTCGGTGAGCAGGGAGGCGAGGCAGCGGTCGCGTTGGGTGGTGTCGTCCCAGGCGAGGTCGAGGCGAGGCTTCGGCACAGCGCCCTCGGCGTCGCGGACCACGGCCATCAGGCGGCCGCGGCACTGCCGGTCCGTACCTGCCCAGGTCTGCGCCTTGCGGGGCGGGCCGTCATACGCCGGGTAGCCGGCCGCCCGCCAGGCGCACCGGTCGACGACCGGGCAGGCACCGCAGCGTGGTTTCGCAGCCGTGCACACCAGGGCGCCGAGCTCCATCAGCGCGATCGACCAGGTGGCGGCGTCGGCGTCGTTCCCGGGGAGCAGGCTCTCGGCCAGTCGCTTCTCACCGGCTGTCGCGGCTACTGGCGGGAGCTCGACGCCGCCGACGAGGCGGGCGAGGACCCGCCGGACGTTGGTGTCGAGGACGGCGTGCCGCTTGCCGAAGCCGAAGGTCGCGATCGCGGCCGCGGTGTAGTCGCCGACGCCCGGGAGAGTGCGCAGGTCGTCGTAGGCCGACGGCACCCGCCCGTCGTACCGCTCGACGATCGCGGTGGCGGCGGCGTGCAGCCTGAGTGCGCGGCGGGGGTACCCGAGGCGGCCCCACGCGCGCACCGCCTCGCCGCTGGGTGCGGCCGCGAGGTCGGCCGGCGTCGGCCAGGTCTGCAGCCATTGCCGGTGGACGGGCTCCACGCGAGCAACCGGCGTCTGCTGGAGCATGAACTCCGAGACCATCACCGACCATGGCGTGGCAGCCTCGCCACGCCAGGGCAGCTCGCGGGCGTGGGCGTCGTACCACGACATCATCGGCGCCGGCAGGTCGTTCATCGTCGGTGATCGTAGGCAGCCCGGTGTGGCAACCCGATCGCGGCCCGGGGTGCTTCTAGCGTTTCGGCATGGCCAACCCGACGACCCGAGCGAGGGGTCGCGGCGGTCGGCTGCCCGCTCGCGTGTACTGGGTACGGCGCCTGGCGGTGCTCGGCACGGCGGCGCTGATGGTCATCGCGCTGGGACGGTTGCTCGTGGGCGGCAGCGACGGGTCGGACTCGGGACCGGTCGACCCCGGTGCCGTTCAGGCCGCTGCCACGCTGTCGCCCTCGGTCACGTCGAGCGGCCCGACGATCCTGATGCCGAACGGGACCAAGCAGCCGAAGCGCTCCCGGCCGCCCAAGCCCACCCCGACGCCGATCGCCCAGCCGAGCGGACCGTGCACGCCGGAGGACGTCGCGGTGACGCCGGAGGTGAGGTCGAACGTCGGCGGGAGCGACGTGGTGGTCGCGCTGCTCTTCCGCACCCTGGTCGCCGCGGCCTGCACGTTCGACGTGTCGCACACGAGCGTCACCATGAACATCACGTCCGGCCGCGACTTCATCTGGTCCACCCGCCAGTGCCCGCGAGCGATGCCGACCACGAACCTCGTCGTCCGCCGCGACCTCGGCACGTACGTCTACGTCACCTGGAACGGCAAGCGCTCCGACGCCACCTGCTCGCGGCTGACCGACTGGGCCTACCCCGGCTGGTACCACGTCAAGGTCGCCGTCCTCGGCGGCGAACCCGCCGACGAGCAGTTCCAGCTCGCCGCCCCCCAGCCCACCACCGTCACCAGCACCGTGACCCCCGACCCCCCGAAGCACACCAAGAAGCCGAAGAACGGCGGCGGGGGCGGCTGAGGGCCGGGGAGCGACGTGATACCCGGTCGACCGGGTATCACTGCGGTTAGTGGGCGTTGCAACCCCCACGAAGCGACGGGAACGACACCGAAGTCAGACGTACCGCTCGAGGATCGTCGACTCTGCCAGCCGGGAGAGACCCTCGCGTACGGACCGGGCACGTAGCTCGCCGACGCCCTCGACGGCCTGCAGGTCGTCCACCCCGGCGGAGAGCAGCTTCTGCAGGGTGCCGAAGTGCTCGACCAGGCGGTCGACGACGGAGGAGGGCAGGCGGGGGACCTTGGCGAGCAGGCGGTACCCGCGCGGGGCAACGGCGCCGTCGAGGTGCTCGCCCAGCGCCAGCGCCTTGGCGACCGCCAGCGGGTCGACCAGCTCGGTCGGGGACAAGGACTCGAGGTGGGCGAGCAGCGCATCGGCGGAGAGGGCTTTGCGGCCCGAACCAACGTAGTCGCGGATCACCAGCTCACGCTCGGCGTCGACGCCGGTGACGAGCTCCTCGAGCTGGAGGGAGAGCAACCGCCCGTCCGTACCGAGCTCGAGCACGTAGTCCTCGATCTCTCGCGCGATCCGGGTCACCATCTCCAGCCGCTGGGCGACCACGGCGACGTCGCGCACGGTGACCAGGTCCTCGATCTCGAGTGCGGAGAGCGTCGTGGACACCTCGTCGAGCCGCAGCTTGTACCTCTCCAGGGTCGCCAGTGCCTGGTTCGCCCGGGACAGGATCTGGCCGGAGTCCTCGAGCACGTGACGGGTCTCCCCGACGTACGCCGCGATGATCTGCATCGACTGGGACACCGAGATCACGGGGTGACCGGTCTGCTTGGCCACCCGGTCCGCCGTACGGTGCCGCGTCCCGGTCTCCTCCGACGGGATCCGCTGGTCGGGCATCAGGTGCACCGCCGCGCGCAGGATCCGGGTGAGGTCCTTGTCGACGATGATGCCGCCGTCCATCTTCGCCAGCTCGCGCAGCCCCGTGGCCGTGAACGGGACGTCCAGGGCGAACCCACCCGTCGAGATCCCCTCGACCGTGCGGTCGTTGCCGAGCACGATGAGCGCACCGGTGCGGCCGCGGAGGATCCGCTCCAGCCCGTCGCGCAGCGGCGTGCCCGGCGCGATCAGCGCCAGCGTCGCGCGCAGGCGCAACACGTCGTCCGAGCGTTCGATACCGGCCACGGCCGGAGTCTAGGGGGTGACTCCCGCTCGTTCGGCCCGCTGCGCCGCCGGCAGCGGCGGGGTCAGACCGCTTCGGCGCGCGGGTTGAGTCCGTCGGGGCGGACCACGCCGAGCAGGCGCAGGGCGGACTCCACGTCGGGCACCTCGATGACGCGCATCCCCTCGACCGTGCGGGGCACCGAAGAGACCGCGTTCATCGCGTGGGGCTCGCGCTCACCGGGCACCACCGCGACCGCGAACCCCAGTCGCGCTGCCTCGGCCACGCGCTGCGGCAGGTCACGCACCTTCCGCAGCTCGCCGGCCAGGCCGATCTCGCCCATCGCCACCACGCCCATCGGCGCCGGCACCCCACGGGTGGCCGACGCCACCGCGACCGCCACGGCCAGGTCGCTCGCGGGCTCGGTCACCTTGGCCCCGCCCACCGTCGAGGCGAACACGTCATGGGTGTGCAGCCGGACCCCGCAGTGTTGCTGGAGCACGGCCAGCACCATGGCGATGCGGGAGCCGTCGAGTCCGGACGTCGTACGTCGTGGTCGCTCGGCCGGCGTCGGTGTCACCAGGGCCTGGACCTCGGCGAGCATCGGTCGCCGGCCCTCCATCGTCACCGCGACGCAGGTGCCCGGCACCTGGCGTCCGTGGTGCTCGACGAACAGCCCCGTCGGGTCGGTCACCGCCGTGATGCCCTCGGCGGACAGATCGAAGCAGCCGACCTCGTCGACCGGACCGAAGCGGTTCTTCATCGCGCGGAGCATCCGGAACCGGGAGTTGCGGTCGCCCTCGAAGTGCAGCACCACGTCCACCACGTGCTCGAGCACCCGGGGCCCGGCGATCGAGCCGTCCTTGGTCACGTGCCCGACGAGGACGGTGGTGATGTTGCGGGTCTTCGCGACGCGGATCAGCGCCGCCGCGACCTCCTTGACCTGGCTGACGCCGCCCGGAGTGCCCTCCAAGCCGGCCGCGGAGATCGTCTGGATCGAGTCGACGACCAGCAGGGTCGGCCGCACCTCCTCGATGTGGGTGAGCACCGCCCCGAGGTCGGTCTCCGCCGCGAGGAACAGCTCGTCGTGCACGCCGCCCGTGCGGTCCGCGCGCAGGCGGACCTGCGAGGCGGACTCCTCGCCGGTGACGTAGAGCGTGCGGAGGTGCACGCGGGCGGTCTGCGCCGCCACCTCGAGCAGCAACGTGCTCTTGCCGACCCCCGGCTCGCCCGCCAGCAGGATCGCCGCGCCCGGCACCAGGCCGCCGCCGAGCACGCGGTCGAGCTCCGGCACGCCGCTCGACCGGGACCGTGAGTCCTCCACGCTCACCTGGCCGATCGGCACCGCGGGCGTGGTCACCGGCCCGGCGGTCGCCCTCGACGCCGGAGCGCTGGCCTCGACGACCGACCCCCACGCCTGGCACTCCCCGCAGCGGCCGACCCACTTGCTCGTCTCCCAGCCGCACTCGGTGCAACGGTGCCCGGGACGCTGGGCGGCCTTCGTCATCTTCGACATGACGGCCACGCTAGGCGAGGCCACCGACAGTTCCGGGCCGCCTCGCGGTGGCCTGTGGACGGCGGCGATGGGGTGCGCCGGCGTACCGCTCACTTATGCTGGCCCCACCGATCTTGGAACGATCCAGCGGCGGCGGGGAGGTGAGCTCGTGACGATTCGGTACCCCGTGGCTCCGCCCACCCTGGCCGACGTCGCGGAGCGCGCCGGCGTCTCCCGGCAGACCGTCTCCAACGCGATCAACAACCCCGACCTGCTGCGCGTCGACACCCTCGCCCGGGTACAGGAGGCGATCGACGAGCTCGGCTACTCGCCGAACCGGGCCGCCCGCAACCTGCGCACCCGCGCCTCGCACCTGATCGGGCTGAAGTTCAGCCCCGCCCAGGAGGGCACGGCGAACGCCGCCATGGACCGCTTCGTGCACTCGCTGGTCGAGACCGCGGGCGGCGCCGGCTATCACATCCTCCTGTTCGCGGTCGGCGAGGACGACGACGACGGGCTGCGCGGGTACGACGACCTGCTGCGGTCCACCGCCGTCGACGCGTTCATCGTCACCGACACCTACCTCGGCAACCCGCAGGCCACCTGGCTGCGGCAGCGGCGCGCACCGTTCGTCGCGTTCGGCCGACCTTGGGACGACGAGGCGGCCGACCACCCGTGGGTCGACGTCGACGGCGCGGCGGGCGTCGACCTGGCCACGACCCACCTGCTCGACCGAGGCCACGATCGGATCGCCTGGATCGGCTGGCGCAAGGACTCCCGCATCGGCGAGGACCGTCGTTCGGGCTGGACCCGGGCCATGCACGGCCGCCACCTGTCGACCACCGGCCTCGCCTCGCGCACGGAGGACACCGTGGCGTCGGGCCGGGAGGCCGCCGCCGTACTTCTGGACGAGGCATCCCCCTCGGCGTTCGTCTGCGCGTCGGACACCCTCGCGATGGGCGTTCTGCACACGCTGCGCGACCGCGGCCTGGTCCCCGGCCAGGACATCTCGGTCGTCGGGTTCGACGACTCCCAGGTGGCGCAGGTCAGCCAGCCCGGCCTGACCTCGGTCCGCCAGCCGCTCGAGGAGGTCGCCGTCGAGATCGTCCGCGCCCTCGAAGGCCTGCTCAGCCATCCGCCCGTGGTCTCGCCTGGAGTCCTGCTGACGCCGACGCTCGCGGTCCGCGAGACCGCCAGCTAGAACTCGCGCGACCAGAGGTTCACGGCGTACTCGACCTCGGTCCCGGGCCGCTCGCTCATGATCCGGTCTGCGGTCGGCTCGTCGAACTCGATCCGCACCACCGACTCGAGGTCGGCCTCCGACTCGAACGCGAGCCGGGTCAGGATCGGCGTCCGCGCCCACCCGTGCCGCGCCCAGAACCGCTCAACCGCGGCCGCGTCGATCTTCGGGTACCCCAGAGAGAACCAGCGTCCGAACGTCGACCGGGTGCCGTCGTTGTCGACGACCAGGGCGGTGCCCCCGCGGCGTACTACTCGCGCCAGTTCGCGCAGACCCGGCTCGGACCCGGGCCCGAAGAAGTACGCCCACCGCACGTGCGCCACGTCGACCGACGCGTCGGGCAGCGGCACCTGTTGAGCCGTGCCCGCAAGGACCGAGACGGACGGCAGGGTCCGCGTACGCCGCCTGGCCAGGGCGACCATGTCGGGGTGCGGCTCCACGCCCATCACCGACGCGGCCGTCTCCGCGAAGCGCGGGAGGTGGAAGCCGGTCCCGCACCCGAGGTCGAGCACTGCCCGGTCCGCCCACGAGACGCGTTCGGCCATCGCCGTGAAGACGAGGTCCTCGGGGTCGAAGGCCCGGTTCTCCAGCTCGTAGGTCGAGGTGTGCTGCCAGATGTTCGGGCTCGGGACGGTGCCCCGCGGGAGTGGGATTGCGGACCTCGCAAGCTCGGTCCGCGCGGCGCTCAGATCCGGACCAGGCCCGAAGGGGTCTGGAACTGCGCGGCCATGATCCCCGGCGTGCCGTTCGGTGCCACCCAGTCGACCTTCACATCCTCCAGCGGGGCCTCGACCGTTTGGCCGAGCCACTCGCTGACGCGCTGCGGGTCACCCGCGATCTCCAAGCAGGCAAGGGAGAGCTCGCCGTTGCCGCCCACGCTGGGGTGCAGCGACTCCGGTACCGACCACTCGATGAAGAACGGCAGCTGCGGGTCGGAGATGAGCCCGTTGACACCGATCTGGCGCCACGTCAGCTCGGTGCCGTCGGGCAGGTAGCGGTTGCCGGGGGCCGACTCGCGGCCCAGCCGGTCCTCGACCTCGGAGATGTCGTCGACCGCCACGACCCACCCCAACCAGCCGCCGCCGAGCGCCGAACGCGCCCGCACCGCCTGGCCGAACGGCGCCTTGTCGGACGCCGGATGGTCGAGCACCTCGACGACCTCGAGATAGGTGTGGTCCGCGAGCGGCAGGATCATGTTGCGGGTCCCGAACCGCGGGTGCATGCCCCCATCGGCGAACGACTTTCCGAGCAGTCCCCCGATGCGCTGGGCAGTTCCGGCGAGGCCGTCGGGTCCGGCGGCGTAGGAGAGATGGTCCAAGCGCATGCCCGTCATTCTCAACTCTCTCTCAGAGTCGCCGGACACGGGGGTCGGCTTTCTTGACATCGAGACATCGATTGGTTGATGCCGACAACCGCTCTACCAAGGGTCGGACGAGCCCTCAGTGCGGGTCGGCCGGGTGCAGCGCCAGCGCCGACCGCGAGCGGAGGTGGGCCTCGCAGTGACGCGCCAGCTCGGCGTACCCCGCCTCACCCATCAGCTCGGTCAGCTCGGCCCGGTTCTCGACGTACACCGGCTCGACGCCGACGTGCGCCTCGGTGTTGCCCGAGCAGTACCAGTCCAGGTCGTGGCCGCCGGGACCCCAGCCGCGCCGGTCGTACTCGCCGATGGTGACCTCGCTGTACGACGTCTCGTCCTGCCGTTCGACGGTGCGGAAGGTACGCCGGATCGGCAGCTGCCAGCACACGTCCGGCTTGGTCTCGAGCGGGTGTCGCCCCTGCTCCAACGCCAGTGCGTGCAGGGCGCAGCCGGCGCCGAGGGCGAAGTCGCGGCGGTTGTGGAAGATGCACGCCGACTGCCCGTCAACCTCGATGACCGGCGTCTTGCGCGCGCCTTCCTCGTCGGTCGTCACCCAGTCCTTCTTGCGGACGGAGCGACCGTTCTCGCGGCCCGGGTGGAACTGCCAGAGCTCGGGCGTGAGCTGGCCGACGAACGTGGCCACCCGCTTCTCGTCGTCCTTGTCGGCGAAGTGCGCGCCGAGCGTGCAGCAACCGGTGTCGGGGGACTCCTTGTAGATCCCCTGGCAGCCCTGGCCGAAGATGCACAGGTAGCTGGACGTCAGCCAGGTGAGGTCGCACTTGAACACCTGGTCGGCGTCGGCGGGGTCGACGAACTCGACGTAGGCACGCGGGAACACCAGGTCGACCTCAGGCACACCGCAAGCGTACGGGCGCGCTATACCGTGGCCTCATGCGCCTGGGCGTCCTCGACATCGGCTCCAACACGGGGCACCTGCTCGTGTTCGACGCCCACGACGGCGCGGCCCCGCTGCCGGCGTACTCGCACAAGGAACCGCTGCGCCTGGCCGAGCACCTCGACGACGACGGCGAGGTCACCAAGGCGGGCCGCGACGCGCTGACCGAGTTCGTGGCGTCGTCGGTGACGGTGGCCGAGGACAAGGGCTGCGAGGAAGTCATCGGCTTCGCGACCTCGGCGGTGCGCGACGCGGGCAACAGCGAGTTGGTCCTCGACCACGTCCACGACAAGACGGGCGTGCGCATCGACGTGCTGTCCGGTGAGGACGAGGCGCGGCTGACGTTCCTCGCCGTACGTCGCTGGTTCGGGTGGTCGGCCGGTCGTCTCTCCGTCTTCGACATCGGTGGTGGTTCCCTCGAGATCGCCGGCGGGGCGGACGAGTCCCCGGACGTCGCATGGTCGGTCCCGCTGGGCGCTGCCCGGCTCGCGCGAGAGTACTTCGAGAAGGGCCAGCTCGACGAGGACGACCTGAAGGAGCTGCGCCGCAAGATCCGCGCCGAGATCGCCCGGGACGCGGGGCAGCTGCTGCGGGCGGGCCGCCCGGATCGGGCCGCGGCGACCTCGAAGACGTTCCGCTCGCTGGCTCGGATCTGCGGGGCGGCGCCCGCCGGCGACGGCGCCCTCGTGCCCCGAAGCCTGTCGCTCAAGGACCTCGCGTACTGGATCCCGCTGCTGGTCTCGATGGATCGCGACGAGCTCTCCGTGCTGCCCGGCGTCTCTCGCTCGCGGACGCACCAGATCGTGCCGGGCGCCCTCGTCGCCGAGGCCTGCATGGACATCTTCGACCTCGAGGAGCTGGAGATCTGCCCGTGGGCGCTGCGTGAGGGCGTGATTCTCGAGCGCATCGACAAGATCCCCCTGGTGGCCCGATCGTCGTCCAGTTCGGTCTGACGTGCCGACTGCAGTCGCCCTCTCCACCGCCTCGGTGTACCCCGAGTCGACGGCGCACGCCTTCGCGTACGCCGCCAAGCTGGGGTACGACGGTGTCGAGGTGATGGTCGGGATCGACGCGCTGAGCCAGCAGGTCTCGGCGGTCAAGCAGCTCTCCGACCATCACGAGCTGCCGATCATCGCGGTGCACTCGCCCTGCCTGCTGTTCACCCAGCGGGTCTGGGGCACCGAGCCCTGGGGCAAGCTGCAACGCTCCGCGGAGATGGCGGAGGCCGTCGGCGCCGAGGTGGTCGTCGTACACCCGCCGTTCCGCTGGCAGCGCGAGTACGCCGCCGGCTTCGTCGAGGGCATCGCCGAGCTCGAGGCGTCGACGGGCATCGGTTTCGCCGTGGAGAACATGTATCCGTGGCGGGCGTCCTCGCGGCGCCGGGCGGACCGGGGCGTGGAGATGTACGTGCCGGGATGGGACCCCTCGGAGGAGTCCTACGCCAACATGACGATCGACCTGTCGCACGCCGCCATCGCCCGGACCGACGTGGTGGAGATGGCCGACCGGATGGGCTCGCACCTCCGGCACGTGCATCTGACCGATGGCTCCGGCTCCGCCAAGGACGAGCACCTCGTGCCGGGCCGCGGCGTGATGGAGGCGGGTCGGTTCCTCGGCCACCTGGCGGGAGCCAGGTTCGACGGCCACATCGTGCTGGAGATCAACACGCGCAAGTCCTCCTCGCGCGAGGAGCGCGAGCGCGACCTGGTCGAGTCGCTGGAGTTCGCCCGCGAGCACTTCGTCGTCCCTTCCGCGCATGGCTGACCGCTCGCCGGCCTCGCCACGCGGACGCCGGCGCGGCTCGCCCGACACGCGTTCGACCATCCTGGCCGCGGCCCGGTCGTCGTTCGCGCAGCACGGTTTCGCCGGTACGACGATCCGCGCCGTCGCCGCCTCCGCCGGCGTGGACGCGGCGCTGGTGCACCACTACTTCGGCACCAAGGACGACCTCTTCCTCGCCGCTCTGGAGCTGCCCGTGGACCCACGCGCCCTGCTGGGACCTGTCGTGGCGGGACCGGTCGAGGAGGCGGCCGAGCGCTTCCTCGGCGTCTTCCTCTCGGTGTGGGACGACCCCGAGATCCGCCCGTCCCTGCTCGCCGTCGCCCGCGCGATCATGGACCCGTCGGCCAACCGGCTGCTGAGCGACGGCATCCTGCCGGTGATCATCGAGCCGATCGGCGCGGCGCTCGGCGTCGACGACCCCGCAATGCGGATGCCGCTGGTCGCGTCGCAGGTGATCGGCCTGATCCTGATGCGTTACGTGCTGGTCGTCGAGCCGCTCGCCTCGATGTCGCGCGAGCGCGTCATCGCGACGTACGCGCCGACCATCCAGCGGTACCTGACCGGCGATCTGCCGTGATCGCGCGCTAGGTGGAGGCTCACTGTCACCTGGTGACAGCCACACTCCTCCTAGACACGTCAGCCGACGAGGTGCGGTGTGGCTGTCAGCACCTGCAGGTCGACCGGGGCGCCTTCGATCGTGAGCTCCTCGGGGATGTCCACCCACGCGCCGCCGTCCACGCGGAAGCGCCCGTGGTACGTCACGTCCACACTCGGGCTCACCGTGACGCCGGCCGCATCGTAGACGTGCGTGATCCGCAGGTCCGGGTACGCCGCCCCCGGGTCGCTGCCGCTCTCGTCCGTCCCGTCGCCGAAGTGCCAGGTGTAGCTCACCGGCGTGGCCTCGATCTCCACCCGGTGGCCGAGGAGCGACACCGGCTGCGTCGTCGGCTCGGTCGTCGTCGTCATGAAGTTCGTCTCGAGGTTGACCAGCGTCCTGCCGTCGGGAGGTTGGATGACCAGTTCGGCACTGGGCCAGTCGAGCTTCTGCATCTCCTTGAACACCTTGCCCGGAGTGATCACGTCGAAGTGCTCAGCGGTGTCGGTGTCGAGGCAGACGGTTCCCCACGGTTCGTTGGGGTGCCCGGGCGAACTTCGGAACACCATGTACTTCCAGGTGTCCGGGGGCTCCTCGCACCGCTGCTGGTTGATGCACGTCGGCTCCGCTGTCTGGGTCTCCACGCACATCGGCTCGATGGCGTAGCTGATCGCTTCTTCGTGACCCGTGATGAGGACGTGGAACTGCTCGCCGCTGTAGTGGCAGAAGACGTGGGCATCCGTCAGGTTGCGGCCTGTGCGGCATGGCAGGGCATCGCCCGATCGCGCGAATGCCGCTGCCGCCCCGAAGGCCGCAGGCGACAATGCAGGACGGCCAGCAAGAATCGCGCCATTCATTCGGCGAGCCGTTCGAGAAGTTGGTTAGCGATCCACGAATCGCCGTCAGGCTGCAGAGTCGATCGATAGGTAACGTCAGGTCCGCCTGCGTAGTGCTTGAACCGGGCCTCCCGCTTTCTCGACATACTCGGTCGGGCGTCGACGGAACGCGCATGCGTGACCTCGACTGCCCCGTTCCGCGTCGGGCTTGGACGCCTTGATCGTGCTTGATCGGCCATCCGTCGGTCTTCACGTAGCCGCCAGCCTCGTAGATGCCCTCGACCTGGTCAGCGACGCCCATGCAGGCCGGGCAGCCTTGGACATCTCGCCGATACTCAGTCCGTGTCGCCCGGTGTTCTGCATCTGGCGTGTCCAGCGTCCACCCACCGCCGCACGAACGCCTCCGGCGTCTCGCCCTCCTCCGTCGGCGACGAGGTGGGGTCCGACGGGGCAGACGTGGTCGGCGACGGCGGGTCGGCCGAGGACGAGGAGTCATCGGAGCAGGCCGACAGGGAGAGCAGGCCGCAGCACGCCAGAGCGGCGAGATAACGCTTCACGGACGAGGACCCTCCCGAGTACAGGCAACCGTCGCCTTGGACGCTAGCCCGAAATCTCGTTCGCCGGAACCGCGTACCCCAGCCCTGTGGACGAGTTGACGATCGCCCGACGGCGGGCAATAATTCATCGCATGATGAAAAACGCGGTCGAGGTACGCGATCTCGTCGTCCGGCGCGGGGGACACGAGGTCCTCAAGGGGATCGGGCTCACGATCGAGCAGGGCAGCGTCACCGGCCTGCTGGGGCCGAGCGGGTGCGGCAAGTCCACGTTGATGCGCTCCCTGGTCGGCGTCCAGCAGCTGACGTCCGGCACGGTCACGGCGTTCGGCGAGGTGGCGGGCGGCAAGGCGCTGCGGCACCGGATCGGGTACGTCACCCAGGCAGCGAGCGTGTACGACGACCTCAGCGTCAGCGAGAACCTCAAGTTCTTCGCCCAGGTGCTGGGCGTCGAGCAGACGCGGATCGACGAGGCCATCGACGCGGTCGACCTGCGTAGCCACGCGGATCAGGTCGTGGGACGGCTCAGCGGCGGCCAACGGTCACGAGCCAGCCTCGCCGTCGCGCTCCTCGGTGACCCCGACCTCCTGGTCCTCGACGAGCCGACCGTCGGCCTCGACCCCGTACTCCGAAGGGATCTCTGGAAGCTCTTCCACGAGATCGCCGACCGCGGCGCGGCCGTCTTCGTGTCCAGCCACGTGATGGACGAGGCCGACCGCTGCGACCGTCTGCTGCTGATGCGCGACGGCGCGATCATCGCCGACGACACCCCGGACCGGATCCGGGAGAAGACCCGCACCGACGACATCGAGAGCGCGTTCCTCGCCCTCGTCGAGAACACCGGAGACCAGACATGAACCCCCGCATCACCTACGCCGTCGCCGCGCGCGTGCTGACCCAGATCCGGCGCGACCACCGCACCGCCGCCATGCTGCTCGTGCTGCCCTGCCTGCTGATCACGCTGCTCTGGTGGATGTTCAAGGACACCGGCGGCGGGGTGGTGTTCGACCGGCTCGGGCCCGGTCTGCTGGCGCTGTTCCCGTTCACCATCATGTTCCTGGTGACGAGCGTGACCACGCTGCGCGAGCGGAGCTCCGGCACCCTCGAACGCCTGCTCGCGATGCCGATGGGCAAGTTCGACTTCCTTCTCGGGTACGCCATCGCTTTCGGTGTGGTGGCGGCCGTCCAGTCCGGCTTCGCCGTGGCGCTCGCCGTGGGAGTCCTCGACCTCGACGTGCAGGGCCCGGTCTGGCTGCTCACGGTCGTCGCCATCGCCGACGCGATCCTGGGGAGCGCTCTCGGTCTGTTCGTCAGCGCCTTCGCGACGACCGAGTTCCAAGCGGTGCAGTTCATGCCGGCGTTCGTGATCCCCCAGATCCTGCTCTGCGGCCTGTTCGTCGCGCGCGACCAGCTGCCCACGGCTCTGGAGAAGGTCAGCGACGTACTGCCCCTCTCGTACGCCACCGACGCGATGCAGACCCTCACGCGCACCAGCGACACCGGTGACGTCTGGCAGAACGTCGCCGTGGTGACCGCCTTCGCGCTCGGAGCCCTGGCGCTGGGCGCCGCCACCCTGAAGCGGCGCACTCCCTAGGCCAACCCACCAGCGCAAAGGATTAGCCTGCAGGCATGGCTCTCCTGCGCGAACCGCTCCTCCTGCTCTCCCGCAGCAACCAGGTCAAGCGGCTCGTCAGCGCCATGCCCGTCTCGGCCGGCATCGTGAAGAGCTACGTCCCCGGCGAGAGCACGGAGG
The DNA here is from genome assembly GCA_963782155.1 of uncultured Actinomycetota bacterium. GTDB lineage: Bacteria > Actinomycetota > Actinomycetes > Propionibacteriales > Nocardioidaceae > Nocardioides. Next base: position 29,687 of record CAWAIZ010000002.1, read on the forward strand.
CCGCCGTCGAAGCAGCGCGCGGACTGGTCGAGGACCACCTCAAGGCCACGCTCGACTTCCTCGGTGAGGACACCCTCGACGTCGAGCAGGCGGACGCGACCGTGGCGGCGTACGTCGACCTCCTCAAGCAGCTCTCCGCCCATGGCCTGAGCCGTTCCGCGGAGGTCTCGGTCAAGCTCTCCGCGATCGGGCAGGCCCTTCCCGATGTCGGCCACAAGACCGCTCTCGAGAACGCGCGCACCATCTGCCGGGCGGCGCGCAACGCCGGCACCACGGTCACGCTCGACATGGAGGACCACACCACCACCGACTCGACGTTGACCATCCTGCGCGAGCTGCGCAAGGACTTCCCGGAGACCGGAGCGGTGCTGCAGGCCTACCTCCACCGCACCGAGGCGGACTGCCGCACGTTGGCCTACGAAGGCTCGCGGGTGCGGTTGTGCAAGGGCGCGTACAACGAGCCCGAAGAGGTCGCCTACCAGGACCGCCTCGAGGTCGACCGCTCCTACGTCCGGTGCCTCAAGATCCTGCTGGCCGGCCAGGGGTACCCGATGATCGCCACCCACGACCCGCGCATGGTCGAGATCGGTGCGACGCTCGCCAGCCGCTTCGGCCGGGAGCAGGGCTCGTACGAGTTCCAGATGCTGTACGGCATCCGGCCCGAGGAGCAGAAGCGGCTGGCCGCGTCGGGGGAGACGATGCGCGTGTACGTGCCCTACGGCCAGGAGTGGTACGGGTACCTGATGAGACGTCTCGCGGAACGACCGCAGAACCTGTCATTCTTCTTGAAGTCCCTCGTCTCCAAGAAATAAAGGGCCAACCGAAGGGCAGAGAGTCATGGCTCAGACCGCCATCCTCGGCGCCGGCGTGATGGGCGAGACCCTGCTCTCCGGCCTGGTCCGCGCGGGTCGCCGCGTCGATGACCTCCTCGTCGGCGAGAAGCGGCCGGAGCGCGCGCGCGAGCTCGAGGAGCGGTACGGCGTGCAGGTCGTCTCCAACCTCGAGGCGACCCGCAAGGCCGACACCCTTGCCCTCGTGGTCAAGCCCCAGGACATGGGCGCCCTGCTTGACGAGATCGCGCCGGAACTCCGTCCGGGTCAGCTGGTCGTGTCGCTGGCGGCCGGCATCACGACCGCCTTCATCGAGTCTCGCGTGCCCGAAGGCGTGGCCGTCGTCCGCGTCATGCCCAACACCCCAGCCCTCGTCGACGAGGGCATGGCCGCCATCTCGCCGGGCTCGCACTGCGATGACCACCACCTCGCCGAGGCCGAGGAGCTGATGGGCTCGACCGGCCGCGTGCTGCGGGTCCCCGAGCGCCAGATGGACGCGGTCACGGCGATCAGCGGCTCCGGGCCGGCGTACATCTTCTTCGTCGTGGAGTCAATGATCGAGGCCGGCGTGCACCTCGGCCTGCCCCGCGCGACGGCCACCGACCTGGTCGTCCAGACCGTCGTCGGTTCGGCCAAGATGCTGCGCGAGACGGGTACGCACCCCGTCGTGCTGCGCGAACAGGTGACCTCGCCCGGCGGCACCACCGCCGCGGCGCTGCGCGAGCTGGAGATCCACAAGGTGCGTGCCGCGTTCCTCGCCGCCATGGAGGCCGCCCGCGACCGCTCGCGGTCGCTGGCCGAAGGCATCTAGTCCTCGGGCTCCGACACGACCGGCGGCCACGTCGGTGACCCCAGCTCGCGCGAGACGTTGCGGGCGGTCTCGCGCAGCAAGGTGAGCACCGAGTCGGCGACGGGCTGCTGGCTGGCGGGCATCACCACCGCGATCGCGGCGACCGCCTCGGCGTCGCGGTCGGCTACCGGTACGGCGATCGAGGCCTCGCCGAGGACCGCTTCCTCGTCCTCGACGGCAAACCCCTTCTCGACGACCTCGACCAAGGCCTTCTCGAGATCGTCCGGCTCGACGATCGTCTCGCCGGTCAAGCTGCGCAGCGGCACTTTCGCCAGCAGGGACTGGAGAAACGACGGTCGGTAGGCCAGCAGGACCTTGCCGAGCGCCGAGGCATGGGCGGGGATCGTCACCCCGGTCTCGGGCATCTGGCGGGTGCCGTCGGGACGGGGCTCGTGGTGGATCACGATGACCTGGTCGAAGAACTCGACCCCGAGCCGCACGGCCAGGCCGGTGCGCTCGCTGAGGTCGCCGGTCCAGCGCATCGCGCGGGCGCGGACGTCGAGGGTGTCGAGGTAGACGTTGGAGAGCTGCAGGAGTGTCGGGCCGAGCATGTACCGCTGGCCGTGCGGCTCCTTGACCACCAGGCCGTGGTCCCGCAGCGAAGCCACGATGCCGTGCACCGTCGACGGCGGCAGCTCGAGGATCGCGCCGAGCTCGGTGATGCCGAGGTGCCGCGAGCCCTGCAGCGCGGCCAGCACCCGCGCAGCACGGTCGATCGCCTGGATCACCTGAGTCCCCTCTCCCTGCTCACGACCGCCGGCCGGACGGACCCCGAGGATAGACCGATCCGGACGACTTTCGCGAACCCCCTTGACCTGACGGCACTTTTCTGATCATTATTCGACATTGTCGAATGTGCTTCGCATCACACGGAAGGTAACTGGCATGGATGAAAACACGCGGTGGCAGAAGCTCGCAGCAGAGTTCCTCGGCACCGCCTTCCTGGTCTTCGTGGGTGTCGGCTCGGTGCCGGCCCTCCTCCTGGTCAACAAGGCCAACGGGTCGACGTTCAGCGGGTCGGACCTCGGGATCATCTCGCTGGCCTTCGCCTCGATCGTGATCGTGACGGTCTACGTCTTCGGCTACATCGGCGGCAACCACATCAACCCGGCGGTGACGTTCGGGCTGGCGGCCACGGGCAAGTTCCCGTGGTCGGAGGTCCCGTCGTACGTCGCGGCGCAGGTCGCCGGAGCCATCGCCGGTGCCTTCACGATCGTGGGGGTGCTGGGCAAGGCCGCGAGCGACGTCGGGCTCGGCGTCGCGTCGTACGGCGACTCGATCCCGTGGTACCAGGCCTTCTTCGCCGAGTTCATCGGGACCTTCCTGCTGGTCTTCGCGGTGTTCGGCGTGATCTACCGCAAGGCGGCGCCCGGCTGGGCCGGGCTGGCGATCGGCATGGTGGTCTTCGCCGCGATCATCCCGGTCGCGCCGACCACCGGCGCCTCGATCAACCCGGCCCGCACCACCGGCCCGATGCTCGTCCAGCAGATCATGGGCGGCGACGTCGGCTGGGGTCAGTGGCCGGTCTACGTCATCGCCGAGCTCGCGGCGGGTGTCGCGGCTGCCATCCTGTTCGGTTTCATTGCCCACACGGCCCAGGACAACGCGAGCGCGAACGCGTCCGCTCCCGCCGCCGTACCTGCGGAGGTCTGAGACATGAAGAAGCTCATCAACCGTCCCGAGGACGTGCTCGCCGACGCCCTGAAGGGGATCGACGCGGCCCACCCGGAGCTCCGGGTCGACCACCAGCACCGGGTCATCTACCGCGCCCGGCCCAAGGCCGACGGCAAGGTCGGGCTGATCTCCGGTGGTGGGTCGGGCCACGAGCCGCTTCACGGCGGGTACGTGGGACCGGGCATGCTCGACGCAGCGTGCTGCGGCGAGGTGTTCACCTCTCCCACGCCCGACCAGATGCAGGAGGCGACCACGGTCGTCGACCGCGGAGCCGGCGTGCTGCACATCGTGAAGAACTACACGGGCGACGTGATGAACTTCGAGATGGCCGGCGAGATGGCGGCCGCCGACTCCGGCGTACGCGTCGAGACGGTCGTGACCGACGACGACGTGGCCGTGCAGGACTCGACGTGGACGGCCGGTCGCCGGGGAGTCGGCGTCACCGTGCTGCTGGAGAAGATCGTGGGCGCCGCGGCCGAGGAGGGCCGTGACCTCGACGCGATCGTCGAGCTTGCCAAGCGGGTCAACGGACACGGCCGCTCGATGGGCATGGCCCTGACGAGCTGCACCGTGCCGTCGGCGGGGAAGCCGACATTCGACCTGCCCGAGGACGAGATGGAGATGGGCGTCGGCATCCACGGCGAGCCCGGCCGTAGTCGCGTTCCTCTCGCGGGCGCGGCCGAGATCGCCGAGATGCTCGTCGAGCCGGTCCTCGCCGACCTCGACTTCACCGGCGGCCCGGGCATCGTGCTGCTCAACGGCATGGGTGGCACGCCGCTCATCGAGCTGTACCTGTTGTACGGGGAGGTGGCGACGCTGCTCGAGAAGGCCGGCGTCCAGGTCGCCCGCACGCTGGTCGGCAACTACATCACCTCCCTCGACATGGCCGGCGCGTCCGTGACCGTGCTCAGGGCCGACGACGAGCTCATCCGCCTGTGGGATGCTCCCGTGGAGACCGCAGGACTGCGATGGGGAGTCTGAGCGTGGCCGAAGCCGTCAGCGTCGACGTCCTGGTCGGTTGGCTGTCCACGTTCCGCGACGCCGTGCACGAGCAGGGTGCGTACCTCACCGAGCTCGACTCGGCGATCGGGGACGCGGACCACGGAGCCAACCTGATCCGGGGCATGGACGCGGTGATGGCGGCGGTCTCACCCGATCCTCCCGAGACCGCCGGCGGCCTGTTCAAGAAGGTGGGCATGACGCTGGTGACCTCGGTCGGCGGCGCGAGCGGCCCGCTCTACGGCACGTTCTTCCTCCGTGCGGCCGCGGCCGCGGGCGACACCACGGACCTCGACGGCCCGGCGCTGCTCGCGGCGCTCCGGGCCGGGCTCGAGGGGATCGTCGCGCGCGGCAAGGCCGAGGCAGGGGACAAGACGATGTACGACGCGCTGGCGCCGGCGATCGCCGCGTTCGAGGAGGCTCTGGCCTCGGGGGCGCAGGTTGCGGTGGCCGCCCGAGCCGCCGCCGACGCCGCGGCCGTCGGACGCGATGCCACCGAACCGATGCTCGCCCTCAAGGGGCGGGCCTCGTACCTCGGCGAGCGCAGCGTCGGCCACCTCGACCCGGGAGCCGCGTCGTCGGCCCTGCTGCTGGCCGCGCTCGCGGACGCGTTGTCGTGATCGGCATCGTGGTCGTCTCCCACAGCCTCGCGCTGGCGGAGGCCGCGGTCGCGCTGGCCGACGAGATGGTGCACGGGGACGGCCCGGTGGTGGCAGTCGCCGCTGGTGCGTCCGGAGGGTTCGGGACCGACGCCACCGAGGTACGTCGGGCGATCGACAAGGCGGCCTCGCCCGACGGCGTACTCGTCCTGATGGACCTCGGCTCCGCCGTCCTCAGCGCCGAGCTGGCGCTGGAGCTGGGGCCCGTCGAGGTACCCGTCCGCCTGAGCGCCGCGCCCCTCGTGGAGGGCCTGGTCGCGGCCGTGGTCCGAGCCGCGGGGGGCGCGGACCTGGACATCGTCGCCCGCGAGGCCGACGCGGCGCTGGTGCCGAAGGTGTCCAGCCTGGCCGAGCACGCCTCACCGCCCGTCCCCTCGTTGCCGGTCGACGCCGACGTCTCGGTCCGGTTGACGCTGGTCAACCCGCAGGGTCTGCACGCCCGCCCGGCCGCCCAGATCGCGACCGCGGTCGGTGGCCTGGCGGCCGAGGTGGCCGTGGAGTCAGGCGGGCGCCGGGCCGACGCGTCCAGCTCGCTGGAGCTGATGACGCTGGGAGCCGGTCAGGGGGTCGAGATCCTGGTCTCTGCCGTCGGTACCGACGCGGAGCAGGCCGTGGCCGCCGTACGGGAGATGGTCGAGGCGGGGTTCGGGGAGCTCGAAGCCAGCTGACTTCGGTGTCGTTCCCGTCGCTTCGTGGGGTTTGCAACCCCCTCTAACCGCAGGGATACCCGGTCGACCGGGTATCCCTACCCGACACTCGAAGCCAGCTGACTTCGGTGTCGTTCCCGTCGCTTCGTGGGGGTTGCAACCCCCTCTAACCGCAGGGATACCCGGTCGACCGGGTATCCCTACCCGACCGGCTCAGCCCGCGACCGCCTCCAGCACGGAGTGGGCGGTGCCCGTGTCGAGGACGCGGGTGAGGCGGAGGCCGGCAGCGGCGAAGAGGGCGGCGTACTCGGCCTGGGTGCGCTCGCGGCCACCGGGGCCGACGAGCATGTTGAGGTCGGAGTACGCCGCGACGCGCTCGTGACCCGGGCGGTCCATGACGATCTCGACGAGGAGCACCGCACCACCGGGACGCAGTGCGGCGGCGCACTGGCGCAGGATCGCCACGCTCTCCTCGTCGGGCCAGTCGTGGATGACCGACTTCATCAGGACGTAGTCGGCCGGCGGCACCGACTCGAAGAACGACCCACCTTCCGCGGACCACCGACCGGACAGGTCCGCGGGGGGCGACCCAGCGACGACGTGCGGCTGGTCGAACACCGTCCCGGTCAGTGACGGGTGTGCGCGCAGCACCGCGGCGATCAGCGCGCCCTGACCTCCGCCGACGTCGATCACATGGGTGCCCGTCCGGAAGTCGTAGGTCGCGGCGACCGCAGCCGCGATCACCGAGGTCAGCGACGTCATCAGCTCGTCGAAGCTGCGGCTGCGCTCGGGCTGGCCCGCCCGGTGCTCCCAGACGTCCATCCCGTGGAGTGCGGAGAAGGCGTTCTCGCCGGTGCGGATGCTGTGCGCGAGGTTGCCCCACGCCGCCCAGATCGCGGGGTCCGAGTGCAGCAGCGCCTGGGGCGCCAGCGACGCCGGTGCGTCCGACGCCAGGGGCGCACCCAGCTCGCTCAACGCGTACGCCCCGTCGGCCTCGTCGACCACGCCGATGGTCGACAGGAACCGCAGCAGCCGACCCGTCGAGTCCGCGTGCGTGCCGACCGAGGCCGCCACGTCGGCGGGCGTGCGCGCCCCGTCGGCCAGGGCGTCGATGATGCCCAGCTCCACCGCTGCCGCGATGGCCGCCGTCGTGCGGTGCCCCACCACCAGCCACGTCAGGTCCTGCCGGTTTGCCATCTCGCGATCATCCCACCCCCATCGCCGCCTCGGCCGCCGCGAGGACCGGCGCCGTGACCTCCCGACATCGCTCGGCACCGGCGGCGAAGACCGCCGTGACGTACGCCGGGTCGGCGGCCAGGTCGGCGTACCTCTCCTGCAGCGGCTCCAGCTCGGCGACGACCGCGTCGGTGACTGCGGCCTTCAGGGCGCCGTACGTCGTGATCCCCGAGGCGGACGCCCCGCATGCCCTCAGGATGTCGAGGAGGTTGGAGACGCCGGGCTTCTCGTCGGTGGACCGTACGGCGCTCGGCCCGCTGTCGGAATCCGTCACCGCCCGCGCCACCTTGCGGCGCACGACGTCCGGCGGGTCGAGCAGCCGGATGACCCCGCTGTCGGCTCCCGGCGCCGCGGACTTGCTCATCTTGCGGGTCGGTTCCTGCAGGTCCATCACGCGCGCGCCGGCCGGCGGCGTGGTGATCTCCGGGATGGTGAACACCGCGCCGTAGGTGTTGTTGAACCGCAGCGCGAGGTCGCGGGTCAGCTCCACGTGCTGGCGCTGGTCGTCGCCGACCGGCACCTGCGTCGGCCGGTAGAGCAGGATGTCGGCCGCCATCAGGGCGGGGTAGGTGTACAGGGAGACGCGGGTCGAGGCGTTGCCGCGGCCCTTCTCCTTGTACTGGATCATCCTGCCCAGCTCACCGGTGTACGCCGTGCACTCGAGGAGGTAGGTGAGTCCCCGGTGGGCCGGCACCGCCGACTGGCGGAACAGCACCGCCCGCTCCGGGTCGAGGCCGGCGGCCAGGAAGAGGGTGGTGACCTCGGCGATGGTGTCGCGCAGCACCCGTGGGTCGTGCGGGGTCGTCATCGCGTGCAGGTCGGAGACGCCGTAGAAGCACTCACTGGTCGCCTGCGCGGCGACCATGCCGCGGAAGGCTCCGAGGTGGTTGCCGAGGGTCAGGCGTCCGGTCGGGGTGATGAGGGAGAGGTGTCGGTCCATGTCGTGCTCCTGGAGATGAGGGCCTCCGGAGGCGCGACGTGCTCGACGAAGCAGAACGGCCGCCCGGAGGCGGCCGTGGGTTGAGTGTGCGTCAACGAGGTGGGTCCGCCTAGGAGGCGGGCCACCACTGAGAGGAACGGAACGTCGAGCGCACGGAGCCAGGGTAGCCCTCAGCGCACGACGGTGAACACCGCAGATTTCCCGATCGCGTGGTAGCTGTCGTCGTCCATCAGCCGCGCGACGTACCTTCCCGGTGGCAGCGGCCAGGACGCCGAGCCCACACCCAGGTAGGCGTCCGCGCCGAAGAGGACCGAGCCCTCGATGCGCGTGTGCGTGTAGCGGTACATCAGGTACGACCCCGGTCCGGCGCACACCTTGGCGCACCGGATCAGCCCGATCCAGTCGAGCTGGGTGCCCGGAGCCCCGGTCCAGTGGACTCGGATGTCGTCGCCGACGTCGTACGTCGACCGGTCGGTGCGCAGGGTCGGCTGGGCGCCGCGCGCGTACAGCCACACGGAGGTGCGGCTGAGCACCCGGCGCTCACGCGCCAGCACGACGTCGTAACGGCCGGGTCGAAGGTGAGTCTTCGCCAGACGGACGAACGCGTCGGTGCGTCCGCCGGTCGACCGGGCCGACAGGAGCGGGGCTCCGGGTTCGCGCTGGAAGGCCACCACCTCGTTCCCCGAGCCGGTGGCGTGGAACCTCACCTCGAGCCGCAGGGGGCCGGCGGTCACCCGGCGGTGGGCGGGGGACACGAGCGGTGGTGACGGCGCCGGCACGACCTCGAACTCCGAGACCACGCCACGGTGGTCGGTCGGGTACGGCTTCGCGAAGGCCAGGTCGACCTGCGGGTTGCCACGCTCGCCGACCAGGCGGCTGGACAGGGTCTGCACCGGGCCGGCGTGCAGCACCCAGTCGATGCGGTCGGGGAAGTCGTGCGGCCGGGTCTCCGGTCCGCCCGGCGACCAGGTGTAGCCCGGGTCGGCGACCGGGTCGGGATGGGCGTCGCGATAGGAGTCGCCGAACCCGGCGTCGGCCAGGGCCCGGCTGGCCGGCCACGCCACGGAGTACGGCACGTCGTCGCGCGCCACCGCGACGGCCGGTGTCCAGTCGAGGTGCGAGGGACTGTTGAAGTCCCCGGTCAGGAAGACCGCGATGCCGCGCTCCGCCAGCTTCGGCAGCACCCGGAGCACCGGGGCCAGGGCCGCGACACGCAGGTCCCGCTCCAGGCGCAGCACGTCGGCCCGGGACCAGCCCTTCCGGACCTGGTACGGGCCGTACGGCGTCGACGGCAGGTGGATGTTGGCGACCGCCACGATCCGGCCCGGCGTGGGCATCACGAAGGTGTAGAGCCCGTTCGCGTCACCCGGGTCGAGGATCGGGAAGCGGGAGATGACGTGCGCCCGCGGGTCGGCGTACCAGCCGAGGAGCCGAGCGAGCCGCCCCGTGTTGCGCTCCGGCTCCTGGACGCCCACCACGTCGGCGCCGCTCGCCTCGATCACGTGGGCGAGCCGATGCAGCGCGGCCGGACAGCCGTTCGCGGTCGGGCACCAGTCGCTCGTCGCCAGGTCGAAGTCGTCCCCGCCGTAGAACGTGTTCTGCGACATCACCGAGATGCGGATCGGCGCCGGAGGACGAGAGCCTGCCGGAGGCGCCAGGGCGAGCAGGGTGGCGACGAGACCGAGGACCAGGGCCGAGCGGGCGGCACGCACCTGCCGAGTATGGCCTCAGGCGACCGGCCCGGACAGATCTCGGAGTACGTTCGGGACATGGAGTGCTCCGGCCCGTCCAGCGTGGTGTTCGACTCCTCGCTCACGGCGTACGACTTCGGGCCCTCCCACCCCATGTCGCCGATCCGCGTCGACCTGACCATGCGGCTCGCGAGCGAGATGGGCGTCCTGGACCGGCTCACCGTCGTGCCCGCGCCGTTCGCCGACGAGGCCCAGATCGCCATCGTCCACGACGACGAGCTGATCGACGCAGTCACGCGGGCCGGCAAGGACCCCGGCTCGATCGGGTTCGACGACCACGGCCTCGGCACGGACGACAACCCGGTGTTCGCCGACATGCACCTCGCCGCCGCGCACGTGGTCGGCGCCAGCCTCGAGGCGTTCCGCCAGGTGCACTCCGGCGACAGCCTGCACAGCGCCAACATCGCCGGCGGCCTGCACCACGCCATGCGCGACCGGTCGAGCGGCTTCTGCATCTACAACGACGTCGCGGTGGGCATCCAGTGGCTGCTGGACCAGGGCGTCGAGCGGGTGGCGTACGTCGACGTCGACGTGCACCACGGCGACGGCGTGGAGGCGATCTTCTACGACGACCCGCGGGTGCTCACCATCTCCCTGCACGAGACCGGGCAGATGCTCTTCCCCGGCACGGGGTTCCCGACCGACTCGGGTGGTCCGGGCGCCGAAGGCACGGCCGTGAACGTCGCGCTGCCGCCCGGCACCGCCGACGCGGGCTGGTTGCGGGCCTTCCACGCGATCGTGCCGCCGCTGGTCCGCGCCTTCGCGCCGGAGGTCCTGGTCACCCAGCACGGGTGCGACTCCCACATGGACGACCCCCTCGCCCACCTGATGCTGACGGTCGACGGCCAGCGGGCGTCGTACGTCGCCCTCCACGAGCTCGCGCACGAGGTGTGCGAAGGGCGGTGGGTGGCGACCGGCGGCGGCGGCTACGCCCTGGTCGAGGTGGTGCCGCGAGCGTGGACCCACCTGCTGGCCATCGTCTCCGGCCACCCCGTCGAGCCGGCCACGGACACCCCCGCGGCCTGGCGCGAGCACGTGCGCGCGACCCTGGGCCGGGACGCGCCGCACCGGATGACCGACGGCCGCACGCCGGCCTGGCGGGACTGGTCGGAGGGGTACGACCCGGATGCCTTCTTGGACCGCTCGATCCAGGCGACGAGGACCGAGGTGTTCCCGTGGCACGGCCTCGTGCCGGACCTGTGATCCCCGGCCGCCCCAGGAACCACACGCGTGTGACTCGGGAGTGACTGGTTCAGACAATGCAAGCCGACACGCCGTACCTCTCAGGTTTCTCTAATGGAACCCTTCCCCACGAGTCACAACAGGCGCTATGTTCACCGAGCGCGGGACGTAGTCGCCGGTGGGGAAGCCGGCGGCGTCGCCGCAAGAGAGAATCGGTGCCCGCCATGCCCCAGAACTTGTCCGGAGACATCTCCGAAGTGAAGTTCCTGACCGTTGCCGAGGTCGCCGGCACCATGCGCGTCTCGAAGATGACCGTCTACCGCCTCGTGCACAGCGGCGAGCTGCCGGCCGTCCGCGTCGGACGTTCCTTCCGGGTGACCGAGGACGACGTCAACGAGTACCTGCGCAAGTCCTTCTACAGCGCCGGCTGATCCACCTCGGTGGTCGAGGTGTGCGGCCGTCCGCGGCCGAGCCTCGAGACCACGTTCCGTGGATTCAGCGGCCCCAGGACTGACGGCTAGGCTGTCGAGGTCCCACGGAGCAGCCGCTGGGGCTCGTTCCAGCCGGTGAAAGGTCTACGCGTGGGTTCCGTCATCAAGAAGCGCCGCAAGCGCATGGCGAAGAAGAAGCACCGCAAGCTCCTGAAGAAGACGCGCGTCCAGCGTCGCAAGCTCGGCAAGTAGGCACGGGCCAGCAGGTATCGGGCCGGAGTTCCGCCGATGGGCCGGGTCGCTCTCGTCACCGGGGTCTCCCGTGACCTCGGCCGTCGTTTCGCGCGCGCTCTCGCCGCCGCCGACGGCATCGACCGCGTGATCGGCGTGGACGTCGTGCCGCCGCGCGGCGACGTCGGCGCGATGTCGTTCATCCGCGCCGACATCCGGACCCCCGTGATCGCCAAGGTGATCGCGAAGGAGGACGTCGACACCGTCGTCCACATGAGCGTCATCGCCACGCCCGGCAGCGCCGGCGGCCGCGGCACGATGAAGGAGCTCAACGTCATCGGCACGATGCAGCTCCTGGCCGCCTGCCAGAAGGCGCCCTCGGTGCGGCACCTCGTCGTGAAGTCGACCTCGACCGTGTACGGCGCCAGCTCGCGCGACCCGGCCATGTTCACCGAGGAGATGCAGCCGCGCCGCAACGCCCGGTCCGGCTTCAGCAAGGACGCGGCCGAGATCGAGGGGTACGTCCGCGGCTTCGCCCGCCGCCGGCCCGACGTCCGCGTCGCGATGCTGCGGCTGGCGAACGTCGTCGGCCCGCACGTCGTGAGCCCGATGGCGTCCTACTTCCGGCTTCCCGTCATCCCCACCGTGCTCGGGTACGACGCCCGCATGCAGTTCGTCCACGAGAGCGACCTCAACCGCGTGCTCCAGCTGGCCGTCACCTCGGAGGTCTCCGGCACCTTCAACGTCGCCGGCGACGGCATCCTGACCCTCTCCCAGGCCGTCCGCCGGCTGCAGCGTGCGAGCCTGCCCCTGCCCGGCTTCGCGGTCGGCCAGCTCGGCTCGGTGCTGCGCCAGATGCGGCTGGCGGACTTCTCACCGGAGCAGCTCAGCTTCCTCACGTTCGGCCGCGGTATCGACACGACCCGGATGCGTACCGAGCTCGGGTTCGAGCCGGCGTACACGACCCAGGAGGCCTTCGCGGACTTCGCCTCCTCGATGCCCGCCTCCTCGCGCATCTCCGAGCGGGCGGTCGCCGGCCTGGCGGACCTGCTGCCGGACACCACCGCCGACCCGGCGGGAGCGGCTCGTGGCTGACGCCGAGATCATCCCGATCGGCACGCGCGGCAAGGCGGGCCGGGGTTCGGGGCGCGCCAAGCCGTCGTCGGCGTCGCGCAGCCTGGCCGCCAAGCCGCCCGCGAGGAAGGCCGCGGCCAAGCCGCGCCCGGCCACCCGGCGTACGCCGTCGGCCGCCGAGCGCATCGAGCAGGTCGCCACCGAGGCCGCTCAACCCGCCGCCGAGCCCGTCGCGACGGCTCGGCCGGCGACCACCACCCGGGACCGTGAGCGACTGGCCGGCATCTCGCCGGACGCCTGGTTCGCGATGCTCCGGACGGCCGCCAAGGAGGTCTGGGGCGAGCAGTGGGAGCCGCGGCTGGCCGAGCTGCTCGCGCTGCTCCGGCGGCGGCTGACCGGCGACTACGACGTCGACGAGTTCGGCTTCGACCAGGAGATCACCGAGAAGCTCACCCTCGCGCTGCTGCGGCCGATCGCGGAGAAGTGGTTCCGCATCGAGGTGCGCGGCGTGGAGAACATCCCGGCCCAGGGTGGCGCGCTGATCGTCTCCAACCACTCCGGCACGGTGCCGGTCGACTCGCTGATGACCATGGTCGCGGTGCACGACCACACCGGCCGGTTCCTGCGCCTGCTCGGCGCCGACCTGGTCTTCCGAACCCCGTTCGTGGGGGAGATGGCACGCCGAGGTGGTGCCACGCTGGCGTGCAACGAGGACGCCGAGCGGATGCTCAGGCGCGGCGATCTCGTGGGCGTGTGGCCCGAGGGTTTCAAGGGGGTCGGCAAGCCGTTCAAGCAGCGCTACAAGCTGCAACGGTTCGGCCGCGGCGGTTTCGTCAGCGCCGCACTGCGCACCGGCGTACCCATCGTCCCGCTCTCGGTCGTGGGCGCCGAGGAGATCTACCCCCTCGTCGGCAACATCCCGGCCCTGGCCCGCCTGCTCGGCGTGCCGTACGTCCCGATCACCCCGTTCTTCCCGCTGCTGGGCCCGCTGGGCCTGGTCCCGCTGCCGTCCAAGTGGCTGCTCGAGTTCGGCGAGCCGATCCGCACCGACGAGCTCGACGGAGCCGCCGCCGAGGACCCGATGCTGGTCTTCAACCTCACCGACCAGGTCCGCGAGACCATCCAGCAGACCCTCTACACGCTGCTCATGAAGCGCGAGTCCGTCTGGCGCTAGCACCGGTACCTGGCGACTTCCCGATAGTCCCTGACGTTTGGGTTGCTTACGGCGCCCCACAGCAACCCAAACGTCAGGGACTATCCCGAGCGTCAGTTGCCGAGGAGGCCGCCGAGGGGATCGGTGCCGGCCGTGGGCAGTGCGCTGCCGACGTTGCCGAGGAGCTGGGTGATGTCGACGGACGGCAGGGCCACGGGAACCGGGCCGTTGGTGAGGTTGTCGATCAGCTGGGTGAGGTCGACGGTCGGCAGCAGGGCCAGCGCGGTCGAGACCGCGGAGGTCGGCACCGCCGAGGTCGGTCCGGACGTGGCCTGGCCGGTGGGCCGGCCGGTGGGCTGGCCGGTCGGCAGCGAGGTCGGGAGACCGGTCGGCAGGACAGTGGGGTCACCGGTCGGGGTCGGCTCACCCCCGGGACCCCCGCTCGGCGACGGCGAGGTCACGCTGCCCGGCGGCAGGTCGGAGCCGTCGACGGACGGCAGCACCAGGGTCGGCAGCGCGATGTCGGGAAGGTTGACGGCGGGAAGCGTGCCTGTGCCGAAGCCCGTACCGACCGTGGGCAGCGTCGGCGTGATCGCCGTCAGGTCGGTGCCGTCGCACTCCGGGCAGGTCAGTCGAGCCTGGTCGTCGATGCGCAGCGTGGTGGTCACGGCGTGCACCCACTCGTCCTCGGCGCTCTCCGGCAGCTGGCCGTCGAGGTCGGCGAGCGACCTCATCGACTCCGCGGTGAACGTGCGTACCTTGACCACGGTGCCGGGGTCGCCCTTGTCGGCGTACGCCGCCAGCAACAGGTCGGACGCCTCGGCGGACTGGTCGGTGAAGTCGTTGAGGGTGTCGGACAGGGCCGCCGGATGGTCGTCGCCCCGGCCGTCGCGGGCGAGCGCCTCGATCTCGCCCAGACGCCTCGACGCGCTGGCGAGCACGGTCGAGCCCTTGTTCTCGTCGCCGACGCTGAGGCCGGCGTGGGCGTTCTCGATCCCGCGCTTGAGCGGGTACAACGTGTCGCCCGGCAGCGCAGACTGCGCGACCACGGCCATCGTCGCGGTCGCACCGACCAGCGCCAGCCCGCCGAGAGCGACGCGGATGCGACGCTCGCGGGGGTTCCGCACGCGGCCGGGCTCGTGGGAACGCAGTCGCAGCCGGTCGGCCTCGGCCGCGGCGGTGAGAGGTACCACCGCGGCCTCGGCCACCAGTCGGGACCTGAGGTCTGCGAGGAACTCCGGCCTGGGCACAGGCTCAGGCACAGCGCGTAGCGCGCCGACGAGTAGCAGCAGGTCGTCGTACCGGTCGTCCGACGCCCCCCGCGTCGACTCACCGTTGACGACCGCTGCGAACCGCTCGGCGCGACCACGTGTCGCGTACGGGCTCATCACAGACGTCCTGTCAGGTCACTGGCTCCGGCGCCCCCGCCGGACACCCACCTCAACGAGACCTCGCGTGGCGTGGTTACGGCGTACTGGCCAGTAGTAAAGACTGGACTGGTCCAGGCAACGGCCGGACGCACGTCAGCCCCGCATCCCGTCGGGCAGCAGCTTGGCGAGGTTGCGTACGCCGCGGAGCTGGAGCTGCTTGACCGCGCCGTCCGAGCGACCGAGGACCGCCGCCGTCTCGGCGATGCTCATCCCCTGGAGGAACCGCATTACCAGGCAGTCGCGCTGCTCGCCCGGGAGCTCGGTGAGAGCACCGAGCAGAGCCTCGTTGGTGAGGCTGGCCAGCACGGCGTCCTCGGGACCCTCGTGGGTTCCGCCGTCGTGGAAGCTCATGTCCTCGGTGGTCATCTCGAGGCGGGTGCGGCCGGACTTGAAGTGGTCGGTGGCCAGGTTGCGGGCGATCGTCATCAGCCACGCGCCGAAGTCCTTGCCCTGCCACCGGAAGCCGCTCATGCTCCGCAGGGCGCGGAAGAACGTCTCGGACGTGAGGTCCTCGGCCAGCGTCGTGGAGCGGGTGCGGTGGACGAGGAAGCGGTAGACCGGGCCGTGGTAGTGGTCGAAGAGCATCCCGAAGGCGTCCGCGTCGCCCTTGCGGGCCAGCTCGACCAGTGCGATCAGCCGGTCGCGCTCGGCCTCCGAGTCCTCGCTCGAGGCGGCGTACTGGCGGTCGTCGCCACCGGAGCCGGGCCCGAAGTCCTTGCCGCTGGCCGGTTCGGTCACCGGCACGCCGGTCATCGACAGGTGGCCCGGACCGGCGGTCGCGAGCGTCCGCTCCTCCAGGATCACGGCAAGCACCAGCGCACGCAGGGCCTCGAGCCCACGTGTCGCCACGCCCGGAACTGGCTTCACCAGCGGATCCTTCCCTGATACCGCTCCAACCCTGAGAGTAGGTGCGGTGCGGCCACCTGTGAACTACGCGACCGGGTGAAGTGGCGTAGCCCACGTAGGTGGTCCGGACCAGACAGATGACCCTGATGGGCCATGTCGACCCGGGTCAGGCGCCCCTGCCGGACCTTCCCCTGAGCGCAAGCGCCGCGGCCACCGCGCCCGTCACTCCGCCCGCGACCGTGCCCGCGACCAGCCCCGCGCGGGCCGCCTTGCGACCGGTCCGGTAGTCGTAGACGCGCCACCCGTGGGCCCGCGCGTGGGCGCGCAGCCGGGTGTCGGGGTTGATCGCGAACGCGTGACCCACCATCGAGAGCATGGGCAGGTCGTTGGCCGAGTCGGAGTACGCCGAGCAGCGGGCAAGGTCGAGCCCCTCCCGCTCGGCGAGGGTGGAGACCGCCTCCGCCTTCGCCGGTCCGTGCAGCATCGAGCCGACCAGGCGTCCGGTGTAGACGCCGTCCACGTGCTCGGCCACGGTGCCGAGCGCGCCGGTGAGCCCGAGCCGCCGGGCGATGATGCCGGCGATCTCGATGGGAGCGGCGGTCACCAGCCAGACCCGCTGCCCCTGGTCGAGGTGCAGCTGCGCCAGGGCCCGGGTCCCGGGCCAGATCCGGCCCGCCATCGCCTCGTCGAAGATCTCCTCGCCGAGCTCCTGGAGCTCCAGCACGGTGTGGCCCTTGATGAACGCGAGCGCCGAGGCCTCCGCCTCGGCCACGTGGTCGGGGTCCTCGACGCCGACCAGGCGGAACTTGGCCTGCTTCCACGCCGCGGCCGCGATCTCACGGCTGGTGAAGAAGCGCCGGCGGTACAGCCCGCGGGCCAGGTGGAAGATGCTCGCGCCCTGCATGAGGGTGTTGTCGACGTCGAAGAATGCCGCAGCATCGGGGTCCGCCGGCACCCGCAGGGCGGCCTCGAGCTCGGCCTCCGAAGCCGCCGCCTCGCCGGCGAGGGACGACCTCTTCTGCAGGTCCACACGACGGGGAGCAGCCACCCGTCGAGGGTAAGGGGTGACTCTCCCTCACGGGACCCGCTGCGCGACGGCCCCGCGAGAGGCACCCCGTGAGCCTGTGAGGTTCCGCCTCCCGCCGAGAGCCCCTGTGGAACCATGGACGGATGTCCTCAGGGCCCGAGAGCAGCCACCTGGTCGCCGACCTGGTGACGCTCGCGGCCGCCCGGGACGGCGCCCGGCCGGCCCTCGTCGAGGCGTCCGGACGCACCCTGACCTGGGCAGATCTCGACCAGGAGGTCGGACGGGTGGCCACCGGTCTCGGCGCGGCCGGCCTGGTCGCGGGACAGCGCGTGCTGATCGTCCTGGACAACCGGATCGAGCTCGTCACGACGTACCTCGCCGCCCTGCGCGCACAGCTCGTGGCCGTACCCGTGAACCCGCGCGCCAAGGCCGACGAGCTGGCCCGGATGATCGCCGACTCCGGCGCCCGCCTGGTCGTCGCCGACGCCGCGACGGTGGCCGACGCCCGGGCGGCGAGCGCCGTGCTCCGCGAGGCGCTCGACGGCGCCCGCGACGTGCTGGACGACGACGTCGTGTCCCGCGCCCGGGAGCCACGGATCGTGGTCGTCGACTCCGAACCGCAGGACGGTGAGCTGCCCTTCGAGGCGGTGCGCGCCGACACCGCAGTCCCGGTCCCCGCCCGGCCGGACCCGGAGACCCTCGCCTGTCTGCTCTACACCGGCAGCAGCATCGACCTGCCCCGGGCGGCGATGCTCACCCACCGCGCACTCCTGGCCAACATCGAGCAGGCCGCCGCTGTCGACCCGCCGATGATCCGCCCCGACGACGTCGTGCTCGGCGTGCTGCCCCTCTTCCACGTCTATGGCCTGAACGCCGTCCTCGGTGGCGTGCTGCGCCAGGGCGCCACGCTCGTGCTCACCGACCACTTCGACCCGCGGGGCACCCTCGACGTCGTCGCCGAGCACGGCGTGACGATCGTGCCGGTGGCACCCGCCGTCTTCCCGCACTGGCTCGGGTTGCCGGACCTGACCGCGTCGATGGGCACAGTGCGGCTCGTGCTCTCCGGTTCGGCGCCCCTGGCCCGCCCCGTGCTCGAGGAGTTCGCCGGGCGGACCGGAGTCCCGGTCCACCAGGGGTACGGCCTGACCGAGGCGGCGCCGATCGTCACCAGCACCCTGGCCTCCGCCACTCAGGCCTCCGGGTCGCTGGGCGCCGCGCTGCCGGGCGTCGGGCTGCGGCTCGTCGACGATCTCGGCCACGACCCCGAACCGGGAGACCCGGGCGAGATCCAGGTCCGCGGGGACAACCTGTTCGCCGGCTACTGGCCCGACGGCTCCGGTGGACCCGGTGCCGACGGCTGGTGGTCGACCGGCGACGTCGGCTTCCTCGACGAGGGCGACCTGTTCATCGTCGACCGGGCGGCCGAGGTAGTGGTCGTTGCCGGTTTCAGCGTGTATCCCTCGGAGGTGGAGGCGGTGGTCGGCGCCGTGCACGCCGTCGCGGAGGTCGCCGTGATCGGCGTGCCCGACGACGCGACCGGGTCCGCCGTCGTCGCCTACGTCCGCGCTCCGGGCGCCGACCCGGCGACGGTGGTGGACGCCGTACGCCGTCGGTGCGATGGAGAGCTGGCCGGGTTCAAGCGGCCCTCGCGCGTCGAGGTCGTCGACGAGCTGCCCACCTCGCTCGCGGGCCGGGTCCGCAAGGGCGCCCTGCGCCAGCTCGAGCGCCGCCGGGCGCTGGGCATCCTCGAGTGACCGCACGGGTCGTCATGTACGGCCGCCCCGGCTGCCACCTGTGCGACCAGGCCGCCGAGGTCATCGCCCGCGTGTGCGCGGACCTGGGCGAGGAGTGGGCCGAGATCTCGATCGACGACGACCCTGCTCTGCGGGAGGAGTACGGCGAGGAGATCCCGGTGACCCTCGTCGACGGGCGTCGCCACGACTTCTGGCGGGTGGACGAGACGCGGCTCCGAGCGGCCCTGGCCCGCCGCTCGAACTTGTAACGCGGTGTCTGCAGGTCCTACCCAGCGTTCAAACGCTGGGTAGGCCACTCGAACACCGCGTTACAAGCGGCGGAGGCCGCAACGCAGCCGGCCGAAAGAGCGGTTGTCTGACGGCTCACATCGGTTTGTTCTCTGCTTCACAAAGTGCTTACAGTGGTCGGGCCGTGCGAGTTCGTCGTCCGCCGGCTGGAGAGAGATCCGTGACCGGCAAAGCGTCGAGCGAGAGCGCCCGGGACATCCCCGAGGCCACCGTGGCACGACTTCCCGTGTACCTGCGGGCGCTGGGCACGTTGAGCGACGAGGGCACTGCCACCTGCTCGAGCGAGGAGCTCGCAGCCGCGGCCGGGGTGAACAGCGCCAAGCTCCGCAAGGACCTCTCCTACCTCGGCAGCTACGGCACCCGCGGGGTCGGGTACGACGTGGACTACCTGCGCTACCAGATCGCCCGCGAGATCGGACAGACCCAGGACTGGCCGGTCGTCATCGTCGGCATCGGCAACCTGGGCCACGCGCTCGCCAACTACTCCGGCTTCCGCAGCCGGGGCTTCCGCGTCGTCGCGCTGCTGGACGCCGACCCCGACCGGCACCACGAGGTCGTGGCCGGCGTCGACGTGCGGCCCTTCGACGACCTCGAGGAGATCGTCGCCGCACAAGGCGTCGCCATCGGGGTGATCGCCACCCCGGCCCACGCCGGGCAGGACGTTGCCGACCGGATGGTCGCGGCGGGCATCCGCAGCATCCTCAACTTCGCTCCGGTCGTGCTGAACGTCCCCGACGGCGTGGACGTGCGCAAGGTCGACCTCTCGATCGAGCTGCAGATCCTCGCCTACCACGAGCAGCGGAAGACGAACGCCTCATGAGTGTCTCGTCATGAGTGTCCTCGTCGTCGGCATCTCGCACCGCTCCGCGCCGGTCTCGCTGCTCGAGCGGGTCGCGGTCGACCCCGAGGGTGCCGCGAAGCTGGCCAAGGACGTCGCCGCCGGCGAGCACGTCACCGAGACCGCAGTGATCGCGACGTGCAACCGGCTGGAGATCTACGCCGACGTGGACCGCTTCCACGGCAGCGTCGAGGAGCTGTCGGGGCTGCTCGTGGAGCGGGCCGGCCGATCCACCGAGGCGTTGCTTCCCCACCTCTACGTCCACTACGACGACGGCGCGGTCTCCCACCTGTTCCAGGTCGCCGCGGGTCTGGACTCGATGGCGGTGGGCGAGGCCCAGATCCTCGGCCAGACGCGGGACGCGCTCGCCCGTGGCCAGGAGGGTGGCACCGTCGGCCCGGCCCTCAACGTGCTCTTCCAACAGGCGCTGCGGGTCGGCAAGCGCGCCCACGCCGAGACCGGCATCGACCAGGCCGCGCCGACGCTGGTGTCGGCCGCCCTGGACCGGGTCGGCGACGTCGCCGGGCGCCGTACGCTCGTGGTCGGCGCCGGCTCCATCGCCTCCCTCGCCACCGCGACGCTCGTCCGCCGGGGCGCCTCCGATGTGGTCGTCGTGAACCGCACCCCCGACCGCGCGTCGCGGCTGGCCGCCGAGCACGGCGTCCGTGCCGCGGCTCTTGCCGACCTGGTGGCCGAGGTCGCCGACGCGGACATCGTCGTCACGTGCACCGGGTCGACCGGCGTGCTGCTCACGACCGAGATGGTTGCCGACCTGGGTCGCCCGCTCGACGTCGTCGACCTCGCCCTGCCGCACGACGTCGAGCCCGGCGTCGGGGAGCTCCCCGGCGTCACCCTCGTCACCCTCGCCGACCTGGCCGACGACCTGGCCGACAGCCACGCGGGGGCCGAGGTCGAGGCGGTGCGCGAGATCGTGACCCAGGAGGTCGCGGCGTTCCTGGGCGCCCGCCGCCAGGCCAACGTCACCCCGACCGTGGTGGCCCTCCGGTCGATGGCGACCGGCGTCGTGGACGCCGAGCTCGCCCGGCTGATGGCCCGTCTGCCCGACCTCGACGACGCCACGCGCGCCGAGGTGCTGAGGAGCATGCGCCGGGTCGCCGACAAGCTGCTCCACCAGCCCACCGTCCGTGTCAAGGAGCTCGCCAACGAGGAGGGCGCCGTCTCGTACGCCGCCGCGCTGGCCGAGCTCTTCGCGCTGGACCCCGACGCGGTCGAGGCCGTGACCCGCCCGGAGGGCCTCGCCCCATGACCGCCCCATGACCGCCCTCCGCATCGGCACCCGGGCCTCCCTGCTCGCCACCACGCAGGCCGGCCTGGTGGCCGACCTGATCCGCTCGAGGCTGGGCCGCGAGGTCGAGCTCGTCGAGGTGACCACCGAGGGCGACAGGTCCGCCGAGTCGCTGGCCACCATCGGCGGCACGGGCGTGTTCGTGACGGCCCTGCGAGACGCGCTGATCGAGGGCCGGGTCGACGTCGCGGTGCACTCCCTCAAGGACCTGCCGACGGCACCCGACCCGCGGGTCGCACTGGCCGCCGTACCTCTCCGCGAGGACCCCCGCGACGTGGTCGTCGCTCGCGACGGGCTGACGCTCGGCGAGCTGCCGGTCGGCAGCCGCGTCGGCACCGGCTCGCCGCGACGAGCCGCCCAGATCCATGCGCTCGGAATGGGCCTGGAGATCGTGGACATCCGCGGCAACGTCGAGACCCGCATCGGCAAGGTGCGGTCGGGGGAGTACGACGCGGTCGTGCTCGCCCGCGCCGGCCTGGCCCGCATCGGACGGCTCGACGACGCCACGGAGGTGCTCGACCCCCTCCAGGTGCTGCCGGCCCCGGGTCAGGGCGCGCTCGCGGTCGAGTGCCGGGCCGAGGACGCCCAGCTCGTCCGAGATCTGGCCGCGCTCGACGACCCGTCGACCCGCGCGGCGGTCACCGCCGAACGCGCGGTGCTCGCCACCCTCGAGGGCGGTTGCTCGGCTCCGATCGGCGCGCTGGCCGAGGTGGCCGAGGGCGACGACGGCGACGAGCTGTGGGTGCGCGCCGTCGCGATGTCGCCGGACGGATCGCTCGCGGTCCGGATGTCGGCCACCGGAACCCCCCAGGGTGCCGCCGATTTGGGCGCACGGCTCGCAACCGACATGCTCGCTGAAGGAGCGGGCGAGCTCACCGACGCACCGGTTGAAACAGTGAGAAGGCAGTAACGCATGACGCGAGGCAAGACCAGCATTGACCAGGCAGCCCCATCTGTGACTCGGCCCGGGACGGTCCGCGGCTGGGTCGCATTCGTGGGCAGCGGACCCGGTGACCCGGGCCTCCTCACCGTGCGTGCGGTGGACCTTCTCCGCGAGGCGGACGTGGTCGTCACCGAGGCCCCCGAGCACGAGGCGCTGGTGCGCACCGTGCTGGGTCTCAGCACCGAGGACGGCCCCGAGCTCGTCGACGGCGGGTTCGGCGAGGACGGCCAGCCCCTGACCCACGCGGCCCGCGCGAAGGTCGTCGTCAAGCAGGCCAAGCGCGGTCTGCGCGTCGTCCGGCTGATGACCGGCGACCCGTTCGTCTACGCCTCCGGACCCGAGGAGGCGCTCGCCTGTGCGAAGGCCGGCCTCGGCTTCGAGATCGTGCCGGGCATCAGCGCGCTGGGCTCCGTGCCGGCGTACGCCGGTGTCCCGCTGACGACCAAGGACCACCGCGAGCTGACCATCGTGTCGTGCCGCGAGAAGGTCGACTGGAGCCGGTACGCCGACAGCGACACGCTCGTCCTGCTCTCCGCCGTCGGTGGCATCGCCGACATCGCCAAGCAGCTCGTGGCCGTCGGCCGTGAGGGCCACACCCCGGTGATGATGACCCGCGCCGGCACCACCACCGACCAGGCCACCGTCGTGTCCACCCTCGACCGGATCGGCGCCGACGCGCGCGCGGCCCGGATGGCGCCCCCCGCGATCACCGTGGTGGGCGACGTGGTCGGCGCCCGCGAGAGGCTGTCGTGGTTCGAGACCAAGCCACTGTTCGGCTGGCGGGTGCTCGTGCCGCGCACCAAGGAGCAGGCCGGCTCGCTGTCGCAGCGGCTCCGTGGCTACGGCGCAGTGCCCGAGGAGGTGCCGACCATCTCGGTCGAGCCGCCCCGCAACCCGCTCCAGATGGACAAGGCCGTCCGCGGCCTGGTCGAGGGCCGCTACGAGTGGATCGCCTTCACCTCGGTCAACGCCGTCAAGGCCGTGCGCGAGAAGTTCGAGGAGTACGGCCTCGACGCCCGCGCCTTCTCCGGCCTCAAGATCGCCGCCGTCGGTGACAAGACCGCCCAGGCCATTGCCGCCTGGGGCCTGCGCGCCGACCTCACGCCGTCCGGCGAGCAGTCCGCGGCCGGGCTGCTGGCCGACTGGCCCGAGTACGACGAGCTGCTCGACCCGATCAACCGGGTCTTCCTGCCGCGCGCCGACATCGCGACCGAGAACCTGGTGGCCGGGCTCATCGACCTCGGCTGGGAGTGCGACGACGTCACGGCCTACCGCACGGTCCGCGCCGCGCCGCCGCCGGCGGCGACGCGCGACGCGATCAAGGCCGGCAAGTTCGACGCGGTCGTCTTCACCTCGTCCTCGACCGTGCGCAACCTGGTCGGCATCGCCGGCAAGCCGCACCCGTCGACGGTGATCGCGGTGATCGGCCCCGCCACGGCGAAGACCGCCGAGGAGCACGGCCTGCGGGTCGACGTGATGGCCGCCCAGCCCGACGTCGAGGTGCTGGTCGAGGCGCTCGCCGACTTCGGCGCCGCCCGCCGGCTGTCGATGATCGAGGCCGGCCAGCCGGTCGCCAAGCCGTCGGATCGCAAGCCCGCGTCGCGCCGCAAGGTCCGAGCGGAGTGAAGACGAGCGGGCGCCAGCGATCGAAGGCGTAACGAGCGCGAGGAGGTTGAGGTGTGAGGCGCGCCAGCGCCGAGCCTCGAAACCCGGTGAGTGAACAAGCAGCACCAACCGAGGAAGTCGTCGGGCCGCTGGTCCGCCCGCGCCGGCTGCGCACCACCCCGGCCCTGCGCCGGATGGTCGCCGAGACTCAGGTCGAGGCGCGACAGCTGGTGCTGCCGTTGTTCGTCCGTGAGGGACTCGACGAACCGCACCCGATCGCGTCGATGCCCGGCGTCGTCCAGCACACCCGGTCCTCCTTGCTCAAGGCCGCGCACGAGGCGGCCGAGCTAGGACTGGGCGGCGTGATGCTGTTCGGCATCCCGGAGTCGAAGGACGCCGTGGGGTCCGGAGGCGCCGACCCCGCAGGGATCCTGAACCTGGCGATCACCGACGTGGTCGCCGAGGTGGGGGAGGCGCTCACCGTGATGAGCGACCTGTGCCTCGACGAGTTCACCGACCACGGGCACTGCGGCCTGCTCACCCCGGACGGGCGGGTCGACAACGACCGCACCCTTGCGGCGTACGCCGACATGGCCCGCGCCCAGGCCGAGGCCGGGGTCGACATGGTCGGCCCGAGCGGGATGATGGACGGCCAGGTCGCAGTGATCCGCGCGGCTCTCGACGCATCCGAGCACGAGGACGTGGCGATCCTCGCGTACTCCGCGAAGTACGCCTCCGCCTTCTTCGGCCCGTTCCGCGAGGCCGTCGCCTCCTCGCTCATCGGCGATCGCCGCACCTACCAGCAGGACCCGGCGAACGCCCTCGAAGGCGTCCGGGAGGCCCTGCTCGACGTCGAGCAGGGCGCCGACGTGGTGATGGTGAAGCCGGCGCTCGGGTACCTCGACGTCATCCGTCGTGTCCGTGACGCCGTGTCGGTGCCGGTCGCCGCGTACAACGTCTCGGGCGAGTACGCCATGGTCGAGGCCGCCGCCGCCAACGGCTGGATCGACCGCGAGCTCGCCATCCTCGAGACGTTGACCTCGATCCACCGCGCCGGTGCCGACGTCATCCTCACCTACTGGGCGGCCGAGGCAGCGCGCCTGCTCTGATCGGCGGTTTCGAGGCTCGGCCGTGAACGGCCTCGCACCTCAACCAGCGACGCGCCTGCTCTGATCGGTGGTTGAGGTGCGAGGAGCGCCAGCGACGAGCCTCGAAACCACTCCTTGGTGACCGTGGTTTCGAGGCTCGGCCGTGAACGGCCGTGAACGGCCTCGCACCTCAACCACCGAGACGACGCGTGCTCCTCGCACCTCAACCACTGCTGGCGACGGTCAGCCGCCGGTCAACGCGGCGACGCACTGGTCGAAGGCGTCGTTGTTGTTGAGCGGGTTGTCGACCAGGCCCTGGGCCGTGCACCGGAGGATCGCGTCGGCCAAGGTCACGACGGGCGACAGGATCGTGGTGGGCAGCTCGGTCGGCAGGATCGTGGTGGGCAGCTCGGTCGGCAGGATCGTCGGGAGCGCCGTGGTCGGGTTCGCCGTCGGCAGCTTGGTCGGGCTCGGCTTGTCGGTCGGGGTGGGGCTCGTGGTCGGGCCGGACGTGGGCGTGGGCTGCTGGGTCGGGCTCGGCTTGCCGGTCGGGGTGGGCGTCGGCTTGTGGGTCGGCGTCGGGGTCGGCTTGGACGTCGGGCCCTTGGTGGGCTCGGGCTCCGCGGTCGGCTGACCGCCCCCACCGCCACCGCCGCCCCCGCCGCCCCCGGTCGGGTTCCCGCTCGGCGGCAGGGTGCCGCTGGGGGTGCCGTTGGGCACGGAGACGAACTCGCCGTCGACGTAGGCCTGGTAGAAGGCGAGCACCAGGTCGACGTACTCCTGGCTGTGGTTGTAGCGGAAGACCGACGAACGTCGGCCGGCGTCGGTGCCGAGGTCGTCGCTGCCAGAGCAGAGGTACACCGCGGTGGCGAGTGACGCGTCGTCGATGTCCTGCGGGTTGCGCTGGCCGTCCCCGTCGGAGTCGACGCCGACGATCGACCAGGTGGACGGGATGAACTGCATCGGGCCGACGGCGCGGTCGAACTCGGTGTCGCCGTCGAGGGCTCCGGCATCGGTGTCGGCGATGGTGGCCGTGCCCTGCGAACCGTCGAGAGGGATGCCGTAGATCGGCGGCCGCGCCAGTCCCCCGCTGGTCAGCTGGCTCCCGTGCACGCGGCCGTGGTCGGACTCGACGCGCCCGATGGCGGCGATCAGCTGCCAGGGCAGGTGGCAATTGGTGTCGGCGGCGTTGATGACGGTCTCGGCCCGCTGGTACGCCGCGAGGGCGGCCGCCGGGATGCCGGTGGCCCCGGCGTCGTCGACCGCCTGGCTCGGGTCGCCCTGTACGCCGGGCGCGAGGAACTGCGCGCCGGAGACGCTGGCCGGCGCCTCGACGGCCTCGGTCGGGATCGTGCTGCCGTCGGGCAGCATGCCGTCGCCGCCGTCGGCCGAGGTGGCGCTGCTGCCGGCGAGGCCGACGCCTACGAGGCTCGCGGTCCAGGCGGCGGACAGGATGGCGAGCGGGACCAGGGTGGCGGCCTTCTGGAGGCGGCCGAACCTCGCCTCGCTCATCGTCGTCTCCCTCATGCTCGACACGCCCGGGGGCTTCCCTCCCGCACGGGCACCCCTCCAACGAAGGAAGTTACCCATGAGTTACGTCGCCCAATCCCGAGTGTGACCTGGGTCACAGCACGTGCAGTCGTCCCTCCAGCCTAGGGCCGATCCGTGCGGCGCGGAGCCGGATGTGACCTCTCACCGGTCGTTGGGGACAATGAGCCGGTGACCTCGCCCCGCGTGCCCCCGACGCAGTCGGAGGCACTGTTCGCCCGGGCGCGGGCGGTCACTCCCGGCGGCGTGAACTCCCCGGTGCGCGCGTTCAACGCCGTGGGCGGTACGCCGCGGTTCATCCGTTCCGGACACGGCGCCTGGCTGACCGACGTCGACGGCAACGAGTACGTCGACCTGGTCTGCTCGTGGGGGGCGCTGCTGCTGGGCCATGCCCACCCCGAGGTGCAGGAGGCCATCGCGGCCGCGGTCTCCCGCGGCACGTCGTACGGCACCCCCACCGAGCCCGAGGTCGAGCTGGCCGAGGAGCTGGTGGCGCGGACGCCCGTCGAGAAGGTCCGGTTCGTCTCGTCCGGCACCGAGGCCACGATGTCCGCGATCCGGCTGGCCCGCGGCGTCACCGGCCGCGAGGTCGTGGTGAAGTTCGCCGGCTGCTACCACGGTCACGTCGACGCGCTGCTCGCCGCGGCCGGCAGCGGCCTGGCGACGTTCGCGATCCCGGGTACGCCGGGGGTCCCCGAGTCGTCGACTGCGCTCACCCTGGTGCTCCCGTACAACGACCGGGCGGCCGTGACGGCCGCGTTCGCCGAGCACGGTGACCGGATCGCCTGCGTCATCACCGAGGCCGCGCCCGGCAACATGGGCGTGGTCCCGCCGCTGCCGGGGTTCAACGCCTTCCTGGCCGAGACGTGCGCAGCCCACGGGGCGCTGTTCGTCAGCGACGAGGTGATGACCGGCTTCCGCGCCAGCAAGCTCGGCCAATGGGGCCTCGACGGCGCGGCCGAGGGCTGGACGCCGGACCTGATGACCTTCGGGAAGGTGATGGGCGGCGGGCTGCCCGCCGCCGCCTTTGGCGGCCGCGCCGACGTGATGGCCCAGCTGGCCCCGGAAGGCCCCGTCTACCAAGCCGGCACCCTCTCGGGGAACCCCGTCGCCACCACCGCCGGCCTCACCACCCTGAGGCTGGCGACCGACGCGGTGTACGAGCGGATCTCGCTCGTCGCCGAGACGCTGAGCACGGCCGCGGGCAAGGCCCTCACCGAGGCCGGCGTCCCGCACGTCGTCCAGTCGAGCGGCACGATGTTCTCGGTGTTCTTCACCGCTCCATCCATGGCCGGCCCGGTGAAGGACTTCGCCACCGCATCGACGCAGGACACCGCGGCGTACGCCGCCTTCTTCCACGCCCTGCTGGACCGAGGCGTACACCTGCCCCCGTCGGCGTACGAAGCCTGGTTCGTCTCCAGCGCGCACGATGACCGCGCGGTCGAGGCCGTCCTGGACGCTCTCCCGCACGCCGCCGCCGCGGCGGGTGCCTCCAGGGGGAACCGATGACGGCGCAGACGATCGTCCACCTGCTCCGACACGGCGAGGTGCACAACCCCGAAGGCATCCTCTACGGCCGCCGCCCCGGGTACCACCTGTCCGAGCTCGGGCGCCGGATGGCCGCGCGGATCGCCGAGTCCGTGCGCGACCGCGACATCGTGCACGTCGTGGCCTCGCCGCTCGAGCGCGCCCAGGAGACCGCGGCGCCGAGCGCCGCGGTGCTGGGCCTCGAGGTGCACACCGACCCCCGGCTCATCGAGTCGACCAACGTCTTCGAGGGCAAGGCCTTCGGTGCCGGCGACGGCACGCTGAAGAACCCCAAGAACTGGCGACACCTCCGCAACCCGCTCAAGCCGTCGTGGGGAGAGCCGTACGACCAGGTGGTCGAGCGGATGCTCGCCGCCATCCTCGACGCGCGCACGGCAGCGCACGGCCACGAGGCCCTGCTGGTCTCCCACCAGCTGCCGATCTGGATCACCCGGCTCTCGGCCGAGAAGCGCTCGTTCCTCCACGACCCGCGCAAGCGCCAGTGCACGCTGTGCTCGCTGACGTCGTTCCACTTCGACGAGCGCGGGCTGGTGCAGGTGTCCTACTCCGAGCCTGCCGGTGACCTGATCCCGGTGCGGGACAAGAACGCCGCCTTCAGCGCCGGCGGCGCCACCGAGGAGCACCGGCCCTGAAGCGTCTGCTCGTGCTCCTCGCCTGTCTGCCGCTGCTGATGGGCGTCACGGCGTGCAACGATCTCGAGGGCACGGGCGACAAGGGGTACGTCACCGGCGACGGTGTGATCGCCACGCTGGCCGTCGACGATCGCGACCCTGCCGTGACCTACGAGGGCGACACTCTCGACGGCGACCCGTTGTCCTTCCAGGACCTCCGGGGCGAGGTCGTCGTGGTCAACGTCTGGGGGTCGTGGTGCGGCCCCTGCCGCAAGGAGGCGCCATGGGTGGTGGGCGCAGCGGCAGACCTGGGTGACCGGGTCAAGTTCGTGGGCATCAACGTCCGCGACGGCAGCCCCGCACAGGCGCAGGCGTTCGAGCGCAACTTCGGGGTGGAGTTCCCTTCCGTCTACTCGCCCGACGGCGCGGCCCTGCTGGCCTTCCCCGGGGTCCTGGGCCCGCGCACCATTCCGGCCTTCGTGATCCTCGACCGGGACGGGCGGGTCGCGGCGAGCATCGTGGGGCCGCTGCCGTCGCAGCAGACCCTGGTCGACCTCACCCAGGACGTCGTCGACGAGGCTCGCGATGGGTGAGTGGTTCCAAGACCAGGCGTTGTCCGGCTCGCTGCTGCTCGCCGTCCCCGTCGCACTGGTCGCCGGGCTGGTGTCCTTCTTCTCGCCCTGCGTGATCCCGTTGCTGCCCGGCTACCTGTCCTACGCCACCGGGCTCTCCGGCGCCGACCTCGGGGCCGCCCGGCGCGGGCGGATGCTGGCCGGCGCCCTGCTCTTCGTGGCCGGCTTCGCGGTGGTGTTCGTGCTGCTCGGCCTGGCCGCCGGCACCATCGGATCCTGGCTCGTCGAGTGGAGCGACCAGCTGGCCTTCGGGCTCGGCGTCCTGATGATCCTGCTCGGCCTGGCCTTCGCCGGGTGGCTGCCGTTCTTCTCCCAGCGGGAGTGGCGGGTCCACCAGGTGCCGGCGGTCGGTCTGGCGGCCGCGCCGGTGATCGGGTTCCTCTTCGGGCTCGGCTGGACCCCGTGCCTCGGCCCCACGCTGGCCGCCATCACCGTGCTGTCGGTCGACGAGGGCACCGCCGGGCGAGGGGCGCTGCTGTCCGCGGTCTACGCCTTCGGCCTCGGGATCCCCTTCATCGCGGCCGCCCTGCTCTACCGCAAGGCCCTGGGGGCCTTCGCCTGGGTACGCCGCCACCAGGCCTGGGTGATGCGCATCGGCGGCCTGATGCTCATCGCGGTCGGCGTGTTGCTCGTCACCGGCTGGTGGGGCGAGATGGTGGTCTGGCTCCAGGTACACCTGATCCTCGGCACCGAGACGCCTGTATGAGGCAGGCACAGTGAGCCAGACCACGCTGCCCGAGGCCCACGCGGACGCCCCGGAGCCGGAGCGCCGCTCAGGTGAGCTGACGCTGCGCGAACTGGCGCGCTGGGGCTGGCGGCAGCTGACCTCGATGCGCACGGCATTGGTCCTGCTGCTGCTCCTCGCGCTGGTCGCCATCCCGGGGTCGGTGATCCCGCAGAGCGGCGTGGACTCCCTGAAGACCTCCCGGTGGCAGGCCGACCACCCGAAGCTGACGCCGATCTACGAGAAGCTCCAGCTGTTCTCGGTCTACGACTCGCCGTGGTTCGCGGCCATCTACATCCTGCTGATGGTCTCGCTGGTCGGCTGCATCATCCCGCGGCTCTTCGTCTACTGGCGGGCCCTGCGCGCCCAGCCGCCCGCCGCGCCACGGCACCTGGACCGGCTGCCGGTGCACACGACGTACGAGACCTCGGCGAGCGACTCCGAGGTCCTCGACCAGGCCCGCACGGTGCTGAAGGACAAGGGCTACCGCGTCCGGGTCTCGACAGGCTCGACCAGCGAGGGGGGCGACGGCTGGGTGGCGGGTGAGCGTGGTTACCTCCGTGAGGCCGGCAACCTGCTCTTCCACATGTCCGTCCTGGTGGTGCTGGTCGGGTTCGCGATGGGCGGGCTGTTCGGCTACAAGGGTGGCGTGATCCTGGTCGTCGGCGACGGGTTCACCAACGGCCTGACGCAGTACGACGACTTCGACCCGGGCTCGCTCTTCGACGCCTCATCGATGGAGCCGTTCACCTTCAAGGTGGACCAGTTCGACGTCGACTGGATCGACTCCGGGCCGCGACAGGGGATGGCGCAGGGGTTCAACGCCCACCTGACCTACCGTGAGGACCCCGGGTCCCCGGAGCAGGACTACGACCTGCGCGTGAACCACCCGCTGACGATCGGCGGCACCGAGGTCTTCCTCATCGGCCACGGCTACGCGCCGATCATCACCGTCCGCGACGGCAACGGCGACGTGGCATACACCGGGCCGACGGCTTTCCTGCCCGAGGACGCCGGGTTCCGGTCGTTCGGGGTGGTGAAGGCCTCCGACGCGAAGCCCACCCCGATCGGGCTCGAGGGCCTGTTCTTCCCGACGTACCTCAACGTCGGCGGTGACCCGGTCAACGTGATGGGCGACCTCCGCAACCCGACGCTGTCGCTGCAGGCATGGGTCGGAGACCTCAGCACCGACGACGGCACGCCGCAGTCGGTCTACGAGCTGGTCACCAGCAAGGCGACCAAGGTGACCAAGCCGGACGGGTCGATGTTCCGCGTCGACCTCCAGCCGGGAGGAACCGTCGACCTGCCGGACGGCTTGGGCTCGGTGACGTTCGAGGGCGTCGACCGCTGGACTCGCCTCCAGATCAGCCGGACGCCGGGCATGCACCTGGCCCTGGGCGGCGTGGTGGCGGCCCTGATCGGCCTGCTGTTGTCGCTGTTCATCCGACCGCGGCGCGTCTGGGTGCGCGCGGGCACAACGACGGGCGACACGACGGTTCACGTCGCGGGCCTCGACCGGTCGACGGCCGGTGACGTGCAGGGCGAGGTGACCGACGTCGTGAGCCGTCTGAGACAGTTCGAAGAGCCAGCGCAGCAGGAGGAGCAGACGTGACCAACCAGGCGTGGGAGTCCCTGAGCAACCAGGCGGTTGCCGCCGCCGCCATCGTGTACTTCCTGTCGCTGCTG
Organism: uncultured Actinomycetota bacterium; assembly: GCA_963782155.1. GTDB lineage: Bacteria > Actinomycetota > Actinomycetes > Propionibacteriales > Nocardioidaceae > Nocardioides. The sequence continues at coordinate 61,218 of CAWAIZ010000002.1, forward strand.
GCATACCTCGTGCAGTGGGCGTCGCTGCGCAAGGTGCCGGCAGAGCGCGCCGAGGTCGCCGTCCCAGCGGGCGTGGCTGGTCTCGACGCGTCCCTCGTCCCTCGCGACGGCTCGACCAGCGATACGGACCGGTCGCAGCGGATCGACATGACCGGGCGGCTCGGCCTGCTCCTGGCCGGCCTGGCGTGCGCGCTGCACTTCGTGGGGCTGCTCGGCCGCGGGATGGCCGCGGACCCGAACCGGGTGCCCTGGGGCAACATGTACGAGTTCACGCTCTCGGGCACGTTCGTGGTCGTGCTGATCTTCCTCGTCGCGCGCCGCCGGCTCGGCCTCGACTGGGCCGGTCCGCTGGTGGTCGCGATAGTGCTGACGCTGCTGATGGTCGGCGCGATCTGGCTCTACGAGCCGGTCGCTCCGCTGACCGAGGCGCTCAACTCCTACTGGCTGGTGATCCACGTGGTCTCGGCCGTGATCGCCACCGGCGCCTTCACGCTCGGCGGGCTCTGCTCCGTGCTCTACCTGGTCAAGGACCGCAGGAAGGGACCGAGCACCGGCTACCTGGCCCGCGTGCCGGAGCCGGCAGTGCTGGACCGCACGGCTTACCGCCTGCACGCCTTCGGGTTCCCGGTGTGGACCTTCGCGGTGCTCATCACCGGTCCGATCTGGGCGCACCAGGCCTGGTCGACGTACTGGAACTGGGACCCCAAGGAGGTGTGGGCATTCATCACGTGGGTCGTGTACGCCGCGTACCTCCACGCCCGCGCGACCGCGGGCTGGCGCGGCCGCAACGCGGCGTACCTCGCACTGCTCGGCATGGCGACGCTGTGGTTCAACTTCATCGGCATCAACTACTTCTCCACGACCAGCCAGCACTCCTACGCCTCCGGCGCCCCGGCGATTGGCGCGGTTCCAGACAGCAACTGAGGCAGACTGGCTGCAATGAGGCGAGGGCTGGCGGCGACACTCGCGTGCGCCGCCCTCGTGACCCCGGCCCTGCTGACGGCATGCTCGGGATCGCCGCCGATCGCGGGTGAACGAGCCCGGGCCACTGCCATCCCGCAGGCGCCCGCGCCTTCGGTCGTGCCCACCGGAGAGCTGCCTGCGAACGACGGGCCGAACATCCTGGTCGTGACGACCGACGACATGCGCTGGGACGAGCTGCGGTTCACTCCGAACGTCCGCAAGTACGTCACCTCGCGCGGCCTGCTGTTCGAGAACTCCTTCGCGCCGAACCCCCTCTGCTGCCCGTCGCGGGCGTCCTTCCTGCTGGGGCAGTACTCCCACAACCACCGGGTCTACAGCCACGAGGCGCCCTACGGATTCGGCGTCTTCGACGACCACCTGACCGTCGGGACGGTGCTCAACCAGGCGGGGTACCAGACGGCGCTGGTCGGCAAGTACCTCAACGGGTACGGCCGGCAGCCCTCGAGGGTCACGGGCGGGCCGTCGGTGACGTACGTGCCGGACGGCTGGACCGACTGGATGGTCAGCATCGAGCACCGCTGGCCGAAGGGGTCGCCGTACGTCGGAGGCACCTATGACTACAACTCCTTCACGCAGAACGTGAACGGCCGCGTGGTGTCGAACCGCGGCCGGTACTCCTCGGGGGTGGTCGGCGACCAGGTCCGGTCCCTGGTGGGGAAGTACGGGAAGACCGGGCACCCGTGGTTCATCTGGGCCACCCCCGTCGCGCCGCACTTCGGCGGGCCGAGGGAGCCCGACGACCCGGAGAGCTACCGCGGGCAGTCGGGGTACCTTTCGCGCTTCCAGACCCCGGCGCGGCCGGCCTGGGTCCGCGGGCGCTTCGACGCCGACATCAAGCGGGCGCCCGGGGTGCGGGCCGACGGCCGTCCGAGCGAGGCCGACATCAGCGACAAGCCCGAGTTCTTCCGCAAGGTCCCGGAGATGGTCGGCATCGAGCGCCGTGGCGTTCGCGAGGTGGAGCGCCAGCGGGCCGAGGCGCTGTACGTCTGGGACGTCCAGTTCGGCCGGATCATGAAGACGCTCAAGAAGACCGGCCAGTACGACGACACGGTGGTCGTCTTCACCTCCGACAACGGCTACTTCCTCGGCGAGCACCGGCAGCGGACCGGGAAGATCAAGCCGCACGAGCCGTCGCTGCGCGTGCCGCTCGTGATCGCCGGCCCCGGCATCCCGCACGGCGTACGCCAGGCGCCGATCACCACCATCGACCTGACGGCCACCATCGTGGACCTGGCGGGCTCGGCCGCGCTGCCGGCGATGGACGGCCGGTCCGCGGTGCCGGCGTTCCGGCGGGATCGCCCGTGGACGGTGCCGGTGGTCACCGAGGGGCTGCAGCACCTGCAGCACGAGGTCGGCGGATTCCCGGAGGGCCTGACCGAGATGGGGCTGCGGACCGGGAGGTACGCCTACTTCCGCTACGCCACCGGCGAGGGCGAGCTGTACGACCTGTTCACCGACCCGCTCGAGCTGCGGTCACGGTACGACGACCCGGCGTACGCGTCCGTCCGCCGGGATCTCGCTCGTCTCTGGCGCCAGTACCGCCTCTGCGCCGCCGACGCCTGCCGGGCACCGCTGCCGCCCGACTACGTCGTGACGGCCCCGGCCCTCGCTCGTCAGGTCGCGAAGGACGAGCGGGCGAGGCAGCGCTACTACGGCTGAAGTCGATCGGTGGTCGAGGTGCGGGGTCTCCGGTGGTTGAGGAAGGCGCGCTGGCGCCTGTCTCGAAACCCGGTGAGTGAACCGGCTGCCTGGCTCGGATGGTTTCGTGACGGTTGCTGCGCAACCTCCTCGACCAGCGAAAGGGTGCGTCGTCTCGGACTTCCGGGTCGTCCGGGCGAGGGAGCGCTACTGCGGCTGACCCCCTTCGGTGGTCGAGCCGGGCGAGCCCCTGGGCGAGCCCGTGTCGAGACCCGGCGACCGGAGCGCCAGCGGTCTCCGGTGGTTGAGGAAGGCGCGCTGGCGCCTGTCTCGAAACCCGGTGAGTGAACCGGCTGCCTGGCTCGGATGGTTTCGTGACGGTTGCTGCGCAACCTCCTCGACCAGCGAAAGGGTGCGTCGTCTCGGACTTCCGGGTCGTCCGGGCGAGGGAGCGCTACTGCGGCTGACCCCCTTCGGTGGTCGAGCCGGGCGAGCCCCTGGGCGAGCCCGTGTCGAGACCTGGAGACCGGAGCGACGGGCGTTGACGGAGTCTCGACACCGCTCGCTGGCGCTCGCGTGCTCGACCGGCGCGGCGGTGCGGCGGGCTCAGACCTCTGGATCGTCGGGGTGCTTGCGCTTGCGGTCGAGGTCGCGGAGGAAGTCCAGGTCGTCGTCGGGGGCCACGGGACGGCGGGGCTGGGACGGCGGTGGGGTCTTCGGGCGGCTGGTGGGAAGCCCGCCGCCACTGCGCTGCACCATCCGCACGAGCAGATAGACCGCGATCGCGAAGAGAGCGACGAGGACGAGGACCTTGAGCACGACTCCAGAGTAAACGCGGGGTGGTCGCCGACTACCCTGATCTCGTGAAGGAGTTCGTCGTCTACACCGCGTTGCGGCTGGTGCTGTTCGCGGCGGCGTTCGGAATCGTCGCGGGGATCTGGCTGGCGGTCTCCGACAGCGTCCCGGTCATGTGGGCCCTGGTGATCGCGATGGTGGTGTCCGGCGTGGCGTCGTACGTCGTTCTCGACCGGCAGCGCGAACGCTTCGCCCGGCGCGTGGACGAGCGCGCTCGGAAGGCAGCGTCGGCCTTCGAGGCGCTGAAGGCGCGCGAGGACGCGGACTGAGCGGAGTGGCTCAGCGAGCGCCCGTCAGCGCTTGGGGCCGTTGAGGCGCCGCTCGATCCGCGACTGCGGCTGGCCGGTGAGCTTGGCCATCAGCGCGACGCGGTTCTTGTAGGCGACCACGCCCGCAACGATGAGCACGAGGATGATCAGAAAGGTCATGTCCCCAAGCGTACGTGGCAGGAGGCTACGCGGCGCCGAGCAGCAGCCCGACGAAGATGCCGAGGCCGAAGACCAGCTCCGCGACTCCGGTGAGCTGAAGGGCCGGCACCAGGTCCCGACCGGAGGCCGAGCGCACGACGCCAGCGGCCCGGGTGGCCGGCAACAGGAACGCGAGCCCGAGGAAGGCCCAGTACGTCGTCACGAGGGCCACCCCGACCAGGGTCACCAGCGCCGCGAGGACGAGCAGCAGGTACAGCGCTCTCGTGCGGCCGTCGCCGAGCCGCACGGCCAGCGTCATCTTCCCGGCGACCCGGTCGGTCGGGATGTCACGCAGGTTGTTGGCGACGAGGATCGCGCAGGCCAGCGCGCCGATGCCGCAGGCGGCGTACCAGCCGGCGGCGGTGAGATCCTCGGACTGCACGTACTGCGTGCCGAGCACCGCGACGAGGCCGAAGAACACGAACACCATCACCTCGCCGAGCCCGAGGTAGCCGTAGGGCTTCGACCCGCCCGTGTAGAACCACGCCGCCGCGACCGACACCGCGCCGACGAGCACCAGCCACCAGGCCGTGCTCGCCGCCAGCACCAGCCCGGCCGCCGCGGCCAGCCCGAACGCCAGGAACGCCGCCCGCTTGACCGACCCCGGGGTGGCGGCTCCCGAGCCGACCAGCCGCATCGGCCCGACCCGCTCGGCGTCCGTGCCGCGGACGCCGTCGCTGTAGTCGTTGGCGTAGTTCACGCCGACCTGCAGGGCCAGGCTGACCACCAGGGCCAGCGCCGCCTTCCACCAGACGGCGTCGCCGTCGTAGGACGCCACGCCGGTGCCCGCGAGGACCGGTGCGACCGCGGCGGGCAGGGTGCGCGGGCGGGCGCCGGCCGCCCATTGTGCGGGAGTCGTCACGGACGGCGATTCAAGCAGGCTGATCGGCGTCCTGGTGCTCCCGGGTCGCGAGGTACCGCTCGGACGCGCGGGCCGCCGGGTGGATGGCGATGCCGGCCACGGTGACGATCGCGGCGATCACCAGCCAGCCCGTGGTGCCCCAGCCCATCGCCAGGAACGTGAACAGCGCCGGGGCCCAGACCGAACCGAGCGTGCCACCGACCTGGGAGACGCCCTGGTACTCCGCACGGCGCTCGGGCTCGGTGAGCTCGGAGGAGAAGCCCCAGTGGCCGGCCGACTGGAACAGCTCGGCGCCGGTCACAGTGACGTGACCCAGCCAGACCAGGAGGATCGTGGTCCAGCCGAGGGTGTCGTGGGTGACCATCACGATGAAGCAGGACAGCACCATGAAGCCGGTGCTGATCCGGGCAGCACGGAGCGCCCCGTTGACCGTCTCGGCCCCGCGCGAAGCCGGCACCTGGAACAGCACCGCCAGCACGGTGTTGGTGCCGAACAGCCACGCCAGCAGCACGCGGGGGGCGTCGGTCTCCTGCACCAGCCAGAGCGGGATGACCACGTTCAGCAGGATCTGGTTGGTGCTGAGGATGCCGTCGAAGAACGACAACGCGAGGAACGCGCGGTTGCGCAGCACGCTGGTCCGGGTGACGTCCGTCCCCGCCACCGGGTCCGCCGAGGCAGCGGTTCGTTCGGAGTCCGGCAGGCGCGCGATCAACATGGCGTTCAGGGCGAGGATCGCGGCCGGAACCAGTGGCATCCAGCGGATCACGGTGTCGCTGTTGGTCGCCAGCGCGAGGCCGCCGATCATGGCGCCGAGGGTAAACCCGATGTTCAACGCGCTGCGCATGAAGGCCAGCGACCGGACCCGTTCCTCGCGCGTGAAGACGTTGAGCGTGTACGCGCCGCGCGCCGCGCCGCCGGCCGTGCCGAAGATCCGCAGCACGACCACCATGGCGAGGAACTGCCAGAACCCCTCCAGCCAGGGCCAGACCAGGTACGCCGCCGCCTCGACGACCGCGACCGCCGCCCAGAGGCGCCGCGGCCCGACGCGGTCCGCGAACCGGCCGAGTGGCACCGCGAAGGCGAACGACGACAGTCCGGCGATGGTCAGCCCCAGGCCGACCTGCGAGGCGCTCAGACCCACGACGTGGGTGAAGAACACCGCACTGCCCGTGAGGAACGCACCCTCACCGACGGCGAAGAGGATCGACTGGGCGGACAGCCTGCGCGCGAGGGGGGTCGGGGGGAGGAAGCGCTCGATCCAGGTGGGCATCGTCGTGATCCTCTCAAGCGTCGCTACGTTCGTCGCATGCTTTTCGCCCGGTCTGGTGAGTTGTCGGTCGACGACCTCGATGCCTGGCTCGCCGCACCCGGCGAGCCGGAGCCCGTCGTCGTCGAGACCTCGGGGTCCACCGGCCGCCCGAAGCGAGTCGTCCTCTCGCGCCGCGCCGTGCTGGCCTCCGTGTACGCCACGGCGTCGCGCCTGGAGGGCGCCGGCTCGTGGGTGCTGACGCTGCCCATGACCTACGTCGCCGGGTTGCAGGTCGTCTGCCGCTCGCTGGTGGCGGGGCACCGGCCGGTGCTGCTCGACGACCATGCGTCTCTGGGCGACGCAGTGGCGGCAGCCGGCGGGTCGCCGTACCTGTCGCTGGTGGCCACCCAGCTGGTGCGAGCCCTCGCGTCCCCCGACGACACTGCGGCTCTGGCGAGCTGCGCCGCCGTGCTGGTCGGTGGCGGGCCCGTTGACCGGATGCTGCGCGAGCGCGCGGCCGAGGCGGGGATCCGCGCGGTCGCGACGTACGGCTCCGCGGAGACGGCCGGTGGCTGCGTCTACGACGGCCTTCCGCTCGACGGGGTCGCGGTCGCGATCGGCGTCGAGGGGAGGGTACGGATCGGCGGGCCCACTCTCTTCGAGCGGTACGACGGCGACCCGGCCTTGACGGCCGAGTCGCTCGTGGACGGGTGGTTCCTGACCGCGGACGCCGGCCGTCTCGACGAGGACGGGCGGCTGCAGGTGTTCGGACGCCTCGACGACATGGTCATCTCGGGGGGAGTGAAGGTGCCGACCGGCATCGTCGCGGCGCGGCTCCGCGAGCACCCGGCGGTGAGCGCCGTCGACGTCGGTCGGCTGCCCGACGACGAGTGGGGCGAGCGCGTCGTGGCCTGGGTCGTGGGCGACATCTCCCTCGACGAGGCGCGCGACTGGGTCGCGGAGATGCACCCGAGGTCGTGGGCGCCGCGCGAGCTCCGGGTGCTGGACGCGATGCCGCTGCTGCACAACGGCAAGGTCGACCGGCGCCGGCTGCGGGGCGAGGCGCATGCCTGACGTGGCGGTGTTCTCGATCCCCATGCGGGTGCGGTTCCGAGGCATCACCGTGCGCGAAGGTCTCCTTCTCCGCGGCGATGCAGGCTGGGGCGAGTGGAGTCCGTTTCTAGAGTATGACTCTAGAGAGTCACTCCCGTGGCTGCGCTGCGCTGAAGAGGCTGCCGCCGGTGACTGGCCCGACCCGGTGCGCGACCGGGTACCGGTCAACGTCACCGTGCCGGTCATCTCACCCGAGGCCGCGCACGCGCTGGTGGCCGGGTCCGGCTGCCGCACCGCCAAGGTCAAGGTGGCCGACCACGCGGCGTCCCTGGCCGAGGACCAGGCGCGACTGGAGGCCGTCCGCGACGCGCTCGGGCCGGGCGGCCGGATCCGGGTCGACGCCAACGGCGCCTGGGACGTGGACGAGGCGGTCGCGGCCCTGAAGGTCCTCGAGCGTGCGAGCGGCGGGCTGGAGTACGTCGAGCAGCCGTGCGCCACGGTCGAGGAGCTGGCCGCGGTGCGCCGACGTACCTCGGTGCTGGTGGCCGCCGACGAGTCGATCCGTCGCGCCGAAGATCCCTACCGCGTCCGCGACCTGGAGGCCGCAGACATCGCGGTGCTCAAGGTGCAACCACTGGGTGGGGTGCGGGCGTGCCTGCGCATCGCGGAGGACATCGGGCTGCCCACCGTCGTCTCCTCGGCCCTGGAGACCTCCATCGGCCTGGCCGCCGGCGTGGCCCTCGCGGCGGCGTTGCCGGAGCTCGAGTACGCATCGGGCCTGGCCACGATCGACATGCTGGCCGACGACGTGGCCGACCGCCGGCTCGCCGCGGTCGACGGCTACGTGCCCGTGCACCGTCCCGAGGTCTCCGAGGACCAGCTCTCGCGGTGCGCGGCTTCCCCGGAGCGCGAGGCCCACTGGCGGACCCGGCTGGCCGGGGTACGGGCGCTGCGCAAGGATCCTCGCTCGTGACCTCCGTCCAGCTCGCGCGCGACGTGGTGGCCGCGTTGCTCGAGGCCGGGATCCGGGAGGTCGTGGTCTGCCCGGGCTCGCGGAACGCCCCGATGTCGTTCGCGGCGTACGACGCTGCGGCCGCCGGGCTCGTCCGGCTGCACACCCGGATCGACGAGCGCTCCGCCGGCTTCCTCGCCCTCGGCCTGACCAAGGTCGGCAGCCCGGCCGCCGTGATCTGCACGTCCGGCACCGCCGTCGCCAACCTGCACCCAGCGATGCTGGAGGCCGCGCACGCCGGCGTCCGCCTCGTCGCCGTCACCGCCGACCGCCCCGCCCGGCTGCGCGGCACCGGCGCCAACCAGACCACCGACCAGGTCGGCATCTTCGGACCCCTGGTCACGCACGTCGACCTCGACCTCGACGACGGCGGCATCGCCCTTACCGCGTTGGGTCTGGGCCAGGGCCCGCTGCACCTCAACGTCCGGTTCGACGACCCGCTGGTGCCGAACGATGCCTGGGATCCGCGTGGTTCCGTGACGGTTGCCAGCGCAACCTCCTCGACCAGCGGACGCCCGCTGCTTGAGGAGGGCGCGCTAGCGCCTGTCACGAAACCCGCGGACGTGATCGAGCTCGGCCCCCGCACCGTGGTGGTGGCCGGGGACGACGCCGGCCCGCCGGCGCGAGTCCTGGCGGAGCGGGCGCGCTGGCCCTTGCTGGCCGAACCCACGAGCGGAAGCAGGACCGGCGACGCCGCGCTGCGTACCTACCGCCTCCTGCTCGGCGGACCGCTGGCCGACGAGGTCGAGCGCGTGGTCGTGTTCGGGCACCCGACCCTCTCCCGGCCGGTGCTGCGGCTGATGCAGCGCGACGACGTCGAGGTGCTGTCCGCGCCGAGCCGCGGCGCGTGGAGCGAGCGGCCGTTCGAGGTGAGCGAGCACGTGGGGGAGCGGCCGGACGTCGAGGGCCCCGACGAGTCGGCCTGGTTCGACCGCTGGAAGACCGCGGACCTGGCGACCAGCCAGGCCCTGGACGGGTTGCTGGCCGGCGAGGGCGAGCCGACGCCGTACGACGTCGCGGGTGCCGTCGCGCGGGCGCTGCCGGCGGGCGGCCTGCTCGTGGTCGGGGCGAGCAACCCGGTGCGTGACCTGGACCTGATGGTGCCGAGGTACGAGGTCGGCGGGCGCCGCAAGACGATCGCCAACCGTGGCCTGTCCGGCATCGACGGCACGGTGAGCAGTGCCATCGGCGCCGCGCTCGGGCGGGACTCGACCCGGTCCTTCGCGCTGATGGGGGACGTGACGTTCCTGCACGACGCCAACGGTCTCGTCCACGACGTGCACGACCCCGAGCCCGACCTGACGATCGTGGTCGTCAACGACGACGGCGGGTCGATCTTCGCCACCCTGGAGCAGGGCGCGCCCGAGCACGCCGACCGCTTCGACCGGCTGTTCGGCACTCCGCACGGGGTGGACCTGGCCAGCCTCTGTGCCGCCACGCGCACGCCGCACTGGCGGGTGGAGTCCCTGCCCGAGCTGGAGCAGGCTCTCGCCAGTCCCAACGGCGGCGTCGAGGTGGTCGAGGTTCGGGTCCGCCGCGACAACCGGCGCGATCTCGACGAACGGATCCGCGGACTCGCGCAACGGTGATCAACCGCGCCGGTCACGGACACCGCAGGATGGGCGCATGACCGTCGCCACCGACACGTTCGCGACCTTCGTGGACACCCTGGCCGACGTGCTGGACGACCACGAGGCGACCGGCGAGGAGCTGGCGCTCCGGCTGCACTTCTCACGGTTCCACTTCGACCGGATGATCAAGTCCGTCGCAGGCGAGCCCCCGAACGCCTTCCGCCGGCGGATCCTCCTCGAGCGGGCGGCGTACCGGATGATCACCACGCGCGCACCGCTGATCGACATCGCGGTCGAGGCGGGCTACGGCTCGCACGAGGCGTTCACCCGGGCGTTCAAGCAGGCGTACGGCGCGGCGCCGGCCGCCTGGCGCAAGAAGCCCGGACACCTCCAGGTCGCCGCGCCCAGCGGGGTCCACTTCCACCCACCCGGCAGCATCAGGCTGCCCGCACGAGACAAGGTCACGCCCATGGAGCTGCTCACGAAGATGGTCGAGCACCACGTCTGGCTCACCGGAGAGATGGTCCGCCTGGCCGAGCGGCTCACCGACGACCAGCTCGACGAGGAGATCGAGCTGAACGTCGACGAGGACCGGCAGTCGATCCGGTCGCTGCTCAGCAGGCTGATCGGCCAGATGGGCATGTGGAACGCCGCAATGGCGACCCGTGACTACGACTGGTCGGTCGAGGACCACGAGTCGCTGAGCTCGATGCGCGAGCGGCTGGCGGTCGAGGGCCCGACGTACCTCACCCACGTCCGCGAAGTCGCCGACCACGGTCGCGTCGACGACACGTTCGTCGATGCCCTCTGCGAGCCGGCCGAGGTGTTCACCTACGGCGGGATGATCGCCCACGTCCTCACCTTCGCCGCCCACCGGCGCACGCTGGTCGTGCTCGCCTTCGGCAAGCACGGCGTGGAGGAGCTCGGTTGGGGCGACCCGATGCGTTGGGTGGCCGAGCCCGCGTAGTCGCTGCGCGGCCTCCAACGACCAACGGGCACGCGCCATGATGTCCGCGTGGAGATCGCGGTTCTGTTCGTCGCCCTGGCCGTGTCCGTACTGTTCTTCACCGCCCTCGCTGCCCGGCTGGACTTCCCTGCGCCGTTGCTGCTGATCGCGGTCGGCGTGGTGGCGTCCTACGTCCCGGGAGTGCCCGAGCTGCACCTCGAGCCCGAGGTGGTGCTGGTCGGCCTGCTGCCACCGCTCCTGTACGCCGCCGCGATCCAGACCTCCCTCGTCGACTTCAACGCCAACCGGCGGGCCATCCTGCTGCTGTCGGTCGGGCTGGTGGTGTTCACGACGTTCGGAGTGGGCGTCATCGTGCACGGGCTGATCCCGGGGATCTCTTGGCCGGTGTCGTTCGCGATCGGCGCGGTCGTCGCTCCGCCCGACGCCGTCGCGGCCACGGCCGTGGCCCGCCGGATCGGCCTGCCTCGGCGGGTCGTGACGATCCTGGAGGGCGAGTCGCTCCTCAACGACGCCACCGCGCTGGTCGCCCTGCGCACGGCCATCGCCGCGTCGTCGGTCGGCGTCGAGGCGATGCACGTCGGCGTGGAGTTCCTGATCGCTTCGGTCGGCGGTGGCGCCGTCGGGTTCTTGGTCTTCGTGATCGTCGCCAAGCTGCGCAAGCTCATCACCGACCCGGTGCTGGACACGGCGATCTCGTTCGTCGTGCCGTTCGGCACCTACATCGCCGCGGAGAAGATCGAGGCGTCGGGTGTCATCGCGGTCGTGGTGGCCGGACTGCTCTTGGGGCACAAGGCGCCGATCGTGCAGACGGCGCAGTCGCGGATCGCGGAGCGGATGAACTGGCGCACCATCGCGTTCGTCCTCGAGAACACCGTCTTCCTGCTCATCGGCCTCCAGGCCGGCTGGATCATCGAGGGCGTCGGCGACAGCACCCTGTCCGTCGGCCGGGTGGTCGGCGTCTGCGCGGCGGTGCTCGGTGGGTGCATCGTGATGCGGATCGCCTGGGTCTTCGCGGCCCGGTACCTCCTGGTGCGCCCTGGACCGGACCCGAGCACCGGCCAGAAGCCGCCGTGGACCTTCACGCTGGTCCTCGGCTGGGCCGGCATCCGCGGCGTCGTCACGCTGGCCGCCGCCTTCGTCATCCCCGCGGAGACCGAGCACCGCGAGGTGCTGCTGCTCATCGCCTTCACGGTGGTGGCGGGCACGCTGTTCGTCCAGGGCCTCTCCCTGCCGATGCTGGCCCGCCGGCTGCGCGTCCCCTCGCCCGACCCGATGGACGACGCGCTGGCTCGCGCCACCTTGCTGCAGCAGGCGTCGAAGGCTGGCTACAAGGTGCTGCAGGGCCTCGAGTACGACGACCAGCAGGGCGTCGTGAAGCTCGTCAAGCAGCGCATCGAGCAACGCAACTTCGCTGCGTGGGAGCGGCTGGGCACGCAGGCCGACACGGAGACGCCGAGCGAGCTGTACGCGCGCATCCGGCTGGCGATGCTCGACGCGGAACGGACGCGGGTGCTCGAGGTCCGCGACGCGGGCCAGGTCGCCAGCGAGGTGGTCAGCGAGGTGCTGGCGATGCTGGACGTCGAGGAGTCGATGATCGACATCGCGCAGGCGAGTCGCGCGGAGCTCCGGACGGAGTACTCACGGGTCCGGCGTACCGGCGCCACCTGCGAGCACCTCGAGTCGCGGCCGGTCGTTGAGGTGGTGCAGGAGCCGGCGCCCGTCTGCCAGCCGTGCGTCGACGGGGGCTACACGTGGGTGTCACTCCGGATCTGCCTGGAGTGCGGCAATATCGGGTGCTGTGATTCCTCGGTGATGCGGCACGCGACCGGTCACTTCCGGGAGACCACGCACCCGGTGATCCAGTCGGCCGAGCCCCTGGAGGACTGGCGCTGGTGCTTCATGCACCACGTCACGGCGTAGGTGGCTGCTCCTCGTACGGCGGGGGCTCGACCGCCGGGTCCACGGGCGGCCCGGCGGGTGGTTCGGTGGGTGGTTCGACGGGTGCGGGAGCGGCGGCGGGTTCCGGGGCCGCTGCCGGCGCCGCCGGCTCGGCAGGTGCGGCCGGTGCGGTCGGCGTGGCCGGTGCGGTCGGCGTGGCCGGCGTGGCCGGAGCCGGGGGCGCTGCGGGCATCGCCGGCGGGGGCGGCGTCACCAGCCGGAACGCCGGGAGCTTGCCGCCCTGCTCCATCGCCCAGAGCCCGTTGATCAGCCGCTGCCGGTCGGCCTCGTCGATGGGGCGGCCGGTCGCGGTGAGGTAGGCGATCATCCCGAGGTCGCGGTAGTGCGACTCGGAGTCGCGAGCCTCGTTGCCGCTGAAGCTCGACCTCAGGTCGTCGGCCGCATCCCTGGCCTTGTCCATGAATCCCATCGGGCCACTCCTCGTTCGTCTGGTACCTGCTCCCGAGTGCTCGGAGCCTAACCCGTGAGGATGTGCGCGACCTGTGAGACCGGGGGCGGTTCAGGGGCCGATCAGGGTCCACAGCGCGAGGCCGGCGATCACCAGTCCGGAGACCCACGCCGTCACCACCCGGCCGCGCCTGCTCGTGACGGAGCGACCCACCAGGGAGCCCAGCACCGCCAGGGTCAGCTGCCACGACGCGCTCGCGGCGAACGCCGCCAGCACGAACACGACCCCCTCGCCCCAGCCCTCGGCCAGGTGCGGGTTGCCGACGATGACGGCGACGAAGTAGACGACGGTCGTCGGGTTCACCGCGGTCAGGGCCACGAAGGCGGCGAAGGCCTGCCAGGGCCTCAGGTCGCGCGACGAGGCCGGCGCCGCGGCGCTGCGTCCGGTGCTGCGCCGTCCGAGCCACACCGTGAGGGCGGCGATGCCCAGCAGGACGAGCGCGGACACGGCGCGCATCCCACCCGCGTACGGCTCGAGCCGGTCCGCGATCGCCGCACCGCCGACGACCGCCACGGCGGCGTACGCACCGTCGACCGTCGCCACACCGAGAGCCGCGGCGGAGCCGGTCCGGATCGAGGTGCGCGCCGTGAGGGCGACCAGCAGGGCACCGACGGCGCCGATCGGGATCGCGATGGCGAAGCCGGTGACGAGACCGGACAGCACCACCTCGAGCACACGCGGATGATCCCAGCCGATCGGTGCCGCAGGCCAGCGCATTAGCGTGTCGAACATGCGAATCACCAAGTTCGGTCACGCCTGTATCCGGGTCGAGCACGACGGACACACGGTCGTCATCGACCCGGGTGGGTTCACCCAGCCCGAGGCGGTCGACGGCGCGGACGCGGTGCTGATCACCCACGAGCACCCCGACCACTACGACCCTGCCCACCTCGCGCGCACCGACGCGCCGGTCTTCACCATCGACGCGGTCGCGGCCCGGATCCGCGAGGAGGCACCAGACGTCGCGGAGCGACTGACGGTCGTCTCACCCGCCGACCGGTTCGAGGCGGCCGGACTGCCGGTCCGCGCCGTCGGTGAGCTGCATGCCGTGATCCACCCGGACCTGCCGAGGTTCCACAACAGCGGGTACGTCGTCACGTGCGGCGACCAGGTTCTGTTCCACCCCGGCGACGCGCTCACCCCGCCCGGCGAGGCGGTGCACGTACTGGGCGTGGTGGTCTCTGCGCCCTGGATGCGGGCGTCAGAGGCCGTCGACTTCGCGCGGCTCGTCGGGGCTCCCCGCAACGTGGCCATCCACGACCGCGTCTACTCCGAGGCCGGCCTCGGCATCGTCGACGGCCACCTCACCCGACTGCTCCCCGACTCCCAGAGCTACGTCCGCCTCGCCGACGGCGCCGACCTGGACTGATCGGGGGTCGAGGTGCGAGGAGCGCCAGCGACGAGCCTCGAGACCACCTGGTGACGTGACGTGGTTTCGAGGCTCGCGGGCTCGCACCTCGCCCACCGAGGGTGGTTTCGAGGCTCGCGGGCTCGCACCTCGCCCACCGAGGGTGGTTTCGAGGCTCGCGGGCTCGCACCTCAACCACCGGAGCGGGTTTCGAGGCTCGCGGGCTCGCACCTCAACCACCGGAGGGGGTTTCGAGGCTCGCGGGCTCGCACCTCAACCACCGGAGGGGGTTCGGGGTTCGCGGGCTCGCACCTCCACCACCGGAGGGGGTTCGGGGTTCGCGGGCTCGCACCTCAACCACCGGAGGGGGTTTCGAGGCTCGCGGGCTCGCACCTCAACCACCGGAGGGGGTTCGGGGTTCGCGGGCTCGCACCTCAACCACCGGAGGGGGTTTCGAGGCTCGCGGGCTCGCACCTCAACCACCGGAGGGGGTTCGGGGTTCGCGGGCTCGCACCTCAACCACCGGAGGGGGTTCGAGGCTCGCGGGCTCGCACCTCAACCACCGGAGCGGGTTTCGAGGCTCGCGGGCTCGCACCTCACCCAGCGGAAGGGGGTTCGAGGTGCGCGCTCCTCGACCGGCGAATGGGCCGTCAGTCACTCAACGCGTCGCGGACGGGGAGGAACTTGGCCTGGGCCTCGGCGAGCTCGGCCTCGGGGTCGGAGTCGGCGACGATGCCGCAGCCGGCGAACAGCCGGATGGTCGAGCCGTGCACCTCGGCCGAGCGGAGCGCGATCGCCCACTCCCCGTCGCCGTCGGCGTCCATCCAGCCGGCCGGGCCGGCGTACCGGCCGCGGTCCATGCCCTCGATCTCGGCGATCAGGTCGATGGCGACCCGCGTCGGCGTACCGCCCACCGCGGCGCTCGGGTGCAGCGACGCGGCCAGCTCCAGCGAGGACACCGTCGCGGCGTCGTGGACCACGCCGGCCACGTCGGTGGCCAGGTGCATCACGTTCGGGAGGTGGAGCACGAACGGCGCCTCGGGCACGTTCATCGACGAGCAGTGCGGCTCGAGGGACTCGGCGACGGAGCGGACGGCGTACTCGTGCTCCTCGAGGTCCTTCGACGAGCGGGCGAGGGTGGCGGCGAGGGCGAGGTCGGCGCCGTCATCGCCGGTACGCCGGATGGTGCCGGCCAGCACCCGCGAGGTGACCAGGCCGCGCTCGCGGCGTACGAGCATCTCCGGCGACGCCCCGAACAACCCGTCGACGTGGAAGGTCCAGCACATCGGGTAGGTCTCGCTCAGCCTGTGCAGCGGCCAGCGGACGTCGACCGGCGCGTCGGCCGTGGCGATCAGGTCCCGGGCCAGCACGACCTTCTCCAGGCCGCCGGCGTTGATGCGGGCCACGGCGTCGGCGACGACGCTCATCCAGCGCTCGCTGTCGAGGGCGCCGTCCGCGAACTTCACGTCGACCGGAGCCGCGACCGGGTCGGCGGCCACGAGGGCGGGCGTCGCGACCGTGCCGCGCCCGATGGTGGTCAGCCAGGTGCGCGTGCCACGACGGCCCACGATGATCTCGGGCACGACGAGCACGGAGTCGCCGCGCTCGACGGCGCTGGACTCGTCGGAGAAGGCGAAGGTGCCGAAGCAGACCAGGCCGGTGCCCGGCTCGCCGACCTCGTCACGGACGACGGCGCGGCTGGTCGTCTCCGTCCACCACTTGTTGGCGTCCGCGAACCGGGTCGAGCCGCTGGTGCGTACCTCGGCGGCCACTCCCCAGCCGACCATCCCCTCCCCACGACGCAGCCAGGCGACCGGGTTGTCGAGGGGGAGTACGTCGAGCAGGTCGGTGTCCGGAAGGTGCAGCTCGACCGTGCGGGCGACGAGTGGACCAGTGAGGGCCCCTGCCGCCGCCGTCTCCAGCGGGTCGGCGCCGGAGGGGAAGCGGCTCGACACGTGCCAGACATTACTCGGCGGCTACCGGCCTCCCGGCATCGAACTCCCTGTCTGCTTCGTCACGACCAGTAGACGACGACCGCGTCGCCGACGCGCACCTGCGAGAACAGCCACTTGACGCCCTCGTAGTCGCGGATGTTCACGCATCCGTGCGAGGCGCCGTAGTAGCCGACCGATGCGAAGTCCGAGGAGTAGTGCACGGCCTGGCCGCCGGAGAAGAACATGGCGTACGGCATCGCCGAGCCGTACAGCTTCGACACGTGGTCGGCGTTCATGAAGTACACGTGGAACAGTCCCTCGCGCGTCGGGGTGTCGTTGATCGTCGATCCGAACCGCGCGTCCAGCGTCAGCTGGACCTTGCCGTCGATCACCCAGCGCAGGGTGCGGCTGGTCTTGTCGATGCAGAGCACGCGGCCAGTTCGGCATCGGGCATCGAGCTCTCCGGGCTTCGGCTCGATGTTGAAGAGCTCCTCGTGGCTCGGCGTCACCGTCATCGCGTGCAGCCGGTCGAGAGTACGGCGGTCGATCTCGCCGGTGACGGGGATCTGGCGCTTGGCCTGGAAGCCCTTCACGGCGCTGACCGTCCCGGCGTCGTACGCGCCGGTCACGTCGCCGAAGATCCAGGCGATCTGCTTCAGGCGCGCCTGCGCGTCGCGGACCTGGTCGCCCTCGTCGCCGGACCTCAGGATCGGCGGTCCGGGACGGAAGACGTTGAACATCGCGTCGTGGGTCGGGGTCTCGGTCATCGTCTTGAGCCGTCGCCAGCTGGTGCGGTCGAGTACGCCGGTGGCCTGCAGCTTCCGCTTCGCCTGGAAGCCTTGGACCGCCTCCTTGGTGGTGGCGTCGTAGACGCCGGTCGTCACCTCGGGCAGCCACTCCAACTGGTACAGGCGGTTCTGCAGCTCGCGCACCTGCTCGCCCTTGTCGCCCGGTCGCAGCACGACGGTCGGCAGCGACGGCTTGGGACGGGGCCGCGGGGTCGCGGTCGCGGGTGGCGTGGGGGTCTCGACCGGCGTGGCCGTCGGGGCATCGACGGGCGCCGCCGGCGTGGGGGTCGGCGGCCGGCTCGACGTCGGCCGGTTCACCCGCGGCGTGAGGTCGGGACCCGCCGAGGGCGAGGCGTTCGAGACGGCGAGCCCGACGCCGTACGCCGCCCCGGCAGCGAGCAGGGAGACGACGGCAGTGGTGGCAACGATTCGCCGAGCAGACATGGTGACGCGTCCTCTTCTGGTCGGGGCGGAACGGGGAAGGTCGCCCGACGCCTCTCATCCTGACCTGGGGAAGACGCCGATCCGGGGCATTTGGTTGCTGTGTCGCTCCCCCTTCTAGGCTCCGTCCGTGACCCGTGCCGACCTGGACAAGCAGCCGTCCGACGTCCAGCGGATGTTCGACGCCGTCGCACGGCGCTACGACGTCACCAACGACGTGCTCTCGATGGGGCAGGACCGACGCTGGCGCAAGGCCGTGGTCGACGCCGTGGACGCCAAGCCCGGCGAGAAGGTGCTCGACCTCGCGGCCGGCACCGGGACCTCCAGCGAGCCGTTCGCCGCGCTGGGTGCGGTGGTCGTGCCGTGCGACTTCTCCCTCGGGATGCTGGCCGTCGGCAAGCGCGCCCGCCCGGCCCTGCCGTTCACCGCCGGCGACGCGACCCGGCTGCCCTTCGCGGAGGACACGTTCGACGCGGTGACGATCTCCTTCGGGCTGCGCAACGTCGTCGACCCGCTCGCCGGTCTGGGCGAGATGCTCCGCGTGACCCGTCCTGGCGGCCGGCTCGTGGTCTGCGAGTTCAGCCACCCGACTCGACAAGCCTTCCGCACGGTGTACCTGGAGTACCTGATGAAGGCGCTGCCCACCATCGCTCGCGGCGTCTCCTCCTCGCCCGACGCCTACGTGTACCTCGCCGAGTCCATCCGCGCCTGGCCCGACCAGCCCGGGCTGGCCGCGATGCTCGCCGAGGCCGGCTGGCGGTCCCCGGAGTGGCGCAACCTCTCGGGCGGCATCGTGGCCCTCCACCGAGCCACCGCTGGTTGAGGAGGGACGAAGTCCCGTCACGAACCACCGGGACCGAACCCCACGTCACCGGGTCTCGTGACAGGCGCGAGCGCGCCCTCCTCGACAAGCGGTGGCCGACATTTACGACACGTACCTATGCGTTAAATGCCCAGGTCAGGGGCGCTGATCGGGCGTGGAACCCCCGGTCGCGCGGAGCTCCGCCAGGGTCCTAGACTGTGCGACGGCACGCTCGTGAACCTGTTCACAAAGTCACAATCTCGTGATCTGGATCACCACCGGGGCGTCGCTGAGGCGGGTGGAAGGACTGCACGGCATGGAGCTGTACACGCCGATCCTGGCGCTGGCCCTCCTGGCGACCGGGTTCGCGGTGTTCTCGGTGATCATGAGCGCGCTGGTCGGGCCGAAGCGCTACAACCGGGCGAAGCTCGACTCCTACGAGTGCGGCATCGAGCCCACGCCGCAGCCCGTGGGCGGCGGCCGGTTCCCGGTGAAGTACTTCATCACCGCGATGCTCTTCATCGTCTTCGACATCGAGATCGTCTTCCTCTACCCGTGGGCGGTGCGCTTCGACGCCATGAGGTTCTTCGGGCTGGTCGAGATGGTCGTCTTCATCGGCACCGTGTTCGTCGCCTACGTCTACGTATGGCGCCGCGGTGGCTTGGACTGGGACTGAATCTCGACAGGCTCGATCACCGACGGACAAGCTCGATCACCGAAAGGAGTAGGCATGGGTCTGGAAGAGAAGTTGCCGAGCGGCGTCCTGCTGACGACGGTCGAAGACGTCGCGGGCTACATGCGCAAGGCGTCGTTCTGGCCGGCCACCTTCGGCCTGGCCTGCTGCGCCATCGAGATGATGACCAGCGGCGGTCCGAAGTACGACCTGGCCCGCTTCGGTATGGAGGTCTTCCGTGCCAGCCCCCGCCAGGCGGACCTGATGATCGTCGCCGGCCGGGTGAGCCAGAAGATGGCGCCGGTCCTCCGCCAGATCTACGACCAGATGGCCGAGCCCAAGTGGGTGCTGGCGATGGGCGTGTGCGCGAGCTCCGGCGGCATGTTCAACAACTACGCGATCGTCCAGGGCGTCGACCACGTCGTGCCCGTCGACATGTACCTCCCGGGCTGCCCGCCACGGCCCGAGATGCTCATCGACGCGATCCTCAAGCTGCACGACCAGATCCAGCACGGCAAGCTCGGCTCGAACCGCGCCCGCCAGATCGAGGCGCTCGAGGCCAACGCCCTCAAGGCGTTGCCGACCAGCGACCGGAAGGGCCTGCTGCGGTGATCACCCCCTTCGAATGCTCGCTTCGTCCCGCCTCGGACGGGGACCCCAGAAGATGAGCGAGAACGACAACGAGAAGACCCAGGACCCGTCCACCGACGTCGTCCGCGCGGACGCGCAGGTCGAGCAGGCGGTCGGCGTACGCCGGGGCATGTTCGGCACGCAGGGGTCCGGTGACACCAGCGGGTACGGCGGCCTCGTCGCCCCCGTCGTCCTGCCCGGTGCGGCCCAGCGGCCCTACGGCGGGTGGTACGACGACGTCGCCGACGCGCTTGAGTCGACCATCGACGTCGACCGCGTGGTCATCGACCGCGGCGAGATCACCTTCCACATCCGTCGCGAGGACCTGCCGGTCGTGGCCCGCACCCTGCGCGACGACCCGTCCCTGCGGTTCGAGTTCTGTGCCGGCGTGAGCGGCGTCCACTACCCCGGTGACGCCGGCCGCGAGCTGCACGCCGTCTACCACCTGCTCTCGATGACCTACAACCGCCGGGTCCGGCTCGAGGTCACCGCGCCCGACGCCGACCCGCACCTCCCGAGCATCGTCGACGTCTACCCGACCAACGACTGGCACGAGCGCGAGACGTTCGACATGTTCGGCATCATCTTCGACGGCCACCCGGCGCTGACCCGGATCCTGATGCCCGACGACTGGCCCGGCCACCCCCAGCGCAAGGACTACCCGCTGGGAGGCATCCCCGTGGAGTACAAGGGCGGCAGCATCCCGCCGCCCGACGAGCGGAGGTCGTACTCGTGAGCACCGATCAGGACATGTACGCCGGCTCTGCCAACGACGGGGCCGACACCAGCCAGGGCCGCGTCTTCACCGTCACCGGCCAGGACTGGGACTCGATCACCCAGGGCCTCGACGAGGGCGTCGCCGACGAGCGCGTCGTCGTCAACATGGGCCCGCAGCACCCGTCCACCCACGGCGTGCTCCGCCTGATCCTCGAGCTCGAGGGCGAGACGGTGACCGAGGCCCGCTGCGGCATCGGCTACCTGCACACGGGCATCGAGAAGAACATGGAGTACCGCTCCTGGGTGCAGGGCGTCACCTTCTGCACACGGATGGACTACCTCGCGCCGTTCTACAACGAGATGACCTACGTGCTCGGCGTGGAGCGGCTGCTCGGCATCGAGGACGACATCCCCGAGAAGGCCCAGGTCATGCGGGTCCTGCTCATGGAGCTGAACCGCATCTCCTCGCACCTGGTGGCGATTGCCACCGGAGGCATGGAGATCGGCGCCCTGACGGTGATGACGATCGGGTTCCGCGAGCGGGAGCTGGTCCTCGACCTGTTCGAGCTGATCACCGGCCTGCGGATGAACCATGCGTTCATCCGTCCCGGCGGCGTGTCCCAGGACCTGCCCCGCGGCGCACTGGACCAGATCAAGGACTTCGTCGCGTTGATGAAGAAGCGGCTGCCCGAGTACGCCGCCCTCTGCAACGCCAACCCGATCTTCAAGGGTCGCCTCGAGGACGTCGGTCACCTCGACCTCGAGGGGTGCCTGGCGCTCGGCATGACGGGACCGGTGCTGCGCAGCACCGGCTACGCCTGGGACCTCCGCAAGGCCCAGCCGTACTCCGGCTACGAGGACTACGAGTTCGACGTGCAGACGTGGGACACCTGCGACTCCTACGGGCGGTTCCGGATCCGCCTCAACGAGATGTGGGAGTCCCTGCGCATCGTCGAGCAGGCCGCGGCCCGCCTCGGCAACCTCGAGGGCGCCCCCGTCATGGTCGCCGACAAGAAGATCGCCTGGCCCAGCCAGCTCGCGATCGGCAGCGACGGCATGGGCAACAGCCTCGACCACATCCGCCACATCATGGGCGAGTCGATGGAGGCCCTGATCCACCACTTCAAGCTGGTCACCGAGGGCTTCCGCGTACCGGCCGGCCAGGCCTACGTGCCCGTCGAGTCGCCGCGCGGCGAGCTCGGCGCCCACGTCGTCTCCGACGGCGGCACCCGCCCGTTCCGCGCACACTTCCGCGACCCGTCGTTCACCAACCTCCAGGCCACCAGCGTGATGAGCGAAGGTGGCATGGTCGCCGACGTGATCGTGGCCATCGCCAGCATCGACCCCGTGATGGGAGGCGTCGACCGGTGACACAAGCAGTCGACGACAAGACCTACGCCGAGCTGCAGGACATCGCGGCCCGCTATCCCGAACCCCGCTCCGGCCTGCTGCCGATGCTTCACCTCGTGCAGTCCGCTCACGGCCAGATCACGCCCGAGGGCATCGAGGCGTGCGCCGACATCCTCGGCATCAGCGCCGCGGACGTCAGCGGCGTGGCGACGTTCTACACGATGTACAAGCGGCGCCCGGTCGGCGACTACCACGTCGGCGTGTGCACCAACACGCTCTGCGCGGTGCTCGGCGGCGACGCCATCTTCGAGCGGCTCAAAGATCATCTCGACGTCGGGAACGACGAGACGACCGCCGACGGCAAGGTCACCCTCGAGCACATCGAGTGCAACGCCGCCTGCGACTACGCGCCGGTGATGATGGTCAACTGGGAGTTCATGGACAACATGACGCCGGCGAAGGCCACCCAGCTCGTAGACGACCTCCGCACCGGTGCCGAGGTCCGCTCCACGCGCGGCCCGCGCGTCGTCACCTGGCGGCAGGCCGAGAGGGTGCTCGCGGGCTTCCCCGACGGCCTCGTCGACGAGGGCCCGGCCGCCGGCCCGGCCTCCCTGGTCGGGCTGGGCATCGCACGGGAGAACGGCTGGAAGGCGCCTGACTCACCGGGTCTCGAGACAGCAGTCGGTGGTCGAGCCGCCCCGAGGGACGAGGATCGTGTCGAGACCTCCTCGACCGACGAATCGGAGGAGGGCAAGTGATGGTGTCTCGAGACGCTCGCTGGTGCTCGCTCCTCGACAACCGAGAAGGGGCACCTCGTGGCTGACACACTGACGCCCGTCCTCACCGACAACTGGGACGCCGACCGGGCCTGGACGCTGCCGTCGTATGAGTCCCGCGGCGGCTACGGCGCGCTCAAGACGGCGCTGGGCATGGCGCCGGCGGCGATCATCGAGGCCGTCAAGGACTCCGGCCTGCGCGGCCGCGGTGGTGCCGGCTTCCCGACCGGCATGAAGTGGAGCTTCATCCCGCAGGACAACCCGAAGCCGAAGTACCTCGTCGTCAACGCCGACGAGTCCGAGCCGGGCACCTGCAAGGACATCCCGTTGATGATGGCCAGTCCGCACACGCTGGTGGAGGGCGTCATCATCAGCTCGTTCGCGATCCGCGCGAACAAGGCCTTCATCTACATCCGTGGCGAGGTGCTGCACGTCATCCGCCGCGTCCAGGCCGCCGTCGACGAGGCGTACGCCGCGGGGCACCTCGGCCACGACATCCACGGCTCCGGCTACGACCTCGACGTCATCGTGCACGCCGGCGCCGGCGCCTACATCTGCGGCGAGGAGACGGCGCTGCTCGAGGGCCTCGAGGGCCGTCGCGGCCAGCCGCGCCTGCGCCCGCCGTTCCCGGCGGTCGCCGGCCTCTACGCCAGCCCGACGGTGATCAACAACGTCGAGTCCATCGCGTCGGTGCCCAGCATCATCGAGCACGGTCACCAGTGGTTCGCCTCGATGGGCACCGAGAAGTCCAAGGGCTACGGAATCTTCTCGCTCTCCGGGCACGTGACGAACCCCGGCCAGTTCGAGGCACCGCTCGGCATCACGCTGCGCGAGCTGATCGACCTGGCCGGCGGGATCCGGGAGGGCCACCAGCTCAAGTTCTGGACGCCTGGCGGCTCCTCGACGCCGCTGCTGACCGACGAGCACCTCGACGTACCCCTCGACTTCGAGGGCGTCGGCGCCGCAGGCTCGATGCTTGGCACCCGGGCCCTGCAGATCTTCGACGACACGACCTGCGTCGTACGGGCCACGCTGCGGTGGACCGAGTTCTACAAGCACGAGTCCTGCGGCAAGTGCACGCCCTGTCGCGAGGGCACCTGGTGGCTGGTGCAGGTGCTCTCCAAGCTGGAGCGGGGGATCGGCGCGGAGGCCGACCTGGACCTGCTGCTCGACCAGTGCGACAACATCGCGGGTCGGTCGTTCTGTGCACTCGCGGACGGCGCGGCCGCGCCGATCCAGAGCTCCATCGAGTTCTTCCGCGACGAGTACGTCGCGCACCTGACCAGCGGCGGCTGCCCGTTCGACCCGGCCGCCTCGACCGTGTTCGCCACTTCAGGAGCCCTGGCATGACGGTCTCGACAAGCTCGACCACCGAGACGGCCAAGGCCTCGACAGGCTCGACCGGCGAGCAACTGGTCAACCTCACCGTCGACGGCATCGCGGTCTCGGTCCCCAAGGACACCCTCGTGATCCGCGCGGCGGAGCAGGTGGGGGTGCAGATCCCGCGCTTCTGCGACCACCCGCTGCTCGCGCCGGTCGGCGCCTGCCGCCAGTGCCTGGTCGACATCCCGGATGCCGGCAACGGCCGCCCGTTCCCGAAGCCGCAGGCCTCCTGCACGCTGCCAGTAGCCGAGGGCATGGTCGTCAACACCCAGGCCACGTCCGCGGTCGCCGACAAGGCCCAGCAGGGGATCATGGAGTTCCTGCTGATCAACCACCCGCTGGACTGCCCGGTCTGCGACAAGGGCGGCGAGTGCCCCTTGCAGAACCAAGCCATGTCCAACGGCCGCGGGGAGTCGCGGTTCTCTGCCACCGGCGGTGTGAAGCGCACCTTCCCCAAGCCGATCAACATCTCGGCCCAGGTGCTGCTCGACCGTGAGCGCTGCGTGCTGTGCGCCCGCTGCACCCGCTTCTCCGAGGAGATCGCCGGGGACCCGTTCATCGCGCTGATCGAGCGCGGTGCCTTGCAGCAGGTCGGCATCTACGAGAAGGAGCCGTTCGAGTCGTACTTCTCGGGCAACACGATCCAGATCTGCCCGGTCGGCGCGCTCACCTCGGCGGAGTACCGCTTCCGCTCGCGTCCCTTCGACCTCGTCTCCACTCCGTCCATCGCCGAGCACGACGCCTGCGGGTCGGCCATCCGCGTCGACCACCGGCGCGGCAAGGTGATGCGTCGCCTGGCGGGCAACGACCCCGAGGTCAACGAGGAGTGGATCACCGACAAGGACCGCTTCGCGTTCCACTACGCGACCGCGGCCGATCGGCTGACCTACCCGCAGGTCCGCGACCGTGTCGAGGATGGCGGGGACGGCTCGCTGCGGCCCGCCTCATGGCCCGAGGCCTTCGCCGTCGCCGCTCGAGGTCTCGCCGACGCCGGGGCCTCGGCCGTGCTGACCGGCGGCCGGATCACCGCCGAGGACGGCTACGCCTACAGCAAGTTCGCGCGCGTCGCTCTGGGCACCAACGACATCGACTTCCGGGCCCGCCCGCTCTCGGCCGAGGAGGCGTCGTTCCTCGCCTCGGAGGTCGTGCTCCGCCGGGGCGCGACGTACGCCGACCTCGAGAGCGCCGCCACCGTCGTCCTCGCCGGCCTCGAGCCCGAGGACGAGGCCGGCACGATCTTCCTGCGGCTGCGCAAGGCCACTCGTCGTACCCCCGGCACCCGCGTCGTCTCGATCGCCCCGTTCGCCTCGCGCGGCCTCCAGAAGCTCGGCGGTCAGCTGGTCGCGACCAAGCCGGGCCGCGAGGCGCTGGCTCTTCAGGACCTGCTCGGCCACGCCGACCACGGCATCGACAGCACCGCGGTGATCCTGGTCGGCGAGCGGCTGGCCACCTCGCCCGGCGCGCTGAGTGCCGCCGCCGAGGTGGCCGCCAAGACCGGCGCCAAGCTGGCGTGGGTGCCCCGGCGCGCCGGTGACCGCGGTGCCGTCGAGACCGGCTGCCTGCCGAACCTGCTGCCCGGCGGCCGTCCCGTGGCCGATGCGGCGGCTCGCGTCGACGCGGCGACCACGTGGGGCGTGGACAGCGTTCCCGAGGCTGCCGGCCGGGACGCGGACCAGGTCGTGGCGGCCCTGAATGCCGGGGAGCTGCACGGCCTCGTCGTCGGCGGCGTCGACCCCGACGACACGGCCGACCCCGCGGCGTTCCGCGCGGCGCTCGACAGCGCGTCGTTCGTGGTCGCCCTCGAGCTCCGCGAGAGCGACGTGACCCGGGTCGCCGACGTGGTCTTCCCCGTCGCCCCGGTCACCGACAAGGCCGGCATGTTCGTCACCTGGGAGGGCCGGCCGCGTCCTTTCGACGCGGTCTTCACCAGCCCTTCCTCGCTCCCGGACCTGCGGATCCTGGCCGGCATCGCCGAGGAGCTGGGCACGCCTCTCGGGTTCCGGACCGTCGCCGAGGCGCGCACCCAGCTGGAGGAGATGGGTCCCTGGGACGGTGACCGAGCGTCTCTCGAGCGGGTGCAGGCCCACGACGTCTCCGACGACCTCCAGGGCCAGGGCGTCACCCTGGCCGGCTGGAAGCAGCTGCTCGACCTCGGCACGATGCAGGACGGTGACGACAACCTCCGCGCGACCGCGCGGATGCCCGTCGTGCGGGTGAGCGCTGCGGTCTACGACGCGGTCGGGTCCGTCATCACGGTGACCGGCGACCGCGGCTCGGTCACGCTGCCCGCCGTCGTCACCGACATCGCCGACGACGTGGTGTGGCTGCCGGGCAACTCGTTCGGCCGCGGCGCGCTCGCCGACGTCGGCCTGCCGGGGAGCATCGTCACTCTGAGGGGATCGGACGCATGATGTTGCCGCTGGCCATCGACAACCCCACGCTCGACGACTTCGGCCACGACGCGTGGTGGGTGATCCTCCTCAAGGTCGTGCTGATCTTCTTGGTCCTGGTGCTCCTCACCCTGTTCAACATCTGGTGGGAGCGCCGCGTGGTGGCCCGGATGCAGCACCGCATCGGCCCCAACGTGCACGGGCCGTTCGGCCTGCTGCAGTCGCTCGCCGACGGCGTGAAGCTGGCGCTGAAGGAGGACATCACCCCGAAGGCCGCCGACAAGGTCGTCTTCATGCTGGCCCCCGTGATCGCGACGGTGCCGGCCTTCGTGACGTTCTCCGTCATCCCGTTCGGGCCGATGGTGACGATCCCGTTCACCGACACCCGGACGCCCCTGCAGCTGACCGACATGCCGGTGGCCGTGCTGTTCGTGTTGGCGATCGCCTCGATCGGCATCTACGGCATCGTGCTCGGCGGCTGGTCCAGCGGCTCGACGTACTCCCTGCTCGGTGGCCTGCGCTCCAGCGCCCAGATGATCTCCTACGAGGTCGCCATGGGCCTCGCCCTCGTCGCGGTCTTCCTGTACGCCGGCTCGATGTCCACCTCGCAGATCGTGGCCGCCCAGGACGACCTGTGGTTCGGCCTGATCCTGCTGCCGTCGTTCGCCATCTACATGATCTCGATGGTCGGCGAGACCAACCGAGCGCCGTTCGACCTCCCCGAGGCCGAGGGTGAGCTGGTCGGCGGTTTCCACACGGAGTACTCCTCACTGAAGTTCGCGCTGTTCTTCCTCGCCGAGTACATCAACATGGCCACCGTCTCCGCGCTCGCGACCACGCTGTTCCTCGGCGGCTGGCACGCGCCGTTCTGGATCGACAAGCTGTGGGAGGGCGCGAACCAGGGCTACTGGCCGCTGCTGTGGTTCTTCGGCAAGGTCATGTTCTTCGTCTTCATCTTCATCTGGCTGCGTGGCTCGCTGCCCCGGCTTCGCTACGACCAGTTCATGGCGTTCGGCTGGAAGCGGCTGATCCCCGTGTCTCTCGTGTGGATCCTGGCCGTCGGCACGATCCGCTCGGTCTCGCTCGAGGGACAGATCGACCGCAAGTACCTCCTGATCGGCATCGGCGTGCTCGCCGTGCTGTTCCTGGCGCTGTTCTTCGTCGGGGACGACGAGGAGAAGCAGACCGACGAGCTGGCGGGTCGGCCCGCCGACGGCGAGCCGGACGCGCTCGCGGCCGGTGGCTATCCAGTGCCCGCGATGCCCGTGGGTGGTGCTGTCCGCGGCGCCGCTGCCCCGCTGGTGTTCGGGCAGCCGCCGGGCCAACCGGTGCCGGCGACCGTGGCCGGAGACTCGACCAGTGGCGATGGCGTCACGATGGAGGAGCGCATCGATGGCTGATGAGCAGCAGGGCCGATCCCTCAAGGAGCAGTTCTGGGACCCCGTCGCCGGCTTCGGCGTCACCTTCCGGACCATGTTCAAGAAGGTCGTCACCGAGCAGTACCCCTTCGAGAAGCTGCCCACCGCGCCGCGCTTCCACGGGCGGCACCAGCTCAACCGCTGGCCCGACGGCTTGGAGAAGTGCATCGGCTGCGAGCTGTGTGCGTGGGCCTGCCCCGCGGACGCGATCTACGTCGAGGGCGCGTCGAACACCGACGGGCCGGAAGGGGAGCGCTACAGCCCCGGCGAGCGGTACGGCCGCGTCTACCAGATCAACTACCTGCGGTGCATCCTCTGCGGGCTCTGCATCGAGGCGTGCCCGACTCGCGCGCTGACGATGACCAACGAGTACGAGCTCGCGGACACCAACCGCGCCGACCTGATCTACGAGAAGTCCGACCTGCTCGCCCCGCTGCTGCCGGGCATGGAGCAGCCGCCCCACCCGATGCGGCTCGGCGACGACGAAGGCGCCTACTACCGCGGCGAGTACGCCGCACCGCCGCCGGACAAGGAGGCGTGATGGCCTTCTGGATCCTCGCGCCGATCATGGTGATCGCGGCCCTCGGCATCCTGTTCGTGCGCAAGGCCGTGCACGCCGCGCTGCTGCTGGCCGTGGTGATGATCGGGCTCGCCATGCTGTACGCCGTCCTCGATGCGCCGTTCCTCTTCGCGGTGCAGATCATCGTCTACACCGGCGCCATCTTGATGCTGTTCCTCTTCGTGGTGATGCTCGTCGGCGTCGACGCGTCCGACTCGGTCGTCGAGACGATCAAGGGCCAGCGCCTGATGGCGACGGTCGCCGGCCTGGTGCTGGGTCTCGTGCTGGTCATCGGGCTCAGCCAGATGACGCTCGGCACGGTCGTCGGCCTCGACGCCGCGAACGAGAACGGCAACGTCCAGGCCCTCGCGGACCTCCTCTTCTCCCGCTACGTGTTCGCGTTCGAGACGACCAGCGCGTTGCTCATCACCGCAGCCGTGGGCGCGATGGTGCTCGCCCACCGCGAGCGGTTGGAGCCGAAGCCGAGCCAGGCCGACCTGGCCGCGCAGCGGGTCCGCGACTACGCCGAGCACGGCCTGCACCTCGGTGCACTACCGCCACCCGGCGTGTACGCCCGTCACAACGCCGTCGACACCCCGGCCCTGCTGCCGGACGGCACCGCGGCCGGGGCGTCGGTCAACCGCGTGCTCGCCGCCCGCGGCACCGTGCGGTCGGCGCCGGCGATGGCCGACGACGTACCAGGCGTGGAGCGCCAGCTCGCCGGCGAGGACTCTGCGGATCCAGGGCGCGCGACCGACGAGGAGGACCTCACATGACGCAGTACGTCGTGCTGTCCGGGATCCTGTTCACCATCGGCTGCGTGGGGGTGCTGACCCGCCGCAACGCCCTGGTGCTTTTCATGTGCGTCGAGCTCATGCTCAACGCCTCGAACCTGGCCCTCGTCGCCTTCGCCAAGCAGCACGGAAACCTCGACGGCCAGGTGGCGGCGTTCTTCGTGATGGTCGTCGCGGCCGCCGAGGTCGTGGTCGGCCTGGCCATCATCATGACCATCTTCCGCACCCGTCGCTCGGCCTCGGTCGACGACGCGAGCCTGCTGAAGTTCTAGGAGCCTCATGTACCCCCTTCACGAAGGCGGCTCGATCCCCGTGGTCGACCCCACGTCGGCGGACGGCGCCTTCGGCCTGCTCTGGCTGATCATCGCCCTGCCGGCCCTGGGCGCCCTGGTGCTCCTGGTCGGCGGCCCGCTGGCCAAGGGCGCGACGGACAAGTGGGGCCACCTGCTCGGCGCGCTGCTGCCGATCGGCTCGTTCATCGTCAGCCTGCTGCTGTTCTTCCAGCTCCTGGGCCGCGACGAGGGTGACCGCCAGGTCTCCCAGCACCTGTGGAACTGGTTCGAGGTCGGCGGCCTGAAAGTCGGCTTCGACATCCTCTACGACCCGCTGTCCGCGCTCTTCCTGCTGCTGATCACCGGCGTCGGGTCGCTGATCCACGTCTACTCCATCGGCTACATGGAGCACGACCCCCGGCGCCCTCGGTTCTTCGGCTACCTCAACCTGTTCGTCGCGGCGATGCTGACGCTGGTGCTGTCGGGCAACTTCCTCGGCCTGTTCCTGGGCTGGGAGGGCGTCGGCCTGGCGTCGTACCTGCTCATCGGCTTCTGGCAGCACAAGCACTCCGCCGCCGCGGCGGCCAAGAAGGCCTTCATCGTCAACCGGGTGGGCGACATCGGCCTCTCGCTGGGCGTCGCGCTGATGTTCGCGACGTTCGGCTCCACGGACTTCACGGTCATCAGCGAGGCCGCAGCCGGCGCCTCCGAGACCACGCTGACCATTCTCGGGCTGCTGCTCCTCCTTGCGGCCTGCGGCAAGTCCGCGCAGGTGCCGCTCCAGTCCTGGCTGCTCGACGCGATGGAGGGTCCGACCCCGGTGTCGGCCCTGATCCACGCCGCGACGATGGTGACCGCGGGCGTCTACCTGATCGTGCGCAGCAACTTCATCTTCGAGCTCGCCCCGCACGCCCAGACGGTCGTGGTGATCGTCGCGGTCGTCACGCTCCTGTGGGGGGCGATCATCGGTTGCGCGAAGGACGACATCAAGAAGGCGCTGGCCGGCTCCACGATGAGCCAGATCGGCTACATGATGCTCGGCGCCGGCCTCGGCCCGGCGGGCTACGCCTTCGCGATCTTCCACCTGCTGACCCACGGCTTCTTCAAGGCCAACATGTTCCTCGGCGCCGGCTCGGTCATGCACGGGATGGACGACGACGTGGACATGCGCCACTACGGCGCGCTGAACAAGGCGATGCCGGTCACCTTCATGACGTTCGCGATGGGCTACCTCGCGATCATCGGGTTCCCCGGCTTCTCCGGGTTCTGGTCCAAGGACAAGATCATCGAGACCGCCCTGGCCGACAGCTGGCTCGTGGGTCTGCTCGCGATGCTGGGCGCCGGCATCACCGGCTTCTACATGACCCGGCTGATGCTGATGACGTTCTTCACCGAGAAGCGCTGGGAGAAGGGCGTGCACCCGCACGAGTCCCCGAAGGTGATGACGATCCCGCTGATCGTGCTGGCCGCGTTGTCGGTGCTCGGGGGCGTGATGCTGCTCGGCGACTGGATCGTGGACTTCCTGGCTCCGGTCACCGGCACGCCCGTGCACGAGGAGCCGCCGATCTCGGCCCTCGCGATCACCGTGCTCGCTGTCGTCGTGGTCGCGTGCGGGGTGGCGCTCGCCTGGTTCCTGGTCGGCAAGCGCGACGTGCCTCGCGAGGCGCCGCGTGACGTCTCCTTCGCCACCCGGGCCGCGCGCCGAGACCTGTACGGCGACGCCATCAACGACACCCTGGTCGTGCAGCCCGGCGGCGTTCTCGTCCGCAGCCTCACCTCGATCGACAAGGTCGGCGTGGACGGGATCGTCGAGGGCGGCTCGGCCGGCATCGGCGGCATCGGCATGATCCTGCGCCGTACCCAGAACGGCTACGTCCGCTCCTACGCCCTGTCCCTGCTGGGCGGCGCGCTCCTCGTCGTCCTGGCCCTCCTGGCGGTGAACCTCACATGAACGACTTCCCCTGGCTGACCGCGCTGATCGTCGTGCCGCTCGTCGGCGCGGTCGTCACCGCCGCCATGCCCTACGAGGGCGACAAGTCCCGGCCCAAGCAGATCTCGCTGGGCTTCTCCCTGCTGACCCTGGTCCTCGCCGGCGTGATGGCCAGCCAGTACGACGTCGACGGCGGGTTCCAGTTCACCGAGACCCACGAGTGGATCAACGTCTTCGGCGCCCACTACGCGCTGGGTGTCGACGGCATGGGCCTGGTGCTCCTGCTCCTGACGGTGGTGCTGGTCCCCGTCGTGCTCGGCGCCTCCTGGTTCGACGCCGACCACGGCAACACCAAGGCGTTCTTCGCCTGGGCGCTGGCCCTCGAGGCGGCCTCGATCGGCGTGTTCGCGGCCACGGACGTGTTCCTCTTCTACGTGCTGTTCGAGGCCTCGCTGGTGCCCGGCTACTTCCTGATCGGCGGGTTCGGCCGGGAGCGCCGGTCGCGCGCCGCGGTGAAGTTCCTGATCTTCCAGCTGGCCGGCGGCCTGGTCATGCTGGCCGCCGTGGTCGGCCTGTACGCCGTCTCCGCCGACGCCGGCCACCCGACGTACCTGCTGACCGAGCTCTCGCAGATCGACATCGACCCCGACACGCAGAAGTGGCTGTTCATGGGCTTCTTCTTCGCGTTCGCCGTCAAGGCGCCCTTGTTCCCGGTGCACACGTGGCTGGCCGACGCCACCGAGCAGGCCACGCCGGGCACGAGCGTGCTGCTGGTCTGCATCCTCGACAAGATCGGCACCTACGCGATGCTGCGCTACTGCCTCGGGCTCTTCCCCGAGGCCTCGCAGTGGGCGACGCCGTTCGTGGTCACGATCGCGCTGATCTCGATCGTGTACGGCGCGCTGGTCGCCATCGGCCAGGACGACATGCTGCGGCTGATCGGACTCACCTCGCTGAGCCACTTCGGCTTCATCGTGCTCGGCATCTTCGTGTTCACCAGCCAGGGGACGTCCGGATCGATCCTCTACATGGTCAACCACGGCATCGCCACGGCCGCGCTGTTCCTGGCCGCGGGCTTCTTGATCAAGCGCAAGGGCACCGCCTCGATCTCGGCGATCACGGGCGTCGAGAAGTCGGCGCCGGTGCTGGCGGGCGTGTTCCTGATCTCCGGTCTCGCCGTGCTCGGCCTGCCGGGGCTCTCGCAGTTCGTCTCTGAGATCCTGGTGATCATCGCGGCGTTCCAGCACCACTGGTTGGTCGGCACGATCGCCGTCACGTCCATCGTGCTGGCCGCCTGGTACGTCCTGTGGATGTACCAGCGGATCTTCACCGGCCCGGGCATCACCGGGGTAGAGCCGGTCAAGGACCTCGACCGTCGCGAGGTCGGTGCGCTCGCACCGCTGATCCTCGCCCTGGTGCTCTTCGGCTTCTACCCGATGCCGCTGCTCGACGTGATCAACCCCGCGACCACGACCATCCTCGACAACGTCGGCGTGCACGACCCTGACCCGACCGTCGGCACGCAGGAGGCCTCGCACTGATGGACTTCACCAAGCCCACCATCGAGTACAGCTACCTCGCGCCGCTGCTCGTCATCTTCGCCGTGGCCTGCCTCGGCGTGCTGGTCGAGGCGTTCGTGCCCCGCAAGCACCGGTTCCTCGTCCAGGCGACGCTGGCCACCGGCGGCGTGCTCGTGAGCATGGCCGCCACCGTCGCCGTCGCCTACCGGATGAAGGAGCACGGCGAGGGCGCCGACGCCGCGCGCGGCATCGTCGGCTCGATGGGCACCGTCGTGGTGGACGGCCCGAGCGTGTTCCTCTGGGGCCTGATCCTGCTGTTCGCGCTGGGCGGGTGCCTGCTGTTCGCCGAGCGCGAGATCGAGGGCGGTGTCTCGGCCTTCGCCGGCCAGGCCGCGGCCCTCCCGGGCACCGAGGCCGAGCGCAACGCGGCCGGCCTCGACCACACCGAGGTCTACCCCCTGCTGCTGTTCGCGGTGTTCGGCATGATGCTCTTCCCCGCGTCGGGCGACCTGATCACCATGTTCGTGGCTCTCGAGGTGCTGTCGCTGCCGCTCTACCTCTTGTGCGGCCTGGCCCGCCGCCGCCGGCTGCTCAGCCAGGAGGCCGCGCTCAAGTACTTCGTGCTCGGCGCGTTCTCGTCGGGCTTCTTCCTGTACGGCGTCGCCCTCACCTATGGCTTCGCCGGGTCGATGAACCTCGGCGACATCAACGAGGCCGTCCGCAACGACTCCTCCAACCAGACGCTGATGCTCATCGGGCTCGGGATGCTGGCCGTCGGCCTGCTGTTCAAGGTCGGCGCGGCGCCGTTCCAGGCCTGGACGCCGGACGTCTACCAGGGCGCCCCGACCGCGGTGACGGCGTTCATGTCGGCCGCGACCAAGACCGCCGCCTTCGGCGCGATCATGCGGCTGTTCTACGTCGCCTTCGGCGCCGACCGCTGGAGCTGGCAGCCGATGATGTGGGTCGTCGCCATCCTCAGCATGGTAGTCGGTGCGGTGCTGGCCGTGACCCAGCGCGACGTCAAGCGCATGCTGGCGTACTCCGCCATCGCGCACACCGGCTTCCTGCTGACCGGCGTGCTCGGCCTGCAGAGCGCCGACGAGCTCAGCGAGGGTCAGCTGACCTCGCTCCAGGCGGTGCTGTTCTACCTGGTCACCTACGGCGTCTCGGCGCTCGGCGCCTTCGCCGTGGTCTCGCTCGTCCGCGACGCGGCCGGCGAGCAGAGCGCGCTCGCCCGGTGGGCCGGCCTCGGCAAGCACTCACCCGTGGTCGCCGGCGTGTTCGCCCTGTTCCTGCTCGGACTGGCGGGGATCCCGCTGACCTCCGGGTTCATCGGCAAGTGGGCCGTCTTCGAGGTCGCGATGTCCTCGGGCGCCTGGCCGGTGGTGATCGTGGGCGTGATCAGCAGCATGATCGCGGCCTACATCTACGTCTACGTCATCGTGGTGATGTTCTTCCGCGACCCGGAGCCGGGCACCGCGGCGTACGTCGTGCATCCCTCGATGCTCACCTCGGCGACGATCGCGGTGGGTGCGGCGGCGACGATCGTGCTCGGCATCGTCCCGGGCCCGGTGCTCAACCTCGCCGGGGTTGCGGGACAATTCGTCAGGTGACCGGCAGTCTGGCCTTTCCCGTCCTCGACGAGCGGCTGTCCGCGCGCCTGGAAGAGCGGATGACCGAGGTCGAGAAAGCGCTCACCGTGCACGTTCGCAGCCGGGCCGGGTTCGTCACCGAGGCGGCCAGCCACCTGATGGAGGCCGGCGGCAAGCGGTTCCGGCCGCTGCTCGTCCTGGTCGCCGCCGAGACCGGGGACCACCCCGAGGTGGACGACGTCATCACCGCAGCCTGCGTGGTCGAGCTGACCCACCTGGCGTCGCTCTACCACGACGACGTGATGGACGAGGCCGAGCTGCGGCGCGGCTCGGAGTCCGCGAACGCGCGCTGGGACAACCACGTCGCGATCCTCACCGGCGACTTCCTGTTCTCGAAGTCCTCCGAGCTCACCGCCGAGCTCGGCGCCGAGGCCGTGCGCATCCAGGCCCAGACGTTCACCCGGCTGGTCGAGGGTCAGATCCTGGAGACCCTGGAGCCCGGCCCGGACGAAGACCCGCTCGAGCACTACCTGGACGTCGTCCAGGGCAAGACCGGCTCGCTGATCGCCACATCGGCGAGGTACGGCGCGATGTTCGGCGGTGCGCCCGCCGACGCCCAGCGCGCCCTGACCAGCTACGGCGAGATCGTCGGCATGACCTTCCAGCTCTCCGACGACATCCTCGACATCGCCTCCGAGGCCGGTGTCTCCGGCAAGACGCCCGGCACCGACCTGCGCGAGGGTGTCCCGACGCTGCCCGTGCTGATGGCCCGGGCGATGGCGCGTCCCGAGGACGGTCGGCTGATGGAGCTGCTCGCCGCCGACCTGACCGACGACACCCTGCACGCCGAGGCCCTGGCCCTGCTCCGCCGCCACCCCGCCCTGGACGAGGCGCGCACCTACGTGGTCTCCCGCTCCGCCGAGGCCAAGGCGCTGCTCGGCGTGCTCGACGAGGGCTCGGTACGTGACGCGCTCGAGGGCTTCGCCGACCTCGTCGCGACCCGGGCCAGCTGACCTTCCTGCACGTCTGCCGGCCGTCCGCAGCCTCAGCGAGCCAGCGCGTCCCGGACGGCGAGCACGAACCGCTGGGGGTCGTCGACCCAGGGGAAGTGGCCGGCGCCCGGGAGGACCGTGACGTCGGCGTTCGGGAACGCCGCGGCCAGCTCGTCGGCAGCGCGAGCGTTCGGCCAGGGGTCGAGCTCGCCGATCAGGATCCGCACGGGCACGGCGAGGTGGGCGAGCGCCTCGCGTGATCGCTCCGGGTCGTAGGCACCGTCGTGGAACCAGCCGGTCGCGGCGACGTTGCGCTGCGGCTCGTCCGTCGCGGCGTGGGCGCGGGCCTGTCCGTCCCAGCGACCGTAGAAGAGGGCCTGGCCGAGCAGCTCCTGATCGGGCGTCGGTACGTCGGCCTCGAGGGCCGCCCGTACCTCGCCGAACCAGGGTTCGCCGGCGCGGCGCTCGAGGGCGGCCTCCCACTCGGCGTCGTCGGTGTCGATGGCCAGCACCCGCGTGCCGGGCGTGACCAGCACCAGGCGGGACACCAGGTCGGGGCGCCGCTCGGCCAGCAGGATGGCGACGTTCGCTCCGGCCGAGTGCGCGAGCACGTCGACCGGCGCCAGGCGCAGGTGATCGATCAGGGTCGCGACGTCCGCAGCGATGCGGTCGGCGCGATGGCTGTCGGGATCCGAATCCGGTTGTGAGGCACCCGTGCCACGCAGGTCGGGTACGACGAGCCTGCGCTCGGTCGCGGACGCCAGCCCGCCGAGGTTGCCGAGGTACGTCGCGTCGCGGGCAGGTCCGCCCGGCACGACAAGCACCGGCAGACCGGCGCCCACCTCGCGATAGGCGAGCTCGGCCCGGTCGTAGGACAGGTAGGTCGGCACGGCGCTATCGTGCCAGCCGTGTCCGGTCGCGGCGTGGTCGTTTCGCTGGCCGTTCTCTTCGCAGTCCTCGCCTGGCCTCCATCGGCCTGGTCGTGCTGATCGCGCTGCATGCCGGCATGGTCGGTGTTCTCCTCGCCGTGCTCGGCGCGGTCGTGGCTCTCTCGCTGGCGTGGACGGTGGCGGCCCGTCGCCTGCGCTCAGCCCCGAGTCAGACCGCGGCGGCCTCCACGGCGAGGCGCAGCTGGGAGCGCCGGTGCCTGAGCGACTCCACGGTGAAGACTGACAGCGCCACCCACACGAGCGCGAAGCCGACCCACCGCCCCGGTGACATGTCCTCGTGGAAGTAGAGGATGCCGAGACCGAACTGGAGAACCGGGGCGAGGTACTGCAGCAGGCCGAGCGTCACCATCGAGACCCGGATCGCTGCCGCACCGAAGCAGAGCAGCGGCACGGCGGTGACCAGGCCGGCCGACATCAGCAGCAGCGCGTGACCGGTGCCCTGCGAGCCGAACGACGAGTCGCCCTGCGCGACCAGCCAGCCCAGGTAGGCGACGGCGAGCGGCGCGACGAGGAGCGTCTCGAGGGTGAGGCTCTCGATCGCCTCGGCGCCGGCCTGCTTCTTGGCCAGGCCGTAGGTGCCGAACGAGCATGCGAGGACCAGCGCGATCCACGGCGGCCGGCCATAGTCGAGGGTGAGCACGAGACAGGCGAGCGCGCCGACGCCCATGGCCATCCACTGGTAGGGCCGCAGCCGCTCGCCGAGGATCAGCACGCCCATCAGCACCGTGACGAGCGGGTTGATGAAGTACCCCAGGGACGTCTCGACCACGCGGTCCGTGGTCACCCCGTAGATGTAGGTGCCCCAGTTGACCGAGATGACCGCGGCCGCCAGGGACAGCAGCAGGAACACCCGTCGGTCGCGGAACAGCGCCCGGAACTGGCGGGTCCGGCGCAGGACCAGCACGAGCACCGCCAGCGTGACCACCGACCACAGCACCCGGTGGGCGAGCAGCTCGAGCGAGCCGGCCGGCTCCAGCAGCGGCCAGTACAACGGGAAGCCGCCCCACATCACGTAGGCCGCCAGCCCCAGGAGGAAGCCTTGGCGAGACGGCGGCACGCGGCGAGCATACGAGCGGTCCAGACGGGCTCGGCGAGGGGGTTTGGGCCCTGGACGGTGGGGTACGAGGTTCTCGTGCGCCCGTCGACCTCCATCGTCGCGGCACTGGTGTGCGCTCTCGTGGCGCTCTCGGGCCCGGTGACCGCCGACGCCGCCGACCTGCCCCGTCGCGAGATGCACGACCAGGTCTTCCGCAACGCCAAGGGATGGCTGGTCTTCAAGGGCAACGTCGACCCTGGCTGGGAGAAGCGGAACGTCCAGGTCTACAAGCGCCTGTGCAAGACCTGCGACTGGAAGCTGGTCAAGAAGGTGAGGACCGACGGTGAGGGTCGCTGGCGCACGCGTGTCTACGCGCCGCGGACCGGCTCCTGGTACTGGAAGGGCGTCGTGCCCAAGGCCGGCGGCTACGGCAAGTCGGTCACCCAGACCTGGCGGACGTTCGTCGAGTAGTCCGCCGCTTGACGAAGGGGCCCCCTCCCGGGTGGGGCCCCTTCGTGAAGCGCCAGTCAGACGACCGTCCAGGTGTCGCCGCCGGCGATCAGCCGGGCGAGGCGTGCGTCGGGCTCGCCCGGCGCCTGCTCGCGCGCCGCGCTGATCTGGTCGCGCGCCAGGTCGTCGTACGTCGGCCGCTCGACCTGGCGGAAGATCCCGATGGGCGCGCGATGGAGGTACCCCGCATCGGTCAGCCGCGAGATCGCGAAGGCCGTGGTCGCGTCGGCGGAGCGGGAGTCGTGCACCAGCACTGCGTCCTCGCCGACCTCCTCGACCTCCGCCACCTTGACGCCGCCGGTGGCTCGGTCGCGGACCAGGCCGTACATCGCCCCACCAGAGCTGCCAGGGGGACCGAAGCGGATCGGCTCGCCGTCCACCAGCGGGATGATCGACGCCGCGGACGGGTCGCGGTCCTTGATGGCGTCGAAGGCACCGTCGTTGAAGATCGGGCAGTTCTGGTAGATCTCGACCAGCGACGTGCCCCGGTGCGCCGCGGCCGCGGACAGCACCGACGTCAGGTGCTTGCGGTCGGAGTCGATGGTGCGGGCCACGAAGGTGCCCTCGGCACCGAGTGCCAGGGAGACCGGGTTGAACGGGTGGTCCACCGAGCCCATCGGCGTGGACTTGGTGACCTTGCCCGGCTCGGAGGTGGGGGAGTACTGGCCCTTGGTGAGGCCGTAGATCCGGTTGTTGAACAGCAGGATCGTCATGTTCACGTTGCGGCGCAGAGCATGGATCAGGTGGTTGCCGCCGATCGACAGGGCATCGCCGTCACCGGTGACGACCCACACCGACAGGTCCGAGCGCGTCGTGGCGATGCCGGTCGCGATGGCGGGGGCACGGCCGTGGATCGAGTGCATGCCGAACGTGTCGAGGTAGTAGGGGAAGCGCGACGAGCAGCCGATGCCCGAGACGAACACGATGTTCTCCCGGCGCAGGCCGAGGTCGGGCAGGAAGCCCTGCACGGCCTTGAGCACGGCGTAGTCACCGCAGCCGGGGCACCAGCGGACCTCCTGGTCGGAGGTGAACTCCTTGGCAGTCTGGGCTCCGTCGGCGGTCGGGACGAGCTCGATGCCGCTGCGCATGCCGGGGGACGGGATGTTGACGGTGCTCACTTCACGGACTCCTTCACCACGGTCTCGCCCCAGACGCCGAGCGGCGCCTCGGTGCCCTCCGCCTCGGCGACCAGGTCCGCGATCGCGTGGGCGAGAGCCGCGGCCTTCAGCGGCATGCCGTTGACCTGGTGGTATCCGACCGCGTCGACGAGGTACCTCGCCCGGATCAGCATGCTCAACTGACCGAGGTTCATCTCGGGGATGAGCACGCGGTCGTAGCGCTTCAGGATCTCGCCGAGGTCACGGGGTAGCGGGTTGAGGTGGCGCAGGTGTACCTGCGCGACGTGGTAGCCGGCGTTGCGCACGCGGCGGCAGCCGGCGCCGATCGGGCCGTACGTCGACCCCCACCCCAGCACCAGGACCTTCGCACCCTTCCCATCCTTGGCCGAGGGGTCGTCCACCTCGAGCGGCGGCAGGGACTCCGCGATCCGGTCCACCTTGGCCTGGCGGGTGCGGACCATGAAGTCGTGGTTGGCCGGGTCGTAGGAGATGTTGCCGTTGCCGTCGGCCTTCTCGAGACCGCCGATGCGGTGCTCCAGTCCCGCCGTACCCGGGATCGCCCACGGTCGCGCCAGCGTCTGCTCGTCGCGGAGGTACGGCCAGAACTCGGCCTCCTCATCAGCACTGTCGCCGGAGCCCGGGTTGCGGTGATTACGGGTGGTGGCGAAGGCGGGGTCGATGTCCGTCAGCTCGTCGAGCTCGGGGATCCGCCACGGCTCGGAGCCGTTGGCGAGCATCCCGTCGGAGAGCAGCAGCACCGGAGTTCGGTAGGTGACCGCGATCCGGACCGCCTCCAGTGCGGCATCGAAGCAGTCGCCAGGGGACTGCGGCGCGACGATGGGGACCGGCGACTCGCCGTTGCGGCCGAACATCGCCTGCAGCAGGTCGGCCTGCTCGGTCTTGGTGGGCAGCCCGGTCGACGGGCCGCCACGCTGCACGTCGATCACCAGGAGGGGCAGCTCGGTCATCACCGCGAGGCCGATGGTCTCCGACTTCAGCGCGAGTCCGGGACCGGACGTCGTCGTCACCCCGAGCCCGCCGGAGAACGACGCACCCAGGGCCGCCCCGATGCCGGCGATCTCGTCCTCGGCCTGGAAGGTCGTGACGCCGAACGCCTTGTGCTTGCTGAGCTCGTGGAGGATGTCGGAGGCAGGCGTGATCGGGTAGGAGCCGAGGAACAGCGGCAGCCCCGACCGCACGCTGGACGCGATCAGGCCGTAGGCCAGCGCCAGGTTGCCGGTGATGTTGCGGTAGGTGCCCGGCGCCATGGGAGCCGGCTTGATCTCGTACTTCACGACGAAGGTCTCGGTCGTCTCGCCGAAGTTCCAGCCGACTCGGTAGGCCGTGATGTTGGCGTCGCGGATGTCGGGCACCTTCGCGAACCGCCGCTCCAGGAAGGCGATCGTCGACTCCGTCGGCCGGCCGTACATCCAGGAGAGCAGGCCCAGGGCGAACATGTTCTTGGCCCGCGCGGCGTCCTTGCGTGAGAGGCCGAACTCCCTGACCGCCTCGATGGTCATGCCCGTCAGGTCGAGCGGGTGCACGGCGTACGCCGCCAGCGACTCGTCGTCCAGCGGCGACACGGCGTATCCGGCCTTGCTCAGGTTGCGCGCGGAGAAGTCGTGGGAGTCGACGATGATCGTCGCCCCGGCCGGCAGGTCGCCCAGGTTCGCGCGCAGCGCGGCGGGGTTCATCGCGACGAGCACGTCCGGAGCGTCGCCCGGCGTGAGGATGTCGTGGTCGGCGAAGTGGACCTGGAACGACGAGACGCCGGGCAACGTGCCCTGCGGCGCCCTGATCTCGGCCGGGAAGTTCGGCAGCGTCGACAGGTCGTTGCCGAACGCCGCGGACTCCTGGGTGAACCGGTCACCGGTCAGCTGCATGCCGTCACCGGAGTCGCCGGCGAAGCGGATGATCACGCGGTCGAGCTGCTTGACCTGCTTGGTCGTCACCTGTGTGTGCACTTCCTCGTCACCCGCCTGGCTCGGGGTGGTGTCGCGGGCGGGCTACTGGGTCGATCGCGGGCGCCGGTCGGGCGCTGGACACCGACCTCCGAGGATAGTCCGCGCAGGTCAGCGCACCTATCTCGTCTCGCCTCCTCGCGGTGTGACACGCCGTACA
Organism: uncultured Actinomycetota bacterium; assembly: GCA_963782155.1. GTDB lineage: Bacteria > Actinomycetota > Actinomycetes > Propionibacteriales > Nocardioidaceae > Nocardioides. The sequence continues at coordinate 102,327 of CAWAIZ010000002.1, forward strand.
GTCCCCGCCCGTTCGTCAGCGGATTGCTGCGACTTCTTCGGCTCGGCGGCGCAGACGAATCGGGTCCGAGCCGGCCTGGCCGGCTCCTGGGGTTTCCCGTGGGTTCGGGACCATCCCGAGGCACAATGGAGGGCCTTCGGCCCCGGACGCGTCCCTCTCACCGCGTTTGGGGCCGAGCCCTTGGCGGCGGTCTCTTCTGCTCAGCGGTAGTTGGTGAACTGCACCGCGAAGTCGTAGTCCTGGCCCTTCACGAGGGCCTGGACGGCCTGGAGGTCGTCCCTCTTCTTGCTCGAGACGCGCAGCTCGTCGCCCTGCACCTGGGCCTTGACGCCCTTGGGACCCTCGTCGCGGATGAGCTTGCCGATCTTCTTGGCGTCCTCGGAGGTGATGCCCTCCTTGAGCGTGATCGAGATCTTGCTCTCGCGACCCGACTGGCGAGGCTCCGAGGCATCGAGGATCTTCAGGCTCTGCTGACGCTTGACGAGCTTGTCCTTGAAGACGTCGAGCACGGCCGAGGCCCGGTCGTCGGCCGACGCGGTGATCTCGATGGCGTGCTCGCCCTGCCACTCGATCGTGGCGCCGGTGCCCTTGAAGTCGAAGCGCGTCGCGATCTCCCGGGCCGCCTGGCCGAGGGCGTTGTCGACCTCCTGGCGGTCGATCTTGCTGACGATGTCGAACGACGAGTCGGCCATGTGAAGGGCCCTCCTGGTGGTCTCTGGCGGATTCGGGTCTCCGGTCCGGCCTTGCTATTGTTCCGACCTGCTGACCATCCGCCAAACGCGGGTCGCCGGCAACGGCAGGTTGCCCGAGCGGCCAATGGGAGCGGACTGTAAATCCGCCGGAGTATTCCTTCGAAGGTTCGAATCCTTCACCTGCCACCAAGCGCGCGGAGCCGGCCCCTGACCACGACGACCCCCGGTTGCCGCGCTACCCCCCCGCGGCCATCAGGCCGGACGAGAGGGGGGCGAGCACGTCCCGGGTTCCCATGGTCAGGCTCCCTTCAGGACGGTCCAGGCGGGTCGGTCGTCGGTCAGCGTGATCACGTAGTCGACCGTGTGCGCGTCCGCCTCGACGGGCTCGGCCGGCGGAGCAGACCGGCGCATCAGCCTCGCGGCGGCGTGGTTGTCGCGCGCCATGACGAGCGTGAAGCGACGCACGCCGAGATCCCGCGCCCGGCCGAGCAGGGCCGTGACGAGCATCGTCCCGAGACCGCGGGACTGCCAGGAGTCGACGACCTCGACGGCCACCTCGGCCGTCTCGGGGTCTGCGGCGTCGCGGACGAAGCGGGCGATGCCGATCGGACGGGAGTCCTCTGCCGCCAGGGCGACCAGGGCCTCGTGGTCGACGTGGTCGATGGCCAGCAGCTGGCGTACGTCGGCCTCGGTCAGCCGCGGCTTCGGCGCGAGGAACCGCGCCTCCCGCGAGTGGCGACCCATCTCCTCGAACACCTCGAGAAGCAAGTGCCTGTCGCTGGGCTCGAGCTGGCGGATCACGACCGGCGAGCCGTCAGCGAGGCAGCGCCGTACGCCGTACAGCGCAGCCTCGTCGTGGGTCACAACCCTAGGGACGTGACTCGCTGTCCGTCGTCGGAGAGGGGCGTCGATCAGGGGTACGGGAAACATGGTGCTGGGTTCCTTCCGTGGTTCATGGGTCCAAGCGGTGGTCGTGGGTGGGTTCGTGGCTGAGCGCGGCCGCGGCAGGGCGCGCGAATGCACCCCAGTGGGCCTTTGCGGCGACCGGAGGCCTCCCTGCGGAGACAGCGACGTCGACGGCCGGGTTGCCGCTCATGCGCGGCTCAACCGGGCGGCCAGGCGGAGCCCGAGGCTCCGCATGCGACGTGGCCGGCGTACCCGAGCCTCGGTCACAGCCGGGTCGCTCCCGCGGTCCACGGGCCGGTGGGCCCGTGCCCGACGAGCGACCTCGCGCTGTTGCTGCCGGGCCAGCATCTCGGTCGCCTGGTCGTTCATGACTGCTCCCCTCCATCTCTCACGGCGTCCGCCGCGTTCCCAGAGTGGGTCGTGGGAAGCGGCCGGACATCGGTGCGCAGCACGGGTTCATCGGGCTCCGTGGTGCTTTCAGTGGTGGGTCCGCGGTCACCACGGATGCGCGCGTGACGGTCGCGAACGCACGGTTCTGGTGGCCGCCCACACGGGGCGGAGCCGCGAGACCCAGGACGCGAGTCCGGAGGAGAGACAGATGACCATGACCGACACGCCCGCCGTCGATGCTGCGGAGCTCGAGCAGTTCGTCCATCAGGCCGTGGGAGACCTGGGGGCAGCGATCTCGGGGCTGATGGTGCACCTCGGCGACCGGCTGGGGCTCTACCGAGAGATGGCCGGGGCCGGCCCGCTCACGTCGTCACAGCTGGCGGACCGGACGGGTACGTCGGAGCGCTACGTCCGCGAGTGGCTGTCCAACCAGGCGGCCGGAGGGTACGTCGCCTACGACGCCTCCGGCGCGACGTTCGAGCTCACTGCGGCGCACGCCCTCGTCCTCGCCGACGAGACCAGCCCAGTCTTCCTGGCCGGCGCGTTCGAGACCATCGCCTCCGCCTACACCGACCACCATGCGTTCGTGCGCGCCTTCACCACCGGTGAGGGCATCGGCTGGGGCGACCACGACGACCGCCTCTACACCGGCGCGCTGCGGCTGTTCCGGCCCGGCTACGAGGCCAACCTGGTGGAGTCCTGGCTGCCGGCGCTCGACGGTGTCGTCGACAAGCTGCGAGACGGGGCCAGCGTGGCCGACGTGGGTACGGGTCTGGGTGCCTCCACGATCATCATGGCGAAGGCCTTCGAGCACTCCTCGTTCGTCGGCTACGACATCCACGAGCCGTCGATCGAGGCAGCCCGGACCGCCGCGGCCGAGGCCGGCGTCGGGCGTCGGGTGCGCTTCGAGGTGGCGTCCGCCCAGGACTTCCCGGGCAGCGGATACGACCTCGTCTGCATGTTCGACTGCCTGCACGACATGGGCGACCCGGTCGGGGCTGCCCGCCGGATCCGCGAGTCGCTCGCCGGCGACGGCACCCTGCTCCTGGTGGAGCCCGCGGCGGGGGACCGGCTCGAGGACAACCTGACTCCGGTCGGCCGCCTCTTCTACGGCCTGTCGACCGTCATCTGCACGCCGTCCTCGCTCGACCAAGAGGTCGGCCTCGGGCTCGGCGCGCAGGCAGGCCCCCTTCGCCTCGAGGAGGTGCTGCGAGAGGCCGGATTCAGCCACGTGCGCGTCGCCACGCGGACGCCGTTCAACCTCATCCTGGAGGCCAGGGCATAGCGGAGGCACCGAGCGCGGCGAGCTCCTGTTCGCCGCGCTCGCGGTCCACGCCGCCCAGCATCACCAGGGTGCGTGCCCCCTGGTACCTCGCGTTTGCGGCCGTCAGGGCCGCGCCGGCCGTGACCAGGTCTTCACGGCCGCTCTCCCCGGCGGCGAGGGCCGCAGCCCGCAGGACCAGCGCCTCCGCGACCGGGTTGCCGCGTGCCGAGACGCGGGCCCGGTCGACCCGGTCCGCCGCGTCGTCAAGGCCCGCCAGCACGGCCGACTCGGCCCACGCGGCGGCGTACCACGCCCGCCACTGGCCGTTGTAGTTGGCGAGGAGCTCCTCGGGCGACGTCTCGAGCAGCCCGGCCGCCTCGCGGACCTGGCCGCGGTGCAGGTGCACCAACGCGTCGAAGATCTCGCCGAAGTGGATCTCGCGGAGCGGCCTGCCGGGTGTGGTCAGCATCTCGACGACGGCCAGCCACTCCTCACGGGCGGCATCCTCACCGCGGAGGGCGTGCACGGTCGCGGCGGCGTACGCCGCGCGGCTCAGGTTCCCGGCCTGCGGACGGCCCGCACGCTCCCAACCCGCTCGGAAGAGCTGGGACAGCTCGATGGCCTCGTCGAAGAAGCCGGCCAGGAGGTCGACCACGATCAACCGCGACGTGCCGAGATGGTCCTCCTCGCGGCAGAAGGGCAGGTCGCACAGTCGCTCCCCGAGACGGTAGGCAGACCTGAGGTCGCCTGCGGCGGCCGCGCAGTCCGAGGCCATCTGGAGCGCGTCGAAGAACTCCAGTGCCGACTCGGCCTTGACGGCCACGGGTTGCAGCAGCTCGGTCCGGCGTAGGGAGCTGCGCAGCGCAGCCCGCAGGTCTCCGTGGGCGAGCTGGATGGAGGTGAGCATGTCCAGAGCGGCGCTCTCCGCAAGGGGGTCGTGCGCCTGCTGGGCGAGCTCGATCGCGCGGTCGACCAGGACCAGCGTCCGCGGCGCGCGCTCGTCGGTGTTGAAGGCCTCGGCCGTCAGGATGCGGGAGTCCACGGAGGGGTCGCCGCCGGCCAGTGGGCGGGCCAGGTCCAGCAGCCGCTCCACCTCGCCCTCGGGAGGCAGAATGGCGATCATGCCGGGCCCGCGGCGAATCAGCTCGGCAGCGCGGGCCAGGTCCCAGGCCGCGCGTGGATCCTCGCCGGCCCGGAGCCAGGCGTCGGCTGCGGCGGCCCGCAGCCGGAGGGCCTCGTTCCCGAAGTGCCGGGCCTCGGCCGCGCCGGCCGCGTGACGCAACGCAGCCGCTCGGGAGACTTCATCGGGGGCCAGCTCGGCGGCGAGCTCGAAGCGACGCTGGGACTCGCCGGGCCGGCCACGGGAGAAGCTCAGCCGGGCCAGGAGGAGCGAGAGCGCGTACGCCGCGTCCCGCTGGTCGGCGACGTACCTCGCCCAGGGCAAGCACGTGCGGCCCTCGCCGGACACCTCGTCGAACTCCCAGCGCCAGGCGTCCGCACCACTGCCGTCCAGGACCGGCACCGAGAGGCCCTGCGCGGCCTCCAGGCACCAGGCCAGGTGGCGACGATGAGCCTGGCCGTCCTCCCCGGAGTTCTCGAGCAACGCCTGGCCGTACTGCCGGATGGTCTCGAGGGCGCGGTAGCGCGTGCCTCGTGGGGTCGGCACCATGACGAGCAGGCTCTCGTCGGCCAGGCGCGCCAGGATCGAGGGCACCAGGCCCGCTGCGACCGGGTCCCAACCGGCGAGCTCGGTCGCGGCCCGGGCGGGGAACGCCCCTGCGAACACCGAGACGCGTCGCAGCACGGCTTTCTCCGCCTCGTCCAGCAGCGCATAGCTCCAGTCCAGCGTGGAGCGCAGTGACCGATGCCGGCCGTCGACGCGGGAGCCGCCGGTCAGCAGCAGCAACCGGTCGGAGAGGCCGGCCTCCAGTCCGTCGAGCCCCAAGGACGGCAGCCGCGCTGCTGCCAGCTCGATCGCCAGCGCCATCCCGTCAAGGCCCCGGCACAGCGCCGCCACCCGATGCAGGTCGTCCGGTTCGACATGCGCCCCGCCGGCCGTTGCACGGCTCAGGAACAGCTCGACGGCGTCCCCGGGCGAGTCCGCGTCGGCCTCGACCGACAGCCCGGGCACGGGGAAGGCCCACTCGAATGGCAGCAACAGCCGAGCCCGGCTGGTCGCGAGCACCGTGAGGTTCGGGCAGCCGGCCAGCAGCCGCTCGACCAGGTTGCCGGACGCGTCCAGCACGTGCTCGCAGTTGTCGAGGACCAGCAGCGACGTGCGCGGCGACAGCCAGCCGATCAACACCTCCTCGATCGTCCGGCCCTGGCTCTCGCCGAGCCCCAAAGCCTGGGCGACCGATGCTGCGAGCAGCGCCGGGTCGCTGACCGAGACCAGGTCGACGAACCAGGTGCCACCCGGGAACCGGTCCTGCACGTCAGTGGCCACCCGCAGCGCGAGGCGTGTCTTGCCGACGCCCCCAGGTCCGATCGCCGTCACGAGCCGGTGCTCGGCAAGGGCGGAGGCGAGCTCGGTCACCTCCTTCTCGCGCCCGACGAACGGGGTCAGCGGCGTGGGCAGCACCGCCGGGAGGCTGCGTACGGGCCGGTCGAAGGCAGGACGACCGAGATACTCCGCCGCGGAGTTCGCGAGGCCGCGCCGGTCGCCGACCTGGAGCTTGCGCAGCAGTGAGGACACGTGGCTCTCGACGGTGCGCACCGAGATGAACAGCCGTGCGGCGATCTCGGCGTTGCTGAGGTGCTCGGCCACCGCCGCGAGTACCTCCGCCTCGCGCGCCGATACAGCCGTCTCCGGCGAGACCCAGCCCCTCCCCACGGGGTGATTGTGCACCCAACCCTCGGCGGGCCGTCACCGTCAGTGGCGGTCGCTCAGCGCGTGACGATCGTGAAGCCTCCCGGCGCCACGGGGACGCGCAGGGTCAGCGCCGGGCTCGTCGACCGGCTCAGCAGCCTTGCCGAGCCGTCGTACACCTCGACCACCGCGCGGCCCCTGCCCGGCAACCGCACGACGGCATGCGCGAGCCTGCTGTCCGCACTGCGCAGCAGCGCCGTCGAGTGGCCGTCGCCGGCGAGGACGAAGCGGGAGACCAACGGCTCGAGCATCACCGCGTCCAGCCGGGCCGCGTCACCGCCGGTGGAGGAGGTCGACACCCGCAGGACCGTCGCTCGCTTGCCGAGCGTGCGTGGCAGCGTCACGGGAAGCAGCGCTCCGGGTGCCGGGGAGGCCCCCTGCGGCCCGATGTCGCCGGACGCGACGCGACCGAGCAGGGTGCGCCTGGTCGACCAGGTGGTGACCGCGGTGCTGTCCGGCTGGAGTTCGGCCACCGGGATGACCAGGCGGTCCTGTCCGGCGCGCGGCACCGGCAGGGATGCGGTTGCGCCGTCGCCGAGAGCGAGGTAGCCCGTCCCGCCGAAGAGCGACTCGCCGGTCCACCGGTCCGCGAGGGAGACCACGTGCGCGTCACCGGTGGTCGTGGCGTCCTCCGCCTGGAGCGTGGTCGTCCCGACGCGATCGACGATCGTCGCCTGTCGGGCGGCGCGCGCCACGTCGGGATGGGCGTCCAGCGCGAGCATCGTGAGCAGCCCGTGGATGGTCGACTCGGCCCCCGAGTTGGGATTGACGACGCCGTCGCCGGAGATGCCGTCGATGGTCCGGCCGGTGGCGGGATCGTAGGCCGGTACGCCGGCCGCGTTGGCGCCGAAGAACCACGCCGCCTGCATCCCGGCCAGCCGCAGCAGGCCGGCCTTACCGGTCGCGTCGGCGGTCGCCAGCAGGGACTGCACCCGCGCGTCGGCGCCGTAGGCGATCTGCGACTGGTCGAGCCGCGTCGGCAGCCGGCCGTTGTCCGGGCCGCCCGAGGTGAGCATCCAGGGCGAGAAGACGGCCGAGTCCTTCAGGGCCGGGGCGAGGTACGTCGGGCTGCCCAGGGCCTGCGAGGCGCGGGACAGTGCGGCCGGCATCTGCGACCCCCAGGCGTGCCACAGCGATCGGGACAGCGCCCACGGGTACACCGCGCCGAACGGCCAGGTGCGGGCGGTCCCGTCCGAGAGCAGGGCGACGCCGTCGGCGAGCTGTGTCAGCGCCGTACGTGCTGCGTCGCTGCCAGCGGCCTCGACGTAGGCGGCGAGGCCGAGCACGGCCTCCGCGCTGGCGTCGGCCCCGTCCGCGATCAGCCACGAGGGGGTGGGCCTGCCGTCGACCGAGACGAGCTCGCCGTAGGTGTCGAGCACCTGCCTCTCGACAGCGCCGATGGAGAGCTCCATCCGGTCGCGGAGGAACCCGGCGAACGCCTCGTCGGCGGGGTCGCCCGAGGCGGCGAACGCCGCGTAACCCTCGCCGAGGGCCCAGAGGGTGCGAGCCACCCAGTAGGACGCGTCGCTGTCGGACGGGTCGGGCAGCTCCACCGGATCCGCGCTGGGGTTGAGCGTTCCGTCGGGCTGCATCCACAGCACGACGTTGCCGGCGTTCTCGCCACTAGCCGTCTGGAGGTACGTCAGCCCACGCAGCATCTGATAGGCCCGGTCGCGGCTGGTCGGCGAGCCGGTCGCGGCCCAGTGCCGGATGTAGACGACCGCAGCACGCGCCACGTCGTCGGCGTTGAAGGCGCCCTGGCCGTACGTGTCGGTCGCCGGGTCGTAGGTGCCGCCGCCGACGCGGGTCAGGACGCCGTTCCTGGGCTCGGCGTAGGTCCACAGGACACCGATCCCTGGCTCGTCGGCGAGGCGGTACGTCGTGTGGAGGGCCTGGTCGGGCGGGTCGACCGTGTCGCCCAGCCAGTCCAGGTGGTCGAGGTTGGTCAGGGGTGTCGCCTCGGCGGCAACGGCCGGGCCCGTCTGCCCGGTCGGGACTCCGACCAGAGCAACGGCCAGGCTGGCCAGGACGACGAGGGTGCGACGTGGGTTCATGTGGATCCTCCGAGACGTGGATGGGTTCAGGGTGCGTGGGTGCCGGTGCGGCCGTAGCGGTCCTCGAGGCGGACGATGTCCTCCTGCCACCCAGGGGCGGCGGTGGACGCCTCGACGAGGACGGCGTCGGTGATGGCCCGGACTCGGTGCAGCAGGTGGGGCGGGACGTGCACGGCGTCGCCCGGTCCGAGGGCGACGGCGTGGAGGGTCTCCTCGCTGTCGCCGAGGTCTATCTCGACCTCACCCGAGATCACGGCGATGGTCTCGTCCTTCTCGTGGTGCCACTGCAGGGACAGCGACTCACCACCGGTCACGTGCAGGGTCTTGCCCACGTAGGAGCCCTCGACCTGGGCGAAGATCTCCTCGTGCCCCCAGGGCTTGTCGACCCGCACCGCGCGGTGGGGCTTCATGGTGTCCGGTCCAGCCGCGCGACCCCGATCTTCGCGTCGGCCATGCCGTAGAAGACGTAGCGGACCCCGTCGATCTCCTCGATCGCGGTCGGGAAGACGACGTTGGGCACGGTGCCGTCGCGCTCGTCCGGGGTCTCCGGCCGGAGGATCGGCTCTGAGGTCCGCGCCAGCACCCGGGACGGGTCCTCGGCGTCGAGGATCATGGCGCCCGCGGCGTACTCGACCTTCTGGGTCGTGGGGTCGAAGCCGGCGGGCTGCTGGCCGGTCACGCCGTGGTGGATCAGCAGCCAGCCCTCCTCGACGCGCACCGGCGGCGGCCCGGCGCCGATCTTCAGCTCCTCGTACGGGAACTCCGACAGCGCGACACATCGGTGGTTCTCCGGTCGCGCCAGGGCCCGGATGTCGGCCTCGACGAGCTCCGCCGGGACGTAGGAGATCCAGATCCCTGGTCGTTCGTCCGTGACACCGGCAGGGAGGTGCACGGTCTCGCCCTCGCGGAACCAGCCGAGGTCCCACATCGGCCGGTGCAGCATCGCGTACGACGGGCGGCCGTCGGGGTCGGGCACCGGCTCGGGGAAGAAGACCGCGTCCTTGTTGGGGAACATGCACAGGTCGGTGTCGAGACCGGGTTCGTAGCCGAACTGGACGGGACCCAGGCGCTGCCAGTGCTCCAGGTCCTCGGAGACGGCGAGCGCCAGCCGCGGACCGAGCGGGCCGAAGGCGACGTAGGTCATCAGGTGCCGCCCGAGACTCGGCACCCAGGTGACGCGCGGGTCCTCGACCCCGGCGTTGAGGGCCCCCCGCTCCCAGCCCTCGTCGGGAGCGAGGACGACGCCGCGTCGCCGGACCCCGACGGGTACGCCGTCTCGCAGCTCGACCTCGGCCAGGCCCACCCGCGAGACGTTGCCCGCCTCGACCAGGCGCGGCAGCAGGTGGAGACGCCCGTCGGGGGTGCGGCCGCTGGCCGGGTTGAGCACGCCCATCGCCTCGTGCGGGTTGCCGGGCTCGGGCGTCATCACGACGCCGAGCCGGGTCATCGTGAAGGGCACGCCGGATGAGCCCGTCATCCCTTCACGCCCGACCCGATGTCGGAGGCGGTGAAGTGCTTCTGGAACACGATGAAGAGGGCCACGGCCGGTGCGGCCAGCACACAGGCGCCGGCGAGGATCGCGCCGTACGGGTTGGCCGCCCGTCCGGCGACGCTGCTGATGTAGTTGGCCAGCGACACGGCAAGGGGTTGCAAGTCGGCGTCCTTGGTGATGAGGAAGGGCCAGAGGAACTCGTTCCACGGGCCGATGAAGGTGAGGAGCACGGCGGTGAGCAGCGCCGGCCGCACGAGCGGCAGGGCGATGGACCACAGGATGCGGAGCTCGCCGGCTCCGTCGATGCGGGCCGCGGAGAACAGGTCCTCGGGCAGCTGCAGGAAGAACTGCCGGAAGATGAAGACCGCGGTGGCGTTGATCGCGAACGGCGCGATCATGCCGAGGTAGGAGTCGGCCAGGCCGTAGCTGCGCACGATCATCACGTACAGCGGGATCATCAGCAGCTGGAAGGGGATGACCTGCACCAGCAGCATCGCCGCGAACAACGTGCCGCGACCTCGCCAGTGCAGCCTGGCCAGCGCGTAGCCCGCGAGCACCCCGAACACGACGGTGCACAGGATCACGGCGCCGGTGAAGATGCCCGAGTTGACCAGCGAACGCCCCAGGTTCACCCGCCCGTTGATGTCGCGGTAGTTGTCGAGCGTGAAGCCGCCGGTCGGAAAGGCGCCGCGCAGAGAGGTGTCCGGGTCGAGCTGCAGGGAGGCGATGAGCATGTAGTAGAAGGGGAACAGGAAGACCAGCGCCCCCACTGCGAGCACGAGCGTGCGCGGCCAGCTGCGTGACCGCTTCTCCTGCGGGGTCTCCGGTGGCGGAGCGGACCGTTCCCGGCTGGCCGCTTCGTGCGCGGTGGCCTGTGCCATCTCAGTCCCTTTCCAGGAAGCGCTTGTTGACGAAGGCCACGATGAGGACCCCGATCATCAGGAGCACCCCGATCGCGGCGGCGGTGTCGGGGTTCCCCTGCTCGATGCCGCGTTGGTACATCAGCAGCACCGGAGAGGCCGAGGCGCCGTTGGGGCCGCCGCCGTTGGTGAGCAGGTACGGCTCGGTGAAAAGGTTGGCGCCGGTGATGATCGAGAGGATCACCACGAGCGTCGTCGCGGCGCGGACCCCGGGCACGGTGATGTTCATGAACGAGCCGAACTTGCCCGCGCCGTCCATGGACGCGGACTCGTAGAGCTCCTTGCCCACGTTCTGCAACGCGGCGAGGTACAGCAGGATGAAGAACCCCAGCTGCTTCCACGTGACGAACATGGCGATCAGCGGCATGGCCAACGTCTTGTTGATCAGCCACGACGGGTCCGGAGCCAGCGGGCCCAGCAGCTGGTTGACGAAGCCGCCGTTGCTGAAGAGGAAGAGCCACACGGCGACGACGGCCACGCTGGCCGAGATGTAGGGCACGAAGTAGGACACCCGGAAGAAGACGCGTCCGCGGATGGCTCCGTTGAGTGCGGTCGCCAGCACGAGCGACAGGACCACGGTCAGCGGCACGTTGATCACCAGGAAGACGGCGACGTTGAGGAACGCCTTGTGCACCTGGGAGTCACCCAGGACCGCCGTGTAGTTGTCGAGGCCGACGAACGGGCGGTCGACCGCGACCCCGGGCGCGGTGAAGAAGTAGTCGTGGAAGCTGATCCAGACCGCCAGCCCCACCGGGTAGGCGAAGATCAGCGCCAGGAACACGGCGTACGGCGCCGCGAAGGCCATCCCCAGGGGCTGACGTCCCAGCACCCTCGTGAGCGCCCTGCGGCGCCCCTCCGGCGACGCGTCGCCGGAGGGGGCAGCACGGTGCGCTGTCGTGGTCACGAGCGGAGCCCGGTCAGCTCTGGCCGGCGAGGCCGTCCACCTCGTCGGCGGCCCCCGAGAGGGCGTCGGCCACGTCGGACTCCCCGAAGATGACCGCCTTCGAGTAGGCGTCGCGGAAGGTCTGCCAGATCTCGATGCTGTTGGTCACGTTGGGCACCTCGACCGTCCGGGCCGCCTGGTCGGCGAAGGTCTGGTAGTCCGGGTTCGCCTCGAAGTAGTCGGGGTACGCCGACGCGACGTCCTGCCGCATCGGCATCTGGCCGGTCTCCTCCAGCAGCGAGCCGTCCTGCTCCTCGCTGGTGGCGAACTTGAGGACCTCCCACGCCGTGCCCTGTGCCTTGCAGGCGGAGTAGAGGGCGACGTTCTTGGCGTCGGAGAACGTGTAGGTGTCCTCGGGTGACGTGCCGGCTGAGGTCGGGACCGGGGCCACGCCCCAGTTGATGTCCTTGCCGTACACGGCGACGGCCCAGGGGCCGACGATCGACATGGCGGCCTTGCCCTCGCCGAAGGAGTCGCCGTTGTAGGCCTCCTTCTGGGCGTAGCCCCGCTCGTACATCGTCGCCCAGAAGTCGGCGACCGACTCGCCCTCCGCCGAGCTGAAGGTCGCCTTGCCGTCCTCCACGAGCTGCGTCCCGCCGGTCTCGGCGGCGTACAGGGGGTAGAAGTCGAACCAGGACTGGAAGAACTCCGAGGCCGGAGACGGCCAGATGGCGGCCTGGGCGGCGCCGCTCGACACGATCTTGTCGCTGGTGTCGAGGAACTCGTCGTACGTCGCCAGCGGCGGGTTCTCCGGATCCACCCCGGCCTTCTTCATCAGGTCCTTGTTGTAGAAGATCATCACCGGGTTGGCCTTCCACGGGAGCTGGTAGTACTGCCCGTCCGGGGACTGGTACTGCTCGGCCGCGTCGCCGGTCCGCGCCTCGACGTACTCCTTGCCGTCGGGGAACGAGTCCAGGGCCACCAGCCCACCCTGCTTCTGGAACTGCGGCACCGCCGCGGGCGAGGTGTTGAACACCAGGCAGGGCGCATTGCCCGCGGTGATCGCGGCACCGATCACCTCTTCGGAGGACTTCCCGGCCGGGATCTCCTGGGCGGACACCTTCTCGTCGGGGTGGTCCGCGTTCCACGCGTCGACCATCTTCTCGCCCCAGGCGATCTCCTCGGGGTTGTTCGACAGCCAGATCTTGATGGGGCCGGTGGCGCTGGTGGCGCCCGACCCTCCGCCGCCCCCGTCGTCGCCTCCGCAGGCGGTGACGCTCAGGGCGAACGCAAGGCCGAGGCCGAGGGTGGTGGTCTTCTTGATGTTCATGCGGGATCCGTTCCTGTCGCTGTGCGGGACGAGCGGGAGGGCCTGGTCGTGCGGCCCGGAGGTGTTGCGGACTTCGGTGGTGCGGTGGACGCGCGTACGACGAGCTCGGGCGGTGGCAGCAGCACGTCGAGGCTGGGCTCGCCACCCACGAGCTGCAGCAGGCTCTGGGCCGCGGCCCTACCCCAGGCGACGGCGTCGGTGCGTACCGTCGTGAGTGGCGGGCGCAGGTACCCGGAGATGGCGGTGTCGTCGAACCCGGTGACCGACAGGTCGTCCGGGACGTTCAGGCCGCGGGCCTGTGCCGCCGATGCGCCGGCGATCGCCATGAGGTCGTTGGCGTAGACGATCGCGGTCGGCGGCACGGGGAGGTCGAGCAACTCTCGGGTGGCCTGAGCGCCTCCCGAGGGTGAGAAGTCCGACCAGACGCAGGGTGACTCCTCGAGACCCGACGTCGCCAGCGTGTCCGCCCACGCCGTGTGGCGGGAGCGGGAGTGGACGAACTCCACGCGTCCGGCAACGTGCGCGATGCGCCGGTGCCCCAGGGTCACCAGGTGCTCGACGGCGGCCGCGATGCCGGGACGGTCGTCGACGGCGACGACGGGCCAGCGACACGCGATCGGGGCGGGGGCGATCACGACGGTCGGGAGGTCGAGCGACTCGAGCAGGGCCGGCCTGGGGTCGTCGACGCGCAGGTCGGTGAGGAAGACGCCGTCCACGCGACCGCTGGCAGCGAGCGTCTCGTAGTTGCGCCGTTCCGACTCCTGGTCGGGTACGACCTGCAGCAGCAGGGCCTGGCCATGCTCGGACAGGGTCATCTCGATGCCGGCGATGAAGGCGGGGAAGAACGGGTCGGCGCTGAGCGTCTCCGGCTCCCGGGCGATCACGAGACCGACCGTCAGTGCCCGCGACGACGACAGCGCGCGCGCCCGGTGACTGGGGGTGAACCCGAGCTCGGCGGCGACGGCCAGGATCCTGGCCCGGGTGGCATCGGCGACGCCCGGGCGGTCGTTCAGCGCGAAGGAGACGGCACCCCGGGAGACACCCGCGGCGCGGGCGACGTCGGCGATCGTGGGGCGAGCCATGTTGGTCACTAAACCGGTTTAGTAGAGAACCGTCAAGGAGCAGGGCAGCGCGAACTCCGTCCTGGACGGGGGTTGGAGGTTGTCGGGCGAGGTGACAGGTTGGGCCTGCCGCGCGAGCGGCGGTTGGGGGCTTCACCCCGACGTCGACGTCTGGATGTCCCGCATGAGCGCACGGTTCGAGATCCTCGACTGGCAGGACACTCCGATGGGTCAGCTCAGCCTGCGCCGCCGCCACGAGCCCGTCCTGGACGTCGAGATCTACGAGGTCCAGCTCAACGACGAGCACCTCATGTCCAGCCTCTTCACCCGCTCCGAGAGCGAGCTGGCCAGGCTCGGTGTCGCCGGCCACGAGGGTGACGTCCTCGATGTGCTCGTCGGCGGCCTCGGGCTCGGCTACACGGCGCTCGCCGCGCTGGCCGAGCCCCGGGTCGGCTCGGTCACCGTCGTCGAGGCCCTCGAGCCGGTCATCGACTGGCACCGACGCCGGCTGCTCCCGGACTCCGTCGACCTCGCGACGAACGCCCGCTGCCTGCTCGTCCACGACGACTTCTTCGCCCTCGTCGGCGAGCAGAGGAGCGCGACGCTCTACGACGCCGTGCTGCTCGACATCGACCACACCCCGGACCACGTGCTCCACCCGCGCCACGCCGAGTTCTACTCGCACCTCGGGCTGCGCCGACTGTCCTCGCTCCTCCGCGACGACGGCGTCTTCGCCCTCTGGTCGGACGACCCGCCTGAGCCGGGCTTCCTGGCGATACTCGGCGACGTCTTCGCCACGACGGCGAGCCACGTGGTGAGCTTCCCGAACCCCCACACCCGGGGGGTCTCCTCGTGCACCGTCTACGTCGCCCGGCACTTCCGTCCGTCAGCGGCCTAGATCCCCTCCCGAGCCGGTCCGGCGAAGAAGGCCACGCCCTAGGATCGTCGCGAGGACCCGGCCAACCGGCGGGGGACGCACACGGAGGACTCGCATGACGACCAACGACCCCGCCCCCGCCACCGCAGCCGCGGTGCAGCCGCTGGAGCCGCCGGAGCAGGCGCTGACCCTGGTCGCCCCCGAGGCGCCGGCCGCGGTCCAGGAGACCGCCGCACCGCGGATGGCGCCCGCGGTGCCCGAGGAGGCGATCCCGGCCCTGGACGCCAAGGTCGACGAGTACATGACTGCGCTGGCCAAGGCACAGCCGGCGAGCCCGGAGTTCTCCGCCCAGACCGAGAACGTCCGGACCATGGGCGATGCCGACATCCGCAAGGCCGCCGAGACCTCGAACCGGCTGCTCCAGCGACCCGTCCAGGCCCTGAAGAAGGGCGGTCTCTCCGAGGGCTCCGAGGTCGGCAAGACACTGCTCGAGCTGCGGCGTACGGTCGAGGACCTCGACCCCAGCCAGCTCACCGGCACCCGCAAGTGGCTCGGGATCATCCCGATGGGCGACAAGGTCGTCGACTACTTCCGCCGTTACCAGTCCGCCCAGGCCCAGCTCAACGGCATCCTGCACAGCCTGCGCAACGGCCAGGACGAGCTCCAGCGCGACAACGTCGCGCTCAACATGGAGAAGACCAACCTCTGGGCGGCGATGGGCCGGCTCAACCAGTACGTCTACATCGCCGAGCGGCTCGACGCGAGGCTGTCGGCCAAGATCGCCGAGCTCCAGGTCAGCGACCCGGACACCGCCAAGGCGCTCAACCAGGACGTCCTCTTCTACGTCCGACAAAAGCACCAGGACCTGCTCACCCAGCTGGCGGTGTCGATCCAGAGCTACCTGGCGATCGACAT
Organism: uncultured Actinomycetota bacterium; assembly: GCA_963782155.1. Classification (GTDB taxonomy): domain Bacteria; phylum Actinomycetota; class Actinomycetes; order Propionibacteriales; family Nocardioidaceae; genus Nocardioides. Next base: position 117,980 of record CAWAIZ010000002.1, read on the forward strand.
CATCATCAAGAACAACGTCGAGCTCATCAAGGGCGTCGACCGCGCCTCGACCACGACCATCTCCGCGCTCCGGACGGCCGTCATCGTGGCGCAGGCGCTGGGCAACCAGAAGCTCGTGCTCGACCAGATCGCGGCGCTCAACACCACGACGTCCGGCATGATCCAGCGGACCTCGGAGATGCTCAAGGACAACTCCGCGGCCATCCAGGAGCAGGCCGCGTCGTCCTCGATCGGCATCGAGCAGCTGCAGGCGGCGTTCGCCAACATCTACGCGACGATGGACTCCATCGACGAGTTCAAGGTGAAGGCGCTCGACACCATGGCCACCACCATCGGGGTGCTGGAGAACGAGGTCGAGAAGTCCAAGGAGTACGTCGCCCGGGTCCAGTCGCAGGACCAGCGGCTGGCGAGCGGTCAGCTCGACATCGACAACCTGAGTCGATAGGTCGCGCCGGAGAGGACGCTCGTGGGTTTCTGGGCCTGGTTGACGGGACGGTCGCGCCGCCATTCAAAGGGTGGGGCGCCCGAGCCCGTGACCGTCCCCGCCGCGCCGACGGAGGCCGACATCCTCGCTTCGCTCGCGCGGGTGGAGGCGATGCTCGCCGACGGCACTGCGCCGGCGGTGGTCCGGTCGCGGGTCGTCCGCGTCGACCGGACCATCCGCGAGACGCTCCCGAAGCTGCCGCAGCTCGGCTGGGGCAGCTCCGACGCGTACGCCGTGGTGGCGACCGCCACCGACTACCTCCCCGAGGCCGTGGGCGGCTACCTCCGGTTGCCGCGAGACTGGGCGAACAGTCGCCCCATCGAGGGCGGCCGGACCGCCCTGATGGTGCTCATCGACCAGCTCGAGCTGCTCGCCTCCACCATGGACAAGATGCTGGACGCGGCCAACCGGGCCGACGCCCAGGCGCTGATCGCGCACGGGCGGTTCCTCCAGGAGAAGTTCGGGCAGGGCGCAACCGACGCGCCCACCGAGCCCGCGCCGCCGCCCCGATCGTCGCTGGACCTCTAGAAAGAGACCCATGGCTGACACCTCCTCGCTGGCGACCGCGCTGGCCGCACTCGTCGAGGCCGCGGTGGCCGCCGGCGTCGACACGGACGTCGCCCGGGCTGACGGCGAGGCCATCGCCGCGACCGTGGCCGAGGCCGCGACCGGCGCGTGGCAGGACTGGTCGGCGCAGACGGGTGGCGACCGGAGCGTCGAGGAGTTCTTCGACGCCGCCTCCCGGGGTCGCCGGTTCCGCTCGGGCCCGACGCCGGCGCTGGCGGCGCTCGCGCTGGCCCGGCACCCGGAGGCGATGGCCTACGCGAAGGCGCTGAGCGAGGTCTGCACGGCCGCCGCGATGCTCGGCGCGCCGACGCCGCAGGTGATGGGCAACGCCTCGATGGCCGCTGCGGCCCAGCTCGGCGCCGTACGTCCGTCGCCTCCTCCGTCGTCCGGGGCCGGTCAGCTGACCCCGGTGCTCAGTGAGCCCGGTCAGCGGCTCACCGAGGAGGAGATGCTGCGGATCGCGACCGAGTCCGGCCGGGCCGTCACCCAGCAGCTGAACGCGGTCCGCGACGCGCTCACGAAGATGACCGGCGGGCTCACGCAGGACGGTACGCCGGCGGTCACCGACCGGTCGGAACAGCCCACGGAAGGGGCCGCACCGACCATCGGGCCGGAGCAGCCCGCGGAGGCGGCCGAGGAGAAGCAGCCGGAGCCGCCGCCGAAGACCCTCGAGGAGCTGATGGCCGAGCTCGACGAGCTGGTCGGCCTGGAGGCGGTGAAGGGCGAGATCCACCGGCAGGTGGCGGTGCTGAAGATCGAGGCCAAGCGCGTCTCGGCCGGCCTGAAGGTACCCACCCTCACGCGGCACCTGGTGTTCGTGGGCAACCCCGGCACCGGCAAGACGACGGTGGCGCGCCTGGTGGCCGGGATCTACCGGGCGCTGGGGCTGCTGACCAAGGGACAGCTGGTCGAGGTGGACCGCTCGGAGCTGGTGGCGGGGTACCTCGGCCAGACCGCGATGAAGACCGCCGACGTGGTGAAGTCCGCCGTCGGTGGCGTGCTGTTCATCGACGAGGCGTACAGCCTGGCCGGTGACCAGTACGGCGTCGAGGCGGTCGACACCCTCGTCAAGGAGATGGAGGACCGGCGCGACGACCTGGTCGTGATCGTGGCCGGGTACCCCGCCCCGATGGCGTTCTTCATCGCGCAGAACCCCGGCCTGGCCAGCCGGTTCCGGACCACCATCGAGTTCGCCGACTACACCGACGACGAGCTGGTCGGGATCTTCCGGGTGCTGGCGGTGGCCGCCGACTACGACGTCACCGACGAGGTTGAGAAGCGGTTGCGCGAGATGCTCCACGGCGTCCGTCGCGGTCCGACGTTCGGCAACGGGCGGTACGCGCGCAACGTGCTCGAGGCCGCCGTCGGCCAGCACGCGTGGCGGTTGCGCGACGTGGAGGAGCCGACCGTCGAGCAGCTGCGCACCCTGGTGGCCGAGGACCTGGTGTACAGCTCGGTCGACGACACCGTCGACGCGGCGGTGAACGGACCCACGCAGGGTCCGCTCGTGATCGACCCGGAGACGCCGCTGCCTGACCCGTTGGTCGAGGAGGTTGCGAAGCAACCGTCACCAGACCCCGTGACCGCCCCGGTGGTCGAGGAGGTTGCGAAGCAACCGTCACGAGACCCCGTGACCGCCCCGGTGGTCGAGGAGGTTGCGAAGCAACCGTCACGAGACCCCGTGACCGACGAGCAGACCGCACCGCCCGCCGAGGAGCCCACCGAATGAGCCAGGCAACCCAGGGCGCCCCGGCGCCGAAGCCACCGACCACGGCGGTGGTCGGCACGCCCGCCCCGGCGCCGGCGACCGGGCCCGTCACCCAGGGCCGCGGCAACACCCTCGGCTCGGGCCGCGAGGACGAGGCGGCTCGCCATCAGGCCGCCCGGATCCCGACCACGCTCAACCGGCTCCGGCTGGTCGCCGTTGCGGTGTGCCTGGTCTTCGGCGCGCTGACCGCCCTGCAGCTGGTGATGTCCTGGCAGGCCAACCGGACCGCCGCCGACGACACCCAGCAGCTGATCCGGGTCCAGGGCATCAAGACCAGCCTGCTGCGCGCCGACGCGCTGGCCACGAACGCGTTCCTCATCGGCGGGCTCGAGCCGGCCGAGCAGCGGGCGGCGTACGACGACGCCATCCACCAGACGGTGCGCTCGATCACCGACGCGGCTCAGGCCCAGCCGGCCGACCGGGCCGCGCTGAACGCGCTCAGCAGCGCGGTGCTCGACTACGCCGGCAGCATGGACCTGGCCCGGTCGAACAACCGGCAGGGGCTGCCGATCGGCGGCGCGTACCTGCGGAAGGCCAGCGCCGAGCTGCGGTCGACCGCGCTGCCGATCGTCGACCAGCTGGTGTTGTCGAACTCCGACCGGGCGCGCGACTCGATGGGGGCGCACCATCCCTGGTACGTGCTGCTGCCGGCGCTCGTGGTCATTGCCGTGCTGTACCTCGTGAACCGCTGGATCGGGCGTATGTTCCGGCGCCGGTTCAACACCGGGCTGGTGCTGGCCGTCGTGGCGGTCGGCGTGGTCGGGGTTCTGGCGGCGTTCGTGACCAACGGCCAGCGGGACCAGAACGACCAGCTCACGGACGGGTCGTTCGAGACGGTCGTCGACGGCGCCACGGCGCGGACCGCGGCCAACGACGCGAAGGCCAACGAGAGCCTGCGGCTGATCGCCCGGGGGTCCGGGCAGTCCTTCGAGGACGCCTGGACGACCGCCGCGGGCGTTGTCGACAACTCGCTCCTGGAGGCCAGCCTCTCGGGGATGCAGGGCTCGTGGCAGACGTACAAGTCGCAGCACCAGGCCATCGTCGACCTCGACACCAACGGGCAGTGGGACGAGGCCGTGGCGGAGGCTACGAGTACCGACGTCGGCTCGTCGTCGGAGACGTTCGCGGACTTCGACGCCCAGATGGAGGACGCCGTCGCCCGGTCGGGCTCGCTCACCACCGACACCCTGGGCAACGGGAACTCGGTGCTGTTCGTGCTCGCGATCCTCGCGGTGCTCGCCGCCCTGGCCGGTGCCGCCTTCGCGGCCGTCGGTGTGAACCAGCGTCTCAAGGAGTACTCGTGAAAAGGCTGACCGGCCTGGCGGCGCTGCTCCTGACGCTGGGGCTCGCCGCGTGCGGCGTGTCCGAGACGCCTGTACCCGACCCGCCTGCGGCCCCGGAGATCACCGGCGGCGCGGCCCCTGCCGCCCAGGACTGCGCCAACCGGCTCGCGTCGTACGCCCCGAACCCCGGCGATCCGCTGGCCGTCCCGAGCGGTTCGACGATGGCGAAGATCAAGCAGCGCGGCCGGCTGATCGCCGGCGTCTCGGCGGACACGTACCTGCTGGGAGCCCGGAACCCCGTCACCGGCACGGTCGAGGGCTTCGACATCGACCTGGTCAGGCAGATCGCCGAGGCGATCTTCGGCGACGAGGACAAGTACCAGCTGCGCGTCATCACCGCCGCCGACCGGATCCCGGTGCTGCAGAACCACGAGGTCGACATCGTCGCCCGCAACATGACGATCACCTGCGACCGCTGGAAGCAGATCGCGTTCTCGGCCGAGTACTACGAGTCCGGCCAGAAGATCCTGGTCCGCAAGGGCTCCGACATCACCGGCCTCGACACACTTGCCGGCCACCGGGTCTGTGCCCCGCTCGGTACGTCGAGCATGGACAACCTGATCCGGCTCGCGCCCGACGCGGTCCCCGTCGGCTCCGACAACCATACCGGCTGCCTGGTGCTGCTCCAGGAGGGCCAGGTCGACGCGATCACCGGGGACGACACCGTGCTGGCGGGTCTCGCGGCCCAGGACCCGTACGCCGTCGTGCTCGACGAGGAGCCGTTCACCCAGGAGCCGTACGGCATCGGCGTACCTCCCGACCACGTCGACATGGTCCGGTTCATCAACGGAGTCCTCGAACAGATGCGCGCCGACGGCTCGTGGGAGGCCGGCTACGCGAAGTGGCTCCAGCCCACCCTCGGCAAGTCCTCCGGCCAGCCCCAGCCCCAGTACGGACGCACCCCATGACCCGCCCCCCCAGTCGAGTCGTCGCTCCCGCACGGTTGATTCGTCGCTCGTGCCCGCGCGAGTGGTCGCTCGTGCACGGGAAGCGCGTGCAGGAGCGACGAATCGACCGGACCGGAGCGACGAATCAACCGGACCGGAGTGACGAATCAACGCCGGGGGTGGGGGGGCGGTGAGCCCGGTGCGCGCACCGGACGCGCCGGGGAAGCTGGGCGAGGCGGTCGAGGTGATGGCCATGCAGACGTACCTCGCCGAGCTCGACTCGTGGGTCCGGTACCGGAAGGACGAGCTCGGCGAGCTGGACGCGGCGGCGCTGGCCTCGCCGCGCAGGAACGAGCTGTCCGGCGACATGACGCTCTCGATGGCGCTGTGGAAGGCGGTCGCGGACCGTCAGCAGCTGCTGCTGGCCGTCTGGGGCGGCGGCCGGGTGCTGCCGGCCGACCGCGAACGGCTGAGCACCCTGATCTGGGGCCGGCTGGACGCGACCCTCGACCCGGCGACCCTGGCCAAGGCGACGGCCGGGAGCACCGGCGCACTGGCGGTGTCCCTCCCCGAGGCGTGCCGCCTCTCCGACGCCCTCGCCGGCCAGCTCCGCCAGCGCCTCTCCCTGGACCCGGCCGCCGACGCGAACGCAGCCCGCGTCAAGGACCTGCGCGCCTCGCTCGACCGGTTGCGTGACCAGGTCGCCCTCGAGCCCGACAGCAGCCGGACCCGCGCCCAGCAGACCTGGGACGAGCTGGCCGCCCGTATCGCGGAGGTCACCGAGCGGCTCCAGCGCGGCGGCGACGTGGGCGGTCTGCTCGGCCCACTGGAGAATGACAGCGCGCGGTTCGAGCGCGACCTCATCGTCGGCGGCGCCGAGCGTCGCGAAAACCGCGACCGCGCCGCGGCCGCGGCCGAGCTCCGCGACGACCTGATCGCTCGCGAGGCCGCGCTGGAGCAGCTCGCCCAGCGCTGCATCGAGTCGGTTGCCCCGGCGCCCAAGTACGCCGTACCCGACGTCGACGCCCTGGGTCCGGTACCGGATTCGCCCCGGGACCTCGCGGCGTACCGCAGCCGGCTCGGGCGCGTCGCCGATGCGATGAACCTCGCCCACGCGTCGTACGCCGCCGCGCTCGCCACCCACGACGACCAGGTCGCCCGGCTCGACGCCCTCACCCTGAAGGCCTCCGCGCAGGGGCTCAGCAGCGACCGCGACCTCGCCCCCGCCGAGGCCACGGCCCGCGAGGTGCTCGGCCGCCGACCATGTCCAGTGGCCGTGGCCACCGCACTCGTCGACGCGTACGCCGCATGGCTCGCGTACGCGTCCTCCCGCACCAGCGTCGCGAAAGGCTTCTCATGAAGTTCACCCCATTCGAATGCTCACTTCGTTCCGCTTCGAACAGGGACCCCAAGTGACTTGTCAGCAACCCGGGTGCACCGGGACCGTCGTCGACGGCTACTGCGACGTCTGCGGGATGGCGCCCGCCGAAGGTGCAGGTGCCTCGTCCGCGTCACCGGGTCTCGTGACGGGCGCGAGCGCGCCTTCCTCGACCGGCGGGTCCGCAGACGGGTCGAAGTGTCAGCAGCCCGGCTGCACAGGCACGATCGTCGACGGGTACTGCGACGTCTGCGGGTCCCCGCCGGGCTCGGCGGCTGCCGCGTCGGCCGCGGTGTTCCAGGACGCGCTCGACACGGCGACAGCGGCGAGCGGGTCGTTCCGGCTGGAGTCCGCGGCGATCGGCTCCCAGCGTGCGGCCGGCACCGGCGCCACCCACCGCGTGCGCTCCTCGTCCCAGCGACTGCGCTCGGCCCGGCTCGGCGCCGGCCTGACCACGATCCCGCCGGTGCCGCTGGTCGACGCGGCCAAGGTCGTGATGAAGAACCCCGAGGTGCCGGAGGACAAGCGCACCTGTGCCAAGTGCGGGGGACCGGTCGGCCGCAGCAAGGACGGTCGCCCGGGCCGGGCCGAGGGCTTCTGCCCCACCTGCGGCCAGGCGTTCTCCTTCACCCCGAAGCTGCACGCCGGGGACCTGGTCGCCGGGCAGTACGAAGTCGCCGGCTGCCTCGCCCACGGCGGTCTCGGCTGGATCTACCTCGCCCGCGACAAGAACGTCTCGGACCGCTGGGTCGTGCTCAAGGGCCTGCTGAACTCCGGCGACGCCGACGCCCTGGCCGCCGCCATCGCCGAGCAGCGCTTCCTCGCACAGGTCGAGCACCCGCTGATCGTCGAGATCTACAACTTCGTCACCCACGACGCGGCCGGCTACATCGTGATGGAGTACGTCGGCGGCACCTCGCTCAAGCAGCTCCTCAAGGAGCGGATGCGCGCGAACGGCGGCACGTACGACCCGCTGCCCGTCGACCAGGCGCTCGCCTTCATCCTCGAGATCCTCCCGGCGTTCCAGTACCTCCACGACCTCGGTCTGATCTACTGCGACTTCAAGCCCGACAACCTGATCCAGGTCGGCGACGCGCTCAAGCTCATCGACCTCGGCGGCGTGCGCCACGTCGACGACCAGGAGTCGGCGATCTACGGCACGGTCGGCTACCAGGCGCCCGAGGTCGCGACGCTCGGCCCGACCGTGGCCTCGGACATCTACACGATCGGCCGCACCCTGGTCGTGCTGTGCATGGAGTTCAAGGGCTACCAGTCGACGTACCTCTCCTCGCTCCCCGCCCCGGAGAGCACGCCGCTCTTCCAGGAGCACGACTCGCTGTACGCCCTGGTCTCCAAGTGCTGTGCCAGCGACCCGGCCGACCGGTTCCAGTCCGCCGACGAGCTGCGGGTGCAGCTGCTCGGCGTGCTGCGCGAGGTGGTGGCGAAGAAGCGGGCAGGTACGGCGCTCACGTCGGCGGCCTCCCAGCTGTTCGAGACCCCGGCCGTGACCACGGTGAAGCTCGACTGGTCCCAGCTGCCGGCGCTCCGCCCGGACACATCCGACGCCCAGCACGCCTGGCTCAGCAGCCTGGCCCCGGTGACCGCCAGCCAGCGGCTCGCCCAGCTGGAGAAGGCGCCCGAGGAGACCGCCGAGGTCCACCTGTCGCGCGCCCGCGCGGCCCTCGAGGCCGCGAAGCCCGACCTCGCCGTCCGCGAGTCCGGGCTGATGCTGCAGGCCGACCCGTGGGAGTGGCGCGCGCTCTGGGTGTCCGGGCTCGCCGCCCTCCAGCAGGAGAAGTGGGACGACGCCGCGGCGTCGTTCAACGCGGTCTACCACCAGGTGCCCGGCGAGCTCGCGCCGAAGCTGGCCCTCGCCCTTGCCTGCGAGACCGGCGGGCGCCGCGAGGTCGCCGAGGGCTTCTACAACACGTGTGCGCAGACCGACGCGGCGTACGTCGCCCCGTCGGCGTTCGGCATGGCCCGCATCCGCGCGGCGACGGGTGACACCGACGGCGCGGTCGCCGCGCTCGACCTGGTGCCGCCCACCAGCCGAGGGTACGGCGAGTCGCGCGAGCTGCGCGCCGAGGTCCTGTTGAGCGGCGCCGGCGACGACCTGATGAGGCTGAGCGCCGCGATGAGCAGCGTGGAGGGTGCGAGTCTGGAGCCGTACCAGCGCGCCAGACTCACCACGAAGATCCTCGGTAGGGCGCTCGAGGTCGTCACGAGGAAAGGACCGGGAACCGTGCGGATCGGCAGCTTCGAGGCCAAGGAGCCTTCGTTGCGGGACGGGCTGGAGGCCAGCTACCGCGTGCTGGCCCGCGAGGCCCAGGACCGTGACACCCAGGTGCTCATGGTCGGGCGCGCCAACGCCGTGCGGAACTGGACCCTCACGTGAAGTGTGCGCAGTGCGGTTCGCTGCTCGAGGCCGGTGCGAAGTTCTGTGAGGAGTGCGGTGCCTCGGTCGCCGGGGCAGAGACCCCGCCGGCGCTCGTCACCGATCCGCCCGCCGGCGCCAACCCCCTCGACGACGTCGGCCCCATCAGTGCCGTGACGGCTCGGCCCGGCGATGCCACGGTGGAGACGGCTCCCGCAGCGACCCGGGCGCCGTGTCTGGAGTGCGGCGGGGTGGTCGGCGAGGACGGGTACTGCACCCAGTGCGGCACCAAGGCCCCGAGCGCCCGCGACCACTTCGAGGAGCGGCCCGCGGACTGGGTCGCCGGTGTCTGCGACCGGGGCATCCGGCACGTGCGCAACGAGGACGCGATGGCGCTGGCCGCCGAGGGCGAGCGGGCCGTGCTGGTCGTCTGCGACGGCGTCTCCAACTCCGACGACTCCGACATCGCCTCCCTGGCCGCCGCCAAGGCCGCCCTCACCGTGCTGCGGCCCGCGCTGCCCAAGGGTCTGGGCGTCCCGGAGAGCGCCACCGCGGCCGTGGCCAAGGTGTTCACCGACGCGGCCGTCAGTGCCAACGAGGCCGTGCTCGCGACCGCGCCCGAGGACACCCGCAACCCGCCGTCCTGCACGTTGGTGGCCGCGATCCTCGAGGACGGCGTCGTGCACCACGCCGGCGTCGGTGACTCTCGGGCGTACCTCCTGCCCGACGCCGGCAACGGCCGGCTGCTCACGATCGACGACTCGATGGCACAGGTGCTGATCGCCGGGGGCATGGCGCGGGCCGAGGCGGAGGCCTCCAAGCAGGCGCACTCGATCACCAAGTGGCTGGGCCGGGACAGTCCCGACGTGACCCCGCGGGTGGGCCAGGCCAAGGTGAGCGGCCCGGGATGGCTGCTGGTCTGTTCCGACGGGCTGTGGAACTACGCCTCCGAGCCGAAGGACCTGGCCGACCAGATCGTGGCCGCCGGGTCGAGCGACCCGCACGCCGTGGCCACCCACCTGGTCGCGTTTGCGAACGCCTCCGGTGGGCAGGACAACATCACCGTGGCCCTCGCCCGGGTCGGGGAGACGCACGCACCGTTGGTCGAGCCCGCGAGCGCCGCGAGCGGTGTCGAGACCCATGACGTAGGCAACAATGCTGCTCCGAACGGAGGGAAGACCGATGGCTGACTTCACCGCGAGCGTGTTCCAGAACGAGTTCCTGCCCGACGGCGGGACCGACGTCCACGCGATCGTGACCGTCGACTGCTCCGGCGCCGGGACGGCCGGGCAGACCGGCTCGGGCGCCGCGGGCGAGATCATCATCATCGACACGTCCGGCTCCATGGGGCAGTCGGCGATGGCGGCCGCCAAGCAGTCCGCACAGGCCGCGCTCGCCAAGATCGTGGACGGCACGTACTTCGCGGTGATCTCTGGCAACGGCGCGGCCTTCCTCGCCTACCCGCTCGTCCAGTCCGGCCCCGCGATGGTGCCGATGGACGAGGCCAGCCGCGCCGAGGCGTCCGACGCGATCTCCCACCTCCGGTCCGGTGGAGGCACGGAGATCTCGACGTGGCTCGACATGGCTGGGGTGCTCTTCACCTCGGTCCCGCAGGTCGTGCAGCGCCACGCCATCTTGCTGACCGACGGCGAGAACAACGAGCCCGGTCCGGTCCTCGACGAGGCGATCGCGCGGGCCACGGGCTTCTACCAGTGCGACTGCCGCGGGGTCGGCGTCGACTGGAAGGTCGACGAGATCCGACGGATCGCCCAAGCCCTGTTGGGCACCGTCGACATCATCCCGCGGCCCGATCAGATGGCCGCCGAGTTCGAGGCGATGATGAAGCAGTCGATGTCGCGCGGCGTCGCGAACGCCGAGCTCCGCGTGTGGACGCCGCAGGGTGCGCAGGTCCTGTTCGTGCGCCAGGTGTCCCCGACCGTCGAGGACCTCACCAACCGGCGGGCAGTCGTGAACGACCTCACCGGCGGCTATCCCACCGGCGCGTGGGCCGACGAGTCACGCGACTACCACGTCGCCGTACGGCTCGCGGCCAAGGCCGTCGGCCAGGAGCAGCTCGCCGCGCGCGTGCAGATCGCCATCGGCGACGAGGTGAAGACCCAGGGCCTGGTCAAGGCCAAGTGGTCCGACGACTCCGAGCTGACCACCCGGATCGACCAGCAGGTCGCGCACTACACCGGGCAGACCGAGCTGGCCCTGGCGATCCAGGAGGGCCTGGCCGCCAAGGCCGCCGGCAACGAGGAGCTGGCGACCACCAAGCTCGGCCGGGCCGTCCAGCTGGCCAAGGAGACCGGGAACGAGGAGGCCACCTCCAAGCTACGCAAGGTGGTCGACGTCGAGGACGAGGAGAACGGCACGGTGCGCCTGAAGAAGACCGTCGAGAAGGCCGACGAGATGGCCCTCGACACCGCCTCCACCAAGACGACTCGGGTGCGCAAGGCATGAAGTGCCCCCAGGGCCACGACTCCCAGGCCACCGACTACTGCGACGTCTGCGGCGCCGCCATGCCGCAGGCGGGTGACACCACCGCGGTCCCGGTGCTCGACCCGGACGCGGCCCCGCCGGCGGAGGAGACCCCCGCCGCTTCATCCCCGAACGGCCAGGACTGCCCGAACTGCGGCACCCCCAACGCCCCCGACGCGCTGTTCTGCGAGGCCTGCGGCTACGACTTCACCACCGGCACCATGCCCCGCACGAACGGGCCGGCGACCACGGACCCGGCCGCCGACCCGACCGACGCGTCGGCACGCTCGGGCAACGTCTCCCCGCCACTGGACGACACGTGGGTCGCGGAGCTGTGGATCGACCCGCAGTGGTACGCCGAGCAGTCGAGCCCCGACCCGTTGCCGTCGGCCGGCCCGCCCACGGTCGTACCCCTGCGCAACACCTCCCTGCTCGTCGGCCGTGAGTCCCAGTCCCGCGGCATCCACCCCGACGTCGACTGCGGCGCGGACAACGGCGTCAGTCGCCGGCACGCTCAGCTCACCACCGACGGCACCCGCTGGTGGGTCGAGGACCTCGGCTCCGCCAACGGCACCTTCGTTGCCGGCGCCGTCGACCCGCTCCCGAAGTCGCCTCTCGACCCCAGCCAGAAGCGCGAGGTCGGCCCCGACGACCGCATCTACGTCGGCTCGTGGACGCGGCTGGTGATCCGCAGGGCCGCGCCCGGCGAGGTCACCTGACGTCGAGGGAGCGGCTCGGCCGGCTGCACGCGCTGGACGGGCGTCCGCCGGGTGCGCTGAGGTCGTTGCTACTTGGGGGTCTGGGTCTCGCCGGCCTGGCGCAGCATCCCGGCGAGCGTCTGCAACAGGGTCCATGCCATCGTCGGGTTGCGCTGCACGAGCGGCTGGAAGTCCCAGAGCGTGATGCCCTGGCAGACGAGCTCGCCGTCGGCGGTCACCGTGGCCGTGCGGGCCCGCCCGTCGATCAGGGCGATCTCGCCGAAGTGGTCCCCGGCGCCCAGCGTGCGCCGGAAGGCACCGCCCACCGTCACGGTGGCGGTCCCTGACACGATGAGGTAGAACGCCGCTGCGTCCGCCCCTTCCTTGGTGACGGTCTCGCCGGGTGCGAACGTCCGCTCGGTGAAGAGTTTGGCGATGGCGTCGCGGTCGGGCCCGGAGAGGTCGGACAGCAACGGCACGCGCACCAGCGACTCGGCCAGGACCTCCGGAGGCTTCGCCACCGCGGGCGCCGCCGCGCCCGCCGATGTCGTCAGGGCCCGGCACTGCAACAGAAACAGCTGTCCGCCCGCGAAGGCCCACTCGATGTCGCGCTCGGGGCCGTACACCAGCTCGCAGTCGGCGGCCAGGCCGGACAGGGCTCGCAGGTCCTCGTCGCTCAGGCAGAACGACTCCACCAGCTCGGGTGCGACGTCCTCGTCCACCGTGCCGCCGTCCGGTGCGGAGCGGATCGCGAACTTCTTGAGTCCGGCACGGCGGTCCAGCACGTCACCACTGCGGGCCACCCGGAAGGAGTCGGGAATGACCCGGCCCGAGACAACCGCCTCTCCCAGACCCCAGCTCGCTTCGATCATGCGCTCGTCCGCGCCGGTGATCGGGTTGCGTGTGAACATCACTCCGGCCGTATCCGGTCGGAGCAGCGACTGCACGACGACGCCGACGCTCGGCCTGGCGAACACACCCAGACGCTTGCGGTAGGTGATGGCCGAGTCGGAGTTCGCCGACCACCAGACCTGCCTGACGGCCGCCTCCACGTCCGCGGCCGATGGCACGTTCAGGACGGTGATGTGCTGGCCGGCGAAGCTGGCCCCGGCGCTGTCCTCGCCGACGGCGGACGACCGCACGGCCAGGGGGGCCGGGAGTGTCTGCACCGCGTCGAGCAGCGCGGTCGTGGCAGCGACATCGCCGGACGCGATCGAGTCCACCGCGGGACCGGGCAGGGCCACACCCGGGGGGACCGGCAGCCCCGCCCGCAGGGCGTCACCCAGCCCGACGGCCTTCGCGCCGTACAGCTCTTCGGTGTCCGCCTCGACCAGCGGCACGATGCCGCTCACTGGAGCACCGTCACCGTGCCCTCGTCACCGTCCACGCGCACGCGGGTGCCGTCGGCGATCCGCACCGTGGCGTCGCGGGTGCCGACCACCCCGGGGATGCCGTACTCCCGCGAGATGATCGCGGCGTGCGAGAGCGCTCCACCGCTGTCGGTGATGATCGCGCTGAGCAACGGCAGCAGGATGTTGAAGGCCTCGGTGGTGGCCTCGGTGAGCAGTACGTCGCCCTGCTGGATGCTGTCGAAGTCGCTCGGACCGGCGACTCGACGGACGATCCCCTCCCGCGTTCCGGAGCTGGCGCCGAGGCCGCGGATCACCGTCTCGTCGTGCGCCACCTCGGAGACCCCGAACATCTCGCCCATGGCGGTCCCCAGCGCGGCCATCAGCCGCGCCATCGGCGGCGGGAGGGCCGACGGGTCCGGCATCGGCGGCGGGTCCTCGCCGAGGTGCGCGGGAGCGTCCTTCGCCGTGTAGGTCTTGTGGTAGGCGTGCCGCTCGGCCAGCTCGTCGGCCGTCGGCGCGGACGCCCCCTCGACCAGGGCACACATCTCGTCGATGTCCGCGAACACGATGTCCGCGGCATCGTGCAGACGGCCGGCACCCGCGAGCCGCCGGCCCGCTGCGAGCGCCGCGCGACGCATCAGCCCGGAGGCCCAGATGTCGGAGTAGACACCGCGTTCGTCCCGCACGCTGTAGCCGGCCCGGGCATCCGCCAGGAGAACGTCGTACTCCTCGCGGTGCTTCTCCGGCACGTGGCTGCGCACATCGGCGACCTCCTCCGCGAAGTCCGAGGCCGCTTCGGTCTCGTCGATCGCCGAGCGGATGGAGCGCAGCAGTACGTCGGGCATCTCGAGTGCGTAGTGGTTCGAGATGTCGAACCCGTCCAGCAGCCGGAAACCGGCGAACTCGAGGTAGTCGTCGAGTGCCCGGCCGGTCGTGGTGGGTTCCCGACGCAGGCGCTCGAGCAGGGCTCCGGGGTCCTCGTCGGAGTCGAGGGCCTCGCGCGCGACCGGGTCCTCGCGGTACGCCGCGACCAGCGCCGCCTGCTGGGGCGAACCGCCACCGGAGATCAGGGAAGCGCCGCGCATCAGACCGAGCAGCTTCACCGTCGGCAGCCCGGTCCACTCCGCTGCGTGGACGAGGAAGTCGCTCGGCGGAATGACCGCGGTGCCGGTGAACGCCATGTGCTGCCTGACCATCGCGGCGTGGTGGGCGCGGCAGCGGCGCAGGTGGTCCACCAGCTCCGCGTCGCTCAGCCCGTCGGGATCGACCGCTTGGATCTCGTTGTGAGCACGCACGGAGGCCGGCTTGCGAACCTCGTGCCACTCCCTCGCCTGGTCGCGCCACAGCTTGCCCTCGAACACGTCCGCAGCGCGCTGGACCCGGTCGGGGAAGGACTCGGGTGGCACCGGCCGCATCTGCCCGTAGGAGAACCCGCTGACGTAGGCGGTCACCCTGGTCTGGAACGGCGCGCCGTAGAACGTCATCATGTCGCCGTACCCGAGGCTGAACGGCTCCGGGTGCATCTCGGCCCAGTAGGCGGTGACAGGGCGGGGAAAGTGCACCGGGTCGAGGTCCCAGGGACCGGGGCCAGGCGGCTCGAAGGTCAGTTGCTGCTTGGCCATGGTGTTCATCGAGGGCCCCCTTCTCCACGCGAGAGGGCCTCAGTCTGGAGTCGCGGAAGGTCCCGCACAAGAGTCGGGTGCCCGCCACCGGAGGGCGTGGGACCGACCGTCCGAGGCTGTGACACCTCTCGCCCGTCGGAGTTGACGGCACCCTCGATCAAATCTGGCTCACCCTGCGACCAGCGCGCTCACCGCGACCACCCGACGTACGTGCGGCCCCGTCTGCGCCATGCCCGACGGTGAGCCTCCGGGCAGGCCACTGGACGGCCAGCACGGCGGCCAGCACCAGCGCCCCACCGAGCAGCTGGCTCGGCGACAGTGACTCCCCGAAGATCGCGGCGGCGAGACCGATGGTGACGACCGGTTCGAGGACGGAGAGGATCGAGGCGACGGACGGTCCGACGAGAGCGAGGCCGGCGAAGAACAGGATGATCGCACCGACGGTGCTGACCAGCGCCACCGCGACCAGCCAGCCCCACCCGGCCGCTCCGAAGTCGAGCGTGGGACCGCCGCGCGCCGCGGCGGCGAGCGCGTACGTGCAGAACGCACCGCAGCAGACCAGCGCGGTGAGCGGGATCGGCTCGATGCCCGCGAGCACGCGGTCGCCGGTCAGGATGTACGCCGTGTAGACCAGCGCCGAGAGCACACCGAGGCCGGCGCCGAGCCAGTCGAAGCGGTCGGTGACCGCCCCGCTGAGCACGAGGAGCATGCCGAGCAGCGCGAGCCCGAGCGAGGCCGCCCGTCGCCCGGACCAGCCCTCCCGTCGCAGCACCACTGCCCCGACCATCACCAGCACGGGGTAGAGGTACAGCAGCAGGGTCAGCAGGGAGGCGTCGATGCGGTCGAGCGCCGCGAAGTACGACGCGGACTGGGCGGCGTACCCGAGCGCGCCCATCAGGAACGCCGCGACTGCTGTCCTCCGCGGCAGCGACCCCAGTCCATGTCGCAGCCCGCCGCGTGCACCGACGATCCCGAGCATGACCAGGGCCGCGATCCCGAACCGCACCAGGAGCAGGTCGCCGACGGTGACGCCCTCGTCGTACGCGAGCTTGCCGAAGACGGCCATCGCGCCGAAGCCGATCGCCGACAGCAAGCAGAAGACGGCACCCACGTGTCCAGCGTCGCGGGACGAGACCGTTCACGTCCATCACGAACTAGCGGACTGATCTGTGAAGTTATGCTGAAACGGTGTTGGACCTGCACCGTCTCCGCCTGCTGCGCGAGCTCGAGGCCCGGGGGACCGTGAGCGCGGTGGGGGCAGCACTCGGATACACGACGAGCGCCGTCTCCCAGCAGCTGGCGGTGCTGGAACGGGAGGCCGGCGCCAAGCTCCTCGAGCGGGTGGGCCGCAACGTCCAGCTCACCGACGCCGGACGCGTCCTGGCCATGCACGCCCAGCGTCTCCTCGACTCCGTCGAGGCGGCCGAGGCCGAGGTCGCGCAGGTCGCCGCCGGGCAGGTCGCGGGCACGGTCCGGGTCTCGTCCTTCCAGTCGGCGTTCTTGCGCATCGTCGCGCCGGTCGTGCGCGACCTCGCGTCCAGCCACCCCGAGATCCGCTTGGAGGCCGGCGAGCTGGAGGTCGAGCAGGGCGTGCCGGCCCTCCGGCTCCAACGCCTCGACGTCGTGGTGGGGGACGAGTACGACGACCAGCCGCGGCCGGTGCACCGCGACCTGGTGCGCACCGACCTGGTCCGCGAGCGCGTCCGGCTGGTCCTGCCGCTGGACCATCCCCTCGCCCGGCGCCGCAAGGTGCCGCTGGCCGAGCTCGCCGCGCAGCCGTGGGCCGCCTGCCAGCCCGGCACCGGGCACCGCGAGATGCAGATCCGGACCTGTCGCCAGCTCGGCGGCTTCGAACCCGACCTCCGCTTCGCCTCCGACGACTTCCTCATCCTGCTCGAGCTGGTCCGCACGACCGGCGCCTGCGCGCTGCTCCCGGAGCTGGTTCTCGGCTACGAGGCGCCGGGTGTGGTCGTGCGCGACCTCGCCGAGGGCACCATCGGCCGGACTGTCTACCTGCTCACCCGTGCGTCCCGGACCCCGGCGGTCGGCGTCGTCACCGAGGCGCTCGTCGGCCAGGCCGGAGCCTTGCGATGAATCCCGGCTCGGAGTCGAGTCCTCCCGCTCATGGCTGAGGAGATGTGCGACCTGGGCGACGTCACGCTGTGCTTGGAGACCTTCGGTGACCAAGGCGCTCCGACGCTCCTGTTGATCTCGGGAGCGGCCGAGTCCATGGACGGCTGGGACCCGGCGTGGTGCCGTCACCTCGCCGCAGCGGGTCGTCGCGTCGTCCGCTACGACCACCGGGACACGGGTCGGTCCACGGTCAGTCCACCGGGACGGCCGACGTACACGACGACGGAGCTCAGCAGTGATCCACTGCGAATCCTCGACGCGCTCGGCGTGGAACGCGCCCACCTGGTCGGGCTGTCGATGGGTGGCGGGATCGCTCAGGAGCTGGCGGCCCACCACCCCGAACGGGTGGCGACCCTGACGCTCATCGCGACCAGCCCGGCCGGCCGGCGCGCCGGCCGGTCCCCACTTCCGGGGCCCGATCCGCGCGTTGCCCGCACGTTCGACGAGCCTGCCCCCGAGCCCGACTGGAGTGACCGGAGCGCTGTCGTGGACTACCTCGTCGAGGCCTACCGGCCGTACGCCGGCTCGCTCGGTTTCGACGAGGTGGCGACGCGGCGGCTGTTGGATGTGGTGATCGACCGGACGACCGACATCGAGGCGGCGACGAAGAACCACTGGCTACTTGGCGGCGAGTCCGACGAGTTCGCGATGGCCGACGTCACGGCTCCCACGCTCGTGCTGCACGGGACCACCGACCCGATGTTCCCGTTCGCCCACGGGGAGGCGCTGTCCCGCGAGATCCCGATCGCGACCCTCGAGCCGATGCCGGGCATGGGGCACGAACGTCCGCCGGAAGCGCTGCGGCCGCGCGCCACCGACGCGATCCTGCGACACACCTGCTAGCCCTCACGTGCCGACGAGCGGGTCGTCCTCGTTGCGGTTGAAGTCGGAGTCCTTGCGCGAGAACATCTCGCGGCGCTCCTCGAACGACAGCGCCTCGACCAGCGGCGCCACGTCGGACCCGAAGCCATTGATCTCCGCCGAGTCGTGGGTCGGCACCACGGAGGTGACGATCGTGTCGGCGTACACGTGCAGGACGTTCACCGACTGCTCGGCGTCGACGGCGGAGATGAAGCGGTCCTGCGGGGCGATGTCGCTGACGTAACAGGTCGCGGACGCCACCGAGACCGGGATGCCGGCGAACGTGCCGTACGTCGAGTAGTGGAAGTGCCCGCCCAGGATCATCCGGACATCCGTGCCCCGGAGGGTCTCGGCCAGTCGTGGCTGGTCGTCGAGCTCGATGATGGCCGCGGCCGGCAGCATCGGCACGGCGATCGGCGGGTGGTGCATCGCCAGCACGGTCCCGTGCGGCGCGGGTGTCGCGAGCGCCGACGCCAGCCACTCGTGCTGGGCGGCGGTGATCTCGCCGTGGTGGTAGTTCGGCACCGAGGTGTCGAGCGAGACGATCCGCAGCCCGTCCACCTCGATCACGCGGTCGAACACCTCGGCGGTCGGCTCCGCGCCGTACAGGCTCTGGGCGTACGCCGTCCGGTCGTCGTGGTTGCCCATGCACCACACGACCTGCGCGCCCATGGCCGTCGCGGTCGTCTCGACCATCGTGCGCAGCTGGGCGTACGCCGCCGGCTCGCCGCGGTCGGCCAGGTCGCCGGTGAGCACCAGCGCCTGGGGCGGCGGGTCGATCCGTCTCAGCCGCTCCAGTGCGAGCTCGAGGTGGTGGACGGTGTCGACGACGCCGTACTGCAGCTTGCCGCCCGCCAGGAGGTGGGTGTCGCTGACGTGGGCGATGGTGTGGCCGGGGTGCGGGTACTGGCCAAGTGGTTGCACGGAGGGAGCCTCTCATCGGTGGTCGAGCCGGGCGAGCCCGCGTCGAGACCCCGTGACACTCACCGCGTCTAGACGCCGCTCGGCCGTGGACGGCCTCGCGGCTCGACCAGCGGAGGAAGGCTGGGAGCATGACCGTGTGAGTCCCCGGCAGGTGCACAACATCGGTCGCCGCCGGGCGTGGGTGGTCTGGGCAGTGGCGCTCGCGGTCTACGTGCTCGCCGTGTTCCACCGCAGCTCGCTCGGCGTCGCGGGCCTGCTGGCGGCGGACCGTTTCGAGATCTCCGCCACCGAGCTCGCGCTGTTCACCGTGCTGCAGCTGCTGGTGTACGCCGGCATGCAGGTGCCCGTCGGGGTGGCACTGGACCGCTACGGCTCCCGCCGGCTGATCCTCGCCGGGCTCGTCCTGATGACCGCGGGGCAGCTCGCGTTCGCGTTCGTCGACTCGTTCCCCGCGGCGGTGCTGGCGCGGGCGGTGCTCGGGGCCGGCGACGCGATGATCTTCACCTCCCTCCTTCGCCTGGTGACCGTCTGGTTCCTGGTCCGGCAGGCGCCGCTGGTCACCCAGCTCACCGGTCAGGTCGGCCAGCTCGGCGCGATCGTCGCCGCGGCCCCGTTGTCCTACGCCCTGCACGCGTGGGGCTGGACGCGCGCCTTCGCCGCGGCGGCCTCGATCGGGGTGGTGCTGATGGTCGCCGTCGTGCTGGTGGTCAAGGACTCGCCGTACGTCTCCGAAGGCGTCGTCCGCATCAAGCTGCTCGCGCTGGCGAGGTCGCTGCGCGCAGTGTGGGGCAACCCGGGCACCCGGCTCGGCCTGTGGTCCCACTTCGTCTCGCAGTTCTCGGTGACGGTGTTCTCGCTGCTCTGGGGCTACCCGTTCCTCGTCCGCGGCCAGGGTCTGTCGTCCGGGGAGGCGGGCACGCTGCTGATGGTGATGACCGGCTGGGTGGTCGTCAGCGGGCTGGTGCTCGGCTGGCTGGTGACGCGGTTCCCCTACTACCGCTCGGTGTTCGTGGTCGGCGTCGTCGCGATGATGGCCACTCTGTGGGCCGTCGTGCTGCTCCGGTCGACCCCCGCGCCGATGTGGCTGCTGGTCCTGCTCGTGTTCTCGATGGCCTCGGGCGGGCCGGCCTCGATGGTCGGCTTCGACCTCGCGCGCAGCTTCACGCCCGCCGAGGTGAGCGGCCGCGCCAACGGGCTGATCAACATCGGCGGGTTCTCGGCGTCGCTGCTGACGATGGGCCTGGTCGGGTTCGTGCTCGACCTGCGCGAGCCCGCCGGTCAGGCGGCATACGACCTCGGCGACTTCCGGGTGGCGATGTGCGTGCAGTACGTGTTCTGGGGGATCGGCGTCGTCCAGGTGCTCCGCTACCGCCGCAAGGCCGTCGCCCACCTCGCTCGTGTGCACCCCGGTGCCATCGAGCAGCTCAAGCGGGGTGAGACCTTCGTGCACCCGGGGATCGGCGAGAGCGAGGGCGTCTAGGGTGACGAGCATGCCCGCCGACGCCTCCGAGGTCGCCGAGCACGACGCGGTGCGCGAGCTCGCCGCGGCGTACGGCGTGGCGACCGACTACTGGGACTGGCAGGGCCGGCACGTGGCCGTCGCCACCGAGACGATGGCCGCCGTGCTGGAGGCCCTGGACGTGGACGCGAGCAGGCCCGAGGCCGCGCTGGCCACGAAGGCCGACGCGGCGTGGGCTCGGATGCTGCCGCCGGTGCTGGTGACCCGGCAGGGCTGGCAGCCGACGTTCGAGGTGCACGTGCCCGACGGCTGGGGTGTCGACGTCTGGGTCGAGCTCGAGACCGGTGAGCACCGCGGCGGTGTCGAGCAGCGGGAGAACTGGAACCCGCCCCGCACCATCGGCCACGAGCTCGTCGGCGAGGCGAGCTTCGCGGTGCCCGGCGACCTGCCGCTCGGCTACCACTGGGTGCACGCCCAGTCGGGCGACCGCCTCGCGCGGATGAGCCTGGTCGTCACGCCGCACTGGGTCGGCACGCCCGGCCGGCTGGGCGACCAGCCCCGCTGGGGGCTGGCCACGCAGCTCTACAGCGTGAGATCACCCGCCTCGTGGGGCACCGGTGACCTGGCCGACCTGGGCGACCTGGGCGCGTGGGCGGCGGTCGCCCACGGCGCCGACTACGTGCTCGTCAACCCGCTGCACGCCGCCGAGCCCGTCGCGCCGATGGAGCCCTCGCCGTACCTCCCGACGTCGCGCCGGTTCGTCAACCCGCTGTACCTGCGGCCCGAGCTCATTCCGGAGCACGCCGGCCTCTCGCCCGCCGACCGGGCCGCCGTGCATGCGTTCCAGGAGAAGGCCGGCGACCCGGTCTCCGAGCGCATCGACCGCGACGCCGCGTGGGCCGCCAAGCGCGAGGCGCTCCTCAAGGTGTACGCGGTGCCGCGGACGCCCGGGCGGCAGTGGGCCTACGACGGGTACCGCCGCCGCGAGGGACGCGGCCTCGACGACTACGCCACCTGGGCGGCGATCGCCGAGACGCACGGCTCGGACTCGCTGGCATGGCCTACCTCCCTCAAGCATCCCGACCTGCCGGGCGTGACGGACTTCCGTCAGGAGCACGCGGAGGCGGTCGACTTCCACCGCTGGCTCCAGTGGGTCCTCGACGAGCAGCTCGCCGCCACCCAGCTCGGGCTGCGCCGGGCCGGCATGGGACTCGGCGTGATGACCGACCTCGCCGTCGGGGTGCACTGGAGCGGGGCCGACGCGTGGTCGCTCCAGGAGACGTACGCCGCCGGCGTGACCGTCGGCGCGCCACCGGACCCGTACAACCAGCAGGGCCAGGACTGGCAGCAGCCGCCGTGGCGTCCCGACCGCCTCGCCGAGGCGGCGTACGACCCGTTCCGTCGGATGGTCGCCGGCGCCCTGCGCAACGCCGGCGGGTTGCGGGTCGACCACGTGATCGGGTTGTTCCGCCTCTGGTGGATCCCGAAGGGCGCCGGGCCGACTGCCGGCACGTACGTGCGCTACGACCACGAGGCGCTGATCGGGATCCTGGCGCTGGAGGCGCATCGCGCAGACGCGGTGGTTGTCGGCGAGGACCTCGGGACGGTGGAGCCGTGGGTCCGCACGTACCTCGCCGCGCGCGGCATCCTCGGTACCTCCATCCTCTGGTTCGAGATGGACCATGACGGAGGCGGCGGCCCGCTCCCCGCCGAGCGCTGGCGCGAGTGGTGCCTGGCGTCGGTGACGACGCACGACCTGCCCCCGACGGCGGGGTACCTCGCCGGCGACCACGTCCGGCTCCGCGACTCCCTCGGCCTGCTCACCCGGCCCGTCCAGGAGGAGCTCGCCGTCGACGCCGTCGAGCGCGAGGCCTGGCTCGGCGAGCTGCGCCGCGTCGGCCTGCTCTCCGAGGTCGGCGCGGACGTGCCGGGCATCGTCGAGGCGCTGCATGCGTACCTCACGCGTACGTCGTCCCGGCTGCGCTGCCTGGCCCTCACCGACGCCGTCGGCGACCGCCGTGCGCAGAACCAGCCCGGCACCATCGACGAGTACCCCAACTGGCGGGTGCCCCTCTCCGGTCCCGACGGTCGCCCGATCCTCCTCGACGAGGTGTTCGCCAGCGAGCGCGCCGCTCGGCTGTGCGCGGTTCTCGGCGGGGAAGGATTCCCCGGCTGACCGGGGATCCCTGAACATGTCAGGGCGAGGAGTGCCCGTCATGTTCAGGGAACGCACGCCAGGTACGGCGTGGAGCGGGGTCAGCGGGCCGGCTCGACCCGTCCAGCCACCTCACCGAGCGAGATCCGCCCGCCGCCCGTACCGGGGGCGGAGTACCTGAGCACCACCTCGTCGCCGTCGACGAGGAACGTGCGTCCGTCCGCCATCGGCTCCTGCCCGCCCCAGCACATCTCCAGGAACGAGCCTCGCTGGTCCTTGTCCGGACCGCTGATGGTGCCGGAGGCGAACAGGTCGCCGGGCCGGATGCTCGCGCCGTTCACGGTGAGGTGGGCAAGCATCTGTGCGGGGGACCAGTACATGGTGCGGTACGGCGGCCGGCTGACGACCTCGCCGTTCAGCACGACCTCGACGTCGATGTCGAGGCCGTTGGTGTCGCCGGGGGCGAGGTACGGCAGGGGCTCGGGGTCTTGGCCGGGCAGGTCGACCCAGGCGTCGTCGAAGGCCGCCAGCGGGGTGACCCAGGCCGAGATCGAGGTCGCGAAGGACTTGCCGAGGAACGGCCCGAGCGGCACGTACTCCCAGGCCTGGATGTCGCGCGCGGACCAGTCGTTGAGGCCGACGACGCCGAACACGTGGTCGGCGAAGGCGTCCGCAGACACGGAGTCACCCAGCACGGTCCGTCCGCCGACAACGAACCCGAGCTCGGCCTCGATGTCGAGCCGGGTGCTCGGCCCGAAGACCGGGCCCGGAGGTTCGTCGGTCGAGCTTGTCGAGACCCGCTGGCCCGAGGGACGGATCACCGGCGTACCGCTGGGCACGACGGTGCCGCCCCGGCCGTGGTACCCGACCGGCAGGTGGCGCCAGTTCGGCAGCAGCGCCTCGGCGTCGGGGCGGAAGATCTTGCCCACGTTGGAGGCGTGGTCGAGCGAGGCGTAGAAGTCGACGTAGTCGCCCACCGCGAACGGCATCCGGAGCGCCACGTCGGACAGCGGCACCAGGTGCGGCTCGACCAGGTCCCGTTCGGTCTCGTCGGTGACCAGCCCGACCAGCCAGGTGCGGATGGAGTCCCAGACCGGCCGACCCTGGCGGAGGAACTCGTTGAGGGTGGGCTCGCCGAACACTGCGTGCACGTCGAGCATCTCGGTCGCCGCCACCGGCGCGAGGTCGAGCACGTAGTCGCCGATCCGGGCGCCGACCCGCGGTTCCTCGCCCTCCCGCACGAACACGCCGTACGGCAGGTTGTCGGCGTCGTACGCCGACCCGGCCGCGCCGTCGACCCAGCTGCTCACGCGCGCTCCTCCACCAGTCCGAGACCGACGAGGTCGTCGATCGGATCCTGCACGCTGCACGAACCGAACGAGACGAACCACCGCCGCGCCCCGGCCAGGTCGCTCGTGCGCGCCAGCGCGACCAGGTCGTTGGGGTAGTGGTCGGCCAGCAGGATGGCCACCTCCGCGGGGGACGCCCCGTCGAAGGCCTGCCGGGTCGCGAGCAGCACGTTGAGGAAGCCGTGGTGGGCGAAGCCCGTGTCGTGGTCGCGATGCGCGATCGCGTGGTGCAGCCCGGCCGTGCACTTGAACGGAGTCTCGCGGTCGAGCGCCCCGTCGATCCAGGCGGCCAGCGTCGCGGGGCTGGGAAACCGGTCGGCCTCGAGACCGCCGGTACGGAACTTCAGCCGGTGCTCGCCCTCGGCGACCACGTCGGCTGCGGCCAGCCAGGACGGGGTCACCTCGCTCTGCGGCAGCTCGACGTACACCGGGACCTCGTCGCCCAGCGACCCCTCGCCGCGCGCGGCGTCCACCGCCGCGGTCACCCGGCGCGCGTTGCCCGGCAGGTCGTCGGGGTCGCGCAGGGCGATCTCGAGACCCGCGACGGCGAGGTCGGCCTTGGCCGCGAGCTTCAGCGCGCCGGCGATAGCGCCGGCCCCGCCGGTCACCACGACCGAGACGGGCACGGCCTCGGTCACCTCGGGCACGGCCACGTCGGTGACCACGAACGAGCCGACCAGGTCGGCGTACCACGCGCCCCGCCGTCCGACGTACGCCGCCAGGGCCTCGGGCAGCGATGCGTCGCCCGGCGGGAACACCGCCGCGTCGTCGACCAGTCCTCGCCAGGGTTCGGGAAGCATCCCCTCACCCTCGCACCAGCGACCCTGGTGGTGCCAATGGTCGCGGCAACGCGGCGTGGGTACCGATGGGGTCCGGCTCGACTGGCGAACCGAGGACCAGGTGAGCAGGCGGGGGCGCGGTTTCATCAAGGTATGTAGGTGAGTCCGCACCTCCCCAGCTCTGTAGGCCTAGGGAAGTGCGGGTTCGACCACATACCTTGATGAAACCCCCCAACCCCCCAACCCCCCAACCCCCCGAGCAAGGCCGAGCGGGCTAGGACGTCCAGGCCCGCCACAGCGCGGCGTACTCGCCGCCCTGCGCGACCAGCTCGTGGTGCGAGCCGAGCTCCACGATCTTGCCGTCGATGACGACCGCGATCCGGTCGGCGTCGTGGGCGGTGTGCAGGCGGTGGGCGATCGCGACCACGGTGCGGCCCCCGAGGAGGGCGTTCATCGAGCCTTCGAGGGTGCGGGCCGTGCGGGGGTCGATCAGCGAGGTCGCCTCGTCGAGGACCAGCGTGTGCGGGTCGGCGATGATCAGCCGCGCGAGGGCCACCTGCTGGGCCTGGGCCGGCGTCAGCTGGGTGTTGCCGGAGCCGATCTGGGTGTCCAGGCCCGCCGGGAAGCGGGCGACCCAGTCGTCGGCCCCGACCGCGCCGAGCGCGTTCCAGACTGCGTCGTCGCCCGAGTCCTCGCGCGCCAGGACGATGTTGTCGCGGACCGAGCCCTTGAACACGTGGTGCTCCTGGGTGACCAGCGCGACCTCGGTGCGCAACGTCTCCAGCGGAAGCTCGACCAGCTCGACGCCGCCGACCGTGACCGACCCGGTGCGCGGGCCGTTGATGCCGGACAGCAGCCGGCCGAGCGTCGACTTGCCCGAGCCGGAAGGGCCCACGATCGCCAGTCGTTCGCCGGTGCGCAGGTCCAGGTCGACGCCGTGCAGCACGTCGTGGCCCTCGCGATAGGCGAACCGTAGGTCCTCGCCGACCAGCTTGGGCCCGTCGGGCAGCCGGTCGCCCGCGACCCGGTCCGGCGGCACCTGGGCGATGCCGAGCAGGCGGCTGGTCGACGCCGCGCCGACCTGGAGCCGGTCGACCTCGCCGACGAGGCGGTCCAGCGGTCCGCTCAGCGCCTCGACGTACAGCACCGCTGCGGTGATCTGACCGAGCGAGACCCAGCCCTCGTGGTAGCCCCACGCCCCGACCAGCAGCGTGATCACGCGCGGCATGTTGAAAGCGACGTCGATGACGGCGAAGAGCAGGTTGCGCAGGGTCATGGTGTAGCGCTCGGCCTGGGCCGAGATCGCGATGTCGTCGTCGCCGGCCTGGACGCGGCGGTCGGCGAGCCCGAGCGCCTCCACCGTGCGGGCGCCCTCGACCGTCTCGGTCAGGGTGGAGTTGATGCGGGAGTACGTCGCGCCCTCGTTGATGTAGCCCTTCGGCGCCTTGCGGAGGTACCTGCGCACCTGCGGGTAGGCCAGCGCGATCACCATCAGCGACGGCACCGCGAGCACCAGCGAGTTGAGCAGCATCGCGATGATCGAGAGCACCACCGTGAGGCCGGAGATGATCGACATCGGGACGCCGTACTGCACCGACCGGCTCATGGTGCCCACGTCGCGGGTGACGCGGGTGACCAGGTCGCCACTGCTCGCGCTCTCCACGCGACCCAGCGGCAGCTTGAGGATCGTGCGCACGATGTACTCGCGCGCCGACGACAGCAGGTCCTGCCCGAAGATCGTCGAGGTCCGCTGCGCCAGGAACGTCAGCAACGCCTGGGTGCAGACGACGCCGACCACCAGCAGGGCCAGGGTGTTCAGCGACGACGCGGCGTCGCCGTCCACGGTCCGGTTGATCAGCGCGCCGAGAAGCCGGGGTACGACGAGGCCGGCGGCCGCCGCCAGGCCGTTGAGGGCGACCAGCAGCACGAACACCCGTTTGCGGTCGCGCAGCAGCGCGCGGAGGAAGTGCAGCACCGCCTGGTTGTCGGCGACCGGCCAGCCGCGCTCGGGCTTGCGTGACTGGGCGTAGTTCTCCAGCGCCCGGCGCTCTCGCAACGCGTGGCGGCGGCGCAGGGCGGTGACGCGGTCGGCGAACGACCCCTCCCGCGGCGGAACCAGCTCGGTGGGGATGACGGGCGGCTCGGCGGAACGGTCGCGCCACGTGTCCGGCGAGGTGGCGAGCAGGTCAACCACGCGAACCCACCCCCTCCCCGTTGGCGTCCATCGCGCGGGTGACCACGCGGCGGTACTCCGGGCTGTCGAGCAGCAGGTCCTCGTGCGTGCCCGCGGCGATCGCCCGGTTGTCCTGCACCAGCACGATCCGGTCGGCGTGGTGCAGCCACAGCGGGGACACGGTGGTCACGACGGTCGTGCGCCCGCGGCGCACGTCGGCCACCCGCTCGGCGATCCTCGCCTCGGTGTGCGCGTCGACCGCCGACGTCGGCTCGACCAGCACGAGGATGTCGGCGTCCTGCGCCAGCGCTCGCGCCAGCACGACCCGTTGCCGCTGGCCGCCGGACAGACCCCGGCCGCGCTCGTCGAGGCGGCCCTGCCAGCCACCGGGCAACGCGTCGTACACGTCCTCGGCGTTCGCGACACGCAAGGCCTCCTCGGCCTGTTCGCGGGTCAGCCGGTCATGCGGGTCGACGGCGTCCTGGAGGGTGCCGGCGAACAGCTGGCTGGCGCTGTCGCTGACCAGGATCCGCCGGCGTACGTCGTCGAGCCTGGCCGCGGCCAGGTCCAGGCCGCCGAGGGTGACCCCCCACGCGGCGCGGGCGCGCTCCTCGTCGAGCAGGGCCAGTCGCTTCCGGTCGGCGGCACGCTCGGCCCGGGCCCGGCGGGCGGCCCGGCCCTTGACGCCCTCGCCCAGCTTCTGGCTGACGGGCTCGGTGTCGGGGGACAGGTAGCGGCCCAGCCGGTCCGCCAGCGCGGCGGTGTCCTCGGGCACGGCGCCCACCACGATCGTCAGCTGACCCTCGTGGGCGACGAACCCGGTCCGGGCGTCCAGCAGGTCGCCGTGCGCGGGCAGCGGCTGCGGGTCGGCCGCCTCGATCCACGGCGGGCGCTGCTCGAAGATCGCGATCGCCTTCTGCGCGGAGACCAGCGCTCGCGTGACCTTCTGGGCGAACTCGAAGAAGGTCTGGATCGGGTAGATCATGAACAGTGCGTAGCCGAGGAAGCTGATCAGCTGACCGATGGTGAGGTCGCCGCTGATCACCTGGCGGGTGCCGAGCCAGACCAGCAGCACCACGAACACTCCGGAGAACAGCACGCCGACCGCCTCGATGGCGGCCTGCCAGATGCCGGCCGACTGGCCGGCCTGCCGAGCGAGCTGCGACTGGCCGGCGTAGTTGCTGCCGAACGTCCGCTCGCCGCCGATCCCTCGGAGGATCCGCAAGCCCGCCACGATGTCGGTGGCCAAGGAGGTCAGGTCGGAGTTGCGCGCGCGCTCGACCTCCTGGCGGCGATGGAGCGGCTTGAGGAGCGGGTACGACGCGCCGACCAGCACCGGCGCGGCCACGAGCAGCAGCACGCCGAGCTGGACCGACGTGCTCAGCACGATCAGGGCAACCACGACGTAGGCGACCAGCTGGGTCCAGACCCGGGCCAGGATCTCGGTCAGCGCACCGAACTCGTCGGAGTCGCTCGAGGCGACCGACAGCACCTCGCCGGTCGGGGTGCGCCGCGGGAGCACGTGCCCCATCTGGGCGGCCTTGCGGGTGACCATCTTCATCGTGCCGTAGAGCGCGATCAGCCAGGTCCGCACGATGTAGGTGTGCATGACGATCCCGAACAGGGCCCCGATCATCGTCACCACGAGCAGGACCGCGGCCCACTGGAGCGTGGCCCGCGGGTCTCCCGGCACGATCCCCTCGTCGACCGCACGGCCGACGATCCAGGGGCCGACCATCGGCGGCAGCTGCCAGAGCAGGCCCAGGGTCGCCGTGGTGAGGATGACGGGCCACTGGATGCGGAGCATCCAGAGCAGGAACCGGAACGGCGTGCGCGTGTCCGGCGCAGCAGAGGCCTCGCCCCCGCTGCGCGCGTAGAAGGTGTCGATCACCGGAGGAAAGTCGCGCATCGCCCTGCCAGGGTAGGAGGGCCCGCCGACCACCGCGATGCATTAAGGCCTGCCCGAAGGGCCGATGAGCTGTCGAAGCGCGCCCTGTCTGCACGTCTACTGGACATGAACCACGACCGGAGGACAAACGTGACCAAGCTCGTCGTCTACACCCTCGTCTCGCTCGACGGCGCGACCGAGGATCCGCACCGCTACTTCCCCGAGACCCCGGACCGGCCGGGTGCGCCGGCCTTCGACGCCGACCTCGAGCGGCACGAGGCCGCGATGCTCGACCGCCAGGAGGCGGTGCTCCTCGGCCGGACGACGTACGACGAGTGGTCGCGGTACTGGCCGACTTCCGACGAGCAGCCGTTCGCGGGCTTCATCAACGCGGCGCCGAAGTACGTCGTCACCTCGTCCCCGCTGACGGGTGACTGGACGCCCGCCGAGGCCGTCGAGGGACCGTTGCCCGACCTGGTGGCCGGTCTCAAGGCGCGCCACAGCGGGGACATCGGCGTGCACGCCAGCATCACGCTGGCGAAGTCGCTGCTGGCCGCCGGGCTCGTCGACGAGCTGTGCCTGGCGGTCGGTCGGGTCCTGGACCCCGTCGGCCCGCGGCTGTTCGACCAGCTGCCCGAGCGGGTCGAGATGGAGCTCCTGGAGGCCGCGCCGACCACGACCGGCAGCGTCTGGCTCCGCTACCGCCTGCCCTCGTTCGCCGGCTGAGGTGCGAGGAAAGCCGGCGACCAGGCTCTAAGCCGCCACTGGCTAACCTGCCGTCATGGCCTACTACCGCGCCGTCGGGTCGATCCCTCCGAAGCGGCACACCCAGCACCGCGACGAGACCGGGTTCCTCTACCGCGAGGAGCTGATGGGGGAGGAGGGGTTCAGCTCGGACTCCTCGCTGTTGTACCACCGCGGCGTCCCGTCCGCGATCGTCGACAGCCAGGTGTGGGAGCTGCCGGACCAGGTGCGGACCCCGAACCACCCCCTCAAGCCGCGGCACCTCAGGCTGCACGGCCTGTTCCCTGCACCGGGTGAGGGCGGCGGCGCCTGCCCGGTGGAGGGTCGCCGGCTGGTGCTCGGCAACAACGACGTGCGCATCAGCTACGTCGTGACCGGCACCGGCCCGTCCCCGCTCTACCGCAACGCGATCGGCGACGAGTGCGTCTACGTCCAGGAGGGCGCCGGCACCGTCGAGACGGTGTTCGGGGTGCTGGCCTACCGCACGGGCGACTACGTGCTGATCCCGCGGGCGACTGACCACCGTTGGGTGCCCGCGGAGCCCAGCCGCCTGTACGCGATCGAGGCCAACTCCCACATCGCCCCGCCCAAGCGCTACCTCTCGAGGTACGGGCAGCTGCTCGAGCACGCGCCGTACTGCGAGCGCGACCTCCACGGCCCCACCGAAACGCACATCGTCGAGGGCACCGACGTCGAGGTACTGGTCAAGCACCGGGTGAGCAACGTGCCCGGCGGGGTCGGCGGCAGCCGGCTGACCTACGCCACCCACCCGTTCGACGTGGTCGGGTGGGACGGCTGCCTCTACCCGCACACTTTCAACGTCGAGGACTACATGCCGATCACCGGCAAGGTGCACCAGCCGCCGCCGGTGCACCAGGTGTGGCAGGGCCACAACTTCGTGGTCTGCAACTTCGTGCCGCGCAAGGTCGACTACCACCCGCTGGCGATCCCGGTGCCCTACTACCACTCCAACGTCGACTCCGACGAGGTGATGTTCTACGTCGGCGGCGACTACGAGGCTCGCAAGGGGTCCGGCATCAACATCGGCTCGATCTCGCTGCACCCGGGCGGTCATGCCCACGGCCCGCAGCCGAGCGCCATCGAGGCCTCCCTCGGCGCGGAGGCCTTCGAGGAGCTCGCGGTCATGATCGACACGTTCGTGCCCCTCGACTTCGGCGAGGCGGGCTTGGCGGCCGAGGACCCGGCGTACGCCTGGACCTGGGCCGGCCGCGGACCCGACCGCTCCGGCGACGGTTTCCATGACGGGGGGCCCGCGGTCTACTCGAACAGCTAGGCGCATGCTCGGTGGTCGAGGTGTGAGGAGCGCGACGAGCCTCGAAACCACCTGGACGTACGGTAGGCACCCAGCAGGAAGGCCTGGGCGGAGGCGCACATCCGGACGTGCGGAAGGCTCAGGCGCCCTAGGACGAGGAGCAGCGGTCGTGACCCAGGTGCTGACGCCCCGCGACGTACCTCTCGGCGGGTTGCGGGCGATGCGCGTACGCCGCACCCTCCCGCAGCGCGAACGCTCGCTGGTCGGTGCCTGGTGCTTCGCCGACCACTACGGCCCCGACCCCGTCGCCAAGACCGGCGGCATGGTCGTGCCGCCCCACCCGCACACCGGGCTCCAGACCGTGAGCTGGCTGTTCGCCGGCGAGGTCGAGCACCGTGACTCCGCCGGTCACCACGCGCTGGTGCGGCCCGGAGAGCTCAACCTGATGACCGGAGGCCGCGGGGTCAGCCACTCGGAGGTCTCGACCCCCGGCACCACCACGCTCCACGGCGTCCAGCTCTGGGTGGCGCTCCCCGACGACGCCCGCGACAGCCCGGCCGCCTTCGACCACTACGCGCCGCCGACCCTCACCGCGGACGGCTGGTCGGCGCACGTGTTCCTCGGCACCTCTCTCGGGCACACCTCGCCCGTCGAGACCGCCACCCCGCTGCTGGGCGCCGAGGTCGTGCTGGACCCCGGCGCGGTGCTGGTCCTCGACGTGGACACCTCGTTCGAGCACGGTGTGCTCGTCGACACCGGCTCGGTGGTCGTGGCCGGGCAGCAGGTGAAGCCGGCCGAGATGGGGTACGTCGAGGCGGGCCCCGCCACCCTCACCCTCGAGGCGCTCGAGGCGAGCCGGGTGATGCTGCTCGGCGGCCCGCCGTTCGGCGAGCAGATCGTGATGTGGTGGAACTTCGTCGCACGCACGCACGAGGAGGTCGTCGCCTTCCGCGATGAGTGGCAGGCCCAGGTCACCCGCGACGGCGAGGTCGTCGGCGACAGCCAGGACGTCGCCGAAGGCCGGTTCGGCATCGTGCTCGACGACCACCTGCCGCCCATCCCCGCTCCGCCGGTGCCGACTGCCCGCCTCAAACCCCGCTCGTAGCCGTGAGGTGGTTTCGAGGCTCGGGCCTGGCGGCCCTCACACCCCAACCACCGAAATGCCGGATGTTCGGTGGTTGAGGTGCGAGGAGCGCTAGCGACGAGCCTCGAAACCACCATGTCGGAGGCGGCTGGCACCATCGTCCCCGTGCCCGGACCGATCGTCGGCGACGACGGCCTGGCCCGCTGTCCGTGGGCGGCCGGCCACCCCGTCAACCGCGAGTACCACGACACCGAGTGGGGGATGCCCGTCCGCGGCGAGTCCGCCTACCTCGAGCGGCTGACCCTGGAGGCGTTCCAGTCGGGACTGTCCTGGCTGACGATCCTGAACAAGCGACTGGCCTTCCGGGCGGCCTTCGCCGGCTTCGACGCCGAGACGATGGCGGCCTACGCCGACGCCGACCGCGCCCGGCTGATGGCCGACGTCGGCATCGTCCGCAACCGGCTGAAGGTCGACGCCGCGATCACCAACGCCCGGGCGACGGTGGCGCTGCGTGACGAGGGCGGGCTGCCGGCGTACGTCGAGGGCTTCCGGCCCGAGGTGGGCCCGGCGCCGCAGACCACCGAGGAGATGGTGACCACCTCGGCGGAGTCGGTCGCCCTCTCCAAGGGCCTCAAGAAGAAGGGCTTCGTGTTCGTCGGGCCGACCACGATGTATGCCCTGATGGAGGCCATCGGCATCGTCGACGACCACCTCGTCGGCTGTCACCGGAGGGGTTGCGGCACCGCCTGATCGTCGCTCGGATCGACCGCGGAACAAGCCGGGTCGGAGCGGCGTTCAGAGGATTTCGTGGTCACCTGACCGCCTGTGTATCCTCAACGGTCGTTGCCCCTTTAGCTCAGTCGGCAGAGCGTCTCCATGGTAAGGAGAAGGTCTACGGTTCGATTCCGTAAAGGGGCTCTCGATCCCCGGCGGGGTAGCTCAGGTGGTTAGAGCACACGGCTCATAATCGTGGTGTCGCGGGTTCGAATCCCGCCCCCGCTACTGCGACACGCAACACCGACCGAAGGACACACCGTGGCAGGCAAAGGCTCAGACGTTCGCCCCAAGATCACGCTCGCGTGCACCGAGTGCAAGGAGCGCAACTACATCACCAAGAAGAACCGGCGCAACGACCCCGACCGCATGGAGCTGAAGAAGTTCTGCCCGCGCTGCCGGCTGCACCAGCCGCACCGCGAGACGCGCTGACCCGTTCTCCTCGACGACCCGCCCGAGCACCTCGGGCGGGTCGTTTGCTGTCCCTTCCCGATGCGTCAGCGCTCCTCCGGGTCCGCGCACCGCGACGATCGCTGACGAGTCGGTCAGACGACGCCAGCTCGGTCGCACGGCTTGCTCAACCTGGCGACCCACGCCGTGCACTCCTCCGTCGTGCCCGACTAGGGTCGCTCACATGCCCGTCGACCAGTCCCTCGTCGGCCGGGAGTTCCCGCCGACGCAGCCCTATCGGGTCTCGGCCGAGAAGGTCCGCGAGCTCGCAGCGGCCACGGGGAGCGCCGTGGGCCCGGTGCCGGCGACGTTCCCGATCGTGATGGCCTTCGAGGCGATGAACGCCTTCCTCGCCGACGTCGGGGTCGAGCTCCAGCGCATCGTGCACGGCGAGCAGCGGTTCACCTACGCGCGGCCGATCGCCGTCGGCGACGAGCTGACCGCCACCCTCGCAGTCGCCAGCCTGCGCCAGATCGGCGGCAACGACATCATCGGCACCCGCAGCGAGATCCGCGACGCCGGCGGCGAGCTGGTCTGCACGACCTCCGCGACGCTCGTCCACCGGGGGGACGCATGAACCCGGGCGACGCCCTCGAGACCCAGACCTACGCCGTACGCCGCGCGGACCTGGTCCGCTACGCCGGCGCGAGCGGCGACTTCAACCCGATCCACTGGTCCGACCGCGTCGCCACCGCCGTCGGGCTGCCCGGAGTGATCGCGCACGGGATGTACACCATGGCGCTGGCCGCCCGCGCGGTCGGCACCTGGACGGGCGACGCCGAGGTCGTCGAGCTCGGCTGCAAGTTCACCAACCCGGTCGTCGTACCCGACGACGACCGCGGCGTCGACGTGGTCGTGGCCGGAACGGTCAAGAGCGTGGAGGACGGGCTCGTCACGATCGCGCTGGAGGTGACCTGCGCCGGCACCAAGGTGCTCGGCGCTCCCAAGGCCGTCGTCCGTGCCTGAGCTGCCGGCCCGGCGCTTGGCCGACCACACCACCCTCCGGCTCGGGGGAGCGGCGAATTCATGGGTCCGCGCCGAGACCGAGACCGAGCTGGTCGAGGCGGTCTCCGCCGCCGACGCCGCCGGCGAGCCGGTGCTCGTGCTGGGTGGCGGCAGCAACGTCGTGGTCGCCGATGAGGGCTTCCCCGGCACCGTCGTCGAGGTGGCCACCCGCGGGATCGAGCCCGACATCGACGACGACACCGAGGCATCCTGCTCCGGCGCCACCGTGAAGGTCGCCGCCGGGGAGCCGTGGGACCCGTTCGTGACACAGGCGACGGAGCGGCGCTGGGCGGGCATCGAGGCCCTCGCCGGCATCCCGGGGTACGTCGGTGCGACCCCCATCCAGAACGTCGGCGCCTACGGCCAGGAGGTGTCGCAGACCATCGCGAGCGTGCGGGTCTGGGACCGCAGGCTGCGCGGCGTACGCACCTTCGCCTCTGCCGACTGCGGATTCGGCTACCGGACCAGCCGGTTCAAGCAGGACCCCGGGCGCCACGTCGTTCTGGAAGTGACCTTCCAGCTGCCGCTCGGCACGTACGGCCGGCCGATCGAGTACGCCGAGCTCGCGCGCACCCTGAACCTCGAGCCCGGCGAGCGCGCGCTCATCGGCTCCGTGCGCGAAGCCGTGCTGACGCTCCGCAGCCGCAAGGGCATGGTGCTCGACGACGGCGACCACGACACGTGGAGCGCCGGCTCGTTCTTCACCAACCCGGTGCTGCCCGTCGACCAGGTTCCGGACGGCGCACCGGCGTGGCCGCAGTCCGACGCCCCCGACGGTGCCCTGGTGAAGACCAGCGCCGCCTGGCTCATCGAGCACGCGGGCTTCGGGAAGGGCTACGGCGACGAGGACGTGGCGCTGTCGACCAAGCACACGCTCGCCCTCACCAACCGGGGCGGTGCCACCACCGAACAGCTGCTGCGGCTGGCGCGCGAGGTCCGCGACGGCGTACGAGAGAAGTTCGGCATCACGCTCGTCAACGAGCCCGTGCTGGTCGGCTGCACCCTCTGACTCCGGGTCCGACACTCCCGGTCCAGCGCCGGGAGCCGCACCCACGCGCGTGGTGAAGCAGCTTCTCGGATCGCGTCGGATTCGTCGGACGCCGTTCGTAGTGAGGGTGACAGCAACCCACAGACGGAGAAAGGCATCATCATGCGCGAGATCATCGTGACCGAGTTCGTCTCCCTCGACGGCGTCGTGGAGGCGCCCGGCGGCGAAGAAGACTTCAAGCACACCGGCTGGACGTTCGACATCGAGACCGACGAGACGATGTACGGCTTCAAGTTCGAGGAGACCATGGCGGCCGAGGCGCTCGTCATGGGGCATCGCACCTACGACGGGTTCGTGGCGGCGTGGCCCAGCCGCGACGGCGAGTTCGCCGACCGCTTCAACACGATGCCGAAGTACGTCGTCTCCACCACGCTCAGCGACCCGACCTGGAACAACACCCATGTCCTGAACAGCGTCGAGGAGCTCGGAGCCCTCAAGGACGGTGAGGGCGGGCCGCT
This sequence comes from uncultured Actinomycetota bacterium, assembly GCA_963782155.1. GTDB lineage: Bacteria > Actinomycetota > Actinomycetes > Propionibacteriales > Nocardioidaceae > Nocardioides. The sequence goes on from CAWAIZ010000002.1 coordinate 153,491, forward strand.
GCTCGTCCAGGGCAGCGCCACGCTCGTCCACTCCCTGTACGACGCCGGGTTGGTCGACGAGTGGAGGCTGATGACCTGGCCGGTCATCCTCGGCAGCGGCAAGCGTCTCTTCCCGGAATCGGCCGAGGACAAGACCAAGCTGATCCTTGCCGACTGCACGACGTACGCGAACGGCGTCCAGCTCAGGATCCTGCGCAACGCCTGAGCGCCCGGGGTTGCGGGATCCGGTCACAATACGGGCCTGCCCTTCGTCAGACCCGCATGAGCCGGATCCCGCAGACCCCTGGAGCCACGATGAGCGAGCATGCCGCCGACCAGCACGACCTGATCAGTGTCCAGGGAGCGCGCGAGAACAACCTCAAGGGCATCAGCGTCGAGCTGCCCAAGCGCCGGCTCACGGCCTTCACCGGGGTCTCGGGGTCGGGCAAGAGCTCCCTCGTCTTCGGCACCATCGCCGCCGAGTCGCAGCGGATGATCAACGAGACCTACAGCGCGTTCGTCCAGGGGTTCATGCCGTCGCTGTCGCGTCCCGACGTCGACCGCCTGGAGGGGCTGACGACGGCGATCATCGTCGACCAGGAGCGGATGGGCGCCAACCCGCGCTCGACCGTCGGCACCGCCACCGACGCCAACGCCATGCTGCGCATCCTGTTCAGCCGGCTGGGCCAGCCCCACGTGGGTCCGCCGACCGCGTTCTCGTTCAACGTCCCGACCCGCAAGGCGAGCGGAGTGATGAGCACCGAGAAGGCCGGCGGCCGGGTCGAGAAGAACGTCGTCCGCGAGGCGGTCTACCTCGGCGGCATGTGTGCGCGGTGTGAGGGCATGGGCTCGGTCTCCGACTTCGACCTCACCGCGATCTACGACGAGGACAAGTCGCTTGCCGAAGGTGCGCTCACGGTGCCCGGCTACAGCATGGACGGCTGGTACGGGCGGATCTTCGCGGGCTTCGGCTTCGACATGGACAAGCCGGTCAAGAAGTTCACCAAGAAGCAGCTCGACGACCTCCTCTACGGGGAGCCGACCAAGATCAAGGTCGAGGGCATCAACCTCACCTACGAGGGCGTGATCCCCAAGATCCAGAAGTCGATGCTGTCCAAGGACGTCGAGGCGATGCAGCCCCACATCCGGGCATTCGTGGGGCGCGCGATCACCTTCCAGACCTGCCCCGAGTGCGACGGCACCCGGCTCAGCAAGGAGGCCCGGTCGTCCAAGGTCCACGGCAAGAACATCGCCGAGCTCTGCGAGATGCAGATCAGCGACCTCGCCGAGTGGGTGCGCAAGCTCGACGAGCCGTCGGTCGGGCCGCTCCTCACCGGGCTGCGGCACCTGCTCGACTCGTTCGCCGAGATCGGCCTGGGGTACCTCTCCCTCGACCGGCCCGCCGGCACCCTCTCCGGTGGAGAGGCCCAGCGGACCAAGATGATCCGGCACCTCGGCTCCTCGCTGACCGACGTCACCTACGTCTTCGACGAGCCCACCATCGGGCTGCACCCGCACGACATCGAGCGGATGAACAAGCTCCTCCTGCAGCTGCGCGACAAGGGCAACACCGTGCTGGTGGTCGAGCACAAACCCGAGACCATCGCCATCGCCGACCACGTCGTCGACCTCGGCCCCGGCGCCGGTACGGCGGGGGGCGAGGTGGTCTTCGAGGGCACGGTCGAGGCCCTGCGCGCCAGCGACACCGTGACCGGCCGCCACCTCGACGACCGAGCGTCCCTGAAGGAGTCCGTGCGTGAGCCGAAGGGCGTTCTGGAGGTGCGGGGTGCCAGGACACACAACCTGCAGGACGTGGACGTCGACATCCCGCTCGGTGCACTCGTCGTGGTCACCGGCGTCGCGGGCTCGGGCAAGAGCTCGCTGATCCACGGGTCGGTCGCCGGCCGTGACGGGGTCGTGGTGGTCGACCAGGGTGCGATCCGCGGGTCCCGCCGCAGCAACCCGGCGACGTACTCCGGGCTGCTCGAGCCGATCCGCAAGGCATTCGCGAAGACCAACGGCGTCAAGCCCGCCCTGTTCAGCTCCAACTCCGAAGGCGCCTGCTCCTCCTGCAACGGCGCCGGTGTGATCTACACCGAGCTCGGCGTGATGGCCACGGTGGAGACGACCTGCGAGGAGTGCGAGGGGCGGCGCTTCCAGGCGGCGGTGCTCGAGTACACCCTCGGCGGCAAGAACATCAGCGAGGTGCTCGCGATGCCGGTCGAGGAGGCCGTGCGGTTCTTCGGCGAGGGCGACGCCGCGACGCCTGCGGCGCACAAGGTGCTGGACCGGCTCGCCGACGTCGGCCTCGGGTACCTCACCCTCGGCCAGCCGCTCACCACCTTGTCGGGCGGCGAGCGCCAGCGGCTCAAGCTGGCCACCCAGATGGCCGAGAAGGGCGACGTCTACGTGCTCGACGAGCCGACCACCGGCCTGCACCTCGCCGACGTCGAGCAGCTCCTCGGCCTGCTGGACCGGCTGGTCGAGTCGGGCCGGTCGGTCATCGTCATCGAGCACCACCAGGCCGTGATGGCCCACGCCGACTGGATCATCGACCTCGGCCCCGGCGCCGGCCACGACGGCGGGAAGGTCGTCTTCGAGGGCATCCCGGCCGACCTGGTCGCGAAGAAGAAGACGCTCACGGGCAAGCACCTGGCCGAGTACGTCGCGGGCTAGTGGTCACCAACGGAGATTCGTCGGGTGTCCCGCACTCCCGGCACGCACCTCGCGGCGTTGCCGTCGCTCGCGAGACGACAAGGTATGGCTTCGCTCCGGCGCCTTGCGATGCACGCACCAGGAGCACGGGCCACCCCCGACGAATCTCCGTCGGCAACCACTAGCCCTCGGTGGCCAGCCACCCGTCGATGTCGTGGAGCAGGGTCTTCACGACGTCCGACGGGGCTCGGGACGCGCGCACCGACATCCGGGCCAGCTCGGCGAGCTGCTCGTCGGAGAGCTCGTGGGCGGCGCGCATGGTGGCGTACTGCCCGGCCAGCTGGGAGCCGAACAGCAGCGGGTCGTCGGCACCCAGGGCCACGGTGGCGCCGGCCTCGAGCAGCTGGGGGAGTGGCACCGACGTGAGGTCGGAGTAGACCCCGAGGGCGACGTTCGAGACCGGGCACACCTCGAGGGCGATCTCCCGCTCGACGATGCGCTCCAGCAGCGCGGGGTCCTCGACCGAGCGGATGCCGTGGCCCAGCCGGTCGGCGTGCAGGGCGTCCAGGCAGGTGCGCACCGACTCGGGCCCGACGAGCTCTCCGCCGTGCGGGACCAGGGCGAGACCGCCGCGCTCGGCGATCCGGAACGCCGGCGCGAACTCCGCGGTGGTCCCGCGCCGCTCGTCGTTCGAGAGGCCGAACCCGACCACCCCGTGGTCGGCGTACTGCACCGCGAGCCGGGCCAGTGTCCGGGCGTCCATCGGGTGGCGCGTGCGGTTCGCCGCGATGACCACCGCGATGCCGAGACCGGTGCGCGCGGACGCATCGCGGACGCAGTCGAGCACCAGGTCGGTGAACGCGGTGATGCCGCCGAACCTCGCGGCGTACCCGGACGGGTCGACCTGGATCTCCAGCCACCGCCCACCGTCGCGGACGTCGTCCTCGGCCGCCTCCAGGACCAGGCGGCGTACGTCGGCCGGCGTCCGCAGCACCGACCGGGCGACGTCGTAGAGGCGCTGGAAGCGGAACCAGCCCTTCTCGTCCGCGGCGCTCAGCTGCGGCGGCCAGTCCTCCTCGAGGGAGTCGGGGAGCACGATCCCGTCGCGGTGCGCGAGCTCGACCAGGGTCGGATGTCGCATCGACCCCGTGAAGTGCAGGTGGAGGTGCGCCTTCGGGAGAAGCGACAGGTCCCTCAAGCGCTGTACCTGCTCAAGCGAACAGCTTCTGTAGCCGGGTGATGCCCTCGATGAGGTCGTCGTCGCCGAGGGCGTAGGACAGCCGTAGGTAACCCGGTGAGCCGAACGCCTCGCCCGGCACGACCGCGACCTCGGCGGTGTCCAGGATGTACTCCGCCAGGGCGGCGGAGGTGTCGACGACCTGCGCGTCGTACTCCTTGCCGAGCAGCCCCTTGACCGACGGGTAGGCGTAGAACGCGCCCTCGGGTGTGGGGCAGTAGACGCCCTCGATCTCGTTGAGCATCGAGACGATCGTCTTCCGGCGCCGGTCGAAGGCGGCCTTCATCGCCTCGACCGCGGTCAGGTCGCCGGTGAGGGCCGCGAGGGCCGCCCGCTGCGAGACGTTGGCGACGTTCGAGGTCGCGTGCGACTGGAGGTTGGCGGCGGCCTTGATGAGGTCGGGCGGGCCGATCATCCAGCCCACCCGCCAGCCGGTCATCGCGTAGGTCTTCGCCACGCCGTTGACGACGACGCAGTTGTCCTGGAGGTAGGGGCACAGCACCGGCAGCGAGCCGGTGTCCACGCCGTCGTACACCAGGTGCTCGTAGATCTCGTCGGTCAGCGCCCACAGGTTGTTGTCCTCGACCCAGCGTCCGATCGCGCGGATCTCGTCGGCGGTGTAGACCGCGCCGGTCGGGTTGGACGGGGAGACGAACAGCAGCACCTTGGTGCGCTCGGTGCGGGCGGCCTCGAGCTGCTCGACGGTGACCTTGTAGCCCTGCGTCTCGTCGGCGAGCACCGGCACGGGCACGCCGCCGGCGAGCTGGATCGCCTCGGGGTACGTCGTCCAGTACGGCGCCGGGACGATCACCTCGTCCCCCGGGTCGAGCATCGCGGCGAAGGCGCCGTAGATCGCCTGCTTGCCGCCGTTGGTCACCATCACCTGGCTGGGCTCGATCTCGAGGCCGCTGTCGCGCAGTGTCTTCTCGACGATCGCCTTCTTCAGCTCCGGCAGGCCCCCGGCCGGGGTGTAGCGGTGGTTCTTCGGGTCGCGGCAGGCGTCGACGGCCGCCTCGACGATGTAGTCGGGCGTCGGGAAGTCCGGCTCGCCGGCGCCGAACCCGATCACCGGGCGGCCCTCGGCCTTCAGCGACTTGGCCTTGGCGTCCACCTTGAGGGTCGCGGACTCGGCGATGGCGCCGATGCGCCGGGAGACGCGACGGTCGCGGGGGGTGTCGGAGACGGCCATGGGCTCATCGTAGATCCGGGCAGTTCGGGCATACCGTTTGCCGGGGGGTTTGGACGAGGCTTCGGCGTTCCACGTAGACTCGCTCCTTGGTGGTCTCCCACAGGCTCAAGCCTGCCCATCGGAGCCTCACCGGAGGGCACTAGCTCAACTGGCAGAGCATCGGTCTCCAAAACCGAAGGTTGGGGGTTCAAGTCCCTCGTGCCCTGCGAAATGTCCCCTGCAGATTGATCGGGGGAACTCGATCGGAAGGTGGAAGCAGTGTCGGACAGCAAGGCCGTGCGCGGCCCGCGTGAGCGGGGTCGTGACGCCGAGAAGCGCACCAGTCCGGCCACGTTCTACCGCCAGGTCGTCGCCGAGCTGCGCAAGGTGGTCTGGCCGACGCAGGAGCAGCTGGTCACCTACTTCCTGGTGGTGATGGTGTTCGTGCTCGTCATGATCGCGATCGTCTCGCTGCTCGACCTCGGCTTCGGCAAGCTCGTCTTCTGGGTCTTCTCCGGCGGCGCGACGCAGTAGCCGCCGCACCCGGCACCCACCACCTCACGAACCACCCGCCCCCAGCAGTCATGGAGCAACACGTGTCCGAGCAGCACCAGTCCGAAGCGGTCCAGTCCGAGGAGCTCGAGGTCCCGACCACGGACGCCGCCGAGCAGGCCGAGACGGCCGCGGACGAACCCGGCCTCGAGTCCACCGAGACCACGACCGAGACCACGACCGAGCCCACCACCGAGGCGGCCGACGCGCTGCCGCTCGGCGACGAGGTCGCCGAGGAGGCCCAGGCGCCCGCGGACGAGTCCACCGACGAGCCCGCCGAGGCGCCCGCGGACGAGTCCACCGACGAGCCCGCCGAGGCGCCCGCGGACGAGTCCACCGAGGAGTCCGAGGAGCCCGCCGCCGCGGTCGACGAGGCCGAGGCCGCTGCCGACGAGCCTGCCGATGAGTCCGCCGAGGACGAGGAGTCCGCCGAGGACGAGGAGCCCGCGGCGGCCGAGGACCCGCTCGAGGCCTTCCGCGCCGAGCTCTACGCCAAGCCCGGCGACTGGTTCGTGGTGCACACCTACTCCGGCATGGAGAACCGCGTCCGCGCCAACCTCGAGAACCGCATCTCCTCCCTCCACATGGAGGACTACATCCACGAGATCGTGGTCCCGACCGAAGAGGTCGCGGAGATCAAGAACGGCCAGCGCAAGATGGTCAAGCGCACCGTGCTCCCCGGCTACGTCCTGGTCCGGATGGACCTCACCGACGAGTCCTGGGCCGCAGTCCGGCACACCCCGTCGGTGACAGGCTTCGTCGGTCACAGCCACCAGCCGGTGCCGCTGAGCATGGACGAGGTCGAGAACATGCTGGCCCCGACCGTGGTGGCCGCCGCCGAGGCCGCCGCCGCCGCCGCGGGCACCACGCCGGCCGGTGGCGCGGCCACCAAGAAGCCCGTCGAGGTCGCCGACTTCGACGTCTCGGACTCGGTGATGGTCGTCGACGGCCCGTTCGCGACGCTGCACGCCACGATCACCGAGATCAACGCCGAGGCCCAGCGCGTCAAGGCGCTGGTCGAGATCTTCGGCCGGGAGACCCCCGTCGAGCTCAGCTTCAGCCAGATTCAACGA
>CAWAIZ010000003.1:0-13169 GCA_963782155.1 uncultured Actinomycetota bacterium
ACCCGATCGGTGGTTGAGGTGCGAGCTTGCGAGCCTCGAAACCACTCCGAAGGAGCCTGACGTGGCCTACACCCTGAAGATGCGGCTGTGGCGCGGCGACAAGTCGGGCGGCGAGCTCAAGGACTACGACGTCGAGGTCGAGACCGGCGAGGTGGTGCTCGACGCGATCCACCGCGTCCAGGCGACCCAGGCCGGCGACCTGGCCGTGCGCTGGAACTGCAAGGCCGGCAAGTGCGGCTCCTGCTCCGCCGAGATCAACGGCAAGCCCAAGCTGATGTGCATGTGCCGGCTCTCGGACTTCGACGAGACCGAGACGATCACGGTCACGCCGATGCGGGCCTACCCCGTGATCCGTGACCTCGTCACCGACGTCTCCTTCAACTACAAGAAGGCTCGCCAGCTCCCGGGCGTCGAGCTCGGACCCCGCGACGCCGACGGCAAGCGCCGGATGATGCAGGAGGACGTCGAGCGCGGTCAGGAGTTCCGCAAGTGCATCGAGTGCTTCCTGTGCCAGAACGTCTGCCACGTCGTGCGCGACCACGAGGAGAACAAGGAGGCCTTCGCCGGTCCGCGGTTCTTCCTCCGGTACGCCGAGCTCGACATGCACCCCCTCGACACCGCCGACCGCCGCGAGCGCGCCCAGGACGCCGCAGGGCTCGGCATGTGCAACATCACCAAGTGCTGCACCGAGGTCTGCCCCGAGGGCATCCACATCACTGACAACGCGATCATCCCGATGAAGGAGCGCGTCGCCGACAAGAAGTTCGACCCGCTCGTCTGGCTGGGCGACAAGATCGGCATCCGCAACAAGGACAACGACGGGCGTACGCCGGTCTAGGGTCTCGGCTCCGTGCGGAGCAGGACGGACTCGACGACGGCGTCGGTCGCCGTACCCCGGCTGCGGGCGAACACGGTGCAGCGACCGGGTGGGTCGTCGGTGACCACGATGTACGCCGACGTGTGCGGGTCGTCGTAGTGGACGCGCGGAAGCTCCTGGCGCGCGCCGAGCCGGGCGTCGAGGCCGCCGAGGGTCAGCGTCCCTTCCGGCCGTAGGTCCACCGTCGCCAGGCTGGCGACGCCGCCGTGGATGCGTACCTCGGCCAGGCCGGGAGGCGGCGGGTCGACAACCTCCGACCCGAAGGACGTCACCAGCCCGCCCGGGATGCCCAGCGCCGCGAGCAGCTCAGCCGAAGTACCTCCCGGGCATCCGGCCACGCGGCGCGCCAACAGGAGCACGAGGTCGGCGACGTCCGGCACGATGTCCAGCCTGCCACGGGGGGCGTGTGTCCCTGCGACCCGCAACCGTCGGCGCACGTCGTCTCGGTGGTTGAGGTGCGAGGAAAGCCAGCGACGAGCGTCGAAACCACCACCCAAAGGAACTTCCAACAATTTCTCAGAACCCTTGTGGACAAGGGCTTCTGGCGCCCTCCACTGTCGGTGGTCGATGCTTGGATCGTCTCATGAGCGCGGCACCCGGAGAGCGGCACGAGGTTGGAGACCTCGACCCCGCCGGCGTGCTCGCCGAGGCCGGACGCGTCGAGATCGAGTCCCGCCGGATCGAGGTCCGCCGCCTTCAGCTGGCCTACCAGTGGACCGTGCTGCACCCCGCCACCGAAGACACCGGCGTCGAGACCCCCGGCGGTCCCGGACTCGGGGTGCTCGATGCCGACGAGACGCTGGGTGGGGACGGCACCCCGGCGGTGGCGGCATTCGCCCCCGAGTCGTTGGGGACGGCCATGGGCTGGACACCCGCCACGGCTCGGAACCTGATCGCCGACGTCCTCGACCTCATCCACCGGCACCCGAAACTCTGGAAACGGGTACGCCGCCTCCAGCTCCCCGCCTGGCAGGCCCGACGGGTGACCCAACAGACCCGCCGCCTCCCGAAAGCCGGTGCCCGGTGGGTCGATGACCAGCTCGCCGACCGGATCGGCTGCGGGCCCGTGATCACCGACCGGCTCGTCGCTCAAGCCGCCGCCAAGTACGACCCCGAAGCACACCAACGCCGCGAAGAAGACGCGCAGTCCTCCTCCGACGTCGAGCTCTCCCATCCAGCGCCGGGCGAGTACGCCGGGGCCAGCGACCTGACCGCCCACGGCGACACCCTGACGCTGAAAGCCTTCTACGACCTCCTCTGCGCGATCGCTCGGCAGCTCCACCTCGACGGCGACACCACACCCCTGGGCGAACGCAAGATCAAGGCCCTCGGCGTCATCGTCGCCCTCATCACCGGCGGCCAAGGCACCCTGGACTTCACCGACCTAGCCGCGGCGGTCGGCAAGCGACCTAGCAAGATGAAGGCCTACGTGCACGTCGAGGCCGACGACCTGGACGCCGACTCCGTCGGCGCCGTGGAGAAGTTCGGCGCTGCCACCCTGGCGAAGATCAAGTCCTGGGTCGGCCACCACCAGGTCGTCATCCAACCCGTCCTCAACATGGCTCGCCGTGATGCCGTCGACCAACACGACCCACCACCGTGGATGCGCGAGCTCATCATCCTCCGCGACCGGCGGTGCGTCTTCCCCGGCTGCACCCGCGATTCCCGTAGTTGCGACCTCGACCACATCGAGCCCTACCACCCCGACGGCCCACCCGGACAAACCGGCCCCGACAACCTCGCGGCCCTCTGCAGAAGACACCACCGCGCCAAGACCCTCGGACCCTGGCGCTACATCCGCACGCCCGACGGCGACTACCGCTGGCGCGGGCCATACGGCACCACGTACGTCGTCAAGCCGCCGAGGCACCCCTAGGCAGCGCTGACCACCGACCCAGCAGCCCAGGTGCCTCGGGTCTCGACTCGTCGACCGGCGCGCTCTCAGCGGCATGACCGGACGGTGCCGGACACGGCGCGAGGGCGCGCCAGGTCGTCCGGTGCACTGGCGTCATTCCGATTCCCTGCCCCACATCTGGGTTTGGGCCCAGCGGTGATCGTGGTAGGCAGGAACCGGGCGGCTGATCGCGTCGCTGAGGACGGTCAGGTCCTCGGGGTCGTCGGCGGAAACGGCGATCGCGCCGTCGGGCATCTCGCCTGTTTCCGTGTTGACCCAGCCCGAATAGAGCAGGGTCGTCCCATCGGGCGACCAGGTGACCGTGTAGGGGTAGAAGGGGCCCCTGGGGGTCTTTGGTGGTTTGATGACCCTCTCGGTGCCGTCAGGGACGCTCACGAGGACGACCTCGTGGCGTTCGCCGGTACAGTAAAAGTCCGGGCTCTGGTCTGCATCGGCTTCGCAGCGTTGGTATGCGATGCGGTTGCCCGTGGGGGACCAGACGGGGCCGATACCGTGGATGGCAAGTCCCATGTCGGGGACGACCAGCCGCTCGTTGGAGCCCTCGCTGTCGGCGACCCAGAGCTGCCCGGCGTCGGGTTCCCCCTGCTCACCGCCGGTGTACGCCAGGGCCTTGCCGTCTGGCGACCACGTGACCAGTGCGGCCTCGACCGAGCCGAGTTCGCGTAGCTCACCGCTTGACACGGTGTAGACCGTCACGGGCGTGGATGTCGTTTCCCGTACAGGCCCGCCCATGTCGCCAGCGATCGCGAGCTGGTCGGTGCCGGGACGCCACTCGAGGTCGCTGGGCCGTAGGTCTGGCAGACGGCGGATCTCGTCGGTCTGGGTGTCGACCACCCACACCTCGTCGGTGCTCGCGAGGGCGACCCAGCGGCCGTCCGGTGCCCAGGTCGCGCAAGGGAAGACCTCGTAGTTTTCGGTCGCTTCGAACCCGTCGAGTCCGATCACGATTGGCTTCCCGGTGGCGCCCTCCCGATCGACCGGGACGATCACCAACTCGGACTCCTCGAACGTGCTGCCAGACAAGGCGCTGGCACGGCCGAACAGCAGCCGCGTCCCGTCTGGCGACCATGCAGGGCAGCTCTCGTCGGCCTCCGGGGATGCGGCACCCTCTAGCGGACGGGCGTCCTCGCCGGGGAGGACGAGGTAGATGTCGCCGCCGTCCTGGTAGGCACCGATCGCTACCCAGCCGTTCGTGCCCGGCTCGAGCATCGGGATGTGCGGTGCAGGGTTGGCGGGCGGGGGCGCACCTTCGCGCATGCCGGTCCCGGCCATGGCGGCAACCGCGGCCACCACCGTGACCGCAGCGACCGTCGCGACGAGTGCGGCCGCCCTGTTGCGCCGTACCCGCCGACGGCCGGCAGCCACGTATGAGGGCACGTCGAACGCCAGTGCGCCGGGGTGCTCGTCGACGGCAGCGTGCAGCCGGGTGGCCCAGTAATCCTCGGGAGTACTCATGCCCGGTCCTCGCTTCGGTAGTCAGAGGTCAGGGCAGTTTCGAGCTTGTGCAGTCCGATCGAGCACTGGCTCTTGACGCTGCCCTCACTGATTCCCAGGTCACTCGCAGTCTCGGCCACGGAGAGCCCCCAGTAGTGACGCAGCACGACCACCCGTCGCTGCCCTGCTGGCAGGGCCTTCAACGCGCGGATCAGTGCCGAGTGGTCCTCGCCTGTCATCTCGACGCTGGGCTCGTGCCCATCAAGCGTCTCGGTCTCTCGTCGCCACGGGCGCCGCACCTCGTCGATGTGAGAGTTGACGACGATCCGGCGCGCGTACCCATCCAGCCGATCGCCGCGCGCCAGCCGGGGCCACGCAACGTAGAGTTTGAGCAGCGCGCTCTGAACCAGGTCATCGGCCTGGGCTCTGTTGCCGCACAACAAGAACGCGGTACGCCACAAAGCGGGTCGAGCCGCCGCGACGTACGCCGCGAACTCCTCGTCCCTGACAGCTGAACCCATGGCCGTCGCCTCCGTCCTGATCATGGTGTCTAACGGAACCGACCCCAAATCGGTTGTATGGGAACCACCCACAGCATCCGCCGCCCGCTCATCGGCGCGACCGCGCGGAACGCGGCATCTGAGTGCGTTCGATCCTCAGTCCGGTCGGCCACCGAACCGCCACTGGTGCACCTCGATTCCGACGTATGTGTCGGCGGATAGGACCTGCCGAGCCGCGGCTGCATCCGACGCATCCAGGAGAACGGCCGCCCCGAGCACCCAGGCACCGTCGTCGGACAACAGCGGGCCACTGACAATCAGATCATCACCAGTCGGTAGGTCCGGGGTGTTCGTTGCAGGACCTACCGTGAACCCGAGCACGAGGTACTGGTTGTCGTCGGGCCGGACGCGTCGGAAGTCCCACATCGTCCTGCCCAGCGAGTTGTGCCACCGTCGCAGCAGCACGTCGCGGTAGGCGCCCGCTTGGAAGCCGGGCTCCTCGAAGGCAAAGGTGCGTGCAGCGGTGGGGTCTGGGAGATCGAGGATGTGCACGCTGCCTGTCAGAGTTCCGTCGCTGGTGAAGGTAGGGCCGCGGGCGACCATCGTTGCGGCGAACCGACCATGTACGACCAATGCTCTTCCGCCATGTGGTTCCGTAGCGGCGTCGATCCGGAACGATCGCGGTGGTAGCAGAAGAACTCCATGGGGGTCAGCGTTGCTGACGCTCCTGACGCCTGCAATGGAATGCAGCACCCTGGCGTGCGCCCGCTCATCGGCATGTGCGGTCGTTCTTCTGGCGACACGCACGCCCCGACCGTCCGGAGATCACCCCGGCTGGGACGGGCCCCGCGGGATCTGCGTCGGCACGCCTCGAGGTAGGCGGTCGTCCCGGCGTCGCGCGGCGAGCGCGGCCGCCATCCGCGCGCGACCCCGTTCGCCTTGAGCCTCCACGGCATCGGTCGGGGTCATCCAGGTGGCGCGAGCGATCTCGTCGACCTGCAGCAACAGCGTGGTGCCGCCTGGCAGCGGCGAGCAGTCGAACACGAACTGGACGCTGTCGGGCCAGCGGCCACCGCCAGGCAGGTGCTGCACGGCCAGCAGGCGCCCCACGAGGACGTCGACGCCGAGTTCCTCGCGGCACTCGCGCCGGGCGGCAACAGCCGGGAACTCCTGCTCCTCGACAAGACCGCCGGGAAGGATCGGGTAGTCGCGGTTGTGGGTGTGCACGACCAGGATCCGCCGTCGGTGTCTCAGACCAGGACGCCCGCGGCCACAAGGTGCCGTGGCAGATCGGTCAACGGTCCAACACGAGCGCGAGAAGCGCGGCGTGCGTCTGCGGATCCGCGGCGGCGAGCAGGCCGCCGATGCCGGTGTGCAGCGGCTGGCCGTGCACACCGGTGACCACGCACCCGGCGGCCCGCGCGATCGCGATCGGGGCGGCGAAGTGCACGTTGTCCCGCAGGTCGCCCTCGTGGAGGTACCCGGCCCGCCGACCGGCCGCCAGCCAGGTCATCGCGAGCGTCGTCGAGCTGACCCGCGGCTGGAAGTCGCGCAGGAACACCGGGTGCGAGATCAGGTGGAAGCTGTCGCCGCCGTCCGGGTGGTCCAGGTCCAGGTCGACGAGCAGGGACGTGGCGCTGGGCACGAGCGGCGAGTCGGCCGCGTCCCGGCGTACCCACGCCCCGTCGCCGTCGGTCCAGAACACCTCGCCCGTGATCGGGTCCGCGCTGGCCGCGGCGATCGCCGTACCTCCCGCCTGCAGGGCCACGTTCACCGCGAACAGCGGCGTGGTGGCCGCGAAGTTGCGGGTGCCGCAGAGCGGGTCGACCAGCCACTCGCGGGGTGCGTCGTCGGGCCCGGATCGGCCGTCCTCCTCGCCGACCATCCCGTCGTCCGGCCGCTCCGCGGTGACGACGGCCCGGATCGCCGCCTCGGAGGCCAGGTCGGCCGAGGTCGCGAAGTCCGTGCCCTGCTTGGCGAAACGGTCTACCGGCCGCCCGTACCTCGCGCGCACCTGGGCCGCACCGGCCGCCGCCGCCGCGATGGCCACCTCGGAGTCCATCACGGCCTCATCAGACCACGGGAGCGAGCCAGAAAAGTCACAGCGACTGGCTGGGGTCCGAAGCACGCTCCTAGAGTGCCCAGCATGAGGGAGTCGGTGTGACCCCGCAGGATCCCGTTGAGGGCGGCTTGGCCGAGCCCACGGAGCTCGAGCCAGAGCCGGGCACCCTGGCGCTCGCACTCGACGGTCCGGCCCCGACCCGCGAGGACTGGGAGAAGGCCGCGGCCGCCGTGCTGCGGAAGGCGGGCCGCCTCGCCGCCGAGGACCCCGACGACGCCGTCTGGGCGACGCTCACTCGCACGACGCTGGACGGGATCGGCGTCAGCCCGCTCGGTACGCCGGCGCTCACCGACGCCACCTTGGCCAACGCCCGCCCCACGGCCCCCGGCGGTCGTGACGTCCGCGTCGAGCTGCGCGGCGACGACGCGAAGCGGCTCAACGAGGAGGCGCTGGCGGACCTCGCCGGAGGCGCGACCTCCCTCTGGCTGCACGCCGGCCCGGACACCGACCTGGCCGTCGTCCTCGACGGCGTACTCCTCGACCTGGCCCCGGTCGTCGTCGACCCGGACGCCGCGCCGGTCGCGGTCGCCGAACGCTTCCTCGCCCACCTCGGCGACACGACTCCCGCGGGCGGCACCAACCTCGGCGCGTCCGCCGATGTGGACGTCGACGACCTGGTGGCCGTCGCCCGCCTGGCCCTGGACGCTGGAGTCCTGGCCTTCGTGGTCGACGCGTCCGCGATCCACGACCGCGGGGCGTCGGAGGCCCAGGAGCTCGGCTGGTCGATGGCCACAGCCGTCCGGGTGCTTCGCGTGCTCGAGGGCGCCGGCATCGACGCCCAGCAGGCGGCGCAGCTTGTCGAGTTCCGCTACGCGGCCACCGACGAGCAGCTCCTCACGATCGCCAAGCTGCGCGCCGCCCGCCTGCTCTGGATGCGCGTGCTCGGCCTCAGCGGTGCGGGCCCCGTCCCGCAGCGGCAGCACGCGGTGACGAGCCGGCCGATGATGAGCCGGTACGACGCCTGGGTGAACATGCTGCGCACCACGGTCGCGGCCTTCTCCGCCACCGTCGGCGGCGCCGACGCGGTCACCGTCCAGCCGTTCGACCGCCCCCTCGGCCGGCCGGACGCCTTCGGCCGCCGGATCGCCCGCAACCAGATGGCCCTGCTGCTCGAGGAGGCCCACGCGGGCCGGGTCGCCGACCCCGCCGGCGGAGCCTGGGGCGTCGAGCGGCTGACGCACGACCTGGCCGTGACGGCGTGGGCGGTGTTCCAAGATCTTGACGCGGGCGGGTCCATCGACGAGATGGTGGCGGCCACGGTCGCCGAGCGGGACCGGCAGGTCGCCACCCGCAGCCGGCCGCTGACCGGTCTCACCGAGTTCCCGGACCTCGCCGAGACCCTGCCCGAGCGCGAGGGTGACCCCGACGACGTGCGCCGCTACGGCGCGGCCTTCGAAGCGCTCCGCGACGAGCCGGCCGCGACGGCGGTCTTCCTGGCCACACTCGGCCCCGTCTCCGCGTACACCGCGCGCGCGACGTTCGCGACCAACCTCTTCGCGGCCGGCGGGATCGCTGTCGAGACCGCGGCGTACGACGGAGAGCCGGTGGTGTGCGTGGCCGGCACCGAGGCGGCGTACGACGAGTCGGGAGCGGCAACCGCGGCCACACTCCGCCAGGCGGGCGCCGAGCGCGTCATCGTGGCGGGCAAGCCGCGCGACTGGGCCGACGACTCCTGCGCGGTCGGCGTCGACGCGCTCGCCTTCCTGCAACGTACGCGGGAGGCGCTGGCATGAGCGTTCCGGAGAGCTTCGCTGAGGTTCCGTTCGCGTCACCGGGTTTCGAGACAGGCGCTAGCGCGCCTTCCTCAACCACCGAGGGCGTGCCTTCCTCGACCACCGAGGGCGTGCCTTCCTCAACCACCGAGGGCGCGCCTTCCTCGACCGACGGATGGCTGAGCCCGGAGGGCATCGAGATCAAGCCGCTCTACGACGAGGGCGACATCGAGGGCCTCGACGCCATGGACACCTGGCCGGGGCTGAGCCCGTTCGTGCGCGGCCCGTACCCCACGATGTACACCACGCAGCCGTGGACGATCCGTCAGTACGCCGGGTTCTCGACCGCCGAGGAGTCCAACGCGTTCTACCGGCGCAACCTCGCGGCGGGCCAGAAGGGGCTCAGCGTCGCCTTCGACCTGGCCACCCACCGCGGCTACGACTCCGACCACCCGCGCGTGCGGGGCGACGTCGGCATGGCCGGGGTGGCGATCGACTCGATCTACGACATGCGCACGCTGTTCGACGGCATCCCGCTGGACGAGATGAGCGTCAGCATGACCATGAACGGCGCGGTGCTGCCCGTGCTCGCGCTCTACATCGCCGCGGCCGAGGAGCAGGGCGTCAAGCCGGAGCAGCTCAGCGGGACCATCCAGAACGACATCCTCAAGGAGTTCATGGTCCGCAACACCTACATCTACCCGCCCGCGCCGAGCATGCGGATCGTCTCCGACATCTTCGGCTACACCGCCGAGCACATGCCGCGGTTCAACTCGATCTCCATCTCCGGCTATCACATGCAGGAAGCCGGGGCGACCGCCGACCTGGAGCTGGCCTACACGCTGGCCGACGGCGTCGAGTACCTCCGCGCCGGCCTCGACGCCGGCATCGACATCGACAGGTTCGCGCCGCGGCTGAGCTTCTTCTGGGCCATCGGCATGAACTTCTTCATGGAGGTCGCCAAGCTGCGCGCCGCCCGTGCGCTGTGGGCCCGGCTGGTGAGCCAGTTCGACCCGCAGAACCCCAAGTCGCTCAGCCTGCGCACCCACTGCCAGACCAGCGGCTGGTCGCTGACCGCCCAGGACGTCTTCAACAACGTGGGCCGCACGTGCATCGAGGCGATGGCCGCGACCCAGGGCCACACCCAGTCGCTGCACACCAACGCCCTCGACGAGGCCATCGCCCTGCCGACCGACTTCTCGGCGCGCATCGCCCGCAACACCCAGCTGCTGCTCCAGCAGGAGTCCGGCACCACGGGCACCATCGACCCGTGGGGCGGCAGCTACTACGTCGAGCGGCTCACCCACGACCTCGCCGAGCGCGCCTGGGCCCACATCCAGGAGGCCGAGCAGGCCGGCGGGATGGCGGCCGCCATCGAGCAGGGCATCCCCAAGCTGCGCATCGAGGAGGCCGCCGCGCGCACCCAGGCCCGCATCGACTCCGGCGCCCAGGCCGTGATCGGGGTGAACACCTACCGCCTCGAGCAGGAGGACCCGCTCGAGATCCTCCGGGTCGACAACGACGACGTCTATCGCCAGCAGATCGCCAAGCTCGAGCGCCTGCGAGCCGAGCGTGACGACGACGCCGTACGGCGGTCGCTCACCGCCCTGACCGAGGCCGCCGAGAGCACGGGGAACCTGCTCGAGCTGGCGGTGGTGGCCGCCCGCGACAAGGCGACCGTCGGCGAGATCTCCGACGCGCTGGAGAAGGTGTGGGGGCGGCACCGCGCGGTCATCCGTACGATCTCGGGAGTGTTCAGGGACGAGGCGGGCAGCGGGGGCGACGGCCTCGTCCAACAGGTGCTCGACGCGACCGAGGAGTTCGAGCAGGTGGCCGGGCGCCGGCCGCGGATCCTGGTCGCCAAGATGGGCCAGGACGGCCACGACCGCGGTCAGAAGGTCGTGGTCAGCGCCTTCGCCGACATGGGCTTCGACGTCGACGTCGGTCCCCTGTTCAGCACGCCCGAGGAGGTCGCCCAGCAGGCGGTCGACAACGACGTGCACCTGGTCGGCGTCAGCTCCCTCGCCGCCGGGCACCTGACGCTGCTGCCGGCCCTGAAGGCCGCGCTCGCCGAGCACGGCCGCCCCGACATCATGGTCGTGGTGGGCGGGGTGATCCCGCCCGACGACGTGGCGACGCTCCAGGAGATGGGCGCGGCCGCGGTGTTCCTGCCGGGCACGGTCATCGCCGAGTCGGCGTTGGACCTGCTGACCAAGCTGCGCGCCCAGCTCGATGCCTGAGGTCGCCGACCTCGTACGCGAGGTGCTCGACGGTCGTCGGGCCGCTGTCTCGCAGGCGATCACCCTGATCGAGTCCAGCCGGCCCGAGCACCGGGCCGAGGCCCGCGAGCTGATCGCCGGGCTGGAGGCCGGCGAGGACCGCGCGCCGGCGGTGCGGGTCGGCATCTCTGGCGTGCCGGGCGTCGGCAAGTCCACGTTCATCGAGGCGCTCGGCATCCGGCTGACGGGCGACGGTCACCGGGTCGGCGTACTCGCCGTCGATCCGAGCAGCACGCGGACCGGCGGCTCCGTCCTCGGCGACAAGACCCGGATGGGAGCCCTGGCGGCCGACCCCGCGGCGTACATCCGGCCCAGTCCCAGCGCCGGCACCCTGGGCGGCGTCGCCCGGGCGACCAGTCAGGCGATGCTGGTGCTGGAGGCGGCGGCGTACGACGTCGTGCTGGTCGAGACGGTCGGCGTCGGGCAGTCCGAGGTCACCGTCGCGGGGATGGTCGACACGTTCGTGTTCCTGACGCTGGCCCGGACCGGTGACCAGCTCCAGGGCATCAAGAAGGGCATCCTCGAGCTCGCAGACGTGATCGCGGTGAACAAGGCCGACGGCGCCGGTCGGTCGAACGGGGAGCAGGAGGCGCGTACGGCGGCCCGCGAGCTCTCCGGCGCGCTCCGCCTGGTGCACGGCCGGGGCGCCCGGACCTGGACCACCCCCGTCGTCACCTGCTCGGCCCTGACCGGCGACGGCGTCGAGGGTGTCTGGGAGCAGGTCCTCGCCCACCGCGCCGCCCTGGGCGCGGCCGGGCTGGCCGCGAAACGGGCCGACCAGCGGCTCGAGTTCACCTGGGCGCTGGTCCGCGACGAGCTCGAGCAGCGGTTGCGGCGCTCGCCGGACGTTGCGGCCATCCGGGCCGAGGTACGGGAGGCGGTGCGGTCCGGTGAGCTGGCCCCGACGGCCGCTGCCGATCGCATCCTCGAAGCCTTCGACCGGTAACCTGGCCCGGATATGTCCACACCCGCGCACGCCTTGATCGATGCCGCGGTCGAGGCGCACGGGACCGAGCTCCTCGAGCTGCGCCGCGACCTGCACGCCCACCCCGAGCTCTCCTGGAACGAGCTCCGCACGACCGAGGTCGTCGCCGCTCGGCTGGAGGCCGCCGGCCTGACCGTCAGACGGCTCCCGCACACCGGACTGATCGTGGACGTGGGCGACGAGCCCCCCCGGGTCGCGCTGCGCGCGGACCTGGACGCGCTGCCGGTCGACGACCTGACGACCGACCCCTGGGTCAGCACCCGGCCCGGCGTGGCGCATGCCTGTGGCCACGACGTGCACACCGCCGGCATGGTCGGCGCCGGCCTGGCGCTGGCCGCGGTGCACCGCGAGGGCCGGCTGCCCGGCGGCGTCCGCCTGCTCTTCCAGCCGGCCGAGGAAGTGATGCCCGGCGGGGCGACCTCCCTGATCGACGTGGGCGCGCTCGACGGCATCCAGGAGATCTTCTGCCTGCACTGCGACCCCACCCTCGACCTCGGCCAGGTCGGGGTACGCGAGGGCCCCATCACCGGAGCCGCCGACCAGATCGAGGTCCGGCTGACCGGTGGCGGCGGGCACACGTCGCGCCCGCACCTCACCGAGGACCTCACGTTCGCCCTGGCCAAGCTCATCACCGAGCTGCCAGCCGTGCTGTCGCGCCGGCTCGACCCCCGCGCCGGGGTCAGCGTGGTGTGGGGCATGGTCCGGGCGGGCGTGGCCCCCAACGTGATCCCCGCGGGCGGCGTCGTCGGCGGCACCGTCCGGATGCTCGACGCGGTCGCCTGGTCGCACGCCGAGCGGCTGGTCCGCGAGTTCATCGACGACATCGTGGCGCCGTACGGCGTCAAGGCCGAGGTCGACTACCGCCGCGGTGTCCCGCCGGTCGTCAACGACGCGGCCGCTACCCAGCTGCTCGGCGGTGCCGTGGAGCGGGTGCTCGGCCCCGAGGGGCGGGTGAGCACGACGCAGAGCCTGGGCGGCGAGGACTTCGCATGGTTCCTCGACGCGGTCCCCGGCTCGATGGCCCGGCTCGGCACGCGGACGCCCGGAGGCCCGACGTTCGACCTGCACCAGGGCAACCTGCGCGTCGACGAGGGCGCCACCATGCTCGCCTCGCGGCTCCTCGCCACGGTCGCCGTCGACAGCCTCTCCTGACCGCGATTCGTCAGCAGACGCTCCGCGGTGGGCACCCGGAGGATCGCTGACGAAATCGCGGGGACGGCGCTAGTGGCCGCCGTCTACCCGGTACGGCACCCCGTCGGCAGCGGGTGCCCGGGAGCGGCCGACCAGTCCGGCGACGGCGAAGACGGTGACGACGTACGGGAGCATCAGCATGAACTGGCTGGGC
>CAWAIZ010000004.1:0-92256 GCA_963782155.1 uncultured Actinomycetota bacterium
CGGATCTACACCGTGGTGCGCGAGCGCGAGCTCGGCATCCGGTCCACCCCGGGCGCCAATGAGAAGGCCAGTGAGAAGTCATGAGCGAGACCACGAACGAGTCCACCAAGGTAGAGCCCAGTGTCGTACGCCGGGCCCGCAAGACCCGTGAGGGCCTGGTCGTCAGCGACAAGATGGACAAGACCGTCGTCGTCGCCGTCGAGGACCGGGTCAAGCACGCCCTGTACGGCAAGGTGCTGCGGCGTACCTCCAAGCTCAAGGCGCACGACGAGCAGAACGACTGTGGCGTCGGCGACCGCGTGCTGATCATGGAGACCCGTCCCCTGTCGGCCACCAAGCGCTGGCGGGTCGTGGAGATTCTGGAGCGTGCGAAGTGATCCAGCAGGAGTCGCGGCTCAAGGTCGCCGACAACACCGGTGCCAAGGAAGTCCTGTGCATCCGGGTGCTCGGTGGTTCTGGTCGTCGCTAC
The DNA here is from genome assembly GCA_963782155.1 of uncultured Actinomycetota bacterium. Taxonomy (GTDB): domain Bacteria; phylum Actinomycetota; class Actinomycetes; order Propionibacteriales; family Nocardioidaceae; genus Nocardioides. Next base: position 470 of record CAWAIZ010000004.1, read on the forward strand.
GCCGGCATCGGCGACATCATCGTGTGCACGGTCAAGGACGCGATCCCGGGCGGCAACGTCAAGAAGGGTGACGTCGTCAAGGCCGTCGTCGTGCGCACCGTGAAGGCCCGCCGCCGTCCCGACGGTTCCTACATCCGCTTCGACGAGAACGCCGCGGTGATCCTCCGCCAGGACGGCGAGCCGCGCGGCACGCGCATCTTCGGCCCCGTGGGCCGCGAGCTGCGCGACAAGAAGTTCATGAAGATCATTTCGCTGGCCCCGGAGGTGCTCTAAGCCATGCCGAAGGACAAGAAGCTCAGCGTGAACATCAAGAAGGGCGACACCGTCAAGGTGATCGCCGGGTCCGACAAGGGCGCCGAGGGCAAGGTCATCGCCGTGCTCCGCGAGGAGCACCGCGTGATCGTCGAGGGCGTCAACCGAGTGAAGCGGCACACCAAGGTCGTCCAGCAGGGCGGCCGGGCCGGCACCACCGGCGGCATCATCACGACCGAGGCCCCGATCCACGTGTCGAACGTGATGCTCGTCGAGGGCAAGGGTGTGACCCGGATCGGCTTCCGCCGCGACGAGGTGACCAAGCGCCGCAACGACGGCACGACGTACACCGCCCACCGCAGCGTCCGCGTCTCCCGCAAGACCGGCAAGGAAATCTGATGAGCGACACCACCACCGAGACCACCGAGGCGACGGAGGCCGAGACCTCGGCCCCCGAGCCCAAGGTGACCCCGCGCCTCAAGACCCGCTACCGCGAGGAGATCCTCCCCGCGCTCAAGAGCGAGTTCGACATCCCGAACGTCATGCAGGTGCCCGGCCTGACCAAGATCGTGGTCAACATGGGCGTCGGCGAGGCGGCTCGCGACTCGAAGCTCATCGAGGGCGCGGTCAAGGACCTCACCGCGATCACCGGCCAGAAGCCGACCGTGACGAAGGCCCGCCAGTCCATCGCGCAGTTCAAGCTGCGCGAAGGCATGCCGATCGGCGCGCACGTCACGCTGCGCGGCGACCGGATGTGGGAGTTCCTCGACCGGCTGCTGTCCCTGGCCCTGCCCCGCATCCGTGACTTCCGCGGACTCTCGCCGGCGCAGTTCGACGGTCGCGGCAACTACACCTTCGGGCTGACCGAGCAGGTCATGTTCCACGAGGTGGACCAGGACCGGATCGACCGCACCCGCGGCATGGACATCACGGTCGTCACGACGGCCACCACTGACGACCAGGGACGTGCGCTGCTCAAGCAGCTCGGGTTCCCGTTCGCCGAGCGCTGAGCGAAAGAAAGGATCGAGCGACGACATGGCAAAAACTGCTCTCAGGGTCAAGGCGGCCCGCAAGCCCAAGTTCGCGGTTCGCGGCTACACCCGTTGCCAGCGTTGTGGCCGGCCCAAGGCCGTCTACCGCAAGTTCGGCCTGTGCCGGATCTGCCTGCGGGAGATGGCCCACCGCGGCGAGCTCCCCGGCATCACCAAGTCCAGCTGGTAGGAGACCTCACCGGGTCTCGAGACGGTTGCTAGCGCGACCTCCTCGACCAACGAGATAGCTGAAGGTCCCGATCCGTCCGGACCGGGAAACCACAGAAGAGAGAAGAACCAAGCACCATGACGATGACTGACCCGATCGCAGACATGCTGACTCGTCTGCGCAACGCCAACCAGGCCTTCCACGACCAGGTGACGATGCCCTACAGCAAGCTGAAGCAGGGCGTTGCCGAGATCCTCCAGCAGGAGGGCTACATCACCTCCTTCGAGGTCGGCGAGCCCGCCGAGGGCGCCGTCGGCAAGACGCTGACGATCACCCTGAAGTACGGCCGCAACCGTGAGCGCTCGATCGCCGGCGTACGCCGCGTCAGCAAGCCCGGCCTGCGGGTGTACGCCAAGTCCACCGGCCTGCCGCGCGTGCTCGGCGGCCTGGGCGTCGCGATCATCTCGACGAGCCAGGGCCTGCTGACCGACCGTCAGGCAAACAAGAAGGGCGTGGGTGGGGAAGTCCTCGCCTACGTCTGGTGACGGCGGTCCCCAATGAATAGGTCTAGAGGAGACTGAGATGTCGCGTATCGGCAAGCTCCCGATCACCGTCCCGTCCGGCGTGGACGTCGCGATCGACGAGAACCTGGTGACCGTCAAGGGTCCCAAGGGCACGCTCTCGCACGCCGTGGCCACCCCGATCACCGTCGAGAAGTCCGACGACGTGCTCGAGGTCAAGCGTCCCGACGACGAGCGGATCAGCCGTGCCTTGCACGGCTTGACCCGGACCCTGATCAACAACATGGTCGTCGGTGTCACCGACGGCTACGAGAAGCGGCTGGAGATCGTCGGCGTCGGCTATCGCGTCCTGTCCAAGGGCCCGACGCAGCTGGAGTTCCAGCTCGGCTACAGCCACTCGATCACGTTCAACGCGCCCGACGGCATCACCTTCGCCGTCGAGGGTCCGACCCGCCTCGGGGTGGTGGGCATCGACAAGCAGCTCGTCGGTGAGACCGCCGCCAAGATCCGCAAGCTGCGGAAGCCGGAGCCCTACAAGGGCAAGGGCGTCCGCTACGCGGGCGAGCAGGTCCGCAAGAAGGTCGGAAAGGCTGGTAAGTGATGGCGATCTCACTGGGACACCGCAAGCACACCGCACGCCGCACGGCGTCGCGGCTGCGGCGCCAGATGCGTGGCCGCAAGAAGCTCTTCGGCACGACCGAGCGTCCGCGCCTGGTCGTCACCCGGTCGAGCAAGCACATCTCCGTGCAGGTCGTCGACGACCTGGTCGGCAAGACGGTGGCGTCCGCCTCGAGCATGGAGGCCGACCTGCGCACCTTCGACGGTGACAAGACCGCCAAGGCCAAGAAGGTCGGCGAGCTGGTGGCCGAGCGGGCCAAGGCCGCCGGCGTCGACGGCGTGGTCTTCGACCGCGCCGGCCACCAGTACCACGGCCGCGTCGCGGCTCTGGCCGACGGCGCCCGCGAGGGTGGGCTGGCGTTCTGACCCCGGTCAGTTCACCGGTCAGCGCAGTCTCCAAGACGAAGGAAGAGGAACAGACATGAGCGGACCCCAGCGCGGACAGCGTTCGGGCGGCGACCGAGGCGGAGACCGTCGCGGCGGAGGCCGCGACGGTGGTCGCGGCGGCGCCGACAAGACGGCGTACGTCGAGCGGGTCGTCGCCATCAACCGCGTCGCCAAGGTCGTGAAGGGTGGTCGTCGCTTCAGCTTCACCGCCCTGGTGGTCGTCGGCGACGGCGACGGCATGGTCGGCGTCGGCTACGGCAAGGCCAAGGAGGTGCCCGCGGCGATCGCCAAGGGTGTCGAGGAGGCCAAGAAGGCGTTCTTCCGGGTCCCCCGGATCCAGGGCACCATCCCGCACCCCGTCCAGGGTGAGAAGGCCGCCGGCGTCGTGCTGCTGCGTCCCGCCGCCCCCGGTACCGGCGTCATCGCCGGTGGCCCGGTGCGCGCGGTGCTGGAGTGCGCCGGCATCCACGACGTGCTCAGCAAGTCGCTGGGCTCGTCCAACCAGATCAACATCGTGCACGCGACGGTCGAGGCGCTCCGGATGCTCGAGCAGCCCGAGGCCGTCGCCGCTCGCCGGGGTCTGCCCGTCGAGCAGGTCGCCCCGGCGGCCCTGCTCAAGGCGCGTGCCGAGGAGCCGGCTGGGGTGAACGGCTGATGGCACAGCTCAAGGTCCAGCAGAAGAAGTCGTCCATCGGCTGCAAGGCCAACCAGCGGGAGACCCTGCGCACGCTGGGTCTCAAGCGGATCGGCGATGTCGTCGTGAAGGAGGACCGCCCGGAGATCCGCGGCATGGTCCACACCGTCCGTCACCTGGTGGCGGTCGAGATCATCGGAGAGGGGAGTGAGTCCCAGTGACGCTCAAGCTCCATCACCTGCGTCCGGCGCCCGGCGCCAAGACCGCCAAGAACCGCGTAGGCCGCGGTGAGGGCTCCAAGGGCAAGACCGCGGGTCGCGGCACCAAGGGCTCGAAGGCACGCAACAACATCCCCGCCTACTTCGAGGGCGGCCAGCTGCCGCTGCACATGCGCCTGCCCAAGCTGAAGGGCTTCAAGAACCCCTTCCGCGTGGAGTTCCAGGTCGTGAACCTCGATCGCCTCGGCGAGTCCTTCCCCGACGGCGGCAACGTCGGCGTCGAGGAGCTGATCGCCAAGGGCCTGGTCCGCAAGGGCCACCCGGTCAAGGTGCTCGGCCAGGGCGACATCGAGGTTGCCGTCCAGGTGAGCGCGCAGGCGTTCTCCGCCTCGGCGAAGCAGAAGATCGAGGCCGCCGGCGGCACGACCACAGTCGTCTGACCCACCCGGGTAGGCTTCCACGGTCCCCGCCCAGCGGCGGATCCACCCTGCTTGGAGAAAGAGGATTTCGTGCTAGGCGCGTTCGCCAATGCTTTCCGGACGCCGGACCTGCGGCGCAAGCTGCTGTTCGTCCTGTTCATCATCGCGATCTTCAGGCTCGGCTCCCAGGTCCCGGCTCCGGGCGTCAACGTCGCCAACGTGCAGTCGTGCCTCGACGACGTCGGCAACTCCGGCATCTACAGCCTGATCAACCTGTTCTCCGGCGGGGCGCTGCTCCAGCTGACGATCTTCGCGCTCGGGATCATGCCGTACATCACGGCCTCGATCATCCTGCAGCTGTTGGTCGTGGTGATCCCACGGCTCGAGGCCCTCAAGAAGGAGGGCCAGGCCGGCCAGACCAAGATCACCCAGTACACCCGTTACCTGACGCTCGGCCTGGCGATCCTCCAGGCCACCGGCATCGTGGCGCTGGCCCGCTCGGGCAACCTGTTGCAGGGCTGCACCTCGCCGCTGCTCCACGACGACGGCACAGTCACGTTCCTCGTCATGGTCGTCACCATGACCGCCGGCACCGCGGTCATCATGTGGCTCGGTGAGCTGATCACCGACCGTGGGGTCGGCAACGGCATGTCCATCATGATCTTCACCCAGGTGGTGGCGACCTTCCCGGTGGCCCTCTGGAACGTGGAGACCGAGAAGGGCCCGTGGGTCTTCGGCATGGTGATCGTGATCGGCCTCGCGATCGTGGCCGCGGTCATCTTCATCGAGCAGGCGCAGCGACGCATCCCGGTGCAGTACGCCCGCCGGATGGTCGGCCGCAAGATGTTCGGCGGTTCATCGACCTACATCCCGCTCAAGGTCAACCAGGCCGGCGTCATCCCGGTCATCTTCGCCTCGTCGCTGCTCTACCTGCCGGCGATGGCGGTGCAGTTCAACCAGACCAGCACCGCTACCTGGGTGCAGTGGGTCAACGACTACTTCGTACGCGGCAACCACCCGCTGTACATGATCGCCTACTTCCTCCTGATCGTCTTCTTCACGTACTTCTACGTCTCGATCACCTTCAATCCTCAAGAGGTGGCGGACAACATGAAGAAGTACGGCGGCTTCATCCCCGGGATCCGGGCGGGCAAGCCGACCGAGGACTACCTGTCCTACGTCTTGTCCCGCATCACGTTCCCCGGTGCGATGTACCTGGGGCTCGTGGCGCTCATCCCGCTGATCGCGCTGGTCCTCATCAACGCCAACCAGAACTTCCCCTTCGGTGGCACCTCGATCCTCATCATGGTCGGCGTCGCCCTGGACACGGTGAAGCAGATCGAGAGCCAGCTGCAGCAGCGCAACTACGAAGGATTCCTCCGATGAAGTTGCCTGACTCGACCACCGATACGCCATGAGGCTGGTGCTGATGGGCCCTCCCGGAGCCGGCAAGGGCACCCAGGCCAAGTTCATCGCCGAGCACTTCAAGATCCCCGCGATCTCGACCGGGGACATCTTCCGCGCCAACGTCTCGCAGGACACCGCGCTGGGCCAGCAGGCCAAGCGCTACATGGACGCCGGCGAGTACGTCCCCGACGAGATCACCAACCTGATGGTCCGCAACCGGATCGACGAGCCGGACGCCGTGCCGGGGTTCCTGCTCGACGGCTACCCGCGCACGCTGGCACAGGTGGAGGAGCTCGACGGGATGATCGCCTACACCGGCCACCGGCTCGACGCCGTGGTGAGCCTGGCGGTCGACGACGAGGAGCTCATCCAGCGGCTGCTGCAGCGTGCCCAGCTCGAGGGCCGCGCCGACGACACCGAGGACGTCGTCCGCCGCCGCCAAGAGGTGTACGCCGAGCAGACCGCGCCGCTCATCGACGTCTACCGCCAGCGCGGCCTGCTGATCGAGGTCGACGGGCTCGGTGAGGTCGACGAGGTCACCGAGCGCATCTTCGAGGCGCTCGACGTCATCCCCGAGAGCTGATGGGGTTCCGCGATCGCGGCATCGAGATCAAGAGCCGCGAGCAGATCGACCTCATGCGGGTCGCCGGCCGGCTGGTCGGCGAGACCCTGGAGCTGCTGCGCGCCGCCGTACGCCCCGGGGTGACGACCGGGGAGCTCGACAAGCTCGCCGAGGAGAACATCCGCGGCCACCGCGGCGTGCCGTCGTTCCTCGGCTACAGCCACCCGCCGTTCCCGGCGACCATCTGCGCATCGGTCAACGACCAGGTCGTGCACGGCATCCCGGGTGACCGGGTGCTCGCCGACGGGGACGTCGTCTCGATCGACTGCGGCGCGATCGTCGACGGGCTGGCACGGCGATGCCGCGATCACGGTCGGCGTGGGCGAGGTCGCCGACGACGTACGCCGCCTGATGGACGTGACCGAGGAGGCGCTGTGGCGGGGCATGGCCGCGGCCAGGCTCGGCGGCCGCGTCAGCGACATCTCGCACGGGGTCGAGGGCTACGTCCGCAGCCAGGGCGACTACGGCATCCTCGAGGACTACGTCGGCCACGGGATCGGCACCGCCATGCACCAGCCGCCCAACGTGCCCAACGTCGGCCGGCCGGGTCGCGGACCGAAGCTGGTGGAGGGTCTGGCCCTGGCCGTGGAGCCGATGGTGACCCTGGGCGGGAACGCCACCGTGCTCGAGGAGGACGAGTGGACGGTGTCCACCGCGGACGGCAGCCAGTCCGCCCATTTCGAGCACACCTTTACGCTGACACCGAACGGTCCGTGGGTGCTCACCGCACTCGACGGCGGGGAGGCCCGGCTCACGGCCATGGGCGTCCCCTTCGGCGGCCGTTGACCTTCATCCCGTCCTGTCCTGACGCCGCAACGAGATCGGAGTCACCGACCCCGTGGACGTAAGCCCCTGGATCTGGGAAGTGACGCTCGGCGCCACGGTCGTCTTCTTCCTCTTCGACGTCTGGCACATGCGCCGGAACCCGCACGAGCCGTCGATGAAGGAGTGCCTGGTCGCGCTCAGCTTCTACGTCGGCGCCGCGGTCGCCTTCGGGATCGGCGTCTGGTTCACCGCCGGCAGCCGTTACGGCGGGGAGTTCTTCGCCGGCTGGCTGACCGAGTACTCCCTGTCGATCGACAACCTGTTCATCTTCATCATCATCATGGGCAAGTTCGCCGTGCCCCGGCAGTACCAGCAGTCGGCCCTGATGATCGGCATCATCCTGGCGCTGGTCATGCGCGGCATCTTCATCGCCGTCGGCGCGGCCGCGATCAACAACTTCTCCTGGGTCTTCTACCTCTTCGGCGCGTTCCTCCTCCTGACGGCGGTGAACCTGGCCCGCGAGGGCGGCGAGGACGAGCAGGGCTACGACGAGCCACGGCTGGTGGGCTGGGTGCGCAAGCACCTCCCGGTCGGCCAGGAGTGGAACGGCGTCAAGTTCTCCATCAGCGAGAACGGCAAGCGCGTGCTGACACCGATGGCGATGGTCGTCATCACCCTCGGCATGACCGACCTGCTCTTCGCCCTCGACTCCATCCCGGCGATCTACGGTCTGACCCAGGAGCCCTACCTGGTGTTGACGGCCAACGTCTTCGCGCTGATGGGCCTGCGGCAGCTGTACTTCCTCATCGGCGGCCTGCTGAAGCGGCTGGTCTACCTGTCCTACGGCCTGGCCTTCCTGCTCCTCTTCATCGGAGTGAAGCTGATCCTGCACGCGATGCACGAGAACGAGCTGCCCTTCGTCAACGGCGGCGAGCACGTCGGCTGGGCCCCCGAGATCCCGATCTGGCTCTCCCTCCTGGTCATCCTCGGCACGCTGGTCGTCACCGCCGTCGCCAGCCTGGCGTCCGACAAGTCCAAGCGCGACATGGCAGCGGGCTGACGGGTGGCCGCGCACGCGAAGTCCATCCTGGTCACCGGCGTGACGGGCTACCTCGGCTCGCGGCTGGTGCCCCGGCTGCTGGACGAGGGACACCGGATCCGGGTGCTGACCCGCGACTCGGGCAAGCTGGCCGGCCACGAGTGGCGGGACCGGGTCGAGGTAGTGGAGGGTGACGCGGCGTCGTACGACTCCCTGACGCGGGCCCTCGACGGCGTCGAGGTCGGCTACTACCTGCTGCACTCCATGGACGGGCGCCCCGGGTTCGAGGAGCGCGACCGCGAGATGGCGTCCACTTTCGCCCGGGCCGCCGAGGACGGTGGCGTCGGCCGCATCGTCTACATGTCCGGCCTCCACCCCGACAGCGACCACCTCAGCCCGCACCTCGCCTCGAGGGTCGAGGTCGGCGAGATCTTCCTGCGATCCGGGGTGCCGGCCGCCGTGCTGCAGGCGGCCGTGATCATCGGCTCGGGCTCGGCGTCGTTCGAGATGCTGCGGCACCTGACCCGGCGGCTGCCCGTCATGCTCACGCCGAAGTGGCTCGACAACCGCATCCAGCCGATCGCCGTCCAGGACGTCCTGCACTACCTCGCGGCGGCCCTCGACCTGCCCGCCGACACCAACCGCACGTTCGACGTCGGGGGTCCGGACGTGCTGACCTACCGCGAGATGATCCAGCGGTTCGCCGTGGTCACCGGCCTCCGGCGCAGGTTCGTCGTGACCGTCCCGGTCCTCACGCCGGGCCTGGCCGCCCTCTGGGTCGGCCTGGTCACTCCCGTGCCCGCCGGCCTGGCCCGGCCGCTGGTGGCGAGCCTGGTGCACGAGGTCGTCTGCCGCGAGCACGACCTGGACGGCCTGGTCGGCGCGCCGCCCGGCGGTGCGCTGGGCTACGACGCCGCCGTGGCGGACGCCGTCGCCGGGAGAGATCCGTAGTGAACCCGGTGGCCGAGGTCCGCGCCTTCGTGCGAGCAGCGCTCGTCGACCCGGTGCCGCGCGACCACCAGGAGAGCGAGGAGGCCTTCCGGCGCCGACGCTGGGTCGCCGGCATCACGCTGGTGGCGGGCGCGGCGGTGCTGGGCTGGGCGCTGCGGATCGAGCCGGGTGACCCATGGTTCTACGTCGCGACGATCATCCTCGCGGGCGTGTGGGCCGTCGGCGCGCTGCTGTCCGGCCCGCTGCACCTGGGCCGAGCCCACACCCGCACCGGCACCACGGACAGCAGGGCCGTCGTGCAGTCGCTTGCCCTCGGCGCGATGCTGCTGGCGGTGTTCCTCGCCGGGGCGCTCGTCGTGGCCCGCATCGACTTCTTGCGCGCCCCGGTCGACGAGCTGCTCGATCACGCACAGGTCGGCTCGCTGGCCCTGGTCGCGGTCATCACGGCCTTCAACGGCATCGCCGAGGAGCTGTACTTCCGCGGGGCGCTGTACGCCGCGATCGGACGGCGGCACGCCGTCCTCGTCACCACGGTCGTCTACACCCTCGTCACGGCTCCGGCCGGCATCCCGCTGCTGGTGCTGGCCGCGGCCATCGTCGGCCTGGTGGTCGGCCTGCAGCGTCGCGTCACCGGCGGCATCCTCGGCCCGACGATCACCCACCTGACCTGGTCCCTCGGCATGTTGTTCCTGCTGCCGCTGGTCCTTTCCTGAGGTGGCGTGACGACGTTGGTAGGTTCGATCGGGTGACGACCGACGCCCCCCAGCAGTCACCCACGACGAGTGCCCTGGACCAGCTGATCCAGGTGGCCGCCGCCGTGGAGCCCGCCGTGGCGCGCCGCGCGGGCATCAGCACCTCCGAGCTCCAGGCGATGCGGCACCTCCTCGACCGCTCCCGCGGCCCGGTGGAGCTCTCACACCTGCTGGGCGTCACGTCCGCGGCGTCCTCGGGCGTGGTCGACCGGCTCGCGGCCAAGGGGCACGTACGCCGCCAGCCGCACCCCGACGACGGCCGGCGTACGCGGGTCGAGGTGACCCGGACCGGCCGGGTCGAGATCGAGACGATGATGCGCCCCGTGCTCGACCGCCTCGCCCACGCGGAGGCCGACCTGGACGAGGAGGAGCGTGCGGTGGTGCGCCGCTACCTCACGTCGGTGACCACGGCGCTGCGCGAGGTCCTCTAGCAGTCCGACCGGGTCAGCAGCGGGAGGCGACGTCGCGGATCGTGGCCACGTCGGCCTCGGTCACCGACAGCCCGTAGTGGACGGCCACCTGGAGGTACGTCAGCACGTACCGGCAGTGATAGGCCTCGCGGGGCGGCAGCCACTCCGAGGGTGTGCTGTTCTCCTTGGCCTGGTTAGCCGCGCCCCAGGTGGCGACCAGCTCGCGGTCGACGTCGTTGGCGAACCGCACCCGCTTGCGCAGGGGCCACGCCCAGGCGCCGGCGTACCAGGCCGTCGACAGCGGGTAGACGTGGTCGACCTGGATCCGGTAGCCGTCGCGGCGCCAGGTCAGCTTCCTCCCGGTGTACGGGTCACGCATCCTGGCCTGGTAGATCCGGCACTCCGAGCCCCACCGCAGCTCGATGTGGTGCATCTGCTGGAGCAGGACGTCCTGGCGGGTGTCGCAGCCGTTGTGACCGAACCGGGTGTCGTTGTCGTCGGTCCACTCCTCACCGAAGACGCAGCCGCCGGGATCGCAGGAGCGGTCGTATCCGGGGTGGTACGGCGCAGTGGCGGTGACCGCGACCACGTCCACGAGCGCGAGGATCCGCGAACGCGGCGACGCCGAGGCGGGCCCGGCCAGCCCCGCGGGCAACAGTGCACCCACGAGCGCGATAGCGATAGCGAGGCTCAGGCGACGCATCGGTTCCCCCACGGTGAGACGTAGCCGCTGCGGATCAGCCGCACCTGCACGCAGATCCGTCCCGGCACGTCCACGGTGACCGAGAGGTCGGTGGTGCGCTCGCCGTCGCCGGTGTCGGTGCGCCGCCACTCCCACGTGTCACCGGGCTGGCCGCCGTCCAGTGCCTCCCAGGTGAACACCGCGCCGGACGCCGTACGCCGTCCGGTGACGACGGGCGGGTCGGCCGGCGCGCCGGGATCGATGCTGTCGGGGGTGCTGGCGCTCGGCGTCGGGGTCCCGCTGGACCTCGGGTCGTCGCCGCCGGCGGTCAGGAACAGCACCAGCCCCACCACGAGCAGCAGCGCGGCCGCGCCCACCAGCCACACCACGCGCGCCCGATCTCCGACCGTGGGCGCCTCGGGCGCTGGCGCGACCGGCGCCTCGACCGCCATCCGTGGCGACGAGCCCGAGATGACCGTGACCGGCTTCAGCACCGTGGCGTCCTCGCCGGTGGACGGCGCGACGTTCTGGACGGCGGGCAGGTCGGTCTCGACCGCGATCATCGTCCGCGGGAACCCGGCCTGCGCCTCGACCCGCTGCAGCGAGCGCGCGAGCTCGAGCGCGCTCTCCGGCCGGTGGCTGGGGTCCTTCGCCAGGCACTGCTGCAGCAGCAGGTCGAGCGCGGGCGGGACGTCGGGGCGCTGGGTGCGCGGCGGCGTCGAGTGCAGGATGCGCGCGGTCAGCGCCCGCGAGGAGTTGTCGCCGCTCGGGATCGAGAAGGGCGACCTGCCGACCAGGAGGTTCCAGATGGTCGCCCCGAGGGAGTACACGTCGGAGGCCACCGACCCGTTGGACCGGCCGTCGAGGAGCTCGGGCGGCGACCACGGGTAGCTGATCCGGACGTCGGTGTCCGCGTCGACCTCGTGGAGCCGTCCGGCGATGCCGAAGTCGGTCAGCGCCGGCTCGGAGTAGGTCGTGACGAGCACGTTCGACGGCTTGATGTCGCGGTGCAGGATGCCGGACCGGTGCGCGGTCTCGATCGCGCTGGCCAGCTTGATGCCGGTCGCGACCGCCTCGCTGACGGCCAACGGCTTGACCTGCACCCGCTGGCCGAGGTCCGGCGGCGGGCAGTAGCGCATCACCAGGTAGGGGCGTGACCCCTCCTGCTCGGAGGTGACCCCGGCAGTGATGACCGAGACGATGTAGGGATGGTCGGCCAACCGCGCCATCGCGTTGGCCTCGATGGTGAACATGCCCTTTTCGCGCTCGGTCAGCGGGAGGCCGGGCCGGACCACCTTGACGGCGACCCGTTGGCGCGGCCACTGCTGCTCGTACAAGAAGACGTCCGCGAACCCGCCCTGGCCGATGTGCTGGATGTAGACGAAGCCCGGAATGGCCGGACCCGTCACGAAACCGCCCTCACACCACGACCTCGTAGGCGACTTCGTACTGGTCGGCCAGTGAGACCCGGCAGCCCGGCTCCAGCACGTGCGGCTCCATCGGGCGCAGCCGCTCCGGCGGCCGGCCCGGCATGGTCAGCGTCGTGCCGCCGCGGGAGCCGAGGTCGCGGCAGATCACCAGCCAGCCGTCCAGCTCGATCTGGAGATGCATCCGGGAGACGAAGCTGGCCTCCTGCGGCACCGCGACGAGGTGCGGCGACGGAGCGTGCGGGTTGACAGGCACCGGCTTGCGGCCGAGGACCACGCCGCGGTCGAAGGGCACCGTCTCGCCGGTCGGCAGCCGCAGCCGGCCCAGCAGCGGGCGCGGCGCCCGCTGCGGGTCCTGGCGTGAGATCGGCTGCTGGCAGACCCGGCAGCTCGGCGCGTACGGCGGGTTGACGTGACCCTGCGGGCAGTACGTCGCCATCACGGTCTCGTGGGTGTGCTCCCGCAGCAGCTCGAACTCGGGCTCCGGCACGGGGAGCGGTGGGCCCTCGTCGCGGGACCGGACCACGGTGTGCCCTCGGTCGGCGGCCGCCGTGACCAGCGGCCGGGGCGGCTCACGGGTCAGGCCGATCGGTCCGGTGGGCTCGGGATCGACGGGCTCGAGGCGGTGCCCCGTCTGGTCGGGATCCTCGGCGGGCTGGGCCACGGCCGCGGTGGGGGCTGGGGCCGCCGGCTCGTGCGACGGGTGGGTCGGGGCCGAGAGGCGGGTACGCACCGGTACGTCGGGTCCGACGGCCTCGAGGACCTCCTGCGGGATCCCGTCGATGAGGCCGCGGCCTGCCTCCCCGCCCGCCGGGACGTCGGCCGGGATCTCGACCAGGGCGGCGCGGACGACGCCGCCGCGGAAGGGTCGTCGCTGTCCCGACGCGGCCGTCGACGACGCGCCCAGGCTGAGCATCACGCCCACCCGGTCGGTCGTCACCTCGCCGGAGCCCCGCGTGATCTCGCGGCCCGCGCCGGTCATCGCCAGGGACGGGAGGCCCGTGCCGTAGTGGCTCTCCAGCAGACCGAGCACGCGCTCGACGCCGGAGCCGGTGATGGTCTCCCACAGGGACTTGACGAACGCGTCGTCCGGGGCGTCGTCGAGCAGCAGCCAGCGACGATCCGCACCGACGAGCAGGCCGTCACCGGCGACGTACCACACGTCTGGCATCACCATCGCGTCACCGAGATCGGCCCTTTCCGTTCATCCCCGGGTGCTCGTGGGTCACCATTGTCGTGCAGGGAGGGCCCGATGCCCACGATCGGGCCCAACTCGCCGCAACTTTGTTCCGTGCCCCCACGCTGCCTAGCATCACTGACCAGTGCCACTGGGCGTCCTAGGGGCGCATTCCGGTGAAGGGATGACAGCGTGCCGTTCGGGGGTCAGCTGCAGCGCCAACGCGCCGCGTTGGCGTCCTGGACCGCGCTCGCAGTCGCGGTGGGCGGGGTCGTCACCTACGCCGTGCAGGCCGACGGCTACCAGGCGCACCAGGCCGACCTGAACGACGGCGGCATCTGGGTCACCAGCAGCAAGGACGGCTCGTTCGGCCGGATCAACAAGCCGATCGGCGAGCTGGACGGCACGGTCTTCACCCGCCTGGGGTCCAACCTGGACGTCGTCCAGGACGGCTCCTCGGTCGTCGGCCTCGACCTCAGCGACGGCGTGCTGCTTCCCCTCGACCCGGCTCAGATGCAGGTGGCCGAGGGCGAGGACGCCTCGCTCCCCGGCAACCCCGACGTCGGCATGGCCGGTGGCAGCCTGGCGGTGCTGGACACGGTCTCCGGCAAGCTGTGGGCCGCCCGCGAGGACCCCGCCGTGGGGGTGCCGCCCGTCAGCCCGCTCGCGAGCCAGTCCGACCCGGCCGCGACCGTCGGGCCGGACGCCGCCTTGGCGGTCTCCCTCGACGGGACGGTGTACGCCGTCTCGGCGGCCGCCGACGAGCTGCTCACCCTCCGCCAGTCCGGCGACACCGGCTTCGGAGCCCCGAGCACCGACAAGCTCCCCGGCGACCGGTTCAGCGACGCGATCGCGCTGACCACGGTCGGGGCCGTGCCCGTCGTCCTGGACTCCGCCAAGGGCCGGCTCACCGTCATCGGCGGGGCCGAGGCCGAGGTGCCGAAGGGGTCGGTGCTCCAGCAGCCCGGGCCGAGCGCGTCGACGGTCCTGGTCGGCGCCCGCGACGGGCTGCTGTCGGTCGACCTGGCGAGCGGCGAGGTCACCACGGTGGCCGGAGACGTCGGCGGCGAGCCCGCGGACCCGGTGCGGCTCGGCGACTGTCAGTACGCCGCATGGTCCGGCGGCACCGGCGCCGTGGTCACGGTGTGCGGCGGTGAGGAGGCGGCGCCGCAAGCGCTCGACGCGCAGACCTCGGACCTGGTCTTCCGCGTCAACCGCGGGCAGATCGTCCTCAACGACCGGGCCAGCGGCCGCGTGTGGGACGTGGACTCCGACAAGCCGACGAAGCTCGACAACTGGGACGCCTTCCACCTGCAGGCGAAGGATCAGGACGACGACGAGGACCAGAACCAGAAGGACCAGGGCGACCGTCGTCCGCCCAAGGCCAAGGACGACCGTCTCGGAGCGCGACCCGGCCGGACCACGATCCTGCACCCCCTCGACAACGACACCGCACCCTCGGGCCGGCTGCTGGCGATCCGCTCGGTGCGCGCCGCCGGCGGCTCGGACGCCGGGCTGGCCATCAGCCCCGACGGGCAGACCGTGCAGATCACCCTGCCCGGCGACGCGGTCGGCGGCACCAGCTTCGAGTACTTCGTCGACGACGGCCGGCAGTCGGTCTCGGACCACGCGACCGTTCGGGTCGCCGTCACCGCGGCCGGTGCGGCGAACTCCGAGCCCAGCCTGCGCAAGGGCTTCGAGCCGCGGGTGTGGACTGTCCCGGCCAGCGGCACGATCGACGTGCCCGTGCTCTCCGACTGGCGCGACCCGCAGGACGGGGACCCGGTCTCGACGGTGGCGGCCCGTGCGCAGTCGGGCGCCGGGACCGGGGCCGAAGCACGCGTCACCGGGGCCGGCGCGGTCCGGTTCCACGCGCCCGGACAGGGCGGGCTGGTCTCGGTCGAGTACGACGTCACCGACGGTCTCGGGGCACCGGTCACGCAGAGCCTGGACTTCCGCGTGCAGGACCCCAACGACCTCGACGGGGTCGCGCCGGTCGCCGAGCCCGATGTGATCGCGGGCGAGACCGGCAGGCCGGTGGTGATCACCCCGCTGGCCAACGACCTGCCCGGTGCCGACCCGATCACACCCGATGCAGTGCTGACGCTCGCCGGCAAGGTGGGCCAGGTACCCGGCGCCGAGGTGACGACCAACGTGGTCAAGGGCACGGTCACGCTGCGCTCCCGGACGGCGCAGACGTACTTCCTGGACTACCAGGCGGCCTACGGCACCGCCGAGACCTCCACCGGCAAGATCCGCGTCGATGTCCGGGCGCCGGAGAACCCGCCCCTCAAGCCCGTCGCCGTCCCCGACACCCTGACCCTGTTCGGGCAGGCCGGGTCCCTGGTCGACGTGCTGGCCAACGACGTGGACCCGGCCGGCGGGTTGCTGTCGGTGCAGCGGGCCGAGGCCATCACCGACAACCAGCTCGACGTCGCCGTCGTCAGCGGGCGCTGGCTGCGCGTCTCCGCGCGGCAGGGCGAGCTGACGCCCAACCCGCAGATCGTCCGCTACACGATCAGCAACGGGAAGCTGTCCGACATCCCTGGGCAGGTGGTGGTCAGCCAGCGGCCGCTGCCCCAGGACAACACCCCCGTCACCCAGAACGACGAGGTGACCGTCCGGGCCGGGACGTCGCAGGCGATCCCGGTGCTGGACAACGACTTCAGCCCGTCGGGCGGCACCCTGACCCTGGTCAGCGAGGGTCTCTCCGACGAGCCCGGCAGCCTGGACGTCCAGCCGTCCGGGGCCCCCGGCGGTCCGATGGGGTCGGCGTACGTCAGCGGCCGCACCGTCCGGTACGTCGCGCCCGACCTCACCGACACCAAGCGCTTCACCATCCGCTACCAGGCGGCCAACGAGCAGGGCGACTCCGCCACCGGCAAGCTGCGCGTGACCGTGCTGCCGCTGAACACCCGTGACAACGCTGCACCGGAGCCGCCGGTCCTCGAGGGCCGCACCGTGGCGGGCGACACGGTGAAGCTGCGCCTGCCCGGCTACGGCGTGGACCCGGACGGTGACGCCGTCACCCTGCTCGGCCTCGACTCGGCGCCCCAGCTCGGCCGGGTGATGCGGATCGGCGCCAACTCCATCGAGTACACCGCCTACCCCGGCAGCCAGGGCACCGACGACTTCACCTACACGATCACCGACACGTTCGGGGCGACGTCGACCGGGACGGCGAGGGTCTCCATCACGCCGCCCGGCCCGCCGCAGCCGCCTCTCGCGGTCCCCGACTCGATCACCGTGGCGCCGGGCCGGACAGCGGTCATCGACGTGCTCGCCAACGACCTGGTGGCCACGGGCAGCCGGGTCACGCTGTCGTTGGTCGCCGCGCCGCCCGGTGCCCGGCTCCGCTCGGAGACCGGGCCGCTGGAGCTCGAGGCGCCGGACGCCGTCGACGGGCGCAGCATCGAGGTCGTCTACCGCGTCAACGACGGACTCGACAGCTCGCAGACCACGGTGACCCTGCGGACGGCGAAGGGCTACAACAACCCGCCGATCGTCTCCGACGCCTTCGGGGCCGCCGGGGACGGCACCAGCGTCACCGCCGACGTGTTGTCGGCCGGTACGGCGACGACCGGCTCGACCAGTGGGGCCTACGACCCCGACGGCCCGTTCGAGGACCTGCGCGTCGCCGAGGTCTACGCGCCGCAGGGCATCGCCACCCGCATCGCCGGCGGCAAGGTCACCGTCGAGCGGGCCGAGCAGCCGATGGTGGTCCCGTTCCGGGTCGAGGACGCCGACGGGGGCGCCGCGACCGGGTCGCTGTACGTGCCGGCCGCCGACTCCGGCCTGCCGTACGTCCGTCCGGACGCCCTGATCCGTCTCAAGCCCGGGCAGAAGCTGAACGCCGACCTGTCCGACTACGTCCTCAACCCGTCGGGCGGCCGCGTCGACTTCACCCTGAAGAGCCGGATCTGGGCATCGCCCCAGACCCGGCTGGACGCGTCGGTGACCGGCGAGGGCACCTTCCGCGTCGCGGCCAAGGACACCTACTCCGGTCCCGGAGCCGTGGTCTTCGAGGTGACGACCGGCGCCAGCGTCGACGACCCCGCCGGCGTGAAGGCGACCTTGTCGGTGCCGGTGCAGGTCGGGGAGACCCGGCCCATCCTCCGGTGCCCCGACGACCCGATCGAGGTGTCGCAGGCGGAGTCCGTGCGGATCGACATCGCTGCGCTGTGCCACGTGTGGACCGTGGACCCGGAGCAGGCGGGCGGACTGACGTGGTCGGCCGAGTTCGACGAGGGCTCCGCCCCGGGCCTGGTCGCAGGCACCCCGCAGGCCGGCGTCGTCCAGGTGACGGCCTCGGCCGGGACCGAGGCCGGCGACACCGGCACCCTGCGGGTCGCCGCCGACGACAGCGACCCCGGGCGCATCGAGATCCGGGTGATCCGGACGCCGCCCCCATCGCTGGCGCCGATCCGGGTCGCGACCCTCAAGGCGGGCGAGTCCCAGACGATCGACCTCGCGAGGTACCTGACTCCCGGAGTCAGCGACCCCGTCCCGACCGTGGTGAGCGCCGAGCAGCTGACGAAGCTCGACGTGCGGATCTCCTCGTCCGGCTCGTCGGTCACCATCACCACCGGTGCCAAGGTGCACGGGCACGCGGAGTTCCGCATCGTGATGAGCGACGTCGACGGCGACTCCTCCCCCGACCGCCGGGTCCAGGGCCGGATCTCCCTCGACGTCCTCGGTCCACCGTCCGTGCCCGGGACGCCGGTCCCCGGCAGCCAGGTCCTCGACTCTGCGGTGAGCCTCGACTGGCGGGCACCGGAGTCGAACGGGTCGCCGATCGACTTCTACGAGGTGCAGGACCGGTCCGGGCGCTCGACGCGGTGCCGCAGCGCCTCCTGCACGATCTCCGGGCTCCAGAACGGGACGACGTACAACTTTCGCGTTCGCGCCCACAACGCCGTCGGCTACTCGGAGTGGAGTGGGCTGTCTCGTGCCGCCATGCCCGACGACCCCATCGACCTGGTCGGCAAGATCAAGCTGGTCAGGGCCGGCGACGGTTACCTGCACATCTCCTGGCAGCCCGTGGAGACCAAGGGCGGCGCGGAGATCTCCTACTTCGTCAAGTGGCAGGGCGGCCAGAACACGGCGTACACCTCCGACCTGGAGGTCACCGACCTCGACAACCACAAGCGCTACACGTTCACGATCCAGCCCCGCAACGGCTTCATCCCGGGCGGCAGCCTGACCTCGCCGCCGTTCCAGCCCATCGGCCCGGCCGGCCAGCCGCGCGCGCCGACCGTCACCGACCAGGAGACCGCCGGCTCGTCGGGGGCGGTGACCCTCAGCTGGGACCCGGTCGATCCCAACGGTCCGGGCCCGGTGCGCTACACCGTGTTCCGGGACGGCGTGCCGCTGACCAACTGCACGAAGATCGCCCAGACCGGCTGCGACAACGCGAGCCTCGCCTACGACGGCACCACCTACACCTACACCGTCCAGGCGATCAACAAGGACGGCAAGTCCGGCGGCGTCCGGTCCCTGATGAGCCCGCCGAGCCAGTGGAAGGCCGTCGGCAAGCCCGCCTCGTGGGGCGCCTGGACCGTGGTGCCGACCGGCAACAACAACCAGGCCAAGGCCACCTTCACGGTGCCTGCATCGCGCGGCGCCGAGTCGCGGGTGAACGTGTACGCCGACGGCGCGAAGGTCGCACAGCTCGCCTCCCTGGGTCAGGCCGAGTCGACCTTCGACGTGGCCAACAACCTCGGGCCGCACACCGTGACGCTGGAGGTCTGCAACGAGAAGGGCGCCTGCACCCAGTCGTCCACCCAGCCCGTGCAGACCTTCGGGCCCCTCGTGCCGAGCAACATCCACCGCCTGACGGCCAACATCGACAGCACGCGCATCTCCTGGACCGTCGAGGTCGACAGCAACGGTGACGGGGCGACCCTGACGGTGACGAGCGATCGCGGCCGGTCCGAGCAGTTCACCGTCCCGGTCGGCGTCGCGACCTTCACCACCCAGCCCCTCGACCTGGGCTACCGCCAGACCGAGAACGTCACGGCCACGCTGTCCGACAACGGGCCGCCGCGAGGCCCGGTCTCGCAGAGCAACTCGGCCACGACGGTCGACCCGCCGCCACCGACGGTGGAGGTGAGCCGCGGCGCTCCGTGCAGTGACGACTCGTCCGCAGGCCGCCCGGCCTGCCGCACCGGCGAGACCGACGGCGACCCGAACAACTGCACCGACGCGTCCTGCGCGTTCGTGCACCTCAAGCTCACCAACTGGCAGCCCGGGCTCTCGGTCTACTGCATCGTGAACAACCACCAGCCGGGCCAGGGTGTCGCCCCCAACACCGACTTCGACTCTCGTTACTACTTCGGGCAGGTCGGCGGAACCGTGCACGTGTACTGCGAACAGCTCATCACCAACGCCTCCGCCGACTTCACCTGGCCCGCCTCCTAGGACAAGGACCCCCCTCGTGACCATCTCCCAGCAGCAAGCCGCCTGGTTCAAGCAGACCTTCGACCAGCTGACCGACAACATGGAGCAGGCCGTGCTCGGCAAGCGCCGGGTCGTGCGGCTCGCGCTCACGTGCCTGCTGTCGGAGGGGCACATCCTGCTCGAGGACTACCCCGGCACCGGCAAGACGATGATCGCCCGGGCCCTGGCGAACACCATCCAGGGCACCCACGCCCGCATCCAGTTCACCCCCGACCTGCTCCCCTCCGACGTCACCGGCGTCACGGTCTACGACCAGCACAAGGGGACGTTCGAGTTCCACCAGGGCCCCATCTTCCACAGCATCGTGCTCGCCGACGAGATCAACCGTGCCTCCCCGAAGACGCAGTCGGCGCTGCTCGAGGTGATGGAGGAGAACCGCGTCACCGTCGATGGCGTCGCGCACGATGTCGGCCGGCCGTTCCTGGTGATCGCGACCCAGAACCCGATCGAGCAGGCCGGCACCTACCGTCTGCCCGAGGCGCAGCTCGACCGGTTCCTGATGAAGACCGGGGTCGGCTACCCCGACCGCGCGGCCACCGTCGAGCTGCTCGTCAACGCGAAGGTCCGCGACCGCGCCTCGCTCGTCACGCCGGTGATCACCTCGGCGACGATCGGCCAGATGAGCGGCCTGGCCGACGACGTCTACGTCGACCCGGCCGTCCTGACGTACGTCGCCGAGCTCGCCGAGGAGTCCCGCCGGCAGCCCCATGTCCGGCTCGGTCTGTCGGCGCGTGGCTGCCTGGCCCTGGTCCGGGTGGCGAAGACGTGGGCGGCGGCCGACGGCCGGGACCACGTCGTCCCCGACGACGTCAAGGAGCTCGCCGAGCCCGTCTTGTGCCACCGGCTGCTCCTCGACGCCGAAGCCCAGTTCAGCGGGGTGACGATCGAGACCGTCATCAGCCGCCTGCTCGACAACGTCGCGCCGCCGACGGACCGCGTGGCCTGACCGATGCCCTCCGTCGTGGCCCGGCCGTGGGCGCAGGTGCGCAGTCTGCTCGGGATCGTCAACCCGCTGGGGTGGACGGTGCTGGTCGCCGGTGCCGCGCTGGCCGTCGCCGCGGCGTACACGGACTGGCGCGAGGTCGCCGTGCTGGCGACCGCCTGCCTGCTGGTCTTCGGCCTGGCGCTGCCGTTCCTCGTCGGCCGGACCAACGTCCGGGTCGACATCGTGCTCCAGCCCGAGCGGGTGATCGCCGGCGGCTCGGTGGCCGCCGGCGTCCGGGTCCGCAACGTCGCCATGCACGGCCTGCTGCCCACGATGCTCGAGCTGCCGGTGGGCTCGATGGTGCACCGCTACGCCGTGCCGCGGCTGGCGCCGGCCGAGACGCACGACGAGAGCTTCACGATCCGCACCGAGCGCCGCGGCGTCATCCCGGTCGGGCCGGCGTCGACCCGCCGCGGCGACCCGCTCGCGCTGCTGTCCCGCGACGTCGAGTGGACCGACGTGACCGAGATCCTGGTCCGGCCGCCGATGGTGCCCATGGACTCCCTGGGTGCCGGGCTGCTGCGCGACCTCGAGGGCGTCTCGACCGACGCGGTGTCCGCGAGCGACCTGGCCTTCCACGCCCTGCGCGAGTACATCCCGGGCGACGACCTGCGCCACGTGCACTGGAAGTCCTCCGCGAAGGCGATGGCCGTCAGCAGCGGCAGCCAGCTGCTCGTGCGGCAGTACCTCGACACCCGGCGCAGCCACGTCACGCTCGTGGTCGACGACACCCCCGCGGTGTGGGCGGGGGCGGGCGAGTTCGAGACCGGCATGTCGGTCGCCGCGTCGATCATCGTGCGGGCCGCGCTCGATGAGTTCGACACCTCGTTCGTCTGCGGGACCAGCGCGTCGTCCGGCGTGACGGGCCACCTGGCGCTGGACTCCGTGTGCCGGGCCGACTTCGGCACCACCGGGCTGGTGTCGTCGGCGCACCGCGCCGCCGTCGTCTCGCCCGACACCAGCCTGCTCTTCATGGTCAGCGGGGGCGCCCACGACTTCAACAGCTTCCAGCGGGCCGTCGTGGCGTTCCCGCCCGAGGTGCGCAGGTACGCCCTGATCGTCGACCCGTCGCGGCCCAGCCGCGTCACCGAGACCGGGGGTCTCGTCGTGGTCCAGATCTCCGATCTGGCCGACCTGGGCGCACTGCTGAGGTGGTCGGTGAGATGAGGTTCCTCCGGCGGCTTACCCTCAGCCAGGCGCGCACGGTCTGGGTCGACGCGGCGTTCGTGCTTGCCCTCGTGGCCGTGGCGGCGGCCGGCCTCGGCGCGACGTACACCGAGACGGAGTACTGGTGGATCGCCATGCTCGGCGCGGTCCTCGCCGTGGCGAGCACCGTCGTCGTCGTGGTGGTGCTGCGCTGGCCCAGCGTCGTCGCGGCGGTGCTGGTGCTGGCGTGGTACTTCCTGCTCGGCCCGGTGCTCTGCCTGCGGCAGCAGGACGGCGTGCCGCGCCCGTCGAGCTGGCGGCTGCTGGTCGACGAGACCCTGTACGGCTGGAAGGACCTCCTCACCACCCTGCCGCCCGTCGACGGCGAGTCCCGGCTGCTGGTGCTGCCGTGGGTGCTCGGCCTGCTGACCGGCCTGCTCGCCACCACGCTGAGCCTCGTCCGGTCGCGGCGTCCGCTGGTGGCCGGACCGCTGCCGCTGGTGCCCCCGCTCGCCCTGCTCGCCGTGGTGATCCTGCTGGGCGTCGGCCGTCCGCACCAGCTGTGGCTCCAGGGCGGCATCTTCGCCGCCCTCGCACTGGCGTGGCTGGCGTTGCGCTACGCCCGGACCTCCGCGCCCGTGCGCAGCACCCAGGGCAAGCTCGTCAGGCTCGGCAGCGGGGCCGCGCTCGTCGGCGTGGCCGGTCTCCTGTCCCTCCCGGTCGGCACGTGGGCGTCCGGCGGCGACGCCGACCGGGTCATCCTCCGCAGCCACGTCGACCCGCCGTTCGACGTGGGCCAGTACCCCTCGCCGCTGGCGTCCTTCCGCAGGTACGTCGAGCTGCCGGCCGGTCGCACGGACCCGCGCAACCTCCACGACACCGACCTCTTCGCGATCGAAGGGGTGCCCGCGGGCAGCCGCGTGCGGCTTGCCGTGCTGGACCGCTACGACGGCGTCGTCTGGGGGGCCAGCAACAACGCCCAACCAAGTGGCCAGCCCGAGGGATCGTCGGGTGCCGCGAACGACACCTACCAGCGCGTGTCGAGCGTCATCGACAACCCCGTCCGAGGACGAGTGGTCGACGCGCGCGTGACCATCGGCCCCGGCTGGAGCGGGGTGTGGCTGCCGACCGTGGGCGCGCTCCAGACCCTGAGGTTCGAGGGGTCCGACGACGAGACCCTCGCGGAGTCGTTCCGCTACAACCTGGCCACGTCGTCGGCGGTCGTCCCCGCCGGACTGCGGCCCGGCGACGCCTACACCTTCACCGCGGTGCGCGCGGCCGACGAGCTGACCCCGCAGACCGCTCCGTCCGGTCTGGTCGGCGCGGCGGCGGACGCGGCCGGCTTCCTGGACACCCAGGCCGTGCAGTGGTCCGAGGGCGAGTCCCAGCCGATGCGGCGGGTCTTCGCGATCGCCCGCCACCTCAAGTCCGAGGGCAAGTACTCCGACGGCGTCATCGAGAACGAGAAGATCTACCACGCGGGCCACAACCGCTTCCGCCTCACCGACGACACCGGCGGTGTGAACTCCCCGTTCGTGGTCGGCAACGACGAGCAGTACGCCGCCTGGATGGCGCTGCTCGCCAACCGCATCGGCGTGCCCGCCCGCGTCGTGTTCGGCGCCATCGTCCCCGAGGGCGGCCGCGTGACGGGCGCCGACGTGCACGCCTGGGTCGAGGTCCAGGTGGCCGACGGGACGTGGCGCACGCTGGCCACCGACCTCTTCATGGACAAGGACCTGCCGGCCGAGCAGCAGACGACCCGTCGGCAGGACCTCAGCGGCACGGTCGTCCCACCGCCCGCCCCGATCCCGCCGCCGTCGACGGCAGGGGAGCAGAACGACGCCGACATGAAGGTCCGCAAGAGCCGGTCGAGAGCGGAGTCCGGTGACGAGGACGAGGCCGGCCCGGTCGGCAAGTGGGTCGAGCGGCTGGTCGTCTATGTCGGCGTCCCGCTCCTCGCGCTCACGATCCTGCTGTCCTCGGTCGTGATGGCCAAGCTGCTGCGCCGGCGCCGGCGGCGTACCCGCTCGAGGATCTCGTCGCGGTTCGTGGGCGCCTGGCGCGAGCTCGTCGACCACGCCCGCGACCTCGGGGAGCCGGTTCCGGTGGGGGCCGGGGTCACCCGGCGCGAGCAGGGGCGTCGGCTCGGCTCGCCCGGCTCGGGTGCGCTGGCGCAGCGTGCCGACAGCCACGTGTTCGGTCCCCGCCTGCCCCGCCCGCGGGACGCCGAGTCGTTCTGGCAGGCTGTGGACGCCGAGCGCCAGGCGATGTCGGACGGCGTGAGCCTCGGGAAGCGCGTCCGGGCCGCCCTCAGTCTGACGACATTCAGGCGCTGATCAGGGGCCTGACCTGCGGAAACGCTGGAATTGGGAACCTCGTGAGCGTCGGGCTAGACTGGCGTGTCGGCCCAACGCGGGTCGTGCTTCGTCGTGCCTCGCGGCTGTCCGAGCGCCCTGTGACCTCTTCGGTTTCGAAGAGTTCGCCGTGCGCCGCGGATGAGGAGACGCAGCGCGCCACGAGGTCCACCCGCCGGTCAGTTCCTCGGAGCTGGGCGGGGCGGTTCCCGGGCCGGCCGGAAGACAGACCGAAACTACCCCAACAGATTGCGGAGGACATGCCGAAGAAGGAAGGCGTGATCGAGATCGAGGGCACCGTCGTGGAGGCCCTCCCCAATGCGATGTTCCGTGTGGAGCTGAGCAACGGGCACAAGGTCCTCGCCCACATCAGCGGCAAGATGCGCCAGCACTACATCCGGATCCTCCCCGAGGACCGCGTGGTGGTGGAGCTGTCTCCCTACGACCTGACCCGGGGCCGGATCGTCTACCGCTACAAGTGATCCAGCCAGCCGAATTGAGAGGACCTCGCAGCAGTGAAGGTCAACCCGAGCGTCAAGAAGATCTGTGACAAGTGCAAGGTGATCCGTCGCCACGGCCGCGTCATGGTGATCTGCGAGAACCCGCGCCACAAGCAGCGTCAAGGCTGAGCGTCGCGGACACCTGCTCCACAACTGAACACCACCACAACGTGATCGCTTAGTCAGGTCCCAGGACCTGGCGAACCACCTCCGGAGCAGTGGCCGGAGCGTCGTCCGAGGCGGGCGGCGGCGCGACACGACAGACACCACCGCGACAACCGAAAGGCCACCACATGGCACGCCTCGTTGGTGTGGACCTCCCGCGCGACAAGCGCATCGAGATCGCACTCACCTACATCTACGGCATCGGCCGTACCCGCGCCCAGCAGGTGTTGAAGAACACCGGCGTCAGCCCGGACCTTCGCGTCCACCAGCTCGGCGACGAGGAGCTGGTCAAGCTCCGCGACGAGATCGAGTCGAACTTCAAGATCGAGGGTGACCTCCGTCGCGAGGTCCAGGCCGACATCCGTCGCAAGATCGAGATCGGCAGCTACCAGGGTCGCCGTCACCGTCAGGGCCTCCCGGTCCGCGGTCAGCGCACCAAGACCAACGCACGCACCCGCAAGGGTCCCAAGCGCACCGTCGCCGGCAAGAAGAAGGCCAAGTAGCCCTCTCGATCCCCCAGACCAGCTAACCCCGTAGGAGTAGGAACCGTATGCCTCCCAAGAGCCGTCAGGCCGGCGCCAAGAAGGTGCGCCGCAAGGAGAAGAAGAACGTCGCCGTGGGCGAGGCCCACATCAAGAGCACGTTCAACAACACCATCGTCACCATCACCGACCCCACGGGTGCGGTGATCTCGTGGGCCTCGGCCGGCACCGTCGGCTTCAAGGGCTCGCGCAAGTCCACCCCGTTCGCCGCGCAGATGGCCGCCGAGGCCGCCGGGCGCCGGGCGATGGACCACGGCATGAAGAAGATCGACGTCTTCGTCAAGGGCCCGGGCTCGGGCCGCGAGACCGCGATCAGGTCCTTGGGTGCGATCGGCCTCGAGGTCGGCACCATCCAGGACGTGACCCCGACCCCGCACAACGGCTGCCGCCCGCCCAAGCGCCGGCGCGTCTGACCCGAGACCTTCGAAGGAGACTGATCTGCAATGGCCCGTTACACCGGCCCCATGACCAAGAAGTCCCGCCGTCTCGGCGTGGACCTCGTCGGCGGCGACTCGGCCTACGAGCGTCGTCCGTACCCGCCCGGCCAGCACGGCCGCGGCCGCATCAAGGAGAGCGAGTACCTCCTCCAGCTGCGCGAGAAGCAGAAGGCCCGTTTCACCTACGGCATTCTCGAGAAGCAGTTCCACAACTACTACACCGAGGCCTCGCGTCGTGCCGGCAAGACCGGCGACAACCTGCTCCAGCTGCTGGAGTGCCGCCTCGACAACGTCGTCTACCGCGCCGGTTTCGCGCGCACCCGCCGCCACGCCCGGCAGCTGGTCGTGCACGGCCACTTCATCGTCAACGGCCACAAGGTCAACATCCCGTCGTTCCAGGTGACCGCCCACGACGTCATCGACGTCAAGGAGCGCTCGCTGGAGACGACGCCGTTCATCGTGGCTCGCGAGACCCACGGCGAGCGCGTCGTGCCGGCGTGGCTGGAGGCCATTCCCACGCGGATGCGCATCCTCGTGCACCAGCTGCCCGTCCGGGCCCAGATCGACATCCCGGTCCAGGAGCAGCTCATCGTCGAGTACTACTCCAAGAAGTAGTCACCGTCTTCCACTTCGCCGTCGCTACACATCAGTTCGGGCCCTTCAAATAGCGGTCGGTCCCGGAAAGGAAAGAACACAGTGCTCATCGCACAGCGCCCCACCCTGTCGGAAGACTCGGTCGACGAGTTCCGTTCGCGTTTCGTCATCGAGCCGCTCGAGCCCGGCTTCGGCTACACGCTCGGCAACTCGCTGCGCCGTACCCTCCTGTCGTCGATCCCTGGTGCCTCGGTCACGAGCATCAAGGTCGACACCGTGCTCCACGAGTTCTCGACCATCGAGGGCGTCAAGGAGGACGTCACCGAGGTCATCCTCAACCTGAAGGGCCTGGTCGTCTCCTCCGAGCACGACGAGCCCGTCACGATGTACCTGCGCAAGTCCGGTCCCGGTGACGTCACCGCGGCCGACATCGCGCCGCCGGCCGGCGTCGAGGTGCACAACCCGGACCTGAAGATCGCCACGCTGTCCGACAAGGGCAAGCTGGAGATGGAGCTGGTCGTCGAGCGTGGCCGCGGCTACGTCTCCGCCGTCCAGAACAAGGGCGCCGACAACGAGATCGGCCGGATGCCCGTCGACTCCATCTACAGCCCCGTGCTGAAGGTGACCTACAAGGTCGAGGCCACCCGTGTCGAGCAGCGCACCGACTTCGACAAGCTCGTCATCGACGTCGAGACCAAGCCGTCGATCCGTCCTCGCGACGCCATCGCCTCGGCCGGCAAGACGCTCGTCGAGCTGTTCGGTCTGGCCCGCGAGCTGAACGTCGAGGCCGAGGGCATCGACATCGGCCCGTCGCCGGTCGACGAGCAGCTGGCCGCCGACCTGGCTCTGCCGGTCGAGGACCTGCAGCTGACGGTCCGCTCCTACAACTGCCTCAAGCGCGAGGGCATCCACACCGTGGGTGAGCTCATCTCGCGTTCGGAGCAGGACCTGCTCGACATCCGCAACTTCGGCGCGAAGTCGATCGACGAGGTCAAGGCCAAGCTGGTCGAGATGGGCCTGTCCCTCAAGGACAGCGCGCCCGGCTTCGACCCGCACGCTGCCCTGGCGGCGTACGGCGACGACGACGACGACGCGTTCGTCGAGGACGAGCAGTACTAGGTCTCGACACGGGCTCGCCCGGCTCGACCACCGAACCAAGAATCCATCTACCCGGGTACCTGACACGGCCCGAGAGAAACGAGTGACACGACGATGCCTACTCCCAAGAAGGGTCCCCGCCTCGGGGGCAGCGCCGCGCACCAGCGGCACATGATCGCCAACCTGGCGACGGCGCTGTTCGAGCACGGCCGGATCACCACCACCGAGGTCCGGGCGCGCACGCTGCGCCCGGTGGCGGAGAAGCTGATCACCAAGGCCCGGAAGGGCGACCTGCACAACCGGCGCCAGGTCCTCAAGACCATCACCAACAAGTCGGTCGTGCACGTGCTGTTCACCGAGATCGCGCCGCAGATGGCGGAGCGTCCCGGTGGCTACACCCGGATCACCAAGATCGGTCCCCGCAAGGGCGACAACGCACCGATGGCCGTGATCGAGCTGGTGCAGGAGGCCTACAAGCCGGCCGAGAAGAAGCCGGCCAAGAAGGCCGCTCCCGCTCCGAAGGCCGAGGAGAAGCCGGCCGATGAGCTCAGCGGCGAGGTGGTCACCGACGACGAGACCGCCCACGTGGGTTCCGAGGAGACCGTCGAGACGGCCGCCGAGGAGTCCCTGAGCGCGAAGTTCGCCGACCTCGAGTTCGGTGACGACGTCGCCGTGGCGCTCGAGGACGGTGCCGCTCCGTCGGACGCGTTCACGATCAAGGGCAACAAGGACTCCGGCAAGTACCACACGCCGGACTCCCAGTGGTACGACCAGACCATCGCCGAGGTCTGGTTCACGACCGAGGAGGCCGCGGAGAACGCCGGCTTCGTCAAGGCCGGCTGACCGCACCGGCTTCGCTTGCTGGGCCCGTCACCCCTCGTGGTGGCGGGCCCAGTGCTTTGCCACCAGCCTCTGCGCGTCGGCCAGGCCGAGGCCCGCTCGGCGGACGGCGTCGACGTACGCCGCCGCGGCCGCCTGTGCGTCGCGACCGGAGGCGGCGGCACCGGACCGCACGAACGTGCCCCGCCGTCCCTCGGTGACCACCACGCCGTCGGCCTCCAGCTCGCGGTAGACGCGTGCGACGGTGTTGACCGCGAGCCCGACGTCGGCGGCCAGGGCGCGCACGGTCGGCAGGCGGGTGCCCGCGGGCAGCGCCCCGGAGGCGACCTGGGCGGCGATGTGGCGGCGTACCTGCTCGAACGGCGGCTCGGCGCCGTCGGGGTCGACGTCCCCCTGTCCGATGTCGAGGCTCATCCTCGCTCCTCGCGCCACTCGAGAGCCCAGCCGGCGAGGCCGGCGAGCACGGCGGGTACGACGTGCAGGACGAACGCGAGGAGACTCGCGCGCAACGCGACGTTGTCGAACACCTGCAGGTCGAGGGCGCGGAACAGCAACGCCACGAGGGGGGCGAGGACCAGTCCGACCGGCCACCACCTGCCGTGCCTGCGGGCGACGCCCCACGCCAGGGCGGCGCCGAAGGCCAGCATCGCGGTGACGATCCACCCCGAGGAAGCGTGGGCCACCAGGGCCACCGCGATGACGATGGCGCACGCCAGGCAGCCGCGGAGCAGGGTCCAGGCGACGCCGAGGACGACCAGAGCCAGCGGGAGCAGGGGCAGGACGTCGACGACCAGGCGCGCGACCGAGTCGCCGGAGAGCGGTTCGACGACGTCGTAGACGAGATCGGGCAGCGTGGTCACGGAGTACGCCATCCCGAGGTGGACGAGGGTCAGACCGACGACCAGGGCCGAGGAGACGGCGACGCTGGAGCCACCGTCCTCCCGCTCCCCGTTCATGCGGCCATGGTGTCACCCCCGTCGCTGGCGGCGGGCCCGCCGTTCGGCTAGACACGTGGCATGAGCGGTGGCGTGCTGGTGGTGGGGGAGTCCCTCGTCGACGTCGTGCGCCGCGACGACGGCTCGACCGAGACGTTCCCGGGTGGCAGCGCCGCCAACGTCGCCGTGGCGCTGGCCAGGCTGGGCCGCGGGACGGGCGGCTTGGTGACGAGCTTCGCCGACGACGAGCACGGTCGGCTGATCGCGGACCACCTGGCGGCCTCGGGCGTCCGGCTCGTCACCGATCCGCACGTCGTACCCCGAACGTCGTCGGCCCTGGCGACCCTGCAGCCCGACGGCTCCGCCAGCTACACCTTCGACATCGACTGGCGGATCGGTCCGGTCGAGGCCACCGACCCGCCGCTCGCCGTGCACGCGTGCTCGCTCGGTGCCGTGCTGACACCCGGCTGCGAGGACGTCCGGGCCCTGCTGGCGCGGCTACGCGCGACCAGCACCACGTCGTACGACATCAACATGCGCCCCAGCGTGACGGGCGTCGGGACGGCGATCGCCACGACCGTCGAGGCCACGGTGGCGCTCAGCGACCTCGTGAAGGCGTCCGACGAGGACCTCGAGGCGCTGTATCCCAGCGACTCCGAGGCCGCCGCCGCCGAGCGGCTCCTCGCCCTCGGCCCGGCCGTGGTCGTGGTGACGCGGGGTGCCGACGGGGCGGCGTGGTACGCCGACGGGCTCGCCGTCGCCGCGCCCGGCGTGGCCGTCTCGGTGGCCGACACCATCGGCGCGGGCGACACGTTCGGCGCGGCGATGCTCGACGAGCTCGCCACGCGGGGGCTGCTGGGCGGCGGGCGCTCCGCCCTGCGTTCGATGACCCGCGACGACGTGGCCGGCGTCCTCGACTTCGCCACTCGCGCCGCGGCCGTGACCGTGTCGCGGCCCGGCGCCGACCCGCCGTGGCGCCGCGAGCTCTCGATCTAGACGTCAGCCGCAGGCCAGGGGAGTGGCCTCGTCCGGGTCGGCCGCGGCCAGCCGGTTGCGCTGCCGCTCGGCGGACACCACGACCGCCACGGCCCCGACCACGATGAGCCCGCCGACGACGATGGGCAGGGTCAACGGCTCGGAGAGGATCAGCCAGCCGAGGAACACGGCCACGACCGGGTTGACGTACGCATAGGTCGCCACCAGTGAGATCGGCGCAACGCTGAGCACCCACACGTAGGCCGTGAAGGCGACGACCGACCCGAACGTGACGAGGTAGGCCCACGCGAGCCAGGCGTCGAGGGGGGCCGAGGTGGGCAGCACGTGCTCGCCGCGGACGCTCGCGAAGACCAGCAGCCACACCGAGCCGCAGAGCATCTCGTACACCGTCAGCACGAAGGCGTCTTCGGGGAGGGGCAGCCGCGACGTCGACCAGGAGCCGAAGGACCAGAACACCGTCGCGCACATGATGATCAGGCTCGCCCCCACCTTCACCTCGCCGCCGATGCCCGAGGAGGTGATGAGCAGGACGAGACCCGCGAAGCCGAGGAGCACGCCGAGGGTCGTGCGCCGGCTCGGTCGGTCGCCGGCCAGGCGCCGGTAGACGATGACCCACAGCGGCACGGCGGCGACCAGCAGGGCGGCGATCCCCGACGGCGCCCCCTGGTGCTCGCCCAGCGACACCAGGCCGTTGCCCAGCGCCGGCAGCAGCAGCCCGAGCACGGCGCAGCCGAGCAGCTCGCGCCGGGTGACCCGGAGCCGACGTACCCCGCTCCGCACGGCCAGGATCGCCCCGAGCAGCAGTGCCGCGACGAAGTACCGCCAGCTCGCCGACGCCATCGGCGGCAGGTCCTCGACCACGACCCGGATGGCCAGGTATGTCGAGCCCCACACGACGTAGACGATGCCCAGCGCCAGCCCGACGAGCCACGCCGCGGGCGGCACCACGGGCGCGCGCGGTGCCGGGTCTACGCGCTCGGCCTGCTCCTGTCGCACTCGTCCAATGCTAGGGATCGGAGGGTGCCCGACGCCCTACGGATTTCGGACACCGTGACGCGATCGAGCGCCACACCGGATCTATTCCGACCCCAGCCACGCGTGCACCAGCGGGACCACCGAGGAACCCTCGCCCGAGGCCGCCGCAACGCGCTTCATCGAACCCGCGCGCACGTCGCCCACGGCGAACACGCCGGGCAGCGAGGTGGCCAGCGACTCGGGAGGGAGCCCGTCGGCCCACTGGGACTTGGGTACGTCGCGACCGGTGAGCACGAACCCACGCTCGTCGCGGGCCACCTGGTCCGGAACCCAGTCGCAGTGGGGCTCGGCGCCGAGCAGGAGGAACAGCCCCTCGGCGTTGCGACGCACCACCTCCTCGGTGTCGCAGTCCTTGACGTCGAGCCACTCGAGCCGTCCGTCTCCGCCGGCGGAGGCGACCTCGCAGCGTGTGGAGACCGAGACGCGGGGGTTCCACTCGATCTCGTTGACGAGGTACTGCGACATGGTCTCGCCGAGGCCGTGGCGGCGCAGCATGATCGTGACGCTCTTCGCGAACCGGGCCAGGTGGATGGCGGCCTGGCCGGCGGAGTTGCCGCCGCCGACGACCACGACGTCGTACCCCTCCATCTCGCGGGCCGCCGTCATGGCACTGCCGTAGAAGACACCGCGTCCGGTGAGCTCGTCGATGCCGGGGGCGCGAAGCTTGCGGTAGGCCACGCCGCTGGAGATGACCACGGCCCGGGCGCGGACGTCGCCGCCATCGGTGCGGACCACGTGGTGGTCACCGGCTCGCTCGATCCCCTCGACCTCCCAGCCGGTGAAGAACCGCGTGCCGAAGCGGATCGCCTGGTTGCGGGCACGCTGGGCGAGTCGCATGCCCGAGATGCCGCGCGGGAAGCCCAGGTAGTTGCGGATCATCGAGGAGGTGCCGGCCTGGCCGCCGATGGCCTCGGACTCGATCACCACCGTGGACAGGCCCTCCGACGCGCCGTACACCGCCGCCGCGAGACCCGCCGGCCCGGCGCCGACGATGCACAGGTCGACGAGCGAGTCGACGGTGACGCCGTCGGGACGGCCGTAGATCACCGCAGCCACCTCGCGCACGCTCGCTGGCGCCCAGGGCTCGTGGTACGGCGACTCCACGAGCGGCCACCCGTGGTCGGGGTCGCCGCCGCCCGCGGCGTACCGCTCGGCGATGCCCCGGCCCACCTCGGTGTCGGTGCCGTACAACAGGTGCGGCATGCCCATCCGGTCCAGGAAGTCGCGGATGGAGAGGGTGAGCGCGTCCGGGCCAGGGGCCACCAGCTGCACGGTCGGCACCTCGGGCTGCGCCACGGTGGAGCCCCAGTCGGAGAGCAGCTCGCAGACCGCCGTGTGGAACTCCTCGTCCCGCCGGCCGCGCGGCATCAGCAGGAACGCGTCGTACTTCCCCTTGGCCAGCCCGGCGCGCAGCCGGTCGGCGTCGGCGAGGAACCGATCCCACGGCGCGACCACGAGCCGCTTGGCGGTCGGCACGACCTGCCGCCAGGTGTGGAACGCCGCGAGCACGTTCTGCTGGTCGTCGGAGGGGACGTCGGATGGGAAGAGCGAGGAGTCGGCGACGTACATCGCGACCTGTCCGCCGGTGGCCTCGACCTCGGTCGCGATGTCCGAGGCGATGCTGGGCGAGGTCGCGGGGCGGACGTCGTAGTCGCGGGCGTACCGGCCGAACTCGTCGACCAGGAAGGCCGCATTGTCGTGGCTGACGATGATGATGGCGGGCGGCTTCCGCGCTTGCTGTGGCACCCCACCAGTATCGCCAATGCCTGATGGGAGACTGCCCGCGTGCGGCTGCGAATGGACCTCGCCTACGACGGCGCGGGCTTCCACGGGTGGGCGCGCCAGGACGGGCTGCGCACGGTGCAGGGCGACCTCGAGGGCGCACTGGCCACCGTCCTGCGCGCGGACTCGGTCGCCGTCACCTGCGCCGGGCGAACCGACACCGGGGTGCACGCGCGGGGCCAGGTGGCCCACGTCGACCTCGAGGTCCTGGACCAGGGACCGGACGACCTGCGCCGACGACTCAACGGTCTGCTGCCCGCCGACGTGCGCGTACGACGGGTGGCCGCGGCCGCGCCCGGCTTCGACGCGCGCTTCTCGGCGCTGTGGCGTCGCTACGCCTACCGGATCGTCGACCACCCGGGCTCGGTCGACCCGCTGACCCGCGGGTACGTGCTGGCCTGGCGGCGGCCGCTGGACCTGGACGCCATCGTCACCGCTTCGGGGAACCTGCTCGGCCGCCACGACTTCGCTTCGTTCTGCAAGCAGCGTGAGGGCGCAACCACGATCCGGACGCTCCTGGACCTCTCCTGGACCCGCAACGAGGGCGGCGTCATCGTCGGCACCGTCCGCGCCGACGCGTTCTGCCACCACATGGTCCGCTCCCTCGTCGGCTGCCTCTTGGCGGTCGGGGACGGCCGGCGGCCCACCGAGTGGGCGGGCAACGTGCTTGCGTTGCGGCAGCGCAATCCTGCCGTCACCGTCGCCCCCGCCCACGGACTGACCCTCGAAGAGGTCGGCTACCCGCCCGACGACGAGCTCGCCGCCCGGGCCGAGGGGTCACGCCGGCTCCGGACCCTGGAGGACCAGGTGTGACCTGGAACGAGCTGCGGTCAGCGCGGTTCAGCTCACGCGACGAGCCCCGTCTGCTCGGCGACCCACGCCCACATCCGCTCGGTGTCGGCCGGGCGGGGGCGGGTGCGGGGCAGGAAGCTGGTGGGTCGGCGGCGCCGGTCGTGCCACAGCCCGCCGCCTGGTGGCGGCGGCGCGACGGCTGAGATCCACACGGTGGTGTCGACCCCGCCGTCCGCGTCGCGCAGCAGCGGGCCGGTGAGCTTGTGGAAACGGGGGAGCGACTCGGCGATGCCCGGCGTTGCCGCCCAGCCGGGGTGGGTCGCCCAGACGCGTGCACCCTCGACGCCCCAGCGATGTTGGAGCAGGGGCAGCAGCTCGACCTGGGCGCGCTTGCTCCGGGCGTAGGCCGTGGTGGGGGAGTAGTCGCCCTGCAGGTACTCGGGGTCGTCGGCGCGCAACGGCTGGCTGTACATCCCGCCCGACGTGACCAGCACGACCCGGGGCGTGTCGCACTCGCGCAACGTGGGCCGGAGCAGCTCGGTCATCAGCACCGGGCCGAGCACGTGCACCGCCATCGCCAGCTCGTGGCCCTGTGCCGACTCAGTGCGTTCGGGTGGCATCACCCCCGCGTTGTGCACGAGCACGTCGAGACCATGGCCACCCGCGCGGAAGGCCCCGGCGAAGCGGCGTACGTCGTCGAGGTCGCCGACGTCGCACCGGTGCACCTCGACCACGGCCGAGGGGGTCGCGGCCGAGATCTGTGCGACCACGCCCTTGGCCTTGGCCTCGTCGCGGACGACCAGGTGCACGCGTGCGCCGAGCCGGGCCACCCCGAGCGCTGTTGCCAGGCCCAGCCCCGACGTGGCGCCGGTGACGGCGACGTCCCGGCCGAGGAGGGCGCCGGGCGGCGGGTCGGCGGGCCAGCCCGGCAGCCGCGAGCGGACGCTCAACCCGATCCGCGAGAAGCCGAGCACCACCGAGCGGTCCAGGGCCGTGTCGACGAGCCCGCTGAGGCTCATGCGCCGGTGGCCTTGGCGTCGAGGGTGCGGAGCAGCTGCGCCTCGGTGTCGTCGGCGAGCTTGGTGAGGAACGGGGAGAGCAGCGGCGAGACGAGGGCCGCGACGCCCTTGAAGGTCATCTCGGCGCGGTACTCCACCTCGGCGCCGCCGTTGCTCGTCGGGGTGACCGTGACCGTGTCGGTGCTGACCACGGTCTTGTTGTCGCCGGTGATCACGAACTGCTTGCCCGGCACGAGCTTCTCGACCTGGTAGTCCAGCGTGGTCTCGCGGCCGAGGAACTTCGAGACGTTGCGGTAGCGCGTACCGACGCCGCCCTCGCCGGCCAGCCGCTCGCACCTCACGGTGCCGGAGTCCCACTCCTCGGCGTGCTCGAAGTCCAGCAGATAGGCGAACGCCGAGGCGGCGTCCCAACGAGTGGTGACGGTGCGCAGCAGCGTGTGAGCCATGTACCCAATCAACCAGCAACCCGAAGGGGTGAGCCGGGCACGCCTTGACAACGCGTTAGTGACGGCTAACGTATTCATGTGACCGACGCGTTCGCTGCTGCGGCGGAGCCGACCAGGCGCCGGATCCTGCAGCTGCTGGCGCGCCAGCCGCGTTTTGTCACCGACCTCGCGTCGCAGTTCGACGTGACCCGTTCGGCGATCAGCCAGCACCTCGGTGTGCTGGCCGAGGCCGGGCTGGTGAGCGCCGAGCAGCAGGGCCGGCAACGGCTCTACCGCGTCGAGCACGAGGGAGTCCGCCGCCTGCAGCGTGAGATCGAGTCCTTCTGGACCGCCGAGCTCGACCTGCTCGCCGAGGACGCCCGACGGCTCGCCGACTCCCGAACCTGACACCGAGAGGCCCACCATGAACACCAGCCCGACCACGCAGACTGCGGACGCGACCGAGCCGTTCACCATCTCCCGCGACCTGCCGGTCTCGCCCGACGAGGCCTTCGCCCTCGTCACCGAGCCCGAGCGGCTGCGTCGCTGGAAGACGGTCTCCGCGACCGTCGACCTCCGCGCGGGCGGCGCCTACCGCTTCACGGTGACGCCGGGACATGTCGTCTCGGGCACCTACCGGGTCGTCGAGCCCGGACGCCGGGTCGTCTTCGGGTGGGGCTGGGAGGGCGACGAGTCGCTGCCGCCCGACACCTCCACCGTGACCGTGACCATCGAGCCCACCGAGACCGGTTCGCGCGTGACGATCGAGCACGCCGGCCTCGACGCGCAGCAGGCGGCCGCGCACGCTGCGGGCTGGGAGCACTTCGTCGAGCGGCTGGAGCGGCTGGCGACGACCGGCGACGCGGGCCCGGACGAGTGGGCCGCCGCGCCCGACCCGATCGACCCCCTCGTCGCGTCGGAAGCCGCGCTGGCCGCACTGCAGCCGGTGCTCCGCGCACTCACGTCCGCCGACCGCGAGAAGCCCAGCCCCTGCGCCGACTTCAACGGCCACCAGGTCGCCGAGCACCTGATGACGTCCATGGCCGACGTCGGTGGCATGGCCGGCGCGACCGTGACCCGGCCCGAGGACGGCTCGCTGGAGCAGAAGGTGTCGGTGATGGCCGAGCAGGCGATCACCGGCTGGCGGTCCCGCGGCCTCGACGGCACGGTGACGTTGGCCAACGGCTTCGAGCTCCCGGCCACCACGGCCGCCTCCCTCCTGGCGATCGAGCTGCTGCTCCACGGGTGGGACCTCGCCCAGACGTCCGGCCAGCGGATGGTCGTCTCCGAGCCGCTCGCCGACTACGTGCGCACGCTCGCGGAGGACGTCGTGCCCTCGGGCCGCGGACGCAGCTTCGCCGACGAGGCCACGCCCCTCCCCGACGCCGACGCGCTGGATCGGCTGGCGGCGTACGCCGGCCGGGTCCCGCTCGCCGGCTGACCGGACCCCCCTCTCGGAAACACCAGAGAAACCGCACCACCCGACAGAAGGAGCACGACATGAGCAAGTACCTGCTGGTCTACCAAGGCACGACCGACCCGAGCTGGCAGCCGACCCAGGAGGAGGGCGAGGCGATGATGAAGGCCTGGAACGACTGGGGCAACAAGGTCGGCTCGGGCCTCGCCGACTTCGGCGCCCCGACCGGTGCCACCCGGTCCCGGGTGGGCGGCACGGGCGACCCGCTGCCGATCACCGGCTACACCGTGCTCGAGGCGGCCGACCTCGATGCCGCGCGCGGCCTCTGCGACGGCCACCCGTTCCTGCAGGGTGCCCCGGCGGACTTCTCCGTCGACGTCTACGAGCTCACCCCCATGTGAGGTGCGGCTTCCGGACGGCAAGGATGGCCGGGTGAGCGAGGACCACTACTTCTCCGCTGACCCGGCCGTTCGGTTCGTCCGGGAGCCGGTGGAGACGACGGTGTGGGGACGCCGGCTGTCGCTCGTCAGCGGCTCGGGGGTCTTCGCGCGCGGCCGGCTCGACATCGGGACCTCGGTGCTGTTCCGCGAGACCTCCCCGCCGGAGGCGGGCCGGGTGCTGGACCTCGGCTGTGGGTACGGCGTGATCGGCCTGGCGATCGCCGCGTGCGTCCCGTCGTCGACGGTGAGCGGCGTCGACGTCAACGAGCGCGCCGTGCTCCTCGCCAACGAGAACGCCGGGCGCCTGCGGGTGAGCGACCGGTACGCGGCGATGACGCCGGACGAGGTGCCGGTCGGGGCGACGTACGACGAGATCTGGTCCAACCCGCCCATCCGGATCGGCAAGGCGGCGCTGCACGACCTGCTGCTCACCTGGTTCACGCGGCTCGCGCCGGGCGGCCGCGCGGTCATGGTGGTGGGCAAGAACCTCGGCGCCGACTCGCTCCAGGCCTGGCTCGGCGACCAGGGGTACCCGACGAACCGGCTGTCGTCAGCCAAGGGGTTCCGGGTGCTGGAGTCACGGCGCGGGTGACGGCTTCACCCAGACCGTCGGCCAGTCCTCGGGGTCCTCGGCGTGCTCGTCGTCACCAGAGCATCTTCGCGGGTCCGGCAGGATGGGTGCCATGACGTTCGAGGCTGCCGCGGACCGGTACGACGCCGACCACTACTCCCACACCGGTCGGAGCGGGCTGAAGCTGCCGCGGCTCTCGCTCGGTCTGTGGCAGAACTTCGGCGACGACCGGCCCGAGGAGACGCAGCGGGCGATCCTCCGGCGGGCCTTCGACAGGGGCGTGACCCACTTCGACCTGGCGAACAACTACGGGCCGCCGTACGGCCGGGCCGAGGAGAACTTCGGCCGGTACCTCGCCGAGGACTTCAAGCCGTACCGCGACGAGCTGATCATCTCGACCAAGGCGGGGTACGACATGTGGCCGGGCCCGTACGGCCAGGGCGGCGGCTCCCGCAAGTACGTGCTCGCCTCCCTCGACCAGTCGCTGGCGCGGATGGGGCTGGAGTACGTCGACATCTTCTACAGCCACCGCTTCGACGCGGAGACTCCCGTCGAGGAGACGATGATGGCGCTGGACACCGCGGTGCGGTCCGGGCGGGCGCTGTACGCCGGCATCTCGTCCTACTCCGCCGAGAAGACCGCGGAGGCCGCGACCATCGCCCGTGAGCTCGGGACGCCGCTGCTCATCCACCAGCCGTCGTACTCCATGCTCAACCGCTGGATCGAGGGTGACCTGCTCGACACTCTCGAGGAGCACGGCATGGGCTGCATCGTGTTCACCGCGCTGGCCCAGGGGCTGCTGACGGACCGGTACCTCGACGGGGTGCCCGAGGACTCCCGCGCCGCGCGCGAGGACTCGACGATCGCCGGCCTCGACGAGAGCGTGCTCGACCGGGTCCGGTCGCTCAACGAGATCGCTCGGGGGCGCGGGCAGAAGCTCGCCCAGCTGGCGCTGCAGTGGGCGATCCGCGACCCGCGCGTCACGTCGGCCGTGATCGGCGCGTCGTCCGTCGAGCAGCTCGACACCAACCTGGACGCGCTCGACTACCCGCCGATCAGCGACGAGGAGCTCGCCGAGATCGACAAGTACGCCGAGGAGTCGGGCGTGAACCTGTGGGCCAAGCAGACCGCGGTCGCAACAGAACCGGACTGACGCGCGTCTGTTCGGCATGAGTGCGCTCGTCGACGGTCACAATCGGCGGGTGGGCGCGCCCGGCACCGCCGACTTCGACGACTGGGTCGCCGCGCGCGGCCCGGGGCTGCTGCGGCTCGCCTACGTGCTCACCGGCAACCGCGCCGATGCCGAGGACGCCGTGCAGGACGCGCTCGCGAGGGCGCTGCCGCGCTGGGAGCACATCCGGACGACCGGCGACCCGGACGCCTACGTCCGCCGGATGGTCGTCAACGCCCACACATCCTGGTGGCGGAAGTTCCGCAAGCGCGAGGCCCCGGTGGCCGACGTCGTCCCCCCGGCGTCGGCCGTCGGCCCGCCACACGATGAACGCGACGCCGTCTGGCGTGCCTGCCTGTCCCTGCCGGAGCCGCAACGCGTCGCGGTGGTGCTGCGCTACGGGCACCTCCGTTGTCGTCACCTCGGCCGACCACAAGACGGGAGTGGTCCAGCTCGACACCTGCGCGGGGCTGTTCGGCTGGAGCGGGGTGCAGCACGACCTGACGGGGGACATCCTCCACTGGGTCCTCTCGCCCGGGTGGACGGGCCAGGTGCCCGACAGGATCACGTTCGAGCCGCGTCGCTAGAGGTGATCGGGGACGATCAACGCGTCGGGGTCGGCGCGGGGAGGTACGTGCGACAGGGCCAGCTGCACCAGGGCCACCCGCGCCTTGAGCACCACCTTGCCCCGGATCCCGCTCAGGTCACCGGCCCGCTCCTTGACCGCGGCGGCGACCTGCTCGTCGGTGAACGTGGGCCGGGTGCCGACCGCGACCTCGACGTCCGGCAGCCCCACGAGCACGCCGAGCAGCTGGTCGCCGAGCCCGTCGAGGAGCTGGAACCGCTGGAAGCGGGTGAGCGCCGCCCACGCCTCGTCCGGCGTACGACGGCCCCGGCGGACGTCCTTGTCGCGCACGGCCAGCACGCTCTTGGCCGCGCCCTCGAGCGCGACCGTGAGCTCTCGTTCGGTGAACCGCATGACCGGTCTAACCTGCCAGAGCCTGCACCGCGTCGGCCAGGTCCCGCACACCCTGAGCAAGCTCGTCGGGTGAGTCCGTCGACAGGTCGACGTGGAACCCCAGCAGGGCGGACTCGACCAGCTGGCTGATCCGCTCCAGGCGGGCCGCCGGTGCGCCACACCGCTCGAACCAGTCGCGCATGGCCGCTGCCCACCGGGCGTTGGAGTCGCGGACCGCGGACCGGTACGGCTCCTGGCCGAGGTACCCGCTCGCCGCCGCCTGGACGTAGATCAGGTTGCAGGCGTACAGCGGCGCCCGGGTGTACTCCTGCCAGAGCCGCAGCACTCCCGCGCGCACGGAGCGACTCGCTGGCAGCCCTCGGAGGAAGCCGACGGACCGGTTCGTGGCCTCGTCGACAACCGCCGCGACCAGGCCGTCGCGGCTGCCGAAGTGGTAGATCAGCATCCGGTCGCTGGTGCCGACGGCCCTGGCCAACGGGCGCAGGCTGAGCCCGATCAGCCCCTCGGCCAGCACCTGGTCGGTGCACGCCGCGAGAAGTGCTTCACGTCTCGTCTCTACGGGCATGACTTTGATTGTAGCGAGTGCTACAGTTAGCGTTGTAGCGACTGCTACAGGTGTGGTGGTTTCGAGGCTCGCACAACCACCGAAGACTGAAGGAGATGACGGACATGTTCGGCGCGTTCCTGCTGCTGGGATTCGCGATCGTGATCGAGGTGGGCGCGACCGCTCTGCTGCCGAAGGCGGAGGGGTTCACCAATCCCGGTTGGGCCGCGGTGGTGCTGGCCGGCTACGGCGTCTCCATCTGGATGCTGACCGTCGTGGTCAAGCAGATGCCCGTGTCCGTGGCGTACGCCGTCTGGGCCGGCGCCGGTACCGCCCTCGTCGCCGTGGTCGGTCTCCTCTTCCTCGGCGAGCACCTGAACTGGGTCAAGGCGGCCAGCCTGGCGATGATCGTCGTCGGCGTCGTCGGCCTGAACCTCGCCGGCGCCCACTGATCCCGGTGCGCGCCAAGGACGGGACGGACTCCGAGTAGGCCGTCCCGTCCTCGGTCAAGGCTGGCTCGGGTGCCCCGACCTGCGCAGCTTGACTTCCTCCGCCTGGCCACGAGCCCAGCGCAGGGTGCTGGCGCGGTCCTGGCGGGCCTTCTGCTCAGCGGCCTTGCGCTCCGCGGAGTCCGCGGACTGGGCCGGGTGGCTCGAGGAGGCGATCGGCGGCTTGGCAGCCGGCTGGTTGCCCGGGTCGGTGTCCGACACCGTGTCGGTGCCACAGGCGGTGAGGCCGGCGAGCATGCCGATGGCGGCGACGGAGCAGGCGATCCGGGTGCGGGTTGAGAACTTCATGATGCTTCCTTTCCGATGGCTGCCGCTCGAGGTCTCTCGGCGGTGATCGAAACGGACGCGTGGACGGCGGTCCTGATACACCACCAAACGCGGTTGCCGCAATGCTTCGCCGATGTCACTGTGTCGTGAGGGCTCGACCTCGTCCTCGACGTATCACCAGCGGGTCTCGGGGGTCTGCTCGTTTGTGGTGATCATCGAAGAACGCTGCCCGGGCCGGGAAGAGGCACGGATGCAGCAGACACGTGAGCTGGCTGACCTGGTGGCCGCCGCCCAGCGGGGTGACGAGTCGGCCTGGAACGCCCTCGTCGACCGCTTCCTGCCCCTGGTGACCGGGGTGGTCAGGCGATTCCGGCTGTCGTCCGCGGATGCCGACGACGTCAACCAGACCGTGTGGCTGCGGCTCGTCGAGCACCTCGACGAGATCCGCGAG
Organism: uncultured Actinomycetota bacterium; assembly: GCA_963782155.1. Classification (GTDB taxonomy): domain Bacteria; phylum Actinomycetota; class Actinomycetes; order Propionibacteriales; family Nocardioidaceae; genus Nocardioides. The sequence continues at coordinate 42,404 of CAWAIZ010000004.1, forward strand.
CCGCGCGCGATCCCGGGCTGGCTGGTCACGACGACGCGGCACGAAGCGCTCCGTGTGATCAGACGGCGGGGACGCGACGTACCGCTCGACCCGCACGGTCGCACCCTGGGAGTTCTGTCCGAGGTCAGCGACATGGACGAGGCGATGATGCGTGAGGAGCTCTCCCAGGCGCTCCGCGACGCCCTGCTCGAGCTCTCGCCGGCCCGTCGCGAGCTGCTCACCCTGCTCCTCGCCGACCCACCACCGTCCTACGACGAGATCAGCAGCCGACTGGGGATCCCCATCGGCAGCATCGGCCCCACGCGCGCCCGAGCGCTGGAGCAGATTCGAAACACAGACGCGATGCGCGCCCTGATGGCGTCCGCGACCCCGGCGAGTGAGGCGTGAGGAGATGGTCGCGATGACGTCCTGGACTGATGACGAAGGTCTCATGGAGGAACTCGCCCGAGCGGCGAACCAGGAGCGGGAGGTACCGGACCATCGACGCCGGGCGGCGTACGCCGCGTTCGCGTGGCGGACGATCGACGAGGACCTGATGTCGCTGACCCACGACTCGCTGCTGTCCGGGACGGCAGCGGTGCGAGGTACCGAAGACGCGCGCACCCTCTCGTTCGAGGGCGGCGGGCTGTCCCTCGAGCTCGAGGTGGACGGAACCGTCCTCACCGGGCAGGTGCTCCTTCCTGGGAGTCTGGGGGAAGTCACCATGGAGCGGGCCGACGGCGAGAGCCGGACGACCCAGACCGACGCCTCCGGCTTCTTCTCGTTGCCCGACGCTGCGGGCACCGTGCGGTTCGCCTTCGAGCTGGACGGCGTCGTCCGCCGGACCGAGTGGGTCGTCTTGTGACCTCTCAGGCCCCCATCGCGAGGAAGGCCGCGGCTGTCGCCTCGCGGACCCTGTCTCCTCGCGATGAGCGGCGTGCCCGCAGCAGCACCGTGCCGAGGTCGTCGCCGTCGTCGATGGCCAGGTGCACGTCGAGCATCAGGGTCGCGGTGGCCGCGTCGTTCACCGGTGCCACGCTCGACACGATGCCGGCCGTCCCCATGGACAACATGGCGGAGGCCAGGCCGAGCATCTCGCCCGCTCCGATCGGGGCCACCACCCCCGACTCGCAGGCGGAGAGCACCAGATGGTGCGGCGGACGACGGAGACGCTCGAAGTCGTGCACGGTGATGGGTCCGTCGTCGAGCTCGAGCGAGGAGAACATCGGGCTGTCCTCGCGGAACCGCCCGTGTGCGGCGATGTGGGCGACCGCAGCGCCGTCCAGCGCCGTCAGGCACCGCTCGACGGTCGCCGAGCCGTCACGCAGCACCACCGCTTCCGGATGGCGCTGCGACAGCACCGGAATCTCGGCTCCTCCCGACTCGAGTCCAGGACCCGCAATGAGGACCCGGGTGACTGACTGCGGGCTGGTCGAGCTCGCGCGCAGCCACAGCGCGGCCGACGGCGCCACGCTGAACGGCACCTCGGCCAGACAAGGCAACATGCCCCAGGGGGCACGGTGAAGGCGACTGGTCGGCGAGAGCACCACCTTGCTCCCGAGGAGGGCGCGCACCGAGTCGCCGAGCAGCGCGTCCTGCAGACGCCCGCCCAGGTCGGCGATGTCGACGGGCCGGCCCCGGGCCACTTGCCTCAGCGCGAAACGAGCCATGCCCACCAGTGCATCGGCCTCACGAGCGTCCCCGAGGGCGAGGTGCCGGACCCGCCCGCCAGCGACCACGAGGGCATGGATCCGCCCCTCCACCTCCACCAGCTCCACAAACGACGTCTCACCGAGCCGCCCGAGAAGGTGCTCGACGTCGAAGCGGGGGACCTGCACCGACGACCCGGCGAGGTGGTGGGTGCGCTGACGGATCGCGACCTCGAGCCGGGCAAGGTCGGCGTCCAGCCTGCCCGCCGTGTCGGTGCCCGCGGCGCGGGCCTCGCCGAGCCGTCGGCGGGTGTCGCGCAAGGACGCCAGGAGTTTGGCCAGCTCATGGTCCTCGGGGGGACGGACCGGCGGCTGCGTCAGGGCCGTGGCGCGCCAACGCTCGCTCCACGCGAGCATGACGCGGGGCCTGCTCGCGGTCGCGTGGCGCATGGCGATGCTCGCGAGCTGGTCGCCGTGCCGGTTCGCCCGGGCGCGGAGCTCGGAGCTGCCGAGGCTCTGGCGGTGCTCGTCCAGCGCGTCGAGCCCGCATCGACAGGCGCTCAGGACACCTCCGGAGTCACCCAGCGCGTCACGCTTGATGGCCAGCGCGCGCCAGCCGGTGGCGCGCACCAGGGCCGAGGACCTGCTCCGGAAGCCGGCCGCTCGCTCCAGCAAGTCGGGGGCCGAGTCGAACCCCTTGGACAGGGCTGCGACCCCGGCCAGCAGCCATGCATCGGCGGCCCGGTCAGACCCCGTCGTCTGCAGCCTCACGGCGACGGACTCGGCGCCCTGCACCAGCCGGCGTCCCGTGGCGCCGTTGCGGTGCCGGGCCGTCAGCAGGGAGAGCTCGGCGTGGTCGGCCCACCAGTCGCGGTGCTGCCGGCGGAACAGGGTCCGGGCGCGCAGCGCGCTGCCCAGGGCGGCCTCGGGGTCCTGCCGCGCGAGCTCGGCCGTCGCTCGGGCCAGCAGGAGCTCCGCCTCCTCGACCGGCTGGAGAAGCCCCACGTGGAGCCGCGCGGTCACCAGCTGCACCGCCTCGTCGGCGAGGCCGGCGGCCAACAAGGCATCGCAACGGTCGCCGACCAGCTTCTGAGGATCCAGGTGGAGGGGCGCGTAGCGCGCCGCCGCAGCGTCGTACAGGCTGAGGGCGCGCGGCAGGTCCCCGCTGCAGTAGGCGATGAAACCCCGGTTGTGCAGGGTGACCACCGCCTCGACATCCTGGCCTTCACGGACGAAGAGCACGTCGGCCTCGCCGACGGCGGTGGCGGCCTCCTCGGTCCGCCCGAGGGCCAGGTAGCAGAGGCCGAGCACGTTCAGGGTGCGCGCCTCCCAGACCGGGTCGCCGGCCGACCGCAGCCGTGGCAGAGCCGTCTCCAGGTCGACCACCGCCTCCTTGGGGTGCGCCAGGAAGAAGTACTGGATGTTGGCCCGGCGCATCAGGATCCGAGCCAGCGTCGTCGGGTCCGTGGCGTCGCCGACCGCCCGGCCGAGCTGGTCGAGACCCGTCCCGGACCGACCGGACATCACCAGGGCGACGCCGAACGTCGCGCGGACGTCGGCCTCGCGATCGCGATCACCGGAGCGCCGTGCCACCCGGAGGGCTCGACGCAGCTCGGCAAGCCCCTCGTCGAGACGGCCGCGGTCGCGGAGCACGATGCCCCGCGCCTGGCGAGCGACCGACTCCTCCCACGGTCCCGTCCCCGACGCCAGGATCTCGCCTGCCTCGTGCTCCGCGCGGTCCGGCTCCGCGATGGCGAGCCGGAGCAGGTCGTCGAGCGACGACCTCCCTTCCGTGCTGGGCATCGCGCCACCCTCCCGGGGCCGTCCGGTCCCGCCAACGTCTGGGATCTCCAGGCGCATTCTCGCGAAAGGGGACACCGATGACACAGAGGTTGCACGACCCGTCTCACCTCCAGGCTCGCCAGACGACCCGCGACCAGCTCGCGATGATCAAGGCCGCCCACCAGGGTGAGGTGGCGTGGAACTCCCAGGATGCCGCCGACGCCGACTACTCGTTCGTCCCCGGACGCCTGTTGTGGTCCAAGCAGGACCAGGAGCTGGTCAGCGATGCCATGCGACGTCGCTCCGACGTCTTTGCCGGGATCGGTGCCCTGCGCAAGGACCCGAAGGCGACGCGCGTGGCCAACATCGTCGTACGGCGGCTCCCACGCAGACGCAAGCGGGGCGGAGCGGACCGCAGGCTCAAGTACCGCGACCACGGCGACCCTGCCCTGGAGGCCACCCTCGAGATCTTCGACGACGAGCTCGGTGAGGGCGTCGTGACCCCCGACCACTACCTCCACGTGGCCAACGGCGACGGGAAGCACTGCCCGGCGACGGAGCCCGAGGAGACCGGCCTGAAGGCGCCGTGGCCGCCCCTGACCCAGCAGCTGAACGACGGCAAGGACGTGAGGGTGGCGGTCATCGACACCGGCTGGCACCCGAGGGCCGCACAAGTGAGGGCCACGGCCTACCTCAGGCCCGGGGTCGGGGCCGCCAGTGCGGCGGACCGCGAGACCTACACGGCCAACGACCTTGCCGAGTACGCCGGACACGGAACCTTCATCGCCGGCGTCATCAGGTGCCGCGCGCCGATGGCGACGATCAAGCACTACCTGATCGGGCAGGGCGGGGCAGTGACGGAGACCGACATGGTCGCCGCGATCTACCGCGCCCTCGAGGACCCCGCCGGGCCGCCGCACATCGTCAACCTCTCGGCGGGCTGCCACACCCGCCTCAACCACGGGCTGAAGACCTTCCACCGGCTGTGGCTCGACAAGCTGTGGAACCATCCCGAGACCGTGTTGATCGCGGCGGCGGGCAACGACGCCTCGAACCTGCCGTTCCACCCGGCGGCCCGTGGCTGGGCGGTGGGCGTGGGATCGCTCGACCACGCCGACCCGTGCCCGGTGTCCAGCTTCTCCAACTACGGCGTCTCGTCCGACGTCTATGTCCTCGGCCGCAACCACGTGAACGCCTTCCCGAAGGGGCACTACGTCTGCAAGGAGGCGCCGAACGTAGGCGACGTGCGCGAGTTCACCAACGGGCTTGCGCGATGGAGCGGCACCTCGTTCGCCGCCCCGCTCTTCGCCGGACTCGTGGCGGCACGGCTGAGCAGAAGCCCGGGCAGGACGGCCACCGACGTCGCCTGGGAACTCGTTGACACCTCCCCCGATCGCCCGGACGCGGTGCACGGCAGGCACCACTACATCCACATCCCGGACGGCAGCTGGCGCCACCACTACTGAGGACACGCCATTGATTCGTCTGAGCCGCTCCGCCTGAGAAAACCCGGCGATACCGCAGACGAATCGGTGTGAGAATCGCTCCTTGTGGGTCACGTCGACGTCCAGGGAGTCCGGTACCAGCTGCCGGACGGCCGCGTGCTGCTCGAGGACGTCTCGTTCCGGGTCGGCGAGGGCGCCAAGGTCGCCCTCGTGGGCGCGAACGGCGCAGGCAAGACCACCCTGCTGAAGATCGTCACCGGTGAGCTCACGACGCATGCCGGGGCGGTGACGCGGTCCGGCGGCCTCGGCGTGATGCGCCAGATGGTCGGCCAGGACCTTGGCGAGGACCCGAACGTCGCGGACCTGCTGCTCTCGGTCTCCCCGCCGCGCGTGCGCGCAGCCGCCATGGACGTCGACGCGTGCGAGCGGGCGCTGATGGAGACCGACGACGAGGCCACCCAGATGAGGTACGCCGAGGCGCTGTCGGAGTACGCCGACGCCGGCGGCTACGACCTCGAGGTCACGTGGGACGTCTGCACGGTCAAGGGCCTCGGCGTGCCCTACGACCGGGCGAAGTACCGGTCCCTGAAGACCCTCTCCGGCGGCGAGCAGAAGCGGCTGGTCCTGGAGTACCTGCTGGCCGGCCCCGACGAGGTGCTGCTCCTCGACGAGCCCGACAACTTCCTCGACGTACCCGGCAAGATCTGGCTCGAGCAGCGGATCCGGGAGTCCGACAAGACCATCCTGTACATCAGCCACGACCGCGAGCTGCTCGACAACACCGCCACCCGCGTGGTGACCGTCGAGCTCGGCGCCGCCGGCAACCTGGTGTGGACGCACCCCGGCGGCTTCTCGTCCTACCACGAGGCCCGCAGCGACCGGTTCGCCCGGTTCGAGGAGCTGCGCCGCCGCTGGGACGAGGAGCACGCCAAGCTCAAGGCGCTGGTGCTGATGTACAAGCAGAAGGCGGCCTACAACGACGGCCTCGCCTCGCGCTACCAGGCCGCGCAGACGCGGCTGCGCAAGTTCGAGGAGGCCGGCCCGCCGACCGAGCAGCCCCGCGAGCAGCAGGTGCAGATGCGCCTGAAGGGCGGCCGCACCGGCAAGCGCTCGGTCGTGTGCACCGACCTCGAGCTGACCGGACTCATGAAGCCGTTCCACCTCGAGGTCTGGTACGGCGAGCGGGTCGCCGTGCTGGGATCCAACGGCTCCGGCAAGTCGCACTTCCTGCGGCTGCTCGCCGCCGGCGGCAGCGACCCGGACAAGGAGCACGAGCCCGTCGACACCGTTGAGATCAAGCCCGTCGACCACACCGGCAAGGCCAAGCTCGGTGCCCGAGTGCGGCCCGGCTGGTTCGTGCAGACCCACGAGCACCCCGAGCTGCGCGGCCGCACGCTGCTGGAAATACTTCATCGTGGCGACGGCTCTGCTGACGGGCGGGCCGGGATGGGCCGCGAGGCGGCGGCCCGGGTGCTCGACCGCTACGAGCTCGCGCACGCCTCGGAGCAGAAGTTCGAGTCGCTCTCCGGTGGTCAGCAGGCGCGGTTCCAGATCCTCATGCTCGAGCTGTCGGGAGCGACCCTGCTGCTGCTCGACGAGCCCACCGACAACCTCGACGTCCAGTCGGCCGAGGCGCTCGAGGCCGGCCTGGAGTCCTTCGACGGGACGGTCGTCGCCGTCACCCACGACCGGTGGTTCGCGCGCGGCTTCGACCGGTTCCTGGTCTTCGGGGCCAGCGGCGACGTCTACGAGTCCGAGGACCCGGTCTGGGACGAGACGCGGGTCCAGCGGGTCCGCTGACTCCGCTGACCTCGCCCCCGTCCCACACGTGGACGGCGGTGAGCCGGCACATCCGTCGCTCGGTCGACGGGCGCCGGCTCACCGCCGGTTGGGTCCTGACCCCGGAAAGGGGTGAAGGGGGTCAGGAGTTGGTGGCGGCGGAGTCGGAGTCCAGGGTCAGGTCGACCGTGTGCTCGTCCCCGCCTCGCGTGTAGGTGATGGTGACCTTGTCGCCGGGCCGGTAGGACCGGACGGTGGCGACGAGGGCGTCGGCATCGGTGATCAGCGTGTCGTCGACCTTGGTGATCACGTCGCCGTTGCGGAGCCCGGCGCCCTCCGCGGCGGACCCGGCGTTCACGTCGCTGACCTTGGCGCCGTCGGCGACCAGAGCACCCTGGCCGGCCGCGACGTTCTCGACCGAGATGCCCAGGCGGGCGTGAGTCGGAGCCTCACCCTTCTCCAGCTGCTGGATCACCGGCATGACCTCGTCGATCGGGATCGCGAAGCCGAGGCCGATCGAGCCGGGCTCGCCGCCGGTCTGGCTGCCGGTGGCGGTCTGGATCGAGGCGTTGATGCCGACCACGTGACCGTTCATGTCCACCAGGGGCCCGCCGCTGTTGCCCGGGTTGATGGCGGCGTCGGTCTGGATGGCGGGGTAAACCGTGCTGTTGCCCTGGCTGACGCTCCCGACGTTCACGGGGCGCTTCAACGCCGAGACGATGCCGGTCGTGACCGTGGCGTCGAGGCCGAACGGCGACCCGATCGCCACCACTGACTGGCCGACCTGCAGGGAGTCCGACGAGCCGATCGTCGCCGGCGCCAGGCCGCTGACGTCCTGCGCCTGGATCACCGCGGTGTCCGTGAGCGGGTCGGTGCCGACGATGGTGGCCTTGGCGTGCGTCCCGTCGCTGAACGACACCTCGAGCTCACCGTTGTCGCCCGCGAGCTCGACGACGTGGTTGTTGGTCAGGATCTGCCCGTCCGAGGACAAGATGATCCCCGACCCGGAGCCCTGGCCCCGCGCACCGGCCACGTCGATCTTGACCACCGAGGGGAGCACGGCCTGGGCGACCTGCTCCACCGACCCGTCGCCCGACGCCGCGGCCGGGGTGTCGACGACCGGCGACGTCGAGCGCGGGGCCGACGCGGAGGTGCGGTCCGCGTCGTGCTGGGTGGTCCACACCGCAGCACCGCCGACACCGGCGCCGGCCCCGACCAGCAGCGACGCCGCCACCACCGAGGCCGCGAAGGCGCCGCGCCGCGGCTTCCTCGCCTCGGCCGCGGTTGCCCGGTCGTAGGCCACGGCCGGCAGCGGGTGCGTTGCTCCGCTGGCGTACTGGCTGTCGAACTGGGCCCACTGCGGGGTCGGCTGCTGGGTCGGCTGCTGGGACTGATCGGGGTCCTGCGGCTGGTGCGGGTGCTGCGGTGTCTCGTTCACGCCCCCGAGACTGGTAGCCGGACCTGTGTACTGGCTGAGAGTGCGCTGGGCGTCTTTGAAACTATTTCTTGGCCTTCGGGATGCAGAGCTTGCCGTACACGTGCTCGGTGAACGTCAGCCCGCCGAGGTCCTCGCGGCCGCGGAACCGCAGCCGGCCGGTCGTGTCGGCGTACCCGCCCGTGCCCGTGACGTCGGTCGAGACCGAGGCGAACTTGCCGGTGGTGACGTCGAGCGTGCCCTCGACCGGGGCGTTCAGGCTGCCGCGGGCGTTGGTGAGCACGATCGTGCCGGTGAAGGACGCGACGCCGTCGACCTCGCTGCCGAGGACGAACGTGCCGACGCTGGTGGCGAACTCGCGCTTGCCTCGGTACAGGGTGGCGGTGGTCGTGCCCATCCCGTCGTCGACCCCGGCGCCACGGGCGTGGAAGCCGGTGCAGCGCTCGGTGGCGCTGCCTCCTGGGATGGCGTCGGCGGGTGCGACCACGCCGGCGGTGAAGAGCCCTGCAGTGATGAGCAGGGCAGCACTGTGACGATGCTTCATGGGGGCTTGACCTCCGTGGGGGGATGCGGGTGTCACTCCTGACGTTAGACGGGCAGCGTCTCCCTGGCACCGGCCCCGGTCTGGTCGTCCAGACCACCGCGACGGATCACGCGGACCCGGTCGCCGGGCCGCAGGACGCCGGTCGCCACGATCCGGCCGTTGAACCCGCGCAGCCGCAGGCGCTTGCCCTCCTCGCTGTTGACGAAGAGTGTCGCCTCCTCGCCGAACCGCGTCGTGAACTTGGCGCAGCCGTTGTGCGGCCTGGCCGAGACCTCGATGACGGGGCCGTCGGCGCCGGGCTCGCCGAACGCCAGCCGGGAGCCCGCGGGGAGATTGGTCACGGAGATGTCGAGGTCGACGTACAGCTGGTCGCCGGCGGCGGCCTGCTCCTCGGGGTCGTCGGTCAGCAGCCCGACCATCCGCGCGCTCATCACGGTGACCTGCGCGTCGAGGTGGCGGCCTGCGGCGATGGCGTGGGACGTCGCACGTGAGTACCAGTTGTCCCCGACGAGGCCGTCGTCGGTGTCGAGGACACCTTCGTCGAGGAGCTCGCGCGCGAAGCGTTCCGGACGGCGTACGACGAGGTGCACCGTGCCGGCGTCTGAGGGAGCGGCCCGCAGCTCGTCCACGCGTGACGTCAGCTCGGCGGTGGTGCGATGGGGCAGGACGGCCGACAGAGGCATGCCCCCGATTGTGCCGGGCTCAGTCCTCTTCCGCCCAGTACGTGTCGTGTCGGAGCATGAACTCGACTCGTTCCTCGGGCGACATCGTGGCCCCGCGTCCGAGCGAGGCCAGGGTCTCGAAGTAGTCCTCGCGCGGGGCGCCCGGCGTGAACATCAGCAGCATGCTGGCCCGGTCCCTGCCGCGGAACCCGTGCAGCCCACCCTCGGGCACGTACAGGAAGTCGCCCGCACCGGCCTGCTGCCAGCCGCGGCCGTCGTAGAGCCGCACCTCGCCCTCGAGCACGTAGAACAGCTCCGCGATGGCGCGGTGGAAGTGCGGGTCGGGGCCGCTCTCGGCCTCGCCGAAGCTCCACTTGTAGATGCCGAGCTTGCCGCCGGACTGCGGGCCGGTCAGGAGGTACTCGCAGCTGCCGCCGTTGGTGTACTCGATCTCCTTCGGCGCGTCGGCGGGGCGGATCCAGGCCGTCGCCTCGCCTGTGTCACCCGGGTATACGTCGGGCGGGTAGCTGCTCGTCGGGTCGTCGTAGAACGGAAAGGACATGCGTCCCTGTCTACCTCAAGACGAGGACTTCTTGCCTCGGTGGCGGCGGGTACGTCGCGGGGCCGGCCGGCGGACCGGCGCCGGGTCGAGGGCGACCTGCATCTGGACGAATGTGGCCAAGGGGTGTGCGCTCATGTGCTTCAGGAGCGCGGCGGAGCGGGGGAGATACGCAGCCGACCAGCGTCAGGCCCAGCGCTCGCTGGCCGGCACGAACTCCAGCGTGCGGTCGCCGGTGTAGATCTGCTTCGGACGCGCGATCTTCTGCTCCTTGTCCTGCACCAGCTCCAGCCACTGGGCGAGCCAGCCGGGGGTGCGGCCGATCGCGAAGAGGACCGTGAACATCTCCGGCGGGAACTGGAAGGCCTCGTAGATGAGACCGGAGTAGAAGTCGACGTTCGGGTAGAGCTTGCGCTTGACGAAGTACTCGTCGTTTAGCGCGATCTTCTCCAGCTCCTGGGCGATCTCGAGGAGCGGGTTGACGCCGGTCACCTCGAAGACGTCGTCGCAGGCCTTCTTGATGATCGTGGCGCGCGGGTCGTAGTTCTTGTAGACGCGGTGGCCGAAGCCCATCAGCCGCTCGTTGCCGTTCTTCACGCCCTCGATGAACGACGGGATGTTCTCCATCGAGCCGATCCGGCGCAGCATCCGCAGCACGGCCTCGTTCGCGCCGCCGTGCAGCGGGCCGAAGAGGGCGCCGACGCCGGCCGCCACCGCGGAGTACGGGTCGACCTGCGAGGAGCCGACCGAGCGGACGGCGTTGGTCGAGCAGTTCTGCTCATGGTCGGCGTGCAGGATGAACAGCACGTCGAGGGCCTTGACCAGGCGCTCGTCGGCCTCGAACTTCTGCTCGCTCATCTTGAACAGCATGGACAAGAAGTTCTCGGTGTAGCCGAGGTCGTTGTCGGGGTAGACGTACGGCTTGCCCTGCGCGTGGCGGAAGGCCCACGCACCCAGGGTCGGCATCTTCGCGATCATCCGCACGATCTGCATGTGGCGGTTCTCGGCGTCGTGGATGTTGCGCGCGTCGGGGTAGAACGTCGACAGCGCGCCGACGGAAGCCATCAGCATCCCCATCGGGTGGGCGTCGTAGCGGAAGCCCTGCATGAACGAGCGGACGTTCTCGTGCACGAACGTGTGGTAGGTGATCTCGTGCACCCAGGCGTCGTACTCCGCCTTGGCCGGCAGGGCGCCGTGGACCAGGAGGTACGCCACTTCGAGGAACGTGGACTTCTCGGCCAGCTGCTCGATGGGGTAGCCGCGGTACTCGAGGATCCCCTTGTCGCCGTCGATGTAGGTGACCGACGACTTGCAGGACGCGGTGTTCACGAAACCGGGGTCGTAGACCGCGAGGCCGGCCTCCTCCTCGCCGGTCCGGATCTGCCCGATGTCGGCGGCGCGGATGGTGCCGTCACTGATCGGTACGTCGTACTCCTGGCCGGTGCGGTTGTCGCGTACGGTGAGGGAGTTGTCGGACACGCGTGCTCCTTCAACAAGAGACAGGGGAACCGTCACCCGCAGGGGTGGACGCAGGTCCGGTTCGTCATTCCCAACCTAGACCGCACCCGTAGGCGGGTCGAATCCGAGTCTCGTTTTGCCGCGCGGGAGCCACAGCCCGTAAACTCGCACGTCGCGCCTCCTGCCGCGTCCCCACCTCGCACAGGTGGGGGTGCAGACCCGGACCCTCCTCCTGATTCAGGGGGAACCGGGCAGAGTTCGTCAGAAGGCGTGGGAACCCATTCCTACGAACGAAGAGGCATACCTGTGCGCACGTACAGCCCCAAGCCCGGTGACGTGACCCGTGAGTGGCACGTCATCGACGCCGAGGACGTCGTTCTCGGCCGTCTCGCCGTCACCGCCGCCACTCTCCTGCGCGGCAAGCACAAGCCGATCTTCGCGCCGCACGCCGACACCGGTGACTTCGTCATCGTCGTCAACGCCGAGAAGGTCGCCCTGTCCGGCACCAAGAAGACCACCAAGATGGCCTACCGCCACTCCGGCTACCCGGGCGGCCTCACGGCCACGCCCATCGGCGTCGTCCTGGAGAAGGACGCCCGCAAGGCCATCGAGAAGGCCGTCTGGGGCATGCTCCCCAAGAACCGGCTCGGCCGCCAGATCCTGAAGAAGCTCAAGGTCTACTCCGGCCCGAACCACCCGCACCAGGCCCAGAAGGCCGTCCCGTTCGAGATCACCCAGGTCTCCCAGAATCCCGCCCGCTGAAGAAGGACTGACTCACTGTGACTGACACCACCACCGAGACGGGTCTTGAGGCGGGCGACGCAGACGTCGAGGAGACCTACACGCCGGACGAGTCCGGCGTCGCCTACAGCTCCGAGTCGGCCCCCTCGGCCGACGCGCCGCTGAAGCCGGCCACCATCGCCCCCGCAGCGGCCACCGGCCGTCGCAAGGAGGCCGTGGCCCGCGTGCGCATCGTCCCCGGCACCGGCAACTGGCGGATCAACGGCCGGTCGCTCGACTCCTACTTCCCGAACAAGCTGCACCAGCAGGTCGTCAGCGAGCCCTTCGCCGCGACCGAGCTCGAGGGCCGCTTCGACGTCATCGCCCGCATCCACGGCGGCGGCATCACCGGCCAGGCCGGCGCGCTGCGCCTCGGCGTGGCCCGCTGCCTGAACACCATCGACATCGACGCCAACCGCGCGGTGCTCAAGAAGGCCGGCTTGCTCACCCGTGACGCCCGCGTCATCGAGCGCAAGAAGGCCGGTCTCAAGAAGGCCCGCAAGGCACCCCAGTACAGCAAGCGCTGATCGAGGGTCATCGGAAATCCGATGGCTCGCCTGTTCGGCACGGACGGCGTCCGCGGCCTGGCCAACGGTGATCTCACCGCCGGCCTGGCCCTGGACCTGTCCGTCGCCGCGGCGCACGTGCTCGCCGACCTCGGCGAGTTCGAGGGCCACCGTCCCCTCGCCGTCGTCGGCCGCGACACCCGGATCTCCGGGCAGTTCCTCGAGGCCGCGGTCGTCGCGGGGCTCGCGTCCGCCGGCGTCGACGTGCTCCTCCTCGGGGTTCTCCCGACCCCCGGTGTGGCGCTCCTGACCGCCACCCTCGGCGCCGACCTCGGCGTCGTCCTCTCTGCCTCGCACAACCCGATGCCCGACAACGGCATCAAGTTCTTCGCCCGCGGCGGCCTCAAGCTCGACGACACGATCGAGGTGGCCATCGAGCGGCGCCTGGAGGAGACCTTCGACCGTCCGACGGGTGCCGACGTCGGCACGGTGACGGCCTATCCCACGGCTGTCGACGAGTACGCCGCGCATCTCGTCCGCTCCATCGAGCACCCCCTCGCCGGGCTCACGGTGGTGCTCGACTGCGCCGAGGGGGCGGCGTACGACGTCGGCCCCCGCGCCCTGGAGGACGCCGGCGCCCGGGTGATCGCGATCCACGCCTCGCCCGACGGCCTGAACATCAACGAGGGCTGCGGCTCGACCCACCTCGACGCCGTTCGGGCTGCGGTGCTCGAGCACGGGGCGGACGTCGGGTTCGCCCTCGACGGGGACGCCGACCGCTGCCTGGCCGTCGACCACGAGGGCACCGTCGTCGACGGCGACCAGCTGCTGGCCGTCCTCGCCCTGTCGATGAAGGAGGCCGGCACCCTCGCCAAGGACACGGTCGTGGCGACCGTGATGAGCAACCTCGGCTTCGTCAAGGCCATGCGCGCGGCGGGCGTCGGCGTCCGGCAGACCCGGGTCGGGGACCGCTATGTGCTCCAGGCGATGCAGGTCTCGGGCTACACGCTCGGCGGCGAGCAGTCCGGTCACGTGATCCTCACCGACTACGCCACGACCGGCGACGGCCTGCTGGCCGCGCTGCAGGTCCTGGAGCGGATGGTGACGACCGGCGAGCGGCTCAAGTCCCTTGCCTCGGTCGTCGAGCGGCTCCCGCAGACGCTGGTCAACGTGACCGACGTCGACAAGTCGCGCGTCGACGAGGACGGCATCCTGGCTGCCGCCGTGGCCGAGGAGGAGGCCGCGCTCGGCGAGGACGGCCGCATCCTGCTTCGCTCCTCCGGCACCGAGCCGATCGTGCGGGTGATGGTCGAGGCCGCCACCCAGCAGGCCGCCGACACGATCGCGCACCGGCTGGCCGACGTCGTACGCCTGCGCCTCGCGCTCTGAGGCGTTATCCCCTCGCGCCGGACCGATGGCTCTCCTTAGGGTTCGGGGATGCCTGACTTCGAGGTCCGCGAGGTCGACGTCGACGACGAGACCCAGCTGCACGAGTGGTGGGAGACCGGCCGGCTCGCGGCATCCGACCGGGCGTACGACGTGTACCCGGCCTGGGAGCACTCCCGCATAGCCCTGCCCGAGGAGAGCCCCGAGCGGGACCTGACCCTGATCGGTGCCTACGACGCCGACAAGATGGTCGGCATCGCCGCGGTCGAGCTGCCGCTGCTCGACAACACCCATGCCGCGTGGATCGACCTCGGCGTGCCGCCCGAACACCGCGGCCGCGGCATCGGCGCCGCCCTGCTCGACCGGGTGGAGACCATGGCGCGCGAGGCCCGTCGTACCCACGTGATCGGCGCCGCCATCACCCCGCCCGGCCGCAGCAGCGCGGGGTCGCGTTTCGCCGCCGCGCACGGCTATGCGGTCGCGAACACCGAGGGCTTCAAGGTCCTGGACCTGGCCGCATCCGCCACGGGCTGGGACGCCCTCGAGGCTGAGGTCGCCGACCGGATCGGCGACTACCGGATCGTGCAGTGGGGGACCCACACCCCCGACGAGCACATCGACGACTTCGCGCGGGCGGTCAGCACCTTCGTCGCCATGGTTCCGACGGGGGACCTCGCCCTCGAGGACGGCGAGTGGACGCCCGAGCGGGTGCGTGACAACGAGCGCCGCGGTGAGACGCGCAACCGCCGCTTCTGCGCGGCGGCGATCTCTTCGGACGGCGAGCTCGTCGGCTACACCGACCTGAGCGTGTCCCGGGCGAAGACCACCCAGGCCGGTGTCGGCATCACCTTCGTGCTACCGGGGCACCGCGGCCACTCGCTCGGCCTGGCCGTCAAGCTGGCCAACCATCGGGCGCTGATGGCCGAGCTGCCCGAGTGCGAGTTCGTGCGCACCAGCAACGCCGACACCAACCAGCACATGAACGCCGTGAACGAGCAGATGGGCTATCGCGTCGTCGAGGACATCGTCGAGGTGCAGAAGGACCTCGAAATCTTCCTGAGCCGCACGTAGCGGACCGAGTGGTCGCTGTCCTTGCGCAGGACGAGGTCGGCCCTGCCACGGGTCGGGAGGATGTTCTGTGCCAGGTTCGGGCCGTTGATGGTGTCCCAGATCTCCTGGGCCTGGGCGACCGCCTCGTCGGGGGAGAGCGCGGCGTACCTCGTGAAGTACGACGCCGGGTCGCGGAACGACGTCTCCCGCAGTCGCTGGAACCGCTCGACGTACCACTGGCGGATGTCGCTGGTCGCCGCGTCGACGTAGACGCTGAAGTCGAAGAAGTCGCTCAGCGTCAGCCCGGTGCGGCCGTCCTCGCGAACTCGGGCCGGCTGGAGCACGTTGAGGCCCTCGATGATGACGATGTCCGGGCGCTTGACCACCACCTGCTCGTCGGGCACCACGTCGTAGACGAGGTGGGAGTAGATCGGGGCGGGGACTGCGTCGCGGCCGGACTTGATCGCGGTGACGAACCGGAGCAGCGCCCGGCGGTCGTAGGACTCCGGGAAGCCCTTGCGGTGCATGATCCCGCGCCGTTGGAGCTCGGAGTTGGGGTAGAGGAACCCGTCGGTCGTGATCAGCTCGACGTTCGGGTGGGCCGGCCAGTGGGCCAGCATCTGCTGGAGGAGCCGGGCCGTCGTGGACTTGCCGACGGCGACCGAGCCCGCGAGGCCGATCACGAACGGGGTCCGTGGCGGTTGCGTGCGCTGGAGGAACTCCTCCTGCTTGCGGTGCAACCGCGCCGCCGCCTTGACACGCATGCTCAGCAGTCGC
Organism: uncultured Actinomycetota bacterium; assembly: GCA_963782155.1. Classification (GTDB taxonomy): domain Bacteria; phylum Actinomycetota; class Actinomycetes; order Propionibacteriales; family Nocardioidaceae; genus Nocardioides. The sequence continues at coordinate 58,195 of CAWAIZ010000004.1, forward strand.
GACAGCGGCAGGTAGACCTCGCGGACCTCGTCGAGGTCGAGGGCTTCGCCGAGCCCCCGGAGCTGCTCGACCTCCTCGGCCGAGAGGTGCGTCGTCTCCTCGCGGGCCAACGAGGCCCAGGTGTCGCGGTCGAGCTCGACGTACGGCGACGGCTCCCGCTCGGCGGTTCCCTGGGCGGAACCGAGCGGGTGGCCGTCGGAGGGCATGCGCGGCATTGTTGCAGGGGCTCGCCGCCGGTCAGGGGCGAGGTGCCGCCGCCGATAGACTCCCGCCCATGTGCGGGATCGTGGGCTACGTCGGCGAGCAGTCGGCTCAGGACGTCGTGATCGAGGGGCTGCGGCGCATGGAGTACCGCGGCTACGACTCGGCCGGCATCGCTCTCGTGGCCGACGGCACGATCCTGTGGGACAAGAGGGCCGGCAAGCTCGCGAACCTCGAGAAGGCGCTGGTCGAGCACCCGATCGCCCCCTCGACCATCGGCATCGGACACACCCGATGGGCCACCCACGGCGCACCGAACGACCGCAACGCCCACCCGCACCTGGGTAGCCACGGCCGCGTCGCCCTGATCCACAACGGGATCATCGAGAACTTCGCCGAGCTGCGCGACGAGCTGGAGGCCGAAGGCATCGAGATGCGGTCCGAGACCGACACCGAGGCGGCGGCGCACCTGCTGGAGCGCGAGCTCGCGGCCGGTGGGGACCTCACCGCCGCCATGCAGCGCGTGTGCCAGCGGCTCGCCGGCGCGTTCACGCTGGTGGCCGTCGATGCGCAGGACCCGTCCCGCGTGGTGGCGGCGCGCCGCAACTCACCGCTGGTCGTGGGGCTCGGCGAAGGCGAGAACTTCGTCGGCTCGGACGTGTCGGCGTTCATCGAGCACACCCGCGACGCCTTGGAGCTCGGCCAGGACCAGGTCGTCACCATCACCCGCTCGGGGGTCGAGGTGACCGAGTTCGACGGCACGCCGGCCGAGGGCAAGCGCTACCACGTCGACTGGGACCTGTCGGCCGCCGAGAAGGACGGCCACGACTGGTTCATGCGCAAGGAGATCTTCGAGCAGCCGCACGCCGTCGCCGACGCGCTGCTCGGTCGGCACGGCTCCGGCGGCAAGCTGCAGCTCGACGAGATGCGGCTCTCCGAGCAGGAGCTGCGCGACGTCGACAAGATCATCGTGATCGCGTGCGGAACCGCGTTCTACGCCGGTCTCGTTGCGAAGTACGCGATCGAGCACTGGACCCGGATCCCGTGCGAGGTCGAGCTGGCCCACGAGTTCAGGTACCGCGACCCGATCCTCACCCAGGACACCCTCGTCGTGGCGATCAGCCAGTCCGGCGAGACCGCCGACACGCTGATGGCCATCCGCCACGCGCGGACCCAGGGCTCGCGGGTGCTGGCGATCTGCAACACCAACGGCTCGACGATCCCGCGCGAGTCGGACGCGGTGATCTACACCCACGCCGGCCCGGAGATCGGCGTGGCGTCGACCAAGGGCTTCTCGACGCAGCTGGTGGCGTCCTACCTCTTGGGCCTCTACCTGGGGCAGGTGCGCGGCACGATGTTCGGTGACGAGATCGCGGCCGTGGTGCACGAGCTGGAGCAGATGCCCGGTCACCTGCAGGGGATCCTCGACCGCAAGGACGAGGTGTACGCGCTGGCGGCCGAGCTGGCGGGCGCCAGGTCCGTGTTGTTCCTCGGGCGGCACGCCGGCTTCCCGGTCGCGCTCGAGGGTGCGCTCAAGCTCAAGGAGCTCGCGTACATCCACGCCGAGGGGTTCGCCGCCGGCGAGCTCAAGCACGGGCCGATCGCGCTGATCGAGGAGGGGCTGCCGGTGTTCTGCGTCGTGCCGCCCCAGGGCCGCGACCAGCTGCACGACAAGATGATCAGCGCCATCCAGGAGATCCGGGCGCGCGGTGCGCGCACCATCCTGCTGGCCGAGGACGGCGACCCGGCCGTGGCGCCGTACGCCGACTCGGTGATCTACCTGCCCCGCGTGCCGGTGCTGCTCCAACCGCTCGTGGCCGTCGTACCCCTGCAGCTGTTCGCGTGCGAGCTGGCCAGCAACATGGGCCACGACGTCGACCAGCCGCGCAACCTCGCCAAGTCCGTCACGGTCGAGTAGCTCTCGTGGCGGTCATCGGGGTCGGCATCGACGTGGTCGACCTGGAGAGGTTCGCGGAGTCGTTGCGGCGAACGCCGGGGCTGGCGGAGCGGCTCTTCACGCCGGGTGAGGCTCGTCTGGGGGACGCGTCCCTGGCCGCCCGGTTCGCCGCGAAGGAGGCGCTCGCCAAGGCCCTCGGCGCCCCCGGCAACCTCGCCTGGCACGACGCGGAGGTCCTCTCCGAAGCCTCCGGTCGGCCCCTGTTCACCCTGCGCGGCACGGTGGCCGCCCGAGCCACCGAGCTGGGGGCAGAACACGTGCACCTCTCGCTCTCCCACGACGCCGGCATCGCGTCGGCGGTGGTGGTGCTGGAGTCGGCATGAGGAGCGCGCACACGGTGGAGCAGGTGCGGGCGGCGGAGGCGGCGCTGATGGCGCAACTGCCGGAGGGGGCGCTGATGCAGCGGGCGGCCGCGGGGCTGGCCAGCGCGCTGCTCGAGATGCTGGGCCGGGCCTACGGGAGCCGGGTCGTGCTGCTCGTGGGGAGCGGGGACAACGGCGGGGACGCGTTGTACGCCGGGGCGATGCTGGCGCGACGGGGTGTGCAGGTGAGCGCCTGGCTGCTGTCGGAGAAGCCCCACGAGCTGGGCCTTCGTGCCTTGGTGAAGGCCGGCGGGCGCACGATCACCGAAGCCCCCACGAGTGCACCGGACCTGGTCGTCGACGGCATCGTGGGGATCGGCGGCCGGCCGGGGCTGACGCCCGAGGCGCAGGACGCCATCCGAACGCTGCACGGCACCCCGGTCGTCGCGGTCGACGTACCTTCCGGCGTCGACGTGGACACCGGCGAGCTCGACGGCCCCGCTGTACGCGCCGACGTCACGGTCACCTTCGGCACCCACAAGGTCGCGCTCCTCGCTGACCCGGCTGCCCAGCGCGCGGGCGTCGTGCACCTTGTCGACCTCGGACTCGACCTGCCCGCGGCGGCGGTCGAGAGCCTCCAGGCCGATGATGTGGCGCGACTCCTGCCCCGACCGGCCGAGAACGCCCACAAGTACACCCGCGGCGTCGTCGGGGTCCGGGCCGGCTCGGTCCAGTACCCCGGCGCCGGAGTGCTCTGCGTGGCCGGCGCGGCGAGCGGGCTGTGCGGGATGGTCCGGTACGTCGCCGGCGCCGGCGACCAAGTCCTCGCGGCCCACCCCGACGTGGTCACCGCGACGGGGCGCGTCCAGGCGTGGACCGTGGGTTCCGGGGGCGGGGCGGACGTCGCGACGATGCTCGCCGAGGCGCAGGCCGACGGCGTACCGGTCGTCGTCGACGCCGACGCCCTGGCCCTGGTCGAAGGGCCGCTGACCGTACCGGCCGTGCTCACCCCCCACGCCGGCGAGCTGTCCCGGATGACCGGCCGGGATCGCGAGGCGATCGAGGCGGCGCCGCTGCGTCACGCACGTGAGGCGGCCCGCACGTACGACGCGGTGGTGCTGCTCAAGGGCCGGCACACCGTCGTGGCCCGGCCGGACGGCTACGTGCGCATCACCACCACCGGCGTGCCGTGGCTGGCGACCGCCGGTGCCGGCGACGTGCTTGCCGGCCTGATCGGCGCCCTGCTGGCCGCCGGCCTCACGCCGTTCGACGCCGCGTCCGTCGGCTCGTGGCTCCACGGTGCCGCGGCGACGTACGCCTCCCAGGGCGGTCCGCTGACCGCGCCCGACGTGGCGCGGGCGATCCCCGCGGTCGTGCGCGACCTCCTCTGACGATCGGCTCTGAGAGAATCCGAGGATGCGCCCGGAGATCGTGGTCGACCTGGCCGCGATCCGCCACAACGTCCGCACCCTCCGGGACCTGGTGGCGCCCGCGCAGGTGATGACCGTCGTCAAGGCCGACGGGTACGGTCACGGCCTCGTCGAGTCCGCCCGCGCCGCGCGTGAGGGTGGCGCCGGATGGATCGGCGTGGCCACCGTCCCCGAGACCCTCGCCCTGCGCGATGCCGGCGACACCGGTCCGCTCCTGTGCTGGCTCACTATCCCCGCCGACGCCGAGGACGGTTCGCTCGCGCGCGCGGTGGCGCAGGGCGTCGACGTGACGGCGTACACCGTCGAGCGCCTCGACCAGATCGTCGACGCGGGCGAGAACCCGCGCGTCCAGCTCAAGGTCGACACCGGCCTGTCGCGTGGGGGCGCCGCCCCGCCCGACTGGCTGGAGCTGGTGACGCGCGCCGCCGAGCACGAGCGGCTGGGCCGGGCCCAGATCACCGGCGTCTGGTCGCACTTCGCCTGCAGCGACGAGCCCGACCACCCGGCCAACGACGCGCAGCAGGCCCGCTTCGAGGACGCGCTGCACGTCGCCGAGGCGGCCGGTCTCCGGCCGGAGGTCCGACACCTCGCCAACTCCGCCGCCGCCATCCTGCGGCCCAGCAGCAGGTACGACGTGGTGCGCGCCGGCCTGGCGTCCTACGGCCTCGACCCGGCGCCCCACGTCCCCCACGGCACCGGCCTCCGGCCGGCGATGACCGTGCGCGCGCCGCTCGCGCTGGCCAAGCCCATCGCCGCGGGGGAGGGAGTCTCCTACGGCCACGCGTGGGTGGCGCGTGAGGACACGACGGTCGGACTGGTGCCGCTCGGCTACGGCGACGGCGTACCCCGTCACGGCAGCAACGTGCTGGAGGTCGCGGTCGACGGCGTACGCCGCCCGGTGCGCGGCCGGGTCTGCATGGACCAGGTCGTCGCCGACCTGCGCGGCGACCTCCCCGAGCCCGGCACCGAGGTCGTCCTCTTCGGACCCGGCGACCACGGCGAGCCCACCGCGCAGGAGTGGGCCGTGGCATGCGGGACGATCTCCTACGAGATCGTGACCAGGATGGGCGGCCGCCTGCAGCGCCGCTACGAAGGGACGCAGCAGTGAGACGGACCGGCAGGGTTCTCGGGGTCGCGGCGGGCGCGGCCGGTCTCGCGGCCGGAGCCACGGTCTGGCGGGTCGCGCAGCGGCGCCGGATCATCGCCCGCCGTGGCGTCGGCGACGTGACCCCGTTCGGCTCGCTGCGCGCCGACCCGCTGACGGTCGTCGCCGACGACGGCCTCCCGCTGCATGTCGAGGTGGACGAGCTCGACCCGGAGGCGGTCGGTGGCAAGGGCGCCCGGGCGCGGCGACGGCACACCGAGCTCACGGTCGTGTTCGTGCACGGGTACGCGCTGAACCTGGACTCCTGGCACTTCCAGCGCGCGGCGTACCGCGGCCTGGTGCGCACCGTCTACTACGACCAGCGCTCGCACGGCCGCTCCGGCCGCTCGGACGAGGAGCACGCGAACATCGAGCAGCTCGGGCACGACCTGCTGCGCGTCCTCGACGAGGCCGTGCCCGACGGACCCCTCGTGCTGGTCGGCCACTCGATGGGCGGGATGACGGTCGTCGCGCTCGCCGAGGAACATCCCGAGCTGTTCGGCGACCGCGTGGTCGGTGTGGGACTCATCGGCACGACGGCCGGCGGCATCGACCCGCACCGCGTCGTCGTCCCGCTCCTGCCCACCACGATCGGCGGCCAGCTCGCCGGCCGGCTGGTGGCCGCGCTGGCTCGCGGGCCGCGCACCGTCGACCGGTTCCGCAAGCTCGGCCGCTCGGTGGCGCTCGTCGCCACCGACGAGCTCGCCTTCGGGGACGCCGTACCGGCCAGGTACGTCGAGTTCGTCGACGACATGCTCTCCGCCACGCCGTTCGGGGTGGTCGCCGACTTCTTCCCGACCTTCGGCACGCTCGACAAGTTCGAGACCGTGCACGCGATGAGCGAGGTCCCGGTCGCCATCGTGTGCGGCACCCGCGACAAGATCACGCCGATCGACCACAGCCGCAAGCTGCACGAGCTGATCCCGGGCTCGACGCTGCTCGAGTGCGAGGGCGCGGGCCACATGGTGATGCTGGAGCGGCACGACCAGGTCAACGCCGAGCTCGACCAGCTCCTCGCCGCGGCGGGCGACCTGGTCGACCAGAGGTGAGATCGCGGTGAGCCTCGTCGTACGTCGGGTGGGCGCGGACGCGGCCGACTCCGTGCACGCCGTGGTCCGGGCGGCGTTCGGCGCCAGGCCGCCGCTCGACCCGCCGGCCGACGCGGCCGGCGAGACGACCGCGAGCATCGCCTCCGCGCTGGCCGGCGGCGGCGGTCTCCTCGCCACCCTGGAGGGGCGTCCGGTCGGCGCCACGGTGCTGGTACCCGACGGTCCCACCGTGTGGCTGCGCCGGTTCGGCGTCGTGCCTTCCGCGCAGCGGCTCGGCGTCGCCGGCGCACTGGTCGCCGAGGCTCTGAGCATCGCCGACGGCGACGAGGTCGCGGTGGTGGCCCGCGAGGAGCTCCCCGCGACGATCGCGTTCTGGCGCGGGCACGGGTTCGTCGAGACCGGCCGCCGGCCGCCGTACGTCGAGCTGCGGCGCGCGGTCCCGCACACCTACCCGGCGCCGGACGCCGACGCCATGCGCGACCTCGGACGGCTGGTCGCGGAGCGGGCGCGGGCCGGTGACGTGGTCGTGCTGTCGGGCGAGCTCGGCGCCGGCAAGACGACGTTCACCCAGGGTCTCGGAGCGGGCCTGGGCGTGCGCGGCGACGTCACCTCGCCGACGTTCGTGATCGCGCGCGTGCACCCCTCCCTCGGCGACGGGCCGGCCCTGGTGCACGTCGACGCCTACCGGATCGGCGGCATCGAGGAGCTCGACGACCTCGACCTCGACGCCTCCCTCGACGAGGCCGTGACTGTGGTCGAGTGGGGGTCCGGCGTCGCCGAGGGCCTTGCCGAGAGTCGCCTCGAGGTACGGATCGCGCGTGGCAGCGAGGCCGTCGAGGACGGCGAGCTCGACCCCCGCACCGTCACCGTGGTCCCCGTCGGCCAGCGTTGGCTCGGCGTCTCCTGGGCTCGCCCCGCTCGACCACCGACGAAACACCGTGAAACCGGGGGAGGAGCGGCGTGAGGGTGGCGTGAAACCGGGGGGAGGGACGGTCTCTCCATGACTTCAGCAACCGCTGCGACCGCAGCACCCCTCATCCGTACGACGACCATCACGGAGCCCTCCATGCTCGCCGTCGAGGCGCGCGGGCTCGTCAAGACCTTCGGCGACATGCGCGCCGTGGACGGCGTGGACCTCACCGTGCAGCGCGGGCCGCCAGTCGATCGATCGGGGCTTCGGTCACGTCCGGCGGCCCAGGCGCAGCACGAGGAGCCCGGCGACGAGGGACCCGAGCGTGCCGAGGGTCATGTCGCCGAGCGTGTCCTCGTAGGCCGTGTCGAGCTCGGTGCCGTGACGGATGAACGTGTACCACTCGCCCAGCTCCCAGCCGAGCGCCAGGATGCAGCCGAACCCGGTCACCAGCGCGACCAGCACCCAGGCCGGCCGCAGCGCCGGCGCGATCACGAGGGCCAGGCCCAGGCACAGGAACACCCAGTTCACGAAGTGGTTGAAGTCGTCCCACCACACGACGGTGTCGTAGAGGTCGAGGCTGTTGCCCGTCACGTCGACCAGGAACGGCAGCATGATGAGCGCGAAGGCGACGTACGGCGGCCGCTCACCGTTCCTGCCTCGCACCAGCCACCAGATGGCGGGCGTGACCAACATCAGCACCGGGTAGGCGATCAGCCGCGCCCCGAAGGCCTTGTCGGCGAAGCGCTCGATGCCGGGCGCCCACTCCGCCACGGCGAGCTGCGCCATCGTCAGCACCAGCACGAGCGCGGGCAGCCAGAAGGAGTCCCAGAACCTCCGGGGAGTCGCGGTCTCGGGCCGAGTTGCGGCTTGTGTCACGAAGCGGACAGTAGCGGCCGTCGTACTTCCCTAGCCTGGGACCGTGCCGGACCTCGCTCTGATCGTCGCCCACATCACCGATACCCACTTCGGTCACGACGCGGCGCGGGCGGTCGACCGCACGCGCCGGGTCATCGACGCTCTGATGCGGATGGATCCGAGGCCGCACGTCCTCGTGCACTCGGGCGACGTGACAGACCACGGCTACCCGTCCGAGTACGACGAAGCGGTCAAGGAGCTTGCGGCCTGGGACGGCCCCATGGTCATCTCCCCGGGCAACCACGACGTACGGATCCCATTCATCGACGCCTTCTGCGACGGCGCGTCGACCCGCGCGAACTGTGCACGCACGGTCAACGGGGTCCGCTTCCTGATGCTGGACTCGCTGATCGACGAGATCGACGGCGGCCGTCAGGACGCCGGTCTCCTCGGTCCGGAGACCCTGACCTGGTTGGACGAGCAGCTCGCGGCCGACACGTCGTCCACCTTCGTCGGGTTGCACCACCCACCCGTCGCGCTCGGCATCTCGCTGATGGACCCGATCATGCTGAGGGACGCCGCCGACCTCGCCGCGGTGATCGAGCGCCATGCACACGTCCGCGCCACGCTGTGCGGTCATGCGCACACCATGGCCGCGAGCACCTTCGCCGGGCGACCCCTTCTCGTCGGTGGTGGCGCGGTCTCCACCGTGACTCTCGACCAGGAGGACCTGCCGATCGTCTGGTACGACGCCCCGCCGAGTTACGCGATCCACTTCCTGCACGCCGACGGTCGGGTCACCTCCCACTGGCGCGCGTTGACCTCCTGATGACGCCGGCAGATGGTCGGGCGCCGACGACACGTCCCCACTCAGGTGTTGAGCAGCGTCCACTGCCCTTCGGAGACGACGTCGACCTTGCCGTCGACCACCCTGATCGCAGTGTTGTCGTCCATCACGTACGCCGGGACGTCGATGGTGGCTGCCCACGCCTCTGCCTCGGCCATGGAGTTGCCCGGCATGCCGTCCGGGGCCAGGTGCGGGCAGATCGAGAAGTCCACCAGCCCGAGCGTCTCGTCGCTCCCGCTGGGCGACTGCCACCCGACGAAGTCCTCGCCGATGCGAGGGGTCATCACCATGCTCCCGGCGCTCAGCCCCACCCAGACCTTGTCGTCCAGCGACGGCAGGAGGTCCGCCAGTCCGGACTCCTTCATCCAGTGGAAGAGGTACAGCGCATCGCCGCCCGAGACGAGGAAGACGTCGGCTTCACGGACCCGAGGGACCCAGCGCTCCTCGTCGATGCTCGGCAGTGCGGTGAGCTCCAGGACCCCCACCGACTTCCACCCCAGCTCGACCATGGGGTTCTCGGAGTTCCCGCTGATGAACTCCCAGGCGCGCACTCCCGGACCCAGGCTGGGGTGCCCGTACATCGCGGTCGGGATGCAGAGCGCAGTGCACTCGACGATCGGCTTGTCGAGCATGTCGACCAGGGCGTGGTGGATCGTCGGGTTGGTGACGCCTCCGGCCGTGAGCAGCAGCTTCATGGTTCCTCCCGATGTCGTGGCCGTGGAGAAACTACCCGCTGGCGCCGACGGTCCCGCGACTAGGTTTGTTCGCGTGGAGCATCGCCAACGCCTCGGTTCGTCGTTCGGTGCAGCAGCGACCGAGTACGCCGGGCACCGCCCCGACTACACGCTCGACGCAGTGCGCTGGCCTCTCGCCCCCGCACCCGGCTCGAGGCGGTGCCACGGACCCTGGTCTGGGACGGCAGGGGTTCCGTGGGGTGCTGGGCTCCAAGGTGATCGTGTTGAAGCCGCTGGAGCTTGAGCACAAGAGCATCGTCGAACGTGCCCACGACTACCTGGCCGACGAACCGATGTTCACCGCGAGCGGACGAGATCGGTCCGCTTGCTCCAGGGGCCCCAGCGATCGGCGTTCCGGGCCCTTACCTTGAGGTAGTAGCGACCCTTCTTGAGCTTGAAGAGGTATTTCAGCTTGCCGGCCCTGACCACCTGGGTGTCGACCTTGCTGCCGCCCTTGGTGAACACGGCGACCTTGTACTTCGTGATCGCGAGCCCGCCTGCGTCGGCCGGCGGCTTCCACCTCGCCCCAGCCGTGAGAACTCCTCCGGGGGGGCCCTGGAGCCCCGTCACTTGACGCGGCTTCGACAGCGCATCGAGGGTGAGGTTCGCGGCGGCGGCAGCGCTCTGACCGGCCGCGTTGATGGCGACCACGGTGATGGTGTGCTTGCCAGGACCCGGGTTCTTCACGCGGGCTGAGGTGCCCACCGACGTCGCGATGGTGTTGCCGTCGAGACCGACCCGATAGGAGGTCACCGGGCCGGCTCCACTGGAGGCCGGCGCCGACCAGGAAACTGCCAGGGTCGAACCGTCGAAGGGAGCCACCTGCTTCACCGTGAGTCCCCGGGGCGCGGTCGCCCCGCCCTGGTTCTCGATCGGCAGGCTACGGCGTAGGCGCCACCGGCTGGTCACGGTGGTGAGCACGGTGACGAAGGTGTTCTGAGCCGTCCTGGACACCGGACGCACCACGCACGACCACAGGCCCGACGGCAACGCGCCGCCCACACAGTCAGGCAGCAGCACGTCGTGGCCGCCGTCGGTTGTGTGCACGACCTGCACCTCGCTCACTGGGGTGCTCATCACCTCGGGCTGCGAGTAGCGCAGCGTGAGCTGCGCAGGGTGGGCGGCGTCGGGAACGAGGTTGTCGGCGTGCGCCAGTACCTCGTTGCCGATCTGATTGACGTCGATGTTGGCGCCGCGCTCCTCGAGCTGCACGCTTGCCGGGCCACCGTTCGTGCCCGGCACGAGGAAGGAAAGACTCATGGAGTCCTTGGCCGGGTCGGTCGTCGGAAGGCACACTCCGGCCGAGCCACCGCCGCAGCGCCCGGTGGCCAGTGACGCCCCCGGCGAGACGGCGGCGCCGACCTTCTGGTTGTCGGGCAACGCAAGGGTGCCGGACCGAACGACAACCGGGCCGGCGCCCAGGAACTTCGCGTCCACCACGCTGGTGCCGGTGCCACCGCTCTTGCGGAGCGTGCCATTGTTGGTGATCACGCTCCGCGCCAGCCCCGAGACGTCCGACCCCCCGTAGTAGCCGCCGTCGCCGGTGAGGTCGAGAAGGCCGCCCGGCTGGACCGTCAGCGCCGTGCCGTCGTCGGCCCACATCGACGAGCCCGGGGCCACTGACACCGAACCACCGTTGGCCACGGTGAGTGTGTATCCCGTCCGGATCCTGGCGCCCAGGTCCGCCACGGTCGCGCGACCCTGCACCATCATCTCGCCGGGATCCGGCGGGGGTTGGAGACCGTTGGCCGGATCCTGAGAGGTGAGCTCGACATGCGACGTGGCCGAGCCGAGCGTGATGTCACCTTGGGCCACGATCGTGCCGAGACCGCCCACCTGACCCTCGGTCACCTGCACCCTGGTGCCGGGTGCCCAGATCGAGGCGGCACTGCCGTCGGCGAAGAGCTGAGCGCCGCCCTGCACGTCGACGGTGACCGTGCCCGCGATGTGGATCTGGTCGGCGTGGACACTGCTGGTGGAGCCGCTGGTGTCGAAGACGAGCGTGTCGTTGGTCTGGATGCAGAGGATCTCACCCGGGTTCGACCCGGGGACACCCTGGGGCTGCCACAGGCCGGTGTCGCTGAAGTCCTCCGTCGTCCCACCGGAATGGTTCCAGGCACGGATGTTCGCAGCTCCCGACGTGCACACCGACGGCAGTGCGTTGGCCGTTTGCGGCGTCGACATCACGACGACGGAGGACGCCAGCACGACGCCTAACGTCGACCATCCGGTCGATCGCTCCCACCGCACCATCGCCGCTCCCCCAATGTCACCCCAGAGCGAAGCGTAGGGGGACTCGGGCGCCGTGACGACCGGGTACGCGAAAGAGATGGTCAGGTGCGTGCCACGACCTCGCGAAACAGCCCGCGGAGCCGCCCGGACGGCAGTGAGGTACCGAGGCAGACGAGGCGAAGCGCCGAGCCGCACCGCGTACGGGCCGACCGTTTGCAGGCGCTCCGACCGACTTTCCGGCGGGAACCCGCTCGCGCATGCGATCGTGCCGGCGGCTGCCTGGCGAAGGCTACGAAACCGCGGTCCACCTCGGACCGGGAACGGTGCCCGGACGGCCCGTGATCGAACCCGGACCTGTCCCCTGGCGCAACTCCGGCGCCCGACCCTCGGCGCTGTCAGCCGACGGCCTTCTTCACCCGCGCGCGGATGGCGGCCGAGCCGGCCTCGGTCATGTCGGTCTCCTGTTCGACTGACCGCGGCCTCGGCATCGGCCTGCGGCATGTCTCGACTGGTTGACGAAAGACGCGGACCAGTTGTGACCGAGTGCCCGATGGCTCGCTGACGTCCCTGCCGAGCGCCGGCCCAGGCAGACTGGCGTGATCATCGTCGTCGAGGAGATGTGATCACGTGGATCCAGTCAAGTCCGCCCGAGTCGGCGTCGATCGGCCCACGACGGCTCGTCGACAAGGTGAGCAATGACCGGACGCGAGCTGCTCGTCGAGCTGGAGGCGCAGGAGGCGCGCCTGGTCTTCGATCGATTCGACGAGAACACCGCCTGGGCGCTCGGGGTCGCCCTGCGCGAGGCCGCTGTTGCGGCTGCGCTCCCGGTGGCCATCTCGATTCGGCGCAACGGCCAACGACTCTTCCACGCCGCGCTTCCCGGCTCGAGCGCCGACAACGACGGCTGGCTCGGGCGCAAGACGGCAGTCGTCGACCGCTACGGCCGATCCTCGCTCCGCGTCGGCGAGCAGTTCAGGGTCGACGGCGGGTCCTTTGACACCGACTCGCGGCTGGACCCGTCGACCTATGCCGCACACGGCGGCGCCTTCCCGATCCTCGTCCGGGGCACCGGTTGTGTCGGCACCGTCGCGGTCTCCGGCCTCCCCGAGCTGGAGGACCACCGGTTCGTCGTCGACGCACTCGAGACATTCCTGGCCGCGAGACGCTGACAACCGCAGCGCGGGCGTCAGACCGCAAGTGACCTTGCAGTGAGCAGCAGATCAGCATGGGTCGATGTTGAAGGGGCTAGCGATCAGTAGCCTTCCGAACGTGCTCCTGGCCTTCGACACCGCGACCCCGTACGTCACCGTCGCGCTGCACGACGGGGAGTCGGTGGTGGCCGAGGCCCGCTCGGCGGAGCGAATGAGGCACGGGGAACAGCTGGCCCCGCTGATCCAGCGCGTGCTCGACGAGGGTGGGCTCGTGCGACAGAACCTGACCGCGATCGCAGTCGGCACAGGGCCGGGCCCGTTCACCGGCCTGCGGGTCGGGCTGGTGACGGCGCGCACGTTGAGCCTGGTGCTGGAGATCCCGGCGTACGGCGTCTGCTCGCTGGACGCGATCGCGCTCGAGGCGGCCGAGGGGCTCGGCGGCACGAGCGACCTCGTGGTCGCGACGGACGCGCGCCGCAAGGAGGTCTACCTGGCGGCGTACGACGAGCAGGGCACCCGGCTGTCCGGGCCCGTGGTCGACAAGCCGGCGAACGTCGCGACCGACCTGCCCGTCGCCGGCGAGGGCGCGGCCCTCTACCCCGAGGCGTTCACGCAGCCGATCGCGCCGGCCCTGCCGAGCGCCGGCTGGCTGGCCCAGGCCGTCGTCGAGGAACGGGTCGAGCTGACCGACCCGGAGCCGAGGTACCTGCGGCGGCCGGATGCCGCGGTGCCCGCGGAGCGCAAGCGGGTCTCGACACGCTCGACCACCGGACGACCGTGATCCGACCGGCCAGCGAGCACGACCTGGATGCGGTGGTCCGGCTCGAGGAGACCTGTCTCGGGGCAGACGCCTGGTCGCGAGGCCTCGTGGAGCAGGGGGTCGCAGCCGCGTTGCCGACCGTCTCCTACCTGGTGGCCGAGGTCGGGGGGATCGTCGTCGGCCATGCGGTCGCGAGCGCGGCCGGCGACGTCGCCGAGCTCCAGCGGATCGCCGTGGACCCGTCGTACCGGCGTCGCGGCCTCGCGAGCGAGCTGCTGGCCGTCGTCGAGGAGCAGGCGGCGCACCAGGGAGCCGAGCGAGTGCTGCTTGAGGTGCGGGAGGACAACACGACGGCGGCCGACTTCTACCGAGCGCGAGGCTTCGAGGAGGTCGGCCGCCGCGGTGGTTACTACCGGGACGGTGCCGCCGCGGTGGTCCTGGGGAAGAAAGTAGGACACCGCGGCGGCACCGCGTCTCTCGACGACTCCTGACTGCGGGTTACGGCAGGTAGTACGTCGGGTTCGGCAGCTTGACGGGCTTCCCGTGGCCACCGAGCAGGTCGGAGAACTGGTCACCGAAGTTGCCGATGATCTTGACCCTGAACTTGTCCTCGATGTGCGCACGGGTCTGCGACTTGAACTCGACGCGCGTGCACTCGTCCTTGACCTCGCAGGTGACGTACGCCGGCTGCTTGCCGTCGGCGTACTTGGTGAAGAAGCGCTTGGAGACGAACGCGTTGCCGTAGAACTTGCGCAGGTTCTTCAGGGTGGCCTTCTTCTGGTCGGCGCCGCGGCCGGTGAGGCCGAACACCTTGCAGCCGTGCTTCTGCGCGGACTTCACGACCCGCTTCATGCCGGGCACCTTCGGGAAGCGCGCGCCCTGCACCCACTCGTCCTGGAGGGCCGGGTCGAAGTTGAAGTGCATCGCCGCGTCCTCCATGTCGTAGGTCCACAGCGTGGTGTCGTCCGCGTCGAACACGACGGCTGGCCTGTTGCCGCGGGCCGACTGGTTGGTGCAGCGGGTCTTCAGGCGCGAGGCCCACTTGTCACGGATCTTCTTCATCTCGGTGATGTAGCGCGACTTGTGCTTGGCCGCGATGCCGGCGGTCGCCCCGTAGTACGCCCGGATCGTGGACTTCACCGAGTCGATGTTCGGGATGTTCTCGCCACCGACCGTCAGGCCGCTGGAGCCGTCCGGCTCCATGGTGAACACGGTGTGCGGCACCAGGCTGGGCTCGGACAGGCCGGGCAGGTTCGGGCTCGGCAGGTAGTAGGTCGGGTTGGGCAGCTTGAGGACCTTCTTGGTGTGCCCGCCCATCAGGTCCGACCACTGGTCGCCCACGTTCAGCACGATCGTGTAGCCGAGGGACTCGATGTGGGCACGGGTGCCGGCCTTGTACTCGACGGTCGTGCACGCGACGGCCGCGCACGTGATGTACGACGGCTGCGTGCTGCCGGGCTTGCCGGTCCACTTGGTGAAGAACTTGTCGGCGGTGAAGTTGGCGCCGTACCCGACCTTGGTCAGGTTCGCCAGCGTCGCGGCCTTCTGGTCGTCGTTGCGTCCGGTGAGTCCGAAGACGGTGTAGCCCATCTTGGTGGCCTTGTCGACGAAGTCGACCATGCCCGGCGTGGCCGGGAAACGCTGCTCCTGGACGTAGGTGTTCTGGAGGGTCGGGTCGAAGTTGAAGTGCATCGCCCCGTCCTCCATGTCGTAGGTCCAGAGCGTGGTGTCGTCGGTGTCCAGCACGATGGCCGGCTTCGGCGTCGACTTCGACTGCGCGAGGTAGGGCTGCTGGTCGTTGAGCAGCTTCTGGACCTCGCTGATGTACGGCGACTTGGCCTTGTCGGCGATGCCGTCACTCGAGGCGTTGTAGTAGGCGCGGATCGTCGCCTTGTCCGAGTCGATGTTCGGGATGCCCTCGCCGGACTTCACCAGGCCGGTGGAGCCGTCCGGCTTCATGGCGAAGTGGGTCCGCGGCGTGAGCGGATCCCGAGCCTGGAGAGCGGGAGAGGCACCGGCCCCGGCCGTGAGGCCGAAGACCAGGGCGCCTGCGGAGGCGATGGCCAGCAGGCCGCGCCCCCTCGATACCGGACTCAGCATGGATGATGACCTTCCGATAGGCGATTCAGCGCAGATCAACGCAATGGGCCAACGTAGTAGCCCTGTCGACCGCCCCCCTCCAGGGGTCGACGACCGGGTACCTCTCGGTCAGATGCGGCCGGTCGGCAGAATGTTCGACGTGACCCCAGATGTCGGTGCGGAAGGCCCGCTCGTCCTCGGCATCGAGACGTCGTGCGACGAGACCGGGGTCGGCATCGTGCGCGGCACCACGCTGCTCGCCGACGCCGTCGCGAGCTCGGTCGACGAGCACGCCCGGTTCGGCGGCGTGGTGCCCGAGGTCGCCTCCCGGGCGCACCTCGAGGCGATGGTGCCGACCCTCGAGCGGGCGGCCGAGACCGCCGGCGTACGCCTGGACGACGTGGACGCCATCGCGGTCACCTGCGGACCCGGGTTGGCCGGCGCGCTCCTCGTCGGGGTGGCCGCAGCGAAGGCGCTCGCGATCGGTCTCGGCAAGCCGCTGTACGGCGTGAACCACCTCGCCGCACACGTCGCCGTCGACCAGCTCGAGCACGGCCCGCTGCCCGAGCCCTGCCTGGCGATGCTGGTCTCGGGCGGGCACTCCTCGCTGCTGGAGGTCACCGACGTCACCGTCGGGGTCGAGCCGCTCGGCGCGACCATCGACGACGCGGCGGGGGAGGCGTTCGACAAGGTGGCCCGGCTGCTCGGCCTGCCGTTCCCCGGCGGCCCCCACATCGACCGGATGGCGCGCGAGGGTCACGTGACCATCGACTTCCCGCGCGGGCTCACCTCGCGCCGCGACCTGGAGCGGCACCGGTTCGACTTCTCGTTCTCCGGGCTCAAGACGGCCGTGGCCCGGTGGGTGGAGGCGCGCGAACGCTCCGGTGAGCCGGTGCCGGTGGCCGACGTCGCCGCGTCGTTCCAGGAGGCCGTGTGCGACGTGCTGGTCCGCAAGGCGCTCGATGCGGCGGCCCACCGCGGGATCGAGGACCTGCTGATCGGCGGCGGCGTGGCCGCCAACTCGCGCCTGCGCGCGATGGCCACCGAGCGCGCCGCCGACCGCGGCATCCGCGTCCGGGTACCGCGGCCCGGGCTGTGTACCGACAACGGCGCCATGGTGGCCGCGCTCGGGGCGGAGCTGGTCGCGCGCGGCCGCACCCCCTCGGCGCTCGACCTCCCCGCCGACTCCTCGCTGCCGGTGACGACCGTCCTGGTCGGTTGAGGAGCCGCCAGTGCTCTCGTTGGTTGAGGAGGCGCGTCAGCGCCGTCCCTCCCCGTTGGTTGAGGAGGCGCCGGTGCTCTCGTTGGTTGAGGAGGCGCGTCAGCGCCGTCTCGAAACCCGGTGAGGGAATAGGCGACCTGTCCCGTCACCGAGTCTCGAGACTGGCGTGATCAGCTCGCCCGGAAGTGCCAGGGTGCCTCATCGCCGCCAGGCTGCGGAGGGATGGCGTACTCCAGGGCCCCGTTGACGTCCATGCGCACGATCGACCAATCGCCGTCCTGGTAGCGGGTGAACAGGACGTGGGTCTCGTCCTCCCACACCGCATCGTTGTACGCGACCATGCCGGGGCCGCGGGTCAAGCGGTACGAGATCCGGTCGCCGGCGGTCTCGAAGATCGCGATCACCCCCGAACCGAAGCCGTCCCCGTAGGTGTCGCTCGCGAGTACGTACGACCCGTCGGGCGAGAACTCGTCGAGCGCGTACTCGCAGGTGTGGAGCAACGGTGTGGAGCCCGACTGCGCCGGCTCCAGCACGGCCGAGCACGTGCCGGGCCTGGTGTCGTCGAACTCGGTGATCCCGAGGACAAGGCCGGAGTCGGTCGCGTCGCGCACGGCGAGGAGGCTGCGGTCGGGGTCGACGTTGCTCGAGCCACCGTCGCCGCTGATGCGCAGCGACTCGGGTTCGGTCCCCGCGTAGTGGCTCACGAAGTACTCGCAGTCAGACGCCTTCCCGCGCAAGCAGTCGGTGCCGGTGACTGCTACGACCCGTACGCCGGTCGGTCCGAAGCCGGCCAGGGTGAACGGTTCCTCGGCGCCGTCGGCCCAGACCATCACGTCGCCCTCGTCGGTCGACCAGGCGACCGCCGTACCGGCGGCATTGACGGTCAGCCCGTATGAGCTCGGATAGGGACCGAACGTCCGGCCGCCGGCCTCGACGACCACGCCATCGCCCCGGCGGCTGACCGTCGCCTCCTGGGTGGTCGCGACAGCGGACACCTGGTTGCCTTCGAGCACCTCCACCGCGGGCGGGGCCCCCGTCGGCAGATCGGTCACACCGAGCGCGTGCGGGTCGTCGCCCATCACCGGCGAGGAGGTCGGCGTCGGGTCGGCGGTGTCGCTGACCGTCGGCGCCTGCGTGGCGGGCAGCGGGCCGTCACTGTTGCCGGCCTTGGAGGCGATGAACGCGGTAGGCACGATCACCGCCACGGCGGCGGCGACGGCGAGCCCGCTGGCGACGCGGCGCCGGCGGCGGATCGAGGTGGCCTTGCCGCGGACGTCGTCGAAGGCGAGCGGCGCGGAGCTCATCGACTCGGCACGGTGGCGCAGGGCGTTGCCCAGCTCCTGGTCGAGGTCGTTCATCGCTCCTCCTCCGGTCGTGCGGGGTTCAAGTGGGCCGGCGTGCGCTCGCGGAGCGCGGCCAGGGCCCGGCTGGTCTGGGACTTCACGGTGCCGACGGAGACGCCGAGGACCTCGGCGGTCTCGGCCTCCGACAGCTCCTCGTAGTAGCGGAGCACCAGGACGGCGCGCGCCTTCTTCGGCAGGGTCTGGACGACGTCCCACAGGGCGGCGTCGCGCCCCTCGTCGTACTCGTCGCGGACGGGTGTCGTCTCCGGCAGCTCGTCGGTGGCGTGCTCGCGGCGCTTCCAGCCGCGGCGCCACAGGGAGTTGTTCTCGTTGACGAGGATCCGCCGCAGGTACCCGTCCATCGAGCCGCGGTCGCGGACCCGGTCCCACGAGAGGTACAGCTTGGCGAACGCCGTCTGCACCAGGTCCTCGGCGGTGTGCCGGTCGCCGGTCAGCAGGTACGCCGTGCGCAGCACGCTCGCCTGGCGCGCCTGGAGGTACTCCGCGAAGTCGGCGTCGCGCGCGGCTCGGCTCTCAGGCATGAGTGTCCCCGCTTCGGCGGTGGGGCTGGCGGTCACGGTCATCCTTCCTGGCTCGGTCCCCACCAAGACGCGACACGGCGGGCGAAGGTTGCAAATCCGGCCCCCGATGCCGTCTGACGGCCGACCTTCGGTCTCGTTCCCGTCGGTTTGTGCCCGTTGCAACCCCCACGAACCGCAGGGATACCCGGTCGACCGGGTATCCCGACGCCTGGACGACGCGACGTACTTCGGCCGCGTCTGAAGCTCAGACCGTCGGCAGCACGAACGGGTAGTCCCCGCCGGTGTCCGGCGCCGGCGGCACGGCGAGCTCGACCGAACCGTCGGCGATGCCGAGCCGGAGGACGGCCCACGCGTCGTCCTCGAAGACCATCGCCAGCACGTGGTCGTCGTCCTCCCAGATCGTGTGCAGGAGCGCGGACTGACCCCGGCTGTGCCACTCGGCCAGCACCTGACCGTCGTCGTCGAGGACGGCCGAGATTCCCTGGCCGAACCCGTCGAGGTACGCCGGCCCGGCGAGGATGCGGCTGCCCGACGGCGAGAAGTCGAACAGCGTGTAGTCGCAGGTCTCCCACACCGGCTTCCGCTTGAACGACTGGAACCGCCCCCAGCACGATCCCTCGTCGGAGACCGACGTCATCGCCACCATCGCGCCACCCTGGGCCACGTCGCCGACCGAGATCACCCCGGGCACCGTGTCGACGATGCCGTGCGAGATCGAGGACCACGCCCGGGTGCCGTCGGCCGAGTTCACGAACGCCGCGCAGCCCTGGCCGCCCTCACCCTCCTTGCACGTGGTGCCGTCGCTGACCAGGGCCGCCAGGGAGTCCGCGTCCTGGACGAGCGGGAGGTCCCACTCCTGGGTGCCGCCTCGCTCGACGACGTGTGGGCCGCCGTCGCGGCCGAGCCAGCCCACGATCTGCCCGTCGGGGGTGACCGCGAGGGAGCCGCCGCTGACGTTCAGCCGCGAGACCACGCGGAGGTCACCGTCGAGGACGAACGCCACGGTCTCGTCGTCGAGGTACGCCGTGCCCACCAGGCCGTCGCCCATGGGCGCGAACGTGTCGTACTTCCGGTCGAGCGGGCGGGTCGTCCCGTCCGGCTCGACGAGGTTCCAGGTGTCGCCGTCGGCGGCGAGGTACGGGACCCGGGGCGGTGGTCCTTGGGACACGCCCTCGATCGTCAGGTCGCCGGCCGTCACCGGGTCGGACGGGTCCGGGGTGTCCGCGGTGCTCGCCGTCACGCTCGGCGTGGGCTCGACGGACTCCGAAGGGCTCGCCGAGGTCGTCGGCGCGGACGGCGTGGGGTCGTCGGCCGCTTGTGATCCCGACGTCTGCGTGCCGCAGGCGGCAAGGGCGAACAGGGCGAGCAGGGCGGGCACGGCGAGGGCGCGCCGAGGAGTCTGTCCGAGAGCCTTCACGCTCCTGGGACGCGCCCGGACGGTGTCAGGTTGCCACCGGTCTCAAGACTCGTCCTCCTCCTCGGAGGTCTCCTCGGCCTCGGCCTCCATGACCGCGTCGGCACCGTCGTCGGTGACTTCTTCGGTGTCTTCGTCGGTGCCCTCGTCCGCGCTCGGGTCGGTGGGGTCGTCCGGTGCGTCCTCGAACGGGTCGACGATCGGCACCATCGCGCCGCCGGTCAGGGTGGCCAGCATCTGGCGCACGTTCGACAGCTGGGCGTTGATGGAGTCGCGGCGCTGCGTGGCCGCGGCCAGCTCGCGGTCGGAGTCCGCGCGTACCCGGGCGGCCTGCGCCCGCGCCTCGCCGACGATGGTGGCGGCCTGCTTCTCGGCCTCCTCGTGGAGCCGGCGGCTCTCGCGGACAGCCTCGTCGTTCATCTTCTCGGCGCTCGTACGCGTGAGGTCGATGTGGGACTCCAGCTCCGCCAGCCGCTGCTGGTGCTCCTGCATCTGGGTGGTGAAGTCCTCCTCGGCCGCGCTGCGCCGGCGGGCCAGGGTGGTCTCGAAGTCGGCCGCGGCCTGAGCAGCCTTGGCGCGCTGATGCTCGTAGATCGCTTCGGCCTCCTGCATGCGCGCCGCGGCGTCGCGCTCGGCGGCGTCGATCCGGTCGTCGGCCGTCTTGCGGGCATCCTCGAGGACGCGCACGGCCTCGGTGTCGGCGTCGGCACGGCGCTGCTCGGCGTGCCGGTCGGCGTCGCTGCGCTGCCGGGAGACCTCGTCGGCGACGGTGCTGCGCTCCTGCTCCAGGGCGGCGCGGCCCTTGTCGAGCAGGTCGCGGGCCTCGTCGTCGGCCAGGGCGAGGATCTCCGCGACGCGCTGGCCGAGGTGGTCGAACGTGGCCAGCACTGGCTGTTGCTCGCTCCCGCCGGACTGCTGGTGCTGCTCGAGCTGCTGCACCCGGTCGGCCAGCTGCGCGGCGTACGAACGCGCCTCCTCGGCCTGCTGGGTGAGCTCCTGGAGCCGCTTGTCGACCTGGGCGGGCTCGTAGCCGCGCAGGACGACCCGGAACTGGGGGCTGTCGGTCATGGGTGCTGTTCCTTCTCCTCGGGGGCGGATGCGGTCTGCCTGTCGGCGGGCCCGCCGGTGGGTACGGCAAGGGCCTGGATGACGCCGGACAGTCCTTCGAGCTCGGCCGCGATCTCGTCGCGGCGTTTGGTGAGTACGGCGGCCTCGGCGCGGGCGTCCTCGAGGACGGCGCGGGCCTTGCTGCGCAGGTCGTCGGCCTCGGCCCGTGCCGAGGACACGTGGTCGGCCGCCTCCTGCCGGGCGGCGCGGAGCTCGTCCTGGGCGGCCTGACGGTTGCGGACCACCTCCTCGGCGACCTGCTCGCGCAGCAGCCGGGTGGTCGACTCGGTCTCCTCCTCGCGCCGGCGCGCACGCTCGTGCACGAGCGAGGCCTCGTCGTCGGCGTTGGCGGCGAGCGCGCGGGCCGACTCCTCGGCCTGGGCGCGGATCCGGGCGGCGTCGCCTTCGGCGATGGCGACCAGGCTGGCCGCCGCGGCAGCCAGCTCCTGCGCCTCGCGCTCGGCGGTCGCCACGGCGTCGCGTACGCGCTCGGTCACCCGGCGCACCACGGCCTGGAGACGTCGACGCCGCTGGGCGACGTGCAGGGCGCCGTCCACGCGACCGGCGGCGCGGATCTTCTCGGCCTCCTGCTCGGCGGTGTCGAGCAGGGCTCGCATGGTGTCCTGCGTCCACGCGGTCTGCTCCTCGGCCGCGCGGATCGCCTCGCCGGCCTCGACACGGGCACTGCGGAGCACCTCCTCGGCGGACTGCTGCGCGTGGGCGCGAACCTGCTCGGCCTCGGCCAGGACGTTGTGCGCGTGGGTGTCGGCGTCCTTGCGGAGTGACTCGGCCTCCTGGGCGGCTTGTGCCCGGACGGCGGCGGCGTCCTCGTCGGCGGTGATGCGCAGCTCCTCGGCGGCCCTGACGGTCTCGAGCTGCTGGTGGCGCATCGAGACGGTGGCCAAGGTGAGCAGGCGCTGGGTCAGGGACGCCGTGACGGCGAGCCGGTGCTCGGTCTCCGCGCGGGTCTCGGTCCGCAGCCGGTCGGTCTCCTGCCGGGTGGAGTCGAGCTCCTGCTGGACGGAGAGGCGGTCACGCTGAGCGGCCTGCGCGGCCTCGGCGAGGATCGCCTGGCGCTGCGACTCGGCGGCGTCGAGCAGCAGACGGACCTGCTCGCCGGCGTCGGCGACCGACTGCCTGGCCTCGCGGGAGGCGTCGGCCAGCCGGGCCTCGGCCTGGGCCAGCGCACGCGCGGCTTCGGAGCGGTCGGTCGTCGCCTCGTCGTGCAGGCGACGGGACTCGGACTCCAGCTGCTCGGCGAGAGCCATCGCCTCGCCGGCCTGCTGCTCGGCCTGTGACCGCAGCTCGTCGGCCACCTGCTGGGCGTGCAGCAACAGCTGCGCCGCTGCGCTGCCGCCGGGCTGCTCGGCGTCGCCCAGGGGCATCCCCGCGGGCGCGCCGGCATCCGACTGTGGGTCGATCGCCTGCATTCCGTCCATCGCGTCCTGTCTCGCCGGCCTGCCCCCCACAGGCATCGCACCTGCCGACACGCGTACCCGCGGAGCATACTGCGCGTCGGGCCTGGGGTCAGCGTGGTGGGTACACCGGCCTTCCCTACGCTGGCGCCACACCGGCCCGGTCCCCGGGCAGAGGCAAAGGGAGCCGCAGCATGCACGAGGTCCGAGGAGTCGTCGCCCGTTCGAAGGGCGCTCCGGTCAGCGTCGAGACGATCCTGGTCCCCGACCCCGGACCGGGCGAGGCGCTGGTCCAGGTGCAGGCGTGCGGGGTCTGCCACACCGACCTCCACTACCGCGAGGGCGGCATCAACGACGACTTCCCCTTCCTGCTCGGGCACGAGGCCGCCGGCGTCGTGGAGGCCGTCGGGGACGACGTACGCGACCTGGCACCGGGTGACTTCGTGATCCTCAACTGGCGCGCCGTCTGCGGCGCCTGCCGGGCGTGCAAGCGCGGCGAGCCGTGGTACTGCTTCGCCACCTTCAACGCGACGCAGAAGATGACCCTGGCCGACGGCACCGAGCTGAGCCCGGCGCTGGGCATCGGCGCCTTCGCGGAGAAGACCCTCGTCGCCGCGGGACAGTGCACCAAGGTGGACCCCTCCACCCGTGCGGCCGCCGCAGGTCTGCTCGGGTGCGGCGTGATGGCCGGCCTGGGCGCGGCCCTCAACACCGGCAACGTCAGCCGCGGCAAGAGTGTCGCGGTGATCGGCTGCGGCGGCGTCGGGGCCGCGGCGATCGCCGGGTCGGTGCTGGCCGGCGCGGGCACGATCATCGCCGTCGACATCGACCCGCGGAAGCTCGAGACGGCCACCAGGATGGGGGCCACGCACACCGTGAACTCGGCTGATGAGGACCCGGTCGCGGCGATCCAGGCGCTCACCGAGGGCAACGGCGCGGACGTGGTCATCGACGCGGTCGGCCGGCCCGAGACCTGGAAGCAGGGCTTCTACGCCCGCGACCTGGCCGGCACGCTCGTCCTGGTCGGCGTGCCCACCCCCGACATGAAGATCCCCGACATCCCGCTCATCGACGTCTTCGGCCGCGGTGGCGCGCTCAAGTCCAGCTGGTACGGCGACTGCCTGCCCAGCCGCGACTTCCCGATGCTCGTCGACCTCTACCGCCAGGGCCGGCTCGACCTCGACGCCTTCGTGTCGGAGGAGATCGGAATCGACGACGTCGAGGCGGCGTTCGAGAAGATGCATCGCGGCGAGGTCCTGCGCTCGGTCGTGATCTTCTGACCGCCCGGCCAACAGTCAGGGTGGACCACGCGGTCGTCAGCGGCACCTTCTCCCTCGACGGGGAGACCTTCGACGTCGACAACAACGTCTGGGTCGTCGGCGACGACGACGAGTGCGTGGTCATCGACGCGCCCCACGACGTCGACGCGATCCTCGCTGTCGTCGGCGGCCGCAAGGTCAAGGCGATCCTCTGCACGCACGCCCACGACGACCACGTCCGGGTCGCACCCGCGCTGCGCGAAGCGGTGGTCGCGCCGATCATGCTGCACCCGGACGACAAGCCGCTGTGGGAGCTCACGCACACCGATCAGCTCTGGGACCTCGACCTGGCCGACGGTTTCGCCCTCGACGTCGGCGGCACCACGTTGCAGGTGCTGCACACGCCCGGCCACGCGCCCGGCGCCGTCTGCCTGTACGCCGCCGACCTCGGCTGCGTCTTCACCGGCGACACCCTCTTCCAGGGCGGGCCGGGCGCGACTGGTCGTTCCTACAGCGACGTCGACCTGCTCAGGGCGTCGATCCGGTCGCGGCTGTTCGCGCTACCCGACGACACGGTCGTGCACACCGGTCACGGCGACGACACCACCATCGGCGCCGAGCGGGCCGCCTTGGACGACGCCGACCGCTGAGTCCGCTGGTAGACGAGGGAGCTGCCCCAGGCGAGGGACACGGCCAGCGTGGCGAAGCCGACGACGTAGACGGTGTCGGCGTCCTCGCCACCCGCCCAGATGCCCAGGGCGAGTGACGCGGCCACGGCGATGGCGCCAACGACTCGGAGCACGCGCCCGCGGGCACCGCGGGCGAGACCACCGAGCAGGAACGCCGGCGCCAGCAACATGCCCGGGCTCAGGAGCAGCGCCAGCCCGGGGACGACGGCCAGCGTCCACCACGGGCTGCGCCCGGTACGCCGGGCGGCGTCGACCAGTCCGACGCCGGCGCCGAGCAAGGCGGCCAGCCCGATGATCGACAAGGTGCCGACCCAGCTGAACTCGTGCTCGGTGCTGATCAGCCGCATCCAGATCCGGGCGAGCACGCCCCAGCCGGCCCCGACCGCGAACCCGAGTGCGGCCCCGCGCAGCAGGGCCCTCACCACGACACCGGAAGGCAGACGAGCCGGGCGCCTGCGGTGCCGTTCGGCGCGGTCGCCTCGGCGTGCACGACGACCGCACGGTCGCCAGGCGCCGGCACGAACGGCACCGTCGCGTCGCCCGCACCCGTGCCGTCCGTCGTGACCGTGAAGTCCAGCCACACCTCGGTCTGGTCGCTGACGACCGCCGGCGAGGCCGTCGAGACGTTGTAGTGCGGGCCGGCCGCGGCGCCGTTCCCCGCGACGCAGGGGCCGACGTGCAGGTGCGCGCCGTACGCCTCCCCGGCCACGGCCGGGTCGATCCCCTTGACGCGGAGGTGGAACGTCGTGCCCTTTCCGGTCGGCGTGACCACCAGGTGCGCGGAGGCGTTTCCGAACGGGTCGGCCGTGCTGGCCGAGAGGTCGACGAGGTCGCCGCGGAACACCTGGGCGGGCGCGGCGGAGGCAGTCAGGGGAGCGAGGAGGAGGGTCGCGGCTACGGCGACGAAGGACGTACGGCGGAACAGCATGGCGGGCTCCGATCGGGCGGCTGTCTGGACACGTGGTTGCTCACTGGGACGGACGGCCCTGGACAGCGATCGGGTGACACGAGGAATCTGCAAGAACTTGCGGACGTGCCGTGTCACCCGACAGGGCGTTCTCGTGCGTCTGCCCATTGATGGAGTCCGTGTCGGCGGTGCCTCGAGGACTGGTGGTGAGCGGGTCGGCGCGAGACGCCGACGCGCTGGTCGCCGCGCTCTTCCAGCAGGAGGGTCAGCGCCTGGTGGCGTTGGCCCGGTTCTTCACCGACGACCGGACCGCGGCCGAGGACCTGGTGCAGGAGGCGTTCATCCGGCTCGCCCGGAACGCACACCGGATCCGCGACGACGACAAGGCCGCGGCGTACCTGCGCTCGATCGTGGTGAACCTCGCCCGTGACCACAACCGCCGCGGGCTGGTCTCGATCCGGCACCGGCCACCCGCGATCCTCGACGAGCCGTCGGCCGAGGAGACGGCGACCCGCCAGGAGTCCCGACGCCAGGTGGTCGAGGCCCTCCGCGCTCTCCCCCACCGGCAGCGGGAGTGCCTGGCGCTGAGGTACTACCTCGAGCTGCCGGTCGACGAGATCGCCTCCGTGCTCGGGCTGTCCCCGAACTCCGTCAAGACGCACCTCAAGCGGGGCCTGCGTGGCCTCGCCACCCAATTGGAAGAAGAGTTGGGGGAGACGACCCATGGCTGACCTCGAGACCCGCCTGCACGACGCGCTCGGCGAGACCGGCGCGGACACCGAGCCGGCGCCCGACCTGTTCGCCCGCGTCGTCGGCAGCATCGCCGACGACCGCGTCCGGCGCGGGCACGCCCGCCGCGTCGTGCTGACCTGGGTGGCCGGCGTCGCGCTGGGCACTCTCCTGACCGTCACCCTGACCCCGAAGGACGAGGAGGGACTGCACATGCCCTGGTGGATCCTGGAGATCGCCACGAACCTGGCGCTGGTCGGCATCGCCGTCTGGCTGGGGCCGTTCATCAAGCGGTTCGGCCGCGCGTACGCCGCCGACGTCTTCCACGACAACCCGCTGACCGGCAAGAGCTACATCGTGCTCACCGACATCGTCTACTACCTGATCTTCACCGCTTACATCCTCTTCACGGTGCGGGTGGAGGCGCCGGCGTACTACGGCGGTGACGTTCACCCCGACCTGGTGAAGGTCGAGCTGGTGCGGATCGGCGGCATCCTGCTGATCATCGGGGTGCTGCACGGCCTGAACATCGTGATCATGCCGGTGCTGGGCCGGCTGTTCTCGCTCAACCGGCGGCTGCCGCCGAGGATGGGTGGGTGACGACCTTCGACCTCCACGACTGCGAAGCCGCGGCCGAGCACACCGACGCGGTCTGGCCCCTGTACAACGCGGTGTTCGGCGACTTCGCCGCCCGGGAGACCTGGCAGCAGGAGACGTGGGACCGCCACCGCGGGCGGGACGGCTTCCGGTTGGCGACGGCGTACGACGAGCCGGGTGAAGGGGGTTCGCTGCTCGGGTTCGGCTGGTGCTACCTCGGCGAGCGCGGCCAGTACTGGTCCGACCTCGTGGTGCGCACGCTGCCGCGGGACGTGACCGACGAGTGGGTCGGCGGGCACCTGGAGGTCGTGGAGCTGGCGGTGGCGCCCGCCGCTCGCGGCCGCGGCCTCGGTGGCCGGTTGCTCGACCTGATGGTCGCCGATCGCGGGGCTCGACGGGGGCTGCTGGGCACGTCCGCGGACGAGGACGACCCGGCCGTCAGGTTGTACCGGTCGCGCGGCTGGCGGGCCCTCGGCCGGCTCTCGGAAGGCGTCCACGTGATGGGCCTCAGGGGTTCTGACACGAACGGGCCGTCCGACTTGCGAGACTGACCGGGTGCGCCGCCCCTTGACAGGCGCCGCCGCGTTGCTGCTCGCCGGTGCCGCGCTGGCGACCACCACCCCCGCCCACGCGTCCCCGATGCGCGACCAGCCCGTGCCCACCGAGGTCCGGCGGCCCGCGCCGCCCCCGCCCACCGTGTGGGGTCCGACCCGCGCCGAGGTACGCCGCGCGCACGACCTCGTGGCCCGGTTGACGCTGTCCCGGCTGGCCGGGCAGGTGATCGTGGCGGGGTACCACGGGACGGGCTCGCCCGCGGCCCTGGTGAGCCGCCTGCACCTCGGCGGCGCGGTACCCGTCGCCGAGAACATCACGTCGAGCGCCCAGATCCGCGCGGTCAACGCGTCCGTGCAGCGCGCCGTCCGCGGCCGTGGCTACCCGGCCTTCATCGGCATTGACCAAGAGGGCGGCACGGTGGTCCGGATCCGCGACGCGGCGACCCGCTTCCCGTCGTTCATGTCGGCGGGCGCGGCCCGTGACCCGGGGCTGACCCGCCGGGTCGCCACCGCCAACGCCCGCGAGATGCGCGGCCTGGGCTTCACTTCCGTGCTCGCGCCGGTGGCCGACGTGACGCGCGGGCCGGCTGACCCGGTCATCGGCACGCGCTCGGCCTCGGGCTTCCCGCGGCTTGCCGCGGCCCAGGTGGTCGCCGCCCAGGCGGGCCTGGACGACGCCGGCGTCATCGGTGCCCTCAAGCACTTCCCGGGCCATGGCTCGGTCACCGTCGACAGCCACCGGGCGCTGCCCGTCCTGCGGACGCCGCTCGCCGAGCTGCGCCGGACGGCGCTGGTGCCGTTCCGTCAAGGCATCGAGGCGGGCGCGTCGGCGCTGATGGTGGGCCACCTCGACGTCCGGGCCGTGGACCCGCATGTTCCCGCATCGCTGTCCCGCAAGGTCGTCAGTGGACTGCTGCGCGGAGAGCTGGGCTTTCACGGCGTGGTGATGACCGACGCGCTGTCCATGCGCGCGGTCTCGAAGAGGTACGGGTCGGCGAAGGCCGCCGCTCGTGCCGTGAACGCCGGCGTCGACGTGGTGCTGATGCCCGCGGACGCCCGCGCCGCTCGCGCGGGCATCGTCGCCGCAGTGCGCGAAGGCCGGCTGCCGCGGACGCGGCTGGAGACCGCTGCCACCCGCATGGTCGCCCTGCTCCTGCACGTCAAGCACGCCGAGGTGACCGCGACCCCGCTCGGTTCCTCTGCCGCGCTGTCGGCACAGCTGTCAGCCGAGGCGCTCACCTCCGTCGCCGGGCCCTGCTCCGGCCGGCTGGTCGGCGGCCGGGTACGCGTGTCCGGTCCACCCGATGCGGTCGCGGCGTTCCGCACGGCCGCGGCCCGGCACGGGCTGGCGTTCGGCCGGGGCACCCGCGTGGTGCTCGCCTCCAGTGGCCGACCCGCACGGGCTGGGGTGCTGGTCGCCCTGGACCGTCCCGATCTGCTGGCCCGCAGCACGGCGCCGGTCCGGGTGGCGACGTACGGCGCGACTCCGGGTGCCATGGACGCCCTGGTCGGCTTCCTGACGGGGCGACAGGGTGCGCCGGGCGCGCTGCCAGTGACGCTGCCGGGCTTACCGCGGACGGGCTGCTGAGTGTCCGTTTTCGCCGAGATCGACGCGTTCCGGAGCGACAAGGGTCCAGAACCGCGAAGTACGTAGGTGATGACGCCCCCAGGCCAAGAAATCAGGGTGGTCCAGCCCACCGCCCCGCATCGGGGGTGACCGCATTTCCCAAGGAACCCGTGCCGGTCTATGGTGGGCGTCCACATGTAATCCGGGGGGGTTAACAAATGGATTCCAAGAACGCGCATGCGCGCGTCAAGTCCGGGGGGACTCAGATCTCGCGGCGCACCGTCGCTCGCGGTGTGGCTTGGTCGGCGCCGATCGCCGTCATGGCCACAGCAGCTCCCGCCTTTGCTTCGTCGACGCCACCCGTCGTCGCGAGCCAGTGCGGGACTGCCTGCAAGCACCCTGGCGCTGCGCAGAGCAAGACCTACCACTTCACCTTCTGCTTCAAGGCCACTGCCGCCGGCGTCGACAACAACCAGGTCACGATCGGCACGATGAAGGTCGGCGACGACTGCCGCGAGGCCTACGCCGGTGTCGGCAACAAGATCGTCACCGTCACGCCGAACGCGACGGCGTGCGTCTACGTCGACGCACCCGGCTTCGGCGAGAGCTCGACCGACGCCGTGATCTTGTACTTCAGCTACGTCATCGGCGGCCAGACCTTCACCGGCTGCGCCACCGGCCAGGTGACCGGCGACGTGTGCGGCACAGGGCCTAGCAGCGGGGTGCTCTCGAAGCAGCCCAGCGACTGGCCGCACGACAACGGCATCGGTGACGACGGCATCCAGGTGTGCACGCCGGCTCCGACGTCCTGCACGCCGACGCCCTGCGTGCCGAATCCCTGATCCCAGGGTTTCGGTTCTCAGAACGGTTCGACGAGGAGCGCGACCCCCGCTCCTGACCTCCGGGTCAGGACGAGAGTCGCGCTGCCCTCGCCGTGCAGGTCAAGGCGTCTGCGCAGCTCTTCCGGTACGACGTCCACGCCGCGCTTCTTGATGGTCAGCCGGCCGATGCCGCGCGCCCTCAAGGCGGCCCGCAGCTGCTTCTCGCGATAGGGCAGCTCCTCCACGACCCGGTAGGACCGGGCGAACGGCGTCCGGAACGACTCCTCGGACGTCACATACGCGATCTTGCGGTCGACCAGTCGGCCGTTGACCCCTGCAGCGACGGCGGTGACCAGACCCGCCCGGATCACGGCGCCGTCCGGTTCGTAGAGGAAGGCCCCGACGTCACCGACGTCGCTGCCGGGGTCGTCCTCCTCGGTCAGCGTCGCGAGTCCGCCGTCGCCGATCACCGTCGCCCGGCGGGCCACGGTCGCCAGCCGCCCCGACCACAGGGCCGCTTCCTTCACCTCGCCGTGGTCGCTGACCCACTCCGCCTCGACCCCGTGCGGTACCAGGGCGTGCGGAACCCCCGGCGCGACCTTGACGCAGGCGTCCCGGTGCAGCAGTTCCTCGACGAACGACCAGGGCGGCGTCCAGTCGTCGACGCGGAACGTCCGCCCCCGCGCACTCCGGCGCGAGGGGTCCGCGAACGCCACGTCGAAGCCGGTCGTGTCCACGTGTGTCGCGTCGGCCACCTGGACGGCCCCGGCCACGCCCAGTGCGGCCAGGTTCGCCTCGGCGACCGCCACCCGGACGGGGTCCAGATCCACGCCGGCGGCCAGCACGCCCGCCCGGGCGAACGCGAGCAGGTCGCCGCCGATGCCGCAGCCCAGGTCGATCACGGTCTGGGTGACGGCCGCCTGCAGCCGGCCCGCGCGGTGCGTCGACACGCTCAGCCGGGTCGCCTGCTCGAGGCCGTCGCGGGTGAAGTACATGGTGGGCGCGAGGTCGCCGAACTTGGTCACCGCACGGCGGCGCAGCTCCGCCTGGCTCAGGGCCGCCGCGACGCGGTCGGCCGCCGTCAAACGCCGCAGCTCGGCCTGGACCGCCAGCTCGTCAGCGCCCTCGCCGGTCGCCTCGACCGCCCGCGCCAGCACCCCCTGGCCCTCGTCGGTCAGCAGCCACCGGAAGGCGTCGAGTTCCACGCGGGCAGTGTGACAGGACCTGAAGCCGGACCGCCCTGGCACTCACCCGAGGCGAGTGCTAACGTCGGTGTTGGCACTCTCACCCCGAGGGTGCCAGCGCTTGCGACGAAGTACGACCCCCGCGACGGCGTACCTCAGAGCAGGCTCAAACGTCCGGGCCACCGCTCTGCAGTGCTGGGCGGAGTCCCACCGGTTCACACCTGACAACTGTTCAGAAAGTGGAGGTCGACATCGTGTCGGTCAACATCAAGCCCCTCGAGGACCGCATCGTCGTGAAGCCGCTCGACGCCGAGCAGACCACGGCCTCCGGCCTGGTCATTCCCGACACGGCCAAGGAGAAGCCCCAGGAGGGCGAGGTCCTCGCGATCGGCCCCGGCCGCATCGACGACAACGGCAACCGCGTCCCGCTGGACGTCGCGGTCGGCGACAAGGTCATCTACAGCAAGTACGGCGGTACCGAGGTCAAGTACTCCGGCGAGGAGTACCTCATCCTCTCGGCGCGCGACGTCCTGGCCGTCGTCTCCTGACTCACCTGACTCGGGTCGTGTGCCGCACGCCGCGCTAGAGCGCTGCCTCAGGCACACGACCGAGGGCAAGTACGGCGGTACCGAGGTCAAGTACTCCGGCGAGGAGTACCTCATCCTCTCGGCGCGCGACGTCCTGGCCGTCGTCTCCTGACTCACCTGACTCGGGTCGTGTGCCGCACGCCGCGCTAGAGCGCTGCCTCAGGCACACGACCCGATTCTCTTCTGCTCTCTTCTGCATCGCGAAGGAATGACATGCCCAAGATCCTGGAGTTCGACGAGCACGCGAGGCGTTCCCTGGAGCGTGGCGTGGACAAGCTCGCCAACACCGTCAAGGTGACGCTCGGTCCCAAGGGCCGCTACGTCGTCCTCGACAAGAAGTGGGGAGCCCCCACGATCACCAACGACGGCGTCACGGTGGCGCGCGAGATCGAGCTCGACGACCCGTTCGAGAACCTCGGTGCGCAGCTCACCAAGGAGGTCGCCACCAAGACCAACGACATCGCCGGCGACGGTACGACGACCGCGACGGTCCTCGCCCAGGCAATGGTCCACGAGGGCCTGCGCGCCGTGGCCGCCGGCGCCAACCCGATGGGGCTCAAGCGCGGCATGGACGCCGCTGCCGAGGCCGTCGGCGACGCGCTGCGCGAGGCCGCCCGCGAGGTCGAGACCAAGGAGGACATGGCCTCGGTGGCCACGATCTCCAGCCGCGACTCGCTCATCGGCGAGCTGCTGGCGGAGTCCTTCGACAAGGTCGGCAAGGACGGCGTGATCACCGTCGAGGAGTCCAACACCATGGGCACCGAGCTGGAGTTCACCGAGGGGATGCAGTTCGACAAGGGCTACATCTCGCAGTACTTCGTCACCGACCCCGAGCGGATGGAGGCCGTCCTCGACGACGCCTACATCCTCCTGCACCAGGGGAAGATCTCGGCGATCGCCGACATCCTCCCGCTGCTGGAGAAGGTCATCTCCTCGGGCAAGCCGCTCTTCATCCTCGCCGAGGACGTCGACGGCGAGGCGCTCTCGACCCTGGTGGTCAACAAGATCCGCGGCACGTTCACCGCAGTCGCGGTGAAGAGCCCGGCGTTCGGCGACCGCCGCAAGGCGATGATGCAGGACATCGCGACCCTGACCGGTGGTCAGGTCGTCTCGCCGGAGGTCGGCCTCAAGCTCGACCAGGTCGGGCTCGACATCCTGGGCCAGGCCCGCCGCATCGTCATCACCAAGGACAACACCACCATCGTCGACGGCGGCGGCGACAAGGCCGAGGTCGATGCCCGCGTCAACCAGATCAAGGCCGAGATCGAGAACACCGACTCCGACTGGGACCGCGAGAAGCTCCAGGAGCGCCTCGCGAAGCTGGCCGGTGGAGTGTGCGTGATCAAGGTCGGCGCCGCCACCGAGGTGGAGCTCAAGGAGAAGAAGCACCGCATCGAGGACGCCGTCTCCGCGACGCGCGCCGCGATCGAGGAGGGCATCGTCGCCGGTGGCGGCTCGGCCCTCATCCACGCGGCCGCCGTCCTCAGCGACGACCTCGGCCTCACCGGTGACGAGGCCATCGGCGTGCGGATCGTGCGCAAGTCCGTCGACGAGCCGCTGCGCTGGATCGCCGAGAACGGTGGCGAGAACGGCTACGTCATCGTCACCAAGGTCCGCGACGCGGGCGTCGGCACCGGCTACAACGCCGCCACGAGCGAGTACGGCGACCTGGTCGCCCAGGGCGTCCTCGACCCGGTCAAGGTGACCCGCTCCGCGCTGGTCAACGCCACCTCGATCGCAGGCATGCTGCTGACGACCGAGACCCTGATCGTCGAGAAGCCCGAGCAGGAGGAAGCCCCCGCGGCCGGTCACGGCCACGGTCACGGCCACTGATCCCTGCGGCCTTCCACGGGTCGTGTGTCCGACAAGGCGCTCTGGCGCTGCGTCAGGCACACGACCCGATGGTCATTTCCAGTCGGGGGAGAGCTCGGACTTGTCGGGGGTGCGGGTGATGCGACGCAGGCCCGTACCGTCGATGCCCACGACGAACAGGTCGCTCGGGCGGTCACGGAACATGGCGAACACGATGCGGAGGCCGTCGGGGGAGTAGTCCGGCATCACCGCGAAGGCGTTCGATCCCAGGTCGACGGGCAGCGGCGTCGCGCCGCCGGCGACCGCGTCCACGGTGACCAGCGCGCCCTTGCGGGTGGCCGCGACGAACCTCGACCCGTCCGGGGACCAGTTGGCTGCAGCGAACTCGTGGGCGTTCAGCAGACCCCAGCGGTTCAGCCGCCGCGCATGTGTGCCGTCGGCGTCGGAGACGAAGATCGCCGCGCGCTCGAGCTCGCCGGTCGATCCGGGGCCCTCACGCACCCAGGCCAGCCGGGAGCCGTCGGGCGAGTACCCGATGGCGGTGTCCTTGCCGCCGTAGGGGTTGGTCGTCAGGCGCCGGGCGCCGCCACCGTCGCTGGCTCGGAAGCTGATGATGCCTCCGGCGTTGTCGCACAGGATCCGGGAGTCGTCGGGTGACC
>CAWAIZ010000005.1:0-33255 GCA_963782155.1 uncultured Actinomycetota bacterium
AGTGCGCTACCAAACTGCGCCACAGCCCGATGCCCCTCAGCACTGCTGGGAGGCCGGGTGAACCCTACCGGAACGGTTCCGGGCTCCCGGAATCGGTGTGGACCGTCGGGCGGCTCTACCGTGGACACATGACCGACAGTTCTCAGGCGGCCGAGGTCGAGGTCACGTTCGCCGACCTGGGACTCGACCCGCGCGTTCTCCAGTCCCTCCAAGACGTCGGGTACGAGACGCCCACGCCCATCCAGGCCGCCACCATCCCCACCCTCCTGGAGGGCCGCGACGTCGTCGGGCTCGCCCAGACCGGCACCGGCAAGACGGCGGCGTTCGCACTGCCGATCCTGTCCCGGCTCGACCTGCGGCAGAAGTCCCCTCAGGCCCTGGTGCTGGCGCCGACCCGCGAGCTCGCACTCCAGGTGTGCGAGGCATTCGAGCGGTACGCCACCCACGTCCCGGGAGTGCACGTGCTCCCGGTGTACGGCGGGCAGGGGTACGGCGTGCAGCTCAGCGCGCTGCGCCGCGGCGTGCACGTCGTCGTCGGCACGCCGGGCCGGATCATGGACCACCTGGCCCGCGGCACCCTCGACCTGACCGAGCTGCGGTTCCTGGTGCTCGACGAGGCCGACGAGATGCTGAACATGGGCTTCGCCGAGGACGTCGAGACCATCCTGGCCGACACGCCGGCCGACAAGAACGTGGCCCTGTTCTCCGCGACGATGCCGCCCCAGATCCGGCGCATCTCCAAGAAGTACCTCCGAGAGCCCGTCGAGATCACGGTCAAGAACAAGACGGCTACCTCGGCCAACACCACCCAGCGGTACCTGATGGTGTCCTACCCCCAGAAGGTCGACGCCCTCACCCGCATCCTCGAGGTGGAGAACTTCGAGGGGATGATCGTCTTCGTCCGCACCAAGAACGAGACCGAGAAGCTGGCCGAGAAGCTGCGGGCGCGTGGGTTCTCCGCGACGGCGATCAACGGCGACGTGGTCCAGGCCCAGCGCGAGCGCACGATCGACGAGCTGCGCGACGGCAAGCTCGACATTCTCGTGGCCACCGACGTGGCGGCCCGCGGCCTGGACGTCGACCGGATCAGCCACGTCATCAACTACGACATCCCGACCGACCCCGAGTCCTACGTGCACCGGATCGGCCGCACCGGACGTGCCGGACGCAGCGGCGACGCCATCTCCTTCGTCACCCCGCGCGAGCGGCACCTGCTGAAGTCGATCGAGCGGACCAACCGTCAGCCGTTGAAGCAGATGGACCTGCCGAGCGTGGATGACGTCAACACCACCCGGCTGGCGCGCTTCGACGGCGCGATCACCGAGGCGCTGTCGTCCGAACGCGTCGAGTTCTTCCGCGACGTGGTCGCCCACTACGTGCGCGAGCACAACGTCCCCGACGGCGACGTCGCCGCCGCTCTCGCGGTGGTGCTCCAAGGCGATACTCCGCTGCTGCTGGAGCCCGAGCCCGCGCGCCCGCCCCGCACGGAACGCACCCAGCGCACCGACCGCGGAGCGGACCGGCCCGAGCAGCGAACCTCCCGCAGGTTCGACGAGGCTCCGCTGGCGACGTACCGGATCGCGGTCGGCAAGCGCCACAAGGTCGAGCCGCGCCAGATCGTCGGCGCCATCGCCAACGAGGGCGGGCTGAACCGCCGCGACTTCGGGCACATCTCGATCCGGCCCGACTTCTCGCTCGTCGAGCTCCCGGCCGAGCTGCCCCCGGGCGCGGCCGACCGCCTGGCCTCCACCCGGATCTCCGGCAAGCTCATCGAGCTGCGGCTCGACGACGGCCCGCCCGGGGCGGCCAAGCGCCCGAAGAAGCCGCGCCACAAGGGCTGAGCCCTACTTCACCTGGGCCGAGTCGGGGTCGACCATCAGTGACGCGGTGTCGACGACCTCGAACGCCGAGGCGGGGACCCGCTTGAGGTCCTCGACGAACGCCGAGGGCCAGTGCTTGTTCTGCTCGCCCTGGAAGTACCACGGCGAGCCGTTGTCGGCGAGCACCAGGCCGTACTTCTTCATGGCCCGCAGCACGACCCTCGCCTTCGCTGAGAACCCGGTCAGCGGGAACGACGCCTGCAGCCGGAACCGGGCACCCATCGGCGGGTAGGACTTGTCGGAGGTCGAGCCGGCGTCGTGCCGGGCCGGCCACAGGTGCCAGCGGCTGGTGGTGTCGGTGGTGAAGCGGATGGCGTGGTCGACGGTCCCGCTCCGGACCTCCTTCCAGCGCAGCAGGCCGGGCAGGATCGGCAGCCCGGCCGCGTCGGCGGAGGTCCAGCCGTCGGGCCGCAGGTCGTTCGACGTCAGCGACCAGACGGCTCCGGACCCGGCGCTCCAGGAGTTGCCGGAGACCTGCGTGCTCCAGGTCTCGTACAGCGTGCAGGTCGAGCGGTCCACGACGATCGCGTGCATGTCGCCGCCGGAGTTCCGGCCGCCCTCGACGCGGGTGTCCGGGCCGAGCGGGTAGCGCACCTTGTCGCTCTCCGACGCATATTCGAATCTCACGCGCACCTTGGGGTGCGACCCGTCGACGACCGTGACCGGGATCCCGTAGTTGGGCCCGTCGCCGTAGGACGGCCCGAAGTCCGGGTGCAGGTCGCGATCGGTCGACATGTGCGCGAGCCACCGCGCGGACCGGGCGTGCAGCGGCAGCCTGCTGACGTCGGCGTGCCACCAGTTGTCGGCGGGAAAAGCTGGGCAGTGAGCCACTCTGGTCGAGGAAGGCGCGCCAGCGCCTGTCACGAGACCCGTTGCCGATGACGGGACGGCCGCGAGCAGGACGAGCGCCAGCACGATGCGGGGGGTGCGCATGCCCGGAAACTACCGCTTCCGCTTCTCCCGCGGGCGCTGAGTGATCACGATGGGCGTGCCCACGAACCCGAACTGCTCGCGCAGCCGGCGCTCGATGTACCGCTCGTACGACGCCTCCAGCTTGCCGCTCGTGAACAGCACGAACGTCGGCGGCGCGACCGAGCTCTGCGTGCCGAACAGGATCTTGGGCTGCTTGCCACCCCGGACCGGGTGCGGGTGCTCGGAGACCAACCGGCCGAGGAAGGTGTTCAGCGCGCCGGTGGGGATCCGGGTCTCCCAGCCCTCGATCGCCTTGTCCAGCGCGGGTACGAGGCGGTCGACGTGCCAGCCGGTGCGCGCCGTGACGTTGATCCGCGGCGCCCACTGCACCTGCACGAGGTCCCGCTCGATCTCGCGGGTCAGGTAGTGCTGCCGCTCCTCGTCGACCAGGTCCCACTTGTTGAAGGCGATCACCAGGGCGCGGCCCGACTCCCGCACGGACTGCAGGATCCGCACGTCCTGCTCGGAGACCGACTCGCTCCCGTCGAGGACGAGCACGGCGACCTCGGCGCGGTCGATCGCGGTCGACGTACGCAGGGACGCGTAGTACTCGTGGCCCGACGCCTCTTTGACCCGCTTGCGGATTCCGGCGGTGTCGATGAAGCGCCAGGTGCGGTCGTCGAGCACGACAAGCTCGTCGACGGGGTCGACCGTGGTGCCCGCGACGTTGTCGACGACCGCGCGCTCCTCCCCCGCCAGCTTGTTCAGCAGGGACGACTTGCCGACGTTGGGCTTGCCGACGATGGCGATCCGGCGAGGGCCACGGACGGCGTCGAAGTTCTCCTGCGGGGCCTCGGGCAGGGCGGCCAGGACGGCGTCCAGCATGTCGCCCGAGCCGCGTCCGTGCAGGGCGGAGACGGGGTAAGGCTCGCCGAGGCCGAGGTTCCACAGGCCGTACGCCTCCGCCTCCGCACGGGCGTCGTCCACCTTGTTGGCGGCCAGCACCACGGGCTTCCCGGACGCGCGGAGCACCCGGACGACGGACTCGTCGGCGTCGGTGATGCCGACGGTGGCGTCCACGACGAACAGCACCGCGTCGGCGAGGTTCACCGCGATCTCGGCCTGGGCGCGGATGCGCTCGGCCAGGCCACGGGCGTCCGGGTCCCAGCCGCCGGTGTCGACGACGGTGAAGGCCCGGCCGTTCCAGTCGGCGTCGTAGGAGATCCGGTCGCGGGTCACGCCGGGGACGTCCTCCACCACCGCCTCGCGACGGCCGATGATGCGGTTGACGAGCGTGGACTTGCCCACGTTCGGCCGGCCGACGACGGCCAGCACGGGCACCGGCCCCGACGTGGTGCCGTCTCCTGCGTCGTCTACTGGGCCGTCTCCTGGGGCGTCTCCTGGGCCGGTCTCGGACTCGGTCATCGATTTCCTCCGGGGATCACTGACGTCGGTGGGTCGGTCTCCGCCTGCCCCGCGGGCAACGGCCCGGGCAGGTCACGACCGGTGAGGGTGCGGGCGGCGGCGAGCGCGACCAGCATGTGCACGCGCAGGTCGAGCGTGGTCAGCTCGACCTGCCGCTTGCTGCGTGGCCAGGGGGCGACGGCGGTGCGGTACGGCGCGCCGTACACCATGTCGACCCGGCCGCCTCGCGGTGGGAGCGCGTGGGTGCCGGCACCCGGGGCCCGGGTGCCGAGGAACGTGAGCGGGACGACGGGTGCCCCGGAGACGAGGGCGAGGTACGCCGCGCCGCGGTGGAAGCGCCCCAGGTCACCGGCGCCGCGCGTGCCCTCGGGGAAGACGCCGACCACGTGGCCGTCGGCCAGCACCCGCAGGCACGTCTTCACGGCGCGGGTGTCGGCGTGGGAGCGGTCCAGCCGGACCTGCCCACCCAGCCGCAGGAGGGTGCCGAGGCGGCCGGCGAACATCTCCTGCTTGGTCAGGGCGTGCACGGGCCGTGGGCCGAACAGCGCGAGCAGCGCGCCGTCGGCGACGCCGACGTGGTTCGCGGCC
Organism: uncultured Actinomycetota bacterium; assembly: GCA_963782155.1. Classification (GTDB taxonomy): domain Bacteria; phylum Actinomycetota; class Actinomycetes; order Propionibacteriales; family Nocardioidaceae; genus Nocardioides. Next base: position 4,806 of record CAWAIZ010000005.1, read on the forward strand.
ACGATCACCGGGCCGTCGGCCGGCACGTTGCCGGTGCCGTGCTCGCGCACGTGGAAGCGCCGGCGGACCACGAAGCGGCCGAACCAGCGGTGCGGGTACAGCAGCCAGGTAGGCGGGTGCGGCACCGCGCTCACATCGGGCAGCGCGGTCACACGGGGCTCACTGGACGGGGCTCACTGATCGGGGCTCACACGGGCTCCCGGGCTTCCACCAGCGACACGACCAGGTCGATGACCTCGTCGAGCGTGTACGCCGTCCCGTCGATGTGCACGGCACCCTCGGCCATCACGAGCGGCGAGGAGGCACGGCCCGAGTCGATCCGGTCCCGCGCCAGCAGCGAGTCGCGGGTGGCCTCGACGTCGGTGGCGCCGGCCTCGGCGGCTCGGCGCTCGGCGCGGGCGGCGGGGTCCGCGGTCAGATACACCTTCACGTCGGCGTCCGGGGCGACCACCGAGCCGATGTCACGCCCCTCGACCACGATGCCGCCCTCACCGATCGACTCGCGCTGGAGCTCCACCAGCCGGGCGCGTACCTCGGGGACCGCGCTGACCGGCGAGACGGCGGCGTTGACCTCGTCGGAGCGGATCGCGACCCCGACGTCGACGCCGTCGACGATGATCGACGGACCGTGCGGGTCGGTCCCGGAGAGGATCTCGGGCTCCTCGACGCGCGCGGCCACGGCAGCCGGGTCGTGCACGTCGACGCCCTGGCGCAGCAGCCACCAGGTGATCGCGCGGTACGTCGCGCCGGTGTCGAGGTAGCGCAGCCCGAGCCGCACGGCGACCCCGCGCGACGTACTCGACTTGCCGGACCCCGAGGGGCCGTCGACGGCGATGACGAGCGTCGCGTCACGAGGTTCGACGGCGGTGCTCACAGGTGCGCAGCCTACCGGTGGGTCACCCAACCCCGGGATTCGAGAGAGGTCAGGAGGTGCTCCTCCATGTCGGTTGCGACGAGCAGCTCGACGAGTCCGGTGGGGCGACCCGGGTCGTGGTCGATGCGCACGTCCTCGATGTTCACGCCGCTGTCGCCGACGTCGGCGAACAGCCGTGCGAGCTCGCCCGGATGGTCCGGCACGGACACGAACACCGACGCCATCTGCTTGGCCGGTCCGCCGTGCTTGCCGGGGATGGCCGCGGTGCCGGCGACGCCCTGCTCGAGGATCGCCATCAGCTCCTTGCGACGACCCTGGGAGACCGCGGCGATCAGCTCGTCGAGCTGGTCGCGCACCTCACCGAGCAGGTGGACGACGGCCGGCGCGTTGCCGGTGACGATCTGCTGCCACAGGTCCGGGTCCCCCGCGGCCACCCGGGTCACGTCGCGGACCCCCTGGCCGGAGAGGGCCAGGTGCCCCGGTGGCGCCTCGGCGAGTCGGCCGGCCACCAGGCTGGCGAGCAGGTGCGGCAGGTGGGACGTGCGGGCGACGGCCCGGTCGTGCTCGCCGGGCGTCATCCGCACCGGCGTCGCGCCGGACAGCCGGACCAGCTCCAGCACCAGCTCGACCGCCTCCGGGGCGGAGTCCTGGTGCGGTGTGACGGCCCAGGGCCGCCCGTCGAAGAGCGCGGCGCTCGCCGCCAGCGGGCCGGAGCGCTCACTGCCCGCCATCGGGTGCCCGCCGACGTACCTGGCCAGGCCGGCGCTGCCGCGTGCGCGAAGCTGTTCGAGCGGGCCGGTCTTGATGCTGCCGACGTCGGTGACCACCGCCCGCGGGTGATGGGTCAGCGCCCAGCGCAACGTCTCCCCGATGACGTCCGGCGGCACCGCGACGACGACGAGCTGGGGCGGCGGGGCGATGTCGGGGGCGAGCTGTCCCGCGCCCAGTCCGAGCGCGGTGCGCAGGTGCTCGGTGGAGGTGTCCCGGAACCAGACGGGGATGCCGAGCCGGGTCAGGGTGAGTCCGATGGACGTGCCGAGCAGACCGGCACCGACCACCAGGACGGGACCCTCGATCCGGGCGTCGGTCATCAGGGCGCCAGCTCGTCCGGCACGGACCTGACACGGGTCAGGTCCTTGCGGAGCGCGGCCGCGCCGTGCAGGTACACATGGGTGACGTCCGCACGGGGCAGGTCGGTCTCCACGTGCGCCATCATCCGCACGACCCGCGGCATGGATCCGGCGATCTCGAGCTCGCGGGCGCACAGGAGCGGCACTTCGCCGAAGCCGAGCCGGCGGGCGGCGTACGCCGGGAACTCCGCCACCAGGTCGGAGGTCGCGGTGAAGATCACCGAGATGAAGTCGTCGACGACCAGGCCGTTCGACGCCATCACGTCGAGCACCATCTCCGCGACCCGCTCGAGCATGTGGTCGCGGTCGTCGGCCTCGAGCTGGGTGGCTCCGCGGACCGCTCGGACAGCCACTGCGCCCTTCCTCCCTGCGGCCGCCAGGGGGTCGGTCGCTGGGGAAACCGTAACCGCAGCCGTCGGTCCGGCGCTGCCGAACTCACTGCGTGGGTGAGCGGGACGCCGCAGCGACCAGCTCCACGACCTCACTCGTCGGGCGCACGTCGCCGAACGAGCAGGCTCAGCGAGCGCTCAACCTCGGCGAAGAAGTCGGAGTGGCCGGGCGTGTCGACGAGGTTCACGCTCACGCCGTCGACCACGAACGAGACCACCGCGGCACGGATGGTGATGCCTCCGCGCCGTTCCGGCGCCATGGTGTCTGTGTGGGTGGAGCCCGCGTCCACGCTGCCGGGCGCCGCGAGCACGCCTGCCTCGACGAGCAAGCTCTCGGTCAGGGACGTGACAGCCGGGCCACGGGTATTCCGGGGTAGTCCCGTGCGGTTCGGGGGTCGGGACGCCGTTTTGACCCCGGAACTGCACGGGACTACCCCCGGCGTCGCGCCTCAGAGATGCGAGGCGTCGAGCAGCTCGCCGAGCTCGGGGAGGGTCAGGTCGCGGAGCTCACCCTGGCCGAGTCGGCCCAGCTGGACCGGGCCGATTGCGGTGCGGGTCAGGCGGCGTACGGGGTGGCCGACGTGGGCGAGCAGGCGCCGGACGATCCGGTTGCGGCCCTCGTGGATCACCAGCTCGACGATCGAGCGCTCCCCCTGCACCGACACCAGCCTGACGGACGAGACCGTGACCGGGCCGTCGTCGAGGGTGACGCCGTCGGTCAGCTGGCGCAGGACGGCCTTGGTGACGCGGCCGTCGACCTCGGCGACGTAGGTCTTGTCCACCTCGTACGACGGGTGGGCCAGGCGCTGGGCGAAGTCGCCGTCGTTGGTGAGCAGGATCAGACCGTCGGTGTCGGTGTCGAGGCGGCCGACGTGGAAGAGCCGCTCGGGCCGGTCGGCGACCAGGTCCTGCAGGGTACGGCGGCCCTCGGGGTCCGACATCGTCGAGACGATGCCGCGCGGCTTGTTCAGCGCGAGGTACACCTGCTCGGATATGGGTGGCAGCCGCTTCCCGTCGACGCGGATCACCGCCGTGCGCGGGTCGACCTTGGTGCCGAGGCGGGTGACCACCTCGCCGTCGACCACCACGGAGCCGGCGAGCATCAGCTCCTCGCACTTGCGCCGGGACGCGACGCCGGACTGCGCGAGCAGCTTCTGCAGTCGGATCAGCCCGTCCTCGTCCAGCTGGAGACCGGCGTCACTCACGCGGCCATCATGCCCCGGAACTCACACGCCGGCAGACTCCTCGACCAGCTCGGAGGAGAGCTCGTCGACCAGGTCGTCCATGTCGGGGAGGTACGGCGCCAGCTCGGGCAGGTCGTCCAGCGACGTGACCCCGATCCGCTCGAGGAAATAGCCGGTGGTGCGGTAGAGGTGCGCGCCGGACGTGTGGTCCTGGCCGGCCTCCTCGACCAGGCCGCGGGTGATCAGGGTGCGCATCACGCCGTCGACGCTCACGCCGCGGATCGCGGAGACCCGCGCCCGGGAGACGGGCTGCTTGTAGGCGACCACGGCCAGCGTCTCCAGGGCCGCCTGCGTCAGCCGCGCCTGCTGCCCCTCGAGGACGAAGCCCTCGACGACGGCGGCGTGCTCTGCGCGGGTGTAGTAGCGCCACCCGCCGGCAACGTTACGCAGCTCGAAGCCGCGTCCCTGCTCGTCGTACTCGGCCGCGAGCGCCCCCAGTCCCGCGACGACCGCGTCGACCGGGTGCCCGACGGCGCTGGCCAGGGTGACCGGGTCCAGCGGCTCGTCGGCCACCATGAGCAGGGCCTCCAAGGAGGGCTTGAGGTCGCCCACGGCGACCTCGAGGCGTTCCTGGTCGTCACTCATCGGCCTGCTCCTCGGGTACGTCGGAAGTGTCGGGCGCCGCCTCCGGCGCACCCTCGAACTCGTCGATGTTGAAGTCCTCGGCGTCCTCGCTGCCGTCTCCGGTCCAGCGGACCGTGAGCTCGCCGAGGGGGGTGACCTGGTCGAAGGCCACCGCGCCCTCGCGGAACAGCTCGAGCAGGGCCAGGAAGCGCGCCACGGTCGTCAGGGTGTCGGGTGAGTCCCCGCACAGCGCGCGGAAGGTCATCGTGCCGCTGCGCCGCAGCCGTTCCAGGACCAGCGTGGCCTGCTCGCGGACGCTGACCCGCGCTGCGTGGATGTGCTGCAGCGACAGCTCGGGGACCGGCTTGGGCTCCAGGGCCCTCGCCGCCAGGGCTGCGAACTGGTCGAGCCCGATGCCGATGAGCACCTCGGGCAGCAGGCCGGCGTACCTCTCCTCGAGTCCGACCGCCCGCGGGTGCCGCTTGGACTCCCCCAGCAGCCGGCGCTCCAGGACCGATGCGACCTGCTTGAACGCCTTGTACTGCAGCAGCCGGGCGAACAGCAGGTCCCGAGCCTCGAGCAGCGCGAGATCCTCCTCGTCCTCCACGTCACCCTGCGGCAGCAGCCGCGCGGCCTTGAGGTCGAGCAGCGTGGCCGCGACGAGCAGGAACGAGGTGGTCTGCTCGAGGTCCCACACGGGGCCGCCGGCCTTCACGTGGGCGATGAACTCGTCGGTCACCCGCGACAGCGAGACCTCGGTGATGTCGAGCTTGTGCTTGGAGATCAGGCTCAGCAGCAGGTCGAACGGACCCTCGAAGTTGTCGAGGCTGACCTCGAACGCGGGGGTCTCGGAGCCGGCCTCGACCGGATCCATGACGGCGGTCATCGGTGCCTCACCGTTCGGTCAGGCGTTGCACCAGCAGGCTGTCCAACCCGTTCTCGTCCAGGTCGGCCAGCACCAGCGCCACCGCTTCGCGCACGAGTCGTCCCCGGTCCACGGCCAGGCCGTGGTCGCGCCGCAGGGCGAGCCGGGCGTGCTCGAGGTCGAGCAGCTCGTCGGAGGTGATGTACACCGTCATCTTCTCGTCGTGCTTGACCCGTCCGCTGGGCTTGCGCCGCGCCTCCGCGTCGGAGGCTGCGGTGCCTGTGTCCGGTGCATTGTCTGGGACCGCCCGGACGTGTCCGGCGTGCGCCTCGGAGGCCAGCTCCTCGGTGGACGGTTCGGTCGGCCGGAACAGGTCGTCCGCGGCCGGCAGGCTCACGCGTCGTGGCGAGGTTCGGGCCACCGGACGATCACCTCCTTGGCGAGCTGGCGGTAGGCCTCGGCACCGGTGCTGGTGGAGGCGTACGACGTGATGGGCTCGCCCGCAACGGTCGAGTCGGAGAACTTCACGGTCCGGCGGATGACGGTGTGGAAGACCCGTTCGCCCCACGCCTGCACGAGCCGGTCCATCACCTCGCGGCTGTGGAGGGTGCGGCCGTCGAACATCGTGCCGAGGACTCCGTCGATCTCCAGGCCCGGGTTCAGACGCTCGCGCACCTTGTCGATGGTCGTCTTGAGCAGCGCGACCCCGCGCAGCGCGAAGTACTCGCACTCCAGCGGCACGATCACCCCGTCGGAGGCCGTCAGCGCGTTCACGGTCAGCAGGCCGAGGGACGGCTGGCAGTCGATCAGGATGACGTCGTACTCGGCGATCGCCGGGGCCAGCACCCGCTGCAGGGTCTGCTCGCGGGCCACCTCGTGGACCAGCTGGACCTCGGCGGCCGACAGGTCGATGTTGGACGGCAGCAGGTCCATGCCCGGTACGCCGCTGGGCACGACGACCTCCTGGAGCGTCACGTCCTTCTCCATCAGGAGGTTGTAGACGGTGAGCTCCATCTCGTGCGGGTTCAGACCCAGTCCCACCGACAGCGAACCCTGCGGGTCGAAGTCGACGAGCAGCACCTTCCGCCCGTACTCGGCCAGCGCGGCGCCCAGGTTGATCGTCGTGGTGGTCTTGCCGACGCCACCCTTCTGGTTGGTCATCGAGACCACCCGGGCGGGGCCGTGCTGGGTGAGCGGGCGCGGCTCGGGGAAGACGGGCATCGGGCGGCGGGTGGGCCCGAGCACGACCTCGGCGACGCCCTCCTCGTGCTCGAGCTCCTGCTCGAGGCGGGCCTGCTCGAACTGCTCCACCAGGGACGCGGTGGCCGGGTCGAACTCGCTGCGGGCGGGCGTCAGGTCCTCGTCAGGGATCGCCGGCATGGGGCGCCGTGCGAAGGGCACCGGCTCCGGCAGGTTCTCGGGCACGGTCTCTCCTTGCGGGATCGGAGGTAGGGCCGGCGGCATCTCCGGAGCGCTGCTCCCCGACTGCTCTGTTCGGGGGTACCAGCCCCCGGGACCGCCTGCGCTCACTCTGCGCTCCTCCTCCACCCGTTGGTCCGCGACGCGCCGAGGACCCGACAGAAATGTCGACACACCGACTTGTGCGTCGTACGACGGGCGCGACTCTAGGAGGGCCGGGAGGGCCCCACAACACGTACGGGGGTTACCCCCAGGCCCAAACCAAATCTGTTGAGAGGTTGTGCACGGAGCCCCGGTCAGGTGCACAGGGCAGCCCCTCCCTGTGGAGGACGCCTGTGGAGGACGGACAGCCTTCCGGGTCCGTGCGCGCCCCTGCTCCTGAACGACGAGCGCAGCGCGTCCTGCGAGCGGAGCGAGGAGGGAGGAGCAGGTTCATAGCGCACGGACAGGCGAGCTCCGCTCGCCCATGAGACAGCCTCAGCGGGCCGACACGGCCGCCCGCGTGAGCTGCTCCAGGGCGAACTCCGTGACCCGGACGAGGGCCGTCTTGGCCGACGTACGGTCGCGCGCGTCGACGGCCATGATCGGCACCTCGCTGGGCAGCGCGAGGGCCTCGCGGATCTCGGTCATCGGGTACTTCTGGGTGCCCTCGAACTCGTTGACGCAGACGATGAACGGGATGCCCTTGGCCTCGAAGTAGTCGAGCGGCGAGAACGCCTCGTTCAGGCGCGTGGTGTCGACCAGCACGATGGCGCCGATGGCACCGCGGCACAGGTCGTCCCACATGAACCAGAAGCGGCGCTGACCGGGCGTGCCGAACAGGTAGAGCACGAGGTCCTCGGCCAGCGTGATGCGGCCGAAGTCCATGGCGACGGTCGTGGTCGCCTTGCTGGGAACGGCGTCGAGGTCGTCGACGCCCTCGGACTCGTTCGTGACGAGGGCCTCGGTACGCAGCGGCTTGATCTCGGAGACCGAGCCCACCAGGGTCGTCTTGCCGACGCCGAAGCCACCCGCGACGACGATCTTCGTCGAGGCTGTGGCGCGGCCGCCGGCGTTAGAACGCGCGTAGTCCACGGAGGGTCCTTTCGATCAAGTCCAGTCGCTCGTCACGAGACGAGCCTTCGTTCAAGGTGGCCTGTACCCCTACGTAGCCCTGTTCGACGAGGTCGCCCAGCAGCACGCGCACGACGCCGATCGGCATCGAGACGGCAGCGGAGACCTCCGCGACCGACCGGTGGTCGCAGACCTCGACGATGCGACCCTGCAGGTCGCTGCCCCACTCCCGCTCGTGCGCCGTGGGCTGCAGGCGCAACGTCGCCTCCATCGGGAGGTCGACGGTGCTCTTCGTCCGCCCGGCCGTGATCGTGTACGGCCGGACGATGCGAGCCGACGGCTCCTCGTCGGAGTACCGGCCCCAGGGGTCCGGTTCGGTCAGGGACATGGCGGGTCGTCTCTCAGACGCCCGTGAGATTGCGGGCTTGAGCCTGGATCATCCGGCCGACGCGCTCGACCAGGAGGGCCATCTCGTAGCCCACCTGACCGATGTCGGCGGTGTCCTGGGTCAGAACGGCGAGGTGCGAGCCGTCCCCCACGCTCATCAGCAGGAGGTAGCCGCGCTCCATCTCGATGGCGGTCTGCATCACCGCGCCGCCCTCGAACAGCCGGGCCGCGCCGACGGCGAGGCTGGCGAGACCGGAGGCCACCGCGGCCACCTGCTCGGCGCGCTCACCGGGGAGGCGGGCGCTGGCGGCCATCAGCAGGCCGTCGGCCGAGACCAGGACGGCGTGGGCGGCACCTGGCGCGTCGTCGACGAACTTGGTGACCACCCAGTCGAGCTCGCGCTCGTCGTCGTTGGGGACGGGGGCTCCGAACCGGACACTCTCGGTCATGCGGGATCCACTTCCTGTGTGGTGGTGTCAGTCATCGTCTCGCCGGTGGCCGCGCTGCGGCGGCCGCGCGAGACACCCGCGGCGTGCGCCGCGAGTCGCGCCCGGATGGCTTCCGGGTCGCGCACGGTGTGCGTGGGCTCCGGGGTCGAGAGACCTCCGGGGATCAGCCGGTTGCCGGGGCGCCGCATCGGCAGACCGGCTTCCGTACGCCGGGTGGGCGGCGCGGCCTCGACGCGGTCGGCCGCGTCCCAGCCGGCGTCCACCTCGGTGTCCGCCCAGGGCCGCTCGCCCGTATCGGCGGTCAGCCAGTTGGACCTGAGCGAACGGAAGATCGGCGTCTCGTCCTCCTCCATCGAGGAAGGCGTGGTGACGGCCGGACGGTCCAGGCTCGCGCCGTTGGCCTGGCCGTTGGCGAGCAGGCTGGCCAGGCTGTTCTGCTGGGCGTTCTCGTTGTCCCCGTTGGCGTGAGCGTTGCCGTTGCCGTTGGTGTGCTCCTCGAGCCCGGGGGCCTCGAACGGCACCGTCGGGTTCAGCGGGAGGGTGGCGAGCACGGGGGCCAGGTGGTCCTCCGACTCCTCGGCCTCCGACTCCTCGGTGTCCTCGGCCGACTCCTCGGCCGGCTCCTCGACCGGCTCCTCGACCTCGGCGACAGCCTCCTCGACCGGCTCCTCGACAGCCTCCTCGACCGGCTCCTCGACCGGCTCCTCGACCTCGGCGACAGTCTCCTCGACCGGCTCCTCGACCTCGGCGACAGTCTCCTCGACCGGCTCCTCCTCGGCGTCCTCGGTCTGCTCGGTCACCGGACCGAGGGCGATCGGCGCGCGCTCCTCCTCCTCGGGCGCGTCGACGCCCTCCGGCTCGTCCTCGGCCAGCACGGCCTCGACCACGTCCTCGTCGGACTCCTGGTCGTGCTCAGCCGCCTCGAGGGCGGGCACCTCGTCGCCGGGCTCGACGCGCTCGAAGAAGCCGCCGCCCATCGACTGCGGAGTCGTCCCGGTGCCGGCACCGGAGGCTCCCGGGCGCCGCTGGGGCAGCCCGTAGGCGTTGATCGCCGCGGCGATCGGGTCGTACTCCTCGGGCTCCTGTGCGACCCCGGCCTCGATCTCGGTCTCGGTCTCGGCCTCGATCTCGGGGTCGGTATCGGCCGTCGTGTGAGTCTCCCCGAAGGCGTACACCTCAGCGGGCCCGTGCTCCTCGACGGCGGTGTCCACAGGAGCGGCGCCCAGCTCGATGACCTGGGCCCCGCCGGACGACCCGGCAGCGAGGCGGGCGGTGTCGCTGAGCACCGATGTCGGCAGGAAGACCGTGGCGGTGATGCCCATCCGGTCGTTCTGGTCCAGGGAGACCGCGAGACCGTGGCGTTGGGCGAGCCGGCTGATCACGAACAGGCCCATCCGGCGAGCGGTGTCGGGCGTGACCTCGCCACCGGAGCGCAGCTTCTCGTTCAGCTCGCCGAGCGCGTCGTCGGCGACGCCGAGGCCTGCGTCGGTGACCTGGACGATCACGCCGCCGCGGGTGAACGACGACGTCACCAGCACCTTCGAGCTCGGCGGGGAGTACGACAGCGCGTTGTCCACCAGCTCGGCGAGCAGGTGCACGACGTCGGCCGAGGCCTCGCCGGTGACCCGCTGGGCGGGCGCGGCGTCGAGCTGCACCCGGCGGTAGTCCTGGACCCCCGCGATCGCGGCTTGGAGTACGTCGGTCAGGGACAGGTCGTCCTGCTCGGTGGCGCGGGTGGGCGCTCCGGAGAGGATGACGAGGCTCTCGGCGTTGCGGCGCATCCGGGCGGCAAGGTGGTCGAGCCGGAAGAGGCTCTCCAGCCGCTGCGGGTCCTCCTCGTCGCTCTCCAGCGTCTCGATGAGGCCGAGCTGCTGGTTGATCAGGGAGGTGTTGCGGCGGGACAGGGTGACGAACATGTCACCGACCTGGGCGCGGAGGGCGGCTTCACCCGAGGCCAGCTTGACCGCCTGGCGGTGGAGGTCGTCCACGGCCCGCGCGAGCTGGCCGGTCTCCTCGTGCGTCGTGACGCCGATCGGCACGAACTCGCCCGGCTCCTGGCCGGCGCGGATCCTCTCGACGGCCTCGGGCAGCTGGACGTGAGCCACCTCGAGGGCGCCGGTCCGCACGCGGCGGATCGGGTTCAGCAGCAGGCGGGAGACCATCAGCGCCAGGATGATCGCGGCCAGCAGAGCCAGCCCGATGATCCCGGAGTCGACATAGGTGAGCACCTTGGCGCTGCGAGCCTGGGCGGCGAGGTTGTCGTCGATCTCGGTGAGCAGGTCTTCGAGGAGCACGTCGTAGGCCTGGTACCCGGCCGTCGTCATCTTCATGTTCCCGCCGCGGGCGTTGACCAGCCGCTGGGCGTTGGCCTGGCGGATCGCCAGCACCCGGGGGTCGGTCTGGCCGAGCGAGATGGCGAGGCGGTCGATAGCGGCGAGCTCGACGCCGAACTCGGAGTAGAGCTCGACCGGGTTCGGCGGGGTCGACTTGGCGTTGGCGACCTGGATCTCCTGGAGGGAGAGCGACAGGCGGCCGTCGAGGGCCTGCGCCAGCACGAGGAGCGTCGGCTCGGGGTCGATCTGCTCGTCCACGATCGTGGTGATGATCTGGGTGACGCCACGCTCGAGCTGGCGGACCTGGGAGACCATCGAGGTGAGGCTGACGTAGGCCATCCCGGTGCGCATCTGCTCGCTGAGCGACAGCACGTCGTTGACCTGGCTCAGCTGGCTCGGGGTCAGGTCGGCGGCGTCGCGGGCCTCCACCAGGGCGGCGCCGGCCCTGACGACCTCCTGCTGAGCCTCGTCGAGCTTGGGGGTGTTGATGCCTCCGGCGCGGGCGACCACGGCCGCGCGCTCGGCGGCAGCGAGATAGTCGGCCGCGGGGCCGAGCACCTTCACCTGGGAGGCCGTGGCGGCGTAGTTGTCTGCCTGGGCCATCTCGGTCCGCACCCGGAGTCCGCCGAAGACGGCTGCCAGCAGCACGGGCACGGCGAGGACCAGGGCGACCTTGCGGCGCAGGGACCACTCGGACACGTTGAAGAACGAGGGCTTCTCGCCCGGCGCCCACACGTACTTCTCCGCCTTGACGGCCGCGTTGGGCTTCTCCGGGCGGCCGCCGGCGACCTCGTCACCCGCGCCGGCGGACCGGAGCAGGCCGAACCTCCGGCCCTGCGTGCCGGCGGCGGGAGCGCCCTTGCCAACGGTCCTCTCGGCCTTGCGAGCCGCCTGGGCGGCCTCCTTCTCGGCCTGCTTCAGCTTCCTGGCCTGCTGGCGCGCGCCGCTCTGGGCGGACTTGGCGGCCTTCGCGCTCTGCTTGGCGGCCTTGGGGTCCTTGCCGGCGGCGGACAGCACGGAACGCTGGGCGTTCTGGCCGACCTGACCGAACGACTGGCCCGCAGTACGGCCGACGTTGGCACCCGGCTTGGAGGCAGCCTTCGGCGAGGCCGCATCGGTGCGACGCTTGGAGAACATCTGGCCCCCGGGGGGATAGGGCTGAGCCTGCGGACGACCACCGGGCGGGGCCGGCGGTGGCGGACACGTGGTATGTACCGCTCGCAACACGCTAGGGACTTGTTTGGCTCCCTGTTCACAGATCGGCGGAACTGACTCCAACGGGTGGTTTGAACTGGTCCGATCGGGCTATGTGACCCGTGGGCCGTTCGACAGTGAGCGGAGTCCGGTCGCGGCGAGGACCAGCTCCCCGGCCTCATCCGTGGCGTCGAGGTCCACCACGGCCTCGATGACCCAGTCGCGGTGGCCCTGAGGGTCCGCGAGCGTCTGGCGGACGTGCCGCACCCGCGCCGTCGTACCCTCCGGCGCTCCGGCCGGTTCGCCGGAACCGGCGGCACCCAGCCAGAAGTACGCCGGCCCGCGCGCGTCCGCGTCGGTGGCGATGGTGTCGTGCTCGGCGTAGTACTCCTCCAGCGCCGAGTCCCAGCGCGAGCGCGTCAGCACGACCTCCCGCGGCGGCTCGAAGCGGTCCGCCGCGGCCCGCTCGAGCCGCATCAGCGCGTCGAGGTCGTCACGGGCGCACGCCGCGACCCGGGCGAACATGGCGTTGCGCACCATCACCTCCAGGACCCGCTCCTGGGCCGACAGGGGCCGCGGGGGTGGCGGTGGCTCGTCCCACGACGCGGAGCCGCGCCCGAGCACGAGCTCGGGATGGCTGAGCGCCTCCCACTCGTCGATGAGGGAGGAGTCGGTCTGGCGGATGGTCTCCCCCAGCCACTCGATCAGCGACTCCAGCTCCGGCGACCGGTGCGCCTCGGGGACCGTCTGCCGCAGCGTCCGGTAGGCGTCGCTCAGGTAGCGCAGCACCAGCCCCTCCGAGCGGGCCAGCTGGTAGCGACCGACGAAGTCGGTGAACCCCATCGCCTGCTCCCACATCTCCCGGAGCACGGACTTCGGCCCCAGCGCGTCCTCGGGCAGCCACGGGTGCGACTGGCGGTACATCGCGTACGTCGCCTCGAGCAGCTCGGCCAGCGGCTGCGGCCAGGAGACCTGGTCGAGCAGCGCCATCCGCTCCTCGTACTCGACCCCGTCGGCCTTCAGCTCGGCCACCGCCTCGCCGCGGGCGGCGTGCTGCTGGGCGAACAGGATCTGGCGCGGCGCCTCGAGGACGGCCTCGACCACGCTGACCACGTCGAGGGTGTACGTCGGGGCCTCCGGGTCGAGCACGTCGAACGCCGCGAGCGCGAAGTGCGCCAGTGGCTGGTTGAGGGCGAAGTCCTCCGGGAGGTCGACGGTCAGCACGTACCTGCGGCCGTGCTCGTCCCGCTCGTCGAGCCGGGTGACGGTGCCCGAGCGGACGAGCGAGCGGGTCAGCCGAAGGGCGCGGCGGGCCAGCCGGAGCTGCTGGCGGCGCGGCTCGTGGTTCTCCATCAGCAGCCGGCGCAGGACCGGGAAGGCGTCCTCGGGGCGGGAGAGGACGTTGACGAGCATCGCGTTGTCGACCTTCATCCGCGACGAGAGCCGCTCGGGCTCCCCCGCGACCAGCTTGTCGAAGGTCTGCTCGGACCACACCACGGTGCCCTCAGGGGGCTTCTTCAGCTGCGGCTTGGACTTCTTCTTGGCCAGCTTCTGTGCGCTGAGTGCGGCGTTCTTGGCGTCGGACTTCGCCTTCGCCTTCTCGTTCTCGATGACGTGTTCGGGCGCCTGCACGACCACGAACCCCGACGTGTCGAAGCCGGCGCGCCCCGCCCGGCCGGCGATCTGGAGGAACTCCCGCGTCTTCAGCACCCGCTGGCGGTTGCCGTCGTACTTGGCCAGTCCGGTGAACAGCACGGTCCGGATCGGCACGTTGATGCCGACGCCCAGGGTGTCGGTCCCGCAGATGACGGTCAGCAGCCCGGCCTGGGCGAGCGTCTCCACGAGGCGGCGGTACTTCGGGAGCATCCCCGCGTGGTGCACGCCGATGCCGGCCTTCACCAGCTTCTGGAGGGTCTTTCCGAAGCCTGCGCCGAACCGGAACGACCCGATCTTCTCCGCGATCGCGTCCTTCTGCCGTCGGTCGACCTTGCGCAGGCCGCCGGTCCCCAGCAGCCGGGTGGCGTGCTCGACGGCGGCCGCCTGCGTGAAGTGGACGACGTACGCCGGCGCCTGACCGGTCGCGACCAGCTCGGCGACGGTGTCGTCGAGGTGTTCGACCGACCAGCTGAAGTCGAGCGGCACCGGCCGCTCGGCGTCCGCGACGACCGCCGTCTCGCGACCGGTGCGGACCGACAGGTCGGCGGCGATCTCCGACATGTCGCCGAGGGTTGCCGACATCAGCAGGAACTGTGCCCGCGGCAGCTCCAGCAGCGGCACCTGCCACGCCCAGCCGCGGTCGGCCTCGCCGTAGTAGTGGAACTCGTCCATCACCACCAGCCCGACGTCGGTGGCGCTGCCCTCGCGGAGCGCGATGTTGGCCAGCACCTCGGCGGTGCACGCGATGATCGGGGCGTCGGAGTTCACCGAGGCGTCGCCGGTGAGCATGCCGACGTCGTCGGCGCCGAACGCCTCGCAGAGGGCGAAGAACTTCTCGCTCACGAGCGCCTTGATCGGCGCGGTGTAGAACGAGACCCGTCCGTCGGCGAGGGCCGCCAGGTGCGCACCGATGGCGACCAGCGACTTCCCCGACCCCGTCGGCGTGGCCAGCACGACGTTGTCGCCCGACAGGATCTCCAGCAGCGCCTCGTCCTGGTGCGGGTAGAAGGTGAGCCCCTGCTCTCCCGCCCACTCGGAGAGCGTGAGGTACAGCGTGTCCGCGTCGGCTCCCTTCGGGGCGACGAGGCGGGGTACGGGCGTGGACACCGGAGCATTGTCGCCGCTGGTCGAGGAAGGCGCGCCAGCGCCGCCGCTGGTCGAGGAAGGCGCGCTAGCGCCGCCGCTGGTCGAGGAAGGCGCGCTAGCGCCTGTCTCGAGACCCGGTGAGTGGTCCGCCGACCGGCTCAGGGGTCTTGTGTTGCCGCTGGTCGAGGAAGGCGCCCTAGCGCCGCCGCTGGTCGAGGAAGGCGCGCTAGCGCCTGTCTCGAGACCCGGTGAGTCGTACGCCGACCGGTGAAGGGCTCTCGTGCTGCCGCTGGTCGAGGAAGGCGCGCCAGCGCCGCCGCTGGTCGAGGAAGGCGCGCTAGCGCCGCCGCTGGTCGAGGAAGGCGCGCTAGCGCCTGTCTCGAGACCCGGTGAGTGGTCCGCCGACCGGCTCAGGGGTCTCGTGTTGCCGCTGGTCGAGGAAGGCGCGCTAGCGCCTGTCTCGAGACCCGGTGAGTCGTCCGCCGACCGGTGCAGGGGTCTCGTGACGGGGCTTCGTCCCTCCTCGACCGACGGCTGTGTCAGTTGCGGGCCCGGGGATGCGCGGTCGCGAACACCTCACGCAGGTTGTCGACGGTCACCAGCGTGTAGACCTGCGTCGTCGTCACCGAGGCGTGGCCGAGGAGCTCCTGCACCACACGTACGTCGGCCCCGCCGTCGAGCAGGTGGGTGGCGAAGGAGTGGCGCAGGGTGTGTGGCGAGACGTCGGTGGTCACGCCGGCGCGCTCCGCGGCTCTCACCAGTACGGTCCAGGCGCTCTGCCGGGACAGCCGGCCGCCGCGGGCGTTGAGGAACAACGCAGCCGTACCCCGTCCGGCCGCGACCAGCGCCGGCCTGGCGGCGGTGAGGTAGTCGGCGACCGCCGTGGCGGCGTACGAGCCGACCGGGACGATCCGCTCCTTGCCGCCCTTGCCACGCAACAGCACCGTCCGGTCGACACCGTCGAGGTCGTCGACGTCCAACCCGACCGCCTCGGAGATGCGCGCGCCGGTGCCGTACAACACCTCCAGCAGCGCCCGGTCCCGCATGGCGAGAGTGGTCCCGGCCGAGCCCGCGGCGGCGAGGATCGCCTCCACGTCGGCCAGGGGCAGGGCCTTGGGCAGCCGCTTGGCCGGTGCTGGCGGTTTCACCCCCGCGGCCGGATCGGCAAGAGCCAGCCCGTCCCCCACTGCGAACTTGTGGAACCCGCGTACGGCGACCACCGTCCGCGCCGCCGAGGTCGAGCTCAGCGCCGGGTGCTCCGCGTCCCCCTCCCGCAGCCGCACCAGGAACTCGGTGACCACGGACTCGCTGACGCCGTCGAGGTCGTCGATCCCCCGCGCGCCGAGGTACCCGACGTACCTGCGGAGGTCACGGCGGTACGAGAGCAGGGTGTTGGCCGCCAGCCCCCGCTCGACCGACAGGTGGTCGAGGTAGGTGCGGACGGCCAGCCCAGGATCAGCCAAGCGCGGACTCGACGGACACCGCCTCGATGCCCACCGCCTCGCCGACCGGCCCGTTGGTGAGCTGCCCGGCGTGCGTGTTGAGGCCGAGCGCGAGGCTGGCGTCGTCGCGGCACGCCTGCTGCCAGCCCTTGTCGGCCAGCGCGACGGCGTACGGCATGGTCGCGTTGGTCAGGGCGTAGGTCGACGTGTTCGGCACCGCACCCGGCATGTTCGCCACGCAGTAGAAGATCGAGTTGTGGACCGGGTACGTCGGGTCGGCGTGCGTGGTTGCGTGGGTGTCCTCGAAGCAGCCGCCCTGGTCGACGGCGATGTCGACGAGCACCGAGCCGGGCTTCATCCGCGAGACCAGCTCGTTGCTGACCAGCTTCGGGGCGGCCGCACCGGGGATGAGCACCGCGCCGATCACCATGTCGGCCTCCATCACCTGCTGCTCGATCGCCAGCCGCGAGGAGGCGATCCCGTGCACGCGGTTGTTGTAGCGCCAGAAGGACATCCGCAGCTTGTCGAGGTCGGTGTCGAGCAGGGTCACGTCCGCACCCATGCCGAGCGCGATGTTGGCGGCGTTCTGGCCGGAGACGCCGGCGCCGATGATGACGACCTTCGCGTTCGCGACCCCGCCCACGCCGCCCATCAGCACGCCGCGGCCGCCCCGGGCCTTCATCAGCGAGTACGCGCCCACCTGCGGCGCGAGACAGCCGGCGACCTCCGACATCGGGTAGAGCAGCGGCAGCCCGCCGGACGGCAGCTGCACGGTCTCGTAGGCGATGCCGGTGACCTTGCGGTTGATGAGCTCCTCGGTCAGGGGCTTGTCGGCCGCCAGGTGCAGGTAGGTGAAGAGCGTCAACCCCTCGCGCATCCGCGGGTACTCCTCCGCGATCGGCTCCTTGACCTTGAGCACCATGTCGATGCCGCCGTCGGTGCCCCAGGCGTCCTCCGCGGTGGGGACGATCGTGGCGCCTGCGCCGACGTACTCGTCGTCGTTGATGGAGGACCCGACTCCCGCATCCTGCTGGATGAACACCTCGTGGCCGTGGCTGGTCAGCTCGTGCACGCCGATGGGCGTGATGGCCACGCGGTACTCGTGGTTCTTGACTTCCTTGGGGACTCCGACCTTCACGTGACGCTCCTGTCGAATGCGGCCGTCGAAATGCAGGGCGGGACGACCATATCCAGCCCCGGCCCTCCTACGATCGGCACGTGGCTGAGTACTTGCGGATCGGTGAGGTGGCCCAGGCCGTCGGCGTCAGTGTCGACACGCTCCGCCGGTGGGAGGCCAACGGCTCCGTCCAGTTCGAACGACGCGGGAACCAGCGCGTGCTCCGTGCCGACAAGCTCGCCGCCCTGACCGCCTCGGTCAGCGGCCCGGACAAGGTCTCGAGCGCACGCAACCGCTTCCACGGCGTGGTCGTCGGCATCATCAAGGACAAGGTGATGGCCCAGGTCGAGATGGTGTGCGGGGAGTTCCGGGTCGTCTCCCTGATGAGCCGCGAGGCCGCCGACGAGCTCGGACTCGAGGTCGGCAAGCAGGCGACGGCGATCGTCAAGTCGACCAACGTGATCGTCGAGGTGTGACCCCTACCTAGGTATTGCCTAGGCCCGTGTGGTTCGATGCCGCCATGCACCACCGCTTCTCCCTGGTCGCCGCCACCGCTCTCCTCGTCGCCGCGACGACCGCCGGCTGCGGTGACGACGACAGGAGCGACGAGACCACGCTGACCGTGTACGCCGCCGCCTCGCTGTCCACCGCGTTCCAGCGGATCGGCGAGGAGTTCGAGCAGCAGCACGACGGCGTGAAGGTCCAGTTCAGCTTCGGCGGCTCCTCCGACCTGGTCACCCAGATCCAGGAGGGTGCGCCGGCCGATGTCTTCGCCTCGGCCGACACGGCCAACATGGACAAGCTGACCGCCGAGGACCTCCAGGCCGCCGACCCGGAGGCCTTCGCGTCCAACACCCTCGAGATCGCCGTGCCTCCCGACAACCCCGCCGGCGTCGCGTCGCTCGCCGACCTGGCGAGGAGCGGCGTGAACGTCGTCGTCTGCGCGCCGGAGGTCCCGTGCGGCGCCGCCACCCAGAAGGTCGAGGACGCCACCGGCGTCGACATCTCGCCGGTCAGCGAGGAGCAGTCCGTCACTGACGTGCTGGCCAAGGTGGCCTCGGGCGAGGCGGACGCCGGCCTTGTCTACGTGACGGACGTCCGGACCGCCGGCGACGACGTCGAGGGTGTGACCTTCCCGGAGTCGTCCGAGGCCGTGAACACCTACCCGATCGTCGCCCTGAAGGACGCCGCCGACGCCGGCCTCGCGAGGGAGTTCGTGGACCTCGTCCTCGGCGACACCGGGCAGTCCATCCTGGCGGAGGACGGCTTCGCCCGCCCACGATGATCAGGCCAACCAGCAGACGAGTCAGCGGCGTGCGGACCCGCAGCCAGCGGCCGGTCGACGTACCTCGCTGGCTGCTGCTCCCTGCCCTCGTCGGGGCGCTGTTCGTCCTGCTCCCCCTGGTGGCGATCGTCGCCAAGGTCGACTGGTCGTCCTTCCTCTCGCTCGTCACGTCCGAGGACTCCCGCGCCGCCTTCTGGCTGAGCCTGCGTACGTCGACCGCGAGCACCGTCGCGTGCATCGTGCTGGGCGTGCCGATGTCGATGCTGCTCGCCCGGTGGGACTTCCCGGGCCTCGGCGTGCTGCGTTCGCTCGTGCTGCTGCCCCTCGTGCTTCCGCCCGTCGTGGGCGGCCTGGCCCTGCTCTACACCTTCGGACGGCGGGGACTCCTGGGTGAGTCGCTCGACGCTCTCGGCATCCAGATCGCGTTCTCGACCATCGCCGTCGTGATGGCCCAGACGTTCGTGGCCCTGCCGTTCCTGGTGGTCGGCCTGGAAGGCGCGCTCCGCACGGCGGGCGACCGCTACGAGGTGGTGGCCGCCTCGCTCGGCGCGCCGCCGACAACTGTCTTCCGCCGGATCACCCTCCCCCTGGTGCTGCCCGGCCTGGTCTCCGGCTCGGTGCTCGCGTTCGCCCGGTCACTCGGCGAGTTCGGCGCGACGATCACCTTCGCCGGCAGCCTCCAGGGCCGGACCCGCACGCTGCCCCTGGAGATCTACCTACAACGTGAGACCGACCCCGACGCCGCCGTCGCCCTGGCCCTGGTCCTGCTCGTCGTCGCGGTCCTCGTCATCGGCGTCGCCCGTCACGGACGGACTGCCATATGACCCTGGAGATCACGGCCCGGGTACCCGGCCGCGGGCTCGAGGTGGACCTCCAGCTCGCCGACGGGGAGACCCTGGCCCTGCTCGGCCCGAACGGGTCGGGCAAGTCGACCGTGCTCGGCGTCATCGCCGGGCTCGTCCGGCCCGAGCCGGGGCGAGTGGTGCTCGACGAACGGGTCCTGACCGACGTCGGTCACGAGGCCGCCCGCGTCCTCGTCGCGCCGCACGACCGCCATACGGCGCTCCTGGGCCAAGAAGCGCTCCTCTTCCCGCACCTCGACGCGCTCGAGAACGTCGCCTTCGGTCCGCGCAGCCGCGGCACCGACCGACGGACCGCCCGGACCGACGCGCAGCGGTGGCTCGACGAGGTGGGCGTCGGCGACCTCGCCGACCGCCGTCCGGGTCAGCTCTCCGGCGGGCAGGCCCAACGGGTCGCCGTCGCGCGGGCCCTGGCCGCGGAGCCCCGGCTGCTGCTCCTCGACGAGCCGATGGCCGCCCTCGACGTGGCCGTGCAGCCGGCCCTGCGCCAGGTGCTGCGACGCGTTCTGAAGGGCCGCACCAGCATCATCGTCACCCACGACCCGCTCGACGCCCTGCTGTTGGCCGACCGGGTCGCGGTGCTCGACGGCGGCCGGGTCGTCGAACGCGGCAGTAGCGCCGAGGTCCTGGCCCGGCCACGGAGCGCGTTCGCCGCCCGTCTCGCCGGCCTCAACCTGGTGCGCGGCACCTGGCGGGATGGAGCCGTGCACGCCGACGATCTCGTGGTGCACGGGCTGGTGGAGGGGACCGGTCCCGCCGACGGCGACGCGGCCGTGGCGGCGTTCCGTCCGAGGGCCGTCGCCGTCTACCGCGAGGAGCCGCACGGCAGCCCCCGCAACGCCTTCGCGGTGACCATCACCGAGGTCGAGCCGCACGCCGACCTCATCCGTGTGCGCGCCGGCGCCCTGGCCGCCGACGTCACCATGCAGGCGGCCGCCGAGCTCGAGCTGGTCATCGGTAGGCGAGTCACGTTCGTGGTCAAGGCCACCGAGGTTTCGCTCTACGGCCTCTGACGAGGCACGTCTCCTCAATGCGTGACGCCCTAGCCGAGACCACGGCGACCGCCAGGACACCGGTGCTAAGGACGAATGGATGGACCGGTCAGTTCGGCCGTACGTTGCTGTGCATGTGCTGCGCTCCCACCGTTGCTGCAACGAGCCGATGAACCGGGGCACCCATCCCGAGGAGCTGCCGGCCGAGGTCCTGGACGACGTAGCCAGCGTGGTCGGGGCAGAGGTCACTCTTCTCAGTCGCCTACCCGGCGGCCTGAATGGGGGTGCCATGCGCGTCCAGCTGGCCGGAAGGGCGAATGCAGTTCTCAAAGCAGCGCCACGGGCGCACGCCAACCACCTGGACCAGACGTTGCGAGCCCAGCGAGTGGTCGAGCACATGCGTGGGCGCGGCTATCCCACCCCAGCTTGGCTCGGAGTCGGGGCCACCGCCACTCATGTGTGGCATCTGATGGACTTGGTCGACGCGGCTCCCGCGCCAGAGCTGACCCCGTCCCTCGTTGAGCAGCTGATGGAGATCATCGAGCTCCAGGCTGGCCAAGCCTCCGAGCCCTACGACCACTGGTCGTACGCCTGGCGGGTCGCCACGGGTCAGGAATCGGCTGGCGCCGGGCTGCATTTCAACGAGACGCCGGAGCAGTCGCTTCTTCGCCAGTCCGTGGCCCGGCTCTCGGGGTATTCGTCCGTGGTGTCGGCCCTGGTCGAGCGCCTGCGGCTCGTGTGTGCCGACATCCCACCACCACGAGAGGCACCCGACATGGTCCATGCCGACCTCTCAACCCCCAGCAATGTCCTGGTCCGTGACGGCGCGGTGGTGGCGGTCGTGGACATCGGGAACGCAGGTAGCGGCACGCGGGCGACCGATCTCACCACCCTCGTGTGGTACACCTTCCAGGATCCGCTGCTGGACGATGTCCGAAGGCGGCTGTGGACGAGAATCCTCGACCTGGTCGGCTGGGAGGGGACGACGGTGCTCGCAGCGACACAGATCCTCCACATGCTCGAGATCCCCATCCGTCACGGGCGCGACGACGTCGTTCCAGTGGTGGTCCAGCGCGGCCATCGCACCCTCGACGAACTGAACGCGCTTCGCTAGTCGGCGACGTCCTCGACCGCCCGCATCACCCGCAGCACGTTGCGGCAGGTGAGCCTGGCCAGGTCGTCGGCCGACCAGCGCCGCGCGGCGAGGGCCTCCAGCAGGTTCGGGTAGCGGCTGACGTCCTCCAGCCCCTCGGGCAGCGTGGTCACGCCGTCGAAGTCGCCACCCAGCCCGACGTGGTCGATCCCGGCCACGTCTCGGACGTGCTCCACATGGGCGACCACGTCGGCGAGGGTCGCAGCCGGAGGCGGGTCCACACGCTCCAGGTCGTCCAGGAACGGCTCGAACCGCGCCAGCTCCTTGGGCTCGATCCCGGCGTCGCGGGCGGCGTCCTCGGCAGCGAGGGCCCAGTCGCGGTTGGCCTGGGACACGAACCGCGGCACGAACGACACCATGCAGAGGCCGCCGCGGGCCGCCATGGTCGTCAGCACGTCGTCGGGAACGTTCCGCGGGTGGTCGACCAGGGCGTACGCGGAGGAGTGCGAGAAGATGACGGGCGCCGTCGAGACGTCCAGCGCGTCGCGCATGGTCTCGGCGCTCACGTGCGAGAGGTCGACCATCATCCCGAGCCGGTTCATCTCGGCGATCACGCCCCGGCCGACGTCGTTGAGCCCGCCCAGGACCCTCTCGTCGGTGGCCGAGTCGGCCCAGGCCACGTTGTCGTTGTGGGTCAGGGTCAGGTACCTCACCCCGAGCCGGTGGTACATCCGCAGCACCGCGAGGGACCCGTCGATCTGGTGGCCACCCTCCGCGCCCAGCAGCGAGGCCACTCTCCCGAGCTCCCAGGCAGCCTCGACCTCGTCGGCCGTCGTCGCCAACGCCATCCGGTCGGCGTACCGCTCGATCATCCGGTACGCCGCGTCCACCTGCTCGAGGGTCACGCTGACCGCCTCGTGTCCCATCGTGGAGGGGACGTAGACCGACCAGAACTGGGCCCCGACCCCACCCTCGCGCAGCCGTGGCAGGTCGGTGTGGACCAGGCCGTCCTGTCGCTCGCCGATGTCGACCGCGTCGAAGTCGTAGTTGTGTCGGTGACGCAGCGCCCAGAGCAGGTCGTTGTGCCCGTCGACGACGGGGTGATCCCGCAGCAGGTCGGTGACCGACGCCCTCACAGTCGGTTCCGGCGACGCAAGGCGTCGTAGGCAAGCACGGCCACGCTGATCGGCTCCTCGGTGACGCGGCCGTCGAGCACGGCCTCGACGAGCTGGTCGACGGGTACCCAGTGCATCTCCATCGCAGCCTCCTCGTGCTCGAGGGCGAAGTCGCCGCGGTCGCGCCGGCTCAGGCCCCTGGCCAGGAAGAAGACGTGCCGCTCGGCGGTGATGCCCGCCGACGGCCACAGGGCGAACAGCTGCCGCCAGTCCGAGGCCTCGAGCTCCACCTCCTCGCGCAGCTCGCGCTTGGCCGTCTCGAGCGGATCCTCGCCCTCGGCGTCCTGCAGCCCCGCCGGCAGCTCGAGGTACGTGCCGAGCGCGGGGTGCCGGTACTGCCGCACGCACGCGACCCTCTCGTCCTCGTCGACGGCCAGCACGATCACCGCACCCGGGTGCTCGAAGACCCAGCGGTCGAACGTCGCGCCGTCGCTGGAACTGTCGTGTGGGGCGCGGATGGTGTCCTTGCGCAGCGCCACGATCCACTCGCCGCGCCAGAGGTCCTGCGACGCCTCGACGGGCCACGAACCCGAGGTGTCCGGCGGCAGGTCGCTCACGCTCTGACGCTACCGTGGCAGACGTGAGTGACTCCGCTGCAGCACCGTTGTCCCTGACCCGTTCCGAGGCTGAGGAGCGGTTCGCGCTCATCGATGTCGACCGCTACGACGTGGCCTTCGACCTGCGGGGACTGCTCGAGGGCGAGGTGCTGGCGGCGACCTCGACCATCACCTTCCGCTGCAGCGAGGCCGGGGCGAGCACCTTCGTCGACTGCGTCGCCACGGTGTCCGGCGCGACCCTGAACGGCGTCGCGCTCGACCCCGCCACCCAGGACCGCGGTCGGCTGCCCCTCCCGGACCTGCAGGCCGAGAACGTCCTCGTCGTGCGCTCTAGCCAGTCCGAGACCGCCGGCTCCCACGGGATCAAGCGCACGGTCGACCCGAGCGACAAGCTCGTCTACGTCTGGACGACCTTCGAGCCCGACATGGCCCGCTGGGCGTGGGCGAACTTCGACCAGCCCGACCTCAAGGCCGTGCACGGCTTCACCGTCACCGCCCCGGACACCTGGGTCGTCACGAGCAACTCCGTCTCCAGCTCGATCGAGGACGTCGCCGACGGCGGCCGGCGGTGGACCTTCGCGGACACGCCGCGGCTGTCGACGTACGTCACCGTGGTCAACGCAGGACCGTTCTACGAGCTGCGTGAGTCCCGGGGTGGGTACGACCTCGGCCTGTTCTGCCGCCAGTCGCTCAAGCACCTGCTGGACCGCGACGCGGACGAGCTGTTCACGGTCACCGAGCAGGGACTGGCGTGGTTCGGCGAGGGATTCGGCGTGCCGTTCGGCCAGGAGAAGTACGACCAGGTCTTCGTCCCCGACATGGGCGGTGCCATGGAGAACTGGGGGTGCGTCACCTGGGGCGACGGCGCGCTCTACCGCAGCAGCCCGACGTACGACCAGCGGCGCTCGGCCGCCTCGATCCTGCTGCACGAGATGGCGCACATGTGGTTCGGCGACCTGGTGACGATGAAGTGGTGGAACGACCTCTGGCTCAACGAGGCGTTCGCGTCGTGGGCGGCGACCTGGGCGCTCGTCGGCGCGACGAGGTACGACGACAGCTGGGCGGCCTACCTGGCCACCGGCAAGCTCGAGGGCTACCGCGTCGACATGGGCCCGGCCAGCCACCCGATCCGCGGAGACGTGCCCGACGTCTCCCAGGCGATGGCCAACTTCGACGCGATCTCCTACCAGAAGGGCCAGGCGGTACTCCGCCAGCTCAGCGCGTACGCCGGCGATGAGGCGTTCCTCGAAGGCCTGCGCGGCTACTTCCGCGACCACGCGTGGGGCAACACCCGGCTCGAAGACCTCACCGCAGCGGTGGGCGCCGCCAGCGGCCAGGACCTCACCGCGTGGGAGAAGCGGTGGCTGGACGAGTCCGGTACCGACACGCTCGTCCTGGACGGCGACGTGCTCCGGGCCAGCGGGCCCAGACGGCTCGGCTGCCCGCCCCCACCGCCTGGACATCGGGTGCTACGCCGAGGTCGGCGACTCGCTGCGCCACGTCGCCGACGTGGAGGTGCGCACCACCGGCGCGGAGACCCCTCTGGACCTGCCCGAGTCCGACCTCCGCATCGTCAACGACCACGACCTCACCTTCGCCGCGGTCCGCACCGACAAGACGAGCCTGGACCTGCTGCTGCGCCGCGCCGGCGACCTGCCGGACGGGGTGTCCCGGGCGCTGGCTGTCGCCACGGCGTACGACATGCTCGTCAAGGGTGAGGCGTCCGCCGACGACACGCTGACCTGCCTGCTCGGGGTGCTCGAGACCGAGACCACGATCGGGATCGTCGAGCCGTTCCTCAGACTGGCCGGCCTGGTCGCGAGCTACTACACGCCGACCGCGGAGATCGCCGCCCAGCGGACCCGGGTCGCCGACCTGGCCTCCCGTATCGCGGCCAACCCCGACCTCGCCCAGGAGGCGTTGCTCGCCCTGGCCGGCAACGCGACCACACCCGAGCACTTCGCCCAGCTCGACGCGGCCGCCGAGTCGAACCTCGGGCTGGCCTGGCGGGTCGCCGGCACCCGCGCCGCCCGGGGCGGGTACGACCCGGAGGAGGTCGAGCGCCTCGAGGAGCGCGACCCCGATCCGGACGCCGCCGCGAGCGCGCTCATCGTCCGCGCCTCCCGCAACCTCCCGGAGGCCAAGGAGGAGGCCTGGCACGCTCTCTACACCGAGCAGTCCGTGCCGGGCGGCGTGGTGATGGGCCAGATGATCCGGGCCTTCTGGCGCCCCGAGCAGCGCGAGGTGCTGATGCCGTTCACCGAGCGCTACCTGGAGGAGATCCCCCGCCTCGCCGGCGGCGGCATGCTCAAGGTGTTCGGCCTGATCGGCGGGATGTTTCCGGCCATCGGAGACCAGGCGTTCCTGGACGCGGCCACCGCGATGGCACGCGCGGAGGGCACCGACCCGACCGTCCGCGCCGCCCTCCTCGGCGGCTGCGACACCCTCGTCCGCGAGCTGCGCGCCCGCGGCGAGCTCTAGGAAACCGACCCCCTGGTCGAGGAAGTCGCCCCTCCGACCGTCACGAGACCACCACCGACCACGGACTCTGGTCGGGTCGGCCGGAGCGCGACCAGCACGCCGACGAGCAGGAGCAGGCCGCCCGCGGTCTCGGCCACGTTCGGACGCTCGTGGAGCAGGGCCCACGCCGAGGCCATGGCCACGACCGGCGCAAGCAGCACCCAGGGCACGACCGACGACGCTTGGTTGCGGGCCAGCAGGGTGTTGAACAGCCCGTAGCCCACCAGCGACGCCAGGCCGGCGGTGTACAACGTGGAGACGCCCGCCTGCCACGAGAACGACGCGAGAGCGTCCCCGACGGCGGCCGGCCCGTCGACCACGAGGGACAGGCCCAGCAGCGGCGCCGGCACGACCACGGCCGACCACACGGTCAGTGACAGCCCGCCGCGCACGGCGGCGGCGCGGGAGACGACGTTCCCCACCCCCCACGACAGGGCCGCCAGCAGGCAGAGGGCCAGCGCGAGAGCAGGCACGTGGCCGCCGCGGCCGAGGGCGACGATCCCCAGACCGACGGCACCGATGGACACGCCCGCCACCTGCGCGGACGTGGGGATCTCCCGCAGGGCGCCGGCCGCGATCAGCACCGTGAAGATCACCTGGGCCTGCAGCACGAGGGCCGCGAGACCGGGCGGCATGCCGGCGTCCATCGAGACGTAGAGGAGGCCGAACTGTCCGAGCGACATGAACGCCCCGACGGCGGCCACCACCCGCCACGGCGCTGCTGGTCGGGGAACGAGGAAGACCGCCGGCACGACGACCGCCGTGAACCGGACCGCCGCGAACAGCAAGGGAGGCACCCCAGCCATGCCCCAGTCGATGACCACGAAGTTGAACCCCCAGATCGTCGCCACCAGAGCGGCGAGCAGCGAGTCCCGGCGGTTCACACCTGTAGCCAACCGTGCCGGACGATGAAGTACCAGCGACCTTTGATTCACGATTATCGGTAGCCTCCCTTCATGATCGATCTCAGCGCCCTGTCGTCCCTGAAGGCGGTCGCCACGCACGGCTCGGTCGTGTCGGCCGCGGACTCCCTCGGTTTCACGCCCAGTGCGGTCTCGCAGCAGGTCAAGCGCCTCGAACGACAGGTGGGCCTGCCCTTGCTGGAGCGGGTCGGTCGCGGCGTCGTCCTCACCGGCCACGGCCGGCACCTGGTCGACGCCGGCAGCCGGCTCCTCGCCGACGTGGAGGCGGTCGAGGCTGCCCTGCACCGGCGAGCGGGGACGGTGTCCGGGCGCTTGCGGGTCACCGCCTTCTCCACCGCCGTGCGCGGCTTGGTGGCCCCCGCCGTGCGCGAGCTCCGGACCGCCCACCCCGACCTCACTCTCGCTCTCACCGAGCGCGAGCCGTGGGACACGATCGACCTGGTGGCCTCCGGGCAGACCGACCTCGGCGTGGTGCACCGCTGGGGCGACCTGCCGATCGCCATTCCCGAGCACCTGTGCGCCGACACTGTCGCCCAGGACGTCGCGGACGTCGTGCTCCCCGGCGACCACCCACTGGCCGGTCGCCATCGGGTCAGCCCCCGTGACCTCCTCGAGCAGGAGTGGATCGCCACCCCCGACGGCACCATCTGCCGTCAGTGGCTGAACCGGATGTACGACGGCACGGGCCGGCTGCCGCGCATCGCACACACGTCGATGGAGTTCGACTCACACCTCGCCCTGGTGCGCGCCGGGCTGGGCATCGCGCTCGTCCCCCGGCTCGGTCGCCAACCCCTGGGAGACGGGCTGGTGGCCGTGCCCGCGCACTCCCCCGAGCCGACGCGTGAGGTGCTCGCCGTGCACCGTCGAAGCCTGGCCGACTCCCCGGCGGTGGGCGCTGTGCTCGCGGCCCTCCGGCGCGCGGCCTAGGCTTCGCCGGCGAGGGCCTGCTGGTTAGCGGCGATCTCCTCGTGCACGTACTCGTCCTCGGCACCCACCGGGTCGGTCGCGAGCTCCTGCATCACCCGCAACGCCTCGTCGTACCTCCCGAGCGTGCGCAGTGTTCGGCCTACGCACCACCGAGCCACGATCCAGGCCTGGTGGTCGTCGGCTGCGGCCCGGACCTCGACGGCACGCTCGAACACGGCCAGCGCGGGCGCGGGCTCACCGGAGTCGTGGAGGTCCCAGCCGAGGTTGTTGAGGATCGGGCCGAGCCAGCGGCGCACTTGGGGGTCGTCGGACGCCTCGACCTCGGCCAGCGCACGCTCGTCGATCACCCGGGCCGCCGCCGGGCCGTCGATCGAACCGGCCGCGATCGCCTGCATGTGCAGCGCGTCCACGGCCAGGCCCCCGACACCGGCGCCGGTGGCCAGGCGGTGAGCCTCGGCGAAGTACGGCGCTGCCCCGACCGGGTCGCCGGCGGAGTTCCGCACCCGGCCGCGTTCGATCGCTACCCGGGCCCGGGCGTGCTGCCCCGTCGCCTCGATGCCGTCGAGGGTCCGGCCGGCCTCCTCGACGTCACCCGCGAGGCCGGTGGCGCGGGCGTGCTGCGTGCGCAGGACGGCCGCCTCGTCGGCGTCGCGCGCCGACTCGGCGGCCAGACGGAACCGCTCGCCGGAGGCGGCCGGGTCGCTGAAGTCCCAGGTGTCGAGAACCCGTTGCTCGACCTCGCGGGGATCAGTCATCCACGGGCTCGCGACGCAGCCCGGTCTCGTCGATCGGGAACCGCTCGGCCCTCTTGCGCTCCAGGGCGGCGCCCACCAGTCCGGCGAACAGCGGGTGCGGGCGGGTCGGCCGGGACCGGAGCTCGGGGTGCGCCTGGGTCGAGACGTAGTAGGGGTGGACA
>CAWAIZ010000006.1:0-323844 GCA_963782155.1 uncultured Actinomycetota bacterium
TTCAGGCGGTGGGCCACGCGGGCTCGCTCTTCCGGGGGCGGCCGCGGGGACGCTTACGGGGGATCACCACTCCTTGCAGGAACAGCTCACCTCCCCAGAACCCCCAGGGCTCACGCCGCTCCAGGGCTGAGTCCAGGCACAGGGCGCGGACCGGAAAGTCCTTGCACAGCGCCTTGGCGAACTCGACGTCCTGGGGCGACTCGGCGAACCACAGGTCCGAGTCGTTGACTCGGCACGGCAGCAGCTCGTCGTTCACCTGGTCGGCCGCGTCGTCAGCTGGCCCAGTGAAATCGCTTGGCTGATCTCCTCCTCGGCAGCTCCATCGCTGCGGTCGAGAACAGTGATGGTCATGTCTCTCACCTCCTTCGTGACCTGATCGCTTCTGGCTAGGTACGTGGTTGGTCTCCCGTGGGGGGAAACACAAAGGCCGCGGATCCCGGGTTTCGGGTTCCGCGGCCTGGAGAGAGCCGAGTGTGGTGGTGTCACCTACTCGGTGGTCTCCAGGCAGAGGTCCCCGGGAAGTCGCCCTTGATGCGGCCCATGGCGGACGTGCCGGCGCCAAGGACGACCGCGGTCGTGCCCAGGCACACGTCAGCGCCGACAACTGCACCGAGGGCGCGGCCGTAGGCGGGCATGCCGAACGACGGGATGGTCTCCGTCATGTGCATGGAGTTCATCTGGGCCACCTCCTTCGGTGATCGGGCGCGGGCGTTGTCAGGGCCTGAGTGCGCATGCTCTTGCGGTCGAGGCAGCAAGGTACCCCGCCCCCGTAGGGGTGAGCAATTCTTTTTACGTGTGTCTTGGACATTTCTGAAATGCCAGCCCACGAGGCCCAGAACCGCCTCGCCGTAGCGGTCGAGCTTGGTCCGGCCGATGCCGTTGATGCGCAGCAGAGCGTCGGCGGAGCGGGGCTTGTGCTCGGCGATGAGCTGCAAGGTGGCGTCGGTGAACACGACGTACGCCGGCACGCTCTCCTCCGCCGCCTGTCCAGACCGCCAGGTGCGCAGCTGCTCGAACAGCTCCTCGTCGTAGGACGCGGGGCAGGCCGAGCAGCGGCCGCGCTTCTTCTCCGCGGAGGTGGCCAGCGGCTTGCCGCACTCGCGGCAGCTGACGACCTTGCGGCTGCGGGCGCCCTGCGGCTCGACCCGGGCGGACTCCGGCAGCAGCGGGTCGAGGAAGCGCGACGGCTTGCGCGTCGCTCGCCCGCCGGGTTGCGGCCGGCCCAGGAGACGGTGAGGCTGCGTCGGGCGCGGGTGATGCCGACGTACAGCAGGCGGCGCTCCTCCTCGACCGCCGTCGGCGTGTCGGCGTAGGTGATCGGAGGGTGCCCTCGCAGACGCCGACGACGAACACGGCGTCCCACTCCAGGCCCTTGGCGGCGTGCAGGGTGGCCAGCGTGACGCCGCCGGCGACCGGCGCGTGCTGCTCGGCGGCGCGGCGGTCGAGGTCGTCGACGAACGCCCCGAGGCTGACGCCCGGCCGCGGCCTGCTCGGCGGCCTGGTCGACCAGCGCCTGCAACGACTCCCAGCGGTCGCGGGTCTGGCCGCGGGCGGCCGGGGCCTCGGGCGTCCAGCCCATCACGCTCAGCACGGCGCGGACGGCGTCCTCGAGCGACTCGTCGGCGGTGGTGCCGCCCCGGGCCGCGCCGCGCAGCCGGGTGACGGCCTCGCGTACCTCCTTGCGGTCGAAGAAGCGGCGGCGCCGCGCAGGACGTACGGCAGGCCGCGGGCGGCGAGCGCCTCCTCGTAGGCCTCGGACTGCGCGTTGATGCGGAACAGCACGGCCACCTCGCCCGGGCGGCGTGCCGTCGTCGCTGAGGCGCTGGACGGCGGCGGCGACGGCCTCGGCCTCGGCGACCTCGTCGGCGTACGGCGCGTAGCTCACCGCGGCGCCGGACGAGACCTGGGCCTGGAGCCGGACGCCGGCGCTGGGCGTGCCGGCGAGCAGGGCGTTGGCCGCCGCGATCACCTCGGGGGTGGAGCGGTAGTTGCGGACCAGGTCGATCGAGGTGGTGCCCGGATGCTTCCTGGGGAAGTCGCGGAGGTAGGACGCGTCGGCGCCGGCGAAGGAGTAGATCGTCTGCGCGGGGTCGCCGACGACGCAGATCTCGTCACGGCCGCCCAGCCACAGGTCGAGGAGGGCCGACTGGATGGGTGAGACGTCCTGGAACTCGTCGACGACGAACCACTTGTACTGGCGGCGGACCTGGGCGGCGACCCGCTCGTCGTCGGCCAGCATCCCGGCGGTCAGGAGCAGCACGTCCTCCATGTCCATCCGGGCCTGCGAGCGCTTGACGTCCTCGTAGGTGCCGAAGATGCGCCCGACCGTCTCCGGGTCGACGCCGTTGACCGAGCGGCCGGTGCGCAGCGCCAGCCGGGCGTAGTCGTCGGGGCGGACGTTGCTGACCTTGGCCCACTCGACCTCGGAGGCGACGTCGCGCAGGGTCGCCTGGTCGGCGCGGACCCGCTGCCGCGCGGCGGCGGTGGCGATCATGCCGAGCTTGGACTCGGTCAGGGTGGGCACCTCGGTGCCGTGGACGTGCGGCCAGAAGTACCGCAGCTGGCGCAGGGCGGCGGAGTGGAAGGTGCGGGCCTGGACGCCCTCGGCGCCCAGGGTCCGGAGCCGGCCGCGCATCTCGCCGGCGGCCCGTGTGGTGAAGGTCACCGCCAGCACCTCGGCGGGCTGGTAGACGCCGGTCGCGACGCCGTGCGCGATGCGGTGGGTGATCGCCCGGGTCTTGCCGGTGCCGGCGCCGGCCAGCACGCGGACCGGCCCGCGGAGCGCCTCGGCGACCCGTCGCTGCTCCGGGTCGAGGCCCTCGAGGACGGTGGCCGGGTCGAGCACGGAACAACTCCTGGGTGATGATGGTTGAAGTTTCTACGAGCCCGATCTCGGGCCAGACGATTCAGTTCGCTCAATCTAGACGCCGGAGGCGACACCCCTCGATGACCACCACCTCTCCCGGGACCACGACCGCGACGTTCACCATGTACTCCACCCCCTGGTGCGGCTACTGCCACCGGCTGCGGAGCCAGCTGGACCGCGAAGGGATCGAGTACGACGTCGTCGACATCGAGCAGCACCCCGAGGCCGCCGGCATCGTCGAGCAGGTCAACCAGGGCAACCAGACGGTCCCCACCCTGGTGTACTCCGACGGCACCGCCCAGACCAATCCCTCCCTCAAGCAGGTCACGGAGAAGCTGGCCGACCTGACTGGATGAGCCTTGTCGGGCTCGGGTGGCGTATTGATACCCGGTCGACCGGGTATCCCGTCGCTTTGTGCCGGTTGCAACCCACTCGAAGCGGCAGGAACGACACCGAAGTTCGGTCAGGACGACGTACGACGGTCGTCGCCGGCGAGCCAGTCCGGTCACGGCCAGGGCCGGCTCACCAGCTCCCGGGGAGCGGCCCGCCGTACCAGTGCTCGACGAGGGACCGGCTGATGGAGACGCCACCCGGCAGGACCAGTTCGCCGGCCTCGGCTCCCGCACGCATCTCGGCACGGGTGAACCAGCGGGCGTCCTGGATCTCCTTGCCGTCGACGGCGATCCGCGTGCTCTCGGCACGTCCGACGAAGCCGAGCATCAGCGAGGCGGGCAGCGGCCAGGGCTGGTTGCCGAAGTAGGTGACCTCGCCGACCCGCACGCCGACCTCCTCCCGGACCTCTCGCCGTACGGCGTCCTCGAGCGTCTCGCCGGGCTCGAGGAAGCCGGCCAGCGTCGAGTACCGTCCCGCCGGCCACGAATCCTGACGGGCGAGGAGCAGCCGCTCGTCCTCTGCTCCCGGGTCACCGTGCGTGATCGCCATGATGACCGCAGGGTCGGTCCGGGGGAACTGCGCCTTCCCGCACCCGGTGCACACCAGCTCCGCGCCGGAGTGCCGCGACTCGAGCGGGCCGCCGCAGCGCGGGCAGTGACGGGTCGCGAAGTGCCACTCGGCCATCCCGATGGCCTGGAAGACCAGGGGCGCGTCCACGGTCTCCTTCGCGAGGTACGGCAGGACCTCGCGGATGCCGACCCACTCACCCCGGTCCCCCGGCGCCTCGTCCGGGTCGAGGAGCAGCGCGAACCAGGTGCGCCCGTCGCGCTCGCCCAAGAGCACGCGGCGCCCGTCGTAGGACGCCTCGGCCGGCGCCAGCCACGCGACGGCGCCCCCGACGGGCCGGATGCGCGTCCCTGCCACCAGAAGCACGCGCGTCTCCGGGTCGGCCCACCGGGCGTCGAGCCAGTCCTCGTCGACCCGCCGCTCGCCGGCCCGGTCGTGCGCGTTCGCCGCCAGGTCGAGGTGCGGGAAGCTCATCTTTCGGGTGGTCACGATGGGAGGCTAACCGCCATGAGCACCCACATCGGAGCCGCTTCGGGAGACATCGCGCCGGTCGTCCTGCTGCCCGGCGACCCCCGCCGGGCGCAGTGGATCGCCCAGACGTTCCTCGAGGACGCGACGTGCTACTCCGAGGTGCGCGGGATGCTCGGGTTCACGGGCACGTGGCAAGGACACCGCGTCTCGGTCCAGGGGTCCGGGATGGGGCAGCCCTCAATGGCGATCTACGTCAACGAGCTCTTCCGCGAGTACGACGTGCAGTCGATCATCCGCGTCGGCTCGTGCGGAGGGCTCTCGGAGAAGGTGGCGATCCGCGACGTCATCATCGCCTCGGGTGCGTGCACGGACTCCTCGATGAACCGGATCACGTTCGAGGGCCTCGACTACGCACCCGTCGCCGACTTCGGGCTGCTGCGCGCGGCCGTCGAGGCGGCCGAAGCCGGCGACGTCACCGCGCACGTCGGGCTGATCTTCTCGGGCGACTCGTTCTACGCCAGCAGGCCGGAGCTGTTGACGCGAATGGTCGGGCACGGGGTGCTCGGCATCGAGATGGAGGCCAGCGCGCTGTACACGCTGGCGGCGAGGTACGGGCGGAGGGCGCTGGCGATCTGCACGGTCTCCGACCACATCCCGACCGGCGAGGAGACCAGCTCCGATGAGCGGGAGCGGACCTTCGCCGACATGGTCGACATCGCTCTGACGGCAGCGGTCAGGTCACCAGGCCGGGCGGGCTGAGCATGGCTTCCAGGTCGGCGCGGCCCGGCAGCTCCTCGGGCTCGACCACGCGGCCGCTGCGCACGAAGTAGAACGCCGCTCGGACCTTGTCCAGCGGTACGCCGGCCAGCTCGGCCCAGGCCAGCCGGTAGAGGGCGAGCTGCAGCGCGTCGGCGTCGTCACGGCGCGAGGTCTTCCAGTCGACCACGAGGAAGCGGCCACCTGCTTCGGCGTACACCGCGTCGATCCGGCCGCGCACCACCTGCCCGTCGAGCACGAGGGCGAACGGCGCCTCGACCGCGTGCGGCGCGCGGTCGGCGAACGGTCCGCGCTCGAAGGTGGCGATCAGCTCCTCGAGGTCGTCGTCGGAGTCGATCCCCACGTCGCCCTGTCCGGGCAGCTCGTCGGGGTCGAACAGGTCCTGCTGGCCGAACCGCGCCTCGACCCACGCATGGAAGCGGGTGCCGAACCGGGCCGCCGGCGACGGCTGCCGCGGCATCGGCCGGGCCAGCTCGCGGGCGAACGCCTCGGGCTCGGTGCGCAGCCGGGACACCGCGGTCGCCGAGAGCGACGTGGGCAGCGGCACCTCCACCACGTGGTCGCGGTCGGCCCGAGCCTCGGCGACCAGGCGGTCGAGCTCGAGGTCCCAGTCGGCGACGCGCGCGGCCTCGACCATGTCGAGGTCGTCGTCGGCGTCGCGGGTCGGTCGCGGCGACGACGCGGGCCGCCTCGATCCGGAGCGCCGCCTCGCGGCCGGGACCGGGCTCGGGCCAGGGCCGGGACGGGTCGACGGCGTCGTACGGGTTGGGGTCGCCCTTCACCGGCTTGTCGAGCCAGTGCTCGACGGGCTCGCCCCACGCCTCCAGCTGGTCGCGGACGACGCCTTGGTAGCTCGACGGGCCGTAGGGGGTGGTCCGCGGGCTCCAGAGGTACGACGTGACGCTGAGGCGGTGGGCCGCGCGGGTGAAGGCGACGTACCCGAGCCGCAGCTCCTCCTCCTGGTCGTGCTTCCTCGTGTCGGCGCGGTAGGCATCGAGGGCCGCCTTGTCGTACCCCGCAAGCTGCGCCAGGTCACGCGCGTCCCCGCGCAGCGGCGCGGGCAGCACCGCGGGCGAGGAGGTCCACAGCGTGCGCGAGCGGTTGGACGGGAACCGGGTCTCGCAGACGCCGACGAGGAACACGTGCGCCCACTCCAGCCCCTTGGCGCGGTGGACGGTGAGCAGCTTGACGGAGTCGGCGGCCGTCGGCGTGGCCAGGTCGAGCCCGTTGCCCTGGTCGTCCTCGGCGGTCAGGTAGGCCAGCAGCGCCGAGAGCGACACGTCGCCGTCGACGGCCTGGAACTCCGCGACGGCCTTCACGAACAGGTCCAGGTTGTCGCGGCGGGCGCCGGCCGCGGGCGACACGGCGGAGGCCAGCTCGATGTCGACGCCCGAGGTGTCGATGATCCGGCGGACGATGTCGAGCAGCGGCTCGCCGACGGTGCGACGCAGCATCCGCAGCTCGGCGGAGAGCAGGGCGAACCGGTCGAGTGCCTCGGCGGAGTACGCCGCGTCCCCGGGTGAGTCGAGCGCGTCGCCGAGCGCGGCGATCTCGGCGGGGTCGACGCCGTCGGCGATCCCGATCAGCTGGTCGCCCAACGAGGCGGCCTCGCGGGGGCCGCCGCCGGCCAGCGACGCCGCCCGGCGGCCGAGCAGCCGCAGGTCGCGCGGCCCGATCGCCCAGCGCGGACCGGTGAGCAGGGTGAGCAACGCGGCGTTCGCGGTGACGTCGTTGAGCAGGTGCAGCGTCGCCACCACCTCCGCCACCTCGGGCAGCCGGATCAGCCCCGAGAGCCCGACGATCTCGACGGGCACGTCGCGGGCGGTGAGCGCGTCGAAGACGTCGGCGGCGTGCGCGTTGTCGCGGGTGAGCACGCCGACGTCCGACCACTTGGCCCCGGCCTCGTGAGCCGCCTCCACCTCGTCGGCCAGCCACGCGAGCTCGTCGGCCTGGGTCGGCAGTACGCGCATCGAGACGTCGCCCTGCCCGGCGTCCGGCTTCGCGGCCAGCCGGACCACCTGGCCGGCGTACTTGTCGTAGAGCGGCTGCGCCAGCCGGTTGGCGACCTCGAGGATCCGCCGGTCGGAGCGGCGGCTGACGGTGAGCGGGAAGGTACGGCCCTCGCCGGATGCGACGGGAAAGGTGTCGGCGAAGTGCAGGATGTTGGAGACCGAGGCGCCGCGCCAGCCGTAGATCGCCTGGTTGGGGTCGCCGACCGCGGTGACGGCGTGCCCGCCGCCGAAGAGCCGGGACAGCATGGTCGCCTGGGCGACGGAGGTGTCCTGGTACTCGTCGAGGAGCACCACGCGGAACCTCTCCCGCTCCAGCCCGCCGACGTCGGGCTGCTCGACGGCCAGCCGCGCGCCGAGCTCGATCTGGTCGGAGAAGTCCATCAGCCCGAGGTCGCGCTTGAGGCGGCGGTAGCCGACGACGAGGGCCATCAGCTCGCGACGGCGCTCGATGGCGTTGATCGCCTTGGCCGGCGCCTCGAGGTAGGTCTTGCGGCCCTTGCCGGCCTCCTCGGCCTCGAAGGCGCGCAGGAACGCGGCCTCGGCGTCGCGGTCGAAGGCGAGCACTTCCTCGGGCGAGACCAGGTGCTCGCTCATCGCGCCGTCGAGTGCGAGGAGGTTCTGGATCGCGGTCGGCGGGTGGTCGGTGAGGAACCGGACCTCGGCCGTGTGCCGCTCGACCACGCGGGCGCCCAGCTGGTAGCGGGACGCGTCGGAGAGGACGCGCGTGTCGGGCTCGTGGCCGATGCGGAGGCCGTGGTCGGTGAGCAGGCCGGCGGCGTACGCGTTGTAGGTCGCCACGGTGGGCTCGATGGTGTCGCCCTCTTGGCCGGTGTCGGTGCCGGGCTCGGGCAGCAGGCCCGCGGCGAGCAGTGCCTCGCGGACCTTGGCGCGCAGCTGGCTGGCGGCCTTGGTGGTGAAGGTCAGGCCGAGCACCTGGTCGGGGCGGACCTGCCCGGTGGCGACGAGATAGACGACCCGGGCGGCCATCAGCGTGGTCTTGCCGGAGCCGGCGCCGGCGATGACGACGGCCGGCTCGAGCGGCGCCCGGATGGCCTCCCACTGCTCGGGGCTGGGCGCGAAGTCCCAGCCCATGAAGGCACCGAGCTCCCGCGGAGTCGTGATCTTCATCGGGCCGTCACCGACCCCGCGCCCTGGATCGGGCAGATCGGCTTGAAGTCGCAGTCCCGGCAGTGGTCGCCGGCCACGGCCGGGAACGTCTCCGCACGGACCAGGGACGAGGCACGCTCCATGTGCGCACGCAGGGTGACGCGCTCCGGAGCGTCGTCGGGGTACGCCGGCTGCTGCTGCACCACGGCCGAGTCACCGTCCGGCAGCCCGAGCTGCACCAGCTCGGCGCCGCCGCTCCCGCCGTGCTGATCGGGACCCCCACCTGTGACGAGGTCGTCGACAGCGCCGTGGTCGACGGCGTACTGGTAGACGCCGAGCTGGACGTGCTTGTTCACGGCCGGGCCGGTCGGTGCGGTCTTGTTGGTCTTGAGGTCGACCACCACGACCCGGCCGTCGGCGTCGAGCTCGAGCCGGTCGGCGTACCCGAACAGGGTGACCCGCTCGCCGGAGTCGAGCTCGACCACGGTCTCGAAGCGCTCCTCGGTCGCGACCAGCTTGCGTGGGTTGTGCTCGTGCCAGTCGAGGAACCGGGTCAGGGCTACCGCGATGCGGTCGTGCTCGCGGGCGGCGGACCACGGCGTGCGGAAGTGCAGGCGTCCCCACACCTCGTCGACGTGACGCATCAGCAGGTCGAGGTCGGGTGCCACCTCGCCGACCGCGACCCGCTGGGCCAGGGCGTGCACGAGCTGGCCGATGTTGGCGGACTGGTGTGCGGCCCCGGCTCCGCCGGCCTCGGTCGTCAGGAACCAGCGGGTCGGGCAGACCATCACCGCCTCGAGCATCGACGCGGAGACCGGCACCGGCCGGTCCGGGTGCCGCACGGGCTCGACCGACCGGGTCGCGGAGCGGGTGCCCCACCAGGACGACGGATCCGCCTGCGGCACGAGCGGCCGTTCCCCGATCGTCTCGCCGGCCAGACGGGCCAGCCGCCGGGCCGCGGCGTCGCGGAGGCCGGTTGCGGTGGCGGGGTCGGCGACGGTGCGCCGCAGCTCGCTCACCAGTCCGGCCAGCGACAACGGCCGCTCCGGACGGCCCTCGACCTTCTCGACCGTGAGGCCCAGCTCGGCCAGGAACCGCGACGGCTGCTCGCCGTCGTCCTCGGCCGACGCGACGGCGGTGACGACGAGGCGCGAGCGGGCGCGCGTGCACGCGACGTAGAAGAGCCGGCGCTCCTCCTGGAGGAGCTCGCGCGACGTCAGCGGCGGCACCAGCTCGTCGCGGCCGATCCGGTCGGCCTGCAGCATCGTCGAGCGCCGGCGCAGGTCGGGCCAGCCGTCCTGCTGGACGTGGGCCACCACGACCAGGTCCCACTCGAGGCCCTTCGAGCGGTGGGCGGTGAGCAACCGGACGGCTGCGCCGCGCACGCCCTGCTCGGCGAGGGTGTCGGCCGGGATCTGCTGGGCCACCAGGCGGGAGAGGAAGTCGCGGACCCCGGCCGGCCCGGTGACGGCCGCCGCGTCGCGCTTCTCGGCCTCGCGGGCGGCGACGTCGAACAGAGCCACCACCGAGTCGAGGTCGCGGTGGGCCCGGCGCGCCACAGCTCCGCCGTAGTCGACGCCGCGACGCAGCCGGCCCGGCCAGTCGGTGCCCGACCAGAGCGCCCACAAGGCTTCCTCCGCGGTGCCGCCTTCGGCGAGGTCGTCGGCGGTGGTGCGGAGCAGGGTGTGCAGCGTGCGGGCGGCGGCCACCTCCGAGCCCTCGAGGTCGTCGAGGAACCCGTCGCGCAGCACCGCCCGGCGGATCAGCTCCTTGGAGGTCAGCGGGAGCCGGGACTCCGCGCGCGCGGCGTCCTTCTCACGCGTGCGCAGCAGCCGGGAGAGGCGGCGTACGTCGCCGGCGTCCAGCCCGCCGAGCGGCCCGAGCAACAGGGACTCGGCGCGGGCGTGGTCGACGTAGTCGGCCGCCTCCTCGTCGTCGTGGTCGACGTTCACCGCGGCGCGCAGGGCGTCGAGGAGCGGCAGCACGGACGGGTCCTGAACGAGCGGCAGGTCGTCGCGGGCCACCTCGACCGGCACTCCCGCGGCTCCGAGGGCTCGGCGCAGCGGCGGGATGCTGGTGCGACCGGAGCGGACGAGGACCGCCATCCGGTCCCAGCGCACGCCGTCCTCGAGGTGGGCCCGGCGGAGCAGGTCGGCCAGGTGCTCGGCCTCGGACCGCTCGGTGTCGAAGGTCAGCACCCTGGCCAGGCCCTCGTCGGTCGTCTCGGCGGCGAGCGGGTGCAGGAACGACTCGCGGGCCTGCACGTCGATCGCCCCCGGCAGGCCGATCCGGCCCGCGACGCGCTGGGTGGCGACGAGCAGCCGCGGGCCGAAACGCCGGGTCGTCCGGAGCGGGACGACCGGCGCGGGCGAGCCGTCGGCACGCGGGAAGTCGGCAGGGAAGTCGAGGATGCCGCGCACCTCGGCGCCCCGGAAGCCGTAGATCGACTGGTGCGGGTCGCCGACCACCACGAGGTCGCCGCCGTCGCCGGCCAGCGCGCGGAGCAGCGCGACCTGGCCGGGATCGGTGTCCTGGTACTCGTCGACGAACACGTGCCGGAACTGCCGACGCAGGTCGTCGCGGTGGGCCGTGGCCTCGATGACGGCGCGCCGGATCAGGTCGGCGTAGTCGGTCGCGGACTGGTCGTCGAGGTTGACGAGGTAGCTCTGGAGGAACTGCCCGGCGGCGACGTACGCCGGCAGCCCGGCGCCCTCACCGAGCGCGACGAGGTCGTCGGCCTCCAGGCCCTTCTCCCGCGCGCGGGACAGCACCATCTGCACCTCGCGCGCGAAGCCACGGGTCTCCAGCGCCCGGTCGAACTCCTCGGGCCAGCGCACCGACTCGGGCGTGCGCCGTAGCAGCTCCCGGACGACGACGTCCTGCTCCGGCGCCGACAGCAGCCGGAGTGGGGCGCGGTAGAGCTCGCGGGGCGCATAGCGGCGGATCAGCCCGTAGGCGAAGGAGTGGATGGTCGAGCAGATCGCCGAGCCGGTCGTGCGGCCGAGCCGGGCCGTGACGCGGTCGCGGAGCTGCTCGGCGGCCTTGCGCGAGAACGTCAGCGCGAGCACCTGCGCCGGGTCGGCGCCGCGGTTCTCGACGCGGTCGACGATTGCCTCGACCAGAGTCGTGGTCTTGCCCGTGCCGGGCCCGGCGAGCACGAGCAGCGGACCGCCCACGTGGTCGACCACGCGCCGCTGGTCGTCGTCGAGCGTGGGCGCCTGCGCGGGCGCGGCGGGACGCACCAGGCGGTAGGTCGTCCCCGAGCTCATGCCGAACACCTTCGCATCAAGGTCCGACACTAGTGATCCTTGGTCTCTAGGGCCCGCCCGGCGTTGGCGTTTGGTCCCAAACGCCATCGAAACGGGGTCCAGGACTGGCGTTTGGGACCAATGGCGCACCGGAGGAGGGCCACTAGGTTCGACCCATGAGCCAGTACGACGCCCCGTTGGCCGACCTGGTCGTGCTCGACCTGACCCGCGCGCTGGCCGGACCACAGGCCGCGATGATGCTCGGCGACCTCGGGGCCCGCGTCATCAAGGTCGAGTCGGCGACCGGCGACGACACCCGGGCCTGGGGGCCGCCGTGGGCGGGCGATCCCGGTCCGGACGACCCGCACGACTCGACGTACTTCATGTCGGCCAACCGCAACAAGGAGTCGGTCGTCCTCGACCTCAAGTCGCCCGACGACGTGATCGTCCTGGAGAAGCTGGTCGCGAAGTCCGACGTCCTGCTGGAGAACTTCCGCACCGGCGTGCTCGACCGCCTCGGCTTCCCCGTCGCGCGGCTGCTCGAGCTCAACCCCGGCCTGGTGGTCGGCTCGATCAGCGGCTTCGGGCACGACGGGCCGGAGGCGGGCCGGGCGGGGTACGACCAGATCGCACAGGGCGAGGGCGGCCTGATGAGCCTGACCGGCGTCGAGGAGCCGACCAAGGTGGGCGTGCCGATCGCCGACCTGCTCGCCGGGATGAACCTCGCGTACGGCGTGCTGGCGGCGCTGCACGAGCGCGTGCGCACCGGCCGGGGCCGCGTCGTGCGTACCTCCCTGCTCGCCGGGGTCGTCGGCGTGCACGCCTTCCAGGGCACCCGCTGGACGATCGCCGGCGAGGTGCCGGGTGTGAGCGGTTCGCACCACCCGGCCATCGCGCCGTACGGCATGTTCGCCACCGCGACCTCGCCGGTGCAGGTGGCGGTGGGCTCGGAAGGGCTGTGGCAGAAGTTCGCGGCGGCCGTCGGGCTGGACCTGGCCGACGAGCGGTTCGCCACCAACCGCTCGCGGGTGGCACACCGGGACGTGCTCATCGAGGCGATCGAGGCGGTGTTCGCGGCCGAGGACGCCGAGCACTGGCTGGACCTCCTGCTGGGGGCCGGTGTACCGGCGGGCAAGGTGCGCTCGCTCGACGACGTGTACTCATGGGAGCAGACGCGGTCCCAGGGGCTCGTCGTCGAGGTCGACCACCCGGCGTACGGGCCGCTCACCCTCGCCGGCTCGCCCATCCGCTTCGAGGACAACGCCTTCTCCGGCGGGCTACCCGAGCACCGCCCGCCGCCGCTCCTCGACGAGCACGGCGCCGCCATCAGGCAGTGGGCGCTCGACGACTGAGGTCGGTCGGGATACCCGGTCGACCGGGTATCCCGTCGCTTCGGGGGCGTTGCAACCCCCTCAAAGCGACAGGAACGACACCGAACCTTGCCCCCGAGAGACGACGGCTACGCTCCGCGAGCAGCGGAGGGATCACCGTGCTCGAGGAGGACGACTACTGGCACAACCGCAGGGTCGTCTCGCTGAACGACACCTCACACCTGCCGGAGTGAGCACCCGGGGTCAGCCCAGGTCGACGATCGCGGCGACCGGGCCGCCACCGTCGGGTCCCTGGTGGGCGGCCGAGACCGAGACGAACACGGCCGGGTCGCCGGTGACCGCCGCGGTCACGCCGCCGACGCAGGCCTTGATCTGGCGGTGCCAGTGGACGTCGGAGTCGTCGAGCATCGCGTTGCGGCGGCCACGTACCTCGCCGTCCTGCGACGCCTCGCACTTCAAGAAGACGTTGACCAGCTTCCCGTCGAGGTCGGCCGTCCGCGGGCGGTCCGGCAGGTCGAGGCCGGCGGAGCGGATCGCCTCCCAGATGCCGTCCTGGTCGAGGGCGTCGGCCATCACCGAGTGCCCGATCCGATAACGGCCACCCACCCCGACAGCGTTGCCCACCACGACCACCTGCGCCCGGTCGAGCTCGACGCCCGAGGAGCACGACGCGACGGACGAGAACAGCGAGCGGTCGTGCATCACGTCGGCGTCCGTGGGCATCTCGATCTCGCCGAGGGCGACGGCGATGCCCAGCGCCGTACAGCCGTTGGAGAGGTCCATCGACTGGTGGGTCTCCTCGGTCCACACGGTCTTGCCGCGCGACTTGGCATCACGGATCGTGTGGATGGTCAGCAAGGGCGTCTTGGTCTGCACGTAGTGGACGTCGGCCGGGTCGGTGATGCCGGCGCGCTCCATCGCGACCCGGACCGCGGCGGCGACCTTCTCGATCATCGGCGTGCGGCCGATGTCCTCGGGCAGCAGCTGGTCGCTCATCGCGAACCCGACCGTCAGGCGCGGCTCGTCGGAGGGGTCGGCGTCGGTCGTGGCGAAGATCGTCGCGTGCGGGCTGATCACGCCGTCGGTGCCGCCGGACCACACGATCGGGACCTCCTTGACCTGGTCGGCAGGCGCACCCGCGGCGACCAGCGCCTCGCGGAACGCCCGGTCGGCGATGATCCGCGTGTAGTCGTTGACCCCGCCGTTGCCCTCGGTCTTGCCGATGATGGCGATGACGCGACTGGCGTCCATCACGCCGCTGTCGATGAGCTTGGTGAGCTCCGAGGCGTCGGCGACGGAGTGGATGGGGACCTTGCGGACCTCGATGGCGTCGGGCATGGCGGTTCCTCTCGTGGAAGTCAGTCAGGGAGTACGACGGTGCCGGCGCGGCCCTCGACCGCGTCGACGATGCTGTCCAGGTCGGTGATCACCGACGGGCGGCCGGTGGCACGGACGAACCTGCAGGCGGCCGCCACCTTCGGTCCCATCGAGCCGGAGGCGAAGTGGCCGTCCGCGGCGTACGCCTCCATCTGCGACACCTCGACCCGGCCGATGTCCTCGGCCTCGGGGGTGCCGTAGTGCAGCACGGCGTGCGTGACGTCGGTGGCGATCACCAGGACGTCGACGCCCAGGGTCTGGCCGAGCAGAGCCGCGCCGAGGTCCTTGTCGATGACGGCCTCGATCCCGCGCAGGGAGCCGTCGGCCTCCCGCACGACGGGAATGCCGCCACCGCCGTTGGCGACGACGACGAAGCCGGCGTCGACGAGGGCGTGCACGGCCGGGGCGTCGAGGATCTCCAACGGCTCCGGTGAGGCGACCACGCGTCGCCAGCCCTTCTCGCCGCGGTCCTCCCAGATCTCGCCGTGCTCGACCAGGAGAGCGGCCTCCTCGACTGGCAGGTAACGGCCGATCGGCTTGGTGGGCTTGGTGAACGCCGGGTCGTCGAGGCTGACGAGAGCCCGGGTGACCAGCGTGGCCGACCGTCGGTCGATGCCCCGTGCGGCCAGCTCGGCGTCGAGCGCGTCCATCAGCACGAAGCCCAACGTCGCCTGGGTCTGCGCACCGCACCAGTCCAGCGGGACGGGAGGTACGACGGCCGCCGCCAGCTCGTTCTTCACGAGCAGGTTGCCGACCTGGGGGCCGTTGCCGTGCGTCACCACGACCTCGGCACCCGTCCCCAGCAGGGACGCCACGGCCGCCATCGCCACCTCGGCCGCGGCGATCTGGTCCTCGACGCGCGCACGGCCCTCGGCGTTGGTCATGGCGTTGCCGCCCAGCGCCAGCAGGACCTTCATACGCACGAACCTAGTAGTGACGCGGAACCGCCCCCACGGCACGTTCCGCCAACGACGAGGACGGGGGCTGGCAACGGTTGCCAGCCGCGGTCATCCCACCGCGGCAGTCCGTGAACGGGTCCGTGCCCACAGCACGCCGAGACCCCCGACGGCGGCAGGCAGCAGCACCACCCACCCGGTCATCGCGACCAGGCCGGCCGAGGCGAGGACCGAGACGACCGCCGCTGCCCGGCCCCAGCCGCGGAGCAGGCGGACCGCAGCCGCCGTGCCGACCAGGTAGACCAGCGAGAACGTGCCGGTCGTGAAGAGCAACGTGGTGTCGGTGTCCCGCTCGAGGATGGCGAGCACCGCGGTGGTCGCGAGCCCCAGCAGGGCGACGAAGCCGAGCGCGCGTCTCGGCACCCCACCCGGGCCCGAGCGCGCCGCGAGGAACGCGGGCAGCGAGCGGTCGCGCGCCAGCGAGGCACCCATCTCGGCGGCCCCGGCGAAGTAGGTGTTGATGGTCGCGACCGTCAGGAGCACGGCCACCACGGCCATCGCCGGGCGCGCCCCCTCGCCCACGGCCGTGGCGAGCAGGTCGGACAGCGGGGCCCGACCGGGCGCCGGACCCAGCACGGCCACCGTGCAGAAGGCGATCCCGACGTACAGGACCGTGACGACGGCGAGGGCTCCGGCCGCCGCACGGGCGATGTCGCGGCCCGGCGTGTGGTACCTCCCCGAGAGCGACGCCATGATCTCCCAGCCGACGAACGCCCACACCAGCATCGCGGCGGCCTTCCCGACGCCGGCGACCCCGTGTGGCGCGAACGGCGTGAGGTTGTCGGATCGTGCGTGCGGCAGCGACAGCACGATCACCACGACCATCACCGTCGCCAGCACGCCGGCGATCAGCAGCTGAGCCCGGGCGGACGCCTCGATGCCGAACCAGTTGACGACGGTCACCGAGAGCAGGATCAGGGCCGTCACGAGCAGGGCGGCCCCGCGTCCGCGGTCGAGCGCGTCGGCGACGTAGTGGGCCGCGAACCCCGCGGCCACCGGTGCCCCGAGCGGGATCGTCAGGAAGAACGACCAGCCGACCGCGGTCGAGGCGCCGTCGCCGAAGGCCCGACGGACGTACGTCGTGACGCCGCCGCCGTCGGGGAAGCGCGAGCCGAGCGCGGAGAACGACGCCGCG
Organism: uncultured Actinomycetota bacterium; assembly: GCA_963782155.1. Classification (GTDB taxonomy): domain Bacteria; phylum Actinomycetota; class Actinomycetes; order Propionibacteriales; family Nocardioidaceae; genus Nocardioides. The sequence goes on from CAWAIZ010000006.1 coordinate 16,241, forward strand.
AACGCCACCGAGACCAGCAGCAGGGCCGCCCAGGCGACGAGGCTGGCCGGGCCGGCCGCCTCGGCGGCCAGCGCCGGCAGCGAGATCACGCCGGTGCCCAGCAGCGCACCGAGGGTCAGCGCCGCACCCTGGAGCGCGCCGATGCCGCCCGTCGTACTCCCGGGAACGGCAGGATCCCGCCCGATGCTCACGGACGGGATCCTGTCGGAGACCTCCGACACCCGGCGCGGCGCGGGACACATGTAACGCGGTGTTCGGTGGGCTTCCCAAGCGTTCGAACGCTTGGGAAGTCACACGAACACCGCGTTACATGTTCGGTGCCGCCGCTACGCCGCGTCGATCAGGGCGGCCTCCTCGACGTCGTCCGGCTCGGGTACGGCGACGGGTCGCCGCCGCAGGGTCAGCACGGCCAGGGCGACCAGGGCGGCGAGCGCGGAGAAGCCCGCCGACGTCAGGAAGGCCTCGTGGGCGCCGGGGAGGAACTCGCCGGGCACCGCGTGCGTGGCGTACACCGAGACGATCACGGCCACGCCGACCGCGCTGCCGAGCTGTTGGGTCGTCTGCAGCATCCCCGAGGCCGCACCGGCGTGCTCCGGCTCGACGCCGGACAGCACGGTCGCGGTGATCGGCAGGAAGCACAGCGCGCCGCCCAGACCACCCAGCAGCATCGGCAGGAAGACCGCGCCGAAGTACGTGCTGTCGGCGCCCGCGTTGCTCAACATGACGTAGCCGGCCGTCAGCGCGGCGGCCCCGGTGACCACGAGCCGCAGCGGGCCGAACCGGGCGATGAGTCGCGGCGTGAACCGCGACATGGCGAAGATGCCCAGGCTGAACGGCAGGAAGGCGAAGCCCGAAGCGAGGGGGCCGAAGCCGAGCACGCGCTGCACGTACTGCACCACGAGGAAGAACATCGACAGCTGCGCGCCGACGACGAGCGCCATCATCGCCAGCGCGGCGACGCGGGTGCGGTTGCTCAGCAGGCTGGGCTGGATCATCGGGTGCGCCACCCGGCGCTCGGTGACGGCCAGGGTCACCAGGGCGAGCACGCCGACGGCGAGCCCGCCGATGGTGCGCGCGGAGCTCCAGCCGTGCTCCGGCGTACCGATCAGGGCCCAGACCACGGACACGGCACCGACCGTGGCGCTGACCGCGCCGACGACGTCGAATCGTCCGGCACGACGCGGCGTCTCGCTGACGAACATCGGGGCCAGGACGAGCACCGCGATGCCGATGGGCACGTTGATGAACAGGGTCCAGCGCCACGAGGCGACGTCGGTCAGCAGGCCGCCGAGCAGCAGCCCGATGGAGGCGCCGCCGGAGGACACCGCACCGAAGAGCGCCAGTGCGCGGTGGCGCTCCGCGTCGTCGCGGGCGCTGGTGGTGAGCAGGGCGAGCACGCTCGGCGCGGCCATCGCGGCGCCGACGCCCTGCGCGGCCCGGGCCACGATCAGCAGCTCGGAGGTCGGCGCGAGGCCGCCGAGCAACGAGGCGAGCACGAAGAGAGCCAGGCCGGCCTCGAAGGTACGCAGGCGGCCGCGGACGTCGCCCAGCCGACCGCCGAGGAGCAGCAGGCCGCCGAAGGCGAGGGTGTAGGCGTTCAGCACCCAGCTCAGCGACGCGGGCCCGAACCCCAGGTCGGCGTCGATGCGCGGGAGGGCGACGTTCACGACCGTGGCGTCGAGCACCAGCATCAGCTGGGCGGCGAGCACGACTAAGAGGCCGATACGGGCCCGGTCGGCCGGCCGGCGGAATGGCTGGAACCGGCCGAAGCGGGCGGACGTTGTGTCGGTGAGAGTCACGGAGAGTTCCGTTCTGGCCCGCAGCGGCGGGCCGTCGTACACTTAGTGGAGATTGGCTCCGGTTATCGGAACAACCATACGGAGACTGTCTCCGTTTAGCAAGGGAGATTCGTGCGAGCCGACGCGCAGCGCAATCGCGACCGCATCGTGGAGGTGGCCCGCGTGGTCTTCCGCGAGCGCGGGTACGACGCGTCGCTCGACGACATCGCCAAGCGCGCGGGCGTCGGCCCCGGCACCCTCTACCGCCACTTCCCGACCCGTGACGCGCTCCTGGACGCCGTCATGCAGGCCTGGGTCGACGGCGTCAACGAGACCACCGACAAGGTGCTCACGCACGAGGGTCCGGCCCGCGAGTTCCTGATCGCCTGGTTGGAGGCGTACGTCGCCCTGATCAGCGTCCACAAGGGCGGACCCGCCAAGATCACCGGCGCGCTGGACGACGCCGACTCCCCCATCGCCACCAAGTGCCGCACCCTCGTGGCGGCCACCCAGCGCATCGTCGACCTGCTCCAGGCCAGCGGTTCGCTGCGCGGGGAGGTGGACGCGCTCCAGATGTGCCGGCTGGTGGGCGGTGTCGCCGCGGTGGCCGACCAGGGCGACCTGGGCGCGGACTCGGTGCGGCCGATGCTTGCGGTGCTCGCCGACGGCATGCTCCGCTGATCCATGCGCGCGCGAGTGCTCCCGGTCGCGCTCGCCGCGTGCCTGGCGACCGCGTGCTCGGCCGACGGCTCCTCGCCGCCGACCGCCGACCCTTCCTCGAACGCGACGACCGCGGCCACGACAGGCGTCGCGCAGGCAGACGCGCTGGAGATGACCTGCGCCGGTGACGGGTCGCCGACCGTGGTCCTGGAGGCGGGGCTGGACACCGGCGGCGGCACCTTCTCCGCGCTCGCGGGCGGGCTCGCAGCCACCACGCGCGTCTGCTACTCCGACCGCGCCGGCGTCGGGTCCAGTGCGGCGCTCGCCGACGACGCACCGGACCCGTGGCCCGGCAGCAGCGCCGACGCGCTGGCCGCCGAGCTCGAGCGCCGCGGCGAGCAGGCGCCGTACGTCGTGCTCGGCTGGTCCTACGGCGGCATGGTGGCGCAGGCCTTCGCCGTCCGGCACGCCGACGTCACGGCCGGCCTGGTGCTGGAGGACTCATCGGTGCCCCAGCAGTTCGTCGACCCGGAGTGGGAGCGCTTCGAGGTCGTCGACGGCGGACGCGAGGTCGACGTGGACAAGACCGTGGCGGAGCTGTCGCAGGTCGACCTGGGCGACGTCCCCACCGTCGTGCTGTCCTCCGACGAGCTCGACGGAGAGCTGCGCACGCTGTGGTACCGCTACCACGACCGGCTGGCCGCCTCCTCGACCGACGCGGTCCACGTCGAGGCCGTCGGCTCGGGCCACGCGATCCACGAGACCAAGCCCGCGGTCGTCCAGGACGCGGTGGCGGCGGTCGTCGAGGCGGTGCGGGCCGGCGCGCCGCTGGGGTCCTGCCTGGCCGTGTTCACGGCCAAGGCCGAGCGCTGCGTGGAGCGCACCGCGGCCGAGGCCGCGCGTGTCGCGCCGGCCGACGCGGGAAGCTCGCCCGCCACGCTCGGCCGACCGCGAGATGCCGTGCTGGCCGTCCCGGCTCTCGGTCTCTCCGGGCTGCGCGTGGTCGCCTACGCCGGCCGGCCCGACGACGGCCCCGGCACGGCCATCCAGAACGGCGGCCCGGCGGCGAGCCCGCACGGCAGCGGTGGCCTCGTCGGCCCCGGAGGCATCGGCAACTACCTGGTGACCGGGCACCGCTCCTCCTCGACCGCGCCGTTCCGGCGCCTGCCGTCGCTGCGCCCCGGTGCACGGGTGGTGGTGGTGACGGCCACGCACCGGCTCGTCTACGAGATCGTGCGCACCCAGTGGACGTCGTTCCGCTCCCCGGCGTCCCTGCGCGCCCAGTCGGCGGCCGTGCCCGGCCGGCCGGGGCGCGAGCCGACCCGCGCCATGATCACCCTCTCGACGTGTGCGACGTACGAGGACCACGCCGTCGGCAACTACTGGTCGGACGAGTTCCACAACCCCGAGCACCGGATCGAGAAGATCGGCGTGCTCCGCTCGGCCCGACCCGCCTAGCGGTCACCGACGAATCTCCGTCGGCAACCACTAGCGGCCGCCGGCGACCCGCAGCGTCGTACCCGTCACGTACGACGCCTCGTCGCCCATCAGCCAGCCGATCGCGTCCGCGACCTCGCCGGGCTCCCCCGCGCGGCCCAGCGGAACCAGCGGGCCGACCCGGTCGACGCGGCCCGGCTCGCCGGCGTCGGCGTGGATGCCGGTCCGCACGATCCCGGGGGCCACGCCGACCACCCGGATCCCCTCGCCGGCGACCTCGGTCGCCAGGCCGGTCGTGAGGGCGTCGAGGCCCGCCTTCGCCGCGGCGTACTGGACGTACTCGTTGGCGGCGCCGAGGGTGGCGGCGCCCGACGAGACGTTGACCACGACCCCGCCGGACCCGCCCCGCGAGGTGGCCATCAGCCGGACGGCCGCGCGGGCGCAGAGGATCGCGGCGGTCAGGTTGAGCTCGACCGTGCGGCGCACCACCGCGACCGGGGTCTCGAGCAGCGGGCCGATGTGCATCGTGGCGCCGGCGTTGTTGACCAGGCCGGTCACCGGGCCGAGCTCGGCGGCTCGCGCGAACAGCAGCCCGACCCCGTCGTCGGTGGTGATGTCGCAGGCCACGAGGTGCACGTCGTGGCCGTGCTCGCGGACCGCTTGGGCCGTCGCCTCCGCGGTGTCGGCGTCGGTGGCGTACCCGAGCACGAGGTCGTGGCCGTCCGTGGCCAGCCGGTGCGCGGTGGCGGCGCCGATGCCGCGCGTACCTCCGGTGATGACGGTGAGCACGAACCGACCCTAGAGGCGGCCCAGCAGCGCCCTCAGCGGCAGGGTGCCGGCGGGCAGGCCGTGTGCGTCGTAGTAGGCGAACATCGCCCGCAGTCCCTCGGGCGCGTCGGCCGCGGCGACGCGCTCGGCCGTGGTGCCCGCCTCGGCGGCGAGGTCGGCGACGCTCCCCGTCCGGCTGGCCAGCTCGTACGTTGCGCCGTCGTGGCCGTCCTCGGTGAGCACGGCCGCCGCGGCCTCGCCCAGGTCGGCCAGGTCGAGGAAGCCGAACCGCGCATGCACGTCGTACGGCACGGTCACCGGCCGGGTGAGGTCGAAGTTCTGCACGTACACCCCGGGCTGGAGGATCGTCCACGCCAGCCCCGAGCGACGGACCAGGTCCTCCGAGCGCGCCTTGCCGAGGTGGTGTGCCATGGCCGGCAGGTACGGCGAGGCGACGGAGTGGTAGACCACCCGGCCCACGCCCGCGGCCCGGCAGGCGGCCAGCGCCCGGCCGACGTACGCCGGCTCGTCGGGGTGGAAGTTCGGCCCGACCAGGTACGCCGCGTGGCACCCGGCCAGCGCCTCCGCGAGGTCGTCCCACTCGGCTCGGCCGAGGGACACCGCACCGACTCCGCGGCCGGCCAGTGCCGCCGCCACGGCTCGTCCCGTCTTCCCGTTCCCGCCGACGATCGCGACGCTCATGCGGCCCCCGCGATGCGCGACAGCAGGGCCTGGCGCGAGGCCGTGCCGGTCTTGGCCAGCACGGACTTCACGTGGTCGTGGACGGTGTGCTCGGAGAGGAAGAGCCGCTCGGCGACGGCCTGCGAGTCGAGCCCGCGGGCCACCTCGCCCAGGACCTCGCGCTCGCGCGGCGTCAGACCGTGCGCGAGCGCGAACACCTCGCGCCGCTCGGCCGGTGTGCTCACCTCGATCGTCACCACGACGTCGCCCTCCACGTTCCTCGCCGCCGTCATCCGGTCGGCCCGCAGTGTCACCCAGCGTCCCGCGCCGAGGTGCACCCGGGACCAGGGTTCGCCCACCGGTACGCCGGCCTCGTGGGCGACGAGCGCCGCCGCCACGTTGTACGCCGCGGCCGGCACGGTCGGCACCGGCTCGTCCGGCGGGTTCAGGGCGAAGAGCGCCTCGGCCGCCCAGGACGTCCGGCTCCGCACCACCAGCTCGGGACTCATCACCACCACCGCCGGGCCCTTCAGGTCGAGCGCCTCCGCGTCGTCGACGAAGGTTCGCGCCACGGCTGCGCGGAGCCCGGTAGCCAGCAGCGGGGCCAGCTCGGCCAGGAAGGCCGCGTCGGCCGCGGCGTACGCCGCTCGGCCGGTGCGCCACAGGTCCAGCCAGGCCCAGCAGCCGAACCGGTCGGCGCACACGACGCTGGCCACGTCGCTGACGCCGAACCCGCGCAGGCAGTCACGCCACAACGGGGACCCGGCCGGATCCCCGTCGGTGGAGCCGAGCAGCGTCGCCGCGCACCGTGCCTCGTCCAGCAGCCGGTCCCAACGGTTGAGGGTGGTCAGGTAGCGCAGCCGGCTCAGGTGCGGCAGGTCGGCGAAGGCGAGACCGGGGACGTCGGCCAGCGGCGATGTGCCCACGCGGGTCACCGGATCGGTCAGCAGCCAGACATGGCCGTCGTACGGGAGCACGGACCGGACTTCGGCGAGCACCCGTTCTCGGTAGGCCTTCGCGGTCAAGCCACCGGCGCCGAGACGTTCGACGCGGTCGAGCACGCTCGTCCGGGAGACCACGGACCCGAGCCTAGGACCGGGGCGAGGACGTGAGGATCCCCAGGACGGGGGATGTCCCCGACCCCGCCGGTGGGTCCACAGTCCTGGCCATGAACTCACTACTCATCCGCAACACCGTCCGTGACTACGACAGCTGGAAGGCCGCCTTCGACAAGTACGAGAGGTTCCGCGAGGAGCACGGCGTCCGGTCCTACCGGGTGCTTCGCACGGTGGACGACCCGAGCGACGTCCAGGTCGTCCTGGACTTCGACGACCAGTCCGCCGCCACCGAGTTCCGCGGCCGGCTCGAGCAGATCCTGGCGACCCCGCAGTCGCGGGAGCAGCTGGTCCGGCATGAGGAGCCGGTGGTGCTGGAGGTGGTCGGACGCCAGTCCTGGTGACCGCAAATGGTCATTCGCCCGGGGTCAAAACACGCGACATTCCGGCGCCAACGCGTCATCCTGTTCGGCAGAACGTCGGACCAAGGGGGTACCACATGATCAAGGCCTACCGGATTCTCGCGATCATCATCGCGGCCGAGGTTGTCATCCAGGCGATGATGATGGTGTTCGCGGTGGCGGGTCTCGGGAAGTACATCACCGACGGCGGCGTCGTCGACAAGGCAGCCATGGAGGACGAGGACCTGAGCTTCACCGGCGTGACCGGGTTCATGGTCCACGGCATCAACGGGATGATGATCATCCCGCTGCTCGGCATCGCGCTGCTGGTCGTCTCCTTCTTCGCGAAGTTCGACGGCGCGGTCAAGTGGGCGGGCATCGTCCTGGCGTCCATCGTCGTCCAGGTCTTCGCCGGCATCCTCGGCCACGACGCCCCGTACATCGGCATGATCCACGGCCTGAACGCCTTCATCCTCGCCGGCGCGGCCGGGTTCGCGTCGCGGCAGGCCAAGCTCGCCGAAACAGGCGCCCCGGCCACCACCGTGGCTGCGTGAGCGAAGAGCAACCGCAGCAAGCTCGACCGCAGGGGGCGACGGCGTACGTCCGCGCCCACCTGCGGTCGATCGTCGCGACCGTGGCGACCCTGGTCATCGTCGTCCCGCTGGCCTGGATGTGGCAGGACAGCCGCATGCCGGGGAGCTACTCGGTCATGGACATGGGGTACGTCGACCTCGGCGGCGGCCCGGACACGATGGGCCTGGTCGGCGGGCACGACATGTCGGGGATGGCCGGCATGACCAGCGTGGCCGACCTGGTCGAGGACCCCGACCGGCCGGCCGACCTCACCGTCGACCTGACCGCATCGCAGGGGAAGGTCACCCTCGCCTCCGGCCGAAAGATCGACGGGTACATGTTCAACGGCACGTCGCCCGGCCCGCTGATCGAGGCGACCGAGGGCGACCTTGTCGAGGTCCGCGTGCACAACGACAACGTCGGCGACGGCGTCAGCGTGCACTGGCACGGCGTCGACGTCCCGAACGCCGAGGACGGCGTGGCCGGGGTGACGCAGGACGCCATCGGGAAGGGCGAGGACCACACGTACCGGTTCGTGGTCGACGACGCCGGGACGTACTGGTACCACTCCCACCAGGTCTCGCACACCGAAGTGCTGCGCGGCCTGTACGGCCCGCTGGTCGTGCACCCGCAGGCCGCCCCCGACGAGTCGTCGGACCGGGTCGACGTGGTCGCGATCACCCACACCTACAGCGGCACGCGGACGCTCAACGGAGAGGAGGGCGTCGTGAGCTGGCCCGCGACGTCCGGACAGGTGGCCCGGGTCCGGGTGATCAACACCGACAACGGCGCCGTCCAGGTGTGGACCGACGCTCCGTACCAGGTGCTCGCCGTCGACGGCCGCGACGTCAACGAGCCCTCGGAGGTGGTCGGCCGCCGGGTCTCCGTGCCGGCCGGGGGGCGGTACGACCTGGCGGTCACCGCGCCCGCCCGCGTGCAGATCGGGTCCACGGCACTGGTCGTCGGCGACGACCCCGGCGAGCAGGCCAAGCCCGGCGCCGACCTCGACATGCTGTCGTACGGCGCGCCCCTCGCGAGACCCCCTCTCGACGCCACTCAGGCCGACCGGACGTTCCGCTACTCGATCGGCCGCCGGCCCGGGTTCCTCGACGGGAAGCCCGGCATGTGGTGGTCGATCAACGGCCACCTGTGGCCCGACATCCCGATGTACGTCGTCGACGAGGGCGACGTCGTGGTGTTCGAGATCGAGAACCACAGCGGCGAGGTGCACCCCATGCACCTGCACGGCCACCACGCCGTGGTACTGGCCCGTGACGGGGAGGCCGCCACGGGCAGCCCTTGGTGGGTCGACTCCCTCGACGTCGACGACGGCGAGACCCTGACGGTGGCGTTCGTGGCCGACAACCCGGGTATCTGGATGGACCACTGCCACAACCTCAAGCACGCCGCGCAGGGACTGGTGGCGCACCTGATGTACAGCAACGTGACCGAGCCCTTCCGCGTCGGAGGCGACAGCGGGAACGAGCCGGAGTAGCGCGATTCGTCTGCGGTGCGGAGCGGGGAATTCCGCAGGAATCCGCAGACGAATCGCCGGCTTGCGCCTTAGCCCCGCTCGGCCTGGGCGCGGTGCAGCTCGCGGAGCTCGTCCTCGAGCTCGCTGAACGGTCCGCGCACCTCGATCCCCGGCGCGACCTCCTGGACGGACAACGGCAGCACCGCCGAGGGCGGCAGACCCCAGGCGGCCCGCCAGGCGACCAGCTGGGCGGTCGACCCGGCGTACACGATCGGCCCGAGGCCGACCCACGCGTGGGCGGCCGAGCACATCGCGCAGTGCTCGCCGGACGTGTAGACCGTCGCCGCGGCGCGCTCCTCGGGCGTCAGGTGGTTCGCGGCCCACCGAGCGGCCTCGAACTCCGGGTGCCGGGTCTGGTCGCCGTCCTTCGTGCGGTTGCGGTCCTCGAACCGCACCTCGCCCGCGCCGTCGACCAGCACGGACCCGAACGGCTCGTCGCCGTCCTCGAACGCCTCGCGGGCGAGGTCGACGCAGCGCCGCAGGTAGGTGAGGTCGATATCGCTCTGGGTCATGCCAGCACGTCCACTCCGGCGTGTGTCGCGCCGCCTGCGAGCCGGGCGTACCCGGGGCCGCGGTCGAAGAACGCCTCGCTCGGGGCCGGGCGGCCGGAACGCTCGGCGGCGGTCGCGTCCGCGTCGTACCCGAGACTGTCGTCGTCCAGGGAGCCGGTCAGGACGACGCCGTACGACGTCAGGGCCGCGTCCGGCGACACCTTGCGCCACACCACGTCGCGCACGACGAGTGACGGGTCGCGGGCGAGCGGGTCGCCCCAGCCGCCACCACCGGTGGTCCGGATCCGGATCACCTCGCCGGCCCGGACGGGCTCGTCGTCGGCCAGGGCGTCCACGGTGCGTTCGGCCGGTCCGCCGGGGTCGATGGTGACTTCGAACGGCTTCCCTGCCAGTCCGCCGCGAACACCCCAGCAGGCCAGGATCGACCGGTCGGCGATGGACATGAAGTGGGCGTCCTTGAGCATCCGGATGTGCTTCTCGTACCCCAGCCCGCCGCGGTACTCCCCCGCGCCGCCGGAGTCCATCGCGAGGCCCAGCGACTCGACCCGGAACGGGAAGCGCGCCTCGGTGAACTCGCTCGGCAGGTTCCGCGAGTCGGGGACGACGTGGATGGTGTCCTCACCGTCGGCGTAGTAGCGGCCGCCGGATCCGCCGCCGAGCACCTCGCGCATGAGGTACGAGCGGCCGTCGAGGTCCTCGCCGTACACGCCGGTGTAGCGGATCGTCTCCTGGTCGGCCGGCATCCGTCCGTCGACGGCCTTGGCGACCACGCCGGCCAGCACGCCGAGCAGCCGCAGGATCACGAACGTGCGCGCGTTGGTCGGGGCCGGGAAGACCGGCGTCAGCAACGTGCCCGGCTCGGGGAACCGCATCTCGATCAGCGGCACGATCCCCTCGTTGACGTCGAGCTCGGCCATCCGCTCGGGGGTGTCGGCGAGGTTGCGCAGGATCGGGGCCAGCCACTTCTTGAGGAAGACGCCGTCGCTGTAGTCGCCGCAGTGGTTGATCGGCCCCTTCGCCTGGGGGCCGGTGCCGTCGAAGTCGAGGATCAGCCGCTCGCCGTCGGGGTCGTCGGCGGCCGTGCGGGTCAGGGTGATCCGCTGGGTGTGCAGCATCGGCTCGTCGACGCCGTCGTGCTCGGCGTAGTCCTCCCACACCCATGAACCGACGGGGATCTTGGAGAGGATCTCGCGCCGGTACGTCGTGGTGGTGCGGTCGATGATCGCGTCGAAGCAGGACTCGACGGTGTCCACGCCGTAGCGGTCGAACAGCTCGCCCAGCCGCCGCGCGCCCATCAGGCAGGCCGAGCACTCGGCGTCGAGGTCGGCGGCCAGGCTCTCCGGCATGCGGGAGTTGCGGGTCATGATCGACAGCGCGGCCTTGTTCGGCACGCCCGCGTCCCACAGCCGGATCGGCGGGACCATCAGACCCTCCTCGAACACGCTGGTCGCGTGGCTCGGCATCGATCCGGGGACCGCGCCGCCGATGTCGTCGTGGTGGCCGAAGGCCTGCACGAACGCGACCACCTTGCGCCCACCTTCCGGTCCCGCGAACACCGGGACCGTGACGCACAGGTCGGGCAGGTGCCCGATCCCGCCCTCGGACCGGTAGACGTCGTTGTGGAAGAAGACGTCGCCCTCGCGCATCTCCTCGATCGGGAAGTCGCGGGCTACGGGGTGCACGAGCGCCGAGTACGAGCGGCCCGTGAGCTTGCGCAGCAGCCGGTCGTGGATGCCGGCGCGGAAGTCGTGGGCGTCGCGGATCATCGGGCTGCGGCTGGTGCGGGCGATGGCGGTCTCCACCTCCATCTCCACGCTGGCCAGCGATCCCTGGACGATCTCGACCAGGACCGGGTCGGCGCTCGACCCCGCGTCGGACGTCAGCGGGCCGAACGGGAACTGGGTCGGTGCGCGGCGGCTCATCCCTGGCTCCTGGTCACGATGAGGTTGAGGTACTCGTCGACGCGGACGTCGAAGCCCGGGTGGATCGGCACCGTCGACCCGAACTCCTCGACGATCACCGGCCCGGTGAGCGTCGACCCCGGCGGGAGGTCGGACCGCGGGACGACGGGCGTCTCGACGTACCCGGTCTCGGCGTCGAAGCAGACGGGCCGGGTGGTTTCGAGGCTCGTCGCTGGCGCTCCTCGCACCTCAACCACCGATCCCTTCGGTGGTTGAGGTGCGAGCTTGCGAGCCTCGAAACCACTTGCGTCGACCTTCTTGATCTCCGGCCGCGTGATCGGCCCGATGCCGGACACCCGCAGGTTCACCCACTCGACCTGCTGGCTCGCGTCGCCGGAGAAGTCGTAGCCGTACAGCGCGCGGTGCTCGTCGTGGAACGCGTCCGCGACCGCGGTCAGCGCGGCCCCGTCGAGAGACCATTCGGGCACCGGGACGCGCACCTCGAAAGCCTGCCCGAAGTACCGCAGGTCCGCGGTCCGCTGGAACACGTGCTCCGACGGTGCGAAGCCCTCCCTGGCCAGCGCCTCGGCCGCCTGCCCGGTGAGGGCGTCGTACGCCGCCGTGACGACCCCCGCATCGAGTCGCTCGGCGAGCGAGACGTGCGTCTGGACGTAGTCGTTCTTCACGTCGACGGTCAGCAGCCCGAACGCGGAGACGTTGCCGGGGTTCGGCGGGACCAGCACGGTCGGGATGCCGAGGATGTCCATCAGCCGGCACAGCAGCAGCGAGCCCGACCCACCGAACGTGGTCAGGGTGAAGTCGCGGACGTCCAGGCCGCGCTTCACCGTGACCTGGCGCAGCGCGTTGGCCTGGTTCCAGGCCGAGATCTCGAGCACGCCGGTGGCGCACGCCTCGGGGCTCAGGCCGAGCTTGCCGGCCAGCGCCTCCACGCCGGCGCGGGCGGCGTCGACGTCGAGCGGGATCTCGCCGCCGAGCAGGTGCGGCGGGATCCGGCCGAGCACGACGTGTGCGTCGGTGATCGTCACGCCCCCTTGTCCAGCGCCGCCCTTGCCGTAGCAAAGAGGACCCGGATCCGCGCCGGCCGACTGCGGGCCGACCTTGAGGGTGCCCTCGGGCGAGAGCCACGCGATCGACCCGCCGCCCGCGCCGACCGTGACGACGTCGATCATCGGGATCTTCGAGGGGTACGCGCCGACCGAGCCCTCGGTGGTCAGCGTCGGCTCGCCGTCGATCACCACGCTCACGTCGGTCGACGTGCCGCCGCCGTCGCTGGTGAGCACCCGGTCGAAGCCGGCGACCTGGGCGATGAGCGCGGCGCCGAGCGCGCCGGCCGCGGGGCCTGACAGCACTGTGGTGATCGGCTGGTGGACGACCTCGTCGGCGGACAGCACGCCGCCGTTGGACTTCATGACGTAGAACGGCACCCGTCGGTCGCCGGCGTACTCGCCGAGCCGGCCCTTGATGTTCGTGACGTACGCCGAGAGCCGCGGCTTCACGGCCGCGTCGACGAGCGTGGTCATGGCGCGTTCGTACTCGCGGTACTCGCGCAGCACCTCGCTCGACAGCGACACGACCGCGTCCGGGTGCTCCTCGGCGAGGACCGCCCGCATCCGCTCCTCGTGGTCGGGGTTGGCGTAGGCGTGCAGGAAGCAGACGCCGAGGGTGGTGATGCCCTGGTCGCGGTACCACCGAGCGACCGCCCGGGCGCCGTCCTCGTCGAACGGCCGTACCTCGGCGCCGGTGAAGTCCAGCCGGCCGCCGACGCCCCTGACCAGGTGGCGGGGAACGATGCGGTCGGGCTTCACCCAGAAGTAGGAGTTGCCGTAGCCGTCCGGCACCGACTGGCGGGCGATCTCGAGCATCGCCTCGTAGCCCTCGGTCGTGATGTAGCCCAGGGCGTCGACCTTGCCCTCGAGCAGCTGGTTCGTGGCGACCGTGGTGCCGTGGCTGACGGCGCTGAGGGCGTCGCCGTCGCCCGCGGGAAGGCCGAGCAGGGCGAGCACCTTGTCGATCCCGGCCATGAACCCGTCGGCCGGGTTGCCGGGCGTCGACGGGGTCTTGGTGGTGACGAGCACGCCTGCGTCCTCGTCGAACGCGACGACGTCGGTGAAGGTGCCACCGGTGTCGATGCCGATGCGGATCCTGCGGGTCATGCCACCAGTCTTGCCCCGGCCGCTGGGAGCGGCGACGGCAACTAGTGACTAAGCATCCGACGCGCGGTCGTTGTAGACGCCCGCGGGCTCCTGGCCGGAGAGGGCCTGGATCGCGTTCATGATCTCGTCGGTCACCTCGCGACGGGCCCGGCCCAGGGGGACGCCGTCGGCACGGCCGGTGAAGTCGAGCGGCTGGCCGAACTTCACCGTGACCCGGGCGAGCCTGGGACGGTTCGACCCGACGGGCTGGATCTGCTCGGTGCCCTGGAGCCCTACGGGGACGACCGGGACGCCGGCGGTCAGCGCGAGATGCGCGACCCCGGTGCGGCCGCGGTAGAGCCGCCCGTCGCGGGAGCGGCTGCCCTCGGGGTAGATACCGAAGGCCTCGCCGCGGCCGAGCACTTCGAGAGCGGTCTCCAGACTCTCGATGGCGGCCTGCGTGTCGTCGCGGTCGACGGGCAGCATGCCGAGCCCCTCGAACCACAGCCGCTGCGCCGTACCCCTCACACCGGAGCCCTTGAAGTAGTCGGACTTGGCCAGGAAGACGACCTTGCGCGGGGCCACCGAGGGGATCACCACGGAGTCGACGAAGCTGAGGTGGTTGCTGGCCAGGATCACGCCCCCCTGCTTGGGGACGTTGCCCACCCCGAACACCCGTGGCCGCCAGACCGCCTTCAGCAGCGGCGGCAGCGCCGAGTGGATCACCTCGTAGAACACCCGGCCATTGTGTCGCCCTGGGGACGACGGCACGTCAGGGGTCCGGCGCCGCCGAGATCTGCTGGAGCCTGAAATAGGTGAAGGGCCCTCGTGAGTATGAGTCACAAGGGCCCTTCGGTTGACCGGTACCGGTGACGCTTCCGATCGACCAGCCTTCTGCTCCGGACCCGACAGCTTCGTCACCCTGCTGCCGCCGCGGGTTGCCCCGCAGTGTGCTCCTTCGCCTTCCGGCCGATCCCGCTGTTCCCGGAGGAACCGCGTAGGGAGAGTTCTATGGCCTCCGGGAACCCCTGCGCAAGAGGAATCCCCAAGAAACATGGGGGAATTCTCGACTTCGGCCAGTCATCCACAGCCGCCGCGGTTTCCTCCACAGGGGACCGGGGTTCCTCCACAGGAAGTGTCCGCGGCTGTGGAGGGTCAGCGCACGGTGACGACGTCGCCGACTCCCAGGTGACCGGGCGTGGCCACGTCGGTGAGCATGGCCAGACAGACGTCGCGGGACTGCCCGAGCGCCTTGAGCATCGGGGTCGTGGTGGCCACGCCGTCCTGGGCGAGGTCCACCATCCGGCACCGCTCGAGCCGACGGTCGACCGACAGCTCGACCGAGCCGATCCGGAGCGTTCGGCCGGCCCAGCTCTCCTCCTCGAACGGCTCCGTCGTCTCCAGCACCAGGTTGGTCCGGGTACGGCGTGGGTCGGCGTCGACGCCGAGCTCGCGTCGGCACCACTCGAGCGAGGCTGTCCCGACCAGGGAGACCGGCCCGTCGTCGAAGTGGGGCGTGTCGGCCTCGGCCAGCACGCGCACGGGGTCGCCGAACGCCCGCGACAGCTCGGCGTCCAGGTCGTCGTCACCGACGAACCACGAGGACCCGTTGCGCCGTACCTCCACCCGCCCGTCGGGCGACGTACCGCTCGCGTAGGAGAACACCTGGTCACAGCGCCGGAACCGCCGGCTGTCCTTCCCTGAGGCGAGCTTGCCCTCTCCGTCGAGGACGGCGTACGCCCGGTCCCCGACGAGCCCGCGAGCGTCCAGCTCGACGTGCTGCAGGGTCTCGCCGCCCATCGACTTGACGGGGTACCGGCGGATCGCGGCGACGGTGATGCTCACGTCGCAAGCCTAGGAGCGGGAGCCTCGGAAATAGGTGAAGGGCCCCGGCAGTATGAGTGCCAGGGCCCTTCGGTGACCGCCGTGGTGACCCAGCGATCGTCCCAGTCCAGATCCGGTCCCGGCCCCGATGTCACCCTCGGACCGCGGCAGGCAAGCCCGCCGTGTGGACCCTCACCTTCGTGAGACCCGAACCTCCCGAAGGAAGCTCGTGGGGAGAGTTCTACGCGGTCCCGAACGGGCCGCGCAAGAGGGATTTCCCAACTATTTCAGGGAAATCTCGTCCGTCCACAACCTTCGGCGTGTCGTCCACAGCTCTGGGCCCCTTCCTCCACAGATCGGGGCCCGGCCTGTGGAGCATCAGGCCGATCCGAGGGCTTCGAACGCAGCCGCGATCTCGAGGAGGCGGCGGTCCGCGCCGTGGGCCGCGACCAGCTGGACGCCGATCGGCAGGCCGTCGCGCGTCGTCCCGCCCGGGACCGAGATGGCCGGACAGCCGGTGGTGGTGACGAAGTACGCCGACCGCATCCAGTCCAGGTAGGTCGCCATCGGCTTGCCGTTGATGTCGGCGGGGTACTCCTGGTCGGCCGGGAACGGCGGCACCTGGCTCGTCGGCAGCACCAGGACGTCGTACCGGTCGAAGAACAGCCGCGCGGTCTCGGCGAGGGCGGTGAGCTGCTCGTACGCGCGGGCCACGTCGCCGCCGGTGAGCCCCTTGCCCGCACGGATGTTGTCCGCGAGTGACGGCTTGAACTCGTCGGGGTGCTCGGCGAGGAGGTCGCGGAACCCGGCCTGGAACGTCCACGCGCGCAGGGTCCGGAAGGTGTCCTCGGCCACGCTCAGGTCGGGTTGGGCCGCCACCACGTGCGCGCCCGCGCCCGCCATGGCGCGACCGGCCGTCTCGACGACCGCGGCCACCTCGGCGTCCACCTCGACCAGCCCGCCGAGCTCCGGGGACACCGCCACGCGCAAACCGGCGAGGGTGCCCACGAGGGGCGGGGCGAAGGACGATCCCGGGTCGCCGAGCGCCAGGGGTACGCGCGGGTCTGGTCCCGCGATGACCGACAGCGCGAGGGCGAGGTCGCCCACGTTGCGGGCCAGCGGCCCGGAGATGCCGAGCGCCTCCCACTGGTTCTCGCTCGGCCAGGTGGGCACGCGACCGCGGCTCGGCCGCAGGCCGACGACCCCGCAGAACGACGCCGGGTTGCGCAGCGAGCCGCCCATGTCCGAGCCGTCGGCGAGCGGCACCATCCCGGCGGCCAGCGCGCACGCCGCTCCCCCGCTCGACCCGCCGGCGCTCCTCGTCGGGTCGACCGGGTTGAGGGTGGTCCCGAAGACCTCGTTGAACGTGTGGCTGCCCGCCGCGAACTCCGGCACGTTCGTCTTTCCGATCGGTACCGCTCCGGCCCGCCGGATCCGCTCGACGACCAGCTCGTCGCGGGTGGGGACGTTGTCGGCCAACAGCGGCGAGCCGTACGTCGTGCGCCACCCCGCCACGTCGTGGGTGTCCTTGAAGGCCCAGGGCAACCCGTGCAGCGTTCCGCGCTCGTCGTACGGCGTCCGGTCGGCCTCGCTGGCCCCGTCACGGGCCCGCTCCTCGTCGAGGGAGACGATGGCGTTCAGCTCGGGGTTGCGTCCGGCGATGCGCGCGAGGTGGAGGTCCATCAGCTCGGCGCAGGAGATCTCCCGCTGGCTCAGGGCCGCCAGCATCTCCCGGGCCGTCGATTCGGTCGTCAGGTCGCTCATCGGACCGAGCTTCGGTGTCGTTCCTGCCGCTTTGTGCCGGTTGCAACGCCCCCCAAGCGACGGGATACCCGGTCGACCGGGTGTCCCGTCGCAGCTCTCACCGGCGCAACTCTCACCGTCGCAACTCTCACCGCCGCCGCCCGAACAGGGAGCCGGCGACGACGCCGAGGAGGACGAGGCCGGCGCCGACGGCGATGCCCTTCACGAAGTCCGACTGGGAGGAGACCGCACCCGAGGACGGGGGCGCGGTGAAGACCTGGCCGGCCACGTGAGCGGCGTCGGGCGAGCCACCGGGCGCCGGCACGGCCGCCGGGAGCGTCCCGCTCAGGGCCTTGTCGACGTTGCCGAAGAACTCGCCGGCCATCCGCTTCGACACCGAGGTGAGCATCCGCTGTCCGACGCCGCCGATCATCCCGCCGACGACGGCGTCCGCGTCCCAGGTGACGCGGGTCGTGCCCTCGTCCAGGGAGTCGAAGGCCACGTTCACGGTCGCGCCGATCGTCCCCGGTGCACCGGCCCCGTCGAGCTTCATCACCAGCGACGCCGGCTCGGACAGGTCCGACAGCACGCAGGTCCCGGCGTACGTGCCCTTGATCGCGGCCACGCCGGCGGTGACGGTCATGTCGTAGGAGTTCTCCCCTGTCGCGACCAGGCGTTCGCAGCCGGGGATCGTCGCCACCAGGACCGACGGGTCCAGCAACGCGTCCCAGGCCCGGGTGACGGGCGCGTGCAGGACGTTCTCTCCGGCGATTCTCATGAGTCCTCCAGTCGTGACTGCCGGAGCGCGTACAGCTCCGACGGCGAGATCGGCATGGCGGTGATCGGGAAACCCTCGGCGTCCGAGATCGCAGCCGCGAACACCGCGGCCGACGGGATCACACCCGCCTCGCCGGCGCCCTTGATGCCGAGCGGGTTCAGCGGCGACGGGGTCTCCAGGTGGTCGATCTCGATGGAGGTCGGCACCTCGGTGACGTACGGCATCAGGAAGTCCATGAACGACGCGTTGAGCAGCTGCCCCGACTCGTCGTAGGCCATCCGCTCGTACAGCGCCCCGCCCACGCCCTGGGCCACCCCGCCGTGGATCTGCCCCTCGACGATCATCGGGTTGATCAGGTGCCCGCAGTCGTGGACCACGGCGTACTTGAGGATCGTGATCTCGGCGGTCTGCGGGTCGGTCTCCACGATCACGGCGTGCATGCCGGAGGCGAACGTCGACCGTTCGGGCGAGTAGAAGTCCTTGCCCTCCAGGCCCGGTTCGTCGTCCTCGGCCACCGGCGGCTTGCCCGGGTCTCCGACCGAGAACTGGGTCGCCAGCTTGGACTGCTCGTCGAAGGCGTACCTCAGCGGGTTCGACAGCACCGCGATGGTGCCGAGCGCGATCGACGACGACGGAGCGCCCTTCACCGACACCACGCCGTCGCTGATCTCCAGGTCGTCCTCGTTGGCCTCCAGCGCATCGGCGGCGATCCGCAGCACCTTCTCGCGCGCCCGCGTCGCCGCGAGGTGGATCGCCGAGCCGCTCATCACCGCCGCTCGCGACGCGAACGTGCCGACGGCGTACGGCATCCGCCGCGTGTCCCCGGTGACCACCTCGACGTCCGAGAGAGGTACGCCGAGCACGTCGGCCGCGATCTGCGCGAAGACCGTCGCGTGTCCCTGCCCCTGTGTGGTCAGGCCGGTCGCGACCTTGACCTTGCCGGAGGTCTCGATGTGCACGTGGGCGCCTTCGTAGGGACCGACACCGGTGCCCTCGACGTAGCAGGCCAGCCCGATCCCGACCTGCCGGCCCTGCGCTGCCATCTCGGCCTTGAACGCCGGGAACTCGTCCCAGCCGACGAGCTCCTTGATCTTCTCCAGCGAGGCGGGGTAGTCGCCGGAGTCGTACTCCAGCGCCCGGCCGTCCTGGAAGATCAGCCCCTGGTCGTAGGGGAACTCGTCGGGCTGGATGAAGTTGACCGCGCGCACGTCGGCCCGGTCCTTGCCGAGGACCTCGGCGATCGCGTCGATGGTCCGCTCCATCACGAAGCAGCCCTGCGGCCGTCCGGCGCCGCGGTACGGCGTCACGATCACCGTGTTCGTGTACAGCGACTCGAACCGCACCCGATAGGCGCCCGGCTTGTAGGGCCCGAGCAGCTGGGTCGAGGTGATGATCGGGACGATCAGGCCGTACGGCGTGTAGGAACCGTGGTCGTGCCAGAACTGCACGTCGAGGCCCAGCAGCCGCCCGTCGTCGTCGAACCCGACCTCGACGTGGTGCACCTGGCCGCGCTCGTGGGCCGAGGAGATGAAGTGCTCGCGCCGGTCCTCGATGAACTTCACCGGGCGGCCCAACGCTCGGGCCGCGAGAGGTACGAGCAGCTCCTCGGGCCATGGATGGTTGATCTTCACGCCGAAGCCGCCGCCGACGTCCGGCGTCACCACGTCGACCTGGCCGAGGTCGAGGCCGAGCTTGACGGCGACGGCCGCGCGCACGCCGGTCGACGTCTGCGTCGACGTCCAGACCGTCAGGCGGTTGACGTCCGGGTCCCACCGGGCGACGGTGCCGCGGCCCTCCATCGGCTGGCAGGCGCTGCGCTCGACGGTCAGGTCGAGGGTGAGCGTGTGCGGCGCGGCGGCGATGGCAGCGGGCGCGTCGCCGTTGCTCTGCTCCATCCGCGCGCCGACGTTGCCGGGCACGTCCTCGTGCACCAGGTGCGTGGCGGCGCGCGCGGCTGCGATCCCGACGACCGGCGGCAGCACCTCGTAGTCGACGCGGATCCTCCCCACCGCGTCCTCGGCGACGTAGCGGTCGTCGGCGACCACGAAGGCGATCGCCTCGCCCACGTAGTTCACCTCGCCGTTGGCCAGCGCGTACTGCGTGCGGCCATGCGTCAGCGTCGGGTGCGGGATGAGCAGGGGCAGTGGGTCGGCCATCGCGGGCGCGAGGTCGGCCAGGTCCTCGTAGGTCCACACCAGGTGCACGCCCTCGATGTCGAGGACGTCCTCGACGTGCACGTCGAGCACCTTCGCGTGGGCGTGCGGTGAGCGCAGCACCGCGGCGTGCAGCGTGTTCGCGCCCACCGCGACGTCGTCGACGTACCTGCCCTTGCCACGGAGGAACCGCTGGTCCTCGACCCGCTGGACGCGCGTCCCGAACAGCTTGGTGGTCATCGCGCCTCGCTGGTCGAGGAGGTCTCGACACGCCGCTCGTTCCTCGCGACGGCTCGACCACCAACATCCGTCTCGAGACCCGGTGACCGAAGCTCGGCCGCCCGCAGCACCGACTTCACGATGTTCTGGTAGCCGGTGCAGCGGCACAGGTTGCCGGCGATCATGGCGCGGGCCTCGTCCTCGGTCGGCGAAGGGTTCTCCACCAAGCCGGCCGTGATCGTGGTCAGGAAGCCCGGCGTGCAGAAGCCGCACTGCAGCCCGTGACACTCCAGAAATGCCTGTTGCACCGGACCGAGACGACCCTCGGGCGAGCCGTCGGCGTTGGTCAGCCCTTCGACCGTGGTGATCTCGCAGTCGACCGCCGAGACCGCGAACATCAGGCACGAGCGCATCGGCCGGCCGTCCACGAGCACCGTGCACGCGCCGCAGACGCCGTGCTCGCAGCCGACGTGGGTGCCGGTCAGCCCGACATCGTGGCGAAGGGCGTCGGAGAGCAGGCGCCGGGCGGGTACGGCGACGTCGTGCGCGACACCGTTCACCTGCAGGCGGACGTCGTGAAGCTCCTCCGTCATAGGGCCATCTTCCTCGCCGCGGCCACGACCCTGGCGGTCAGCACCCGCACCAGCTGGGCCCGGTAGGCCGCCGTGGCGTGGATGTCGTCTCCCGGATCGAGGTGCTCCAGCGCCTCGTTGCCGAGGTCGGCGTCGCCGACGCCGGTCAGGTCGACGACCGTGGGTACGTCGCACACCGAGAGGTAGCCGGCGTGCACGCTCTCGCCGGTGACCAGCGCGGCCACCCCGCACAGCGCGTAGTCGCCGTGCCGGCGAGCGATCTCCTCGAACGCCACGCCGCCGCCCACCGGCAGCGCGGGGAAGTACGCCGAGACGGCGATCTCGTCGTGCGTCAGCGAGGACTCCAGCGGACCGACGTACAGGTCGTCCGCCGCGATCGTGCGGGGTCCCGATGGGCCCGCGACGTCGAGCGAGCCACCCAGCAGCCGCAGCACCATCGGCATCTCGGCCGCCGCGTCCGCGTGCACGATGGAGCCGACGGTGGTGCCGCGGTTGCGGATGGTGGCGTGGGCGACGTTCGCGAGAGCCAGGGAGACCAGCGGTTGCACGCGGCGTACGTCCTCCGACGCCAGTACGTCGGCGTGCCGGGCCAGCGCGCCGATCCGCACGCCGTCGGCGCTCACGTCGATGTCGGCCAGCCCGGGCAGGCCGTTGATGTCGACGAGCCGCGACGGTGCCGCGAGCCGCATCGACAGCAGTGGGACGAGGCTCTGTCCGCCGGCCAGCACCTTCGCGCCCGGGTCACCGGACAACGCCGCGATGGCGTCGTCCAGTGACGCGGGCCGGACGTACTCGAAGGGGGCCGGCTTCACCGATCGATCATCTCAGCGGCTTGTCGTCCGTCTCTGGGCGGGACAGGTTGCGGGTCACGCCGCCCGCGCCTGCTCCCTCGCGGCCGTTGACCATGTGGAAGAACACGATCACCAGGATCGTGCCCAGCGCGATGCCCGACAGCGAGAAGTCGTCGGTGATCTGCAGCGTGACGCCGCCGATCCCGGCGATCAGCCCGGCCGAGAGGCCGACCATGTTGACCGGGTTGCCGAAGTCGACGTTGTTCTCGACCCAGATCTTCGCCCCGACCAGACCGATCATGCCGTAGAGCACGACGGTGATGCCGCCGAGCACGCCCCCCGGGGTAGCGCTGACAATGGCGCCGAACTTCGGGCAGAGACCCAGCAGGATCGCCACCGCCGCAGCCACGTAGTAGGCCGCGGTCGAGTAGACCTTGGTGGCGCCCATGACGCCGATGTTCTCGGCGTACGTCGTGGTCGGCGACCCGCCGAAGGCGCTGGCGAGTGCCGTGGCGAGGCCGTCGGCGCCGATCGCGCGCCCCATGTACGGGTCGAGGTCGGTCTTGGTCATCTCGGCCACTGCCTTGACGTGACCGGTGTTCTCGGCGACCAACGCGATCACACCGGGGAGGACGAGCAGGATGAAGGTGAGAGAGAAGCTCGGGCCGTGCACGACGTCGACGCCGTCGGACAGCGTGCCGCTCGGGAAGCCGATCCAGTCGGCAGCCTTCACACCGGCCCAGCTGATGCGGTCGTGGTCGGTGGCCTCGGTGGCGCCGCCGAGGACCGAGTTGATCGTTCCGAAGAGGCCGTCGGCGATCCAGGACAACAGGTAACCGAAGATCAGCGCGAGGAACACCGCGATGCGCGACCAGAAGCCCGGCAGCATCACCGCGGCGAAGACCATGAACGCCGCGGTGATCAGCGCGATCCACTGGTCCTGCGGCCAGTAGATGCCGGCGACGACGGGCGCGAGGTTGAAGCCGATCAGCATGACGACGGCGCCGGTGACGGCCGGCGGGAGGATCCGGTGGATCCAGTGGGCGCCGGCGAAGTGCACGAGCAGGCCGACGGCGGCGAGCACGAGGCCACCGACAAGGATGGCGCCGGTGACGTCCGCAGAGTCTCCGCCCTGCCCCCGAATGGCCGCAACGCTGGCGACGAAGGAGGCGCTCGTGCCGAGATAGCTCGGCACCTTGTTGGCACAGATCAGCAGGAACATGATCGTGCAGATGCCGGAGAACATGATCGCGAGGTTGGGATCCAGCCCCATCACGAGCGGGAACACGAAGGTCGCGCCGAACATGGCGACCACGTGCTGGGCGCCGAGCCCGACGGTCTTGCCCCACGCGAGCCGCTGATGGGGAGCGACCGGCTCCCCTGGCGCCGGATCGACTACTTCCCACTTGAACATCGACGACACGGTCGGCCCCTTCCCTTGGGTCTGGATCTGCTGATCAGCCCCCGAGGACCCACAACGTAGTGAGGGCCATCACACACCCTCGACAGCGAAATCTGCCGAAGGAACGCCGGTACCGATGGCAGGTTCGCCCCGTGCGTGTCCTAGCCCGCGATGTCGAGGACGCGCAGGGCGACGGCCACGTCGAGGCGCAGGTGCGGGTCGGAGGAGAGCGGACCGAGCAGCCGCTCCAGCTTGGAGACGCGGTACCGCATCGTGTTGTAGTGGAAGAACTGCAGCCGCGCGGCCTCGGCCACGTTGAAGTTGGTATCGAGCAGCACCTGCAGGGTCTCCCGCAGGTTGGCCGCCTCGGTGGTGCTCTCGGCGAGCGGCCCCAGCACGTCGCGCGCGAAGGTACGCAGTTCGCCGGTGTCGGGGATCAGCGCGATCAGCCGGTGCAGGCCGAGCTCGTCGAAGGAGGTCGTGGAGCCCGGGCCGTGCACCCGCCGCCCGATCTCCACGGCGCGCCGGGCCTGCGCGTACGCCTCCGGCAGGTCGGCCAGCGTCGGTGCGACCCGGCTGACCCCGACGGTGAAGCTGCGCCGGCCGCCGCCCTTGTCGCCCGCGACGCCGGTGACCACGCGGCGTACGGCGTCGTGGCCGGCCCACGTCTCGGGTCCGTCGGTGACCGGCAGCAGTGCGACCACCTCGGAGCTGAAGTCGACGGTGGCGACGCCCGGGTCGAGAGCGTGCGTCACCTGCCGCCAGGCCGCCGCGAACCGCTCCTGCCAGGCCCGCTTCTGCTCGCGGGAGGCGGGCTTCTCCTCCCGTGGCTGCGGGTCGATCTCCGCGACCACCACGACCGAGGGGCGGTCCACCGACCAGCCGAACGCCTCGGCGTGCTCGGCGACGTACGCCTCCTCGACCACGCCTCGCACGAGGAGGTCGCGGAGGAAGTCGCCCTGGTACTTGTTCTCGACGGCGCCGATCGCGCTCTGCCGGGTGATGAGCAACGCCGCGACGATGGCGACCCGCTCGAGGGCGTGCACGTCGTCCTCGGCCACCGGTTGGTCCAGGCGCAAGCAGACCAGCCGGGCCAGGTCGGCGCCGGCGGCGGCGACTCGCAGCGAGCGCACCTCGCCGCGTCCGAGGGGCAGCCCGGTCTCACGTACCCGCTCCACCCGCAGCCGACCGGTGGTGTCGACCAGGCGCGCGCCCGCGAGCGCCTCCCGCGCATCGTCGGTGAGCACCGAGGCGCGCTCGCGACCGTCGGTCGAGGTGAACGCCACCTCGACGCCGAGCACGGCGGCCGTCTCCGCGGCGATCTGCTGGAGGTCGCCACCCTCCAGCACGATGTGGCTCAGCGCCGTGTGCAGCGCGTCGATGCGCGCCAGCACGTCGGCTGCGGCGTCTCCGGTTATCAACACTTGGCCCCATCGTCGGAGGTCATTGGCACAACCTCACAGCGGCCAAACCTAACGGTGCCCGATAACGTCGGGAAGCGTGATCCCCGTCAGCGCCCCCAGCCGGGTCGCCCGGCACGTGCGCGAGGCCCCCGACGGCCCGGTCCGCGTGCTGCACCACGTGCCGACCGCGCTGTACGTCGAGGTGGCCGGTCGCTGCGTCGGCGTGGTCGCCCCCGGAGCGGCCCAGGTTCCGTGCGCCGTCCGCGTGTCCCTAGGGTCGGTGCTGGCCCAGCCCGCCGTCAGCCCCTACGTTGTGCGCGGGACCCTGTATCTGACCGACGACCCCCTCGTGGTCGGACGATTCGTGGATGTTCGCGTTCCCCGGATCGACCCCGACAGGCTCCTGCGTCGGGCGGCGAGCCCGGCTGAGGTCCCGGCGGCGCCCCCCCGACCGGCCACCGACGGGCTCGCCGCCTACACAGGACTGCCGCCCGTCCTGGACGAGGCCACGCTCGCTCGCCTGGTGGGCCACGGTGGCGGTCTCACCCCGCTCGGCGACGACGTCCTGTGCGGCTGGCTGGCGGTCCTGCACGCCACCGATCGGCTGGACAGCCACACGGTCTCCCTCGTGCGGACCGCAGCCGGCCGGACCACGACGCTCTCGGCAACACTGCTGGACTGCGCGCTGCACGGAGAGGTGCTGCCGGAGTTCGCGGCGTACGTCACCGCTCTCGGCACGCGGGCCGAACCGGCCGCGGCCCGGACCCTGATGGCGATCGGCCACACGTCCGGGGCCGGACTGTGGTTCGGTGCCACCCACGCCCTGACGACGATCGCCCAGGAGAGGGACGCAGCATGAGAACCCACGTGGAGCTGAGGTCGGGCGCGTACGCCGACTCGGTCACCCTTCTCCAGGTCAGCCGCGACGTCGCCGCGGTCGGCGGGGTGCAGGCCGCCCAGGTCGCGATGGCGACCCCGCTCAACGTCGAGGTGCTCGGCGGGATGGGCTTCGACGTACCTCCCGCCAGTCCCAACGACATGGTCGTCGCCATCCGCGCCGACGACGACGCCGGGCTCGAGCGAGGGCTGGCCGCGGTCGGCGAGGCGCTGACCGCCACCGTCCGCCGACCCTCCGGGCCCGCCGACCTCGCGCCCCACCGGACCTCCGCGGCTGCCCTGCGCGGCACACCCGGCGGGCTGGTGCTGGTCTCCACGCCGGGTGCCAGTGCGACGGTCGAGGCGATGGACGCCCTCGACGCCGGCTGCGACGTGATGCTGTTCAGCGACAACGTGCCGCTCGCCCAAGAGGTCGCCCTCAAGCGCGTCGCACACGAGCGCGGTCTGCTGGTCATGGGGCCTGACTGCGGCACGGCCGTGGTCGGGGGACTCGGTCTCGGGTTCGCCAACGTCGTCCAGCCCGGACCGGTCGGCATCGTCGCGGCCTCGGGTACCGGCTGCCAGCAGCTGCTCGCCCTCCTCGACCACGCCGGCGTGGGCGTCACCTCCGCCCTCGGGGTCGGCGGCCGCGACCTGTCCGCGGAGGTCCGCGGCCTGGCCACGCGCGAGGCATTGCGACGGCTGGACGCCGACGAGTCCGTCGAGCTCGTGGTCGTCGTCTCCAAGCCACCCGCGCCGGAGGTCGCCGCCGAGGTCGAGGCGTACGCCGCCTCCCTGGGCACGCCGGTGGAGTTCGCGCTCCTCGGACCCGGCCGTCCCGACCTGACCGTCGCCGTCGAGTCGGTGCTGGCACGCCTGGGTCGGCAGGTGCCGACGTGGCCGATCCGGGTGCCCGGCGCCGCGCACCTCGGAGGGCTGGGCGATCTCCTGCACGGGCTCTTCGTCGGCGGCACCAACTGCTCCGAGGCCAGGTTCGTCGCGGAGTCCGCGCTCGCGATGGACGGCCGCTCGACCGAGGGCCACACCTTCATCGACTTCGGCGACGACGAGTACACGTCCGGCCGCGCCCATCCGATGATCGACCCCACCATCCGGCTCGAGCACCTGGCGCGGGTCGCCGCCGAGGAGCGCACCGGCGTGGTCCTGCTCGACGTGGTGCTCGGCCACGGCGCCGAGCCCGACCCCTCGGCCACCCTGGCGCCGGCGATCGCCCAGGTGCCCCAGCCCGTGGTCGTCGCCCTCGTCGGCACCGACCACGACCCGCAGGACCGGCACCGGCAGTCCGAGCAGCTGGCCGAGGCCGGTGCCGAGGTGCACCTGTCGAACGCCGGTGCCGCCCGCCGCGCGGTCGAGATGCTCGCCAACGGTCGAGGAGGCCAGTGACATGGACACCCCCACCGCTGTCGTCGCGGTCGGCGCCGACCTGCTGGCCGCCGCCGTCGAAGCCCAGGCCGTGCCCGTCACCCGCGTCGACTGGCGTCCGCCGATGCCCGGCACCGAGGACGACCTGGTCGCGGTCGCGACCGACCCGATCCGCGCCGAGGCCAACGCCCGGGCGCTGGCAGCGATGCTCGACGTCCAGGCCACTCTGGTCGACGTCGCGCCTGCGTCGGAGGTGCTCGGCCTCGAGCGCGGCCAGTTCCTGCACGCCGGACCGCCCATCGGCTGGGACCGCGCGCCAGGCCCACTCCGCGGAGCGCTGATGGGCGGCGCCGCGCTCGAGGGGCTGGTCGAGGACCCCGAGGACGCCGTCGCCTTGTTCGAGTCCGGCACCTCGGTGTCGCTGGAGCCCTGCCACCACCGCGGGGCGGTCGGCCCGATGGCCGGGGTGGTCACGCCGTCGATGTGGATGTGGGTGCTGGAAGACCCGCGCACCGGCCGGCGTACGTCCTGCTCGCTCAACGAGGGACTCGGCAAGGTGCTGAGGTACGGCGCGTACTCGCCCGACGTGCTCACCCGGCTGCGCTGGATGGCCGACGTGCTGGGGCCGCTCCTGCAGCGGGCGGTGCGCGCGAGCGACCCCGTCGACGTGACCGGGATCCTGACCCAGATGCTCCAGATGGGCGACGAGGCCCACAACCGCAACCGCGCAGGTACGTTGATGCTGTTGCGCGACCTGGCCCCCGCGATGGTCGGAGCCGGCGAGCCCGCCGACGTGGCCGAGGCGCTGCGGTTCGTCGGCGGCAACGACCACTTCTTCCTCAACCTGGCGATGCCCGCCTGCAAGCTGGCCCTCGACGCGGCCCGCGGCATCGACGGCTCGACGATGGTCGTGGCGATGGCCCGCAACGGCACGGACTTCGGCATCCAGGTCGCGGGCACCGGCGACGAGTGGTTCACCGGACCGGCGCTGCTGGCCGACGGCCTGTACCTCGGCGACTTCGGCCCCGACGACGCCAACCCCGACATCGGCGACTCGGCCATCACCGAGACCGCCGGGATCGGTGGCTTCGCCATGGCCACGGCGCCGGCCATCGTCCGCTTCGTCGGCGGCTCCGTCCCGGACGCGCTCGCCACCACCCGCCGGATGCACGAGATCACGCTCGGCGAGAACCCGCGCTGGTCGGTGCCCATCCTCGAGTTCCAGGGCACGCCCACCGGGATCGACGTCGCCCAGGTGTGCCGGACGGGCATCCTGCCCCAGATCAACACGGGGATGGCCGGCAAGCTCGCCGGCGTGGGTCAGGTCGGCGCCGGCCTGGTCACGCCGCCGGCCGAGATCTTCCCGGCCGCCCTGTCCCGGCTGGCCGAGCGGGCGCGCAGTCGTGCCCGGACCGCTTGATCGACGCTCACGATGCAGTGCTAGACATGCGTCCATGGCGACCACCCAGCTCGGCGAGAACACCGTCCACACCGTCGGCGACCTGCCCGCGACCGGCAGCCAGGCACCGGACTTCACGCTCACGGGCACCGACATGGGCGACGTGACGAAGACCCCCGGCAAGCGCACCTTGCTCAACATCTTCCCGAGCATCGGCACCGGCGTCTGCCAGGCCGGCGTCCGCAAGTTCAACGAGCTCGCGGCCGGCCTCGACAACACCGAGGTCATCTGTGTCTCCCAGGACCTGCCCTTCGCGATGGCCCAGTTCTGCGCGGCCGAGGGCATCGAGAACGTCACCGTCGGCTCGGCGTTCCGCTCCGGCTTCGGCACCGACTACGGCGTCACCATGTCCGACGGCGCCTGGCGTGGCCTGCTCGCCCGCGCCGTCGTGGTGCTCGACGAGGACGGCACCGTCCTGTACACCCAGCTCACCCCCGCCATAGGCACCGAGCCCGACCACGCCGCCGCCGCCGCCGCCCTGTCCTGACGTTGATTCGTCGCTCCGGCCCGGTCGAGTCGTCGCTCCGGCCCGGTCGAGTCGTCGCCCGTGTGCGCACGAGCGACCAATCAAGCGCGCACGAGCGACGAATCAACGGGGCGCGAGCGACCAATCAAGCGGGCGCGAGCGACGAATCAACCCGGGGGGTCACAGCTTGGGTCGGAAGAAGGCGGCCTTGATGTCGACGTTGCCGGACGCACGGACGGGGGTGCCCTCCTCCATGTAGCGCAGCCGGGCCTCGCCCTGGTGGCTGGAGGGGAGGGAGCCGTTCGCACGTACCACCCGCCACCAGGGCACCGGTCCGCCGTACGCCGCCATCACCGAGCCCACCAGGCGCGGGCCGCCGCCGCCCAGTCGCGCGCCGACGACCTCGGCGATCGCGCCGTAGGTCGTGGCCCGGCCGCGAGGTACCTGCTCCACGCACTGGAGCACCCGCTCGCGGTACTCCTCCCAGTCGATGCCGGTACCGTTCACCCCTCCTCCCGCGGGTTCGCGGCTTGGAGCGCGGCCGTGGCGACCACGAGCACGGACAGAGCGACCACCAGGCCGAGCACCCAGATCGAGCCCGAGTCCGGCAGCTCGGCCACGGCCCTCGCGAGCAGCCACACCAGCACCCCCGCGGCGAAGAGCCCCGCGCCGCGCAGCGTCCACAGCAGCGCCACCGCACGGTCGACGGGCAGGCGCGGCGGGCCGTACGACGACACGAGGGCCGCCACATGGGCCGCTAGCATCCCCAGCGCGGCGACCAGCGCGCCGAGCGGCACGTCGACGGTGTCGCTGGACGCCCAGGAGAAACCGACGACCAGCAGCGTCACCGCGCCCACCACGGACTCCGGCATCAGCGCCCAGCCCACCGCGAGCGCGACGACCAGGGTCGCGATCCAGGCTCGTGGAGCACCCAAGGACGGGGTGCGCGCGAACAGGGCGAGCACCGGGCCGGCCACCACGATCAGCCGCAGCGCCCACTGTCCCCGCGTCCAGCCGCGCCAGTCGATGTTCATGGCGACCTCACCGGATCCGGACCTGCGGCAGCTGGGCGCGACGGGCCAGCCGGTGCAGCACGTCGTCAAGGGTGCCGGGCCCGCGCCAGGCGACCACCGGACATCCCTGGCGGGCGAGGGCGGTGAGCAGATGCTCCCGCTCGGTACGCCGCAGCCGCCAGGCGAGGTCGGCCACCTGACCATCGGCCCCGTCCGGGGCGAGAGCGGTGGCCTCGTCCGGCAAGGTGTCCACGGCCAGCACCGGTAGCCCGCGCCGGTGCAGGGACGCCGTCGCGGTCACGATCGCGTCGGCCAGCAGCGGGGACAGCACGATGACGACGGTGCCGGCGGTCGCCCCGAACCGGAGCCGCTCGCTGGCGTCGTCCCGCAGCCGCGCCGGGCGGACGGCCGCGAGCCGCCCGAGGATCTGGCGCAGGTGCCGCATCCCGGCGCCGTACCCGACCGTCTCCCACGCCCCACCGATCACCCGCAGGGCGACGCGGTCGCCGTGGCGCGCGAAGTGCTCCGCGAGCGCCGACGCCGCGCGCATCGTCACGTCCAGGCTGCTGGCGCCGCCGCCGATCCCGCCCGACCGCCCGAAGTCGGACAACGCGTCCACCACGAGCAGCACCCCGCTGTCCTCCTCGCCCCGCGCGGTCACGACGTGCAGGTCGCCGGTGCGCAGGGAGACCCGCCAGTTGATCCGGCGCAGCCGGTCGCCGGCCTGGAAGGGGCGGATGCCGGCGAACTCGGTGCCGTCGCCCACGCGGCGCGACCGGTTGGCTCCGACCAGGCCGAGCGGCTGCGGTGCCTCGGCGGCGCTGTCGAACGGCGCCGACGCCGGCAGCACCGTCATCTCCGACCCGTGCTCGAGCACCGGCCCCCACCGGTATCCCGCCCACGGACTGGTGAGCGCGACCTTCTCCTCGCCCAGCGTCCGGCGTCCCCACCGGCGCGGGCTCACCTCGAGGGCGGGCACTCCGTCGCGCAGCAGGCCGGCGACCCGACCGGAGGCCGGGTGCATGGCGACGTACGGCGCCTGGGCGCTGATCCGGGTCACGTGCTCCACACCGTCGGCCTCGCTCACCTGCAGCCGCGAGCGGGTGCCCTGGCCCTCGTAGAGGGACACGTGGTCGAGCACCCCGCGGACCACCGGGCTGCTCGTCGGGCGGCCGAGCAGCGCGAACGCCGCCGCGACCAGCAGCGGCGCGGCGAGCACGACGAGCACCGGCTGGCCGATCAGCACGGAGCCGCCGATGAGCAGGGCACTCACCAGCATCGCGCGGCTCAGCGCCGGGGTGACCTCCCAGCCGTTCACGACCGCCCCGAGGGACGCGAGAACTCCTCCAGCGTCGACGGGGTCGGCACCGAGCCGAGGACGGCGTCGACGACGCGACGTCCGCTCGCCTGCGTCATCCAGAGCTCCGGCTTCACGGTGATCCGGTGGGCCAGCACCGACCGGGAGACGGCCTTGACGTCCTCGGGGATGACGAAGTCGCGGCCGCGGATCACCGCCCACGCCCGCGCCGCCAGGACCAAGCCCAAGGAGCCGCGCGGTGAGGCGCCGGTGAGCACGTCGGCGTGGTCGCGGGTGGCCACGGCGAGGTCCACGCAGTAGCGACCCACGCTCTCGTCGACCGACACGGTCTCGGTGGCGGCCTGCATCTCCAGCACGCCGGCCGAGTCCGTCACCTGGGCGAGGTCGACCTCCTCCTGCTGGCGGGCCAGCCGCCGGACGATCACGTCGTACTCCTCGTCGCGCTTGGGGTAGCCGAAGCTCACCCGCAGCAGGAAGCGGTCGAGCTGGGCCTCCGGGAGCGGGTAGGTGCCTTCGTACTCGATCGGGTTGGCCGTGGCGAGCACGTGGAACGGCGCCGCGAGCGGGAACGTCTCGCCCTCGACGGTGACCTGGCGCTCCTGCATGGCCTCCAGCAGCGCGGACTGGGTCTTCGGCGGCGTCCGGTTGATCTCGTCGGCCAGCAGCAGCCCGGTGAAGAGCGGTCCGCGGCGGAACTCGAAGGTGCCCGCGCGCTGGTCGTAGATGAAGGAGCCGGTGAGGTCCGCGGGCAGCAGGTCGGGGGTGAACTGGGCGCGGGAGAACTCCAGCCCCAGCGCCGTCGCCAGGGACCGGGCCGCGAGTGTCTTGCCGAGCCCGGGGAAGTCCTCGAGCAGGACGTGGCCCTTCGCGAGCACGGCGGCCAGCACCAGCGTCAGCGCGTCGCGCTTGCCGACGACGGCCTTCTCCACCTCGTCGAGCACCCGGCCGGCCAGGCGCGCGGCCTCGGTCACGCGGGGGTCTGTGGGCATCAGGTTCTACAACTCCTCGATCCGTCGGACACAGGTCTCGATCTCGGTGCGGGTCAAG
The DNA here is from genome assembly GCA_963782155.1 of uncultured Actinomycetota bacterium. Classification (GTDB taxonomy): domain Bacteria; phylum Actinomycetota; class Actinomycetes; order Propionibacteriales; family Nocardioidaceae; genus Nocardioides. The sequence goes on from CAWAIZ010000006.1 coordinate 48,162, forward strand.
CGGCGCACGGGCCCGGTGAGCACCGCGGTGACCTCGTCCCCCAGCAGGCGTACGGCGCCCGGGTCGCGCAAGCCCACGCCGTGCTGCTGACGCAGCCTTCGGTCGGCCAGGTCGGCGAACCGGTCCCGCAGCGCCGGGTCGAGCTGGCGGGCGTCCAGGTGGCCGGAGATGACGCGGGTGTACATCCCCAGCCGGGTGTCCTGCCCCGGCGGGCTCGCCGAGGCGATCGAGTCGACGCTCCAGTCGGGGCCGTCGCCCACCACGGCGATGTTCACCAGCCCCAGCACCGCGGTCACCACGGCCACGAGCAGCAGCAGCCGCCCCGGCCGGGCGCTCACGTCGAAGCCGGCCATCAGCGCCCACGTGCCGCCGTACGCGATCAGCGTCGCTGCCAGCCAGCGCCACCAGAAGCGGCTCACACTGCTCATCGCGCACCCGTTCGCGAGCCGAGAGACCGATGGATCCTGTCGAGGGCCGCCGTAGCGCCGTCCCGGCTCACCTCGCCCACCTCGTGCCGGGAGTAGCGGGCGTCGCGGTAGAGCTCGGCGAGCCCGCCCACCGCGGCCTCGTCGGCCGACAGCCGGTCGAGCAGGCGGATGGTGAACTCCGAGGAGGTCTCCCAGGGCAGGCGGCGTACGCCGGACGACTCGGCGAGCTCCTCGAACCGGTGCCAGCACTCGACGATGGCGTTGCGCGGGGAACCCGTCTGCAGCGCGTCGCGCTGTCCTCGGGCGCCGGCCACCAGGGCCGCGGTGACTGCCGTCGGAGTCTCGAGCGGGTCGAACGCCACCTCCGGCGGCTCCGGCTCGCTCCTCCGCCACCACTCGCGGGTCATCAGCCAGCGGAGCACCGTGAGCAGGACCGCCAGCATCACGATGCTCGCCAGCATGGTGGCGACGATGGTGACAACGGTGAACAGGACGTCTCGGTCGCCCTTGCCCTGGGGCAGCGGCCGCGCGTCCTTCTCCGGAGCCGCGGTGGCCGTGCTCGGCGGGACCGACATGTTCGTCGGCGGGTTGCCGGCGTCGGTGACGACCTGTTGAGGCCCGATGGTCGCCGCCCACGTGACCAGCAGCAGGAGCAAGGCCACGGCACCCAGCACGCCGACGACCGCGGTCACCGACGCGCGGAACGCGTTGGCGCCGGGAGCGGTGTCCGGTTCGGGCATGCGCCGAACCTACTCAGCACCGCCCCCGACGCAGGTCACGATGGGGTCACGTCTGACCGACCGGTTACAGGACCGGGTCGAACGGCTCGGTCCCGTTCACCAGCTGGAGGCCGGCGAAGCCGGAGTGGGCCTGCGCGAACGCCAGCTCCTTGGCCAGGTCGCCGATGTTGTTCGACGCCGGCAGCGGGGCCAGGCCCAGCGTCGACAGGGTGCCGATCGCCTTGCCGCCCGCGCTGAGGAAGCCGGAGCCGGAGTCACCAGGGATGCCCGGGGTCACGGTGTACAGCGGGTGCGACCAGCCACCGTCGGCCGCCTGGTCGCCCAGGCTGATGCCGGTGTGCGGGGAGAGCTGGGTGATGCCGAACCGCAGGCTCGAGTTGCCGTAGGTCCACACGCGGTCCGCGGCCGCGGTGCCGTCGGTGTCGATCCCGGTCGGACCGCCCCAGAACGGCACGCTCGGGTTCACCTTCGAGACGTCGCCGGCGTCGACCTTGACCAGCGCCAGGTCGTTGTAGGCGCACGTGTTGGCGTCGGTGGTCCCGAGCTGGTGCATGGTCAGCCAGGACGAGTAGACCAGGGTGCCGTTGCCGACGACGGTCCCCTCGTTGATCAGGGAGCCGCCCTCGTTGAAGGTCACGCGGGTGCCGAGCGGCAGGGAGTCGGCCTGGCAGCCGTCGGTGTCGGTCGCCTCACCGAGGCCGGCGCAGTGCGCGGCGTACCCGACGTAGGTGCTGCCCGCACCGTCGGTGTAGACGAAGTTCGCGGTGCACTGGGCACCGGAGGTGTACATCATCGTTCCGGGGTGGATCTTCGCCGTGGCAGCCGGCGCCCACGTGGGGGCTGCCGTCGCCTGTGGGGCGCTGAGTACGGCGGCCGTGAGCAGCGCGGCTCCTCCGAGAGCGGTCAGGATTCTCTTCGTGTGCATAGAGGCTTCAACGGAGGTACGTGGCGTGGGTTACGCGACACCTCGGTGGTAAGAGGGCGTAGGTGCGCAGCGACGAGCCTCGAAACCACTCATCACGATCGGTGGTTTCGAGGCACAGGCCTTGACGGCCTTGACGGCCTTCGCACCTCAACCACCGAGAGGCTGCGTCAGTACGACGGCTGCGACGGATCGATCTGATTGACCCAGGCCACCACGCCACCGCCCACGTGAACGGCGTCGGAGTACCCCGCGCCCTTGACCACAGCCAGCGCCTCCGCGCTGCGGATGCCGGTCTTGCAGTAGATGACGACCTGCTTGCCGGAGTCGACGCCGGGCAGCTGACCGATGGCGTGCCCGTTGAGGAACTCGCCCTTCGGGATCAGCACCGAGCCGGGGATCTGGTTGATCTCGTACTCGTTCGGCTCTCGGACGTCGACCAGCACCAGGTCACGAGCGCCCTCGGCCTGCTCCTTGAGCATGTGCTCGAGGGTCGTCACCGAGATCGTCGAGCCTGCCGCGGCGTCGAGGGCCTCCTCGGATACCGCGCCGCAGAAGTTGTCGTAGTCGATCAGACCGGTGACGGTGGGGTTCTCGCCGCACAGCGCGCAGTTCGGGTCCTTGCGCACCTTCAGCTTGCGCCAGTCGAGCTCGAGGGCGTCGTAGATCACCAGCTTGCCGATGGCCGGGTCGCCGATGCCGGTGATGAGCTTGATCGCCTCGTTGACCTGGATCGAGCCGATGCTGGCGCACAGCACGCCCAGCACGCCGCCCTCGGCGCAGCTCGGGACCATGCCCGGCGGCGGCGGCTCGGGGTACAGGCACCGATAGCACGGCGCCCCGCCTTCAACAGAGCCGCCCAGCGTCGGCGCGAACACCGACGCCTGCCCGTCGAAGCGGTAGATCGAGCCCCACACGTAGGGGATCCCGAGGAAGTACGCCGCGTCGTTGACCATGTAGCGGGTCGCGAAGTTGTCGGTGCCGTCGACGATCAGGTCGTAGCCCTCGAAGACCTGCATGACGTTGTCGTTGTCGAGGCGCTCCTCGTGCAGCACCACGTTGACGTGGGGGTTGGCCTCGAGAACCGACTCCTTGGCCGACCGGGCCTTGGACTTCCCGATGTCGGACTGCCCGTGGATGATCTGACGCTGCAGGTTGGACTCGTCGACCTCGTCGAACTCCGCGATGCCGAGCGTGCCGACGCCGGCCGCGGCGAGGTACAGGAGCGCGGGGCTGCCGAGCCCGCCTGCCCCGATCACGAGCACCTTCGCGTTCTTCAGCCGCTTCTGACCGGCCATGCCGACGTCGGGGATGATCAGGTGCCGGCTGTAGCGACGTACCTCGTCGATCGTCAGCTCGGTAGCGGGCTCCACCAGCGGTGGGAAGGACACGTTTGCTCCTGGGCCTGAGAAATGGGGTCAGTGGGGACGTCGCGGTGAGAACGCCCCGCCGGACGTTCATGTTCCCCTCAGCCCCGCCGCCGCCCGCGCCGCGTCCCGTCATCCGGACCCGACGTACTCCCGAGTAGGCTCGCCGATCGTGAGCGACGGACGGAACTCGGGGGCCCCCACGCGCCCCCGCGGCGGTCGCCTCCCCCGCCCCGAGCGCCGCGCCCAGCTGCTCGAGTCGGCGCTCGAGGTGTTCGTCGCGCAGGGCTTCCACGCGGCCGCGATGGACGACATCGCCGAGCGTGCGGGTGTCTCCAAGCCGGTGCTCTACCAACACTTCCCCGGCAAGCTCGACCTGTACCTCGCCCTCCTCGACGCCTCCTGCGACGACGTCGTCGACAACTGCCGAGTCGCCCTGGAGTCGACGCACGACAACAAGCAGCGGGTCGCGGCCACCATGGACGTCTTCTTCGAGTACGTCGCCGGCGAGACCGGCGCCTTCCGCCTCGTTTTCGAGAGCGACCTGACCAACGAACCCGCCGTGCGTGAGCGCGTGGATCGAGTGACGGCCGACTGCGCGACGATGATCGCGTCGGTCATCCACGAGGACACCGGCCTCACCGACGCCGCGTCCCGGCTGCTGGCGGTGTCGCTGGTGGGAATGGCCCAGGTCAGCGCCCGGTTCTGGCTCTCGGAGTCGTCCGGGATCAAGCAGACCGAGGCCGCCGCGCTGGTCGCGGGTCTCGCCTGGCGCGGGATCCGCGGCTACCCCCTGTCCGACGAGCACTGAGCAGTAGAAGGAGAACGACCCATGGAGGTCAAGATCGGCGTGCAGCACGCGCCCCGCGAGGTCGTCCTGGAGACCAACGAGTCCCGCGACGACATCGAGAAGCAGGTCACCGAGGCGGTCAAGAACAACGGCACGCTCGCCATCGACGACACCCGGGGCCGCCGCATCCTGGTGCCGGGCGAGAAGATCGCCTACGTCGAGATCGGCGGCGGCGTCGCGGGCCAGGTGGGGTTCCGCTCCTGACCCTGGTTCAACCCTGATTCGCCGGTCCCGGCCGTGATTTCCGACGGCGGGCGAGGCACGATCGAGGCATGTTCGACCTCATCTTCGCCATCATCGGCGGCGCCATCATCGGTTGGTTCGGCAAGAAGCTCGCCCGTGGCGACGTCCGGATCCCGACCTGGCTGACGATCGCCTGCGGCATCGGGGGCATCTACCTCGGCAACTTCCTGTACACGCTGTTCTTCAAGGACAACACGGCCGGTTTCGACTGGTGGCGGCACACCTGGCAGGTGGTGGTGGCCGCGGTGCTCGTGACGGCCGTCGCCGGCTACCGCGTCCGGAGCCGCACCGGCGTCAGGGTCTGACCGGCCTCAGGAACGGCAGGCCTCAGGACGACAGGCCGAGCTCGGCCATCCGCTCGGCGTGCCGGTCGGTGATCCGGGTGAACATCCGGCCGATCGCGGCCAGGTCCAGCCCCGGCCGGTCGATGCCGCCCGCGAGCAGCGCCGACAGGGCGTCGCGCTCGGCGGCGACCCGCTGGGCCTGGGTGAGGGCCTCCCCCATCAGCCGCCGCCCCCAGAGGGCCAACCTGCCGGCCACCGCTGGCTGAGCGGCGATGGCGCCGCGGATGCGGTCCACCACGAAGTCTGCCTGGCCGGAGTCCTCCAGCGAGGCGATGACCAAGTCACGGGTGGCAGCGTCCAGGTACGCCGCGATCTCGCGGTAGAAGTCCGCGGCGAGCCCGTCGCCGACGTAGGCCTTGACCAGCCCTTCGTACCAGTCCGCGGGCGCCGTGTGGCGGTGGAACTTCTCAATCGGCTCGATGAACGGCGCCATCGCCTCGAACGGGTCCGCCCCGAGCTCGGTCAGACGCTCGTGAAGCCGGCCGACATGCCCGAGCTCGGCCGCGGCCATGCTCGCCAGCGCCACCTTGTCGCGGATCGCCGGGGCCATCTTCGAGTCCTCCGCGAGCCGCTCGAACGCCGAGATCTCGCCGTAGGAGATGGCCCCGAGGAGGTCGACCACGGCCTCGCGGTAGGCCGGGTCCTGGAAGTCCGCCGGGTCCGAAGACTCGTGGAATGCGGGCATGCATCCAACCTACCGATAGGATGAGGAGCAAGACCCCGCCTGACCTGCGCCCCGATCCGGGTGCGCGGATGTGTGACAGAGGCGGGCGCATGTGCGCGGCAGACCGCGTGAGCTCTCGCTCGAGTCCTGGTCCGCCGTACGGACCTAGTCGAAAAGAGAACTCCACATCGTGACCACGTTCCGTGAGCTCGGGGTCGACCCCGAGATCTGCGACGCGCTCGAGCGCGCCGGCATCACCGTCCCCTTCGCCATCCAGGAGATGACCCTCTCGGTCGCCCTGCTCGGCACCGACCTGATCGGCCAGGCCCGCACCGGCACCGGCAAGACGCTCGCCTTCGGGATCCCCGTGATGCAGCGCAGCGTGTCCCCCAAGGACGCGGCGTACGCCGAGATGCCGCAGGGCAAGCCGCAGGCGCTGATCGTCGCGCCGACCCGCGAGCTCGCGCTCCAGGTGTCCGGCGACCTCCACCTGGCCAGCAAGGACCGCGGCCTGCGAGTCCTCACCGTCTACGGCGGCGTCCCCTACGAGGGCCAGCTCGACGCCCTGACCGCCGGCGTCGACATCGTGGTCGGTACTCCCGGTCGCCTGATCGACCTCTGCAACCGCCGCGCGTTGGACATCTCCCACGTGCACGCGCTCGTGCTCGACGAGGCCGACGAGATGCTCGACCTGGGCTTCCTGCCCGACGTGGAGCGCATCCTCAAGATGACGCCCGAAACCCGCCAGACGATGCTCTTCTCGGCCACCATGCCGGCCGCGATCGTCTCCCTGGCCCGCACCCACATGCGGCACCCGATGAACATCCGCGCCGAGTCGTCCTACGACACCCAGCTGGTGCCGGCGACCGCGCAGTTCATCTTCCAGGCCCACGACCTCGACAAGCCCGAGATCATCGGCCGGATCCTCCAGGCCGAGGACTCCGACAAGATCATCGTCTTCACCCGCACCAAGCGTCAGTCCCAGCGGATCGCCGACGACCTCGCCGAGCGCGGGTTCAAGGCCTCGCCGCTGCACGGTGACATGGCGCAGGTGGCCCGCGAGAAGGCGCTCACCAAGTTCCGCGAGGACAAGATCCGCGTGCTCGTCGCCACCGACGTGGCCGCCCGCGGCATCGACGTGCAGGGCGTGTCCCACGTCATCAACTACACGTGCCCCGAGGACGAGAAGACCTACATCCACCGGATCGGCCGTACCGGCCGCGCCGGCGCCTCCGGCATCGCCGTCACCTTCGTGGACTGGGCCGACCTGCATCGCTGGAAGATGATCAACAAGGCGCTCGACCTGCCCTTCGACGAGCCGCAGGAGACGTACTCCACCTCCGAGCACCTCTACCACGACCTCGGCATCGCGCCGGGCACCAAGGGCCGGATCGTCGACCCGGCCCCGGTCGAGCGGAAGCCGCGCCCCGAGAGCTCCGAGCGACCCGCTCGCGAGCGGTCCGAGCGTCCTTCCCGCGACCGCAACCGTCGGCGTACGCGCGGTGGCCAGTCCGGTAGCCAGTCCGACGGCAGCACGTCCGCCGCGACCACGACCGAGGCGGCGTCCACCACCGGCGAGGGCGGCGCCTCGCGCAACCGGCGCCGCCGGCGCCGCGGCTCGTCCTCGAAGCCGGCCGCCGAGTCCGCCTGAGCCGTCAGGCCGTCACGACGACGGTCGTGCCGAGCGGCGCGAACTTCCACAGCGCGATGGCGTCCGCCCGGCGCTGACGCACGCAGCCGTGGCTCAGCGGCGTACCGAGCTGGGCTTCGGTCTGCACGAGCTCCCCGTCCTTGACGGGGATGTCGTGGAAGCCGATGGCGGCGCCCGTGTCGCCCTGCGTGAAGCGCACGAAGTACTTCATGCTGCCCGAGTCGTCGACGCCCCAGGCGTCCTCGGACTTGGAGTACACGTCGAACGTCCCGGGGTGCAGGTTGTCGAAGACGCTGCCCGAGACGGGGTAGGTGCGCAGGACGGCAGTGTCGTCGGAGACCAGCCAGACACGCTGGCGGCCCTGGCTGTACACGATGCGCTTGCCGGTGCCGGAGTCGGCGGGCAGCGCGGTGTCGAGCTTGGGGTCGACCCGGCTCTCGGCGGAGTCCGCGGACTCCCCGACACCCGTGCCCTGATTCTTCTCGCCCTTCGTCGGCTCGTCCTGCGCGACGTCGGATCGGGTGGAGCCGGCGTCGGTCTTCGGCTGCGCCTGGCCGGCCAGCTCGTCGGACGCCTGCGCGGGGGTGCCGCCCGAGCTGATCGGGAGGATGCCGGTGCCGCCGAGCAGGGCGATCGCGGTGACCGCGACCGAAGCACCCGCCGTCGCCAGCCGGCCGTACCGCGGCCGCACCTGGGTCTGCCGGTGCTTGCTCATCGGCGTCCCGATCGCTTCTTGCTGCGCGTGACCAGGTTCGCCGCCGCCTCCCGGTAGGCCCTCGCCCCCTTGCTGCTGCGCGAGGTGGCCAGGATCGAGCGGCCCGCGGCCGGCGCCTCGGCGAACTTGATGGTCTTCGGGATCGGCGGCTCGATCACGTCGAGTTCGTAGGTCTCCGAGATCGTCTCCAGGACCGTGCGCGCGTGGTTGGTGCGCCCGTCGTACAGCGTCGGCAGCACGCCCCAGACCTCGAGGTCGCGGTTGGTGAAGCGGCGTACGTCGTGCACGGTGTCGAGCAGCTGGCCCACGCCGCGGTGGGAGAGGGTCTCGCACTGGAGCGGGATGAGCACGCCGTCGGCGGCCGTCAGCGCGGCGACGGTGAGGACGCCGAGCGACGGCGGGCAGTCGAGCAGCACCCAGTCGTACTCGACCTCGTCGGCGAGGTCCCCGAGCGCGGCCTTGAGGACCTGCTCGCGGCCGGTGCGGGTGAGCAGGTCGGCCTCCGCCCGCGCGAGCTCGATGGTGGCCGGCAGCAGCGAGACGCCGTCGTCGGTCTCGATGATGACCTCGGTCGCGTGCGTGCCCTTGGTCAGCACGTGGTGGATCGACACCTCGATGTCCTCAGGGTCGATGCCGAGGGAGAAGGTCAGGCAGGCCTGCGGGTCGAGGTCGACCAGCAGCACCGAGTGGCCGAGCTCAGCCAGGGCGGCCCCGAGCGAGGCGACGCTGGTGGTCTTGGCGACGCCGCCTTTCTGGTTGGCGACAGCGAGGGTGGTGGTCATCACGGCCATCATGCCGGACGGGGGGCGCTGGGCGCGGCAGCCACCTGCTTTGCTGGGGCGCATGTCCGCACTCGTCACCGGCGCGACCGCCGGCATCGGCCTGGAGTTCGCCCGGCAGCTCGCCGCCCGCGGCGACGACCTGGTCCTGGTGGCCCGGGACGCCACCCGCCTCGGGGAGGTCGCGGCGGACCTGCGTGCGACGTACTCCGTCGAGGTCGAGGTGCTGCCCGCCGACCTGTCCGACCGCGCGTCCCTCGCCGTCGTGGAGGAGCGGGTCGCGTCCGCGGACCGGCCGATCGAGCTGCTGGTCAACAACGCCGGGTTCGGTCTGAAGAAGCGCTTCGGGGACAACGACGTCGAGGACGAGCAGGGCATGCTCGACGTCCTCGTCGTCGCCGTGATGCGGCTCTCGCACGCAGCTCTCGGCGCGATGAGCGCGCGCGGCCACGGCGGGATCATCAACGTCTCCAGCGTCGCGGCGTTCCTCCCGCGCGGCTCGTACTCCGCCGCCAAGGCCTACGTGAACAGCTTCGGCGCCTGGGCCGCGAACGAGTACCGCCCGAAGGGCGTCACCGTCACCACCCTCTGCCCGGGCTTCACGAAGACCGAGTTCCACGAGCGCATGAACGTCCGCCGCGGTTCGGGCTACCTCTGGCTGGACGCCGACTTCCTGGTCGCCGAGGCCCTCAAGGACTTCGACAAGGGGAAGTCCCTGTCGGTGCCCGGCGGTCGGTACAAGGTCATCACCACCGCCACCCGCCTCGTCCCCACCCGCATCACCCAGCGCTTCCAGTCGATCGGCCGCAAGTAGGCGGAGACTCGAGACCAGCGGTGGCTACCCCTCGCCCGCAATGAACGCACGTACCGCGTCCGCGACGAGCTGCACGGCGATGGCGGAGAGCAGGAGACCGGCGATCCGGGTGACGAGGAGGACGCCGGACTCGCGGATCAGCCGCAGGATGGGCAGGGAGTAGCGCATCGCGGCCCAGATGCAGAGGTGGACCAGGACGACGGCCAGGCCGACGGCGACGAAGTCGGCGAAGTCGTGGACCCGCCGGGAGAAGAGCATGGTCGCGACGATGGCGCCCGGTCCGGCGAGCAGCGGGGTGCCGAGCGGGACCATCGCGATGTTGGTCCCGGCCTGGGCGGTCGGCTCCTTCTCGTTGCCGGTCAGCAGCTCGAGGGCGACGAGCAGCAGGAGCAGCCCGCCGGCGGCCTGGAGGGCGGGGAGGGAGATGTGGAGGTACTCGAGGATCCGCTGCCCGAAGAACGCGAACGCGGTGATCACCACGAACGACACGGCCACGGCCTGCCAGGCCGCCCGCCGGGCGGTCGCCTTCGAGCGCCCGCTGGTCAAGGACAGGAAGATCGGCACCGTACCGACCGGGTCCATGATCACGAACAGCGTCACGAACGCACTCGTGAGCAGCGTGGTGTCGACGAAGTCGCTCATCGGGCGGCCCGCGTGGCCCGTGCGGTCGAGGCCAGCTCGAGGATCCGCGCGTACTCGTCCGGGTCGGTCGTGTTGCAGCCCAGCTCGTGGTCGACCTTGCCCGCGCCGTGGTAGTCGCTGGAGCCCGTGACCACCAGGCCCAGGTTGCGGGCGATGCCGCGCAGCTCGGCCCGCATCCACGAGGCGTGCCCTTGATGGTCGACCTCGATGCCGGCCAGCCCGAGCTCCTTCAACCGCGCGAACGCCGCCTCGGTGAGCACGTTGCCAGCGGTCCGCGCCCACGGGTGCGCGATGACGGGTACGCCGCCGGCCGCGACGACCGTCGGCACCATGACCTCGAGGTCCTCGGCCGACCTCGTCGCGAACCCCGGCCGGCCCGGGTTGAGGTACCGCTCGAAGGCCTCCGCCCGGTCCGCCACCACCCCTTGCGCCACCAGCGCGTCGGCCACGTGCGGCCGGCCGGTGGCGGGCGTCCCCACGGCCACGCGTCGTACGTCGTCCTCGGTGAGGTCCACCCCCGCCTCACGCAGGCGGGACAAGATGGCGGGCACCCGGGCGTTCCTGCCGGCCAGCACCCGGTCCAGCGCCAGGCCGAGAGCCGGGTCGTCGGCGTCGGGGAGGTAGGCCAGCAGGTGCACGCCGGCGTGCTCGAACCTCGTGCTGACCTCGATCCCGGTCACCAGCTCGATGCCCAGGGAAGCGGCCTCGGCGATCGCTTCCGGCCACCCCTGCGCGGTGTCGTGGTCGGTGAGCGCCACGACGTCGAGCCCGGCCGTCGAGGCCGCCCGCATCACTCCCGCAGGCGAGAGCGTCCCATCGCTGGCCAGCGAGTGGGTGTGGAGGTCGATACGCACCCACCCAGCCTCTCACCAGCCGGCCGGCTCACCAGATCGGCCGCGGGCCTCCGAAGGGCATCTCCAACAGCGGCGGGCCGATGCCGGACACGTCGCGCAGGATCCAGTCGTCACGCAGCAGCAGCATCGCCGACGCCGGCCGCAGCACGAGCCACAGCCAACGCCCGTCGGCCTCGCCCGCGAACACCGACCGGTCGAACCGCTCGTCAGCCGCCGCCGTCGATACCACCCACAGCGGCACCGCCTGGCTGCCGATCCGCACCTTCACCGTCGGCTGGCCCTCGCCCACCTCGCGACCCGGGTCGCTGCGCTCCATCGACGCGCACCGCGCGCCCAGGCCGGTGCCGGGCTCCTCGGCGACGACGAACACGTCCACCGGCCCGTCGAGCTCGCTCGTCCCCGACACGCAGGTGACCGTCGCCCACGCGCGGCCGGCGCCCGGGTCGCCGACCACCGCGAAGTCGGTGACGGACCAGCCGGGGCTCATCGGCCAGGGCAGGTACGTCGGGAAGTCGGCCGCCGCACCCAGGTGGTCGGCGAACGCGTCGTACGACACGTCGTCCTGCCCGCCCGGCAACCACATCGTCCGTACCTCGCCGTGCACCGGACAGCGAGCGGGCGCGGTCGAGCCCGGCTGGTGATCGACGTCGGCGCGACAGCGGGGGCAGCCCGCCCGCAGGGGCATGGGTCCACCGTCGTGAGGGACGGGGAAGGCGTCAAGAGTCCTGGTCAGGTGTTCCGGTCAGGAGTTCCAGGCCAAGATCACGGCGTTGTCCCGTTCGTACCCCAGCCGCGACAGCGTGGCGGTGTCCAGCCGGAACAGCCGCCCGTCGGTGACCGGAAGGTCCAGCCACCGCGCCGTCAGGGCCCGCAGGGCGTGCCCGTGACCGAAGACCAGAGCCCGGTCAGGTACGTCGCGGAGCCGGCCGACCACCCGGTCGAGCCGCTCACTCACCTGGGCGGGGGTCTCCCCACCCGGCGCCGGGTGCGACCAGATCGTCCAGTCCGGGACCTCTTCGCGGATCTCGGCGGTGGTGCGGCCTTCGTACTCGCCGTACCCCCACTCCACGAGGTCCGGGTCGACCATGGCTTCTCCGTGGCCCACCAGGGAGGCGGTCTCCCGCGCGCGCCGCATCGGGCTGGTCAGGACCACGTCGAACGACACGTCGGCCAGCCGATCGCGCAGCGAGAGCGCGACGCGCTCCCCCTCCGGCGTGAGCGGCAGGTCCGTCGTCGACGTGTGCTTGCCGTCCCGGCTCCACTCGGTCTCGCCGTGCCGGACGAGCCAGATCTCACCGTCGTAGCCGGTCATCGCCCCTCCAGCACGCGGTCTAGCCGTTCGTGGATCGCGACCAGCTCCGCCTGGACGGCGTCGAGCTGGTCCTCGGTCTCGTCGTTCTCCTCGCGGACCGCCTCGACCAGCCACGACGCGAACGTCGCCGTCACGGTGCCGAGCAGGGCGATGCCGCCGATCATCAGCCCGACCCCGACGAACCGCCCGGCGGTCGTGACCGGGTACACGTCGCCGTACCCCACCGTCGTCATCGTGGCGCACGCCCACCAGATGGCGTCGCCGAACGTCGTGATGGACGCGTTGTCACCTCCTCGCTCGGCTTCGAGCACGGCCAGCGCCGCGACGAAGGCGATCAGCGACGTCCCCGCCGTCACGTAGAGCGCGACCCGGCCGCGGAGGTTGCCGGCCGCCGTCCGGTTCAGCACCCGCAGCAGCGTGACCAGCCGGAGCACCCGCAACGGCCGGAGCATCGGCAGCACGAGCACGACGAGCTCCAGGGGATGCCGCACGATCCAGGTGACGCGGTGTTGCGCGGCGGCGACGCGCGCGGCGTAGTCGACGGCGAACAGCACCCACACCGCCCACCCCACCAACGAACACGCCCGCGTCACCCCGGTCGGCAGGCCGGGATCGAGGATCGGCCAGGCGTAGGCGCCCAGGAAGACGACGGCGGCGACGGTGAGGGGCCATTCCATGCGCCGTTCCCACGTGTTCACGGGCTCACGCTAGAGGCAGATCTGCCACGATGCGACGCGTGACCCTCGGCCGGACCCGCCTCGCGGTGGCCGGGGCCTTCGCCACCCAGGGCTTCGTGTTCATCAGCCTGACGACCCGGCTCCCGGAGTTCTCGGACAAGTGGTCGCTCTCCGAGCTCGACCTGTCCCTGCTGCTGCTCACGCTCGTGCTGCTCGCCGGGGTCGGCACGCTGGCGGCCGAGCGGTTCGCGCCGCGCGTCGGATCGGCTGCGCTGTTGCGGACCTCGCTCCTCGGCATCGCCGTCACCGTTCCGGTGGCCACCCTCGCGCCGGACGTGGCGGTGTTCGCGGCGGCCGTCGCCGGGTACGGCGTCGCGCTCGGCGTCGTCGACGCGGTGGTCAACATGCAGGCCGTCGCCCTCGAGCACCGCTACGGCCGGCCGATCCTGCCGTCCTTCCACGGCGCGTGGACCCTCGGCGGCCTGGTGGCGGCGGCGCTGACCCTGGCCACCGCCGACCTCGACCTCCACTGGATGGCGCTGCTGGCCGTGGTACCCGTCGCGGCCTGCGCCGCGCCGTACCTCGCCCACGAACGCGCCGGCGCACCATCGCCCGACGTACCCGGGACGACCGTGCCGTGGCGGGCCATCCTGCTGGTCGGCGCGGCGCTGGTGCTCTTCTACATGGTCGACACCGCCGCCTTCACGTGGGGACCGACGTACCTCGAGAGGGCGGTGGACGCGCCGTCGCGGCTGGTGGCGCTGGCGACGTTCCCGTACCTGCTGGCCAGTGGCCTGGTCCGGCTCGCCGGTGACGGACTGGTACGCCGCCACGGGGCCGTCCGGGTGCTGCGCGCCGGCGCAGTGGTGGCCTGCCTCGGGCTCGCGATCGTCGTGTTCGCACCGGCCTGGCCCGTCGCGGTGCTCGGCTTCCTGGTGATGGGAGCCGGGGTCGCGGTCGTCGCGCCGCTCAGCTTCTCCGCGGCCGCCCGGCTCGCGGGCGGCGACGGCACCGACCCCGCCGAGCGGCGGACCCGGGTCGACGCGGTGATCGCCAGGTTCAACCAGTTCAACTACGTCGGCGCGCTGCTGGGTGCGGTCATGACCGGCGTTGTCGGGGCCGGCTCCCTGCGGGTCGGCTTCGCGATGCCGATGGTGCTGGTACTGGGCATCCTGCCGCTGGCACGGGCCTTCGGGCCCCCCGACTAGGATCCGCGGGTGCCGCGGTCCCGTCTCTCTCGCATGGGCACGGTGGCCGTCTGGGCGCTGGTCGCGTTCGCGCTGACGGAGGCCATCGCCCTGGTGGGGATCGGCCGCCACCCCGAGACGATCTTCGACGAGCCCTCTCATCTCGACTACGTCGTCAAGCTGGCCCACGGGCACGTTCCGGCCGTCTACGAGGACCTGGGCCAGGTGACGCTCGAGGAGTTCGCGTGCGTCGACCCCCGCCCCCCTGCGTGGGCCGCCATCGAGGCGTGCGGGTCGGCGCACTACTCGCCGAAGCTCGCGCCGTACGGCGGGCTGAGTACGGCCACCAACTACGCGCCGACCTACTACGCGGCGACCGCGGTCCCGTACCGCGTCTGCGAGGCGGTCACGTCGCTGTCGCCCCGCACCTGCGCGCGCACCGCGAACACCGGTTGGCTGGCCGCCGCGGCCGCCGGGTTCGTCGTGCTGATGATGCTCCTGGGGTGCTCCCGGCCGGCGGCCCTGGTCGTCGGGGTCGGAGCGTCGGTGACCCCGGCGATCCTGCTGCAGGGCATCACCGTCAACCCCGACGCGTTCGTGCACGCGGCCGTCGCCTGGCTCGCCGTGCTCGCCGTGCGGCTCGCCACCAGCGGGTGTCTCCCGGCTCTCCGGCAGGCGGCGGTCCTGGGAGTCGCCGGCCTGGCCGCGGTGACGGCCAAGGAGACGGCCATCATCGGGTTCGCGGTCGTCCTGGTCATGTGGGTCTTCCTGGTCACCGCCGGCCGGCCGAGGAGGGACCGGCTCGTGCGATGGGCGACCGCTTCCACCGTCTTCACCGTCGTGGTCGGTCTGGCGGCTGTCAGCCGCCTGCTCCAGCCCGTCCTCCGCGGGACCGGGGGTGACAACCCGCTGGAGGAAGCGGCGCAGGTGCCCTTCAGCGCCCTGGACGACCTCTCGCTGTTCGCCTTCAACACCTCGATGGCGCCCTTCACCGGACTGGTGTGGGACGTCCTCGCGAACCCGTACCTCTTCACCGTCAGCGTCGCCCTCACGGGCATGGTGTGGGGGCTCGGACTCCAGGTCCGGCTGCCGCGGCTGCTCGACACCGGCAGGCTGGCCGCGCCGGCCCCCGGCGACCCGGCCTCCCCGCTGGCGCTGGTGGCGGTCCTGGCCGCCGCCGTCCTTCCCGCCGTCCTGGTCGTGATGACCTGGGTGGCTTCCGGCTCGGCGCCGATCCAGCAGCGCTACTTCCTGACCACCGCGACCCTGCTGATCGTGCTCGGGACGGCCACCGCGGCCAACCCGTGGGTCCGACGGTTCGCGACGGGAGTGTTCGCCCTGACGACCGTGCTCGTGGTGGGCTCGCTGCTGCTTGCCTAGCCCGTCGCCGGTCCGGGCCCGTTCTTGTCCGGCCCGTTCTTGTCCGGCCCGTTCTTGTCCGGCCCGTTCGTGTCCGGCCCGTTCTTGTCCGGCCAGTTCTTGTCCGGCACCGGTGCCGGCCGGCCGGGCTGCTCCCCGCCGCGGGCGTCGAGGTAGCTCTGCTTCGGCACCATCACCTTGCGGCGGAAGATGCAGACCACGGTGCCGTCCTGGTTGTAGCCGATCGTCTCCACGTGGACCACGCCCCGGTCGTCCTTGGTCGAGGACTCGCGCTTGTCGAGCACCCGCGACTCGGCATAGATCGTGTCGCCGTGGAACGTCGGCGCGACGTGGCGCAGCGACTCCACCTCGAGGTTGGCGATCGCCTTGCCGGAGATGTCCGGGACCGACATCCCCAACACCAGTGAGTAGACGTAGTTGCCGACCACCACGTTCTGGCCGAACTGCGTGGTGTCCTCGGCGTAGTGGCGGTCGAGGTGCAGCGGGTGGTGGTTCATGGTGAGCAGGCAGAACAGGTGGTCGTCGTACTCGGTCACCGTCTTGCCTGGCCAGTGCCGGTAGGTCGCCCCGACCTCGAACTCCTCATAGCTGCGGCCGAACTGCATCCACCCATCGTGCCGGTCGGTGCGGATCGCTCACCAGCGCGTGGGAGCGTGGGATACCTCACCCGCCGTACGCCGATCACCGGAGGCTGCATGACGACCCGCTGGACGCTGACCTTCGACTGCGTGGACCCCGAGGTGATGGCCCGCTTCTGGACCGTGGCCCTGGGCTACCAGGACTCGCCTCCGCCGGAGGGCTGGGACACGTGGGAGGCCTGGCTCGAGCACTTCGCCGTGCCCGAGGAGGAGTGGGGTGACGGCGCGTCGCTGCAGGACCCCCTGGGCGTGCTGCCGAAGATCAGCTTCCTCAAGGTGCCCGAGCCCAAGACGGCCAAGAACCGGCTGCACATCGACCTCCAGGTCAGCGGAGGCCGCCACCTGGACGCCGACAAGCGCACCGAGCGGATCGAGGCCTTCGCGCACGTCCTGGTCGATGCCGGGGCCAGCGTGGCCTACCGGTCGATGCAGGACGACCAGCTCGACCACATCACCATGGCCGACCCGGAGGGCAACGAGTTCTGCCTGGTCTGACTGGCTCGTGGGTACTTGGCGTTTGGTCCCAAACGCCAAACAAGCTGGGCATCTGGCTGGCGTTTCTGACCAATGGCGCCGGAGGGACGCCGTTTGAGGCGGTCATCCACAGCCTTGGGATCGCAGGGGTTGGAGACTCGGGACCCCGGGCAAGCAAGCGAGATGGAACCACCCGAACCCGTACGCGGGCGCTACCGATCTCCGTCCTACCGACGAGTGAGCCACGGGCTGATGGTGCTCAAGCTTGCCGCCGACGAGACCGTCGAACGCCTCCGCGACCTGACTGCTTGGCGACTCGTTCTTCCTCCCGACGCGGTCTTCACTCACGTGACGGCTGCCGAGCTCTACGGCTGGTGGTTGCCGAAGCTTCCCGCCGAGGTGCCCGTCTTCGCGGCCACGACAGCCGACAACCGGCCACGCCGGGCGGGGCTCATCTGCTCGCGGCTCGGGCGCGTCGCCGAGGGCATCACGCGCCAGGGCCTTCCGGTCGACGCGCCTGGAGCCGTACTACTGCGCGCAGCCCGTGATCTCGCCGTGCTCGATCTGGTCCCGATGATCGACTCAGCACTGCGCCTGGGCGACGTGTCCGTCGCGGAGCTGGAAGAGCTCGCCCACTCCGGCTTGCCAGGGTCTCGCCGTCTACGCACCGCGCTCGCGTTCAGTGACGGCCGCTCGGAGTCGGCGTGGGAGACCATCCTGCGAATGTTCCATCGCGTGGCTGACGTACCCGTCGAGCCTCAGGTGACGATCGTCGACTCCGATGGAGCCTTCGTCGCCCGTGCCGACCTCGTCGTGGTCGCGACTGGAGACCTCCACGAGTACGACGGCGCAGTCCATGACGTTGCCGGCCAACGAGTCCGGGACCTACGCCGTTCGCGGCGCTTGAGTGAAGTCAGACGGGTACGACGTGGCTTCACCGCGTCCGATCTGGTGACGCATCCCGCGGTCACCCTGCAGGAGCTCGACCGCATCGTCGGTCGTCATCACGACCCCGGACGACTCCACGCATGGCTGACGTACCTGAACGAGTCCTGCCTCACCGCGACGGGTCGACGCCGGCTGCAGAACCGGTGGCGCACGGCCCGTCATTGGTCACAAACGCCAGCGTGAGAGGGCAAATTGTTGGCGTTTGGGACCAAACGCCAAGATCACGAACCCCCGCCGCCGGCCTTGCGTCGGTGCATCTTGGGCGCGGCACCGCCGGTGACCTCGGAGCCGTGCGCCTTCTCGCGCACCGGGTTGTCCCCGCCCTTGCCCTTGGCGCCGCCTTGCTTCTTGCGCTCCAGCGCCTCACGCATCTTGGCCTTGAGATCCTCGTTGGCACCTGAGTCGTCGCTGGACGCGGGCATCGTTCCTCCTCGAACGTGACGGACAACCTGACTGGCATGACGGCCCCTCCACCATACGGAACCGCCGGGCGACGCGGATCGTCAGACCTCCATGAACCTGCGCAAGCGTTCGGCCGCCCTTCTCCTGACCAGTGCCCTGGCCCTCTCGGTGGCCGCCTGCGGCGGTGACGACGGGACCCGGGTCGCGACCGACCCGGCCGCCTCGGAAGCCCCCACCACCGCGCCGGTCGCCCCGACGGTGGCGCCGGAGCCGGGCAGCCTCCCCGACTACCCGTACGCCGACTACGCCTACACCCTGGAGCAGCGCTGCTTCTGCGCCAACATCGACCAGAAGTACCGCGTCACCGTTGAGGGCGGGAAGGCCGTCTCGGTCGCCTGGGCCACCCCGGGCAAGGGCCACGAGGTCGGCGACGCCGTGCCCGACGGCCTGTACCTCATGCTGTCGATCCAGGACATCATCGACCAGGGCAACGACACCAAGGCCGCGCAGGTGAAGGTCGACTGGCCGGCCGGTCAGCTGTACCCCACCAGCGTCTACATCGACCAGGACCGGTTGATCGCCGACGAGGAGGTCACCTGGGCGATCTCCGACGTCGTGAACGCCTGACGTCGAGACTGGCGATCAGATCTTGTAGTCCTCGAGCAGCCGGCGACCGATGATCATCCGCTGGATGTCGGCCGTGCCCTCGCCGATGAGCAGCATCGGCGCCTCGCGGTAGAGGCGCTCGATCTCGTACTCCTTGCTGAACCCGTACCCGCCGTGGATGCGGAACGAGTCCTCCACGACCTGCGAGCAGTACTCCGAGGCGAGGTACTTCGCCATCCCCGCCTCCAGGTCGTTGCGCGCCCCGGAGTCCTTCTTCCGGGCAGCACGCACCATCATCTGGTGGGCCGCCTCGATCTTGGTCGCCATCTCGGCCAGCCGGAACAGCACGGCCTGGTGCTCGGCGATCTTCTTGCCGAACGTCTCGCGCTGCTGGGAGTAGGCGACGCCGAGCTCGAAGGCCCGGTTGGCCACGCCGCATCCGCGGGCCGCCACGTTGACGCGGCCGACCTCGACGCCGTCCATCATCTGGTAGAAACCCTTGCCCGGCTCGCCACCCAGAACCTGGTCGGCCGAGATCTGGTGGCCCTCGAGCACCATCTCCGTGGTGTCGACGCCCTTGTAGCCCATCTTGTCGATCTTGCCGGGGATGGTGACGCCCTGAGCGGTCTCGCCGAAGCCGACCTCCTTCTCGACGAGGAAGGTCGTCATGTTCTTGTAGACCGACTCGGCGCCCTCGTCGGTCTTGACCAGGACGGCGACCAGGTTGGCCGAGCCGCCGTTGGTCAGCCACATCTTCTGCCCGGTGATCGAGTACGACCCGTCGTCACCGCGTGTCGCCTTGGTCGTGATCGCGGCCACGTCGGACCCGCAGCCCGGCTCGGACATCGAGAAGGCACCGCGCACCTCGCCGGTGGCCATCTTCGGCAGGTACTTCTGCTTCTGCTCGTCGGTCCCGTGCTGCAGCAGCATGTAGGCGACGATGAAGTGGGTGTTGATGATGCCGCTGACGCTCATCCAGCCGCGGGCGATCTCCTCGACCGCCAGCGCGTAGGTGAGCAGCGACTCGCCCAGCCCGCCGTACTCCTCGGGGATCATCAAGCCGAAGAGGCCGAGCTCCTTGAGGCCCTCGACGATCTCGGTCGGGTACTCGTCCCGGTGCTCGAGCTCGGTCGCGACCGGCAGGATCTCCTTCTCGACGAACGTCCTGACCGCCTTGAGGATCTCGGTCTGGTCGTCGGTGAGTCCGTCGGTCTCGCACAGGCGTGGCATGCGCCGGAGGCTATCCAGCAACGCCCGAGCCGGGTATGACCTAGGTCTCGGTCCTAGAGCTCACGGCCGACCAGCATGAAGAACCGCTTGAACGCGCCGTCGTACGTCGCCTTGCTGGTCCAGACCCGGGCCGTCGTCAGCGTGTGTGCGGTCGAGAACACCGACGGCATGTCGATGTCCATCCGTACCGCGGTGCTGACGCCGGACCGGCTGACGAGCAGCCGGGTCTGCGGGAGGTTGCCGCGGCTCTCGATCCGACGGCACTCGTCGTCGCAGCCGACGGCGAAGTCCTTCTTCCAGATCTTGTCGCCGAGCAGCCGCATCAGGACCTTCTCCTGCTTGGAGGGGTGGTTGCGACGGGTGACGAGCTGCACGTGCACCCCGCGGTCGATCGCGGTCTTGAGCGCGCGGTAGAGCGGCTTGTCGCCGAGCTTGGCGGTCGTCAGGTGGATGGCTGCGCCGGTCGGTGCGTTGTCGACGGCCTTGACCATCATGTCCAGCACGGTCCGCTCGGCCGGCCGGCTGCTGCCCGGGACGTTGGTGAACGTGCCCGGCGTGAAGCTCACCGGCACCTCCACCGGCGCGTCGGTGAAGGCCAGGTCCGCGGTGACGGCGTCGTGGTCGGAGTACAGCTCCTGGTTGTACTGACCCAGCACCGAGAACTGCGCGGAGTTCCTGAGGAAGACGTAGTCGATCGTCGCGCCGCGGTGGTCGCCGGTCGGGAAGTGGGTGCCGGTGACGTCGTAGGTCGGCGTGAAGCCGTAGGACGTCAGCAGGTCGCGCGGGTACTGGATCGCGCCGTTGTAGTGGAAGTTCATGTCGCCGGCCATCAGCACCGGCCCGTACGCCGAGAGCTGGTTCGCGAGCGCCCCCAGGTTGTTGATCCCGACCTCCTGCAGGCCGTGCGTGATGTCGCTGTCGGGCGCGAGGTGGGCCGAGATCACGGAGATCACATGGCCGTCGATGCCCTGCAGGGTGACCCAGTTGGCGAATCGGATGCCCCACTCGACCTTCTGGCCGGGCATCTTGCCGCCCTTGTCACTGACGACGGCCGTGCCCTGGTTGATCGCGGTCCACTTGTCCGTGCGCCAGGCGACCGGGGTCTCTCCGGTGTACTGGCCGGGCGTGCGCCAGAGGGCGTAGCCGGGGGGCGCCAGGAAGATGTCGAAGCGGTAGGGCACCTCGTTGTAGGCGATGAAGTCGGGCTGGTTGCTCAGCACCGTGGCGGCGTCGGCCTGGAAGTTCAGGGCGGGCTGGCCGGAGAGCAGGTTCGCCTCGGTGATCCGGACGACGCCCGGAGCGGGCGGCGCGAGCGGCGCGGACATCGGCGCCACGGCGCGGGCGGCGCTGGTCTCCTTGGCGGTCGCCGGGGAAGCCATCGTCGTCCCGACGAGAGTCGTCGCCAGCACTGCGACACCCGCGGCGAAACGGCGCGCGGGAACGTGTCGGCGGGGGCGGGGAAGGTGGTGGACCACGGGGAAGATCTTCCTGTTCGGCGGCGCTTCAGGAGGCAGAGTGGGCTAATCCCACCAGTCACACCAGTCACACGCAACGGTTCTGTGCTAACTACAACCCTGTAATTTCCTGGGGGCTCTCATCACCCCACTGGGGTCCCCACTTGGTATCACTGCGTCAGATGCAGCTTCCGGGCCAGAGGTTCGGCCAGCTCCGCGGCGTACTCCGTCGTCATGTGCTCGCTGTCGCGCATCGCGATCGTGCTGCCGATGACCGGTGGGCACATCAGCTCGTAGCAGAACCAGGGCAGCGCGTTCACGAACGCGACGTCCTGCTGCTGGGCGGCCCGCTTGAAGTCCATCTGGATGGAGTGCGCGACGGGCCCACGCTTGAACAGGCAGTCCTCGAGGGTCACGTCCCCCTGCGACATGCACACCCCGGGCTCGCGCGGCAGCTTCGGGGTGTTCCCGAGGACGACCAGGCGCTCGGTGAGCGGCTTCAGCTGGGCGAGCTCCTCGCCGAAGCCCTCGCCGACCAGGGAACGGAACTCCTCGCGCTGGTTGAGGATCCCGACCGGGTCGCCGTCCGGCCCGACGATGGGCGAGACGGCGCTGGTCGCCACGATCACCAGGTCCGGGTGCAGGTCGTCGACCGTCTCCACGACCCAGTCCTTGAACTCCTCGCAGTCCGCCCACGGGCGGAGGTTCTGCGGCTCCGCCTGGACAGCACGGGTGGCCGAACAGCCGCTGAAGACGAGGTTGTAGGTGCGGTACCCCTGCTGCCTCCCGAGCTCGGAGATCGCGGGAGACCAGGCACGCGCGTGCGAGTCGCCGATGAGCACGAGGGTGCGGTCGGCGTCCGGGTCGCCGTTCGCGCAGAGCCCACGGGTGCCGGTGCGGTAGTCGCAGTCGCCCAGCGGCGCGGTGTCCTTGCGCAGGCCGAGCAGCGGCGGGGTGAGGTCGCTCGGGATGGGCTGGCCCTTCTGGGCGGCCAGCGTTGAGGCCTGCACCAGCGCGACGTACCGGTCCTTGCTGAGGTGCTTGCCCTCGAAGTCGGCCGTGGTGATGGCCGGGTTGTCGCCAGAGACACCGAGCTCGCGGTCGATCCAGGCGCGGCCGGCCACGGCCACGACGAGGACCAGCGCGAGGCTGACCGGGTACAGCGCGACGCCGAACCTCGGCTGGTCCAACCTCAAGGCCGGCATCTTTCCCGTCCGGAACGGCGTCTCCACGAACCGGTAGGTCAGCGCACTGAGTCCGACGATCAGCAGCAGGCACAGCAAGACCTTGTCCAGCGGCAGCCGGCGCACGTGGAAGTGGTCCTCGGCGATCCGGAGGATCGGCCAGTGCCAGAGGTACAGCGAGTACGACCAGTCGCCGACCACCCGCGCCGGGGTCACCGACATGAGCCGGGAGGTCGCACCCTGATGTGCCGCGCCGCCGGCGTACAACAGGGCGGCCGTCCCGAGCACGGGCAGCAGCGCCTGGAACCCGGGGAACCGGGTCTCGGGGGTGTACCAGACGCAGGCCAGCAGCACCGCGCCGAGCCCGAGGGCGCCCAGCGCCTCGACGAGCCAGCGCGGCGCACGGACCGATGAACTGGCGGGGCCGCGCGACATGAAGACCGCGAGGCCCGCACCCACCCCGAGCTCCCAGGCTCGGGTGAGCGTGGAGAAGTACGCCGTGGTGGGCGACTGGTACGTCGCGTACACCGACCACGCCAACGACGCCAGGCTGAGCGCGCCGATCAGCACCAGCGGGGTACGCCGTCCCAGTCGGCCGCCGCGGGCGCTCGCGAGCGTGATCGCGCCGACCAGCAGCAGGGGCCAGACGAGGTAGAACTGCTCCTCCACCGACAGCGACCAGTAGTGCTGGAGCGGCGAGGCCGGCTCGCCCTTCGCGAAGTAGTCGGTGCCCACCACGGCGAACCGGATGTTGGCGCCGAAGGCCGCCGCCCAAATCGAGTCCTTGATGATCTCGACCGCCCGGACCAGCGGCAGGAACAGGATCGAGGCCAGCACCGTCACGACGGCCACCAGGGCGGCGGCGGGCAGGATCCGCCGGGCCCGGCGCGCGTAGAACCCGAGCAGCGAGATCCGTCCGGTCCTCATCGCCTCCCGCATCAGCAGCGAGGTGATCAGGAAGCCGGAGATCACGAAGAAGACGTCGACTCCCACGAACCCGCCCGAGACGCTGCCGAAGCCCGCGTGCGCGAGGATCACGGTGCCGACGGCGAGCGCGCGCAGACCCTGGATGTCGGGGCGGAAGTGCCGCACCCCGCCCGGAGGGGGGTCCAGTGGGACATCCGTGGGCACGCCCCAGGGTAAAGCGCGGTCAATCCAGGCGTTGAATCGTGGCTGCCGCGCGCCGCCGTTAGACTGCCGCCCATGTCCGGGCGGCACAGCGATCTTCGCCACCGCCGTGGAACTCCCGCCATCAGGACCCTCATCCCCCTCATCACCGTCCTGGTCGTGTGCGTCACCACGGCCGTCGTGGTGACCGTCGGGATGCGCAACAACTCCCAGGCGACGACCGACGCCACCCTCGACCTGACGTCGCAGGTGCCCCTCGCTCCGCCGGTGAAGCACTCCCTGCGCGGCTTCTCGGCCGCCCGAGCGAGCATGGTGGCCCCCCTCGAGGCCGCCGGCCCTCGAGGCAAGCAGGCCAAGAAGCCCGACCCGAAGCCGCAGCGGGTCGTCGGCGGCGCGCTGATCGTGCACAAGACCAAGGCACAGATCGACGCCTCGCTGCGCCGCGCCGCCGAGCGCGAGGCCGCGCGCCAGACGATGACCTTCCAGATCGGCTCGTTCAACGTCCTCGGCAGCCAGCACTCGGCTCCGGGCGGCGACCACGCGAGGTACCCCGCTGCCAGCGCTCGCAACGCGGGCGCCGTCGCGCGTATCCGGTCCTTCGGCGTCGACATCCTCGGCACCCAGGAGCTCCAGCCCGACCAGCTCAACGGCATCACCGCGATGACCGGCTACGCGGCGTACCCGGGCTATGCGTTCGGCTCCCGCGAGACCGACAACTCGATCCTCTACGACGACTCGCGGTTCGAGTTCGTGTCCGGCAGCTACTTCACGATCCACTTCATGCACGCCAACCGGCCGCAGACGATCCTCCGGCTCCGCGACAAGGAGACCGGCCGCGAGTTCTACGTGCTGAACATGCACGCCTCCGCCGGCGGGGGCGGCTACGCCGTCACCCGCCGCGCCGGCCACTACATCGCCGCCAACACCATCAACCGGCTCAAGGCCGAGGGCATCCCGATCTTCCTGACCGGCGACATGAACGACCGGGCCGAGTTCTTCTGCCGGGTGGCGCCCTCGACCGGCATGGTCGCCGCGATCGGCGGCAGCATCTCGGGCGGCTGCCACCCCGCGGGTGCGCTGGCCGTCGACTGGGTCATGGGCTGGGGCAACGTCAGCTTCAGCGGCTACATCGAGGACCGCAGCACGCTGGGCCGGGTCAGCGACCACCACTTCGTCGCCGCGACGGCCACCGTGGGTCCTCTCGGCTAGTCGCCCAGCCGTAGCTCGCGGACGTCCTCGAGCAGCCGGGCGACGAGCTGGACGGCCACGTCGGCCACCTCCGCGTCGGTCACCGACGTCACCGACCGGCGCTCCTCGAGCTCGTCGGGCACCAACAGGTCGGCCAGGTCGCCGCGTACGTCGAAGCCGTGCCGCTCGACGTACCTCACCGCGCGGCGGCCGCGCTCCCGGCACTCCTCGACCTGATCCGGCTCCGGCCAGTACCGGTCACCCCCGCGCGGCACCAGACGCTCGTCGGCGAGGAACGTGCGGATGTACACCCCGCGGTCGAAGGCCCGCTCGAACGAGCCCAGGTGCTCGTTGACCCGCCGCAGCGTCTCTGCCTCGACCACGCCCATCGACTCGTTGGGGAACGACAGGGCGGTGTCGTAGGCCGCCGGGTCGACGCCGACCACGCCGGCGAACGCCTCCCAGATCGCGTCCCGGGGACCCCCCGTGTGCAGCGGCAGCACATGGACGTGCTCGGGAGGCAGCGTGGCGGTCCACCGGCGCAGCACCAGCCGCAGGTCGAGGGTGCGCCAGTTCCAGATGGCGTGCGGGCTCTTCGAGACCGACCGGGCGTAGTCCGGGAGGGGCGTCGTGCTGCGGTTCTTCAGGCTCTCCTGCCAGCTGGCCGTGAAGAGCCCGAGCGGCTCCCGGGCCGTGGCCACCAGGTGCACCTCGGCCGGCGCCAGCGCGGCGATCATGGCCGCGGCCTGGGCCGCCGACGCGGCGGCGAAGAACTCGTGGCTGACCATCCCGTCGGCGTCCCAGTCGGCGAGCTCGGCTCGCAGCCGCGCCCAGGCCGTCCGGTGCCGTTCGGGTTGACGCTCCAGGTTGGGGTCCTCCCGCACGACCCGGGACGCCCAGAGGTGGTCGCGACGTTCCTCGCCGGGCAGGAGCACGCCGTCGGCGCGTAGCCGGTCGCGGGAGGCCCAGAGGATGGTCTGGAGGTACGTCGTCGCCGTCTTCGGCAGGCCGAGGTGGAGGAAGACCCGTCGCGCCACTGGGAGGCGGCCTCAGAGACTCTTCGAGAACTTCTCGATGGCCTCGTCGATGCGGGCCTGGTCCCGCGAGGAGAGCGGCAGGAGGAGCTCCTGGACGACGTCGGCGATCTCCGCCAGCCGGACGTTGTGGCGCCGGAGCTCGAGCACGTCCGCCTCCAGGGCTTCCACCCGGCGGGCCAGCTCGTCGTCGCCCGATCGCATGCTGCGGGTCATCCGGCCCGCGGCGTCCTTCAATCCCATTGGGCAACCAATCGTCCTCGGCTGGAACGCTGCGAGCCGGCCTTCGAGCCGGCGCGCGCCGGGCGCTCCCTGGTCAGCAGGATTCTGGCACCCTGCTCCTCCATCAAGCCAGCCACCTCCTCGACCGGCACCGGACGCACCCGGTCGGGGACACGGCCCGGCGTCGACCACACGTCCAGGAACAGCCGGCCGCCACCGCGCAGGGACATCGAGGCGAACCTGGCCAGGGACTCCCGGCCGAACGGGTCGGTGGCGTCGGCGACGTGCCGGGCGATCATGATCCGCGGCCCCTCCAGCTGGGCCATCCGAGCACCCTCGGACAGGACCGAGCGCCACTCGTCGAGGTTGAGCATCCGCACGTGGAGGTCGAGGCCCTCGCTGTCCGCGGCGTCCTGGACCGCGCGGGCGGCCGACGGCACGTAGTCGTAGGCGTGCACCGTGTAGCCCTGCCGGGCCAGCCAGAGGCTGTCGCCGCCGCGGCCGGCGCCGACGTCGATCACCGTGCCCCCGTCCTCGAGGCGTCGTCGGGCCTTGCGGGCCACCGGAGAAGGCTTGCCGCTGGGCAGCCGGCCGCGGTTGCCGCTGTAGTTGCGCTCCCAGGCCGCCCGGTGGGTCGACGTACCCCGGAACCAGCCGGTGAGCTGGCGCACCGTGCGCTCGGGGGTGGTGAACTTGAACGCCGGGTCAGGCACCGCCCAGGCCGGGCCGTACGCCGCCTCGAGCCAGCGCTCCGGGACGGCGGGGGCCGGGAACGTGTGGCCCTCGAGGGTGCAGGTGCCCAACGGGTAGATCCAGTCGCGACGGAAGTCGGCGCCGATCTCGCCCATCAGGTAGAGCCGACCCTCCTCCGACGATCCGTCGATGAAGCCGGCGAACACGTCCAGCCCGCGCACCACCCCGTCCCCCTCGACGACGTCGATCCGGAACGCCGCGCCGCTGTAGCGGTAGGTGCGGAAGCCGCGCTCCTGCACGGCGCGCTGGAGCCGGAAGGACTCGCGGACGACGTCGACGGGGCTGCTCGAGGCACTCACGTAGGCCAGGTCGGCGTCGGAGTCGTGGCCGAGGAACTTCTGCTCCCGGACGGCGCCGAGCAGGGTGCCGTAGGCGACGAACGCCTCGATCCCGGCCGAGCCGATCGCGTCGAGGACCGTCTCGATCGCGCGCAGCAGGGGCAGCACGTCGTCGGCGGTCCGCGTGTCGAAGGTCGGGCTGATCCGCCCCGACTTGTCCAGGCTGATCGGGGCGCCGGTCTTGCCGACGACCTGGATCCGCTCCCCCGACGTGCCGAAGGTCAGCTCCTCGTCGAAGAGCACCCGCCCGCTGACGTGCTCGGTGACGCTGACGCGGGTGTGCCCGTCGAGGAATCTCCGCAACGCGCCCGGCCACCCGATCGACCGGGCACCGGTGACCCGGCCCGGCAGCGTCGCCTCGGTGTCCCGCTCCAGCCAGAACGACCAGACCCGGCGGCCGTCGAACAGGACGTCCAGCGCCCGGTCGCCGAACCCCCGCAGCGCGATGCCGTCGGCGTCGACGCGTCGGATCGTGACCCGGGTGCCCAGCAGCTGGCTGGCCTGCTTGCCGGGCAAGCTCAGTCCATGTCGACGTGCGCGTAGGGGTCGATCGACCGGCGGTCGATGCTCGCCCGCAGCGGCGCGCTCTTCGGGAAGTTCTCGTACCAGTAGTCGATGAACTTCTGGTACTTCATGGTGGTGGCGCGTCGCTTGATGATGCCGAAGTTCTCGTCGGACACCGCGGCGTACCCCGACCAGTTCGAGGAGCCGTTGAGGACCAGCCACGCGGCCGGGATGCCGGCCCAGACGCCGTTGATGGTCAGCGCCTTCAGGTGGAAGTAGTTGTCGAACTCGCCGTCGCCGTTGAAGTCCTGCACGAGGTGCTTCTTGGGAACCAGTCCTCGGGAGGTCGGCCGGTTGAGGAACCGGAATACGTCGACCCCCATCACCGTGTAGGCGATGCGGACGTCGCAACCCTGCTCGAACAGCTCCTTGAGCCGGATCGCGATGGCCATGCCGCGCTCGTTGCGCATCACGTCGGGGGCGGCTCGGATGATCGTGCGGCCGTTCTTGCCGGCGCCACCGGTGGCCCCGGTGCACTGGACCTGGCTGAGCAGGTCCTGGACCGGGTCGGCGGTGCGCCCTCCGGGACCGATGAGAGGGGTGAAACCGAACAGGTCCTTCCCGGTGTCGACCTGCACGAACTGGTCGGCCACCGGGGTGTCCTGCCACATCTGGTGGAAGACGCGCACCGCGAAGTTGTACAGCTTCTTGTTGTCCACCCAGGTGTAGAGGTCGTTCCACTGGTTGATCGCGCCGGCGACGGTGAGGTTCGCCGAGCCCTGCATGACGACGTTCTTGGCCTTGCCGGTCTTGGAGAACAGGTAGTACTTCGCGTGCGCGGCGCCGCGCTGGCCGCGGCAGGAGCCGATGCAGGTCTTGGCGTAGCTGCGCCGCTTCTGAGGCAACGACTGGTTGCCGCGCTTCAAGCTGTGCTTGAGCCGCCCGAAGCCGGGGTTGGGGATGTCGACCAGGTTGGTGTTGTCCATCAGCACCCGGACCTTCACGCCGCGGGCCTGAGCGCGCAGCAGGGCGTCGACCGCGGTGCGGGACATGATGTTCCAGGACATCACGCGGATCCGGGACTTCGCGGGCGCGTGGTTGATGGCGGTGATGATCTTGCCGAAGACCCGGTTGCGGTCCTCGCGGCGGCCCAGGGCGGCGTTGAACACCACGCCGGGCTTCGGCGCGTAGCGTCGCGGTTTCGCGATCGCCCGCTCGCTGGTCACGAGGCTGTCGGTCGTGGTGGTGGTCGCGGGTCGGCCGTCGGACGGGTCCGCGCTGACGGGGCCGCCCAGTGCGAGCAGGCCGGCGACGAGCGCGAGCGCGATCAGGAACCGTGCAGGACGCACGAGCCACTCCTTCGAAGAGATTGGTCGTCAAGCGGGACGTCGACGCCCCAGTTCACGGCGTGTCTCGATGCCCGGGAGGCCGGCTCAAGCGCCGAAGGGGAACTATAACTGGACGGGCGTCAAGCCCCACAAATCACCGCACCTCGGCGGGCGGATCCGGATGGGCGGTCATCAGGCCCGGCAGGTGCGGACCATCTTCAGGTACTGCTTGTCCTTCTCCAGCGGACCCATGGCCTCGTAGATCTTTCCGCCGGCGACGCCGAAGAACGTGTCCTGGTAGCGGACGATCCGCTGGCCCGAGGAACACGGCAGGTTGTCCGCGGCCACGGCGTTGCTGCCCTCCAGGCAGCCCTGGTAGTGGGCGGGGATCTTGCTCCCCTCGACCCAGAGGGTCTCGCACGCCGGCCAGTCGGGCGGATCGGCCGGGCCGGTGGTGACGTCGCTGCTGGTCTCCGACGGCTCGCTCGTGGGTGTGCTCGTCGAGTCGGTGGCGCCGGCGGTCCCGGTGTCCGCCGGGTCAGCCGCGGAAGAGGCCGAGTCTCCGCCGCAGGCGCTCAACAGGCCCAGTAGGACGACGAGTGCGACCGGGAGCAGCGCTGCCAGGGTTCCCCGTGCCTTCATGTCGTGAGTCTACGCGTCCCGTGGCGACCTGGCCGAGGACATCACGCACGAGCGCGTCGACCTCAGCGGGGTCTGGGCAGCCGTCGGGGACCTCATCGGGGTGCGGGTCACCGGGCGCGGCCAGCACGGGCGCCAGGTCGGCGAGGTCGCCGTGCACGGGATGCCCGGCCGCCTCGACGTCGCGGCGCCAGGCGGCTGCCGCGGGGACGAGCACGTCGGCGAGGGCGGCGGGCGCCCGCGGCGGCGTACCCGCCTGACGAGCGAGCACGCCCTCCGCCAGGTCCCGCTTGACGTACCTGGCGTGCTCGCGGGGGGTGATCCGACCCGCCAGGGCGGCGTTCACGGCCCGCAGCAGCGCGATCGCCTCGGTGCCCAGCGACGTGTTCGCGGGTGGTACGGCGGCGGGGTCGACCACGCCGTCCGGGATCCCGCACGCGTCGGCGAACCGTCGCCACAGCACGTCGGCGGCCGCTCCGGGTGGCGGACACGTCACCAGGTGCACGCGATGGGCCGGCACCGCGGTCGACCAGCGGCGCAGCGCAGCGGCGTAGTCCTGGGCGTGCCAGAAGTGCGGGCGCGGCCGGCCGTCTGCGCGGTACTGCTCGCGCTCGAAGTCGGCGAACGACCGCGTGTCGCCGAGCTTGACCTCCTCCTGCCAGTGCGCGGTGGCCTGCCGACCGAGGTCGCGGGCGGTGACCACCACCTCCACGTCCATGCCGGCGAGCGGACGCAGTGCTGCGGCGATCTCGTCCGGCTCCGCGCCGCCGAGGATCTCGTGACTGATGACCGACACGCCGTCGTGGGTCCGCACCCGCTCGCAGAGTGCAGCCCAGGCGCCGGCGACGTCCTCCTCGGTCAGCCCGAACTTCTCGTGGCTGCCGCGCACCTCCACGGCGCCGAGGAACATCGCCTGCGGGCGGACGAACGGGTTCAGCACGCCGGCGTCGCGCAACGCGTCGCGGTGGTGGGCGAGGAGGCCCTGGAGGTACGTCGTCCCGGTCTTGGGCAGCCCGACGTGCAGCACCACACGTCGTGCTTCTCCTCTCGCGCCGGGCCGCGTCATGCGCCCATCGTGGCACCGCTCCCGAGTAGCGTTCGGACACGTGAACACCCCACGGCGTGGCGACCCCGAGAGATGAGCACCAGCCCGTCCCGCGTGTACGCCGCGCGGCTCGTCGGACTGCCGATCTTCGACCCCCAGGGCGACCAGGTCGGCAAGGTGCGCGACCTCGTGGTGGCCATCCGGTCCGAGGTGAGCCAACCCCGCGTGCTGGGGATGGTCGCCGAGGTGTTCGGCCGGCGGCGGATCTTCGTGCCCATGACGCGGGTGACCAACATCGACAGCGGGCAGGTCTACACGACCGGCCTGCTGAACATGCGCCGTTTCGAGCAGCGCCCGACCGAGACGCTGGTCGTCGGCCAGCTCTTCGACCGCAAGGTCACCGTGACGGCGACGGGCATCACCGGCGTGGTCTACGACATCGCCATGGAGCAGGCGCGGACCCGCGACTGGGTGGTCAGCCGGATCGCCATCCAGGAGCCGGCCAAGGGACTGCGCCGCCGCGGCCAGACACACGTCGCGGAGTGGGGCGAGGTCGAGGGCCTGACCAAGCGCGAGCCGAGCCAGGGCGCGACGCAGCTGATCCACGCCCTGAACGAGCTGCGACCGGCGGACGCCGCGAGCGTGATCCACGACCTGCCGCCCGAGCGCCGGATGGCGGTCGTCGCCGCCCTCACCGACGAGCGGCTGGCCGACGTCCTCGAGGAGCTCCCCGAGGAGGACCAGGTCGAGATCATGGGCCAGCTCGCGCGTGAGCGGGCCGCCGACGTGCTGGAGGAGATGGACCCCGACGACGCGGCCGACCTGATCGCGGAGCTGCCGCCCGAGACCGCCGAGGTGCTCCTCCAGCTGATGGCGCCCGACGAGGCCGAGGACGTCAAGCGGCTGATGTCCTACGTCGAGAACACCGCCGGCGCGATGATGACCTCCGAGCCGGTGATCCTCGGCCCGGATGCCACGATCGCGGACGCGCTGGCCTACGTCCGCAACCCCGACCTGACGCCGGCCCTGGCCGCGCTCGTCTACGTCTGCCGGCAGCCCCTGGAGACCCCGACCGGCCGGTTCCTCGGCGTCGCCCACATCCAGCGGCTGCTCCGGGAGCCACCGTCGACGCTGGTGGCCGGAGCGCTCGACGACTCCATGGAGAACCTCCGGCCCGAGGCGACCATCGACGAGGTGGCCTCCCACCTGGCGGCGTACAACCTGGTCGCCGCGCCGGTCGTCGACGAGGACGGTCACCTGCTCGGCGCCGTGACGGTCGACGACCTGCTCGACCACATGCTCCCGGAGAACTGGCGGGACCGGGCGGTGCGCCATGTCTGACACCGGGGCCCGCCGCGCCCGGCTGGACACCCCGCGCGAGACCCGCCGTCAGATCGTCCGCCGACCGGCCTACGACTCCGACCGGCTGGGAGTCTTCGCCGAGCAGTTCGCGAGGTTCATGGGGACCGCGGCGTTCTTGATCTACATGACGTTGTTCGTGCTGTTCTGGATCTTCTGGAACGCCCTCGTGCCGGACGGCATCAAGTTCGACGAGTACCCCTTCATCTTCCTGACCCTGATCCTCAGCCTCCAGGCGTCGTACGCCGCGCCGCTGATCCTGCTCGCGCAGAACCGCCAGGAGGCCCGCGACCGCGTGATCGCCGAGCAGGACCGGCAGGCCGACACACGGGCGCACGCCGACATGGAGTTCCTGGCCCGCGAGGTTGCCTCACTGCGGATGGCCGTGGGCGAGGTCGCCACCCGCGACTTCCTGCGCTCGGAGCTGCGCAGCCTGCTCGGCGAGCTCGAGGAGCTCAGCCCAGCAGCACCAGACCAGCAAGAGCCACCAGCCAGCTGACGAACGAGCCGACCAGGAAGTATTCAGTCAGGCGATGCACCTTGTCCTGCTCCTGGGGCGAGGACAGCTCGGGCCAGCGCAGCAGGCCCTTGGCGGCGACCACGATCGCCGCGGCGGTGAGGTTGCCGGCCAGGCCGAGGCCGAGGATGAAGACCCGCTCCAGCGGCCCGAGCAGCCGGCCGCCCTTGAGGGTGCGCGCCGGCCCCTGGAGGCCACCCGCGGTGTCGGGCCGCATCGTCCCGGTCGCCGAGAGCACCAGGCGGACGAGGACGTTGCCGGTCGAGAGCTGCAGCAGCACCACCCCGATCAGGAGGAGGGCCCGGTCGGGGTCGAGGTCACCCAGCACGGGCGCGTGTGCCTGGCGCAGCCAGTCGGCGTACGGGCCGCCGGCCGGGCCCGCCTGACCGGACAGCAGCACCACCGCCAGCAGGCCGACGGCCAGCATCGCCAGGGGCACCAGCGCCCGGCGGGTGCGGAACCCGAGGGCGACGACGCGCTCCCAGGCGAAGGCGTACGCCGCCAGGGCGAGCACGGCGACCAGGTCCGGCCAGCCGCCCAGCCCGGCCAGCAGCCCGAGCAGCAGGGTGACGGCGGCGCCGACGGCGCCCGGCACGAAGCGGGTCGGGCGTGCCGAGTGCACCAGGTCGGTGCATCCGATCCCGACGAGGAACAGGGCCAACCAGCTCAGCGGATCTCTCCTAGAAGTCGTTCGCTCGCGACCAGCGCGGCGAGACCGTCGTGGCGGATCCGTTGCGAGACCGCCGAGGCGGACACGTCCTCCTTCTCGGCGATCTCCCGCTGGGTCCTCCCGGACAGCAGACCACGCAGCACCCCCAGCGACCGGTCGGACAGGCCGCCGATCATCTCGTCGCGCAACACCAACGCCGCGTTCACGGCGGCCGGATCCGGGCCGTCGTACCCCTCCGCCACGCGGTACGCCGTCCGGCGCCGGCGGAGCCCCGCGCGCGCGGCATCCTCCTCGACGGCCACCACCGCGGCCCGGGCCGCCCACCAGCCGGGGCCGTCCTCGATCCGCGGGTCGGTGGCGAGCACCTCGACCGGCCCCCACCCCACCCCCTGCCGCACGTCCACCTCGGGAAGCAGCGCCAGCCGGAGCCATCGGGTCGCGCGCAGCGCGCTACCGACGGTCGGGAACGTGCCCTGGTACTCGTCGCCGGCCGTGATCCACCACGGTGTCGTCAGCAGGGCGGCGCCGCTCTCGCGCTCCTCGGCACGCAGCAGGTCGTTGAGCTCGTCGAGCCGGCCGGCGAGCCGGGCGTGGAGGTCCCGACGGTCCCCGAACCCGCGCGAGCCCACGACGTCGCCGATCACCGTCGCCACCGGCGCCGCGACTGAAGGCATCTGCTTCTTCTTCGTCACAGTGAAGACTATACCTTACTTTTATCTCGATGAAGCCCTGCGCTTCCGCCCACGTCGCCGTCCCGAGGCGGGCGGACCAGGTGGCACCGCCTAGACTCGCCGCACCATGACCAGCTCCCTCACCGTACCGACCAGAGAGTCCGTTGACGCGGCCCTCGCTCGCGTGAACGACCCCGAGATCAAGCGCCCGATCACCGACC
The DNA here is from genome assembly GCA_963782155.1 of uncultured Actinomycetota bacterium. Lineage (GTDB taxonomy): Bacteria > Actinomycetota > Actinomycetes > Propionibacteriales > Nocardioidaceae > Nocardioides. The sequence goes on from CAWAIZ010000006.1 coordinate 82,284, forward strand.
TCGGCATGGTCGAGGCCGTGGAGATCGAGGGCGGCCTGGTGCGCCTCACGGTGCTGCTGACGGTCGCGGGCTGCCCGATGAAGGACACCATCGACCGGGACGTCAACGCGGCACTCCGAGCCGTGCCCGGGGTGACGGACGTGGCGCTGAGGCTGGGCGTGATGTCGGCCGAGCAGCGCGCCGGACTCCAGGAGCAGCTCCGTGGAGGTCAGGCGGGCGCCCAGCGCGACATCCCCTTCGCCCAGGCGGACTCACTGACGCAGGTCTTCGCCATCGCCAGCGGCAAGGGCGGCGTCGGCAAGTCGTCGGTGACGGTGAACCTGGCCCTGGCCATGGCCGCCGAGGGTCGGGCGGTCGGCATCGTCGACGCCGACATCTACGGCCACTCGGTGCCGGCCATGCTCGGCATCGCGGACTCCCGCCCGACCCAGGTCGAGGACCTGATCATGCCGGTGCCGACGGCGTCCGGCGTCAGCGTCATCTCCATCGGCATGCTCAAGCCGCGACGCGACCAGGTGGTGGCCTGGCGCGGCCCCATGCTCGACCGCGCCCTCGTGCAGATGCTCGCCGACGTCTACTGGGGCGACCTCGACGTCCTGCTCCTCGACCTGCCGCCCGGCACGGGCGATGTGGCCATCTCCCTGGGCCAGCACCTCCCCGGCGCGGAGGTCATCGTCGTCACCACTCCCCAGGAAGCCGCCGCCGAGGTGGCCGAGCGGGCCGGGTCGATGGCGTCGATGATGCACCAGCGGGTCGTGGGCGTCGTCGAGAACATGAGCTACCTCGCCTGCCCGCACTGCGGGCCCACCCACCAGCTGGAGATCTTCGGCTCCGGCGGCGGCCAGCGCGTGGCCGACACGCTCTCCGGCCGGTTCGGGTACGATGTGCCGCTGCTCGCGCGGGTGCCGCTCGAGCCCTCCCTCCGCGAGGGAGGTGACGTGGGCAAGCCGATCGTCGAGGCCGACCCGACCAACCCGTCCGCGGTCGCGCTGCGCGACCTGGCCACCCGTCTGGTCGGTCGGGGTCGCGGTCTGGCAGGACGCCAGCTGGGTCTCACCCCGACCGGTAAGTTCTAGAACGTGTTCGGAGTCGGCTTACCGGAGCTGTTGACCATCGCGCTCGTCGCGGTGCTCATCTTCGGTCCCGACAAGCTGCCCGACCTGGCCCGGCAGGCCGGCCGGATGGCGCGCCAGCTGCGCTCCTTCGCGCATGCCGCGCGCGACGAGCTGCGCACCGAGCTCGGACCGGAGTACGCCGACCTCCAGCTGCGTGACCTCGACCCCCGGGTGATCGTTCGCAAGCACATCATGGACGCGATGAACGAGGACGCCGACACCGACCGCCCCGGCGGTCGTCAGCGACCCCTCGTCGACGGAGAGGCGCCCCCGTTCGACCTGGACGCGACGTGAAACCGGTACAGGTCTCGAGGATGGCCATCACCCGGTGGTGGCAGCTCCTGCTGGGCGCTGCCGCGGGCGCGACGGCCGCCGTCTACCTGCTGGCCCCCGCCTTCGTGATCGCCCTCGTGCTCGGCGGCCTGCTGGCGTGGGCCAGCCTGAAGAGCGACGGTGACGACGCCATGACGGCGGTCAGCGCCGGCTTCATCACCGGCGTGCTGGGCTTCGGCCTCATCCAGGTCGCCTCCAGCGTGTTCTACACGCCGATCGGGTGACCGCGGCGAAGGTCGTCGCCGGGTTCGTCCTGGGCGCCGTGCTCGCCATCGTGATGCCGCCGCTCGCCGTGGCCATGGGCCTCGTGCTCGGCGGCGTCCTGGTGTGGGCGCGCGTGCGCGGCGAGGACGTGCGACAGCTCACCCCGGCCGCGGGCGGGTTCCTCACGGCCGTCGCGGCGTACGTCCTGCTGGCCGTCGTCGTGGCCGTTCGCTAGGCGGCATCGCTGATCGCTCCTCCGATTCGGCGGGTGCCGGTGTGGTCGACGAGGTAGTGGGCGCCGTGGGGGTCGCGCCACAGGTAGATGCCGGGGAAGGGTTGGTGGACCTGCCAGCCGGCGAAGGTCTTGATGCGGTGGTGGCCGGTGGTCATCGGCGCGTAGTTGCCCAGCCTGGATTGGCCGGTGCCCTCGGCGACCTCGTGCCGGAAGGGCACGGTGTGGTCGATCTGGTGGGTACGGCGGGTGCTGGGTGCGTGGGGGAAGGTGTCGGCCGGCGTCATCAGATGCACGGCCTGTCGATGTCGGTCCGGGATCTCGTAGGCATCGACGGGGGCCTGGCCGTCGATGTCGAGGACGGGTCGGATGGTGAACTTCGCGTCCTTGCCGAGGTGGTCGCGGATCCAGGCCTCGGTGAGGGGACTGGTGCCCTCGACCCGGGCGACGCCGGTGCTGTCGGTCTGGCCGTAGAGGTGCACGTACACGGTCACGGCCGGCAGGAACCGTGACCAGTCCACCACCGGAGCCCGGTCACGCTGCTCTTCCCGGGACTCGTCGCCGGACTCGTCGCTGGACTCCTGGGCGGAGGCGGGGTCGCTCGACGCGCGGGTGGTGAGCCATCGCTGGTAGGCCTGGAGGAGGTCGAGGGCGGCGACGGGGTTGGCCAGGATCAGGACCGCCTTGACCCGCCGCTCGTCCTCGCTGCCGGTGTCGCCGAGGTGGGCCAGGACGGTGGCGAAGAACGCGACCGCGGCGTCCAGCTTGGCGATGGTCGCGAACGGGCCACGGATGTAGAACCCCCGCATCCCGTGCTCATCGGAGCGGGTCGGGTTGGCGAACTGACGACGGTGCTCGGCCTCTTCGGCCTCCGCGGCGGCGACCGGGTCGGCGGCCTTCACGCTCGCCTCGACCAGCACCTCGAACCGAGACCAGGCCAACCGGCCGTCCGCGGACTCCACGACCCGCTCGTCCACATACGCGGCCTGTTCTCGGGTGAGGTCGCGGGTCTTGCGGGCCACGAACCTGGCGTAGGAGCACCGCACCTCCAGTGCCTGCACCCGCTCCCACAGCTGCGGCAGACGGTGGCACAGGTCCAGGGCGTCGGCCATCAGCTCCCGACCCGCAGAGGTCGAGACACCCAACCGGGCGGCCAGGGTGGCCGGGGAGAACTCCGCCACCTCTGGCGTGCCCTCCCCACCGAACCGGCGAGCCCGCTGCCCGCCGGGGATCTTCGCCTGCCACGGATCGACCGTCTCGGCGTTGTTCAGCACCGCGTGCTGCCGGGCCGCCAGCAAGATCCCGGCCTCGCACTCCCGCTGGGTGCGCGCCAACTGGTCGACATGATCGAGGAGCTCAGCCCCCGACATGTCCCCCAGCCCACCTCCCCCGCGCATGCCTCAACTACAGCACCGACCACCGACACCGCCCGGCCCGAAACCGGCCGGAATCCCCTTCATACACAGGGCATTCGACGATCGTGACCAACTCGTGACCTAGCCGACCTCCCGGCTCTGCACGACCCCGATCGCGGCGATCGCGAGCACCGCTCGCCGCGGCCGATCGCCATCGGCATCGGTCTCGGTCTCGACGAAGTCCTGCCCGACGCGCAGAACGACGACGTCGTGACGGGCGCCGGAACGGGTCAGCAGCACGCACGGGAGTGCCTCGTCAGCCAGCCGTCGGAGGGCTGAGCCGAGGCCCAGGCGGGCCACCGGGGGCCAGGCGACCTCCGGCACCGCCCGGTCCGAGAGCCCGGTCGCGCCCTCCACGGCCGCGGTGGGGACCAGGCTGTCCCGGCCCTCGCCGCTGACCAGGCACCACCCGGCACCGACCCGGCGCAGCTCGCCGCTGACCCGGCCGGCACCGGTGACGTCGAGGCTCACGTGTCGGCCCTCCGAGGCCATCAGCCGCGCCCCGAGGGTGACCGTGGCGTACTCGGCCCGGCTGCGGTCGGCCAGCTCGGCGTCGCGTTCCGCGGCGTACAGCGCCTCCGCCTGCACCTCGAGGTCGTCGAGGAGGTCGAAGAGGCGCTCGTCCCAGCCCACGACGCCGAGCCTGCCACGTCCCTGGCCTGTGGATGAACGGTTGCCAACCGCGCGGATCGAGCGTTGACTGACGCAAACAGAAGCAAACGAAAGGGTCATCATGGTTCTCGGGACTCCGCTGACGCGCACCCGCTGCGCGGCCGTGAGCCTGGCGGCCACCGCCGTGGCCGCGGCCATGGCGGCCGGGCTCGTCCCGGTCGTGGCCGAGGGGGCGACGGCGGTCCGGGTGGGAGCGCTCCGCAACTCCCGCTTCGACGAGGTCCTGGTCTGGCTGAGCGCGGGGGTCGGTCTGGCTGTCACCACGTGGCTGTGGCTGGTCACCGTGCTGATCGCCGTGGATGCCGCGCGCGGCCGGTCGCACCAGCGGTCCGGCGTGCCCGAGGGCGTCCGCCGCACGCTGCTGGTGTTGTGCGGCGTCGCCCTCACCGCGGGCGTCGCGGCTCCCGCGGTCGCCGCGGGCGACGCGCCGACCGGGCCGGAGGTGCTGGCCGGGCTCCGACTGCCCGAGCGGATCGGCGTGCAGCCCGCGCCCGCCGCGGCCCGGCCCGCATCGGTCCACGAGGTGCTGGTCGTCACCGCGGGCGACACCCTGTGGTCCCTGGCCGCCGACCACCTCGGACGCGACGCGAGCACGGACGAGATAGCGGCGGCCTGGCCGGCGCTGTACGCCGCCAACCGCCACGTGGTCGGACCCGACCCGTCGCACATCGAGCCCGGGCAGCACCTCGTCCTGCCCCTGGAGGGAGACGAGCATGACGATCACTGACCTGCGGCCGACCAGGGTCGCCAGCGTGCAGGGCACCCTGGCGCTCGACCTGACCGCCCACCAGGACCCGCCCGACGAGGTGCCGGCGAGGGCCCGGTCGTCGTGCGACGTCGTGGACATCGGCCGCGCCGCCCGCCGGGAGTTCGACCGTCTCTCCGGCCGGATCGTGCAGGCAGTCGTCGAGATCGTCGGCGGGGACCGGCCGGTCACCCAGGTGCTGCGCTGGACGACGCCGGAGGTCTACCAGGACCTCGGCCGCCGGGCCCAGCTCGTCGCCCAGGCCGTGGGCAGGCGCCCCGGCCAGGGCGGGCTCCAGGGCACCCGGCCCCAGGTCGTCGGAGTGCACTCCTGCTTCGTGGCCGACGGCGTGGCCGAGGTGAGTGCGCACGTGCGCTACGGGCGACGGTCCCGAGCGGTGGCCGCCCGGTTCGAGCGGCGCCGCGACCGGTGGGTGTGCTGCGCGCTGGAGTTCGCGTAGGAACCCGACAGACTGGAGCCGTGAGCCACACCCACCGCGAGCAGCCCTGGCGCGACGACGAGGTCCCCCGCGGCCGGGTCGTGCTGCTGACCGACAACCCGATCTCGGAGGCCATCGCGACCATCGCGACCACGGTCGGCCACGAGGTCGTGGTGATCGCCGCGGACGACGGCGGCCCCGGCGTGTCCGACCTCAGCCTCCGCCAGGGTGATGCAGTCGTCCTCTGCGACCACGATGCCCCGGACGCCCCCGCGGTGTTGCGGCAGGCGCTCGCCTCCGACGCGTCGTACGTCGCGATGATGGCCAGCCGCCACCGGGCAGCGGGTCTGCTGACCGAGCTCGAGGCCGAGAGCGTGCAGGGGCTCGACAAGCTGCACGTGCCGGCAGGCCACAACCTCGGCGGCAAGGGACCGGGCGAGATCGCCCTGTCCGTCGTCGCCGAGATCGTCGCCGAGGCCTACGACCGACCGGGCGGCCCGATGCGAGGCCCCGCTTAGCTGATTCGGGCCGTCAGCCCGGTGGGGCCGCCGGGCGCACCGTGGCAGCGCTTGTACTTCTTGCCCGACCCACAGGGACATAGCTGGTTGCGACCGACGTCGGCGAACTCGTCGTCCGCGTTCGACGCCGTCACCCCGGCCACCTCGACCTCTCCCTGCTCGGACGGGGCCGAGTAGGACAGGTTCTGCGGCTGCTTGGGCCGATCGAGGCCCTTCGCGCGGATGTGCGGAGCCTCGCGACCGACGTTCCCGGGCTTCTGGAGGTCGATGAGCCCCGGGTCGCTGGACAGCGCACGAGCCTGGGAGGGCAGCTCGGCGCGCATCGGCTCGAGCTCCTCCTCGTCCGGCTCCTCGTCGTCCTCGACCTGGACCTCGAGGTTGAACAAGAAGCCGACGGCCTCTTCCTTGATGCCGTCCATGACCGCGGCGAACATGTCGAAGCCCTCGCGCTGGTACTCGACCAGCGGGTCGCGCTGGGAGTACGCCCGCAGGTAGATGCCCTCGCGCAGGTAGTCCATCTCGTAGAGGTGCTCGCGCCACTTGCGGTCCAGCACGGAGAGCACGACGCGTCGCTCGAGCTCGCGCATCACCTCGGAGCCGACCTCCGCCTCGCGACGGTCGTAGGCGTCGTGGGCGTCCTGCTTGAGCACCTCGATGAGGTGCTCGCGCTCGATGTTCGCGACCTCGCCGGCCTCCTTCTCCAGGACGTCGAGGTCGATGCCGACCGGCCAGATCTGGCGAAGCTGGACCCACAGCTCCTCGAGCTGCCACTCCTCGGCGAACCCTTCGGTGGCGCCTCGGACGAAGCCCTCCACGACGTCGTCGATGAACGAGCTGATCTGGTCCTCGAGGTCAGCGCCCTCGAGGACGCGGCGCCGCTCGTCGTAGATCACGTGTCGCTGGCGGTCCATCACGTCGTCGTACTTGAGGACGTTCTTGCGGGACTCGAAGTTCTGCGACTCGATCTGGCCCTGGGCGTTGGCGATCGCGCCGGTGACGCGCTTGTTCTCGATCGGCACGTCGTCGGGGATCTTGAGCACCTGGAGCACCCGGTCGACCCAGTCGGACTTGAACAGACGCATCAGCTCGTCCTGCAGCGAGAGGTAGAACCGGGACTCGCCCGGGTCGCCCTGACGGCCGGAACGCCCGCGCAGCTGGTTGTCGATGCGGCGCGACTCGTGACGCTCGGTGCCGATGACGTAGAGGCCGCCGAGGTCGCGCACCTCGTCGTGCTCGTTGGCCACCTGGGCCTTGATCTTCTCGACCATCGCGGGCCAGGCGGTCTCGTAGGCCTCGCCGTCCTCGAACGGGTCCAGGCCCTGCTTGCGGAGCTCGGCGTCAGCCAGGAAGTCGACCGAACCGCCGAGCATGATGTCGGTGCCTCGGCCGGCCATGTTGGTCGCGACGGTGACGGCACCCTTGTGACCGGCCATCGCCACGACCTGGGCCTCGTCGGCGTGCATCTTGGCGTTGAGCACGGTGTGCGGGACGCCGCGCTTCTTCAGCAGTCCGGACAGCAGCTCGGACTTCTCGACCGACACCGTGCCGACCAGCATCGGCTGGCCCTTCTCGTGGCGCTCGGCGATGTCGTCGACGACCGCGTCGTACTTCGCCTCCTCGGTGCGGTAGACGAGGTCCGCCTGGTCCTTGCGGACCATGGGGAGGTTGGTCGGGATCGGCACCACACCGAGCTTGTAGATCTTGTCGAACTCCGAGGCCTCGGTCATGGCCGTACCGGTCATGCCGGAGAGCTTCTCGTAGAGGCGGAAGTAGTTCTGGAGGGTGACGGTCGCGAGCGTCTGGTACTCCTCGCGGACGGTCACGCCCTCCTTGGCCTCGATCGCCTGGTGCAGGCCGTCGTTGTAACGGCGCCCAGCGAGCATGCGGCCGGTGTGCTCGTCGACGATGAGCACCTCGCCGTCCATGACGACGTACTCCTTGTCGTTGCGGAACAGCTCCTTGGCCTTGATGGAGTTGTGGAGGAAGGAGATGAGCGGCGTGTTGACCGACTCGTAGAGGTTCTCGATGCCGAGGTGGTCCTCGACCTTGGTGATGCCCGGCTCGAGGACGGAGATCGTGCGCTTCTTCTCGTCCACCTCGTAGTCGACGTCGCGCACCAGCGTCCTGCCGATCTTGGCGAACTCGGCATACCAGCGGACCTCGTCCTGGGTCGGGCCGCTGATGATGAGCGGTGTCCGCGCCTCGTCGATGAGGATCGAGTCGACCTCGTCGACGATGGCGTAGGCGTGCCCGCGCTGGACGCACTCCTCGATGGAGCTGGCCATGTTGTCGCGCAGGTAGTCGAAGCCGAGCTCGTTGTTGGTGCCGTAGGTGACGTCGCAGTTGTAGGCGACGCGACGCTCGTCGGGCCGCATGGCCGGCAGGATCACGCCGGTCGTCAGGCCGAGGAAGTGGTGCACGCGGCCCATCCACTCGGCGTGGTACTTGGCGAGGTAGTCGTTGACGGTGACGACGTGGACGCCCCGGCCGGTGAGCGCGTTGAGGTACGCCGGCAGGGTGGCCACCAGGGTCTTGCCCTCGCCGGTCTTCATCTCGGCGATGTTGCCGAGGTGCAGCGCGGCGCCTCCCATGACCTGCACGTCGTAGTGCCGCTGGCCGATGACCCGTTTGGCAGCCTCGCGCACCGTGGCGAACGCCTCCGGCATCAGCGCGTCGAGCTCCTCGCCGTTCTCGAGCCGCTGCTTGAACTCCGCGGTCATGCCCTGGAGCTCGGCGTCGGTCATCTTGACGAAGTCGTCCTCGATGGCGTTGACGGCCTTGGAGATCGCCTCGAGCTGGCGCAGGATCTTGCCTTCGCCGATGCGGAGCAGTCGGTCGAGAATCGCAGGCACGTGCGGGCACTCCTTGGGTATGGGGACAGCGGCGCCACTCTACCCAGCGGGTGTTGGGCCTCCACATCACCAACGGGCCCGCTGACCGGGTCGTTCCCTTCCGCGCTGCTCAGGGACGGAGCAAGGGCGCCAGGTCGCCTCGCGGCTCGATCGTGAGCTCGCCCATACCGAGCCAGCCGGCCAGCCTGACCAGCTCGGCCGACAGCTCGTCGGCGGTGTCCGGGGGCGCGCCCGGCTCGGCGTACGCCGCCTTCACCACCAGCCGCCCGGACTGCCGATCGGCCTTGAGGTCCACGCGGCCGACGATCTCCTCGCCGAGCAGGAACGGGAGCACGTAGTAGCCGTACTGCCGCTGGGCGGCCGGGGTGTAGATCTCGATCCGGTAGTGGAAGTCGAAGAGCTTCTCGGTGCGCTCCCGCAGCCAGCAGACCGGGTCGAAGGGACTGAGCAGCGCCCGGGCGTCGACGCGGCGCGGCCGCCGGGCGTCGCGGTGGAGGTACGCCGGCCGGTTCCAGCCCTGGATGCGGACCGGCTCGAGCTCGCCGGCCTCGACCAGGTCCTCGATCGCGCCCATCGCGGCACGGTCGCCGTCCTTGGGCGAGAGGCGCATCCGGTAGTAGTCGGCCAGGCAGCGCGCCGTGGCCACCCCGTGGGAGCGTGCGGCCCGACCGACGAGCTCGCGGTTGGCCTCCTCGAGCGTCGGGGTCGGCGCGGCCAGCACGTCGGCCGGCAGCACCCGCTCGGGCAGGTCGTAGCGGACCTCGAACTGGCTGTTGCGGCCGGCGATCGCGACGTCACCGGTCATGTAGAGGTAGTCGAGCGCGCGCTTGGTCGACGACCAGTTCCAGCCCCAGTGCTTCTTGTCGCGCGGCAGCCCGTCGTCGAGGTCGCGAGCCGTGCACGCACCCCGGTCGGCGATCTCCGCCATCAGGCTGGTGACCAGCTCCTCACTGACCTCGCTCCCCCACCACTTGTGCTTCTGGGTGCGGTAGGACTGCATGCGGTGGCGCATCACCGGCCACAGCTCGACGGGCATCAGGGCCTGCACGTGCGCCCAGTACTCCACCAGCCGCCGCGGCCTCCGCGTGCTGGCCCGGGCGAGCAGGTCGACGTCGTAGGCCCCCATGCGGGAGTACAGCGGCATGAAGTGCGCCCGCTGGAGCACGTTGACCGAGTCCACCTGGAGCACGCCGGTCCGCTCGACGGTCCGCGCGAGGGTCCGCAGCGTGGGCGGGTCGTGCGGTCGGTCCAGGAACCCCTGCGCGGCCAGCGCGATCCGCCGCGCCTGCGACTGGCTGAGCGTGGTCACCACGGGCGCGACCTTAACGGCGCCCGCCGACATGCGTACCTCGCTGGCGCTCGCCCGGCTCGACCACCGACAGGTTGCTAGGGCAGGTCCAGGAGCTTCTCGCGGACGGCGTACATGACCGCCTCCATGCGCGAGTGGAGCTGCAGCTTCTCGAGGAGGTTGCGCACGTGGTTCTTGACGGTGTTCTCGCTGATGAACAGCTGCTTGGCGATCTCGCGGTTGTTCATGCCCTTGGCGACCAGGCGCAGCACCTCGAGCTCGCGCTCGGTGAGGCGGAGGCCGGGGACGGCCGACCGGTCGGGACGGGACAGCTGCTTGAACTCGTCGATGAGCTTGACCGCCATGGACGGGCTGATCAGCGACTGGCCGTCGGCGACGACGCGGACCGCTTGGGCGACCTCGTCGATCGAGGAGTCCTTCAGCAGGTACCCCGAGGCGCCGCTCTTCACCGCCTCGTAGAGGTCGGCCTCCTCGTCGGAGGAGGTGAGCATGATGATCTTGGCGGCCGGCACGGCCTCCTTGATCTCCTGGCAGGCCTCGATGCCGGAACGCTTGGGCATCCGGATGTCCAGCAGCACCACGTCCGGAGCGGTGCTCGCCGCCAGGGCCACGCCCTCGATGCCGTCACCCGCCTCGCCGACCACCTCGATGCCGTCCTCGGCACGCAACAGCATGGTCAGACCACGGCGGAACAGCTCCTGGTCGTCGACGACGAGGACCCGGGTGGGCTCGGGGGGAGAAGCCTCCTGGTTCACGGACACCACGGCATCATGACACGGCCGGGTCATGCCGGAGGCCGCTTCGCCAACCTCGCGCACTAGGGGTCAATGGCCCGAACGCACTACTCCTTGAGGTCCAGTGAGATCACGCCGTAGTCGTAGCCGCGACGGCGGTACACCACGCACGGCCGCTCGGTGTCCTTGTCGACGTAGAGGTAGAAGTCGTGGCCGACGAGCTCCATCTCGTACATCGCCTGCTCCAGCGTCATCGCCGAGGCGGCGTGCGTCTTCTCCCGGACGACGAGCGGCCCGTCGCCGGTCACCGTGATCGGGCCGACCTGGCGATCGATCTCGCCCGTCTCGTCGGGCCGGGAGTCGAGCTCGGGGGTGTCGAGCAGGTCGGCCACCCGCTCGCGCCGCTCGCGGTGCACGCGACGGCGGTCGGCGGCCTTGCGCATCTGGGAGGCCATCTTGTCCAGAGCCAGGTCCAGGGCGCTCATCTTGTCCTCGGCGGCGGCCTCGGCGCGGATCACCGGGCCCTTGGAGAACGCCGTCAGCTCGAGGCGTATGGCGCGGTCGGCCTGACGGGGGTTGCGTTCCTTCTCCACCTCCACCTGGACGCGGATGATGCGATGGTCGTGCTTCTCGAGCCTGGAGAGCTTCTCGGTGACATGACTGCGAAACCGGTCAGAGAGCTCACAGTGACGGCCGGTGACGACCACTTCCATGGATGTCCTCCAGGTGCTGGTGGTGGATGGGTGAGGTGGAACCACGGGATGGAGCCCGTCCGGCCGACCTGGTCTTCGACCCCACAACCGCCTGCTGAGGGGTTCGCAGCTCGTCAGGACCATGTCCCGCCACTACTGCCCTTCTCCCACCCTGCGTCATGTCTGATGACGCGGACGAGGCAGGTCTTACCTCTAAGCCGCACCGTGATCGACCGTGCCCCACCGACAGCGAGGGGACGGTCTTACGTGGGCCGTTTCGCCTGCGACTGGCTTCGGCTAGCCGCCCGGCCGACTGATCAATTGGCCGGGCGGTGCAACCACGGACCCGGACGGACTCCATGTCAAGACGTTATGCCATCACCCCTCACCACGAAAGGCCGGTCCAGCGCCCTGGCCCACGCGCTTGCGGGTCGCCGCCGCCGTCGCGACCGCGACAACGCGCAGTCCGCTGGCCTCCAACGCGCGCTGGGCCTCCCGAGCGGTGGCGCCGGTGGTCAGCACGTCGTCGCACACCACGAGCACCGCCTCCGGACGCCGCCGCGCGAGCCGGCGCAGGGAGGACGCGGGGCAGCACATCGAGCCCGCGAGGTTGGCCGCCCGGCCGGCCGCGTCGAGCCCGGACTGGTCGGCGACGCGAGCGCGGAAGTGCAGCATGCGCAGGGCGGACGTGTCGTACGCCGCGTGGCGCAGCACGCGGGCCGCGCCGCGGGTCATCGTCCACGTCGGGTCGTGGCCCCGGGCACGCACGGTCGCGGCCCGGGAGGGTACGGGCACCAGGACCGCGGGCGCCGCCGGCAGATCTGAGTCCTCCAGGGCCGCGGCCACCGCACGCGCCAGCAGTCGAGCGAGCGGCCCCCGAAGGGCGTGCATCGCCCGCTCCTTGTGACCGAGGACCATGGCCCGGGCCGGGCCGGCGTACTCGGCCGCCGCCCACGGGGTGACCAGCCCCGGCGGGACCGGCGTGGGCCAGGCGGCCCGGGCCGGTGCGGCCGTCGCGCCGGCACATGCCTGGCACAGCAGCCGGCCGGGGCGGTCGCACCCGACGCACCTCGACCCGAGCAGCAGGTCCACGGCCGCATCGCCCCACGTCTCGAGCACGCTCCGATCGCAGCACGCGCGGGAAGGTCCCGCCACCGCCCAGGACCGTGCCTGTGGACAGGCGCGTCAGCCGACGTACTGGATCGAGGTCATGGTGAGCGGCAGCGTCACGGCCTCGTTGTCGGGGTCGAGCAGCTGGTTGCCGGCGACGGCGTACCACGGCTCGTTCTCCGCGGGCGAGGACACCAGGCTGGTGGCCACGTCCTGGAGGGCGAGCCGCTGCTGCGGTCCACCGGACCCGTCGACGGACACCGACGCCAGCTGCGTGAACTGCCTGGTGAGCAGGTGCAGCACCCCCACCGTGCTCGGCGAGCGCCAGCCGATGTCGCGGATCCGCTGCGTGTCGCCGCCGCTCCAGGGCAGCGTCGCGGACCGGGTGGTGCCGACGACGCGTCCGAAGGTCTGCCGGATCCGGCTGATCCGCAGCAGGTCGCCGTTCTTCCCCTGGATGACGGCCACGAAGCGGGTCCCGTCGCGGGAGACGATGAAGTCCTTCACCCGGCGACCGGTGATGCCGTCGATGGTCACCGGCGAGGGGACCAGCCCCTGGTCCGGGTCCAGCACGCTCACGCGCGCGCCATCGGCGGTGCGGTCGACGATCCACAGGCGCTGGAAGTCCCACGCCGGCTTCAGCAGGCGGGTCGCCTGGCTCACCACGGGCGTGATCGGGGTCTCGCCGGTGGCCACCGAGGCCAGGACGAGCGTCGTACCGGCGTCGGTGACCGCCGCCGCCCGGTGTGCCTCGAGGTCGACGCCCACGGACTCGATCTGCCCGTAGCTGCCCAGCGGACCGGCCACCGGCGCCGTCCCGTTCGCGTCGCCGGTCTCCAGCGACCCGTTGTCGACGGCGAACAGCTGGTTGCTCGCCTGCACGTCGGTGGGGTCGTACTCCGAGCCGAGGTCCACGCTGAACTGGCTGCTGCTCCCGCCCGACATGGTGACCGGCTCGTCGCCGATGGAGATCCGGAAGGCCGTCAGGCCCTCGACCTGCCTGAGCGTCCACGCGAACTGGTAGACCAACAGCTTGGCCGTCTCGGGCGTGAGCCTGGTGTCGTCGCCCTCGAGGCTGATGGTCGCCACACCATTGACGTCGACGGGCACCGAGAGGCCCGGCGTGAGCCCCTCGGGCACGAACGTGCGCACCACCTCGGCGAGCCGCGAGCCAGGACCGTCGAGGAGGGCCTGGACGAGGCTGGCGGTGAGCTGGTCGGCCGGCACGTAGACCGGCTCGGGCACGAGGATGCTCGCGGTGGGGTCGAAGTAGTAGATCGACTGCTGGACGTAGTGGTCCTGGAACCAGTCGGCCGGGATGACGAAAGCGTCCGGCGCCGAGGCGATCCGCCACTCCTCGTTCTCCTCGGCCATGGTGAAGTGCAGCAGCGGGGAGCCACTGCCGCGGGTGCCGCGCCAGCTGCCGCGGGCGTCCAACCACTGGGCGCCGTCGAGTCGCACCGTCACCGACCGCGTGCCGGTCGGGCTGTACGGCCCCTGGTAGGTGATGGTCCGGCGGGTCGGGTCCCAGCCGTCCTGCTCGTCGGTGGTCAGGAACTGCCTGGCTACCTGCAGGTTGATCGGGTACGCCGTCATCGCCTGGATGAACCCGTTGACGATGTTCTGGGGCGAGTCGCCCTCCTGGGGCGGCTGGGCGAGCCGCTCGACGCCGACCCGCGGAGGGTCCGTCACCTCGGTGTCGGCGCGGACGACCGGGCCGGCGTCGGGCATGCCGACACACGCGGTGGTCGAGGCCGCCAGCACCAGGAGGGCGGCGACGAGTCCGGTTCGCGTGCGCATCAGCCCACCGTCTCCCGGGCGTCCAACGGCACCAGCGGCAGCGGGCTCTGCCGCAGCGGCATGCCCGCCCGGCGCGGGAGCGTGAGCCGGAACTGGGATCCCTCGCCGAGACGGCCCCAGGCCTGCAGCCAGCCGCCGTGGAGGTGGGTGTCCTCCAACGAGATCGACAGCCCGAGCCCGGTGCCACCGCTGGTCCGGGCGCGCGCGGGGTCGGCGCGCCAGAACCGGTTGAAGACCATCGCGGACTCCCCCGGCCGCAGGCCCACGCCGTAGTCACGGACGGCGATGGCCGCCGCCTCCGCGTCGCCGGCGACCTGGAGCACGACGTCGCGGCTCTGGCCGGAGTCGCTCTGGTCATCGGTCTGGGCGTGGTCGATCGCGTTGGTGACCAGGTTGCGCACGATCCGCTCGACGCGACGCACGTCGGCCTCGGCGAGGCAGGGGTGGTCGGGCGCCTCCACGACGACGCGGGTCAGCCGCTGGCGGGCCAGCACGGAGGTCTGGTCGACGATCCGATGGGCCACGTCGACGAGGTTGACCTCGTCGAGGTCGAGTACGGCGGCTCCGGCGTCGAAGCGGCTGATCTCCAGCAGGTCGACCAGCAGGGTCTCGAACCGGTCGAGCTCCTTCTGGAGCAGCTCGGCCGCGCGCGACGTCGCCGGGTCGAACGAGCGTCGGGCGTCGTGCAGCACGTCGCCGGCCATCCGCACCGTGGTCAGCGGGGTACGGAGCTCGTGGGAGACGTCGGAGACGAACTGCTGCTGCACGCGACTCAGCTCCTCGAGCTGGCGGATCTGCCGCTGCAGGTTGGTAGCCATCTGGTTGAACGAGGTGGCCAGCCGCGCGAGGTCGTCCTCGCCGGAGACCCGGACCCGCTCCTGGAGGTGGCCCGCGGCCAGCCGCTCGGCCACCCTTCGGGCCATCCGCACCGGCGTGACCACCTGACGGGTGACCAGCCAGGCGATGCCGGCTACCAGCGCGAGCAGCAGGATCGCCGCGGTGACCAGGGCCCGGGTCACGAGCGCGAGCGTCTCCTGCTGCTCGTCCAGCGGGAACAGGAAGTACAGGGTGTACCGGGCGCCGTCGGACGGCAGCTGGATCTGGGATCCGATCACGATTCCCGGGACCGACGGCTGTCCGTCCCGCCGGATCTCGGTGTACGTCCACGCCGTGCCGGCCACCTCGGCGAAGTGGACCTGCAGCGACACGGGCACGCTGGAGGTCTCCAGCCCCAGCGTCCGGACGAGTGCGTTGTCGATGCCGGAGTCGGAGTCGATCGGACCGGCCATCACCACGCCGTACCCCCGTGAGTTCCCGCGCGTGACGAACTGGTCACCCACCGCGCCCCGCTGCACGCCGGGGTTGGTCACGGTGCTGTCCGCCAGCTGCTCGTTGGCGTCGGCGACCACGGTGTTCACCTCGACGAGCGCGTTGTCGACCCGGTGCTCGAGCAGGCCGCGTTGGGTCTGCTGGAGCAGCAGCCAGCCGACCCCGCTGATCACCACCGCCGACAGCACGACCGTGCTGACGACGACGCGCGCCTGGATGGACCGCCGCCAGAAGGTCAGGGCGCGGTGCAGGGCGGGTGGGAGCGAGATCCTGGCCATGGGCGAACGGCGCCTGCTAGGCCGTCCCCGCCTTGTAGCCGACGCCCCGGACGGTCACGACGATCTCGGGGTTCTCGGCGTCGTGCTCCACCTTGGAGCGCAGTCGCTGCACGTGGACGTTCACCAGCCGTGTGTCCGCCGCGTGCCGGTAGCCCCACACCTGCTCGAGCAACACCTCACGGGTGAACACCTGCCACGGCTTGCGGGCCAGGCACACAAGCAGGTCGAACTCGAGCGGGGTCAGGTTGATCTGCCGGCCGCTGCGCGTCACCGAGTGCCCGGCCACGTCGATGGCCAGGTCGCCGATCGCCAGCGCCTCGTGGTCGCTGGCGTCGAAGCGGCGTACGCGCGCCCGGATCCGGGCCACCAGCTCCTTGGGCTTGAACGGCTTGACGACGTAGTCGTCGGCCCCGGTCTCCAGGCCGACGACCACGTCGACGGTGTCTCCCTTGGCCGTCAGCATCACGATCGGCACCCCGGACTCGGCGCGGATCTCCTTGCAGACGTCGATGCCGTCCTTGCCCGGCAGCATCACGTCGAGCAGCACGAGGTCCGGCCGGAAGTCCCGGAAGGCGTCCAGAGCCAGGTCACCGCGAGGACAGATCCTGCTCTCGAAGCCCTCCTGCCGCAGGACGATCATCAGCATCTCCGCAAGGGAGGCGTCGTCGTCCACGACGAGGACCCGCCCCTTCGAGGCAAGGTCGGTGCCGTTGGTCATGGCACCAATCTTGCCAGCGAAGGTGTCGGAATCCGGGTTGTTGCCGATCTGGAGCCCTTCGGGCGTCCGGTCAGTAGCGGTACTGGTCGGGCTTGTACGGGCCCGAGACCGGCACCCCGAGGTACGACGCCTGGCTGTCGGTCAGCTCCGTGAGCCGCACGCCGAGGCTGCCGAGGTGGAGCCGGGCGACCTCCTCGTCGAGGTGCTTGGGCAGCACGTAGACCCCGACGGGGTACTCCTCGGGCTTGGTGAACAGCTCGATCTGGGCCAGCACCTGGTTGGTGAAGGAGTTCGACATCACGAAGCTCGGGTGACCGGTCGCGTTGCCGAGGTTCATCAGCCGGCCCTCCGACAGCACGATGATCGAGGTGCCGCCACCGTTCTCGGTCTTGGGGAAGGTCCAGACGTCGACCTGCGGCTTGACGTTCTTGCGCTCGGCGACACCCGGCGCCTCGAGGCCGGCCATGTCGATCTCGTTGTCGAAGTGACCGATGTTGCCCAGGATCGCCTGGTGCTTCATCCGCGACATCTGGTCGACGGTGACGACGTCCTTGTTGCCGGTCGCGGTGATCACGATGTCGGCGATGCCGAGCACGTTCTCCAGCGTGTCGACCTGGTAACCGTCCATCGCCGCCTGCAGCGCGCAGATGGGGTCGATCTCGGTGATGATCACGCGTGCGCCCTGGCCGCGCAGCGACTCGGCGCAGCCCTTGCCCACGTCGCCGTAGCCGCACACGACCGCGACCTTGCCGCCGATGAGGACGTCGGTGGCTCGGTTGATGCCGTCGATGAGCGAGTGCCGGCAGCCGTACTTGTTGTCGAACTTGGACTTGGTCACCGAGTCGTTCACGTTGATGGCCGGGAAGAGCAGCTGGCCGTCCTTCATCATCTCGTAGAGACGGTGCACGCCCGTGGTGGTCTCCTCGGTCACGCCCTTGATCTCGGCCGCGATCTTGGTCCAGCGGTCGGTGCTCTCGGCGAGGCTCGCGTTGAGGACGTCGAAGATGACCTTCTGCTCGTGGCTGGTGGCCGCGGTCGGGTCGGGCGCGACGCCCGCCTTCTCGGCGTCGAGGCCGAGGTGGACGAGCAGGGTGGCGTCACCGCCGTCGTCGAGGATCATGTTGGCAAAACGCCTGGACCCGTCTTGGCCGTTGGGCCACTGCAGGATCTGCTGGGTGCACCACCAGTACTCCTCCAGGCTCTCGCCCTTCCAAGCGAACACCGGGACGCCCGCGGGGGCGTCGACCGTGCCGGTCGGGCCGACCGCGACGGCGGCGGCGGCATGGTCCTGGGTGGAGAAGATGTTGCAGGAGGCCCAGCGGACCTCGGCCCCGAGCGCGACCAGGGTCTCGATGAGGACCGCGGTCTGGATGGTCATGTGCAGCGAGCCCGCGACGCGGGCGCCGGAGAGCGGCTTCGAGTCGCCGTAGCGCTCGCGCATCGCCATCAGGCCGGGCATCTCGTGCTCGGCGAGCTGGATCTCGGTGCGGCCGTAGTCGGCCAGGGAGAGATCGGCGACCTTGAAGTCCATCTGGTGTCTCCTTGTGACAGTGGAGTCAGCGTCTGCGCCGCGCATCTGCGCGTTCATGGGATCTCCCACGCGGACACCAAAGGGTAGGCCCGCAGCCGCGCGATGCTGCAATTGTCGGCGCACCCCCGCGACGCCGGATCAGTGCGCGTCCGCGGCCTTCCTGGGCAGCGGCAGGACGTGCATGAGAGCGAAGACGACGGCGCCCCAGAGAGCTCCGATCATCAGGGAGGCGGCGGTGTTCACGCACCACGCGAGAGCGGCGCCGATGCCCTCGACGGCGTGCTCGACCTCCACCTCCCAGTGGTGCACGACGTCGTAGATCCAGTGCCAGCCGAGCTCGTCGACGCCGACGAGGAGGAGGTGGCCCCCGACCCAGAGCATGGCCGCGGTGCCGACGACGGAGATCACCGCGAGCAGGCGGGGCATGGCCGCCACCAGGGCGTGACCGACCCGCTGGGCGAGGGTGGACGTGCGCTGGGTGAGATGGAGGCCGACGTCGTCCATCTTCACGATGAGAGCGACCACCCCGTACACCAGGATCGTGATCGCGATCGCGACGACGAACAGGATGATCGCCCGCGCGACGAACGCCTCCCCGGCCACCTCGTTGAGCGCGATCACCATGATCTCGGCCGAGAGGATGAAGTCGGTGCGGATCGCGCCGGCCACCATCGGCCCCTCGTGCTCGGGGCCGAACTGCTCCTGCGGAGCCACCTCGGCCGGGTGGTGGCCGCTGAGGCGTTCCCAGACCTTCTCGGCGCCCTCGTAGCAGAGGTACGTGCCGCCGAGCATCAGCAGCGGGGTCAACACCCACGGCAGGAACTGGCTGAGCAACAGGGCCGCGGGGAGGATGAACAGGATCTTGTTGCGCAGCGAGCCGACGGCGATCTTCTTGATGATCGGCAGCTCGCGCTTGGCGGCGACCCCGGCGACGTACTGCGGGGTGACGGCCGTGTCGTCGACCACGACTCCCGCGGCCTTCGCACTCGCTCGGCCGGCCGCGGCGCCCACGTCGTCGACCGACGCGGCCGCCAGGCGGGCCAGCGCTGCCACGTCGTCGAGGAGGGCGAACAGACCGCCGCTCACGCGCGGTCCTCCGAGGTCGGGCTCACCCCGCCCAGCCTAGAGGTCAGTCGGGGACGAGACCGATGCTCAGGTAGTCGGCGGCGTACCGGCCGCTGAGGAGCAGCGAGGCGTACCTCGCCACCTCGCTCGTCGCGTCGGCGTCGACGGTCTCGGTGCGGACCCCATGCTCGTTGGCGGTCGCCACCAGACGTCCGCGAAGCTCCCGGACGACCGCGTCGTCGGCGCCGTCGTCGAGGATCACCAGCACCGGGCGGAGCTCGGCCGGCTCGTCGGTGAACGGGTCGTCGAAGACGTTGCGAGGCGGCGTGGCCTCGATGACGGGCAGCAGGTGCTCGGCGTCGCCGGCGATGGCGGTGCGGCCGCTGGCGCGCCGGATCGACTCGGCCACCCGGCGGGCGGCGCGGGCGGCGAGCACCGAGCCGCCCCACACGACGGGGTTGGCGTCGGCGAGCGCGATCGCCAGCATCTTGGCGGGGTTCACGGCGATGTCGCGGTGCGGCGAGCACGCCAGCGCGACCCGGTCCAGGGCCTCGGCGACCTGCTCGTGGTCGGCGGGTGGGCCGAGGTCGACGCGGTCGAGGTACTCCAGCACGAGCACGGCCGTGGCCAGCTGGTCACGCGCGGTCGTGGGCAGGATCGTGCTCCACCGCCCGGCGGCGTGCTCGGCGACCAGCGACCGCGGGGGCGCGGCGACCACGACCTGGCAGCCGCGTCGGACGGCCTCGGCGACCGCGGACGCCGTGCCCACGTCGCCGCCGTCGGGGGCGAGCACCACGACCAGGTCCAGGCCGCCGGCCCAGCCGGGCAGGCCGGGGTTGGGCCAGGCGACGAAGGGCACCGGGCACCACGGCTCGAGCGCGGCACGCAGCAGCCGGGAGTCGGGTCCGGCGGCGACCACGGCCCGGGGTCGCGCCTGGTCACTGGCGAGGGCGACGGCCGCTTCGAGCGCGGACTCCGCCTCGACCGCCTCCCGGCGTACCCGCGCGCCGGACTCGGCGAGGGTCCGCAGTCGTGCGTCGGCCTGGTCGAGCACGCCCTGGTCGTCGAGCCTCGACTCGTCGAACCACACGTCAGTGAGGCCCGTCCGTGGGCTGGCGGGCCTCGTCGACGAGCAGCACCGGGATGTCGTCGCGCACCGGGTAGGCCAGGCCGCACCCGGTGCAGACGAGCTCCTCGGCAACGTCCTCGAGGGCCGCGTGGCACGCCGGGCAGACGATCAGCTCGCGCAGGGCGGGGTCGATGTTCACGGGTTCCTCCTGATGCGGGCCAGCACTTCGTCGCGAACCTTCTCCATGGTGACTCGGTCCTTGCCCTCGACGTTGAGCCGGAGCAGCGGCTCGGTGTTGGAGGGCCGCACGTTGAACCACCAGTCGGCCGTGGTCACCGTCAGCCCGTCGAGGTGGTCGAGGGTGACGCCCTCCTGGCCGGCGTACGCCGCCTCGATCTCGGCCGCGATCCCCGGCGCGTCCTCGGCGGTGGAGTTGATCTCTCCGCTGAGCACGTACCTCTCGTAGTCGGCGGCCAGCGCCGACATCGGCCGGTCGCCCTCGGCCAGCGCGGCCAGCGTGTGCAGCGCGGCCAGCATCCCGGAGTCGGCGCGCCAGAAGTCGCGGAAGTAGAAGTGCGCGCTGTGCTCGCCGCCGAAGACCGCGTCGGTCTCGGCCATCGTGGCCTTGATGTAGGAGTGACCGACCCGGGTGCGGACCGGCGTCCCGCCGAGCTCGGTCACGATCTCGGCAACCGCCCGGCTGGTGATCAGGTTGTGGATCACGCTGGCCCCCGGGTGACGGGCGAGCTCGCGGGCCGCGATGAGCGCGGTCAGCGTCGACGGCGAGACCGCCTCGCCCCGCTCGTCGATCACGAAGCAGCGGTCGGCGTCGCCGTCGAAAGCCAGCCCGATGTCGGCACCCTCGGCGACCACACGGGCCTGGAGGTCGACGAGGTTCGCCGGCTCGAGCGGGTTGGCCTCGTGGTTGGGGAAGGTGCCGTCGAGCTCGAAGTACATCGGGACCAGCTCCGCCTGCTCGTCCCCGATCGCCTCGAACACCGCCGGCGCGGTCAGGCCGGCCATCCCGTTGCCGGCGTCGACGACGACCTTGAGCCGCCGGCCGGTCACCGGGGCGAGGGACAGCAGGTGGGCGACGTACGCATCGAGGAGGTCGACCTGGGTGATGGTGCCGGGGGTGACGGCGTCGGGGACGTCCCCGGCGATCGCTCGGTCGCGGATCTCCGCCAGGCCGGTCTCCAGGCCGATGGGCTGGGCGCCGGCGCGGCACAGCTTCATGCCGTTGTACTGCGCAGGGTTGTGGCTCGCGGTGAACATCGCGCCCGGGTGGTCGAGGTGGCCGGAGGCGAAGTACAGCCCGTCGGTCGAGGCCAGCCCGATCTGCACGACGTCGGCACCGGCCGCGGCGGCGCCCTCGGAGAACGCCTGCGAGAGCGCCGGCGACGACGGCCGCATGTCGTAGCCGACGGCGACCCTCGGCGCACCTGTCACGGCGACGAACGCCGCGCCGGTGCGGCGGGCGAGCTCGTCGTCGAGCTGGTCGGGGACGGTGCCGCGGACGTCGTAGGCCTTGAAGATCGCCCGGACGACGGCAGGGTCGACGACGGGCTCCGGGCTCATGCCCGAAACCCTAACGGTGCTGAAGGATGGCTCAGTCGCTGGTGAGCATCCGGAGGTGGCCCTTGCGGGCGACCTCGCGACCGGTCTCGGAGACCGGGGCGGCGACGGCGACCGGCGCCGGCCGGGCGGCCTCGCGGACGGCGTCGGCCAGGGCGAGCAGGTCGTCGGTCGTCGGCGCCAGCGCGCTTGGGTCGGGGGCCAGGCGCAGCACGTCCCAGCCGCGCGGGGCGCTGAGTCGCTCGGCGTGCACGTCACACAGGTCGTAGGCGTGCGGCTCGGCGTAGGTCGCCAACGGCCCCAGGACGGCGGTCTGGTCGGCGTAGACATAGGTGAGCGTGTGCACCGCCGGACGGCCGCAGGCCGTGCGAGAACACCGACGGGTCAGACTCACGTCGCCGACCGTACCCGCCGCCCCGCCGCCCGGGGCTTAGGCTCGCTGCCGTGAGTGGCCCAGGTCGTCCGCCGGTCCGCGACCGGCGTGGCCGGGGCATGCGGGGGCCGGCGATCCTGCCCGACCGGCCCGGCGAGCCGATGCTGCCGACGGCCCGCGAGCGCTTCGACACCTTGGTCCTCGACCTCGTCGCCGACATCGAGAAGCAGTGGGCCGACCGGCTCGGGCTGGTCGAGTACGCCGTGGAGGACGCGCCGCAGATCCCCGACGACTGGTCGTCGGGGACCGTGCCGCTCTCGTCGCTCCTGCGCGGCAGCGGTGGCCGGCCGACGCGGCTGGTGCTCTTCCGGCGCCCCATCGAGCACCGCAGCGAGACCCGCGCCGACCTGGAGGCCATGGTCCTGACCGTCCTGGTCGAGCAGGTGGCCGAGCTCCTGGGCGTCGACCCGGTGGACGTCGACTCGAGGTACGACCCGGGGGACTGACGTCTCGGCCGCACCGACCGACGCTCAGGCCGAGGTCCCGTCACGGCAGGGAGGGGCGGACCTGTGGCACCAGGCCCGTCCGCACCAGCTCGTGCAGCCCGATGACCGTGGCGCCGCCGTCCTCGATCACGACCGCTCCGCGGACGCCGGTGCCGGACGGCGTCACCTGGACCAGGACCGTCCTCGGCGGCAGCTCGACCGAGGCCGTGCGGCCGGGCGCCAGGTCGACGTCGACCACCTTCTTGCCGCCCCCGGCCAGCCGGGCGAGCACCTCGGCCGAGCCGACGGCGTCCCCGGTGAGCATCACCGTGGCCCGGGCGCGGGGACGGACCTCCGGCACGATCGCCTGGGTCTCCTCGGTCACGACGGGGAGGGGTACGGCGTGGGACAGGTCGCCGTCGACGAACGATCGGAGTGTCGCGGTCACGGGATGGGTGGCCTCGACGTGTATGCCGAGCGCGCCGTCCTCGATGGCCGCACCTAGGATCGAGCTCAGAGGCACGCGCGTCACCGAGCCGGGAAGCACGCGGACCTCGTCGAGACCGCGCGGCTGGAAGGCGGAGTCCTCGGTGATGACCCGGACCGTCGCGCGTACCTCGTCGTCACCGTCGTTGGCGAGGATCAGGGCGCGGCTGCCGGCGCCGCGTGGCAGCCCGAGGAGCGTCAGCTCCTGGCCGGGCAGCTGGGGCGCCGGCCAGTCGACGCCGGCCTGGCCGCGGCCGAGCTCGTCGAAGGAGTCGACGGCGTACACGCCCAGGCGTCCGCGCGAGACCTCGACGCGCGCGGCCAGCTCGCCGCGGAGCGGGATCTCCTTGGACAGGTCGAGCCGCAGCCCTCGGCCTCCGGGCACCGTGATGCCGCGGAGCGAGGGCGCGTCGACCGGACCGCGCGCGCCGATCACGGTGATGTCCGCGACGGCGGGGCCGGGGTCGGGGTTGACCAGCTCGATGACCGAGGAGTGCCGTGCCCCGGCGCCCAGGCCGGTGAACCACTGGTCGGACTCCGGGGCCAGGCAGGAGGCCGCCGCGGGGCCGTCGTCGAGCCGGGCGGCGACCAAGCCGGCCGCCATCCGGTCCACCGCGCGGACGACGAGGGGCCGGTCGCCGGAGTCGTCGGTCGCCGGCCGGTCGGCCGGCACGTCGAGTGCGGACGTCGTGCCCGTACTGACCTCGGTCACCTCCACGGGTCCGGCGCCTCCGGTGGCGCTCGCCACGGTCACCGCACGGCTGCCGCTGATGCTGCTCGGGCAGGTCAGGATGGCCAGGTTGAGGCCGGTCTCGCGCGGTGGGTGCAGGGCGTCGTCGGGCTCAGGCGCGGACACCAGGGACAACGCGCCCACGGTGAGCGCGGGCAGCACGACGGCGAGCACCGCCGTCAGGTTCAGGCGGGCGCGCAGGCCGCGGGCGACCCGCTCGGGCGGGGGCAGGGCCATGCGACGGCCACGGGTCGGCTGCCGGGTCACGCGTCCTCCTCCCGCTTGACGCCCGCGCTGGGCGCGCAGAGCACGAGCACCACCGCGATGGCGAGCGCCTGGACCACGAGCAGCGTCACCCGCAGCCACGACCCCGGTCCGTCCAGGGCGTGCTCGTCGACCGGACGGCTGACCTGCCAGGCCCGGGTGGATCGGTCCTCGGCGCTGGCCTGGTCGAGCCCGCCCGACGCGTCCAGCGCCGCCGCGACGCGGCCGTCCGCGGGCGACGGCAGCACGACGTACTGGATCCCCTGCTCGGCCAGCCGGGCGACGACCGCGGCGCGTGGCCGGGAGGTGAGGGCCTGCACGTCGGCATCGAAGTCCGCGTCGGGCTCGGTGGCGGCGAGGATCTCGTCCTCGCCGATGGTGACGCCGTCCCCGCGGCGTACGGCGTAGGTGAGGCCGTCCTCGACACTCCCGCGGACGACGAGGATCCCGTGTGCCGGGCCGCGCTCCGCCTCCTGGACCATGTACGTCGGGATGCCGGTGTCCCGCCCGTCGGTGAGCTGGCCCGGTCCCTCCAGGACGAACCAGGCCAGCCCGAAGACCGGCACCACCGCGGCGCCGGCGGTGAGCACGGCGGGGACCAGCTTGCGCATCGTGGTGCCCGTGCGGCGGGCACGGGTGGCGAGCCCGTGGATGGCGAGGAACGCCGCCACCACGAACGCGCCGCGCAGCACGACGAGGAAGAAGCCGAGCCCGGGACGTGCCTGGCCGACCGGCAGGCTCAGGGACACCGCCCCCAGCGCGGCCGAGGTCAGCGCAGCGACCAGGGCGACGATCCACACCACGAGCACGGGGATCCGGCTGCGCGACGGCACCAGGGCCAGCACCGCCATCACGACGAGGGCGACGCCGAGCACCCAGGGTGCCCCGAGGTCACCGGGGAGCCGTCCCCCGAGCAGGTCGTGGAAGTCCAGCGCCGGGTCGGGCAGCCGGCCGGAGTCGAGGAGCAGGCTGCGGGCCGCGCCGTGGCCGACGGTCGGGATCCACCACGGTGCGAGCAGGACGGGCACCGACGCGAGCGCGGCGGCCGGCGGACCCCACACCGAGCGGTCGCGCATCAGCGCGGGCGCGA
Source organism: uncultured Actinomycetota bacterium (assembly GCA_963782155.1). Taxonomy (GTDB): domain Bacteria; phylum Actinomycetota; class Actinomycetes; order Propionibacteriales; family Nocardioidaceae; genus Nocardioides. The sequence goes on from CAWAIZ010000006.1 coordinate 107,447, forward strand.
TGCCGAAGCCCACGCCGATGATGGCCACGCCGAGCGCGGTGGCGAAGAACCACGCGACCGGAGTGAATGCCGCGACCAGGGCGAGCAGCAAGCCGGACCGCCAGGCCGCGCGCCATCGCCGGTCACCCTCGGGGTCGGCGAAGCCGAGGGCGGCGTGGCCGAGCCACGGGAGGACCGCCGTGACCACGACGATGCCGAGGCGGCCGTCTCCCCAGGCGCCGCTGAGGACCGGGACCAGGGCGTACGTCGCGGCCGCGACCGCGAGCAGCCACCGGGGCGCACCAGCGGCGTCGCTCAGGTGACCGACCACGCGGAGGAAGCGCCAGGCGCCCCAGAGCGCCACCGGCACGGCCAGGAGCAGGATCCCGGACACGGCGGCCGTGACGCTGCCGCCGAGCACGGTCGCCACCATCGCGAGGGGAAGCACGTACGGCGGCGCGGGGATCGCGGTGCCCTGGCCCAGCGCGTGCCACGACTCGATCTGCAGGCGCCACAGGTCGCGGGCGTGGTCGGGAGCCGCGGAGAGCCCGCCCCCGCTGACCGGGCCGACCGCCTCGCGGGCGCCGAACAGCACCAGCAGCACGAACACCGCGACCCCGAGGGCGACGGGGTTGGTGAGGAACCGCGCCACGATGCCGGTGTCGGCACCAGGCGCCTCGTCGTCCTCGAATGTCGTCTGGCGTCGTGCGGTCACCGCGTGGTCGACCTCGGCCTCGGCGGCGGCCGCGCGCCGCCGTTCGGCGACGTCCTGGGCCTGGAGGGTGAGGGCGGCGACCAGGTCGCTGACGACATCGAGGCCGTGTCGGTACGGCAGCCAGCGCGGCGCCAGCAGGGCGCGGACGTCGTCATTGGCCGGTCGAGCCTGTCGAGACCCCGGGCGGCGCTCGCGGCGCTCGCGACGGGCGGCCAGGATCTGGCGGGGCGAGCCGTAGAGCGACACCAGCGCGGCCAGCTCGTCGAGGGCCTGGCCGACCGCCCGGACGAGGAGGAAGCCGAGCACCCGGAGCAGGGTGCCGAGCCCGAGCCTCACCACCTGCCAGGGCAGCGCACGCGCGGGGGCGTTGGCGAGCAGCGTGTACATCGCGGCCCGGCGCTCCTGGTAGTGCGTGTGGCGGCCGGTCAGCGGCGTACGCCGGACGCCGCGGTGCGCGGCCTCGACGTGGAAGACGACCGCGGCGGGCACCACGACCGTCTTGTGGCCGGCGGTCGCGGCGCGCCACCCGAAGTCGATGTCGTTGCCGAAGACGGCGAGCTGGTGGTCGAAGCCGCCGAGCTCATCGAGCACCGAGCGGCGGACCAGCATGCCGGCGGTGTTCACCGCGAGAACGGTGCGGACCTCGTCGTGCTGGCCCTGGTCGTACTCCGCGCGCTCGAGGCCGGTCTCGCGTCGGCCGGTCCCCGAGATCGTCACGCCGACCTCGAGCAGCCGGCGCAGCGAGGGCCACTCGCGCAGCTTCGGGCCGAGGACGTCGGCGGCCGGGTCGGCCCGCGCGGCCGCGAGCAGCTCGCCCAGCGCGTCCGGGGCGGGGTTCGCGTCGTCGTGGAGCAGCCAGACCCAGTCCGCGTCCTGGATCTGCGCCATGCCGAGGTCGACGGCCTCCGGGAAGCTCGTCGAGGACGGCGCCCGGACCACGTGTCCGAACGCCTGCTCCAGCAGGTCGGCCGATCCGTCCTTGCTGCCGGTGTCGACGGCGTACACCGCGTCGGGAGGTACGCGCTGCCCTTGGATCCCGCCGATCACCGACGGCAGCCACCGGGCGCCGTCATGACTGACGACGAGCGCGACGACGCGCTCTTCCCGGGGCGGATTCACGGGGGTTCACGTTAACGACGCGCCGACGAACCCCCGAATCGCGCCCTCTCAATGGTCGGAGTGTGAGGACCGACGAGCCTCGCGGCCCTCACACCTCGACCGGCGGAAGAGGTCAGACGGCCTTTTTCTTCAGCTTGCGGCGCTCACGCTCGGACAGCCCGCCCCAGATGCCGAAGCGCTCGTCCTTCATCAGCGCCGACTCGAGGCAGTCGTTGCGCACTTCGCAGGTGAGGCAGACCTTCTTGGCCTCCCGCGTCGACCCGCCTTTTTCGGGGAAGAACGCCTCGGGGTCGGTCTGGGCGCACAACGCGCGCTCCTGCCAGCCGCCGTCCTCGGCATCCGGTTCGAGGAGAAACAGTTCTCTCACGGCCCTCGCCTTTCGACCCGGTCTTCCGACCCCTGACTCTGGTGTCGGTGATTCGGAAGAACACTGTGGGAATTACATGCCTGTCGTACACCGGAAGTCAAGCCCGTGTCTGGTATACGGGGAAACCCGATCCCCTGTTGCTGGGGGTGGTCCAGACCGGCCGGCAGGCCTCGGGCAGGCTGTGCGGCATGCCCGCCCCGGTCCAGCAACCGGCCCGTCGCATCACCGTGCTGTCCGGTGGCGTCGGGGGCGCCCGGTTCCTGCAGGGACTCTGGCACGGGATCGAGGGGGGTCTCCTCCCGGGGGTCGCACCCGACGCCACGGTGACCGTGGTCGCCAACACCGGGGACGACTGGTGGGTGCACGGGCTGAAGATCTGCCCCGACCTGGACACCGTGATGTACACCCTCGGAGACGGCATCGACCACGAGCGCGGCTGGGGCCGCCGGGACGAGACGTGGCACGCCAAGGACGAGCTGGCGACGTACGGCGTCGAGCCCACCTGGTTCGGTCTCGGCGACCGCGACCTGGCCACCCACCTGGTCCGCACCCAGATGCTCGACGCCGGCTACCCGCTCTCCGAGGTCACCGCGGCGCTCTGCCGGCGCTGGCTGGCACCGCGGTACGGCGACCGGGTGCGACTGCTGCCCATGACCGACGACCGGATGGAGACGCACGTCGCGATCACCGATCCGGACTCGGCCAGTGGGCGCCGGGTCGTGCACTTCCAGGAGTACTGGGTGAGGCTGCGCGCCGAGGTGCCGGCCGAGGCGCTGGTCTTCGTGGGGCTCGAGGACTCCTCCCCAGCCCCCGGGGTCATCGACGCGATCACCGACGCCGACCTGGTCGTCGTACCGCCGAGCAACCCCGTCGTCTCCGTGGGCACCATCCTCGGCGTACCCCGCGTCCGCGAGGCCCTGGTCGCCACCTCCGCGCGCGTCGTCGGCCTCTCCCCCATCGTCGGCGGACGCCACCTGCGCGGGATGGCCGAGCAGCTGCTCACCACGATCGGCGTCGAGGTCGGCGCGGCCGGGGTCGGGCTGCACTACGGCGCCCGCTCGGCCGGCGGGGTTCTCGACGGCTGGCTGGTCGACGAGACCGACGCGGGCGAGGTGCCGCGCGTGCTCGAGGCGGGGCTGGCGTGCCGCGCCGTACCGCTGCTGATGACCGACCTCGACGCGACGGCGGCGATGGCGGCGGCGGCCGTGGAGCTGGTCGGGTGAGCCTGGTCGTGCGGGCGCCGGACGGTGCGCCCGAGATCCGCGACGGCGACGACCTGGCGGCGGTCCTCGTCGGCCTGCTCGGCGCTGAGGACGGGCTGAGGGACGGCGACGTCGTGGTCGTCACCAGCAAGGTCGTCGCCAAGTCCGAGGGCCGGGTCCGGACCGGAGACCGCACCGCCGCGATCGCGGAGGAGACCGTCCGCGTCGTGGCCCGGCGCGGCGAGACCGTGATCGCACGCACCCGGCACGGCCTGACCATGGCCGCGGCCGGGGTGGACGCCTCCAACGTCGAGGCGGGGTACGTCGTGTTGCTGCCCGTGGATCCCGACGCCTCCGCCCGTGCCCTTCGCGGCCGGCTGCACGAGCTGACCGGGCGCGTGGTCGGCGTGGTGGTCACCGACACCGCCGGGCGCGCGTGGCGCGAGGGGCAGACCGACATCGCGGTCGGCGCGGCCGGGATCCGGGTCTCGGAGAGCTACGCCGGACGGGTCGACGGCTACGGCAACCCGCTGGCCGTCACCGCCCCGGCCGTGGCCGACGAGCTGGCGGGTGCCGCCGAGCTCGCCCAGGGCAAGCTGGGCGGCCGGCCGTTCGCGGTCGTGCGCGGCCGGGCCGACCTGGTGCTCCCTGCGGACGACGACGGGCCCGGTGCGGTGGCGTTGGTGCGGCCCGACGGCGCGGACCTGTTCGGGTACGGCGCCCGCGAGGCCGTGCTGCGTGCGCTGGCCGGCGACGCCGACGTGGCGGCGTACGGCGCCCCGGCCACCACCGAGGAGGTCACGTCCTGGCTGGCCGAGGGCCTCGGCGTGGCCGCGACCGTGGCTCCGGACGGAGCGGGCGTCACGACCGGCCCGGTCGACGAGCGCTCGGCGTGGGCGGTCGCCGTCGCGGCGTACGCGCTGGGCTGGGAGGTGGCCGCCCGAGGTGAAGGGGGCGTCGATCTCCGGCCTTCGAGGATCCTTACGTAGACTCTGCCGACGTTCCGACCCCGCCCCACCCCCTGAGCACCTTCAAGGACCTCGCACGTGGCCAAGCAGATCAAGACCGACCGTCAGGCGGTCATCGACCAGCTCCGCTCGCAGCAGAAGAGCGCGGAACGACGACGGGGCATGGCCATCGTCGGGGTGTGCGTGGTCGTCGCGCTGCTGATCGTCGCGCTGGCGGCGTTCCGTCCGATCAAGAACTGGTGGGACCTGCGGCAGTTCCGCAACGTCGCCATCGACAAGATCGGTGCGCCCGCCACGGTGTGCGGCAAGGAGACCACCAAGAAGGCCACCGGCAACCAGCAGCACGTGCCGGACGGCCAGGCGATCTTCTACCCCGACTCTCCGCCGGCCTTCGGCGAGCACTACGGCACCCCCGACCCGATGACGCGCAAGCTCTTCTCCAAGGGCGACCGGCCCGAGCTCGGCACGCTCGTGCACAACCTCGAGCACGGCTACACGATCCTCTGGTACGACGAGACCGTCGCCGGCGACTCCGAGGAGATGAACGAGCTCCGCGGCATCGCCGACAAGTTCAGCGGCACCAGCAACTTCCGCTTCAAGTTCAAGGCCGTGCCGTGGTTGGAGTCGGACGGCAAGGCGTTCCCCGATGACCAGCACGTGGCCTTCACCCACTGGTCGATCGGTGGCGCCGACAAGGACGCGACCGACGCGAGCACCCAGGTCGGCGTGTGGCAGTACTGCTCGGCCGTCTCCGGGGACGCCCTGAACGAGTTCATGCTGAAGTACCCGTACATGGACTCGCCCGAGCCCAGCGCGATGTGATGACGAGCCTTCCTCCGCTCCCCGATCCCGTCCGCCGCGCCGCCATCGTCAGCGGCTACTTCAACCCCCTCCACATCGGTCATCTCGACATGATGGAGGCCGCCCGCAGCCTGGCCGACGCCCTGGTCGTCATCGTCAACAACGACCAGCAGCAGCGGGCGAAGAAGGGCAGGGTCATCACCACCGAGGGCGACCGCCTGCGCATCGTCAACGCCCTCCGGGTCGCGGACGCCGCCCTCGTCGCGGTCGACGAGGACACCTCGGTCGCAGCCTCCCTCGAGGCCGTCCACGCGGCGTACCCGGACATCGAGCTGATCTTCTGCAACGGCGGCGACCGCTCCCCCGACGGTGACCCCGTCCCCACCGCCGAGGCCGGCGTCTGTGAGCGCCTCGGCATCACGATGACGTGGGGCGTCGGCGGCGAGGCCAAGGCCGACTCCTCCTCACGGATCAACGAGGCGCTCGGGATCTGAGGCGCGGGGCCGGCCTAGTTCTGCGTGGCCCGCTCCGCACCCATCCGCCAGCGGATGCCGGCCTCGATGAACGCGTCGATGTCGCCGTCGAAGACGGCCTGCGGGTTGCCCACCTCGTAGCCCGTCCGCAGGTCCTTGACCATCTGGTACGGGTTCAGCACGTAGTTGCGCATCTGGTCGCCCCAGGCCGCCTGCACATCGCCCTTGAGCTCCTTGAGCTCGGCGGCCTCCTCGGCCTTCTTCATCACGAGCAGCTTGGCCTTGAGGATCACCATGGCCGAGGCCTTGTTCTGCAGCTGCGACTTCTCGTTCTGGCAGGACACGACGGTGCCCGTGGGGATGTGGGTCAGCCGCACGGCGGAGTCCGTGGTGTTCACCGACTGCCCGCCCGGGCCCGAGGAGCGGAACACGTCGACCCGGACGTCCTCGTCGGGGATCTCGATCTCGTCGGTCTGCTCGAGGACGGGCACCACCTCGACCGCGGCGAACGACGTCTGCCGGCGGCCCTGGTTGTCGAACGGGCTGATGCGCACCAGCCGGTGCGTACCCGACTCGACCGACAACGTTCCGTAGGCGTACGGCGCGTGGATCGCGAAGGTGGCCGACTTCAGGCCGGCCTCCTCGGCGTAGGAGGTGTCGAACACCTCGACGGGGTACTTGTGCTGCTCGGCCCAGCGGACGTACATCCGCATCAGCATCTCGGTGAAGTCGGCCGCGTCGACGCCGCCGGCGCCGGAACGGACCGTGATCACCGCCTCCCGCGCGTCGTACTCCCCGGAGAGCAGGGTGCGGACCTCGAGCGCCTCGACGGCCTTCTTGACCTTGACGAGCTCCACCTCGGCCTCGGCCAGGGAGGCGGCGTCGTCGACCTCCTGACCGAGCTCGACCAGCGCCTCGAGGTCCCCGATGCGGCTCTCCAGGTCGGAGAAGCGGTCGAGCTCGCCCTGCAGGACCGAGAGCCGGCCGGTGACGCGGGTGGCGTTGGCCTGGTCGTCCCACAGGTCCGGGGCCGCGACCTGCACACCGAGGTCGGCGATCTCGCGGCGCATGCCGTCGAGGTCGAGCACCTGCCCGATCGTCGACATCGTCGCCTGGAGCTGCTTGATCTCGGTGTCGTAGTCGGGGCCTGCCACAAGGAGCAACGTTACCGGTCAGGGCCGCGCGTTCCTTCTTCGGAAGAACCCACGCTGGGCGGTGTACAGCTTCGGCAGCTCCGCGGCGAGCGCGTCATACGTCGCCCGGTGCCGCGGCTCGGGCCGGAACGGCTCGTCCGTGGGCACCAGACCACGCACCTCCTCGCGCGTGATCGCGCCCAGAGCCAGCCCGGCGAACAGCGCCGACCCACGCAGCCCGGCCAGCCACGGGTCGGTGACCCGGACGATTGTGCGGTCGGTGGCGTCGGCCAGCACCTGGCACCACAGGTCGGAGCGCGCGCCCCCGCCGACGAGGCGGATGTCGTCGAGGCGGGTGCCCACGAACCTCTCGGCCGCGCCGAGCAGCCACGTGGCGTTGAGCGCCACTCCTTCGAGGACAGCCCGGGTCAGGTCGCCGCGGCTCGCGGTCTCGCCGACTCCGTGGAAACCCGCGCGGGCGTTGCGGTCGTCGATCGGCGACCGCTCGCCGGTGAGCCACGGGCTGAACATCACGCCACCGGCGCCCGGGGCGCTCGCGGCCGCCTCGGCCAGCAGCTCGTCGTACGACGCGCCCGGCGCCACCGTGTCCCGCCACCACTGGAGGTTGCGGCCGGCGGAGTCCTGGTTGTTGGCGAGCAGGAAGGACTCGTTGTCCAGGCCCGGCACGCTGGCCTGCTGCCGGAAGACGTCGGTCTTCTTCTTCGCCACCGGGGCGCTGATCCAGGCGGTGGTGCCGATGGACGCGTGCGGCTCGCCGAGCCCGATGGCGCCGGCGCCGACCGCCGCGGAGTGCAGGTCGGGCAGTCCCGTGACGGCCACTGCGGTGGCGGGGATGCCCAGGTCGGCGGCCACCTCCGGCAGAACCGGCCCGATGACGGAGCCCGTCGGCACCAGGGGCGGCAGCTGGGACCCGTCGACACCGGCCAGGCGGACGAGCACGTCGTCATAGGCCAGCGTGGACAGCGACCGGTTGTCGGTCAGCCACGCCCCGGTCATCGACGCGTGGCTGGCGGCCGGGATGCCGGTGAACCGCATGGTCAGGTAGTCCACCGGCTCCAGCACCCAGCGCGCCCGTGCGAGCACCTCGGGCTCCTCGTGCCGGAGGTACAGCAGGTGGCCGACCGGGTCGGCGCCCGAAGGCGTCGGGATGCCACCGCTGCGGCGCAGCCAGGTGGCCAGCGGCCTGGGTGCGTACCCGGAGACCGGCCCGCCCACCAACGCCGAGGAGTAGGGCGCCCCGCGGGTGTCGCTCCACAGGACGCACTCGCCGACTGGCCGGCCGGCCTCGTCGACCGGGACGGTGCTGGCCCACTGGCCGGTGACGCTGAGGGCCACGACCCGGTGGCGGCCGGGCGCCCGGCGTACGGACTCGCCGATCACCCGCCACCAGAGCTCGGCGTCCTGGGTCCGCGCCCCACCGTGGCCGACGATGGTCGGGACCGGCGTGTGCTCGGACCAGAGCACCTCGCCGCGCACGGTGACGAGGCCGACCTTGGGGCCGCCGGTGCCCAGGTCGACGGTGAGGACGAGATCGGCTGGCTCACTCATGGGGCGGGAGGCAGCGCCTGCTGCTTGTCGAGCATGTCGTCCATGACCATCACGATGAAGTCGGACGTCGCCTGGTCCAGGCCGCCGGCCACGCCGCCGTAGATCGCGCCGGCGAAGGCGTCCTCGCCGGTCGCCTGCTTCTCGTGTGCGTAGCCGACCGCCTCCGCGAGGTCGGTGGCGAAGGACTCCACCACGCCGGCGCGGGTCTGGGGACGGGTGACGGCCATGTGGATGGCGTTGGGGTACTGCTGGCCGTTGAACCGCCAGCCCTTCGGGCCGAGGAAGTCGACGAGGTGGTAGATCTCGAACGCGTCGCTGGTGAAGGAGAAGCAGAACGTCGGCGCGCCCGACGACCCCTCGCCCATGATCCGCAGCTCGTCGTGGCTGCGGACGACGTCCATCATCGCCGCGGCCGTCGCGAAGATCTCCTTCGCGTGCTCGCGGTACCCCTCGCGGCCGAGCGACACCATCGACGCCCAGGTGCTGGCGATCAGGCCGCCGGACCGGGAGCCCTCCATGCCGGGCGACATGTACTTGCCGCCCGACCAGTCGAGCAGGTGGAAGTACTGCGCGTTGCGCAGGGCCTTGTCGCGGAACAGCAGAGTCGAGCTGCCCTTGAAGGCGTACCCGTACTTGTGGGTGTCGGCCGAGATGGTCGTGACCCCCGGCACCCGGAAGTCGAACTCCGGGATCTTCAGCCCCAGTTCTTCGCCGAAGGGAAGGATGAACCCGCCCAGGCAGGCGTCCACGTGCATCCCGACGCCGCGCGAGGACGCCAGCGCGGCCAGGTCGGCGATCGGGTCGATGGTGCCGTAGGCGTAGTTCCCCGCCGAGCCCATGATCGCGACGGTGTCCTCGTCGATGAGGTCGGCGACCGCGTCGACGTCGACCAGCGTCGTGCCGGGGTCGACCGGCGCGACCCGGAGCTCGATCCCGAACAGGTGGCAGCCCTTGTCGAACGCCGCGTGGCCGGTCTCCGGCTTCACGAAGTTCGGCCGCGTGATGCCACGTGTCTCCCGCGCGTGCTCGCGGTAGGCGATCAACGCGTGCAGGATCGAGCCCGTACCCCCGGTGGTGACGAGACCCGCCGGGGTCCCTCCGCTGACCGCCTCGGCGTGCATCAGGTCGAGGGCCATCGCGATGACCTCGCCCTCGTACTTCGTCTGGCTCGGGCACATGTCGCGCTGCAGGGCGTTCACGTGGGCGTACATCCCGAAGGCCTCGGCGAGGAAGTCGTAGTGCTCGTGGTCCCCGCAGTACATCGTCCCGGAGATCTTGCCCGTCTCCCAGAACGCGTCCTCCTCGGTGGCCATCTCGCGCATCTCGGCGAGCACCTCGGCACGCGGCCGACCGCGGTCCGGGAGCGTGCGGTTGACGGCGTACCGGTCGGCGTACGGGTAGTCGCTCACGATCCGCGATCCTACGGATGGGGCACACTCGAGCCATGACCGCCGACACGAGCTGGCTCGAGTCCATGCCCGAGGTCTACGACCGGTGTCTCGGGCTGGCCACCTTCGCCCCGTTCGCCGCAGACATCGCCCTCCGGGCCCTCGACGTCCCGCACGCCCGGGTGCTCGAGCTCGCCGCCGGCACGGGCATCGTCACCGCCGGCCTGGTCGAAGCCCTGCCCGACGCCGAGATCACGGCCACCGACCTCAACGACGCGATGGTCACCTACGGATCGACCCACGTGCCGGGTCCGACCTGGCGGGTGGCCGACGCGCAGGACCTCCCCTACCCCGACGACTCCTTCGACCTGGTGGTCTGCCAGTTCGGGGTGATGTTCCTCGATGACCGGATCGGCGCCTACCGCGAGGTACGCCGGGTGCTCGCGCCGGGTGGGTCCTTCCTCTTCAACGTCTGGGACACCCTCGAGACGCACGAGGTCGAGGCGGCGGTCATCGACGTGATGACCGAGCTGTTCCCCGAGGACCCGCCGGACTTCCTGCGCCGGGTCCCCCACGGGTACGCCGACCCGAACCGGATCCGCGCCGACGTGCAGGCCGGCGGGCTCACCGTCGCGGAGCTGGACCGCGTCGAGCTGGCGGGTCGGGCCCCCTCGGCTGCGGTGCTGGCCGAGGGCTACTGCCTCGGCACTCCCTTGCGCTTCGAGCTCCAGGAGCGCGGCGACCTCACCGACCTGGTGCCGCGCGCCTCCTCGGCCCTGACCCGCAGGCTCGGCGACGGTCTCGTCGAAGGAGCCATGGCGGCCTACGTCGTGCGAGCGGTCACGCCCGCCTGAGCGGCGTACCCGTGTTCGAGCCCTGGGGACCGTCGCACCTGGTGGTGCTGGGCGGCTTCGCCGTCGGAGTCGTGGTCCTGTTGGCGATCGGGCCGTGGGTGCGGGGGCGAGCGGCTGAGCGGCCGCTGGCCGTGGCCCTGGCCGCCGGCAACGTCGTCTTCGGACTGATCGGGGTGGTCACCGAGTTCGGCGACGGTGGTCGGGTCCAGGGCAACCTGCCGCTCCAGCTGTGCGACTTCGCCTGGGTCCCGGTCGCGTGGGCGCTGCTCACGCGGCACCCGGTCGCCCTGGCGCTGACGTACTTCTGGGGCCTCACGCTCTCGTTGCAGGCGATGGCCCAGCCGACCCTCGACGAGGCGTTCCCCGACCCGAACTTCTTCGCCTTCTGGGGCAAGCACCTGCTGCTGGTGTGGGGCGCGGTGTACGCGACCTTGACCCTGCGCCAGGGCCCGGACTGGCGGGGGTACCGGATCGCCGTGCTCGCCACCGCGCTCTGGGTCGCAGTCGCGATGTCGGTCAACGGGCTGCTCGAGACCAACTACGGCTACTTCAACGGCAAGCCGGACGGCACCGTCCTGGACTACCTCGGACCCTGGCCCTGGTACGTGCTGGCCGAGGTCGCGATCGTCACCGCCGGCTGGGCGCTGATCACGTGGCCCTGGGTGCGGCGTCGTTCGGGATAGTCCCGAACGAAAATCATCATCAACGGACCGTTTGATGATGCTTTTCGGGGGGGACTACCCCGGCGCTGGGGCTGTGGAGAGCGCGCTCGTCATGGGGTCGGGATGGGGCACCGTGAGGGGGTGTTCTCGGGAGTCACCGTCATGCCGCGGCCTCACCACCCCAACCGCCGGCACCTGGTCAAGCCGATGCGGATCGGTACCGGTCGAGACGAGCGCCCGACCCGCGGGCAGGCCCAGGGCAGACGGTTCAAGCAGACAAGTCACGGGTTGTACGTGCCGTGGTGGGTCGACTCCTCGATCGTCGAGCAACGCATTCTCGAGGCCGCAGCCGTCGACCCGGCATGGGGTGCCGTCACGGGCTGGGCCGCTCTGCGTTGGCTCGGCGGCAGCTGGTTCACCGGCCGGCGCCAGGACGGCTCACCGCTGCCGGTCACCGTGGCCGCCACGGGCGTCCGACCGCAGCCGGGCATCGCGATCTCGGAGGAGCGGCTCAACGTCACCGAGATCATCGCCCACGACGGAATCCTGCTCACGCGAGCCTTGCGCTCGTCGCTGTTCGAGATGCGGTACGCCGACTCGCTGTGGAGCGCCGTGGTTGTCGCCGACATGGCGGCGTTCAACGACCTGGTAGCGATCGACGAGCTCTGGACCTATGCCTTGGCGCACAGTGGGATGACCGGAATCCCTCGAGGTCGCGACGCCACCCTGCTGGCGGACGAGAACAGCTGGTCGCCGATGGAGACCATCATGCGGCTGACCTGGACGCTGGTCGCCGGCCTGGGGCGCCCACTCACGAACCAGCCGGTCTTCGACCTCCAAGGGCGGCACCTCGGTACGCCCGATCTGCTGGACGTCGAGTCGGGGTTGTGCGGCGAGTACGACTCGGCGTACCACCTCGACGGGGCCCGCAGGATCGAGGATCTGCGACGCGAGTACGCCTTCAAGCGGGTTGGCTTGGAGCCAGTCGTGATGATGTCGGGCGAGCCGGGCGGTCGCGATGCCGTGGCTGAGCGGATCGTGCACGCACGCGACCGGGCGGTCCGGCTCGGGCACGACCGTCTGTGGACGGTCGAGCAGCCGTCGTGGTGGATCCCCACCGAGACCGTCGCCCAGCGCCGCGCCCTCAGTCCCGCCGACCGGCTTCGTCTTCTCGCCCGCCGCTCGATCTGACCGGCTACGCCGGGATCTCGTAGGTCAGCTCCACCTCGTCAGCCCAGGATGAGCAGGGGCAGCCCTCGGGGGACGGCAGGTCACCGATCGTGGTGGTGAGGATGCCCTTGAGGCGCTCGATGTTCTCGGCGAACATCGCGAACACCTCCGCCTGCCCCACCCCCTCGCCCGTCTCCACGCCGGCGTCCATGTCGGTGACCAGCGCGACCGCGGAGTAGCACATCCGCATCTCGCGGGCGAGCACCGCTTCGGGGTGGCCGGTCATGTTGACCAGCGACCAGCCGGCCGCGGCGTACGACTGCGACTCCGCCCGCGTGGAGAACCGTGGCCCCTCGATGACGACCATCGCACCGCCCCGCTTCACCGACGGGTCAGCGGCGGTGACGGCGGCCGAGAGCCGGTCGCAGTAGGGGTCCGCGAACGGCGCGTGCACGGCGCCTCGCTCGACGTAGGTCTGCACGCGGCCGCTGGTCCGGTCGACGAGCTGATCGGGCACCACGATGTCGCCGGGCGCCACGCTCGGCAGCAGGCCGCCGACCGCGCACGGCGCGAGCACCTGCCGCACGCCGACCGACCGCAGCGCCCACAGGTTGGCGCGGTAGTTGATGTGGTGGGGCGGGTAAGCGTGGCCCGTCCCGTGCCGCGGCAGGAAGGCCACCCGCTGCCCCGCGACGGTGCCGATCGCGATGGGTGCCGACGGATCGCCGTACGGCGTCTCGACCGGCAGCTCGGTGGCATCGTCCAGGAACTCATAGAAGCCGCTGCCGCCGATGACGGCGACGGGTGCTGACGGGGTAGCCACGGGAGCCACCCTAGAGTTCTGGCGTGTACGACGAGCAGTTCCTCGGGACGCCCGTCGCCGTGCCCGTCATCACCGGGGAGGCGGCCGACGACGTGCTCGACGTCGACGACACGACGCAGTGGGACTACACGCACTTCTCGCTGGCGATGAGCGCGTCCCGCCGCCTCGCGCGTTGGGTGGCGTGGAACATCGACGGGCTGACGCTGTTCCCCGGGGACTCGATCCCGCGCGCCGACGACTTCCGGCTCGACCCGCGGCTGCCGGACGAGGCTCAGACCGGCGAAGACGTGTACGCCGGCAACGACCTCGACCGCGGCCACCTGGCCCGGCGGTCGGACCTGCTGTGGGGCACCCTCGACGAGGCCCGCGTCGCCAACGAGGACTCGTTCTTCTTCACCAACATCGCCCCGCAGATGAACGACTTCAACCAGTCCGGGCTCGACGGCGTCTGGGGGCTGCTCGAGAATGCCGTGCTCGAGGAAGCCGGTCTCCAGCGGCGCCGGCTCACGCTGTTCGGTGGCCCGGTGCTGACAGAGGCCGACGTCGTCTATCGCGACGTGCTCATCCCCGGCGCGTTCTGGAAGGTCGTCGTCTACGTGCTCGACGGCACGTTCAGCGCACGCTGCTTCGTGCTCGCCCAGGAGGTCGACCCGCTGCGGCTCGCGGGCTCCCTCGACGACTTCGCGACGTACGAGGTCTCGCTGACCGACCTCGAAGAGCTGGTGTCGCTGCGCTTCGACGCGCTGCATGAAGCGTCGGTGGCGGTGCCCACCGACGTGCCGCCGCGGCGGATCGACGACCTCCGCGACGTCGACTGGTGACTGTGCTGCTGGACACCGGCGACGGTGACCCTCAGAGGACGGCCAGTACCGCGTGGGCGTAGGCCCGCTCGGGGTCGAGGTCGACGTGCCGGGAACCGTCGGTGAGCACCACGGCGTACCCCTCGACCTCTCCCGGCAGCCGCTCGAGCGAGCCGAACCGCTCCCCCAGCAGGTCACGCAGCTGGTGCTCCCACGGCACCCACAGCACCTCGTCGGCCGACACGGAGTCGAGCGCCCACTCGGTGGTGCCGTTGAAGCGGATCAGCCGCCCGCTGGGCAGGTCGCGCACCTCGATCACCATCTCGCTGACGATGAACGGCGCCTCGAAGCCCCGGTCCGGCACGAAGAACCGATCGCCCGGCGTCGGTGCCCACGTCAGCTCCGCCCGGTCCATCGCCTCGCGGAGCGCCCGGGCCGCCTCTTCGTCGATCACCCGCCCATTGTCCCGCGGACGACCTACGCTCGATCGGATGAAGGTGTGGGCCGCGACGCTGGCACTGGCGCTCGCGCTCGGTGCGAGCGCCGCAACGGTGCCGACCGCCTCCGCGCCGACCGCCGACGCCGCGGCCACCGAGTCGGGTCCGGACTACTGCCCGTCGCACTACGGGCGGCCGCTGGGCGAGGTCTTCACGTGGCGGTCCTTCACGTTCCAGAAGTACCTCGGCGATGCCGCCTGCGAGACCCACCGCCAGGGCGCGTACCTGGAGTCGAACGTCACGGTGAACGCCGACGGCGACCTCGTCATCTCCGCCACCCGCGACTCGGTCGGCCGGGTCCGGCTGACCGACTTCCGGGTCCCGGCGACCGACTTCGAGTGGGGCTTCGAGGCGCGGCTCCCGGACGAGACTGCCGCCCCGGGAGCCCGGAGCGCCCTGTGGCTGGTCAACCTCGAGAAGATCTACTGCGACCCGCTGTGGGGCGAGCTGGACGTGCTGGAGTGGTACTCCTCCCGGCCGGACCTCCCCGAGGCCGCCACCCACGCGACCTGCACCGACGCGACGTACTCCAGCTGGCACCACAAGCCCGCGACCTGGGACTGGGGACCCGCCGGCCGCACCGGCTTCCATCGCTGGGCGGTGCGCAAGAAGACGACCGGACGGGGCATCACCCTCAGCTACGTGTACGACGACCGGGTCTACGCCGCCGACACCTGTGAGGACCGGCTGCCCGCCCCGACCTGTGCCGCCGTGCTCGACCGGGCCTGGACCGCGATCCTCCAGACCGCGGTCTTCGCCGACGAGTCGGGTCCGTTCACCCAGCCCGCGGACGACCGGCCCTTCCCGACCCAGGAGCTCGTCGTCCGGGAGATGTGGGTGGACCCGCTGTAGCCAGCGCCTGGGCCAGCAGGGCTCGGGCCGACGACAGCATGAGCTCGGCGGCGTCCTCACGCGAGAGACCCGCGACGTCCGTGAGCCACACGAGCGACTCGATGCCGACGGCGCTGCGCACGGCCACGGCGAGCCGGTGGATCTGGCTGTCGTCGAGCCGCTCACTCAGGGGAGCCAGGGCCTCCTCGAACCAGGCGATGGCCCGACCCTGGCGCAGCGGGAGAGCCGCCTTCGACGCGTCCTCGACCAGCGAGAGACGCAGCATCGTGCGCTGCTGCGTCTCGGTGTCCACGATGATCTTGATGAACGCCGCGACGGCACCCAGGAGGCGCTTCTCAGGGTCGTCGCCGGCGTCGTTCGGGACGAGGGTGCCGGCCGTGGTCTCCGGGTGTGCGGCGACGAGCAGTGCGTGCTGGGTGGGGAAGTAGCGGTACGCCGTGGTGCGCGAGACCGACGCGGCCTCGGCGGCCTCCTCGACGCTGGGGGCGGCGCCGCCGCGAGCCACCAGGTCACGCGCCGAGGCCACCAGTGCGTCGCGGGTCCGCTGCTTCTGGCGGGTCCGCCCGGTGAGCTCGTACGGCGTTGACATGCCCATCACGGTACCTTAGTGTCGTCATGGGACACGAGTCCCACGAAACGACGGGGGCCCGCCATGGCCACGCTGGAGACGACAGTCCGACCGCAGGGCACCGGAGAGCGACGCTGGTTCTGCGGCGGCGGGGTGCACACCTGGCTGGCCACCGAGGCGGAGACGGGTGGGGCCTTCCTGCTCTTCGAGGACGCGCTGGACGCGGGCAAGGTCACCCCACTCCACCAGCACCCCAAGGCCGACGAGACGTTCTACCTGCTCGAGGGCGAGGTCCGCCTGCACATCGCGGGCGCCGAGAGACCGCTGGCCGCGGGAGGCGTCGCGGTCATCCCGCGCGGCGTACCTCACGCCTTCATGGTGACCAGCCCCACCGCACGCATGCTGTGCCTCCAGACCCCGGGCGGCGGGGAGTCGTTCTACCGCCGGGCCAGCGAGCCGGCCGGGGAGGGTGAGCCCCCGGCACCCGACTTCGACCGCGTGCGCGCCGCGGCTGCGGCAACCGGCGCGATCGAGATCCTCGGCCCGCCGCCCTTCTGACCGATCTGCCTCATCCGATGGCCGAGCGCCACGACGAGCACGAGCAGTCGACCGTCGCGGACCTCATGGACGAGCCGATGGTCCCCGGTCCGCACCCGCCACTCCCCCGCACCACCGACGAGCCTGGTTGCCCTCGGGGGCCGGGGGTCCTCTGCGAGGAGGCGCCCTACGCGGTCACGGATCCAGCGCCACCACGGCCGCGCCCGTCGCTCCGATGGAGGCGGACTCGGGACTGCCGGGGACCGTCAGCGGCAGGCGGAGCGGAGCCGTGAGGTGCACGCGGATGGTCTGGGAACCAGGGTCGGCGCTCACGGTCGCCTTAAGGCCGGGATAGCGCGCGTGCGCTCCGGCGCGCTGGAGGTACGCCGACACCGCGGCCCGTGC
Organism: uncultured Actinomycetota bacterium; assembly: GCA_963782155.1. Classification (GTDB taxonomy): domain Bacteria; phylum Actinomycetota; class Actinomycetes; order Propionibacteriales; family Nocardioidaceae; genus Nocardioides. Next base: position 124,329 of record CAWAIZ010000006.1, read on the forward strand.
TTCGGCCTCGGTGATGGCCAGCCGGTCGTCGCCGAGGCCTCCGGTGTAGACGTCGTCCCCGGCCGCGCCGAGGTCGGCGCCGGCCAGTGCGGCGCCGTCGGCGAGGGAGTCGAGGCCCTGGCGTTGGAGGTACGCCGCGGACGCGTCGGTGACCACGGCGACGCCCATCGCGAGCACGCCGCACAGCCCGATGATCAGCATGGTGACCTGGCCGGCCTCGTCGCGGCCCCTCTGACAACGGCGGGTCACGAAGGTTCCTGGTACTGCCCGATCGGGACCGTGTGCTCGCCGTCCAGCGCGAACGTCGCGTCGTCGCCCAGGAACGACGGCAGGAACGGCAAGGACACGTGCGTCTCGATGTGGACGACGATCACGGCCCCACCCACATGACACCCGTCGTGCCGCGGCTCGCAGCTGATCCGCATCGTCCAGCCGCCGTCGATGCCCTGGTCGGCCAGGGCGACGGCCGCAGCCGCCCGGGCCTGGCGGGAGCCCGTCGCGTCGTCGGGCGCGAGGGCGTAGGCCCGGCCGGCCGACCGCGCCGCAGCGCTCACCCCGAACGCGCCGCGCTGCACCTCGAAGACCGACAGCACGATCCAGATCATCGGGACGAGCAGCAGGATGCCCAGCCAGGTCAGCTCGACGACGGCGCTGCCGCGCTCGGTACGCCGGGCGCTCACGGCTCCTCCTCGACGGCGTGACCCGTCACGGTCAGCGAGATCCCGGGACCGCCGAGCCCGAGGGCGGGCACGACCGCATGCACGGTGACCTCGACGCCCGGCGCCCCGTCGATCACCACCCGGTGGGCGTCGACGTCGTCGGCGTACCTGTCCGCGAGCGCCCCGCGGATCTGTGCGCGGGTGCGCGCCTCGCCGTCGTCCCAGTCGCGATCGAGCGTCGCGGCGTACCTCGCGCCCTCAGACGCGGCGGCCGCCAGGGTGTTGCGCACCAGCAGCACCAGCGACAGCTGGAGGATGCCGAGGAAGACCGGCACCAGCACGGCGAGCACCAGCACGAAGTCCACGATGGCCGCGCCGCGGGAGTCCCGGGCGCGCACGGTCAGTCCTTGACCGAGTCGAGGGCGTTGGTGAGCATCGTCTGGAGCTGCCCCTTCGCCAGCCCCCAGATCACCATCACCAGACCGGCCGTCATCACGGTCACCATCACCCAGCCGGGTACGTCGCCGCGTTCGTCGCGACGTCGCGACCCAGTGGCGTACCGGGTCACTTCCAGCTGGATGCGCACGAGCAGCGTCAGCAGCTCCCTGGTCATCTCGTTTCCCCTTTCAGGAGATGGTCAAGCTCAGTCCGATCACGCCCGGGAAGAACGCGAACAGCACGGTCACGGGAAGCACCAGGAAGACGACCGGCACCATCATGAAGACCTCCTTGCGGGCGGCCGTCTCGATGAGCTCGCGGCGCGACGCCTCGCGGACGTCGGCGGCCTGCGCGTGCAGGACGTCGGCGAGCGGCGTACCTCGCTCGACCGCGACAGCTACGCCCTGGGCGAACCTCGCCACCACGGGTACGCCGGTGCGCGAGGCGAGGCCGTCGAACGCGATGCCGACCGGCTCACCGGTGCGGACCGCCGCCAGCACCCGCTCGAGGTCGTCGGAGAGGTCGCCCTGGCTGCGCCGGCACACGCGGTCGAGGGCGGCCACCGGCCCCTCGCCGGCGGCGACCGCGAGGGAGAGCAGCTCCGCGATCGTCGGGAACTCCTGGAGGATCCGGCGCTCGCGCTGCTTCATCTGGCTGGAGAGGTGGTTGTCGCGCGCCATCACGCCGAAGGCGAACCCGATCATGCAGAGGAGCAGCGACGACACCAGCCCCGCGTCGCCGTCGAGCGACCGCACGACGCCGTAGGCCGCCGTCAGCCCGAAGCCCACCAGTCCCCACACCACCTGCTCGACGCGGAACTCGTGGACGGTCTTGTCGATCCCGGCCCGGTCGAGCCGGCGGCGTACGGACGTCGCGCCGCCGAGCACCTTCTCGACGCCGTCGGCGGCCGAGCGGAGCAGCGGTCCGAACACCCCGACGGCCGCCGAGGTCGGCGCACTCGGGACCGGGCGCAGCGCCGGCGTACGGCCGACCTGCGGGAGGTCGCGGATGTACGGCAGCACGCGCACCGCGAGCTGGGGCTTGCGGATCGCCGTCACTCGTGCGGCGACCAGCAGCACGCCTGCAGCCGCCAACGCCCCGAGCAGGGCACCCCACAACGCAAGGCTCATCGCAGGATCCGTCGTTCGACGGGTAGTCGGCCGATGCGGATCATCAGCCAGTACGCCGCGACGCACAGGCCGGCTCCCACGGCCAGCACGAGCACCCCGGCCGGCGAGGCGTAGCGGCGGATGACGTCGCCCTGGAGCGACATGATGAGCAGCACCAGCCACGGTGCCGCGACCGCGAGCCGCGCGCCGTTGACGGTCCACGCCTGGCGGGACTCCATCTCCGAGCGGGTGCGCGCGTCGTCGCGGAGGTACCCCGACAGGTTGCGGAGCAGCCGGCCGAGCTCGCCGCCACCGACCTCGCGGGCGACCCGCAGTCCCTCCACGACGCGATCGCCGACCGGGTCGGCGAGCAGCGCCTTCAACCGGTCGAGGCACTCGCCGAACCGCCCCGTGACCTGGTAGTCGAGGGCGAACGAGTCGAACGCCGGCCGCAGCGGCTCGGGACCACGCACGGCCAGCGCGGCGAGCGCGTCGGGGAGGGACATTCCGGCGCGGACGGCACTCGCGAGGTTGTCGACCGCTTCCGGCCACACCTCCGCGAACTCCCGTTGCCGGCGCCGGGCGCGGGCGGCGACGACGGCGACGGGCAGGTATCCGCCCATCACCCCGAAAGCCACCGCGACTGGAGGCGTACCGGAGACGACCTGGACCACCAGTGCCGCCGTCAGGCCGAGGGCCGCGCAGAGCACGAGGAGGCCGGGGACCGAGACGGTGCCGAGGCCGGCCTCGTCGAGGCGCCGCGCGAGCATGCCTTGCCGCGTCCGGGGCGCGCGCTGCGACCGCGGCATCGTGAACGCGGACCAGATCAGGAGCAGGCCGATGCCGAGACCGAGGCCAACCAGCGCGCCCATCAGCGGCCCGTCGCCAGGATGCCGTGGACGTCGATCCCGAGGCGCTCGTAGTTCTGCAGCCGCGTCGGCATGCCTCCGGTCGCCCGGAGCTCGCCTCGTCGGCGCTCGAAGACGGTCTCGGTCTCGATGATGTCGTTCTCGACCCGGCCCGGCACCGAGACGACCTCGTTCACGCGGCGTACGCCGTCGACGTCGATGCCGACGTGCACGACCAGGTCGACCGACGCCGCGACCGTCGGGACCACGAACCGCGCGGAGATGTTCTCGCCGGCCAGCAGGGGCAGGGTGCACATCTTCACCAGCGCCTCGCGGGCACTGTTGGCGTGGAGGGTGCACATGCCCGGCAGGCCGGCGTTGAGCGCCAACAGCAGGTCGAGGCACTCCTCGGACCGGACCTCGCCGACGATGATCCGGCTCGGCCGCATCCGCAGGCTCTCGCGCACCAGGTCGCGCAGCGCGATCTCGCCCGTGCCCTCGAGGCCGGACTGCCGGGTCTGCATCGGCACCCAGTCGGGATGGGGGAAGCGCAGCTCGAAGACCTCCTCGGCCGAGACCACCCGGTCTCCTCCGGGGATCGCCGCTGCCAAGCAGTTGAGGAGAGTCGTCTTGCCGGCCTGCGTGCCGCCGGCGACGAGGATGTTGAGACCCGCCCGGACGCTCGCATCGAGGAACGACGCGGCCGGCGAGGTCAGACTTCCGAGCGAGACCAGGTCCGAGAGCCGGGCCGCCTTCAGCACGAACTTGCGGATGTTGACCGCCGAGAAGCCGCGGCTGATGCCCTCGAGGACCACGTGTAGCCGGTGGCCCTCCGGCAGCATCGCGTCCACGAACGGACGGCTCAGGTCGATGCGGCGGCCGCTGGACTTGAGCATCCGCTCGACCAGCTCGTTGACCTGGGCCGGGCTGAGGATCAGGTTGGTGAGCTCGTGGCGTCCCTGCCGCGCCACGAAGACCCGGCTCGGGTCGTTGATCCAGATCTCCTCGACCGTCGGGTCGTCGAGGAACGGCTGGAGCGGCCCGAAGCCGGACACCCGGGCGACGAGCTCGCCGACCACGGCGGCCGCGTCGGGCAGCGCGGCGACCACGCCCGTCAGGCTGCGCTCGTCGTGGTCGCGGACCACGGTCTCGGCGATCCGGCGCACGACCGGGGCGTCGCGCTGCGGGTCCACGCCCTGGCGGCGCACCTGCTCGCGCACCCGCTGGTCCAGCTGCTCGACCAGCTGGGCGTGTGCGTCGACCGCCGTCGCCGACATCGCGGCTCCCCTCCCGAGTGAGGCTCCTTGTCGGGACCCTAAGCCCGCAGGTCAGCCCGTGGGAACCACCACCCCAGGGTCTGTGGACAACGCGTTGACCGGGCTGACGCCAAAAGAACCGCCCACCTCACGGGGGAGGAGGTGGGCGGTTCTTTCGCACGGCGTGTTCAGGGGGGTGAAGCCCGCCGAGTTGCACAGGGACGCTAACCGCCGGCAGCCCGTGCCTGACACATCCTCACGGGCGAGAGAGGCGTGCATACCTGTCCGGGTACGGAGACCTACCCTCGGTCAGGGCGGGCCCTCGGGCCGGCGAGCTCGGTTCACTCCCGCTTGAACAGGCTCCGCGCGGCCTTCAGCACCCATCCGACGATCAGCACGATGCCGACGGTTCGGAGCAGGACCAGCATGAGCGCTCCCACCACGAGGGCTGTGTCGCGCGGGGCCAGCCCCATCGCGAGCACGGTGACGGACAGCAGCACGAATGCCGCGAGCAGCAGCCGCTCGAAGCCACTGCTGCGCCGGAAGAGCCCGCGCGCGACCAGGTGGGCACCGCGCGGCAGGTTCCGGGTCACCCGCCACGTCGCGGCGGCGTACACGCCGAGCAGCACCACCACGGTGGCCACGCGGGAGGAGTACGGCGCGTCCACGCCGGCGAGCACGGCGAGCAGGACGCCGAGCACGAGCAGGGCGAAGTACAGCCGGCGGACGAGCTTGAGCAAGATGGCGTCGTAGTTGTGGTGGAGCAGCCGCTGCTGCGGGTCGGACGACAGGGCGGAGGTGAGCAGCCGGCCGGCGGCGCCGAGCTTGCCCCGGTCCAGGGTGTCGGCGGCGAGGTTGTTCAGGGCCATGGTGTTGTCAGGGTCCAGGCGGAGCGCCTCGGCGTACGCCTGCCGCGCCTCGACCGGCCGCTTCAGGTCGTCGAGGCAGAGCCCGGCCAGGTTGTGGGCCTCGGAGGCGTGCGGGGCGAGCCGGAGGGCCTGGTTGGCGCACTCCAGCGCCGCGGCGGACTGCGGCCGGCGGCCGAGCCGCAGCGCCATGCCCAGCGTGTAGTGGGTCATCCACAGGTACGGCTCCAGCCGCACCGCCTCCCGCGCCGCGCCGACCGCGTCGGCCGGACGGTCCAGCGCCGCGAGCAGGATCGAGTGCAGACGGTGGCCGTGCTCCTCGTCGGGTTCGGTGGCGATGGCCCGCTCGACCGCCGTCAGTGCCTCACGGTCCCGGTCCTGCTGGTGCAGGGCCATGGTCAGCAGCCGGAGAGCGGCACCGGACTGCGGGTCCCCGGCCAGCACCTGCCCGAGGACGCGCTCGGCCTCGGCCGGGCGGCGCAGGTCGAGGAGGTGCTGCGCGCGCTCGAGGTCTGCGGGCACGTCAGCCGAGCCCACGCTTGCGGAGGTACCTGGCCAGGTCGTCGTACTCGCGGCTCTGGTTGGCGAACAGGGCCACGTTGCGGGCCGTCTCCAGCCAGGCACCGATCGAGGGGCGTACGTCGACCAGAGCCGCCTCGATGTCGGCCATCCCGATCATCCGCGCGGTCCCGGTCGTGGCCGAGTCCATCAGGGCCACCTCGCTCGCGGTGTCGCAGAGGTGGGCGAGGTCCGCGCCGGAGAACCCGTCGGTGCGCTTGGCCACCTTGCGGACGTCGATGCCGGCCACCGGCCTGTCACGCAGGTGGTAGCGCAGGATCGCCTCGCGGGCCGACTGGTCCGGGGGCAGCACCAGCAGGGTCCGGTCGAAACGACCCGGCCGGCGCAGCGCCGGGTCCACGTCCCACGGGTGGTTGGTGGCGCCGAGGACGAAGACGCCCTCGTTGTCCGAGCCGATCCCGTCGAGCTCGGTGAGCAGCTGGTTGACGGTGGTCCGCATCCCACTGTTGCGAGTCAGGGTGCGCTTCTGGCCGATCGCGTCCAGCTCGTCGAGGAACAGCACGCACGGCGCCGAGGCGCGCGCCACCTCGAAGAGCTCCTTGACGTTCTTCTCGCTGTTCCCGATGAACATGTCCAGCACGTCGGCCAGCGAGACGCTGAGGAAGCGCGCGTCGAGCTCCCCGGCCACCGCGCGGGCCAGGAAGGTCTTGCCGCACCCCGGTGGGCCGTAGAGGAGCAGGCCGCCGCGCAGTGACTTCTTGTACAGCGCCCGGAGCTCGGGGTTGCGCAGCGGCGCCAGGAACCCGGCCTCCAGCCGCTTCTTCACCTCCTCCATGCCGCCGACGTCGGCGAGCTTGATGCCGGTGGACTCCACGTCGTACGGCGACGGGACCGGGCCGTCGCCGCCGTCGCTGCCATTGGTGCCGTCCACGAACATCGGCGGGACCACCTCGCCGAGGTCGGCCTCCGCCTCGCCCCAGTCGAAGCCGCCCGACGCGTCACCGGCGGCGGCGGCTGGCCGCTCCGGGTTGCCCATGGCTCGGGCCAGGACGGCCCGGGCGTCGGCGGAGTCGGGCTCGGCGGCGAGGGCGGTGCTCGCGTGCCGCACGGCGTCGCTGGTCCGGCCGGCGGCGAGGAGCAGCTCGGCCAGGTGCAGCCGGAGGGGCACGTCGTCGGGGCGCGCGTCCACGGCCGCCTCCAGGCTGGCCAGCACCGCGTCGTCCATGTCCCTCCCGAGGTCGTGCCGCCAGTCGTGCGAGCACTCTAGGCCGCGGCGCTCGGCGGCGGCGTTACCTGGTGGGAGTCAGGCGCTCGCGGGCTGCTTGACCCGGACGAGGTACCGCTCCGCGGCGTACGACGACGGGCCGATGCCGAGCGCAGCGACGACGACGATGGCGGCGATCAGGATCCAGCCGGGAGCGCCCCACGTCATCGCCAGGAACGTGTAGAGCGCCGGGGCCCACACGTCGCCCATCGTGTAGCCGAGCCCGGAGACGCCCTGGTACTCCCCCAGTCGGTCGGGGTCGGACAGCTCGGAGACCAGGCCCCACATGCCGGCGGACTGGAACAGCTCGGAGCCGGTGACGGTGACGTGGCCGATCCACACGAGGGCGATGGTGGCGATGCCGACGGTGTCGTGGGTGACGAGCACGATCAGGCAGGAGAGCACGAAGCACGCCGCGCCGCGGTACTGCGCCTGGAGCGAGCGGCGTACGTCGGTCACGCCCCGCGCCGCGGCCACCTGGAGGAAGACGGCCATCACCGTGTTCGTGCCGAACAGCCAGGCGAGCAGCACGCGCGGTGCGTCGGTCTCCTGGACCAGCCAGAGCGGGATGACCACGTTGAGCAGGACGCCGTGGGTGCCGAGCACGCCGTTGCAGATGCTCATCAGGAGGAAGCCCCGGTTGCGCATCGCGCTGCGGCGCTCGCCGGAGTGCTCGACGGCCTTCTCGACGGGCGAGTCCTCGTGAGCCGAGCGGGCGACGTCGGGCAGCTTGAACACCCACACGGCGTTCAGCGCGAGCAGGAACGCGGTGGCCAGCGGCACCGCTTGGACGACCGGGTCGCTGTTCGTGGCCAGGGCGACTCCTGAGCCCAGGGCGCCGAAGGTGTAGCCGACGTTGCGGGCCGCGCGCAGGTAGGCCTGCGACTTCACCCGCTCCTCTCGCGGGAAGATGGCGATGCTGTAGGCACCGCGGCCGGCCCGACGGCCGGACTCGACGACCGCCATCACGGCCATCATCGCGACGAATGCCCAGAAGCCCGAGAGCAGCGGCCACGCGGCGTACAGCACGGCCTCGATGCCGCTCGCGAGCTGCCACATCTGCTTGGAGCCGATCCGGTCCGACAGCTTGCCGAGCGGGACCGACATCGCGAACCGCACCAGGGCGGCGAACGAGAGCCCGAGACCGACTTGCTGGGCCGAGAGCCCGACGATCACGGTGAAGAACACGGCGCTGCCGGTGAGGAAGGCGCCCTCCCCGAACGCCGACAGGACGGACTGGCCGGCCAGGCTGCGTACGAGCGGGGTCGGCCCGATCATCCGGGTGAGGCGCTCGCGCAGTTGGGTCATCGGGACCATTCTGCGCGAAGTGTCTTGACGTCGAGAATCGATTTATCGCTGCTTGCGGCGTCGGAAGAGTCGGGCCTGGCGTGAGCGGGTGGCCTCGCGGGCGAGCTCGTCGGCGCGGTAGCGCCCGATCCTGGCGGCGAGGTAGGGGCTGATTCCGTTGGTGTCCATGCCTCTACGTTCGCCGTAAGCTCCCCACCTGCGGATCGGTAAGGCTCCCTAGGTTTGCCGGTCGGCGCTACGTACGTCGGGCGTCTGAGGTACTTAGGCGTTGCGGAGGCCGGGCGTTGCCGCGCAGCCCCGGTCGCCGGCCCCAGCAGCGCGGCGACCAGCGCCCGGGACACCCTGTCAGGCCCTGGTGCCAGGATCGTGGAGTGCTCGACGGCCTGGCTCCCGCGCGTCGACGCTTCGTGCTGGCCGTGGTGCTGCTCGCCCTGGTGGCCGGGGTCGTCGGCGGGGTGGTCTGGTGGGCCGGCCGCGAGGACGCGGTGCACCCGGTGCCGCAGGCCACGCCGGGACCGGTGCTGCTCGTCCCGGGGTACGGCGGCGGCACGGACGGCCTCGAGGTGCTGGCCGACGCGTTGCGCGCCCAGGGCCGGGAGGCCGTGGTCGTGAGGCTCACCGGGGACGGTTTCGGTGACCTCGACGAGCAGGCCCGCGTCCTCGAGAAGGCCGTCGTGCTCGAGCAGCAGCGCACCGGAGCCCGCTCGGTCGACGTGGTGGGGTACTCCGCCGGCGGGATCGTCGCCCGGCTCTGGGTCCGCGACCACGGCGGCGGCAGCCTCGCGCGGCGGGTGGTCACGCTGGGCTCGCCGCACCACGGCACCGACCTGGCGGGTCTCGCCGGCGACCTGGCGCCGGACACCTGCCCGGTGGCCTGCCAGCAGCTCCAGCCCGACAGCGACCTGCTCCGCGCCCTGAACGCCGGCGACGAGACGCCGGCCGGCCCGGTCTGGGTCTCCATCTGGACGACCGACGACCAGACCGTCGTGCCCCCGTCGTCGGCCGACCTCGACGGCGCCCTCGACTTCACCGTCCAGTCGGTCTGCCCCCGCGCCACCGTCTCCCACGGCGAGCTGCCCCGGTCCCCCGTCGTGATCGCCGCCGTCATCCGTGAGCTCGGCGTCGACCGGCCGACCGTCCCCGGGTCGGAGATCTGCTGATCCATCGACGCGTGGCCCGGTCGGCGGTTCAGTCCTTGATGTCCTTGGTCGCGAAGTTGGCCCAGCCGGCGCCGAGGAAGACCAGCACGTACGCGCCCTGCAGCAACGTCCCGCGCACCACGTCGCGCCACAGGATCGGGTCGCGGAACAGGTCGACGAAGGCCAGCCAGTAGCGCGTCGGCAGGTAGGGCCCGATCGAGTCCGCGGCGTCGAGCGTGAGCAGCAGGGTCGAGGCGACGAGCACGGCCATCGTGCCCAGCGCGGCGGCGAGCGGGGTGTCGACGACCGTCGAGAGGAACAGGGCGATCGCGGCGACGCCGAGCATGCACAGCAGGGCGTAGGCCAGCGCCAGGAACGTGCGGAGGATGAGCTCCTGCTGGGTCAGCGGCGTCCCGGAGACCGTGGTCGTCGCGCCGGCGACGCGCTGGGTGCCGAGCAGCAGCACGCCCACGACGTACGCCGTCGCAGCGACCACCGCGAGCGTGAGCAGCACGAACGCCATCACGCTGACCAGCTTCGCCAGCAGCAGCCGGGTGCGGCCGACGGGCCGCACGAGGAGGTACCTCAGGGTGCCCTGCTGGGCCTCCCCCGCGATCGCGTCGCCCGCCTGGATGCACACCGCGATCGGGAGGAACAGCGGCAGCACGATCGCCATCGCCGCGAGCGGGAAGAGGGTGCCGTCGGTGAGCACCGCCGAGAGGAAGGCCGGTCCGGTGCCCGGACGAGGCCCGACGTCGGTGAGCTTGAGCAGCACCGCCACGATCGTGGGCAGCAGGTCGATCAGCAGGATCGTCACCCACGTCCGACGGCTGCGCACCAGCTGGTGAAGCTCGACGCCGATCAGCCGCCTCATGCGCGCTCGAACCTGTCACTGCTCGCGGTGGTCGCCTCGAGCACGACGTCCTCCAGCGTGTGCCGCTCCGGCGCCAGCACGCTGACCCGGACGCCGCCTCGCACGAGACGGGCGTTGAGGGCCGCGGCGTCCTCGACGCGCACGAGCAGCGACCCCGCGTCGTAGGACTCGACCTGTCCGTCGAGCAGGGCGCGCGCCTGCGCGACGTCCGGCGTCCGCACGTACATCCGGCCCGTCGGCCGCTTCAGCGTGTCGAGCTGCTCCTGGAGCACCAGCCGGCCGCGGTCCAGGACGCCGATGCGGGTGGCCACGTGCTCGACCTCGGCGAGCAGGTGGCTGGACAAGAAGATGGTGGTGCCGGCCGCGTGCAGCTCGAGCAGCAGGTCCCGGATCTCGCGGATGCCCTGCGGGTCGAGACCGTTGGTGGGCTCGTCGAGGACGAGCAGCCGCGGCGCGCCGAGGAGGGCGTGGGCCAGGCCGAGACGCTGCCGCATGCCGAGGCTGTACGCCGCGACGGGACGCTCGTCGACGCCGGCCAGACCGACCCGCCCGAGCACGTCGTCGACGCGCCCCGCGCGGCCGGCGCGACGGCCGTGGCCGAGGGCGTCGTGGACGCGCAGGTTCGCGCGGCCGGAGAGACGGGGGTAGGCCGCCGGCGACTCGACCAGGGCGCCGATGTGCGGCAGCACGTGCGCGGCGTCGCGCGGCATCGGCCGGCTCATCACCTGGGCGGTGCCGGACGTGGCGAGCACCAGACCCAGCAGCATCCGCACCGTCGTGGTCTTGCCGGAGCCGTTGGCGCCGAGGAAGCCGTAGACGTCGCCCTCGCGGACGTCGAGGTCGATGCCGTCGACGGCCGTGATCGCGCCGTACCTCTTGGTCAGGCCGTGGGTGGTGATCACTCGCTCACGACCCTGGTCCCGGCGTACAGGTCGGCTGCCGCCCGCTTCAGCGTCGCCGACGTGACGGTGCCCGCCAGCAGGAAGCCACCGTCGCCGTCGACACCGGTGAGCAGCACGGAGAGCGGTCCCACCGTGACCAGCGTGCCCTCCGGGATGCTCTGCACGCCGAGTGTCCGCAGCAGCTGCTCACGCAACGGGTCCGCCTCCTGGTGCCGCATCGGCACCGTCAGCAGGCGGGTGACGCCCGAGCCGTAGACACCGACCGCCCGGTCGGCCTGGCGGGCCTTCGCCAGCCCGGCGACCCGGTCGGGGGCCAGGTACGGCGCGAACTGGTTGGCCGCGTCGGCGATGTCCAGCACGTCGTCGAAGCGGTAGTCCGCGCCGGGAGGCGTCACGAACGTGGTCCGGCTCGAGGGCGGCGTCGAGGAGTCGAACTCCTCGAAGGCGGTGGTGAACGCCGGCCGGCTCGCGCCCTTGCCGACCACCTCGACGCGCAGGGCGACCCCGGAGTCCGGGTCGGCCCAGACGTCGACGTGTTCGATGCTCGTCTGCTCGGCCTCGGGCCGCAGGCGCAACCCCGGGGCGTCGACCCCGGCGACCCGCTCGGCCGGGAGGCGGCGTACCTCGGACTCCTCGGCGTCGTCGAGGAGCAGCGCCGCGACCGCGGGAGGTACGAGGTCGGCGGAGCGCGGCAGCCGGATCGCCGGGTCGACGCTGAGCACCGCGTCCGCCTGCTCGTAGCGCCAGCGCATGGTGCCCTGCGCGTTGTGGATGAGGTCCTGCTCGCCGGCGGTCAGCAGCTTGTCGACCCGCCACTCCTCGGCGCTGCGCCACCACACCCGCATCCGGGTCCGCCCGCCGAACAGCTCCCCGACGTCGGTGAAGCGGTCGGCCACCGGGAGCTGGAGGGTGCCCTGGCTCTCGACGTAGCCGGAGTACGGGTGGTTCGCTCCGGCCTCGATCCTCGCGAGCAGGTCGGTGGCCGCGATCCCGGAGTCCTCGGCCGGTCGGGCGCGCACCGCCAGCGGGACGCCGACCAGGAGGGCCGTGCCCGCGACGACCGCGGCCCACCGGTGGGCAGGCTTCACAGGACCCCCATGCTCGGAGGGTACGACGCGGCGGTGCGTGCGGTTCAGCGCCCGGACGGGCGGACCAGCACCTCGATCGGCAGCGAGGCGTTGTTGGTGAAGCCGCCGCGGTTCCAGATCGGGTCGGTCGGCTGGACCCGGCCGGTGGCGTCGGTGGCCCGTGCCCGCAGCGCGGCCGGGCCGGCTTCGGCGTTCCAGGTGGCCCGGAAGCCGCGCCAGGCGTGCACGCCGTGGTCGTTCTCCAGGTCGGCCTCGGCCCAGGTGGCGCCGTCATCGACCGAGACCTCGACCCGCTCGATCGCCCCCCAGCCGGACCAGGCGCGCCCGCGCAGCACCACCGGGCCGGCGTCGACGACCCGCGCGCGGCTCATGAAGTCGGGGAAGCCGGGCGGGACCAGCAGCGCACGCGGCTCGATGCGGGTGATTGGCACGCCGTCCTCGCCGGCCTGCTGGCGGAGCCGGTAGGCGTGGTGCTGGTAGCCCGTGAACTCGTGGTCGACGACCCGGACCTCGCGCAGCCACTTCACCGAGGCCATGCCGTACCAGCCCGGGACGACGAGCCGGACCGGGTACCCGTGCTGCGGCGGCAGGGGTCCGCCGTTCATCGACGTCGCGACCAGGACGTCGCCGGCGATCGCGTCCGCGACCGACAGGCCGCGTTCGTAGTCCTGCTCCACGCCGCGCTCGACCCCGTGGTCGGCGCCGGCGAACACCACGCAGACCGCCGCGGCCTGCAGGCCGACGTCCTCGAGCAGGTCGGCGAGCGGTACGCCGGTCCAGTCGGCCGTGCCCACGGCGCCGTCGAGCCACGGTTGCGACACCGGGCGCGGGTGGTCCGCGGCTCGGCCGTTGCCGGCACACTCCATCGTCACCCGGACGGTCCGCTGCGACATCGCCTCGAGATCGGCGACCGACAGGACCGACGGGTGGTCGACGAGCCCGCCGACGGCGACCGACCAGGTGTCCCGGTCGGCGTCGGGGATGTCGTAGTGGGTGAGCACGTAGTGGAGGCCGGGCGGCGTGACGTCGTACCGCAGCGCCTCGGCGGGCATCGCGTGGTTGCGCGCCGCGAGGCCGAGCTCCTCGAGCGAGATCCCCTCGTCCGGGTCGGCGACCCGCGACGGACCGCTGACGGAGGAGAGGTCGGCCATCCCCCGAGATTAGGGCGTTTCGTCAGGTCGCGGGCAGCGTGTGCTCGAGGCGGAACCCGACGCCGCGGACGGCGACGACGCGGTCGGGCAGGCCGGCCTGCTCGAGCTTCTGGCGGAGGCGGCCGATGGTGACGTCCAGGGTCTTGGTGGAGCCGTACCAGTTCTCGTCCCACACCTCCGACATCAGGCGGCCCCGCGGCACCACCTTGTCACGGTGCGCCTCGAGGACGCTGAGGACGTCGAACTCCTTGCTCGTCAGCTTGACTTCGCTCTCGCCGGCGAAGACGCGGCGCGCGTCGATGTCCAGGCGCAGGTCGCTGACGTTGGCGCCGTTCGCGTGCTCGTGGGTGCGCGTGCGGCGCAGGAGTGCGCGGACGCGGGCCTGCAGCTCGGCCAGGCCGAACGGCTTGGTCAGGTAGTCGTCGGCACCGCTGTCGAGGCCGACGACGCGGTCCAGCTCGCCGGTGCGGGCGGTGACGATCATGATCGCGCCGTCGTACCCGGAGTCGCGCAGCGAGCGGCAGACATCGAGCCCGTCCATGTCGGGCAGAGACAGGTCGAGGATCACCACGTCCACCGGACCGCGTCCGATGACGTCGAGCACCTCCCGCCCGGTGCCGACCCACGCGACGTCGTAGCCCTCACGCTCCAGCGTGCGGACCAACGGAAACGCGATGTCTCGCTCGTCCTCGACGACGAGCACGGAACTGCCCACGATCGCGAAGCATAGGACGATCTGCGGTCGGAAGGAGCGCATCGCGCACAATGTGCGGCGCGGTTGGGGTGAGAAGACGCGAAAAATGCCAGGTTCGGGACGTCCCCCCGGTCGTACCCGAACCTGGCAGGTTTCGGTCTGAACGTTATGTCGGCACGGCCCCCACGAAAACCACAGAACCAACACGACACGTCAACGCTTTGGTAACAAGGTTCGATATGGTCGACATGTGGCCTATCGGCCGTCCGTCAGCCGCTCCAGGACCTCCTCGAACCGGAACTGTTCGAGGCCGAGCGGGTCGTCGGCACCCACCTCTACCTCGGCCCACGTGACCGGCGTGGCCACGGTCGGAAGCTCGCGGCCCCGCAGCGAGTACGGCGAGAGCGTGGTCTTCGAGCCGGCGTTCTGCGACCAGTCGAGGAACACCTTGCCGGACCGCTTCGACTTGGTCATGGTCGCGGTGACCAGCCTGCTGTACTCCTTCGCCAGCTGATCGGCGACGTCCTTGGCCAGGGCCGTCGAGTCCTCGGAGTCCAGGCGCCGCGAGAGCGCGGCGTACAGGTGCAGCCCCTTGCTGCCGCTCGTCACCGCCTCGGTGTCAAGCTTTCGCTCGGCGAGCTTCTCGCGCACCAGCAGGGCCACCTGGCAGCACTCGTGCAGACCTGCCCCGTCGCCGGGGTCCAGGTCGATCACCAGCCGGTTGGCCCTCTGGGGCTTGCCGGCCTTGGTGACGGTCCACTGGTGGACGTGCAGCTCCAGCGCGGCCAGGTTGGCCAGCCAGGTGAGGGTGGCCAGGTCGTCGACGACCGGGAACACCAGCACGTCGCCGTTCCTCGTCCGACCACTCGCCTGGGCCCGCGAGCCGGTTGTCGGCACCTCGGCGGTCCGCACCCACGAGGGCGTGCCGCCGGGGATGTTCTTCTCGAAGAAGCTCTGCTTCTCCACGCCGTTGGGCCAACGCACCCGCGTCGCGCAGCGGTCCTTCAGCAGTGGCAGCATCGCCGCCGACGCCTGGGCGTAGTAGTTGAGCACCTCGCCCTTGGTGGTGCCGGTGCGTGGGTAGAGCACCTTGTCGAGGTTGCTGAGCTTGAGGGTGCGGCCGTCGACCTCGACCCGGATCTCCTGGCCGTCCTTCGGGCTCATCGCAGCAGGTCCTCCGGGCTCAGGTCGGCGCGGACGCCACGGTACGACGGCTGACGCAGCCGCTGGTTCTTCGCGGTCGCGTGGCTGTCGACGTCGATGACGAGGAATGGCTCGACCCAGTGCGTGCCCAGCGCGTCGACCTTCGGCACCTCGTCGTCGAACGGGCTGCTGTCCGCGTCCCGGCCGGAGAGCAGCTTCGTCAGCTGGACGCCTGCTCTGGGACCGATCCCGCTACCGACCCGACCGCGGTACAGCAGGCCGTCCGCGGTCATCTCCCCCACCAGCAGCGCGGCCAGGTTGCCGGCCGAGGACCCCTCCTGCGGTCGCCAGCCGCCGACCACGAACGACGCGTTCAGCCGGTGCGCGAGCTTGAGCCACGAGTCGGTACGGCGGTCGAAGGCGTACTTCGAGCCGCGGCGCTTGCTCACCACACCCTCGAGCCCCTGGGCCAGAGTGGCCTCGAAGAGCATCGCGCCGTCGTCGTACGTCGCCGGCACCTGCCAGGCGCTGTCGAGCCCGAGCCCTTCCAGGTGTGCGCGGCGTTCGGTCCATGCGAGACGGGTCAGGTCCTCGCCGTCGAGGCGCAGCAGGTCGAAGACCATGTACGTCGCGGGGACGGTGCCCGCGAGCCGGCGCGCGGTCTGCGCGTTGCGCAGGTGCATCCGCTCCTGGAGCACGCGGAAGTCGGGGAGCCCGTGCTCGTTGAGGGCGATGATCTCCCCGTCGACGAGCAGGTCGCGGTCCCCGAGCGGGGACGTGCTGAGCTCGGGCCAGGCGATGGTGATGTCGTTGCCGTTGCGGCTGAACATCCGCAGCCGGCCGTCCGCTACCTCGGTCAGCGCGCGGACGCCGTCCCACTTCACCTCGTGCACCCACTCCTCCCCGCGAGGTACGTAGGTGCCCTTGGTGGCGAGCATCGGACGCATGCAGGTCATCCTGGCGCACGGGTGGTCGGGATAGTCCCCCACGAACGTCATCATCAATCGGCCATTTGATGATGACGTTCGTAGGGGACTATCCCGGCGGACCACCTGAAAGGGACGCGGGACGGGGGTCGGCGCTTCCCCGTACGCTGCTTCCATGCGAGCCATCTGGAAGGGCGCCGTCTCGTTCGGCCTGGTCAGCGTGCCGGTCAAGCTCTACGCGGCGACCGAGTCCCACGACGTGTCGTTCCGTCAGGTCCATGCCACCGACGGCGGCCGGATCAAGTACCAGCGCGTCTGCTCGATCGACGGCGAGGAGGTGCCGTACTCCGACATCGCCAAGGGTTATGAGACCGAGGACGGCGAGATGGTCATCCTCGACGACGACGACTTCGCCGAGCTGCCGTCGGCGTCGTCGCGCGAGATCGCCGTCGAGAAGTTCGTGCCGCGCGAGCAGATCGACCCGATCTGGTTCGAGAAGTCCTACTACCTCGAGCCCGAGAAGAGCGGCACCAAGCCGTACTCACTGCTCCGACAGGCCCTGCTCGACGCCGACCGGATGGCGGTGGTGACCGTGGCGATCCGCAACCGTACGTCGATGGCCGTGCTGCGCGTGCGCGACGACGTGATCGTGCTCCAGACCATGATGTGGCCCGACGAGGTGCGGGCCGCCGACTTCTCGGTCGAGACCGGCGACGTGAAGCCGGCCGAGGTCAAGATGGCCAACATGCTCGTCGAGACCCTGGCCGGCGACTTCGACGCCAGCGAGTTCGAGGACGACTACGCCGGTGCCGTCGAGGCGCTCGTCAAGGCGAAGATCGAGGGCGGAGAGGTCAAGAGGACCCCGACCTCCACGAAGTCCTCGGGCGAGGTCGTCGACCTGCTGGCCGCTCTCCAACGGTCGGTCGACGCGGCGAAGTCCGCTCGCGGCGAGTCGTCGTCGTAGGAGAGGACGAGGACGGGGACGGGGACGAGAAGCCGGCCAAGAAAACCCCCGCGAAGAAGACCGCGGCGAAGAAGTCGACGACCAAGAAGACGACGACCAAGAAGACCGCCGCCAAGAAGGCGACGAAGAAGGCCAGCTAACAGCCCCGTCGTCGCGTGACCCACAGTCGCGTCACGTGGTCTCCCAGCGGAACAGCTTGGCGGCGGCCGCGGTGACCACGACCGCGAAGCCGGCCAGCACCGCGACCGGCAGCAGCACGGCCGTGGCCGGTTCGCCGCGCACCATCACGTCGAGCATGCCGTCGTTGAGCCAGAACAGGGGGAGCACGTGGGCGAGGTTCTGCAGCCACTGCGGGGTCACGTCGAGGGGGAAGAACGAGCCGCTGAGGAACGACATCGGCAGCACGATGAAGTTGGCCATGTTGACCGCCCCCTCGGTGGTCTTGGCGACCGCGCCGGACAGCAGCCCGATCGCCATGAAGCACAGGGTCCCGACGACCAGCAGCGGGACCGACGCCAGCCAGGCCCCGGTGAGATGGAGCCCGAAGAAGACCGCGCCCAGGCCGAGGAAGATCGCCATCTGGGTGAGCGCGATGCCGATCGTGACGGTCACGCGGGCTCCGACCAGGGTGCTCGTGGGGACGGGTGAGAGCTGCAGGCGGCGGAGCAGCTTGGAGTTGCGCCAGCCGTTCAGGGTGGCCGCGGCGCCGAAGCTGGCGCTCATCGCGACCGCCCAGCCGAGCAGCCCGGGCGTGACGTACTGGATGGACTTGAGGGAGTCGTCCTCGACCTGGACGGCCTCGAGCTGGTAGGTCGGCGGCTTGCCGGAGAGGGCGACGTTCGTGCCGTCCACGAAGGCCTTGAGCACGCCCTGGGTGACGGCCGCCTTGACCTGGTCGGTCTGCGTGTAGTGCGCGACGAGCGTGTCGCCCTTCATCTCGACCGCGACGTCCGCGTCGCCCTTCTTGACCAGGGCGATCGCGTCCTCGAGGTCGTTCGACCTGGTGATGTCGAAGGTGTCCTCGAACGCCGCCCGCTCGTCCTTCGGCAGGTCGTCGATGAAGGAGACGTCGCCGACCTGGAGCATGTCGACCTTGGACTGGGTCTGGTTGCCGAGCAGCCCGCCGAAGAGCACCAGGAACATCAGCGGGAAGACGATCGCGAAGAACACCGACGCCCGGTCCCGGACGAAGCCACGGATGATGGCCATGCTGAGGGCCTTGAACGCGAGGGTGTTCATGCTCGGTACTCCCGTCCGGTGAGGGACAAGAAGACGTCCTCGAGGGTGCCGGTCTGCACCGAGATGCCGGCCAGATGCTGTTGGTCGGCCAGGGCCGTGAGCACGGCGGCGGGCTCACGGGTACGAAGGGTGACGCCCGCGGAGTCCTCCTCCACGTGGTCCACGCCGGGGACGACCCCGGCCTCCTCCGCGCTGAGCTGGCCGGGCGCCACCGTGATCCGGGTCGCGGCGTTCAGCCCGCGGACCAGGTTTGCCGGGGAGTCGAGCTGGAGCAGCTTGCCGTGGTCGACGATCGCGACCCGGTCGCAGAGGATCTCGGCCTCGTCCATGTAGTGGGTCGTCAGCACCACGGTGCGGCCACTGTCGTTGAGCCCGGAGAGCAGCTCCCACAGGTTGCGCCGCGCCTGCGGGTCCAGCGCGGCGGTGGGCTCGTCGAGGAAGACCACCTCGGGGTCGTGCACGAGAGCGCAGGCGATCGACAGCCGTTGCGCCTGGCCGCCCGAGAGGTCCCACACGCGGGTGTCCGCCTTGTCGACCAGTCCCACGCGCTCCAGCCACTCGTCGGCGACGGCCGGCTTGACGGCGTACAGGCTGGCCATGGTGCGGATCTGCTCGCGCGCTGTGAGCCGTTCGAAGAACGCCGTGCTCTGCAGCTGGACGCCGATCCGCGGCAGGATCCGCGGGTTCCGCGGCCACGGCGACTCCCCCAGCAACGTGATGGTGCCGGAGTCGGGCTTGCGCAGCCCTTCGATCATCTCCAACGTCGTCGTCTTGCCGGCGCCGTTGGGTCCGAGGATCCCGAAGAACTCGCCCTCGCCGACGTCGAAGGTGACGCCGTCGACCGCTCGGATCACGGCCTTGGGCTCCCCGTACGCCTTGGCGAGGTCGGTCACCTCAATGGCTGCTCCCATGTGTCCCGACGCTATCCGCCGCCCTGATCGGGACGTTGGCTACCCCAGCACCGATTCGTCAGCAGGTTCGCCGCTGCGACCACCCGGAGGTCCCCGACGAATCGCGCGCGGGGGGGTCGGGGGCTTGATCAGGCGAGCGAGTCGACCCACGCCTGGTGGAGGTCGGAGAACCGGCCTTCGCCGCCGGCGATCAGGTCGGCGGGTGCACCGTCCTCGATGATCCGACCGTGCTCCATGACGAGCACCCGGTCGGCGATCTCGACGGTCGAGAGACGGTGGGCGATGATCACGGCGGTCCGCCCGGCGAGGATCGTGCGCAGCGCCTTCTGGACGAGCCGCTCCGAGGGGACGTCGAGCGAGGAGGTGGCCTCGTCGAGGATCAGCACGGCCGGGTCGGCGAGGAAGGCGCGGGCGAACGCGACCAGCTGCCGCTGGCCTGCGCTGAGCACGCCACCGCGGTTGGAGACCTGGGTCTCGTAGCCCAGCGGGAGCTCGCGGATGAACCCGTCGGCGCCGAGCGCGGTCGCCGCCTGGACGACCTCCTCGATGCCGGCGCCCGGGCGGCCGAAGCGGATGTTGTCGGCGATGGACCCGCTGAACAGGTAGTTCTCCTGGGTCACCATCACGATCGCCCGGTGCAGCGTCTCGTCGGAGAGCCGCCGCAGGTCGACGCCGTCGAGGAGCACCCGCCCGGCCGTCGGGTCGTAGAAGCGGGTGGCCAGCTTGGCGAGGGTGGTCTTGCCGGCACCGGTGGTGCCGACCAGGGCCAGCGTCTGGCCGGCGGGCACGGTCAGGTCGAGGTCGGGCAGGACGGGCACGCCCTCGACGTACTCGAACGTGACCTGGTCGAAGGTCAGCTCACCGCGCGGGTCGGGCAGCGGTGTGGGGTCGGTCGGCTCGGGGACGCCGGGCTCCTCCTCGAGCACGCCGGAGAGCTTCTCCAGCGCGGCCGACGCCGACTGGAAGGTGTTGTAGAACTGGGAGATCTCCTGCATCGGCTCGAAGAACTGCCGGAGGTACAGCAGGAACGCCGCGAGCACGCCGACCGTGACCTGGCCGTGGTAGGCGAGGTAGCCGCCGTACAGCAGCACGACCGCGATGGTGACGTTGCCGATCAGCTTGATGCCGGGCATGAACCAGGCGACCAGCCGGAACGCAGCCAGGTTGGCGGTGCGGTACTGCTCGTTGACGTCGTCGAAGATCTCCTGGTTGCGCGGCTCGCGGCGGAAGGCCTGGACCGCGCGGATCCCGCCCATCGACTCCACGAAGTGCACGATCACCAGCGCGACCTTCTCGCGGGTGACGCGGTAGGTCTTGGCCGACGACTTGCGGAACCAGTTGGTCAGCCAGGCGAGGAGCGGGCCGCACAGCAGGGCGACCAGGCCGAGCTTGACGTCGAGGAAGAGCAGCAGGGCTGCCGTTCCGACCAGGGTCAGGGCCGCCGTGACCAGGCCGTCGAAGCCGGTCTCGAGCATCTCGTAGATGGCGTCCACGTCGGAGGTCTGGCGGGAGATCACCCGGCCGGACGTGTAGCCGTCGTGGAAGGCCGGACTGAGCCGCTGGAAGTGCCGGAAGACCCGCTGGCGGATCTCGAAGAGCAGGTCCTGACCGATCATGCCGGACCGGACGAGGAACAGGTTGCGGGTCAGCGCCTGGGTGATCGTCGCGAACAGGACGATCCCGACGACGAGGAGCAAAGGGTCGAGGTTGTCGTCCTCACGGATCGGCGGGATGCCGGAGTCGATGCCGACCTTGACGAGGTACGGGATCGAAAGCCGCGCGGCGTTCTCGAGCACCACGATCACGACCAGCCACTTGATCGCCTTGGAGTACGGGCGGAGCAGGTCGGTAAGCAGGCGCCGCGAGCGGGTGGCCAGCCGGGCCGACGTGGCGGCCGTCATGTCCTCGTCCGCCATCCCGTCGGCGGCGACGCCGCGCCAGGCCTGCTCGGTGCCGTTCGTCGTCATGAAGCAGCGCCTTCGAGGTCGGCGTCGGCGGCCAGCAGCTCGCGGTAGGCCGGCACCGTGTCCAGCAGCTCGCGGTGGGTGCCGACGTCCGTGATCGTGCCGCGCTGGAGGAGGGCGACCCGGTCGGCCAGCAGCACGGTGGACGCGCGGTGGGCGACGATCAGGCCGGTGGTCTCGGCGAGCACCCGGCGCAGCGCCTCCTCGACGAGCTTCTCGGTGTGGACGTCGAGCGCGGAGAGGGTGTCATCGAGGACGAGCACCCGCGGCTGGGCCAGCACGGCGCGGGCGAGCGCGAGGCGCTGCCGCTGGCCGCCGGAGAGCGACATGCCCTGCTCGCCGATCCGGGTCTCCAGGCCCCACGGCAGGTCCAGGGCGAAGTCGGCCTGGGCCACGCCGAGCGCCTCGGTGATCTCGGCCTCGGTGGCCTCGGCGCGGCCGAGGGTGAGATTCTCCCGGGCACTCATGGAGAACAGCGTCGGCTCCTCGAACGCGGTGGCGACCAGCGAGCGGAGCTTCTCCAGCGTGAAGTCGCGCAGGTCGACGCCGTCGAGGGTGATCCGGCCGCCGGTGACGTCGTAGAGCCGCGGCACGAGCGCGGTCAGGATCGTCTTGCCGCTGCCGGTGGCGCCCACGAGCGCGATGGTCTCCCCCGGCTGGATGTCGAGGCTGACGTCGTGCAGGACGAGCTTGTCCGGCTCGTCGGGGAAGGCGAAGTCGACGTGCTCGAAACGGAGGTGCCCGCCCTCCGCGGCCTGCACCTCGCCGGGACCGTCGACGATGTCGGGCTCGGTGTCGAAGATCTCCAGGATCCGGGCGGCGGAGGTCATCGCCTCCTGGGACATCGCCAGGATCACGCCCAGCGAGGCCACCGGCCAGACCAGCGACAGCATCAGGGTGATGAAGGCGACCAGCTCACCGGGCGTCAGGGCGCCGCGACCCACGCCGATGGAGCCCAGGAGGAGCACCACGACGACCGCGAAGTTCGGGATCACCTCGAGGAAGGTCCAGAACCTCGCCGAGAGCCGGACCTTCTCCATGCTCGTGCCGCGCAGCTTGAGCGCGGCCCGGTCGTAGTCGTCGGACACGTGGTCGCTGCGCCCGAAGGCCTTGATCACGCGGATGCCGACCGCACCCTCCTCGGCGCGCGTGGCCAGGTCGCCCTGCTCGTCCTGCACGCGGCGGGACAGCACGACGTACCCCTTCTCGAACCGCATCGAGAGCCACACGATCGGCGCCGCGGTGAAGGCCACGACCAGGCCCAGAGGCCAGTACATGTTCAGCAGCACGATGGTGACGACGGTGACCTGCAGGATGTTGATGATCAGGAACAGCAGCCCGAAGCCGCTGAACCGACGGATCGCCGACAGGTCGGTGGTGACCCGGGACAGCAGCTGGCCGGACTCCCACTTGCTGTGGAAGCTCATCGGCAGCTCCTGGAGCCGGGCGTAGAGGTCGCGCCGCATCCGCGTCTCCATGGAGAGCACGGCGTTGGACTGGACCCACCGCCGCCAGAAGACGAGCACCGCCTCGAGGACGCCGAGGCCGAGGGCCAGCAGGCCGAGCGGCAGCACGCCGTCGATCTCGTGGTTGGTGATCGGGCCGTCGATGAGCGCCTTGGTCACCAGCGGGATGCAGATGGCGAGCGCCACGCCGCCGAGAGAGGTGCCGAGCATGACCGCCAGGGCCGGCACGTGGGGTCTCAGGTAGCCCTTCAACCGCCAGAGTGACTGGACGCTGGCCGGCGGGTGATCGGAGAGAGGTGGCATCGCTTGCCCGACGATACGACGACCTACCGACGTCCGAGAAATCCTTTAGCCCGGGTAACGGGTTTGGTGAGCAAGGGCACGTTCGGACGGGCCCGCGTCAGGCGGAGAGCAGGCCCCGCACCACGCGCAGACCCACCGACATCCGGGCCAGGTCGCCGGACTCGTCGGCGCAGATGTCCTCCAGCGTCGAGGCCGCCCGGGCGACGACGACGGAGTCGTCCTCCTCCCAGGTCGCGATCCGCGCCGGGGCCGTCTCCGCGCTGTCGGTGGCGCGCAACACCTGCGCGGTGAGCTGGGCGTGCACGGCGTACAGGTCGTCGCGCAGCGCCGCCCGCGCCATCGTCTGCCACCGGTCGTCGCGGGGCAGGGCCAGGATCTTGCCGACGAGCAGCGGCAGCCCCAGCCGCTCAGCGAGAGCGAAGTGCACCCGGGTCACCTCGACCGGGTCGAGGCCCTCGCGGTCGGCGATCTCGAGGACGAAGAGCAGCTGGTACGCCGGGTGGAGCACCGCGACCCGCGCCGCCAGCTCCTCGGGTACTTGGCCCCTCTCGACGAACATCCGCTTGCGCCCGTCGTAGGCGTCGAGCTCGCGTCCGGTGAGCAGGTGCGGCAGCTCGGCCATCACCGCCTGGACTCGGTCGCGGAAGAACTCCACCGTGCCCTGACTGTCCAGTGGCGGGCGGCGGTTGGTGACCAGCCAGCGCGAGGCCCGCTCGACGAGGGTGCGCATCTCGATCCGCATCCGGGTCTGCACGGCGGCCTCGAGCCGGTTGTCGTAGGACGCCAGCTCCTCGCGGAACGGCAGCGAGCCGAAGATCTCCCGCGCGACGAAGTTCGCCCGGGTGAGCTCCGCCGGCCCGGCGCCGGTCTCGCCCTGCAGCCGCGGCCAGTACGTCAGCCCGGCGCCGTTCACGAGGTCGTTGACCACCTGGGTGACGATGATCTCGCGGCGCAGCGGGTGCTCGCCGACCTGCTGGGCGAACCCGTCCTGGATCTCGTGTGGGAAGTACGCCGTCAGGTCGACGTGGCAGTAGGGGTCGTCGGGCAGGTCGGAGGCGAGCAGCTCCTCGGCCAGCACGATCTTCGTCCAGGCGAGCAGCACCGACAGCTCCGGGCCACTGAGCCCCTCCTCGCGCTCGAGCATCCGGCGTACCTGACGAGTGGTCGGCAGGCCCTCGAGCTCGCGGTTGAGCACGCCGCGCTTCTCCAGCTGGCGCATCCAGTCCTCGTGCACGTGCAGCAGGGACGGCGCGTTGGCGGCGGCGTTCGCCAGAGCGAGGTTCTGCTCGTAGTTGTCGCGCAGCACGAGCGCGGCGACCTCGTCGGTCATCTGCGCGAGGAGCGCGTTGCGCTGCTTCTCGGTCAGGTCACCGGCGGCGACGACCCGGTCGAGCAGGACCTTGATGTTCACCTCGTGGTCGGAGGTGTCCACGCCGGCGGAGTTGTCGATGAAGTCGGTGTTGAGGCGGCCGCCGCGCTCGGCGTACTCGATCCGGCCCAGCTGGGTGAGGCCGAGGTTGCCGCCCTCGCCGACGCACTGGGCGCGGAGGTCGCGGCCATCGATGCGGATGGCGTCGTTGGCCTTGTCGCCGGCCGCGGCGTGAGTCTCGCTCGCGGCCTTCACGTAAGTCCCGATGCCGCCGTTCCAGAGCAGGTCCACCGGCGCCTTGAGGATGGCCCGCATCAGCTCGGCGGGCGTCATGGTCATGACGGAGTCGTCGATGCCGAGCGCCTGCTTCATCTGGGCGGTCGGCTTGATCGCCTTGAGGGTGCGCGGGAAGATCCCGCCGCCCTCGGAGATCAGCTCCTTGTCGTAGTCCTGCCAGCTGGACCGCGGCAGCTCGAAGAGCCGCTTCCGCTCGGCGAACGACGTCGCGGCGTCCGGGGCGGGGTCGATGAAGATGTCGCGGTGGTCGAACGCGGCCACCATCCGGGTGTGCTCGGAGCAGAGCATGCCGTTGCCGAACACGTCGCCGCTCATGTCGCCGATGCCGACGGCGGTGAAGTCCTCGGCCTGGCAGTCGATACCGCGCTCGCGGAAGTGGCGGCGTACCGACACCCACGCGCCGCGGGCCGTGATGCCCATGGCCTTGTGGTCGTAGCCCACCGAGCCGCCGCTGGCAAAAGCGTCGCCGAGCCAGAAGCCGTAGTCCTTGGCCACCCCGTTGGCGATGTCGCTGAACGTCGCGGTGCCCTTGTCGGCGGCCACCACGAGGTAGGAGTCGTCGCCGTCGTGGCGGACCACGCCCATCGGCGGGACGGTCTCGCCCTCGGCGAGGTTGTCGGTGATGTCGAGCAGGCCGGAGATGAAGGTGCGGTACGACGCCACGCCCTCGGCCAGCCACGCCTCGCGGTCACTCGGGTCGGGCAGCTGCTTGCAGAAGAAGCCGCCCTTCGCGCCGACCGGCACGATCACGGTGTTCTTGACCATCTGCGCCTTGACCAGGCCGAGCACCTCGGTGCGGAAGTCGTCGCGGCGGTCCGACCAGCGCAGGCCACCGCGGGCGACGGCACCGAAGCGCAGGTGCACGCCCTCGACGCGGGGTGAGTACACGAAGATCTCGAACCGCGGCCGCGGCTCGGGCAGGTCAGGGATGGCGGACGGCTCCAGCTTGAACGACATGTAGGGGTGCAGCGAGCCGTCGCCGGCCGTCTGGAAGTAGTTGGTCCGCAGCGTGGCCTCGATGTGGGTGAGGTAGGACCGCAGGATCCGGTCGTGGTCGAGGCTGGCCACGTCGTCGAGCGCCCGCTTGATGCGCTCCTGGAGCTCAGCGACCCGCGACGTACGGGCCTCGGCCTTCGCGTCGAGGCCGTTCTTGCCCGGGTCGAAGCGAGCCTCGAACAGCTGCCACAGCAGCCGGGTGATGTCGGTGTTCTGGTGCAAGGCGGCCTCGATGTAGTCGACCGCGAAGGGCGAGTTCCCCTGCTTCATGTACTTGGCGTATGCCCGGAGCACGGTCGCCTGCCGCCAGGTCAGTCCGGCCGCCAGGACCAGCGCGTTGAAGCCGTCGATCTCGTTGTAGCCCTCCCACACCGCGCGGATGGCGTCCTGGAACAGGCCGCGTACGCCGTCGGGCAGGCCGTGGGTGTAGTGCAGGCCGAACTCGTAGACGAACGACTCGCGGTCCGGGCCGACCAGCTCGTAGGGCCGCTCGTCGAGCACCTCGACGCCCATCGACGACAGCATCGGCAGCACCTGGGACAGGGACAGCCGGCTGCCCACGCGGAACACCTTGAGCCGGGCCTCGCCCCGGCCCGCGTCCAGCGGCGAGAACAGCGAGAGGTCCAGGCCGTTGCCGGTGGCCTCGTCGACCTCGATGGCCTCCAGGCGGCCGACGTCCAGCGCCGCGGTGGTGGCCGAGAAGTCCTCCTTGTAGGCCTCCGGGAAGGAGTCGGCGTACCTGCGGGCGAGCCGCGAACCGCGATCCTCGCCGTACTCGGTCACGGTCGCGGTGATGAAGTCGTCGCGCCACGAGCGCGAGGCGTCGGTGAAGGTGCGCTCGAGGTCGCCGGCGTCGACGTCGGGGATCGCCGCGCCCATCGGCGGGTGCACGACGAAGTGCACGCGGGCCGTCGTGGACTCGCTCATCTTCACGTTGAACTCGATCGAGTCGCCGTGGAAGCGGTCCATCAGGATCTGCGAGAAGCGCTCCCGGACCGCGGTGTTGTAGCGGTCGCGGGGCAGGTAGCAGAGCACCGAGACGTAACGGCCGTAGATCTCGCGGCGGACGAAGACCCGCAGCTGCCGGCGGCCGACGGTCTGCAGCACTCCCTGGGTCACGTCGGCCAGCTCGGCCACCGGGGTGTGGAAGATCTCGTCGCGCGGGTAGGTCTCCAGGGTGTCCATCAGGCTCTTGCCCGCGTGGCTGTGGGGTTCGACGCCGATCCGCTGGAGGACCTGGGCCGCCTTCTCGCGCAGCAGCGGGATGCGGGTGATGGACTCGGTGTACGCCGCGCTCGAGAGCAGGCCGAGGAACCGGCGCTCGCCGGTGACCTCGCCCTTCTCGTCGAAGGTCTTCACGCCGACGTAGTCGAAGTACGCCGGGCGGTGCACGGTCGCGCGGGAGTTGGCCTTCGACAGCACCAGCAGCGTCTTCTCGCGGGCCTTCGCCTTGGCGGCGGCGGGCAGCTTGGCGAACGCCTTCGACTGGTCCTGGTCGGCGCGCAGGATGCCGAGGCCGGTACCAGGCACCGCGCGGAGGATCTCGTCCTCGCCCTCGCGCTCGAGGTGGTACTCGCGGTAGCCGAGGAAGGCGAAGTGGTCGTCGGCCAGCCATTGCAGGAAGGCCCGGCCCTGGTCGATCTCGTCGTCGTCCAGGGGCGGCGGGGCGTCGGTGAGCTGGTCCACGATCTCCAGCGCCTGGGCGCGCATCTTGTCCCAGTCCTCGACCGACTCGCGGACCTCGCGCAGCACCCGCTGCAGCGACTCCTCGATCCCGTGCGGGTCCTCATCCGCGCCCAGCCGGCTGATCTCGATGTGCATCCAGGACTCGCGGACGGCCTCGTCCGCGGGGGGCTTCGTCTCGTCCTTGATGGGATGCACGCTCTGCAGCACGCCGGTGATGTCGCGCACGACGTCGAACTGCGGATGGATGACCAGGTGGATCTCGCGCTGCTGGCGGGTCAGCTCCATGGTCACCGAGTCGACGAGGAAGGACATGTCGTCGGTGACGATCTCGACCACGGAGTGGCCGCCCGCCGACCAGCCGTTGTCGGCGTGGCTCGGCGTGAAGACGTGCACGTTGGCCCGGCCCTGCGGCCGGTTGTCGGCGAGCCGGAACTGCGAGGCCAACGCGGCGTACAGGTCGACGTCGGTGCGCTCGGTCAGGTCGTCGGAGGCGATGTGGCGGTAGTACGCCGTGATCAGCGCCCCGACCTCGTCGGCCGGCGGACCCCCGGAACCCCGCCGGGCCATGGCCAGCTGGGTGGCCCGGTCGAGCAGCTCGGACTTCTTCAGGTCGGTCGCCGTTGACACGCCCCGACTCTACGACCCTGGCGTGCGGGCGTGCGCCATCGCCAGGATGTCTCCATGAAGAAGGTGTCGGTCGAGCTGCGTTACCCCGGTCGGACGGTCCAGGAGGTCCGGGCGATGCTGGCCGACCCGCAGTTCCGGCAGGCCGTCTGCGACTACCAGGCGGTCGAGGACTCCCAGGTCACGGTCGAGGAGTACGACGACGGCTCGATGACCGTCGACACCCACCGCACGTACGGCGCGGAGTTCGTCCCGTCGTTCGCCCGCAAGTTCGTCGGGGCCAGCATCGAGGTGGTCCAGCGTGAGGAGTGGACCGCCAGCGACGCGACGTACGAGCTCACCATCCCCGGCAAGCCCGGCGAGATGCAGGGCCGCGCCCGCCTCACCCAGTCCGGCCCCGACGTCGTCGAGACGATCGACGGCGAGGTCAAGGTCGGAATCCCCCTCATCGGCGGCAAGCTCGAGGAGATGATCGCCGACCTCCTGAAGAACGCGTTCCGCGCCGAGAACAAGGTCGGCGTCAAGTGGCTCGCCGGCGAGTGGCGTATCGGTGGTTGAGGTGTGAGGAGCGCCAGCGACGAGCCTCGAAACCACCCGTCTTCGGTGGTTGAGGTGTGAGGAGCGCCAGCGACGAGCCTCGAAACCACCCGTGGTGCCGCCGACCGCACGGTCCGGAGTCCGTCGCCAGCGGCCGTCGGCCGTGAACGGCCTCGCACCTCGACCACCGAGAGCGGCCACAACCCCTGCCGACAGCCGTCCGAACCCTCGAAACCACCCGTCCTCGGTGGTTGAGATGCGAGGAGCGCCAGCGATGAACGGCCTCACACCTCAACCACCGATTTCCGGCTAGCCCATGTAGGGGTAGGTCCAGTCCTTGGGGGGGACGAAGGTCTCCTTGATGGAGCGCGGGGAGGTCCAGCGGATCAGGTTCACCGCGGCGCCGGCCTTGTCGTTCGTACCCGAGGCACGCGCGCCACCGAAGGGCTGCTGGCCGACGACGGCACCGGTGGGCTTGTCGTTGATGTAGAAGTTGCCGGCGGCGAAGCGGAGGTCGCGGCGGGCGTCGGCGATGGCCTGGCGGTCCTGGGCGATGATCGAGCCGGTCAGGGCGTACGGCGCGAACGACTCCATCTGCCGCAGCACCCGGTCGTAGCGCGCGTCGTCGTAGACGTGCACGGCCAGGATCGGGCCGAAGTACTCGGTGTTGAACATCTGGTCGGTCGGGTCCGTGGACTGCACGATCGTCGGCCGCACGAAGTACCCGACCGAGTCGTCGGTCTGGCCGCCGGCGAGCAGGGAGAGGTGGTTGTTGCGACGTACTCGGGCGATCGCGGCCTTGTGCTTGGCGAAGGCCCGGTCGTCGATGACGGCCCCCATGAAGTTCGAGAAGTCGGTGACGTCGCCCATGGTGATCGACTCGGTCTGGGCGACCAGGTCGTCCTTGATGCGGTTCCACACCGAGCGCGGGACGTAGGCCCGCGACGCGGCGGAGCACTTCTGCCCCTGGAACTCGAACGAGCCTCGGATCATGGCCACCCGCAGCACGTCGGGGTCGGCACTCGGGTGGGCGAGGATGAAGTCCTTGCCGCCGGTCTCGCCGACGATGCGCGGGTAGGAGCGGTACGACGTGAGGTTCTCGCCGACGGTCCGCCACAGGTGCTGGAACGTCGGCGTCGAGCCGGTGAAGTGGATGCCCGCCAGGTCCGGGTGCGCGAGGGCCACGCGCGAGACGTCGAGGCCGTCGCCGGGCAGCATGTTGATGACGCCGGGCGGCATCCCGGCCTCCTCGAGCAGCTCCATCGTCAGCGACGCGGCGAGCTGCTGGGTCGGTGACGGCTTCCAGATGACGGTGTTGCCCATCAGGGCCGGCGCGGTCGGCAGGTTGCCGGCGATCGCGGTGAAGTTGAACGGCGTGATCGCGTAGACGAAACCCTCGAGCGGCCGGTGGTCGGTCTGGTTCCAGATGCCCTTGCTGTTGGCGATCGGCTGGTCCTCGAGGATCTGCCGGGCGTAGTGGACGTTGAACCGCCAGAAGTCGATGAGCTCGCAGGCCGCGTCGATCTCGGCCTGGTACGCCGTCTTCGACTGACCGAGCATCGTGGCGGCGTTCAGGGTCTGCCGCCACGGGCCCGCAAGGAGGTCGGCCGCCTTCAGGATGATCGCCGCCCGGTCCTCGAACGCCATCGCCTGCCAACCCGGCGCGGCGGCCGCGGCGGCCTTGACCGCCGCCTCGGCGTCGCGGGTCGTGGAGTTCTTCATCGTGCCGAGCACGTGCTGGTGGTCGTGCGGCTGGACGACCTTGATCTCGGCCCCGCCACCGGGCCGCTTCCGCCCGCCGATGTGAGCCCGGAACGTGTGCTGGCGGCGCTCCAGGCGGACCAGCTCGGCGCGCAGCTCCTCGCGCTCTGGAGTCCCGGGTGCGTACGTCAGGTTCGGCTCGTTGACCGGCGCCGGCGGGGTGGTGATCGCGTCCATGCCAGAACTCATGACAGGGATGTTGCCAGATGAGTTGTCAGACGATCCCGCGGGTGAGCGAGTCGAGCTCCTGGGCGGCGTACCACGCCAGGTCCTCGTCCGGGTCGGCGTCGTCGGCGGTGTCGGCGTGCACCGCGACGATCTTGGTGTCGTCACCCTCCAGCACCACGACGACGCGACGGCGCTGGCCGTCGGGGAGCCCGGCCAGCCGCTCGGCCGAGAGGTCCGCGGCCGTCATCAAGGCGGCGTACTCGTCCTCTTCGCCGTCGCCCTCCGCGACGACCACATCGTCGTCGACGACGAGCCCGCGCGCGAGCGCGGGCAAGGTCATCGGCTGGTAGCGGCGCATCAGCGGCCCTCGCTCCTCGACGAGCGGGTACGCCGGCCACGCGGCGCCTTGGCCCGGCCGCCGATGGTGTCGAGGAGCTCGGTCAACGCCTCGGGAACGCACTGGCCGAGCACGTCGACGTCGGGAACGCGGACGCCGTCGGCGGTGATGCCGTAGAAGACGTGACCGTCGTACGACGTCACGCCGATCGCCAGGGCGTGCCCGGGCAGCAACGAAGGCACCGGGTAGGTCTCGAGCATCCGGGCTCCGGCGGCGTACAGCGGCGACTGCGGGCCCGGCACGTTCGTCACGCTGAGCTGGAACCCGCGGCGCGCCTCGTCCGCGGCGACCCGCGCGCCGATGGCGTGGAACGTCGACGGCGCGAATCCGGCGATGCCCGCGAGCCGGTTGGCGGCGACGCCGCGCCCGGTGTCCTTGTGCGCCTGGAACGCGTAGGAGACCTGGTGCAGCCGCACGACGGGGTTGACCTCGCCCACGGGCAGGTCGACGAGGTACGCCGTGATCGGGCTGCCCAGCGAGGTGTTCTCGAGCTCCGGGTCGACGACGGAGACCGGCACGACGGTGCGGATGTTGCGGACCCCGCTCATCGACTCCGACCGCGCGAGCAGCCAGCTGCGCAGCGCCCCGGTGACGGTGGCCAGGATGGCGTCGTTGACGGTGCCGCCGTGCGCGCGCCGGACGTCGAGGTAGTCGCCCAGGGCAGTCCGGACCGTGACCAGCCGACGCTGCTGGGACAGGGAGCCGCCGAGAGGATGGTCGCCGGAAGGACCGCGGTTCGCCAGAGCCCCGACGAGTTGCCCGGCGCGGCCGGCTGCCGCGTCGGCCGAGCGGCGTACGGCGTCCAGGGAAGCCCGCGCGGTCTCGAGCACCGACGCGGGGTTCGTGACCGCTTCCTGGACGGCCGCCGCGACCAGGCCGGTCTGGGTCGGCGCGGACAGCGGGCGCCAGTCGTCGTGGTGGAACGGCCCCGGGTCGGGCACCCGGTCCAGCAGCACCTGTGCGAGGTCGACGGTGTGCACCCCGTCGACGAGCACCTCGTGGGACTTCGAGAGCACGGCGACGCGTCCGTGCTCCAGCCCCTCGACGAGGTACACCTCCCACAGCGGCCGCTGACGGTCGAGCGGGCGCGAGATGATCCGGGCCACCAGCTCGCGGAGCTGGTCGGCCGAACCCGGTCGCGGCAGTGCCGAGCGACGTACGTGGTAGCCGATGTCGAAGTCCGGGTCGTCGACCCACACCGGGTTGGCCAGTCGCCCGGGCACCGAGGCGACCCGCTGGCGGTACCGCGGCACGAACGAGATCCGGTCCCCGACGAGCTCGACCAGGCGCGCGTAGTCGAACCCGGAGTCACCCGGGTCGAAGATCTCGACGGTGGCGTTGTGCCGTGGCGCGGACGCGGACTCCGCCGCCAGGACGGCGAGGTCGCGGGGCCGGAGCCGCTCGCTCATCTCGCCTCCATCCGGTGCCGCGCTCAGGTCATCACTTGCAGGGGGTCATCAGAACCGTCTCAGGGTCGCGTGCGATTCTGACAGACGTCCCCGTCCCGATGAGAGCCCAGCAAGAGAGCCGAGAAGAAGGGCGCAGTTGATCGTCCCCGGAGGCTTCGCCCAGCACGGCATCGGCGGCGCGAAGGACCTGCCCATCTCGCCCGAGCTCGCGATCGTCGGCGCGGTCGCCGCGCTGGCCGTCTCCTTCGGCGTCCTCGCGCTGGCCTGGCGGGAGCCGCGGTACGACGGCAACGAGGCCGGGCGGCCCGCCCCCGGTTGGTTGTCGAGGCTGACCGCGACCGCGGGCTGGCACGTCGCGATGCGAGCGATCGGCCTGCTGTTCTTCGGCTTCGGCGCCTTCGCGGCGGTGTTCGGGCAGGACCTGCTGACCAACCCTGTCTTCGGGATGTTCTACGTGTGGTGGTGGGTCGGGCTACCGGTCGCCTCCCTGCTGCTCGGGCCGGTCTGGCGCGCCGTGAGCCCGGTGCGGTCGGTCAACGCGCTGGTGGCCCGGGTGTCCGGCGGCGACCCCGAGCGCGGCGTCTTCACCTACTCCCCCCGCGTCGGCTACTGGCCCGCCGCCCTCGGCCTGCTCGCCTTCGTCTGGATCGAGCTGGTCTACCAGCACGGCACCGAGCTCGGCCCGGTCCGGCTGTGGTGCGCGGTGTACGTCGCGGCGATGCTGATCGGCGGCACGCTGTTCGGCAACACCTTCTTCGAGCACGCGGACCCGTTCGAGGTGTACTCCTCGCTGGCGGCCAAGCTCTCCGTCTGGGCCCGTGCCGACAGTGGGGCCGAAGATGGCGCGCTGCTGGTCCGCAGCCCGCTCGCGAACCTGTCGACGGTGGTGCCGAAGCCCGGCCTGGTGGCCGTGGTGGCCACGCTGTTCGGCAGCACGGCCTTCGACTCGTTCCGCGACTCCACGCCCTGGGTGAAGTTCGTCCAGTCGGCCGACGTCTCGTCGTTCCTGCTCAACAACCTCGCGCTGGTCGCGTTCTGCCTCGCGGTCGGCCTGGTCTTCGTGGCCGGCACCACCGCGACCGGCGTCCAGCCGGGCACGCGCAGGTGGTCGCTGCCGGACCGTTTCGGCCACTCGATCGTGCCGATCGTGGCGGGCTACATCGTCGCTCACTACCTGACCTACCTCGTCGAGGTCGGCCAGGCGACACTCATCCAGGCCAGCGACCCGCTGTCCGACGGCAGCAACTGGTTCGGCACGGCCGGCTGGCGGGTGAACTACGCGATCTCCTACCACCCGACCGCGCTGGCGACGGCCAAGGTGCTGGCCGTCGTGCTCGGCCACGTGGTCGGCGTGGTGGCCGCCCACGACCGCGCGCTCGCCCTGCTGCCGGCCAAGCACCGCATCACCGGGCAGCTGCCGCTGCTGCTGGCGATGGTGGCATTCACGATCGGCGGGCTCTACCTGCTGTTCGCGGCCTGACCCGGCGGCGCCGGCCCTTCCCGGAGACAGCCGGCACCGCGTCCGGCGCCAAGGAGTCCACCACCTCCCCGACGGCTCGAACCAGGGGGCTGTCGCCGACCTCGGCGAGCGTTCGGCCACCGACCAGGGCCCGGTCGACGGTCGGCCGGTCGTCGGGAAGGAAGTGCAGCCCGGCCAGCCGGGTGAAGCCCTCGACCATGCCGGCGACGTCCTTCTCCGACCAGCCGAGGGTGGGCCGCATGCGGTTGACGACCACCCGCACGGGAGCGCCCGCCGTCACCTCGCGGACGTCGACCAGGGCGCGCGCGAGCCGGCTCAGGCCCACCGGGTCGGCGGACCCGACGACCACCACCTCGTCGGCCTCGGCAACCGCGGCGAGGGTGAGCTGGTTGCGCGGTGGGCGGGCGCCGAACTCGCCGGCCGGGTCTGCCTCGAGGCTGAAGCCGGTGTCGACGACCACGTCGCCGTGGGCGGCCGCGACCTCGAGGAGGTGCTCGACGACGCCGCGGCGCACCTCGACCCACCGGTCGGCGCGAGGCAGACCGGTGACCACCGTCAGGTGGTCCCCCACCACGCGCTGGACCGACCCGAACCGCGCCTCGAGCCCGCCCGTCCCGGCCAGCCGGGCCGCGGAGAGCAACCCGGAGACCTCGTCGAGGATGCCGAGCTGCTGGGCGACGGCGCCGCCGTACGGATCGGCGTCCACCAGCGTCGTACGCCGCCCGCGTGCGGCCAGCTCCGCGGCCAGCGCCACGGCCACCGTGGTGCGTCCCGGGGCACCGGCCGGTCCCCACACGGCGACGACCCGACCGCCGTTCGAAGGCGCAGGCTCGGGGGCGAGCGGGTCCGGGACGACCGTGTCGGCCTCGGCCTGCGGCTCGGCGCTCCGCACGGCTTCCGGCAGCGAGTCGAGGTCGTCGTCGGGGACGGTGGCGGTGATGCCCAGCCGGGCGGCGCGCAGGGCGTGCTCCTCGCCGGGGCCGTGCGGCACGACCGCGACCGGACGCACCTGGAACCGGCGCAGGTGGTCGACGGCGTCGAGGTCCAGGCCCGGGGCCTCGAGCGCCACCACGGCGACGTCGGCCTGACCGGCAGAGGCGGCGGCGAGCAGGTCGGCCACGTCGACGCAGCGCCGCAGCACCACCACCCCGCTCTCCCGCTCGAGCCGGGTCAGGGCGGCCGACTCCCAGGCCGCGCCCGAAGCAAGGATGAGGACGACGACCACGCCGTCAGCCCCGCCGGACGATGGTGACCGTCGCTCCGTCGGAGCCGCCGAGGGCCTTGAAGAACGTCCCGGCGTCGGCGGCAGCGACGCCCAGCACGAGCTGTCGCCTGCCGGTGGCGCCGAAGCCGTCGTCGGCGGTCGAGGCGTCGACCACGGTGACCCCCTCGAGGACGGGTCGCCCGTCGCAGGTCGTGCGGCACTCGCCGCCCGGGGTCGGCACGAGGTAGACGTCGACGATCGCGCCGGCCGCGACCGACGGCGGCACCTGCTCGGCGTCGACCGCGACGGGCAGCTGCAGCAGGCCGTCGCCGCCGGCCGGTCCGACGGCCGCCCGCGGCAACAGCTCGCCCGCACCGACCCCGCGGAGCAGCTGGACGTCCGGCGGCAGCTCGTCGGTCGACGCGAAGTAGCGGTCGAGGTCTGCGCCGTCGGCGAACCGCACCTGACGGGCGACCAGGTCGTCGCCCGACACCGTGTCGCCGGCGCCCATGTCGTCCGCCGCAGACCAGACGCCGACCGAGTCGTCGGCCGCAGCGAGCAGCCGCGACCCGGCCACGATCGAGACGGCGACGATGAGGACGCCGACCCACATGCGCGGGTCGCGCCAGCCCGGGCGCGTGGCCCGGACGGCCACCGGCGCGGACCCGGGCCCAGAAGTTGACCCAGATGTCGACCCAGAAGTTGACCCAGCCGTTGATGCAGACGGCTGCCCGACGGAGCTCCCGAGATTCCTGCTCACGGGCCCATCATGCACGCGGTTCGCGTGGTCGCCCAGGACTCCATCCACAGGCACCTGGGGTACCGCCACGGGTGCGGCGGGGAATGCGACGATGACCCGCATGGTCGACAAGCCGCGAGGAGGGGCGCCACGCTTCCTGACGTTGACCGACGTGGCGGAGGTGCTCAACACGTCCAGCGCCCAGGTCTACGCCCTGGTGCGCCGCGAGGAGCTGAAGGCCCTCAAGATCGGCGGCCGGGGGCAGTGGCGGGTGGAGGCGTCCGAGCTGGAGGCCTACATCCAGCGTGCCTACGCCGACACCAAGACCTTCATCGACGAGCACCCGTTCGAGGAGGCCGACGCGCCGGCCGACGACTGAGGGCCCGACGACTGGGCCCGACGACTGGGATCAGCCCACCTCGGAGCCGAGCGTGACCGAGATCGTCATCTCCTCCTCGCCGCGAGTGAGCAGCAGGTCCACCTCGTCGCCCGGCCGGTGCGACCGGATGGCCACGATCAGCGAGATCCCGTCGGTGACCCGGACGCCGTCCAGCTCGGTGACCACGTCGCCCTGCGCCAGGCCGGCCGAGTCGGCCGGGGTGTCGGGCAGCACCTCGCTGATCTGTGCGCCCTTGTCGGACCCCGTCCCCCCGGTGACGACCTTGGCGCCGATCACCGGGTAGCGCGCCTCTCCGGTCCGCAGGATCTGGTCGGCGGTGAACTTGACCTGCTCGATCGGGATCGCGAAGCCGACGCCGATGTTCCCGGCCTCGCCCTGTGCGGCGCCGCCCGTCGTGGCGATGGCCGAGTTCACGCCGACCACCTGGCCCTGCAGGTTGACCAGCGGGCCTCCGGAGTTGCCGGGGTTGATCGCCGCGTCGGTCTGCACCGCGTTGATGTACGACGACTGGTTGGCGGAGTCGCCGGTCGTGACGGGTCGGTTGAGGGCGCTGACGATGCCGGACGTGACCGTGGAGCTGAGGCCGAGCGGCGAGCCGAAGGCCACCACAGGGTCCCCGACGTGCAGCGCCAGCGACTCCCCCAACGAGGCGGGCGGCAGGTTCGGCGACTCCTCGACGTACAGCACCGCCAGGTCGTAGGTCGGGCTGCGGCCGACGACCGACGCGTCGTACCGGTTGCCGTCCTGGTCCACGACCTCGATCGGGCCGTCGTTCTCCGCCGCGTCGGCGACGACGTGGTTGTTGGTGACGAAGTGCCCCTGCGTGTCGAGCACGAAGCCGGAGCCGGTCGCGCCGTCCACCGTGCCTTCGTACTGGGCGAGGATCTGCACCGTGCTGGGCAGCACCTCCTGGGCCACCTCGGCGATCGAGCCGTTCTGGACCGGCAGCGGCGCCGTGGACGTGGCACCAGCCGCCTCGAGCCCGCCCGAGACGCGGCCGTCGGTGTCCGAGGTGGACGCCCAGCGTTCGTAGGCCGCTCCGCCGACCGCGCCGGCCAGCCCGCCGACCACGAGGGCCAGGGCGCAGACGGCCGGCCACACCCAGCGCGAGACCCGCCCGCGCTCGCGGTGGTGCCCGGTCGGGAGCGCCATGGCGTACGCCGGCATCGGCTGGGTTCCGGGCGGCGGGTGCGGCTGCCCGTAGGACTGCGTGTGCTGCCCGGCGTACTGCCCGGCGTACTGGTCGCCGTACTGGGCGCCGTACTGGGCGCCCGACTGCTGCTGCCACGGCGGAGGCGGCTGGTGGGCCGGCGGCTGCCAGGACGACGACGACAGCGGAGCGGTGTCCTCCCAGTCGGAGTTCGGGTCGGACGGCCTGTCGGTCACGTCCCCATCCTCGCCGATGGCGACAAGGACCGGCTCCCAGGGCTGGTCAGCGGCCCCGGCGAGCGAGCATCGACTCGACGTGCGCCATCCCGCTGCGCGGCACGCTCGCGGGACTGATCATGGTGGTCCCGGACGGGTTGCTCCCGGGCGGGCGACGGTCGATCGCGGGCGCGTTGGCCGGGGCGGCGCCGAGCGCCAGCACGCCGAGGACCGCGGCGCCGGCCGCGCCGCCGCCGATGGCGACCAGGCTGCCGCGCTTGGGCTTGCTGCTCATCACGAGCAGCGCCTCGCCCGGCGTCAGGCCGGCCTGCGCGCCCATCAGCGCGTCCTTGAGCCGGTCCGGGGCACAGTCTCCGCCGAGAGAGAGCGTGGACAGCCGGGTCTTCACCCACCCCTCGCGCTCGACGTGGTCCCGGCAGAAGTGGCACGCGTGCACGTGGTCCCAGGCCTTGTCCTCCTCGGCCTTGGTCAGCTGCCCGTCGAGGAGCGCGCTGACCCGTGTGCCGAGGTGCCCGCCCATCATGCGAGGCCCGCCGCCGGCACCGTGCCGGGCACCGCTGGGCCGGCGTACCGCTGGCGGCCGTCCGTGG
The DNA here is from genome assembly GCA_963782155.1 of uncultured Actinomycetota bacterium. Lineage (GTDB taxonomy): Bacteria > Actinomycetota > Actinomycetes > Propionibacteriales > Nocardioidaceae > Nocardioides. The sequence goes on from CAWAIZ010000006.1 coordinate 162,403, forward strand.
GGGCGCGGTGCGCGAGCGCCTCACGGAGCATGGCGCGGCCCCGGTGGATGCGCGAGCGCACGGTGCCGAGCTTGGCGTCCATGATGTCGGCGATCTCCTGGTAGGAGAGGCCCTCGACGTCACAGAGCACGACCGCCGCACGGAACTCCGGCGGCAGGCTGGCCAGGGCGCGTTCGACATCGTCGTCGAAGGTGCGGTCGGCGTACGCCGCATCGGGAGGCGCGCTCGCACTGGTCAGCCGGTCCGCCCGCTCGTCGGACAGGGCGTCGAAGCGGATGCGCTGCTTGCGGCGGGCCTGGTCGAGGAACAGGTTCGTGGTGATGCGGTGCAGCCAGCCCTCGAACGTGCCGGGCTGGTAGGTGGACAGGCTGCGGAACACCCGGACGAAGACCTCCTGGGTGAGGTCCTCGGCGTCGTGGCGGTTGCCGGTCAGGCGGTAGGCGAGACGGAACACGCGGTCGGAGTGCAGCTCGACGACCTCGTCCCACGTCGGGACGGCGTCGGCCGGCTTGTCCACCGCGTCCACCTCGTGCCTACGTTGTCCGAACAGCGTCTGTCACTCCTCACGGTAGGGACGGGTCCTGAGAGGAACCTGATCGTCGGCCCTGCTCTCGCTGTGCTCTCTGCTCAGATCAACGGTTCGGCTCTCCCCGGTGTTCCCAGCACCGGGACGGACTCCGCTGGCGCTAGGGTCGCGCCATGGCCACCAGTCCTCCCAAGCCGGCGACCTGGACCTACTCGGAAGGCTACGTCCCCGAGGACGAGGTGATCGCCGCCGCCCGGTCCCGGGCCGAAGAGGTCGGCGCGGTGCCGATCGGCTCCGGCGCAGGCGCGACGCTGCGGTTCCTGGCCTCCGTGCTGGACGCGCGGGCAGTCGTCGAGATCGGCACGGGCGCCGGTGTCTCCGGCGTCTGGCTGCTCCGCGGCATGCGCAGCGACGGCGTGCTGACCACCGTCGACATCGAGGCCGAGCACCAGCGACTGGCCCGCGAGAGCTACAACGAGGCCGGCGTCGCGCCTCAGCGGGTGCGCACGATCGCGGGCGCCGCGCTCGACGTACTCCCCCGCCTCACCGACGCCCACTACGACATCGTGTTCTGCGACGGCGACAAGGTCGAGTACTCCGCCTACCTCAAGGAGGCTCTCCGCCTCCTCCGTCCCGGCGGCGTGGTCGCCTTCGACAACGCGCTCTGGCACGACCGGGTCGCCGACCCCGCCCAGCGGGACGAGGAGACCGTGGCGATCCGCGAGCTCGGCCGCGAGATCGCCGACCACGACCGGCTGGTGCCCCTGCTGCTGCCCGTCGGTGACGGACTGCTGCTGGCCAAGAAGGAGTGGGCGCCCGAGTCGGTGTGAGGCGCCGTGCCTTGGCGTTTGGTCCCAAACGCCAACAAAGCGGCCCGATCCGGTGGCGTTCGTGCCCAATCGTGGCGCGAACGCGCAACCGTCAGTAGCGCGCCGCGGCGAGGAACCCGTCGCCACCCTCGGCGACCGCGACCACCTCGCACGGCTCGATCTGGACCGGCGCCGAGCCGATGATCTGCGAGCCGGGCGACTCCGCCGCCGTGGCGGTGAAGGTCCCCTGGAACTCGGCACGAGCCTCGTCGGTCGCGAAGACGTAGCAGCCCTCGAACCACTCACCCGGGCGCATCCGCCAGGTCTTGAAGCGGAGCCCCTCCTTGCCGGAGAAGCGCGCGTGGGAGGTCTCGGCGACGTACGCCGCGAGCTTCTCCTCGACGCCATCGGGCGCGTCGACCAGCGACCAGCGGACGGTGAGTGCGTGCATCAGGCGATCCCCTCGAGCGGGTCGGGCTGGCCGAGCCAGGACAACAGGACGCGCGCGCCGAAGCCGGTGGGGCCGGCGGTCCACTCGAAGCTCTCCTCGGGCGCGTCACCGACCGAGGCGATGTCCATGTGCGCCCAGGGGACGTCTCCGGCGAAGTGCTGGAGGAACAGCGCGGCGGTGATCGAGCCCGCCCCGCCCGCGGCGTTGTCGGCGTCGGCGACCTTGGAGGCCAGCTTCTCCTCGTAGTCGCGGACGAGCGGGAAGCGCCACATCGGCTCGCCGGACGCCTCGCCGGCCTCGAAGATCGCGGAGGCGAGGGCCTCGTTGTTGGCGAAGTACCCGCCGACCTGCTGGCCGAGGGCCACCTTCATCGAGCCGGTCAGGGTGGCGACGTCGACCATCGCCACCGGGTCGAGCTTGTCGACGGCGTACGCCATGGCGTCGGCCATCACCAGCCGGCCCTCGGCATCGGTGTTGGTCACCTCGCTGGTGCGGCCGCCGTAGTGCCGGAGCACGTCGCCGGGGCGCATCGAGTCGCCCCCGACGGCGTTCTCGGCGGCGGCGACGAGGCCGGTGACGCGCACCGGGCAGTCGACCGCGGCCAGCGCGCCCAGCACGGACATCACCACGCCGCCGCCGGTCATGTCGCGCTTCATCGTGGTCATCGAGTCGGCGGGCTTGATGGACAGGCCGCCGGAGTCGAAGGTGATGCCCTTGCCGACGAGCACCACGCGCGGCGTCTTCGACGTGGCACTCTCCGGCGTGTAGTCGAGGCGGATGAGCCGCGACGGTTGGTCCGAGCCGCGGCCGACGCCGAGAATGCCGCCGAAGCCTTCCTTCTCTAGCTTGGCCTCGTCCCAGATGGTCACCTTCAGCCCGACGTCCCCGGCGAGCTCGGTGGCCTGGGCGGCGAGCCACTCGGGGCTCTTGAGGTTGGCGGGCACGGTGGCCAGCACCCGCGCACGCCAACCGGCGCCGCCGACCGCGACGGCCCGGCGCAGCGCGGTCTCGGTGACGTCGTCGGAGACGGTGTCGGCGACGACGATGGTCGGTACGGGCTGGTGCTCCGGCCCGTCGGAGCGCCAGTGGAAGCCGAACGAGCCGAGCATGGCGCCGACCACGAACGGGTCGAGTGCCTCCGGGCCGCCGACGCTGGCCACGCTGCTGGCGACGCCGGAGCGGTCGCGCGCGGCGCGGGCCAGCGCGGCGCCGGCACGCCGGAAGTCGGCGGGCCGCTGCTCGCCGACGCCGACGAGCAGCACCAGCACGAGGTCGGGGTTGTCGGGGCTGCCGCTCGGGACGGCCACCGTGGTGACCTCGCCGGCCTTGCCCGTCGCGCGAGCCACCTCGCACGCACCCAGCAGGTCGACCCCGGTGCGCTCCCCGAGCTCGTCGGCGCCCGGTCCGAGGAGGATGTTGTCACCCGGTTCGGCGGCGGGCAGCACGGGCAGCGCCACCACGTCGACGCCCGCGAGGGCATGCGGCAGCGCACTGCTCAAGGCGAACTGGGGGGGAGATACCTGAGGTGGGAGTGCGGGTGTCGTGGTCCGACTCGCTAACTGGGCCATCCGGCTCAGCCGACGACGTCCTTGAGGGCATCGCCGAGAGCGCCGGCCTCTTCGGCGTTCAGCTCGACGACCAGGCGGCCGCCACCTTCGAGCGGGACGCGCATCACGATGCCGCGTCCTTCCTTGGTGACTTCCAGCGGACCGTCGCCCGTCCGCGGCTTCATTGCCGCCATCCGGCACCTCTTCCTCATGTGTAGCTGCCTTGAGTGCGCGTTGCGTGCGCCCAATCGGGTGTCGCAGCCATTATCCCCTATCGCAGTGGCGCAACGCACAACCGCCGCCTGTCGGCTGGGGCAGACTCCTGTCCATGCACGCACGCTCGGCACTGTTCGACGTGTACGGCGACCACCTGCGTACCCGTGGCAGCCAGGCCCCGATCGCCTCGCTGGTGCGGATGCTGGCGCCCGTCGGCATCGGCGCTCCGGCGGTCCGCACGGCCGTCTCGCGGATGGTCGTCCAGGGCTGGCTGGCACCGGTCACCCTGCAGGCGGGACCGGGCTACCGTGCGACCGAGCAGGCTGTGCAGCGGCTGGCCGACACCGCGGACCGGGTCTACCGGCGCGGCACGCCGACCTGGGACGGGCGCTGGCGCCTGGCCTTCATCGACGCGCCGCGCGACCGGTCCGCCCGCGCCCGGCTCCGTGACGAGCTCGGCTTCCTGGGGCTGGCCGAGTACGCGCCGGGCGTGTGGGTGTCCCCGTGGCCTCGAGACGACCTCCGGCCGACGGTCGAGCGCTCGGGCGGCACGCTACGCACCGCAGTGGCCGAGACGTTCGAGGTCGACCCGGCGGGTACGTGGGACCTGCCGGCCCTCGGGGCGGCGTACGACGCCTGGTCCGCGGCCGCGGACCGGCTGGTGGAGTCCGAGCTCGGCCGGCACGCCGACGAGGACGAGGCGATGTTCGCGGCGCGGTTCCACCTCGTGCACGAGTGGCGCAAGTTCCTGTTCACCGATCCCGGGCTGCCGGCCGAGCTGCTCCCCGAGCGGTGGCCCGGACGGGTCGCCGAGGAGCTGTTCCAGGACGAGGCGACCCGGCTGGAGCCCGGGGCGACGAGGTTCGTGCTGCGCTGCCTGCGGCAAGATGACGTGCCATGAGTGACCCCGTTCTCCTCGACGTCGCCGACGGCGTCGCCACGATCACCCTCAACCGTCCCGACGCGATGAACAGCCTCGACGTCGCGACCAAGGAGGCGCTGCTCGACGCCGTACGCTCCGTCGCCGACGATCCCGCCGCCCGTTGCGTGGTGCTGACGGGGACGGGCCGGGCGTTCTGCGTGGGCCAGGACCTCAAGCAGCACATCGAGATCCTGCACTCGGAGTCCTCCGACCAGCTGTTCCGGACGGTCGAGGAGCACTACAACCCGATCGTCACGACGCTGGCCGGGATGGCCAAGCCGGTGATCGCGGCCGTCAACGGCGTCGCGGCCGGTGCGGGAGCCTCGCTCGCCTTCGCCTGCGACCTGCGGATCGTGGCCGACACCGCCGGCTTCAACCTGGCGTTCGCGGGCGTCGCCCTCGCGTGCGACACCGGCTCGTCGTTCACCCTCCAGCGCCTCGTCGGGCCGGCGAAGGCGATCGAGCTGCTGTACCAACCGCGCACCATCAAGGCCGACGAGGCGCTCGCCCTGGGCCTGGCCACGCGCGTCGTCCCGGCCGGCTCCCTCGCCTCCGAGGTCGCCACCCTCGCCTCGGCGCTGGCCGCCGGCCCGACGGTCGCCTTCGGCGCGATGCGCCGTTCGGTCGCCTACGCCGCTGGCCACACCTTCGAGGAGGCGCTGGCCTGCGAGGCCTCGATGATGGCCCTGACCGGCGCCACCGCCGACCACGCCGCCGCCGTCCAGGCCTTCGTGAACAAGGAGAAGCCGGTCTTCGAGGGGCGGTAGGTCTGTGGACAAGCGGCACGCCGGCCCTCGGGAATCGGCAAGTCTGCCGGGGTGGACCCGGTCATGGCGCTGGAGAGGCTCGGCGGCATCGCCCGTGTGCGCGAGCTCCGCGACCTGACGACACGGACCGCGCTCGCACGCGCGCTCGAGAGCCAGTCCATCGTGCGGCTGGCGCGCGGCCAGGTCGCGCTGCCGGGTGCGGACGCGGCTCGCACGATAGCGGCCGCTGCTGGCGGAGTGGTGTCGCACCTGAGCGCGGCGCAGCACTGGGGCTGGAAGGTCAAGGCGGTACCGAAGGTCCCGACCGTCACCGTCCCCCGTTCTCGGCGTCTCGACGGTGATCCCGGACCGGGACAGGTGGTGTACGCCGACCTGCTACCCGCCGAGATCGTCGGGGGCGTCACTGCGCCTGTCCGCACGGTGGTCGACTGCTCGCGCTTCCTCGACTTCGCCGCGGCGTTGAGTGTCGCCGACTCGGCACTGCGGAGCCGGTTGGTCGTCCAGCCGGAGCTGGTCGCCGCGGCCGGGGCCTCACCGCGCACCGGCAGGGCTAGAGCCGTCCGGGTCGCCGAGGCCGCGTCGGACCTGGCCGACAACCCGTTCGAGTCCTGCCTGCGCGCGATCGCCCTCGACGTGCGCGGCCTCGCCGTACGGCCGCAGGGCTGGGTCGGGACGGTGGGCCGAGTGGACCTGGTCGATGACCGGCTGATGATCGCCATCGAGGCCGACTCCTGGCAGTGGCACGCATCCCCGCAGCAGTTCCGGCTCGACCTGCGGCGCTACACGGCGCTGGCCCGTCTGGGATGGGTCGTCGTCCGGTTCGACTGGGAGCAGGTGATGCACCAGCCCGAGGTCGTCCGCGCCGCGCTCGCCGACGTGGCCGCCGTACGGACCCGTCAGTTCGCAACCCGCAACTACGGCAGTTCGCGCTCCTGAGGCCGATTTCGGCCCGATCCGCCCCCAACTGCCGTAGTTCAGTGGCGGCCAGGTTCAGATTTCCCCGGCCGACCGGGGAAATCCTCGGCGGCGGCCTCAGGGCAGGGGCTCGGCCATGTTCGTACCTCGCCAGGCGCCGAAGACGCGGAGCACCTGGCCGGGGGCGATGCGGGTCATCAGGCGGGGGCCGGGGCGGGCGCCGTACTCGACGGTGAGGGCGAAGCCGGGGAAGCGGTCGTTGTACCAGCCCGTCATGGTGCCGTGGCAGACGCCGCCGCAGTCGAGGGTGGTGGTCGGCAGGCCGAGCACGCGGGCGACCCGGCGGGCGAACTGCGGCCGGTCGACGGCCACGTCGACGCCGTTCAGCGGCTGGTGGAACGACAGCACGTACTCGGGCTTGATCCGGCGCAGGAACCGCATCATCGCCCGCGTCTCGGGCTCGGAGGCCGGACGCGGGCCGGAGTAGTAGGAGCCGCCGAGCGGGGCCCAGTGGTAGGGGTAGTTGCGGTTGAGGTCCACGCCGTGCGCGTTGCGGCGGGTCCCCCGGACGATCCCGTCGGGGTTGTACGCCGGCACCACCCACAGGTCGAGGCCGTGCACGGACCTGCCGTCCCGCAGGGTCCGCAGAATCGCGGCGGGGGCGGCCTCGTTGCCGTGCATGGCGGCGATGAGCACGACCGTCGGCCGGTTCGTCTCCCCCAGGTGCCAAGCGACGATGGGCCGCCCATCGACGGACCGGCCGATGACCGTCGAGGCGTACGCCGCCTTGACCGGCCGCGACTCCGAGGCGTCCGCCGGCGGCCCGAGAAGGAGGGCCGCCGAGGCGGCGAGGGTCAGCGCGAGACGTAGAACCACGTGAACACCAGGACGCCGACGACCAACCCGACGTGCGCCAGCACCGACAGCCCCGGGCCCTCGGACCAGGTGTCGTCGCGGGCACCGGTGGCGTGCTTGCCCCGCGACGGCAGCCAGCGCAGCAGGATCAGCAGCCCGGCCATCGCCGTCAACCACCAGAACGCGAGCGCGACCACGCCGACCAGGTCGCTCTCCCCGACCAGGTAGACCACCCAGCCGATCAGGGCCAGCACGCCGCAGAAGGTGTGCACGTTGAGGATCCCGGCGCCCACCTGGTGCCGGCCGGCGGCGGAGTCCTTGGCCAGCCGGAGCCGGGTGAGCACGACGACGACGGCCGCCAGCGCGGTCAGCACGTAGACGACGTACTCGGGTTTCACGGCCAGCAGTCTGCCTCACTCGGCGGACTGGTCGTCCTCGACCCGCTGCTCCTGACGCTGCTCCATCTCCCGCGCCAGCCGGTCGAGGAGGGAGTCCACCTCCGACATCCGGTAGCCGCGGAACGCCAGCGAGAACCGGATGGTGCGCAGGTCGCGGGCCACGATGTCGCCGTCGCCCGGGACGACCACGTCGGGCCGGTCGTCGTACTCGCGGACCATCGGCGTGCCCCGACCCGCGGCCACGAGAGCGATGCCGCCCATGGCCAGCACGACCAGGATGGCGAAGAGCCACATCATGGGGAGGCCGGCCCTTCGTCGCGGGAGGCCACCATCATCGCGACCGCTTCGTCGACGTCGTCGGTCACGTGCAGCATGTCGAGGTCGCTCTGGCGGATCGTGCCCCGCTCGAGGGCGGTGTCGCGCAGCCAGCCGATCAGGCCGGACCAGTACGACGTGCCGAGCAGCACCACCGGGAACGACGTCACCTTGCCGGTCTGCGCCAGAGTGAGCGCCTCGAACAGCTCGTCGAGAGTCCCAAGACCGCCCGGCAGCACGATGAAACCCTGGCTGTACTTCACGAACATCGTCTTGCGCGCGAAGAAGTAGCGGAAGTTGACCCCGATGTCCGACCAGGCGTTCAGGCCGGACTCGAAGGGGAGCTCGATGCCGAGCCCGACGCTCACCCCGCCGGACTCGCTCGCGCCCTTGTTCGCGGCCTCCATCGACCCAGGGCCGCCGCCGGTGATCACGGCGAACCCGGCCTCCACCAGGGCCCTTCCCGTCGCCTCCGCCTGCTCGTACGGCGCCTCGCCGGGGTGGGTGCGCGCGGAGCCGAACACCGCGATCGCCGGCCCCAGCTCGGCCAGCGCGCCGAAGCCCTCGATGAACTCGGCCTGGATGCGCATCACCCGCCAGGGATCGGTGTGGATCCAGTCGCTCGGACCTCGGGAGTCCAGCAGTCGCTGGTCGGTCGTGCCCTCGTCGATCTGCTCGCGACGCTGCACCACGGGACCCTTGGTCTTGCTCTTCGCCACGGCGGCAGCCTACTTACCCGCCCGGCCGCGCCGGTGCTGGCTGGCTCCCCCGCCGGTTGCCTCCAGTACGTACTCCCAGCCCGGCTGCCAGACGAACTCGCTCGCCAGCCCCTCCTCGACCGGGACCGCCCTCAGGTGGTGGTCGAGGCCGAGCCGGGTGGCGACGTGGCCGACGACGAGCACGCGGGCGCCGTCCCAGCACGTGACCAGGTCGCCGAGGAACCGGCCGACGCGGTCGACAGCCTGGAGCCAGCTCTCGCCACCGGGGTACGGCGTGGCGAGGTGAGCCAGCCGGTCGCGGTCGACCCGGCCACGCGGCGCGCCGTTGAGCTCGCCGTAGTCGCACTCCCGCAGGCGCCAGTCGAGCAGCACCGGCGGACCGGAGCGGGCGAAGGCGATCTCGACCGAGTCGACTGCGCGTCTCAGGTCCGAGCTGAACACGACGTCCAGCCCGTCACCACGCCGCCGCTCGCCCAGCTCGCCTGCCTGGCGACGTCCGACGGCGGAGAGGTCGCCCGGAAGCCAGCCGGTGGCGATCCCGGCCTCGTTGTCCACCGTGGTCTGGTGGGTCTCGAAGACCACGTGCACGCTCACGGCGTGCGTCAGCCTCCGGTCAGCCAGGTCGTCAGGACGGCCTCGCACCGGTGCACCTGCTCGACCGGCACGAACTCCTCCTGCTTGTGGGCGAGCATCGGGTCGCCGGGGCCGAAGTTCACCGCCGGGATGCCCAGCGCCGAGAACCGCGCCACGTCGGTCCACCCGAACTTCGGGTTGACCTCGCCGCCGACCGCATCGACGAACTCCCTGGCCGCCGGCCGGTCCAGGCCCGGCAGGGCGCCGGGTGCGGAGTCGGTGACCGCCGTCTCGAAGCCGGTGAAGAACTCGGTGACGTACGCCGCCGCCTCGGCCTCGCTCCGGTCCGGGGCGAACCGGTAGTTGACCTGGACGGTGCAGACGTCTGGCAGCACGTTGCCAGCCACCCCACCGACGATGTTCACCGCGTTGAGGCCCTCGTGGTACTCCAGCCCGTCGATCACCGGCATCCGTGCCTCGTAGGTGTTCAGCCGGTCGAGGATCTCCCCGGCCCGGTGGATCGCGTTGACGCCCTTCCACGAACGAGCCGAGTGCGCGCGCTCGCCCCGGGCAGTCACGTCGACCCGCAGAGTGCCCTGGCAGCCGCCCTCGATCACCGCGTCGGAGGGCTCCATCAAGATCGCGAAGTCCGCGGCGAGCAGGTCGGGGTTGCTCTGGGAGAGCAGGTGCAGGCCGTTGAACTCGCTCTCGATCTCCTCGGCCTCGTAGAAGAGGTACGTCAGGTCGCGGTTGGGCTCGGACACCGTCGCCGCGAGCTTCAGCATCACCGAGACGCCGCCCTTCATGTCGCACGTACCCAGCCCGCGGAGCACGTCCCCGTCGCGGACGGCCGGCAGGTTGTCGTTGAGCGGCACCGTGTCGAGATGGCCGGCGATCACGACCCGCTCCGAGCGCCCCAGCGCCGTTCGCGCCACGACCGTGTTGCCGTGCCGCGACACGTCGAGGTGCGCCAGCGGCCGGAGCACCGCCTCGACGGCGTCGGCGATCCGCTGCTCGTTCTTGCTGACCGACTCGATGTTCACCAGCTGCGTGAGCAGGGTGATCGTGTCCGCGGTCAGGTCCAGTTCGGTCACGTCGTCATCCTGTCAGCCACCTCGCTGGTCGCGCCGGGCGAGCCCCTGGCCGAGCCCGTGTCGAGACCCGACGAGCGTTGCGGGGTCTCGACACCGCTCGAGCGGCGGTTGGCCCCTTTCGGTGGTCGAGCCGGGCGAGCCCCTGGGCGAGCCCGTGTCGAGACCCGACGAGCGTTGCGGGGTCTCGACACCGCTCGCTGGGTCGCCTCGATGGTCGAGCCGGGCGAGCCCCTGGTCGAGCCCGTGTCGAGACCCGACGAGCGTTGCGGGGTCTCGACACCGCTCGCTGGCGCTCGAGGGCTCGACCAGCGATTGGCCCCTTCGGTGGTCGAGCCGGGCGAGCCCCCACGAGCGTTGCGGGGTCTCGACACCGCTCGCTGGCGCTCGCGGGCTCGACCAGCGATTGGCCCCTTCGGTGGTCGAGCCGGGCGAGCCCCTGGGCGAGCCCGTGTCGAGACCCGACGACCGGTCACGGGGTCTCGACACGCTCGGCCGTGGCCGGCCTCACGGCTCGACCACCGATGGGCTCACCTCGCTGGGCGAGCCCGTGTCGAGACCCGACAGTGGTCACGGGGTCTCGACACGCTCGGCCGTGGCCGGCCTCACGGCTCGACCACCGATGGGCTCACCTCGCTGGGCGAGCCCGTGTCGAGACCCGACGACCGGTCACGGGGTCTCGACACGCTCGGCCGTGGCCGGCCTACGCGTCGACCACCGACGCGCTGACCTCGATGACGGGGTGCTCGACGTCGGAGGCCTCCACGTCGAGCGACGTCGCCAGGGTCTCGGCGGCGATCAGGTCCCGGTGGGCCCGGGCGGCGGCGGCCACCTCGGCGCGGGCCACGATCGTCACCGCGACCCGGTCGGAGACTTCGAGCCCGGCGTCGCGGCGGGCCTGCTGGACGGCGCGCACCAGGTCACGGGCGACCCCCTCGGCCTCGAGCTCGGGCGTGAGCGCGGTGTCGAGCACCACGAACCCGCCCCGCGGCAGCATCCCGGTGGCGGAGTCGTCGCCTCCGCCGGCGACGGTGTCGAGGGTGTACTCACCGTCCTGAAGCAGCAGCCCTCCCGCGGTCACCCGGCCATCGGCGCCGACCGACCAGTCGCCGGACTTCGACGCCTTGATCGCGGTCTGCACGTCCTTGCCGAGCCGCGGCCCGGCGGCGCGGGCGTTGACGGTGAGCCGTTGGGACACGCCGTACGACGTGGCCTCCGGGTGGTCTGCGTCGAGCAGGCGCACGGACTTCACGTTGAGCTCGTCGGCGACGATCGGCTCGAAGCCGGCCAGCGTGTCCGCGCCGGTCACCACGACCGTCAGCTCGGCCAGGGGCAGGCGGTTCCGCAGCCCGGCGCTCTTGCGCAGCGCCGACCCGGCCGAGCACACCTCGCGCACCTGGTCCATCGCGACGACGAGCGCGTCGTCCCCGGGCAGCTCGTCCACCGACGGCCAGTCGGTCAGGTGCACCGACCGCTCGCCGGTCAGCCCGCGCCAGATCTCCTCCGTCGTCAGGGGCAGCAGCGGAGCCGTCACCCGCGCCACGACCTCCAGCACGGTGAAGAGCGTGTCGAAGGCGGCCTTCGTGGTCTCGACAGGCTCGACCGCCGAGGCGTCGGCCGCCCAGAACCGCTCACGGGACCGGCGGATGTACCAGTTCGAGAGCACGTCGAGGAACGACCGCGTCGAGTCGCAGGCGTTCGCGATCTCGTAGTTGTCAAGCTGGGAGGTCATGTCGGCGACGTACCGGGCGGTCTTCGCCAGCAGGTAACGGTCCAGCGGGTCGGTCGAGTCGGTGCGACGTTGCGCGGTGTAGCCGGCCGCGTTGGCGTAGAGCGCGAAGAAGTACCAGCAGTTCCACAGCGGGATCAGCACCTGCCGGACGCCCTCGCGGATGTTGCGCTCGGTGACGATCAGGTTGCCGCCACGCAGGATCGGGCTGGACATCAGGAACCAGCGCATCGCGTCGGCACCGTCGCGGTCGAAGACCTCGCGCACGTCGGGGTAGTTGCGCAGCGACTTGCTCATCTTCTGGCCGTCGGAGCCCAGCACGATGCCGTGGCTCATGCAGGTCTCGAACGCCGGCCGCTCGAAGATCGCCGACGCCAGCACGTGCATCGTGTAGAACCAGCCGCGCGTCTGGCCGATGTACTCGACGATGAAGTCGCCCGGGAAGTGGTGCTCGAACCAGTCGGTGTTCTCGAACGGGTAGTGCACTTGGGCGAAGCTCATGGACCCGGACTCGAACCAGCAGTCCATGACGTCGGTGACCCGGCGCATCGTCGACTTCCCCGCGTCGATCGGCCGAGGGTCGTCCGGGTTGGGCCTCGTCAGGGCGTCGACGAACGGCCGGTGCAGGTCGTCGGGGCGGACGCCGAAGTCCCGCTCCAGCTCGTCCAGCGAGCCGTAGACGTCGATGCGCGGGTACGCCGGGTCGTCGCTGCGCCAGACCGGGATCGGCGAGCCCCAGAACCGGTTGCGCGAGATCGACCAGTCGCGGGTGTTCTCCAGCCACCGGCCGAACTGGCCGTCCTTGACGTGCTCGGGCACCCAGCGGATCTGCTGGTTGAGGTCGAGCATCCGGTCCCGGATCTTCGTCGTCGAGACGAACCACGACGAGACCGCCATGTAGATGAGTGGCTCGCGGCAGCGCCAGCAGTGCGGGTAGGAGTGCTCGTAGGACTCGCGGCGCAGCAGCACCGTGCCCTGGGTGACGGACCCGGTCTCCTCACCGTCGCCGCGCGTCATCGCCCGGAGATGGTCGATGATCGCCAGGTTCGCCTCGAAGACGTGCAGGCCCGCGTAGTCGTCGACCGGCGGGGTGAACTTCCCGTCCTTGGCCACCGGCACCACGGGCTCGATGCCCTCGCGGTCGGTGACGGCCTTGTCCTCCTCACCGAACGCGCCCGCGGTGTGCACCAGACCGGTGCCCTCCTCGGTGGTGACGATGTCGGCCTCGACCACGCGGAAGGCCCGCTCGTGGCCGAGGTAGTAGGACATGGGCGGCGTGTACGTGCTCTCGAGCAGGTCGGCACCGGTGAACCGCTGCAGCACCTCCACCTCGGTGGTCGAGCCTGTCGAGACCCCGAGCTCCTTCGCGTACGCCGGCAGCCGGGCCTCCGCGAGCAGGTACCGCTCCGTCGTGCCCGTGAAGTCCGACTCCACCACGACGTACTCGATGTCGCTGCGGACCATCACCGCCAGGTTGGCGCACAGGGTCCACGGCGTCGTCGTCCACACCAGCGCCAGTGCACCCTCGGCCGGGCCGCTCGTGAGCCGCAGGCCGACGGTCACGGCCGGATCGACCCGCTGCTGGTAGACGTCGTCGTCCATCCGCAGCTCGTGGCTCGACAGTGGGGTCTCGTCGTTCCAGCAGTAAGGCAGCACCCGGAAGCCCTCGTAAGCCAGCCCCTTGTCGTAGAGCTGCTTGAAAGCCCACATGACGCTCTCCATGTAGGTGAGGTCGAGGGTCTTGTAGTCGTTGTCGAAGTCGACCCAGCGCGCCTGCCGGGTCACGTACTCCCGCCAGTCCGAGGTGTACTCGAAGACGGACTTGCGGCACTCCGCGTTGAACTTCTCGATGCCGAGGTCGAGGATCTCCTCGGTCGTCTTCATCCCGAGCTGGCGCATCGCCTCGAGCTCGGCCGGCAGGCCGTGGGTGTCCCAGCCGAAGCGGCGCTCGACGCGGCGTCCGCGCATGGTCTGGTAGCGCGGCACCAGGTCCTTGACGTACCCGGTCAGCAGGTGGCCGTAGTGCGGCAGTCCGTTGGCGAACGGCGGACCGTCGTAGAAGACGAACTCGTTGGCACCGTCCTCGCCGGCGTCGCGCTGCGCCACGCTCGCCCGGAACGTGTCGTCGTCGGCCCAGTAGGCCAGCACCGCTTCCTCGATCGTCGGGAACGACGGGCTGGACGGGACTGCCGTCTCGTCGCCGGTGTGGGACACCTGGGGGTAGGCCATGCGGTGCGCTCCTCGTGTCGGTTCCTGACACGAGGACGACTCCCGCCGCGGTACCACCTCGCTTGCCCGTTCCGCAGGTTTCGTGACGGTCGCCGCGCGACCAACTCAACCAGCGGAACCGACCGCTCGTTCACGGCTGTGACGGGCCTACCCGTCCGGTTCTACTGAGCCCGCTCGCGCGGACCGTTCTTCCGGAGGCTCACCGCTGATGACGGCTCGAACGCCTGTGACGCCAGCGTACGGCGTGCACGCGCGGCGGACGAATCGATTCCGCCTCTCGGTGGCCGAGGGGCGAGGAGCGCCAGCAGGTCAACCACCGAGGGTCCGCAGCATCGGCGGGTGCAGCAGACGCGCCGGGCCGCGCCGGTAGAGGCGTGCGGGACGACCTCCTCCTCGTGTGGTGGTCTCGTCGGTGGGCACGACGAAGCCCTCGGCCGTGGACACCTTGCGGTGGAAGTTGCGCGAGTCGGGCTCGCGGCCCCAGACGGCGGCGTACACCCCGCGCAGCTCGTTGATGGTGAACGGCTCGGCGATGAGCACGGCGCCGAGGGAGGTGTACTCCAGCTTGGCCCGGGCCCGCTCCACGCCGTCACGCAGGATCGTGTGGTGGTCGAAGGCGAGGGTCCGGGACCCGAGGAGGTCGTCGACCGGTTGCCACTGCGCCGCGTCGGCGTCCGAGCCGGCGACGGGATCGCCCGGGTCGGGGACGAGGGCGAGGTAGGCGACGCCGAGCACCCGCCCGCGCGGATCTCGGTCCGGGCGGCCGTACGTGCGCAGCTGTTCCAGGTGGGTGCTCACGCTGCCGATGCCCACCTCCTCGGCGAGCTCCCGTGACGCCGCGTCCACCAGGTCCTCCTCCGGCTCGACGAAGCCGCCCGGCAGCGCCCAGCGGCCGGCGAACGGCTCGACCCCGCGCCGGACGGTGAGCGCGAGGAACTCCCCCACCCGCACGGTCAGGACCACGAGGTCCACGGCAACCAGCATCGGAGTCGACGACATGGGACGAAGTTTAGTCGTCAGACTGACGAGAAGTCACGCACGCGTCGCTTCGGGTGGGCCTAGGTCGTGCCGTCCATGGCACCGCAGGAGCTCATCAGGTGCGTCACCAGGATCGGGTGGTGGGCCGGGGCCTTCTGCTGCTGCGGCGCGGCCGAGGCGGAGGCTCCCCAGGAGACCGACGCCAGGATGACCGCGGCGACGGCGAGGGTACGGCGGACGCGCATGCTCGTCACCGTACGCCGCGTCGCGGCCGCCGGAAACCCTTTGCGCTCGCCCGTCGGCCTCCAGGAGGTTGGCGCGATGGCTACCGAATCCTGGTCGAAGTCCACCGTCTACCCCGACATGTGGCTGGACCCCGACGACGACCCCCGCGACACCGACGAGGTGCTGCGCGGCGAGAAGGCGGTGGTGCTCGACTACCTGCGCAGCTACCGGCTCACGTTCGAGATGAAGCTCGCCGACCTCGACGCCGAACAGCTCGCCCGGCGCTCGGTGCCACCCTCGTCGATGTCTCTGCTGGGGCTGCTCCGGCATCTGGCCGGCGTCGAGCACTCGTGGTTCCGGCGGCGACTCGGCGGCCAGGACCTTCCCCGCCTCTACGAGCACGACTCGGACTTCGACGGCGCGGTGGCCGACCCCGCCGTCGTCGGGGAGGCCTGGGCGTCGTGGCGCGGGGAGGTGGCGTTCGCGGAGGAGTGGGCCGCGGGAGACATCGACCTCGACCGGCTGGTCGACCTGGGCGACGGCGAGGCCGAGGTGCGCGACATCCTCGTGCACATGGTCGAGGAGTACGCCCGGCACTGCGGCCACGCCGACCTGCTCCGGGAGTGCATCGACGGCCGCACCGGCCAATAGGCCGACCGCTGGACCCGCCTCCGTAGGCTTGGCGGGTGACCGACGCGCCCGCCCCGACGACCGCCTGGGGACTCGGCCTCGCCACCGTGACCGACGGCGGTGCCGTCCTCGACGCCTGGTTCCCGGACCCGCGCCTCGGAGAGCCGGTCGAGCCGGGGGCGGACGCGAGGACTCCGCTCGAGGCACTCGCCGGCCGGGACGACGTACGCCGGGTGACCCGGCAGGTCGTCACGGTGGCCGCCGCCCTCCAGGAGCCGGCGACGACAGCCGAGGACATGTGGCTGCGGCTGCACCTGCTGTCCCACCGGCTGGTGCGACCCCACGCGATGGTGATGGACGGCGCCTTCGCGCTGCTGAGCAACGTGGTGTGGACCAGCGCCGGACCCTGCGCGGTCGAGGGTTTCGAGGAGACCCGGGCGCGGCTGCAGGTGGCCGGGCCGGTGATGGTCTACGGCGTCGACAAGTTCCCTCGGATGGTCGACTACGTGCTGCCGAGCGGCGTACGGATCGCCGACGGCGACCGGGTCCGCCTCGGCGCCCACCTCGCGCCGGGCACGACGGTCATGCACGAGGGGTTCGTCAACTACAACGCCGGCACGCTCGGCACCTGCATGATCGAGGGCCGGGTCTCGGCCGGCGTCGTGGTGGGTGACGGGTCCGACGTCGGCGGAGGCGCGTCGATCATGGGCACGCTGTCGGGCGGCGGCAAGGAGGTCGTCTCCATCGGCGAGCGCTGCCTGCTGGGCGCCAACGCCGGCATCGGCATCTCCCTCGGCGACGACTGCGTCGTCGAGGCCGGCTGCTACGTGACCGCCGGCACCAAGGTCACCCTCCCGGACGGGACGGTCGTGAAGGCCCTCGAGCTGTCCGGGTCCGACCACGTCCTGTTCCGCCGCAACTCGGTGACCGGCACGATCGAGGCGGTGCCGTGGAAGGCCGGCCGCATCGAGCTGAACGCCGCCCTGCACAGCAACTGACCCGCGCGTGACCCGCCGCCTGCTCGCCGTCCTCGTCGTCTCCGCACTCGCGTTCGGCGGTGCGGCGGCATTCGTCACCTGGCACGACGGCTCGATGCCGCCGCTGTTCCGGCCCGTCGAGGAGTGCCGGGCCGACGTCGACGGGAGGACCGTCGAGCTCGACCTCGAGCAGTCCGCCAACGCCGCGCTGATCGCGGCCATCTCGGTGCAGCGGGGGCTGCCGGCGCGGGCCGCCACGATCGCGCTCGCCGCGGCGTACCAGGAGTCCGACGTCCGCAACCTCGAGTACGGCGACCGGGACTCCCTGGGGCTGTTCCAGCAGCGCCCGTCGCAGGGCTGGGGCACGCGTGCGGAGATCCTGGACCCCCATCACGCGATCAACGCGTTCTACGACGCCCTGGTGCAGGTCGACGGGTACACCTCCCTGCCGGTCACCGAGGCGGCCCAGGAGGTGCAGCGCTCGGGGTTCCCCGGCGCGTACGCCGACCACGAGCAGGACGCCCGCGTGCTGGCCTCCGCGCTGACCGGCAACTCCCATGCGGCGTTCTGGTGCACCGTGGACGACGACCGCGAAGAGCAGTCGGCCACCCTCGACGACGCCGGCCTGACCGGGCGTGCGGACGCTGTCCGGGCCGACCTGCTGCGCACGTTCGGCGACCTGCCGCTCGGCGGGTTCGCCGCGGGCGGCGTCACCGACGGTCACATGCCGGGCTCCGCGCACTACGAGGGCCGGGCCGTCGACATCTTCGTCCGGCCGGTCTCCTCGCAGAACAAGCGCCGCGGCTGGGCGATCGCCGGCTACCTGGTCGGGCAGGCGGACCGGCTCGGCATCGCCACGGTCATCTTCGACGACCGGATCTGGCGGGTGAGCAGGTCGTCGGACGGCTGGCTCGACTACGAGGTCCCGAGCGGTTCTCGCGGCGACCGGAGCATCCTGGAGCACCGGGACCACGTCCACGTCGACGTCGCTCGGTGACGCAGTGGGCGCCCGGATCGGACCCTGCGACGCCGGGTCGACAGCCGCTGCCACGCTCGCGAGCCGCCCGGAGCGGTGGTGGTCTGGACCAGTGACAACCGAGTTGCCTGAATGTGACGGCTCCCGTGGCATTCCCGTCGCGACACGACGAAATCAGCAGCCGGAAGGGCTACCCAGGGTGCATCTCGCAGGCTAATTTTCTCTTCAACGCCGAGGAGGGGGCTTTTCGGCAAGCGGGGGGGTGATCCGGAACATGCAGAGTTCCACGATCTTGACAATGGGAACTGCGCTCAACCGAGCGCATGACCATGACGCAATTGTGGAGGTGCTGGTCGGGGGCCAGTGGCTGACTGGTGTCGTGGCGGGTGTGGACGGGTACGGAGTGGTACTCGTGGACGCCCAGAACGACCACTCGGTCGTGCGAATGGACGCGATCAGCGCCGTTCGTGTGCCGGGCCGGCTGGCTGAGCACCAGATCGAGGCTCGAGACCTGTACGACGCCTCGGTTTGCTGAGAGAGGCGCATGTTCTTTTGCAAGAGCCGCGGCGCCCGTCTGGGGGGGCGGGCGCCGCGGCTCTTGTTTCACATTTCCGCGGCATTCTGAGCCGACATTCCGACGTCAGCCGATATCCACCCGGGCCGGGTCTGCGGATATCGGCTGTTGTGCTTATCCGGGCACGCCTCCAGCGGTCCCGCGGAGATTTACCTGGGCCTTTGCCCCTGCCTTTACCTGCGGCCTTTACCTGCGGGCATTACCTCGGCCTTCACCGGGGCAAGCCGGTCTTGCCAGGACGGTTCACCGGCCGTGTGACAAGCCGCTCGGCGGCCGTGGCGATCCGCTCGTCGGTCGCGGTGAGCGCGACCCGCACGTGCTCGCGGCCGGCGGCGCCGTAGAACGCGCCGGGCGCGACCAGAACGCCGAGGCCGGCGAGGGCGTCGACGGTCGCCCAGCACTCCTCCGCCCGCGTGGCCCAGAGGTACAGCGACGCCTCGGAGTGGTCGATCCGGAACCCCGCGGCCTCCAGGGCCGGACGCAGCAGCGCCCGGCGGGCGGCGTACCGATCGCGCTGCTCGTCCACGTGAACGTCGTCGGCCAGGGCCGCCGCCATCGCGACCTGCTGCGGGCCGGGCATCATCAGGCCGAGGTTCTTGCGGACCGCGAGCAGCTCACCGACCAGGGCCGGGTCGCCGGCGACGAACGCGCAGCGGTACCCGGCCAGGTTGCTCCGTTTGCTCAGCGAGTGGACGGCGAGGATGCCCTCGGGCGACCCACCGCAGACGTCGGGGTGGAGGACGGAGACCGGCTCGGCGTCCCACCCGAGCTCGACGTAGCACTCGTCGGAGACCAGCACCGTGCCCCGTTCGCGACACCAGTCGACGACCTTGCGGAGGTGGGCGACGGGCAGTACGCGGCCGGTCGGGTTCGAGGGCGAGTTCAGCCAGAGAAGTCTGGGGACCTCGGGACCGATCGCGGTGAGCGAGTCGGCGGCCAGCGTGCGCGCCCCGGCGAGCACGGCGCCGACCTCGTACGTCGGGTACGCGAGCTCCGGGTGCACGACCAGGTCTCCGGGCCCGACGCCGAGGTGCAGCGGCAGGCTCGCGATCAGCTCCTTGGAGCCGATGCTCGGCAGGACGGCGTCGAGATCGAGGCCGGTCACGCCGAGGCGACGTGCCATCCAGTCGAGCGCCGCTTGTCGGGTGCCGGGGCGACCGACGGTGGTGGGGTACCCGGGACTGTCGGCCGCGGCCGCAAGAGCACGGCGTACGGACTCGGGCGTCGGGTCGACGGGGGTGCCGACCGACAGGTCGACGATGCCGTCCGGGTGCGCGCGGGCGCGGTCCGCCGCGGGGACGAGCTCGTCCCAGGGAAAGTCGGGAAGGCGAGTCGAGACCCTGGCTTCGAGATGGCGCTGACGCGCCTCCTCAACCAACGGGTCGAGTCATTCGTCGTGCTCTTGGGGCGGCAGGGCCGCGACGAGCTCGTGGTCGTGGTCGATCTCGCCCAGCTTGGCCGCGCCGCCCGGGGAGCCGAGGTCGTCGAAGAAGTGGACGTTGGCGTCGTAGTAGCCCTTCCACTCCTCCGGGGTGTCGTCCTCGTAGAAGATCGCCTCGACCGGGCAGACCGGCTCGCAGGCACCGCAGTCGACGCACTCGTCGGGGTGGATGTAGAGCATCCGCTTGCCCTCGTAGATGCAGTCGACGGGACACTCGTCGACGCAGGCCCGGTCCTTCAGGTCGACGCACGGCTGGGCGATGACGTAGGTCACCAGTTCCTCCTGTTTCAGACCGCAGAAGCGAGCGGATGAGCGGACGGGGCCAGCCTAGTCTTCGCACATGAGTACGTCCGCCGCGGCCCGCTCCCTGGGCCCGCATGTCGTCGGCGTCCGCGTCGTGGTCCGCCGGGTGCTGACCGGTGAGAGCGGCCCGACGGGCGGCCCCGCGATGACCGACGTGCTCGGCGTCTGCACGGCCTGGGGTGACGGCGTGTGCGTCGTCTCCCCCGACTCGGGAGGGCCGGCGGTGACCATCCCGCTCGCCGACATCGTGTCGGGCAAGCCCGTGCCGCCGCGTCCCTCGCCGCGGTTGCGGGTCTCGCCCCGCGACGCGCAGGTCCGCGGCTTCGCGCTCTTCCCCGACCTGGTCGTCGCACCCGTCCCCGGCCCGTCCGGCTGGCTGCTGCGCTCGTCGGCCACCGCGACCGCTCGGCGGGCGAACTCGGTGCTGGCGTTCCCGGAGGGCCCGTACGGCGCGGCCGAGGTCGAGGCCGTCATCGCCCACTACGGCAGCCTCGGGAAGCCGCCGGTAGCCGCCGTGCTCGGCGCCTCCGAGGAGCGCGCGTTCCTGAGCGGGCTCGGCTGGGTACCGGAGAGCCACGACGCCGACACCATGTTCCAGCTGGCCTCCGTGGCCCGCGCCGCGCGAGCGGTTGCCGGGAACGATGCCTCCCGCGTGGCGGTCACCGTCGACGGCGCCGTCGCCTCCGCCGCCCTCCCGGGCGCCCGGGGCTTCGCGGCGTACGCCGACGACTGGGTCGGCTTCCGCGGCATCGAGGTCGACCCGGCGTACCGCCGTCGGGGCCTCGCCCGCACGATCATGGCCGCGCTGCTGGACTGGGGCGCCGAGCAGGGAGCCACCACGGCCTACCTGCAGGTGCTGGGCCACAACGCGCCGGCCCTGGCGCTGTACGAGTCGATGGGCTTCACCACCCACCACCAGTACGCGTACCTGACGCCGCCGGCCTGATCACAGGTGGTGGTTTCGAGGCTCGGGCGTGGACGCGCTCACACTCAAACACCGAAAACTTCGGTGTTTGAGGTGCGAGGAGTGCCAGCGACGAGCCTCGAAACCACCCGCTACCATTTCCCAGACACCGGTGAGGCCTGACAACCCTCGCGAAGCCGGGGTCCGCGCGTCCGGCGTACCGACGAGAGGCCGATGGCACATCGGCGAAGGTGTGGTGGCACCGCGACTTTGCCCCCGCCCACACCTCCAGGGCTTCCGCCACCTGGAGGTAACCATGACGACTCAGCAACGCACCCTGTGTGCCCACCTGCCCGCCACCCCGCCCGGCGAGACCGTCCGGCTGCAGGGCTGGGTCCATCGCCGTCGCGCGCTGGCCCAGCTCACCTTCCTCGTCGTCCGCGACCGCACCGGGCTCGCGCAGGTGGTGGTCCGCGGCGACGCCGGCACCGGCCTGCCGCCCGAGGAGACACCGATCGAGGTGGTCGGCACCGCGACCGCCAACCCGCAGGCGCCCGGCGGCATCGAGGTGACCGAGCCGACGGTCACCGCGCTGTCGGACGACGCCGACACCCCGCCCGTCGAGCTGTGGCGGCCGACCCTGAAGGCCGCCCTCCCGACGCTGCTGGACCACGCGGCCGTCACGTGGCGGCACCCGATGCAGCGTGCCAAGTGGGAGCTTGCGGCCGCGGCGATGAGGGGCTTCCGCGACACCCTCGACGCGGGCGGGTTCACCGAGGTCGCCTCGCCCAAGCTCGTCGAGTCGGCGACCGAGAGCGGGGCCAACGTCTTCGAGGTCGACTACTTCGGCCGGAAGGCATACCTGGCCCAGAGCCCCCAGTTCTACAAGCAGGTGCTGGTCGGGGTCTTCGAGCGGGTCTACGAGGTCGGGCCGGTGTTCCGGGCCGAGCCGCACGACACGGTGCGCCACCTGGCCGAGTACGTCAGCCTCGACGTGGAGCTCGGCTTCATCGAGGACCACCGCGAGGTCATCGCCTGCCTGCGCGACGTGGTCGCCGGGATGGTCGCGGCCGTGCACGAGCACGCCGCCCCGGCCGTCGAGCGCCTGGCGATCGACGTCCCGGCAGTGCCCGAGACCATCCCGCTGCTGCACTTCCGCGACGCCTTGAAGATCGCCGGCGCTCCCGACGACGAACCCGACCTGGCCCCGGCGCACGAGCGCGCGCTCGGGGACTGGGCGAAGGCCGAGCACGGCAGTGACTTCGTCGTGGTCGAGGGCTACCCCACGGCCAACCGGGCGTTCTACAGCCATCCCGACCCGGAGGACCCGCACTGGAGCCGGTCCTTCGACCTGATCTTCCGGGGCACCGAG
Organism: uncultured Actinomycetota bacterium; assembly: GCA_963782155.1. GTDB lineage: Bacteria > Actinomycetota > Actinomycetes > Propionibacteriales > Nocardioidaceae > Nocardioides. Next base: position 184,845 of record CAWAIZ010000006.1, read on the forward strand.
CTGGTCAGCGGGGCGCAACGCCTGCACCGGTACGACGACTACGTGCGAACGCTCGAGGCGCGCGGCTACCCGTACGAGCCCTACGCGTCGTACGTCGAGGCGTTCCGGCGCGGCATCCCGCCGCACGGCGGCTTCGCGATCGGGCTCGAGCGGTTCGTCGCCCGGCTCACCGAGAGCCCTAACATCCGTGAGGTGACGCTGTTCCCGCGCGACCTGAACCGACTCGCACCATGAGCGACGAGAGGGTCGCCAGCGGCTCGCCGTACGAGCAGACAGTGGGCTTCAGCCGGGCGGTGCGCACCGGCCGGCACGTGTACGTGTCCGGTACCGCGCCGATCTGGCCCGACGGGCACGTCGACCCGGATCCGCTGACGCAGGCCCGCCGGTGCTGGGAGATCGCGCTCGACGCGCTCGCCCGGCTCGGCGGGTCGCCGGCCGACACCGTGCGCACCCGCACGTACCTCACCGACCGGAGGTACGAAGGTCCGGCGAGCCAGGCCCACGGTGAGGTGTTCGGCGGCGTACGGCCGGCGTCCACGATGCTCGTGGTCGTCGGCATGCTCGACGAACGCTGGGTGGTCGAGGTCGAGCTGGACGCGGTGCTGCCGGGGGACTAACTGATCGGGGCCGTGCACACCACGGCGTCGACCGGCGCGTAGGTCGTGGTCACCGTCTCGTCGTGGTCGGCCGACGGGTCGCCCAGGCTGTGCAGCTGGCGGGTCACGTCGACGGAGAACCCGCGCCGGCCACGCACCGCGACGCAGTCCTCGCCGGCGTCCTCGACGGAGGCGGGCTCGACCAGGTCATACCTCGCCGACGTCGAAGTGGTGACCTGCCACGCAGCGGTCGACCACAGCACCACCTTGACGACGCCGGGGACGCCTCGGGCGGCGGCGGTCAGCTTCGCCTCGACCAGCACGCCGTACGGCGAGTCGACCGAGAACAACAGGTCGGCCCCACGGGCCACCGTCGCCTCACGACCCACCGGCGAGCGACCGCCGTACGTCGCAGGTGCGTGGTGCTCGAGGTCGCCGAAGCCGGCCTCGAACGCGGCGTTCCAGAGCGCGGTGGCCACGGGCAGGGCGTCGGGTCCGTAGCCCCTGCCGGCCACGTCGGCCCACGAGAAGGTCTCGCCCGGTTCCAGCACCGCGCCGTCGAGCAGGGTCACGGCGCGGTCGAGGTCGGGCCCGGAGTCCTGCACGGAGTACGTCGTGGTGAAGACGGCGACGCGGTGCTCGATGCCCAGCGCCTCGGCGTCCTCCGTCGTGAACGGTGGCTGGTGCAGGTCGACCTCGACGGGTGCCACGCGCTGGCCCTCGGGCAGCATCAGGGCGGCCGTGAACGCCGCCACGACCGACGCCGGTTCGAAGGTCACGCCGACCCGCGCCGGCACCACCTTCGGCCGGCCGGCGACGATCGCCACCCGGGCGTCGACGGGATCGCCGTGGCCGGCCATCGCCCGGCGTACGAGCGGGACGAGCAGGCCCGCTCGTACGTGCGGCTCCAGCCTGCCGCCGACCGCTCGCATCGACAGTGCCGCGGCGAAGTCGCGCGGTTGCAGCCGCACCGTCTGCTCCTCGAAGTCGAGGGCGACGGGGCCGGACATCGCGGGGTTGGCGAAGGTCTGGACGGCCTCGTGGACGTCGGCCTCGTCGATCGCCGGCGCGGAGGGGACCAGGTCGATGTGGGCGGCGCGATCCTGGGACAGGTAGGCCGCCGTGATCGCTTCTTGGGCCTGCTGGGGGTCGATGGTGCGGCCGGGTCGGGGCTTGACGACGTCGACTCGTTGGTGGTCGAAACGCACGCCGCCGTCGCGCCCCCGGATACCGCTCGTGGCCACGAGCTGGGCGACGAAGTCCGTCATCGCCATCTCCGAGACCGTGACGACCGGGTCCAGGTTCGAGCCACCCGTGTAGTAGTTCCAGAGGCGCTCGGGCCTCCAGCCGTCGCCGGCCCCGGCCTGCTGCACGGAGGCGACGTAGTCGACGCCGAGCCCGACCTCGGCCGGCAGCACGGACTGCTCCTTGCCGCCGATCTCGAGGGTGATCGGGGAGTTGACCCGGGCGTCCAGTCCCGCCCTCAGCGCCGCCGTGGCGGCGGCGAGGGAGCGGCCGCCGACGTTGATCCCGGCGACGTGGGTGCCGCGGGGCGTCTTGTGCTGCGAGGCGGAGTACGCCGCGACGTACCCGCCCCCGAGCAGGACCACGAGAACCACGAGCATCACCAGCACCACCCTGGCGCCGGCTCGCTCTCGGTCGTTGCGGCCCACCGGTCAATGGTACGGAGCCGACGGAGCCGGATCCGGCCACCGCACCGGGTGTGTCCGGAGCGGTGTCAGAGGCCCGCGAACAGGTCGGACTCCCAGCCGTCGTCACCCACGGGGCCGAGCTCGCCCTTGGCGATGCGGTAGAACTCCTCGCCCCACATCGACTGACCGTTCTCGCTGCCGGCGAAGAAGGGGCCGTCCATCTTGACCTGGCTGCGATGGCGCCTCAGCGCGTCCAGCTTGGTGTCGAGCTGGTCGGCACCGTCGACGCGCGCGCTGATGTTCTCGTCGGCGGTGACGAACGGACCGAAGTCCGCGTCGGGCTCCATGCCCGCGAACGTCTCGGTGTCGCCGGCGTCACGGAGGCGAGTGAGCGTGGCACGGAACCTGCTCTCGGCCATCGCCGACCAGTAGATCTTCGCGATGTCCCAGGGCTGGCCGAGGTCGGGCCTGTACGACGACACGACGGCCAACGCGGCGGCGTACGTCGCCACGCGGTGCGCCTGGATGTGGTCCGGGTGTCCGTAGTTGCCGAACTGGTCGTAGGTGATCAGCACCTGCGGGCGCACCTCGCGGATGACCTCGACGAGGTGGTCGGACGCCTCACGCAGGTCGGCGTTCCAGAAGGCGTTCTCGTGCGTGTCGTCGGCGGGGATGGCGTACCCGTCGGCGTGCCACTGCATGCCGGAGTCGCGGTACGTGCCGAACCCGCCGAGGAACCGGTGGTCGGTGACGCCGAGCTCCTTCATGGCGTCCTCGAGCTCCCCCCGCCGGTGCTCGCCGAGGCCGTCCTCCTTGTCGGCGGCCAGGTGCTCGAGGTCGGGCGCCAGGATCTCGCCCATCTCCCCCGCGGTACACGTGACGAGGGTGACGCCGCGGCCCTGCGCGACGTACTTCGCCATCGTCGCGCCGTTCTGGATCGTCTCGTCGTCGGGATGGGCGTGGACGAGGAGGATGCGCTGGCCAGGGGTCTGGTCGGGTACGGAAGTCACGGGTTCGAGCGTAAGACCCGGCACCGACCCCTCGCTGGTCGAGGTACGAGGCCCTCCACGGCCGAACCTCCAGACCCCTCGGTGGTCGAGGTGCGAGGCCCTCCACGGCTGAACCTCGAGACCCTCTCGGTGGTCGAGGTGTGAGGCCGTCCACGGCCGAACCTCGAGACCCCTCTTGCCCTCAGTCGGTTTCGAGGCTCGTCGCTGGCGCTCCTTGTTCCTCAACCAGCGGCGAGGAGGGCCGCGATCGGCAGCAGGAACGGGCGGTCGGGTACGGAGGCACTCATCGGTGGTCGAGGTGTGAGGCCGTCCACGGCCGAACCTCGAGACCCCTCGGTGGTCGAGGTGCGAGGCCGTCCACGGCCGAACCTCGAGACCCCTCGGTGGTCGAGGTGCGAGGCCGTCCACGGCCGAACCTCGAGACCCCTCTTGCCCTCAGTCGGTTTCGAGGCTCGTCGCTGGCGCTCCTCGCTCCTCAACCAGCGGCGAGGAGGGTCGCGATCGGCAGCAGGAACGGGCGGTCGGGTACGGAGGCACTCATCGGTGGTCGAGGTGTGAGGCCGTCCACGGCCGAACCTCGAGACCCCTCGGTGGTCGAGGTGCGAGGCCGTCCACGGCCGAACCTCGAGACCCCTCGGTGGTCGAGGTGTGAGGCCGTCCACGGCCGAACCTCGAGACCACTCTTTGCCCTCAGTCGGTTTCGAGGCTCGTCGCTGGCGCTCCTCGCTCCTCAACCAGCGGCGAGGAGGTCCGCGATCGGCAGCAGGAACGGGCGGTCGGGGTCGAGCCAGTCGACGTCGTCCAGCTCATCCGCGCCCAGCCAGCGGACCGCGTCGTGCTCGGCCGGCACCGGCTCGCCGGCGACCAGGTCGCACACGGCGACGCGCAGCACGTACCTCTCCCCGATCGGCGCCGCCCCGTCCAGCCAGACCGTGACGGCGATGTCGCAGCCGAGCTCCTCGCGTACCTCCCGCACCAGGGCCGCGTCCGCGGTCTCGCCGTCCTCGACCTTGCCGCCCGGGAGCTCCCAGCGACCGGCAGCCTCGGGGGGCGACGTACGCCGGCACGCGAGCACCCGCCCGTCGCGGACGATCACGGCGCCGACGACGAGGGTCCTCACGGGCCCGACACTAGGTTGGCCCCATGGTGGAGTCCGTGACCGGCGGCGTGCACCTTCGGCGCACGGACGAGAACGTCCGCGAGATCGATGCGATGGCCACCCTGCTCGGCGGCCGCGTCGGCGTCGACGCCGTCCTCGACGACCTGAACCGGCAGGCCCGCCGCACCTTCCTGCTCGGCCGGTTCCGGCTCGGCCGGGCGGTCGACTGGGGCTTCACGTGGGACGCCCGCGACCGCCGGGATCCCGACTGGTGGCCGCAGGGCATCTCGACGTCGGCCGACGCGTCCGACACCGAGGACATCGGCGGCCGGCACGTGCTCGCCGTGAGCTGGTACGCCAAGGACGACCGCGGCGTCCGGATCTCGTTCATCGACCTCGCCAGCCTGCGGTACCGCCACGTTCTGCTCGTCGTCCCACTGCTCGACGAGCACGGCGCGCTCGTGCTGCGTCCGCTGCGCGTGCACGCCGGAGGCATCGTCTGGAACGGCCCGTACCTCCACGTCGCCGCCACGGCTCGCGGGCTGATGACCTGCAAGGTCGACGACCTGATGCGGATCCCCGAGGGCCTGAGTCACGGTGCGTCGGACCGGCTCGGCCTGGTCGGCGAGCAGGTGGCGTCGTACGGGTACCGCTACGTGCTGCCGGTCCGCTTCTCCTACCGCGCGTACGCCGACGACGGGGTCACCAAGCTCCGCTACTCCTTCCTCTCCCTCGACCGCGGCGAGCAGCCGCCGGCGATCGTCGCGGGCGAGTACGGGCAGACGGGCCAGACCACCCGGCTCGCGCGCTACCACCTCGAGCCGGACACCCTCGTGCTGAAGACCGGCGACGACGGGTTCTCCCGCCCGATCGGCCTCGACGAGGGCGGGGTGGTCCGGATGCAGGGTGCCTCCATCGTGGGCGGGCGCCACCACGTGACCGTCTCGCACGGTCCGTGGAAGCCGGGGTCGGTGTACGTCGGCACGCCCGGCGACCCGGACAACCCATGGGTCGAGCACCGCCTCGCCACCCCGATGGGCCCCGAGGACATCGCCTACTGGCCCTCGACCGACCGCTTCTGGTCGGTCAGCGAGCACCCGCATCGGCGTTGGGTGTTCTCGATGAAGCGGTCGGCTTTCGGTGGTTGAGGTGCAAAGGAGCGCCAGCGACGAGCCTCGAAACCACCGCCACCGTGCGTGGTTTCGAGGCTCGGCCGTGGACGGCCTCACTCCTCAACCACCGATCAGGTCACCGCACGTGGTTCGAGGCTCGGCCGTGGACGGCCTCACTCCTCAACCACCGATCAGGTCACCGCACGTGGTTTCGAGGCTCGGCCGTGGACGGCCTCACTCCTCAACCACCGATCAGGTCACCGCACGTGGTTTCGAGGCTCGGCCGTGGACGGCCTCACTCCTCAACCACCGATCAGGTCACCGCACGTGGTTTCGAGGCTCGGCCGTGGACGGCCTCACTCCTCAACCACCGATCAGGTCACCGCACGTGGTTTCGAGGCTCGGCCGTGGACGGCCTCACTCCTCAACCACCGACCAGGTCACCGCACGTGGTTTCGAGGCTCGGCCGTGGACGGCCTCACTCCTCAACCACCGACCAGGTCACCGCACGTGGTTTCGAGGCTCGGCCGTGGACGGCCTCACTCCTCAACCACCGATCAGGTCACCGCACGTGGTTTCCAGGCTCGGCCGTGGACGGCCTCACCCCTCAACCACCGATCAGGTCACCGCACGTGGTTTCCAGGCTCGGCCGTGGACGGCCTCACTCCTCAACCACCGATCAGGTCACCGCACGTGGTTTCGAGGCTCGGCCTCACCTCAACCACCGAGAGGTCGACCAGCGGGCGGATCAGCGCGGCACTCTCGCCAGCTGGCGGGACTGGGCGACGAGGCGGTCTGCGGAGTCCCAGACCTCGCAGTCCTCCTCGAACATCCCGCCGGCCATGTTGCGGGTGGCGTGCCGGAGCCGCAGCCAGCCGGCCGCGGGCCGGGCCCGGACGTGGGCGGTCAGCTCGAGGGTGGGCGCCCAACCGAACATCCCCAGGTCGAACGTCGTGGGCGGCATCGCGTCGACGGCCAGCAGCAAGGAGAACGGGTCCGGCTCGCGGTCGGGCAGCCGGAACCAGCACTGGACCAGCCCGCGCCCGCTCGGTGCACCCACCGCCCAGCCGGCCGACTCCGGGTCGAACCTCATGTCGAACCGCGACATCAACGGTGGTGCCTGCTCCTGGAACTCCGGCGGCGCGTCGGCGAACCCGACGCACTGCTCGAGCGGCGGCAGGTCGGGCGGCATCGCGGTGGTGCCGACGTCGTCGGGCAGGCGCGACAGGTCGCCGTACGTCGCCAGCGCGGTGATCCGGTGCGCCTCGCCCTGCCACACGTCGGCCGCCACCGTCGCGACCGAGCCCCCGTCGCGCAGCACCCGCGTGGTGATGGCGGCCGGACCTGGCGTGGTGGCCGAGAGGTAGTACGCGCTGACCGCGATGGGGTCGGGCTTCCCGCGAACGGTCGCGCCGAGCGCGCGGCCGAGGGTGGCCAGCAGGTAACCACCGTTCAGGCCGCCGCCGACCACCCAGCCGGGCCGCAGGTCCGCGGCGTACGTGCCGTCATCGTCGAGCACCACCGAGCTGTCGCGGTCGAGCTCCGGAAGGTCCTGAGTCACCCGCCGGAGGGTATCGCCCGGCAGACGGCATCATGGGGCGGGTGACGGCGGGCCTCGACGAGCACTTCAGGTCGAACGTCGCTTCGTGGTCCCCGACCGACCCGGCCACCTCCGACGAACGCCTGGCCCGGCTGTTCGAGGCCCAGGCCCTGAGCCGCCACCTCGACTTCGCCGCTCGGGACCTGCACGCCCGGGGCGAGGGCTTCTACACGATCGGCTCGGCCGGCCACGAGAGCAACGCCGCCGTCGCCCTGGCCCTCCGCCCCGACGACCCGGCGCTGCTTCACTACCGGTCGGGCGGCTTCTACTGCGCGCGGGCGGCACAAGTGGACGGGATCGATGCGGTGCACGACGTCCTGCACGGGCTGACCGCGTCCCGCAGGGACCCGGGCTCGGGTGGTCGGCACAAGGTCTTCGGCCACCCTGGGCTGCACATCATCCCGCAGACGTCGACCATCGCCTCACACCTGCCACGGGCCGTCGGGCTCGCGTTCGGGATCCATCGTGCGGCGCGGTTGGGCGTCGCCACGCCCTGGCCCGAGGACGCCGTCGTGGTCACCAGCCTCGGGGACGCGTCGATCAACCACTCGACGGCCGTGGGTGCCTTCAACGCTGCCGGCCATGCGGCGCACCAGAGGGTGCCGCTCCCGCTGCTCGTCGTGTGCGAGGACAACGGCTGGGGCATCTCGGTGCCCAGCCCACGGGGTTGGGTCGAGGAAGCCCTGTCCTCGCGGCCCGGCTTCGAGTACTTCGTCGTCGACGGCGCCGACGCCGTGGCGACGCTCAAGACGTCGTCCGAGGCGGCCGACCGGGTCCGGTCCACCCGGACCCCGGTGATCCTGCACCTGCGCACCGTCCGGTTCCTCGGGCACGCCGGGTCCGACGCCGAGCTCGGTTACCGCCGCGAGAAGGAGCTGCTTGCCGACCAGGCCCGTGACCCGCTGCTCGGCACGGCCAGGGCCCTGCTCGACGCCGGGTGGTCGCGCGGAGCCGTGCTGGCGAGATACGAGGCGGCCCGTGACCGGGTCGCCGCCGCCATCCGTGACGCGGTCCCCGCCGAGCGGCTCGGGTCGGCCGAGGAGGTGATGCGGCCAATCGAGCGGCGTACCCGCGTCTCCCACGTGGCCGCCGCCGAGGACCGCAAGAAGTCCTTCCCGCGCGGCCTGCCCGAGGAGAGCGGCCCGCTCACGCTCGCGCAGTCCGTCAACGCGGCCCTCACCGACGTGCTCGCCGCCTACCCGCAGGCGATCGTGCTCGGCGAGGACGTCGGCGCCAAGGGCGGGGTGTACGGCGTGACGCTCGGGCTGCAGAAGACGTTCGGCGCCGCCCGGGTCTTCGACACCCCCCTGGACGAGCAGACGATCCTCGGACTCGCGCTGGGGACGTCGCTCGCGGGGCTGCTGCCCATCGCGGAGATCCAGTACCTCGCCTACCTCCACAACGCCGAGGACCAGCTGCGCGGCGAGGCGGCGACCCTCGCCTTCTTCTCAGACGGCCAGTACGCCAACGGTCTCGTTGTGCGGGTCGCGTCGCTGGCCTCCCTGAAGGGATTCGGCGGCCACTTCCACAACGACAACGCGATCGGCGTGCTGCGCGACATCCCCGGGATCGTGGTCGCCTGCCCGTCCAGCGCCGCCGAGGCGCCCGAGCTGCTGCGCACGCTTGCCGGGCTGGCCAGCGGCGAGGGCCGGGTCGGCGTGCTGCTGGAGCCGACCGCGCTGTACCACGACAAGGGCGAGGCGGCGCCGTACGCCGCCCCTGACGACTGGCACTCCGAGCGCGAGATGGGCCGGCTGCACTGGGGCGGCCGCGAGGTCCTCGTGGTGACGTTCGGCAACGGGGTGGGCATGTCGCGGCGGGCGGTCGAGCGTGCCGGGGCCGACGCGACGATCTTCGACCTGCGGTGGCTGGCGCCGCTACCGGTCCTCCACCTGCTCTCGGTGGTGGCGGCGTTCCCGCAGGTGCTGGTGGTCGACGAGACCCGACGCTCGGGTGGGGTGTCCGAGGGGGTCATCACCGCGCTCGTCGAGGGCGGGTACTCCGGGCGGATCGTGCGCGTGACGTCCGAGGACTCGTTCGTGCCCCTGGGACCGGCCGCGGCCCACGTGGTGCTCACCGAGGACGACGTGGTGGCTGCCCTATCGTCGCTCGCATGAGCCTGCCCTCCAAGTCGGACCTCTCCTCACTCGCCGCCGATGCCGCTGCCGCGTGCGGCGTCGACCTGACCGCGCTGGCGGGCGACAAGGTGGGGCTCTCCCCCGTCAACGGGCTGCCCGCCTCGTCGCTGGCATGGTCCTCGCCCGCCGACGTCGAGCAAGCCGTCGCGCGGTCCGCGGCGGCGTACGACGAGTGGCGCCTGGTCCCCGCGCCGGCACGCGGCGCCGTCGTACGACGGTTCGGCGAGCTGCTCCGCGAGCACCTCGACGACCTCGCGACGCTGGTCACCGTCGAGGTCGGGAAGATCACCTCCGAGGCGCGCGGCGAGGTCCAGGAGATGGTGGACATCTGTGACTACGCCGTGGGGCTGTCGCGGCAGCTGTTCGGCCGGACCATGACCTCCGAGCGGCCGGGCCACCGGCTGATGGAGACCTGGCACCCGCTCGGGGTGGTGGGGGTCATCTCCGCGTTCAACTTCCCGGTCGCGGTGTGGTCGTGGAACACCGCGATCGCGCTGGTCTGCGGCGACACCGTCGTCTGGAAGCCGTCCGAGCAGGCACCGCTGTGCGCGCTTGCGTCGTCCGCGCTGCTCTCGCGGGCCCTCGTCGAAGCGGGCTTCTCCGCGGATGTCTCCCAGGTCGTCCTCGGCGACGGCTCGGTGGGCCTGGCCCTCGTCGACTCCCCGGCCGTCGCACTGCTGTCGGCCACCGGCTCGACGCGGATGGGGCGCGAGGTCGGGCCGAGGGTCGCCGCCCGGTTCGGCCGGTCCCTGCTGGAGCTGGGCGGCAACAACGCCGCGATCGTCGGCCCCTCGGCGGACCTCGACCTCACCACGCGCGGCATCGTGTTCTCCGCCGCGGGCACGGCCGGCCAACGTTGCACCACGATGCGCCGGGTGATCGCGCACGCCTCGGTCGCGGACGCGGTGGTCGACCGGGTCGCGGCGGCGTACGACAAGCTGCCCATCGGCTCGCCGTTCGACGCCGGCACGCTGGTCGGGCCGTTGGTGAACGGGCGCGCGCACGCGTCGTACGTCTCGGCGGTGGCAGCCGCGGTCTCGTCCGGTGGTTCGCTGGTGGCCGGCGGCTCGAGGGTGCTGGAGTCCGAGGCGTCGGACGCCTACTACGTGCAGCCGACCGTGGTGCGGATGCCGTCGCAGTCCGAGGTGGTGCACACCGAGACGTTCGCACCGCTGCTGTACGTGATGGCCTACGACGACCTCGATGAGGCCATCGCCCTCAACAACGCCGTCCCGCAGGGTCTCTCGTCGTCGATCTTCACCCAGGACCAGGCCGAGGCCGAGGTCTTCATGTCGGCCGCCGGCTCCGACTGCGGCATCGTCAACGTCAACATCGGCACCTCCGGTGCCGAGATCGGTGGCGCGTTCGGCGGCGAGAAGGAGACCGGCGGCGGCCGCGAGTCCGGGTCGGACGCCTGGCGGTCGTACATGCGCCGCGCCACCAACACCATCAACTACTCCGGCGACCTGCCGCTCGCCCAGGGCGTCTCGTTCGACGTGTGAGGGCCTACAGCGAACCGGAGGTCACATGTCGACCCAGACCGCCTTGTAGCGCAGCCTCGGGTCGCGGTGAGCACGGGTCGTGGCCCCGGAAACGGCGTACCCCCAGGACCGCAACGAGTCGGCCACGCTCTCGCGGTCCCTCTCCTCGTTGAACACCCCGACGACCAGTCGCCCACCGGGGGCGACCACCTCCTCGACGAGCCGCCGGACGAAGTCCGCGCGTCGGCGCGGGGGCACGTAGTCCAGGCCGGTCCGGACCACGTCGAAGCGGCGCGGCGGGTCCCACGTCATCGCGTTGCCGGTCCAGATGCGGTCGGTCCACTGGGGTAGCCGGTGCCGGGCCAGGTCGGCCAGTCGCGCGGAGATCTCCACGCCGTACGGCTCGACGGCCTTGCCGTCCTCGGCGCCCCAGCCGACCAGCGACTCCATCAGCAGGCCGTTGGCGCAGCCGATGTCGAGCACGTCGCTGCCGTCAGGGACGGCGTCGAGGAGCAGCCGCCTCGCGTGCTCCCAGCCGGCGGGGTCACCGCCACGACCGGACTGGCCTTGCACTGTCGGGGCGGACAGGTACGCCGGCTCGACGATCGCCAGGACCCGTTCGTGCCAGCCCTCCTCGTCGATCTCGCCCTGCAGCAGCGCCTCGTCGATCACGCCCAGCTCGCGCCAGGCGCGCTCCTTGTGGGCGGCGAGGGACTCGTCAGGACGGCCGGCTACGAAGACCAGCTCGCGACCTGGACGGTCCGGGGCGTCCCGCACGTCCTCGACCACGAACCCGGCCTCCACCAGGTCGGCGGTGACCGTCGCGCGGTCGCGGAACCGCAGCGTCGACTGCGACGTGAGCGTCGCGTCCTCGAACACCAGGGTCACCCGGAACGTGACCAGCTCGTCGTCGACGTCGATGGTCTCGGCCCAGGACTCGACCCGGCCCTGACCCGGGACGTCGGCGGCGGTGAAGGACTCCTCGCGGTTCCACTCGCGCCAAGCCTGCCGGGTGGGGTCCCGCGTCTCGAAGACGAGGTGACCGCCCGGCACGAGCACGTCGTACGCCGTCGCGAGCACCGCCCTCCAGGCCCCGTCGGTCAGGAAGACCTGGGCCACGTTGGCGGTCATGGTCACCGCGTCGAAGGTCAGGTCGGACACTGCGTCGATCTCGCCGACGACCCAGCGCACCCGCTCGGCTCCCGGCTTGCCCCGGGCGACCTCGACGGATGCCGCGGCCGGATCGACGGCGGTGACGTCCACCCCGCGCGCGGCCAGCAGAACCGCGAACGTGCCTGTGCCGCAGCCGAGGTCAAGCACGGTCCTCGCACCCAGCTCCTCGACGATGGCGACGTACACCTCGAGGTCGCTGCGATCGGGGTCGAGCGGGTCGTAGACGACCGCCAGCCGGCGATCGGCGAAGAGCGGGTCCGGCACCTGACCCATTCAACCGGGCCCGGGCGCAACCACCCCGACAGGTATGTGCCACTACACCCTCGGCACGCAGACTGCCGCACGCGCCAATCCGCATCCGGAGTGGCGCCGAACGACCAGTGGCGTACGTCACGCACGACGCGCGCATCCCGATGTGGAGGACCAGATGAGTGACACCAGCAGAAGGAAGTTCCTCGCTGCAGCAGGGGTCGGGGCGGCCGGCACGACGGCCGGCCTGGTCGGCGGACTGACGGGCACCGCGTCTGCGGCCGCCGTCCCCGCCGAGGCGACCCGCCACCCCGAGAGTGCCAAGCAGCCCGTGGTGGCCTACGTCGAGCACCACTTCAGCGACCGGGTCCACCTGATGGTGGGCGAGCGGGAGATCGTCGTCCACGACCGCGACCTCGCTACCCGCATCCTCAACGCCGCAGGAGGCAACTGACATGTCGTCACACCGCGAAGCCCCCGAGATCAGCAAGGACCCGGTCGCCGACAGCACGGACGTCTATGCGTTCGTCAGCCCCAAGCGCCCGGACCACGTCACGCTGATCGCCAACTTCATCCCGCTCCAGGCCCCCGACGGCGGTCCGAACTTCTACGAGTTCGGCGACGACGTGCTCTACGAGATCGTCATCAACAACCGCGGCAACGCCACCCGCGACCTGTCGTACCAGTTCAAGTTCAGCACCAAGGTCCGCAACGACAAGACCTTCTTGTACAACACCGGTCCGATCACCGGACTCGCCAGCCACAACTGGAACCGTCCGCAGTTCTACACCGTGACGCGCATCGAGTGGCAGGGCACCAAGAAGCGGAAGGTCACGGTGCTCGGCAAGGGGCTCCGGACGCCTCCGGTCAACGTCGGGGTGCGCAGCACGCCGGACTACGCCAAGCTGTCGTCGCAGGCCGTGCACGACATCAAGCACGGCACGCGTGTGTTCGCCGGTCAGCGTGCCGACGCGTTCCACGTCGACCTGGGCAGCATCTTCGACCTGGGGGCGCTCCGGCCGCTCAACGAGGCGCATCTCATCAACATTCCCAACGCCGACGGCGTCAACTCGGTGCAGGGGTACAACGTGCACTCGATCGCGATCGAGGTCCCGATCAAGGACCTGACCCGCGACGGTTCTGTCCCCAAGAACGCCATGAGCGAGAAGTCGGTCATCGGCGTGTGGGCGATCGCCAGCCGCAGGAAGTCGCAGATCTTCGACAAGAAGAAAGGCAAGTACGTCGGCCACGGTCCTTGGGAGCAGGTCTCCCGGCTGGCCAACCCGCTCGTCAACGAGGTCCTCATCCCGATGGCCGAGAAGGACGAGTGGAACTCTCGCGACCCGTACCAGGACAAGCGGTACAGCAAGTACGTCGACCACCCGGAGCTGCAGGGTCTCCTGCCGGTGCTCTACCCGGGTGCGTTCCCCAACCTGAAGGCCTACAAGAAGCCCCGGGCCGACCTCAACGCGATCCTGATGACCGGGATCCCGAAGGGTGTGGTCCCCGGCTTCCAGAACTTCACGGGGGCCACCCAGGCGGACATGCTGCGGCTCAACGTGGCGATCCCGCCGGCCAAGACCGAGAACAGCCTCGGGCTGGTCGCCGGCGACGCCGCGGGCTTCCCCAACGGTCGTCGTCCCGGTGACGACGTCGTGACGATCGAGCTGCGGGCCATCGCCGGCCTCACGCTGCCTCTGGTGGACCCCAGCTTCAAGCCCGACGGCGCCGCCAGCGCCGTCACCGACGGGACCACCAACACCAACGCCGCGATCACCGACACGTTCCCGTTCCTGGGACTGCCCGGTGGCGGCTACCAGACGGTGCCCGGCACCACGACCGCGAAGTGATCGGAAGGTGACCCTGATGAGCGAGAACCCCTTCGCCGGGCAGGGCGCCGTGATGCTCGACATCGGCGGAGACGTGGGCGCCCTCGTGGTGATTATGCCGCCGTCGATGGTCGGGGCCGAGATCGAGATCGACGCCGTGGGCGCTGCCCACGAACACGATCACGAGATCGGCCATGAGCACGGTCACGGTGATGGGCACGGTCATGGGCACGGTCATCACCACCGCGCACACGTGGCGGTGGTCGACCGGCCGGTCGCCGACGGTCACGCGTCGTCGCTGGTCTTCCCCGAGCTGGTCGAGGGCTCCTACGAGCTCTTCGACAAGGGCGAGGAGACCGTGCTGCTGACGGTCGAGATCGTCGGCGGGCAGGTCACCTTCACGGACTGGCCGACCGCCTGATACACCGCCGGTCGAGGGGGCGCCACGGCCCTCCTCGACCGGCGGCACGGCCCTGAACGCGGCTGGGCTGGCGCGGTCTAGCCCTGGGGGTGCGGCTCGGGGGGCTCCCCTGACAAGACCGCACAAAGTTGTTACCTTCGCAACATGGGTTCTCTCCCCCCAGGAGCCCGGTTGTTCGCTGCGCCCGTGACGGTCCTGACGCTCTGTCTGGCCACCCTCGCGGTTCCCGCGTTCTCCGGAGCATCGACGACAGTCATCGACAAGACCGCTGCCCGGTCACACTCCATGGGCACGGCCAAGAGGTCCACGGTGCACGGCACCATGGGCGACGACACGATCATCACCAAGCGCTACGGCCAGCGGGTCCTTGCCCTGTCGGGCAACGACTACATCCGTCTGGGCAGCGGCGACGACATCGCCTACGGCGAGGACGGCGACGACTGGCTGCACGGCAACGAAGGCAACGACGTCGTGTCCGGCGGCGCCGGCAACGACCACCCGCAAGGCGGCCCCGGCAACGACCGGGTGTACGGCGGCCCGGGCGACGACGAGCTGGACGGCGACCGGGGCAACGACCACATCTTCGGTGGAACGGGCGACGACTCGATCACCGGCGACGAAGGCAACGACGTCATCTACCCGGGCCCCGGCGCCGACGAGGTCTTCGGCGAGGAGGGACGCAACAAGATCGTCGCCACCGACGACGGCGTCCGCGACGACATCTACTGCAACCAGATCGTCGTCCCCGCCCCGCCCGGCCTGATCGTCTACATCGGCCACCGCGACCCGCTCGACGTGCTGCGCAACTGCAAGGTCGTGATCAAGCCGGAGTAGTCAGACTTCGCGGCTTGCACGCCCAGGGTCGTCAGCCCCGCGCGTTGCCCAGCCCCAGCAATGCGGCCAGCCCGAGCGCGCTGCGGGGCTCGTACGGCGCCCGCCAGATGCCGCCGTGCACGGCGGCGTACGCCTCGTCCCGCCAGGGATGGGCGAACGTCGGCCGGTCCGCCACGAGGTCGTGCACGAGCAGGGCGGCCATCAGCGTGTTGGAGGTGGACGGGTCGAAGACCTCGACGCCGAAGCGGTGCGCGCCGGCGAAGGCGGCGGCGAGGGCGCGGTTCTTGACCACCGAGCGGGTGCGGGTGGAGGGCGCCACGTGGAAGGAGACCTGCTGCCCGTCGCGGCGGGCGGTGCACGCGCGCCACCGTTGCACCCGCTTGGCCAGCGCGTAGTTCGGCCCCTGCTGCGGGACCAGGCAGTCCGAGATGCCCGGGTCGGTGCCCAACACGTCGGCCGGGGCGTACTGCCGGTGGAGCAGCCGGCCGCGCGAGACCCAGCGCAACGGCCGGCCGACGAGCTTCGCAGTCCCCGAGCGCTCGGCGTAGGCCGCCCCCGACTGCGCCACGGCCTCACCCGGGACGGCGAACACGTCGGTCGGGGTCGCGAGGAAGGCCAGCGCGGTGTCCGGCCGGATGCCTGTCACCCGCGAGGCCAGCGCGTCGGCGGCCAGCGAGACGCGGACGTGCGTGCCACCGTCGGCGTACAGGTAGTTGCCCACGACGAGGCGACCGTCGAGCCCGGCCAGCCAGTCCGCGGCTGCCGGCACCTCGGCGAGCAGGTCGACCCCGGCGTCCTCGGTGCCTGGCGCGACCGGGACGAGCAGCCGGCCTGCGGCCGAGCGCGCGGTTTCGAGGACCCGGTCCCAGATGGCCGGCGTCGGCAGGTCGACCGCGGCCACCGTCGCGCCCCACCGCAGCAACGGGCCGAGCGGACCCATCTCGGCTCCGGCGCCCAGCACCCCGACCGTGCGGCCCTCGAGCCGGAGCCACTCGGGGTGGGCGGCGACCTCGCGGACGGCGTCGGCCGCCGACGGCTCGAGCACGCCGTCGCGCTCCCAGTCGTCGAGGCGGGCGTGGAGGTCGGCGCCGGTCAGTCGCCGGCCGCGGTACGGCAGGACCAGCTCGGTCAACGGCTCGCCCTCGCCGCGGACCTCCATGGTGGCCAGCGCTCGCTCGGCCGGTGCGGCCGCCAGCGAGGCCAGCGGGAGGTCGCCGTCGTCGGTGGCGACGACCATGCGGCGGCGTACGGCGTCCAGGCCGGCGTCCGCGATCGCGCTCCATGCGTCGGGGCTGGGGAGGCCGGCCTCGACGAGGCGCCGGAAGTGCAGCAGGTACCGGCTGCGCCAGGCCGTCTCGCGCTGGACGGCGTCGGCGCCGACCGGGTCCACGGACCGAAGGGCCTCGGCCACCACCTCACGAGCCACGACGGTCGTCGGCCGGTCGCCGTCCCCCGTTGCCGGGAAGGAGATGCCGTGCGTGCTCACGCGAATCCGGAGGGCAGACGCGGCGTGTACGGCGCCTCGAGAGCCGCGACCTCGTCGTCGGTGAGCTCGAGGTCGACCGCGGCGATCGCGTCGGTGAGGTGCTGCTCCTTGGTCGGTCCGACGATGGGCGCGGTCACCACGGGGTTCTTGAGCACCCATGCCAGCGCGACCTGGGCCATCGGGACGCCGCGCTTCTCGGCGACGTCCTGCACGGCCTTCACGATGGGCGGGTTGCTCTCGTCGTCGTACCTGCGTTGGAGGTCGTCGGTCTCGGAGCGCTGCGTCGACTCGCCCCACGGGCGCGCCAGGCGGCCCTTGGCGAGGGGGCTCCACGGGAGGCTGCCGACACCGAGATGCTCCAGCAGGCCGAACATCTCCCGCTCCTCCTCGCGCTGGAGCAAGGAGTACTGGTCCTGCATCGAGACGAACGTCGTCCAGCCGTTGAGCTCGGCGGCGTGCTGCATGGTGGCGAACTGCCAGGCCCACATGGACGAGGCACCGATGTACCTCGCCTTGCCGGCCTTCACCACGTCGTGCAGCGCCTCCATCGTCTCCTCGACCGGGGTGTGCGGGTCGAAGCGGTGGATCTGGTAGAGGTCGACGTAGTCGGTGCCCAATCGCTTCAAGGACGCGTCGATCTGCTCCATGATTGCCTTGCGGGACAGGCCCGAACCGCCCGGACCCTCGTGCATCTCGAAGAACACCTTGGTGGCCAGCACGACGTCCTCACGTCGCGAGTACTCCTTGATCGCGCGACCGGTCACCTCCTCGGACGTGCCACCGCTGTAGACGTTGGCGGTGTCCCAGAAGGTGATGCCCTGCTCGACGGCCAGCCGGAAGATCGGCGCCGCGGCGTCGTCGTCCAGCGCCCACTCGTGCGCGCGGCCGTCGGTGCCGAAGCTCATGCAGCCGAGGGCGATGCGGCTCACCTTCAGGCCGGAGGTACCGAGACGGATGTAGTCCATGGGCCCATCCTTGCGCGCGAGCCAACTCAGCAGTTCGCGAAGGTCGGGTCGGACCCGTCCGCGGGGAGGCGGAAGCAGCCGATGTCGTGGGACAGGAGGCCGGGGCCCTGGTCGAGGCTCCACTGGGAGAACCGCTCGACCTCGGAATCGTCGGCGACTCCGCCCACCGCGGTCCAGAGCAGGCCGGACCGACTCAGCTCCGTCCGGGTGTCGCCGGTGGTGCCCAAGACGGCCTCGTCGCTGACGTACAGCTCGGTCAGCGCGCCGTCCCGGACGGCGTACGCCGACCAGCTCGCGCCACGGTCCACGAGCACGGCCGGGCCGGCCTGGCCCTCGAGGACGCCGTCCACCAATCGCGCCGGCTCGCCGGCACCCAGGTCGGCGGTGAGCGTCTCGCCGTCGGCTTCCACCTGCAGGCTCGGGTGCTCCGGCGGCCCGGCCAGCCGCGCCGACCGTCCGTCACCGATGTCGAGCCGCTCGTCGATCCCCAGCCTCCCGGCGACGGGCAGCAGGTCGGGCACTTCGTCGCCCGGGTTGTCGCCGCTCATGTCCGGGAGCTCGGCGTCCGGCTTGTCGCCGGCCAGGCACGCACCGGCCAACCCGTCGAAGAAGTCCATGCACAGGTCGCCCGTCTCGGCCGGAGCCAGGCGGCGTACGCCTTCCACCTCGGCGATCGTCCACCAGGTGGCGTCGGTCCGGACGTACCTCGCGTCGTCGGCGATCGGACCTCGTGAGACCCACGTGAGGAGCCGTCCGTCGACCACCCGCGGTGCGCGGGTGCGGCCGCCCGGCCGGCCACCGCTGTCCAGAGCACCGTCCGGAGCCGGCGCCTCCTGGAGCCGGCCGTCGACGAGGTCGACTACGACGTACTCGTAGTGCGACCCGTTCTCCATCGAGACGACGAGCTCGTCGGCAGCGTCGTCGTCGAGCTGGGCGGGACTCTCGAGGCTGGCGTAGACCGCCTGCTCGTCAAGCAGCGTCCAGCGCACGTCGTCGGGCGTCGAGGACAGCAGCGCCTCGACCCGGACCGGGCCGGCCTTGGCGCCCGTCGTGCGCACCCAGACCGTGTCGGGCGCGCCGTCGCCGTCGAGGTCGGCGGTGGCCGTGGCGTAGGCCTGCTGGTCCGAGGCCGTCCCGGTGCGGCCGATGCCGCCCTGCCAGCCGTCCGGCGGGCCGGGGGCAGGGGCCGGATCGGGCGCGGAGGCGTCGCGGTGGGTGATGACGTAGGTCCCGGCGATGCCCGCGGCGCAGGCCGCGGCCGCGGCGACGTACGTCGTGACACGGATCCGGCGCGCGTGTGAGCGCGCGGGGGCGACGAGCGGCGTGAAGACCTCGAGGTCCTCGGGCTGTACCAGGTCGGCGCGGGCGTGGAGCGCAGCCTCGAGCCGTCGCTCGATGTCGGTGGTCGTCATCGGCTGGTTCATTGCGGGGCCTCCATGGCCTGCTCGAGCTGGGCGAGCGCGCGGCTCGCGGTCGACTTCACGGCGCCGCGGCTGATGCCGAGGACGTCGGCGATCTCGCCCTCGGAGAGGCCGGACCAGTAGCGGAGCACCAGCACCTCGCGGCGACGGGTCGGCAAGGTGACCAGCGCGCGCAGCACCTCGCGGTGCTCCTCGTTGAGGACGGCGTTGCTGTCCGGGCCGTCCGGCTCGACCTCGCGGGGCGGGGTGTAGGCCCGTGCGGTGCGCCGCCGGCGCAGCGCGCTCCGCGCCCGGTTCACCACGGCGGTGCGGAGGTACCTCAGCGCACCGTCCTCGTCCCGCAGCCTGGGCGCCGCGGAGACGAAGCCCGCGAAGGCGTCCTGCACGACGTCCTCCGCGGAGTGCAGGTCGTCCACCAGCAGCACCGCCAGGCGTACCAGCGAGAGCCTGTGCGCGGCGTACAGCTGGGTCAGCTGCTCCGGCCCGACCGAACCTGCCGGCCGCGACCGGCCGGTCGTGATCTCCACGTGGGTCTCCGTCCCGAGTGCCCGGACCTCCCGGGCGTGCCGTCACCCGTTGAGACGCGCGGGGCGGGCTGGGGTTGCCTGCTGCCCTGAAGAACCGTCGGTGGGGATCTCGGCGTGCGGTCGAGCCTGCCACAGCGCCCAGTCGGCGCTGACCTCCCCGGCCGCGCGCAGCAGGTGCGGCAGGTGCTGGTCGAGCAGGGTCTCGACGGAGGTCGCGGCGGCGTGGACGGTGACGTTCATGGCCGCCCGGACGGTGCCCGTCCCGTCGCGAACGGGGACCGCGACGGAACGGACGCCGGGGGCGAGCTCCTCGTCGGCGAGCGCCCACCCGCGGGCGCGCACCTGACTGAGCTCCTCGAGCAGCTGCTCGATGTTCGTGCCGATGTACGGCGGGAGGCCAGACTGGCTCGGCTGGGCGAGTACCTCCGGGACGTCGGCCGGGGACAGGGCGGACAGCAGGACCTTGCCCTGCGAGGTCTGGGCGGACGGGAAGCGGGTGCCGATCTCGACGCGGAGGGCGATGATCTTCGGGACGCTGACGCGGGCGACGTACACGATGTCGGAGCCGTCGAGCTGGGCCATCGAGGAGGACTCGCCGGTCCTCGCTACCAGCGCCTCGAGGTGGGGACGGGCCACGTCCCAGAGGCCGAGCGCGCCGACGTACGCCGTCCCGAGGCGAAGGACGCGTGGGGCCAGGGCGTACGCGCCGTCGTTGACCCGGACGTACCCGAGCTCCTCGAGGGTGAGCAGCAGCCGTCGCGCTGTCGGGCGGGCCAGGTCAGCCGCCGCAGCGACCTCGGCGAGCGTCATCGGTCCGGCGCCGAGCGCGACGACCACGTCGAGGCCGCGGGCGAGCGCCTCGACGAAGTCCGGTCCGGTGCCGCGTCCGGCCACTAGCTCGTCTCCCCCGACCCCGGCTCGCCGAAGATCGAGCCCCTGGCCTCTCGGGTGGAGTCGGACTTGTAGTCGGTGTACTGGTAGGGGTTGTCGAGCACGTCCTGGTTGGGCAGGTCGGGGTTCATCCCCGACTGCCAGACGTCCTCGCCCATCTCGGACTTGAGGAAGTCGACGGTGCTCTCGACCGCCGTGCGCACGGCTGCGAGGTCGGCGCCGACGAGCTTGCCGGCGCTCTTCACGACGTGACCGTCGACCACCACGGTGTGCACATCGCCGCGCTGGGCCTGGAAGGCCACGTGGCCGTAGGGGTTGAGCAGCGGGAAGGAGAAGGCCGATTCGTCGTTCTTGATGAGGAGTACGTCGGCCTTCTTGCCCGGGCTCAGCTCGCCGAGGTCGTCGCGGCCGAGCGCCCGCGCGCCGCCCCGGGTCGCCCAGTCGACGACGTGCTCGGCGCGCAGCGAGGAGTTGGTCACCGTGTCGCCGCCGGCGTGCGCCTCGAGGTGCTCGCGGCTTCGGTCGGCGCCCAGGGTCGTTCGCATGGCGGTGAACAGGTCGCTGCTCCACCAGACGCTGGTGTCGTGGGACAGGGAGACGGGGATGTCGTGGCGGCGTACCTGCCAGGTGGGCGGGTACCCCTGGCCGGCGCTCTGCTCGGACTCCGTCGACACCGAGACCGAGCCGCCGCTGGCCGCGATCCGCTGGTAGCTGTCGGTGGTCAGGGTGGCGGCGTGCACGTAGATGTTGTCGGGCCCCATGAAGCCGTTCTCGTGCATCAGCCGGATGCCGTTGTCGTTGGTCGCGCCCCAGACCCCGGCGTGCGTGGTGTGTGGGAGGCCGAGCTCGCGGGCGAACTCGAACGCCGGACCTTCGGGGAAGGACTCCTCGCCGAGCACGTCGAAGGCGATCTGAAAGCCGAGCATGTCGTCGTCTCCACGCCGCCGGTCGAAGAAGGACCTCACGGCGGGATCGGCGGTCCACTCCCAGGGGGCGGCCTGGATGTTGCCGTAGGCGAGCACGAACCTTCCCGGGACGGCCTGGAGGGCATCGACGGCGGCATCCGCGTGGTCGACGGTCTGCAGGCCGTGGGACCAGTCGACGGTGGTGGTGACGCCGGACTCGAGGGCGTCCCAGGCGGAGACCACGTTGCCGGCGTGGATGTCCTCGGGGCGGAACAGCCGGCCGTGCTCGAGGTAGTACCAGACGAAGTACTGGGTGAGCGTCCAGTCGGCGCCGTACGCCCGCATCGCCGTCTGCCACATGTGGCGGTGGGTGTCGATCATGCCCGGCATCACGATGCCGCCGGTCGCGTCGACCTCCAGCGCCCCCTCGGGAGCCGACAGCCCGATGCCCACCTCGGCGATCCGGTCGTCGACGACGAGCACGTCACCGCCCGTGAGCACCGTGTGCGCGTCGTCCATGGTCAGCACGGTGCCGTTGCGGAACAGCACCGGTCGACGGTCCGTCATGGCCTTGACTCCTGTCTCGGACGCATGTCCGTCTGACGGTCATCCCGAGTCCGTTCCCGAGCACCCTGACCCCGCGTCGTACGGGCTGTCAAGGCCGCCCAAGGGGTGTACTCCCGTGCGTTTGCGGGGTCAGTAACCGGTTACAGACCCCGCATGTGCACGGGACTACCCCGCCAGAGCCGCCTTGACAGCCCGTACGACGGGTGGTCAGGGTACGACGGACGAGTGTCCGCAAAGCGAGTAGGGAGGGCGAGTCCATGGCCGGACCGCTGGACGGGCTCGTGGTCGCGGACTTCTCGAGGATCCTGGCCGGCCCGTACGCCACCATGTTGCTGGCCGACATGGGGGCCGACGTCATCAAGGTCGAGGGGCCGGCGGGTGACGACACCCGCACGTGGATGCCGCCGGTCGACGGACACGGCGTCTCGACGTACTACCTCGGCGTGAACCGCAACAAGCGCTCCATCGCCCTGGACCTCAAGGACGAGTCGGACGTCGCGGTGGCCCGCCGCCTCGCGGCCCGCGCGGACATCATGATCGAGAACTTCCGACCCGGGGGGCTCGTCAGGTTCGGCCTCGACTACGACACCGTCGCGGCCGCCAACCCCGGCGTCGTCTACGCCTCGATCAGCGGCTTCGGCAGCGGTCCCGATGGCGCCAAGCTCCCCGGGTACGACCTCATCGTGCAGGCCATCAGCGGCCTGATGAGCCTGACCGGCGACCCCGACGGTCCGCCGTACCGCGCCGGCATCTCGGTCTTCGACGTGATGGCCGGACTGCATGCGACCATCGGCGTCCTCGCCGCGCTGCGCACCCGCGCCGAGACCGGCCAGGGCCAGCACGTCGAGCTGAGCCTGATGGCCTCGGCCCTTTCGGGACTCGTCAACCAGTCCAGCGCGTACGCCGCGGGCGGCACCGTCCCGTTCCGGATGGGCAACAGCCACCCCAGCCTGTTCCCCTACGAGCCGCTCCCCTGCGCCGACCGCGACCTCATCATCACCGCCGGCAACAACAGCCAGTTCCGCAAGCTGGCCGAGGTGATCGGCGCGCCCGAGCTGGCCGACGACCCGAGGTTCGCCCGCAACGAGGACCGCACCGCGAACCGAGACGAGCTGCGGCCGCTGCTCGTATCGCGGCTGAAAGAACGCACCGCCCTCGAGTGGTTCGACGCGATCATCGCGGCGGGCGTGCCCTGCGGGCCGATCAACACCATCGACGGCGGGTTCGCGTTCGCCGAGAGCATCGGCCTCGACCCGGTCGTGAGCGTCGGTGAGGGGGACGAGGCGGTCCGATCGGCGCGCAACCCGATCACGTTCTCCGAGACCCCGGTGCGGTACGACCGACCCCCGCCGGCCCTGGACGAGCACGGTGACGAGATCCGCGCGTGGCTGGAGGGTGACGCATGACCGACCTGGAGTTCCCGACCTCGCTGGGCACCTCCACCGCCGACGAGATCCGGCTGCTCGGCCAGGACCTCACGGCCGACCTGATGGGCAAGGTCGGCTTCGGCGAGCTGGCGTTCTGGCTGGTCGCGATGCGCCGCCCGACGCCCCAAGAGGTCCGCGTCTTCGAGGCCGTCCTCGTCGCGCTGGCCGACCACGGCTTCACACCGACCGCGATCGCGGCCCGTCTGACGTACCTCTCCGCGCCCGACTCGCTGCAGGGCGCGCTGGCCGCCGGGCTGCTGGGCGGCGGCTCGCGGTTCCTCGGGGTCACCGAGGACTGCGGGACCTACCTGCACGCGGCCCTGGACGACGTGGACGAGACACCCACCGACGACGCCGGCTGGGACGCGGTCGCGCTCGACGCCGTACGGCGCACCCGCGAGGCCGGCAGGTACGTCCCGGGCCTCGGCCACCCGGTCCACAAGGTGCAAGACCCGCGCACCCCCGTGCTCATCCGCATCGCCGAGGAGGAGGGGCTGCGCGGTCCGCATCTGCGACTGTTCGAGGCCATCGGGCGCACCCACGAGCAGGTGCTCGGCCGGAAGCTTCCCCTCAACGGGGCGGGCGTCTGCGGCGCCGCGTTGGCCGATCTCGGTCTGCCGGTCGAGCTGCTGCGGGGCTTCGCCCTGCTGGCCCGCGCGGCCGGGCTGCTCGGCCAGATCGCGGAGGAGCGGCGACGCCCCATCGGCATGGACGCCTACCTCGCGGTGGACCGTAACGCGGTCTACGTCGAGCCCGACGCATAGGAAGGATCCGGCATGGCCCAGGTCGTCGCGGTCATCGCGTCCACCCACCACCCGTTCTACTACCGCGCAAGCACGTCGACCGGCGCGGACCGGCCGCCGTTCGCCGACGAGTGGGTCAGCAAGATCGAGACCTTCCGGGAGACGCTCACCCGCGCGAGACCCGACGTGCTGGTGATGGTCGGCAGCGACCACTTCCACCAGCTGTGGCTGGACAACATGCCGCAGTTCCTGGTCGGCAAGGCACCCTTCTACGACGCCAACTGGCACAACGAGGAACGCGAGTTCGGCCTGCCGCGGATGACCCTCGCGGGCGAGGAGGACCTCTCCCAGCACATCCTGCGCAACGGCCTGGACGCCGGGTTCGACCTGGCCTTCAGCAACGAGCTGCGGATCGACCACAGCATCACCTGCCCGATCATCACGCTGCGCCCGCAGCACGACCTGCCGATCGTGCCGATCTACACCAACATCTTCGCCCCGCCACTGCCGCAGCCGAGGCGCTTCGTCGAGCTTGGCCGGACCATCCGGCGGCTCGTCGAGGCCTGGCCCGACGACCGCCGCGTCGCCATCATCGGCACCGGCCACCTCTCGCTCGAGCTCGGCGGACCGCGCCAGTTCGGCCCGCACGGCCCCGACCCGGACTTCGACCGCAAGGCCGTGGAGTGGATCGCGAACGCCGACATCGAGGGCTGCTGCGGCGAGGTGACGCTCGAGAGCCTGCACCTGCCGGGCAACGCCACCCACGGCTTCATGGACTTCATGCTGATGATGGGCGTGGCCGGTGAGGGCAACCGGGCGGACCACGTCGACTCCCTCGACCTGTTCCACACCATGGAGGCCTACTTCACCTGGTACCCGGGTCTCGACAAGCCCGACCACCGATCGGAAATATCGTGAGCAAGTACCTGCTGGACAAGTTCCTGTTCACCATCGACCGCGACCCGGCGCTCGTCGAGCGCTACCGCGAGGACCCGGCCGCCACCGTCACCTGGTGGGAGGCCGAGGAGGCCAACCGGATCCTCAACTGCACGACCGAGGAGAAGTCGACCTGGCTGGCGTTCAGCGAGGAGGAGCGTGACGTGCTGGTCCGCCAGGACCACGTGCGGCTCTTCGAGATGGGTGCGCACCCGTTCCTCACGCTCACCCTCTTCATCGCGATGTTCGAGCGCGACCACGGGCCGTTGGAGTACCAGATCGCCTACGGTCGGGCCATGGCGCACCTGTCGCTCCCCTACCCGGACATCGCCACGTGAAGGCCGGCGTCGTCACCGCCCACGGCCAGCCCGCGTCGTACGCCGACCACCCGGACCCGACTCCCGCCGACGGGCAGGTGCTGGTGCGGATCACGGCCGCGCCCGTCGTCCCACTGGACCTGCTCTGCGCTTCGGGCACGTCGTACTTCGGCCAGCCCGCGCTCCCGTACGTGCCCGGGGTCCAGGGCGTCGGCGTTACCGAGGAGGGCGAGCGGGTCTGGGTCGCGTCGTCCGCCGGGATGACACCGGGCGACGGCACGCTCGCCGAGCAGTACGCCGTCGCGCTGGACGACATCGTCCCGATCAGCGGCGACATCGAAGACGCCGCTCTGGCCGCCATCGGGCTCTCGGGGGTCGCAGCCTGGTCGGCGGTCCACCTGCGCGCGCGGCTGGACGCTGGAGAGCGCGTCGTCGTGCTGGGCGCGGGCGGGGCCGTCGGCCAGGTGGCCGTGGCCGTCGCTGCCGGCCACGACGCCGGCCGAGTCGTCGGCGTGTGCCGCACCGAGGAAGCAGCCGCGCGAGCCCGCCGCAACGGCGCCGACGACGTCGTGCTGCTGCCCGACGATCGCGACGTCGAGGCGCTCGCCACCGCGATCACCGACGTCCTCGGCGGCTCCGCCGACGTCGTGGTCGACCCGGTGTTCGGATGGGTGGCCGAGGCCGCCACCGGTGCCATGTCGCGGTTCGGCCGGCTGGTGAACATCGGCGGCGCGGCCGGCGACGCGGCCACGCTCTCCTCGGCCACCGTGCGCAGCAAGTCGCTGGCCGTCCTGGGCCACACCAACAACAACCTCACCCCCGAGGAGCGGCAGGAGGCGCTGACCAGCGTGGTCGCCCTGGCCGCGGGACGGTCGCTCGTCGAGCACGCCGCCCGCCCGCTCACCGAGATCACTGCTGCCTGGCGGGAGACCGCCTCCGGGTCGGGCGTCCGTCAGGTGCTCGTGCCGTGATCGGGCAGCCCACGGAATCGGGCTGACGGAGACGGGCTGACAAAGACGGGCCCCACCCCCTCGCGGACGAGGGAGCGGGGCCCGAGGGAAACCGGGCTAACCGCGTCCGCTGGAGGAGCGCAGCCTGCGCGACACCGAGTCGATGGCCACCGCGAGGAGCAGCACCGCGCCGGTCACCATGAACCGCACCGCCGAGTCGACGTTGATGAGATTCAGGCCCGAGGTGATCGCCTGGAGGACGAGCATGCCGAGCAGGGCGGCGTACGCCGACCCGCGGCCGCCGAACAGGCTGGTGCCGCCGATCACCGCGGCCGCGATCGCGGTCAGGTTGGTGTCGGTGGTGCCGCTGCTCTGCGAGACGGTCGTGAGCTGACCGGCGAGGAACAGGCCGCCCAGCGCCGCGAAGGTCGAGGTCAGTCCGAAGACGGACACGTAGACCCAGGTCACGTTGATGCCGGCGCGACGCGCTGCCTCCTCGTTGCCACCGACGGCCGTCACGTGCCGGCCCCAGGTGGTCTTGCGCAGTGCCAGGTCCATCAGCACGACCAGGATCACGAACGCCGTGAAGAGGTAACCCACTCCGCGCGCCAGGCCCAGGTAGTAGCAGAAGTACCCGAGTCCGACCGCCATCAGCCCGGCCTTCACCAGGATGCCGGTCAGGTTCGGCGGCGTCAGCCCGGCGGCCCGGCGGCGTTGGATGCCCAGCAGGTTGGACCCGACGTAGAGCAGCACCGCCAGCGCGACCAGGCCGTAGGCCTGGGCGTCGCTGAGGAACTTGTCGCGCGCGAACGCCCGCAGCCACGAGTCCTGCGGCAGCACGATCGTGCCGGTGTCGCCGAGGGTGTAGAGCAGGGCGCCCTGGAACGCCAGCAGGCCGGCGAGCGAGAACACGAACGACGGCACGCCGACGTACTGATGGAGTGCGGCGTAGACCAGCCCGATCGCCAGGCCCACCACGAGCGCGCTGAACATCGCCAGGAGCGGGGACTGACCGTGCTTGACCACCATCACGGCCATCACGGCCGAGGTGAAGCCCGCCGCCGAGCCGACCGAGAGGTCGATCTCGCCGAGCAGGAGCACCAGCACGATGCCGAGGGCGATCACGCCGGTCGGCGCCGCGAACTGGGTCAGGGTGACCAGGCTGCGCGAGGACAGGAAGGTCGGCTCGCGCAGGTAGAACACCGTGCAGATGATCAGCAGACCGAGGATCACGGGCAGGGTGCCGAGCTCACCCCCCTTGAGGCGGTTCCACATCAGGTGCGCGATGCCGCGCGGGCCCTGGCTCAGGATCAGCCTTTCGTCGGCCATGTCGGCGGCGACCACCGACACGGGCTCGACGTCGGCTTCCGGGTCGACGCCGGCGTTCATCTCACTCATGCGTCGCTCCTGGATGCCTGGGCGTGGCACGAGCCGAGCGCTCGGCGACCACGTTGTCGCTGGCGCCGGTGATGGCGGCCACCAGCTGCTCGGTGGTGGCCTCCTCGACGCGGAACTCCGCGGTGTTGCGGCCGAGACGGAGTACGACGATCCGGTCGGCCACGGCCTGCACGTCGGCCATGTTGTGGCTGACGAGAATCACGCCGAGCCCGGACTCGCGCAGCCGCTCGATGAGGTTGAGCACCTCGGCGGTCTGCGCGACACCCAGCGCGGCCGTGGGCTCGTCGAGCATCACGACCTTCGGAGCGCCGACCAGGCTGCGGGCGATGGCGACCGTCTGCCGCTGCCCGCCCGAGAGCGAGGCGATCGGGATGCGGACCGAGGGGATCTTGGCCGACAGCGAGCGCAGCAGCCGCCACGCCTCCTGCTCCATGCCCGCCTCGTCGATGAACGGGCCGACCAGCTTCTCCTGGCCGAGGAACAGGTTGGCGACGACGTCCAGGTTGTCGCACAGGGCGAGGTCCTGGAACACCGTGGCGACGCCGAGCTCCTGGGCGGCCGAGGGTCCGCTGACGGTGACCTTGCGGCCGCCGTACAGGATCTCGCCCTCGTCGGGTGTGTAGACGCCGGAGATCACCTTGACCAGCGTGGACTTGCCGGCGCCGTTGTCACCCACCAGGGCGACGACCTCGCCGGCCGCCACCTCGAGGTGCACGTCGCTGAGTGCCTGCACGGCACCGAACCGTTTGGTGACGCCGGCCAGGGAGAGGACGACCTCACCCCTGGCCGGCGTGGTGGCTGTCTGGCTCATCAGCTGATGCCAGCCGCCTTGCAGTCGTCGACGTAGTCGCCGGTGCAGATGTCGGCAGCGTCATAGAAGCCGTCGGCGATGACGGTGTCGGCGACGTTGTCCTTGGTCACCACGATCGGGTCGAAGATGTAGCTCTTCACGCCTTCGTACTCGGTCTGGTCGATGCCCGTGTCGCTGGTGCCGGAGACGTCCTCGCCGTTCAGCAGCTTGACCGCGACCTCGGCTGCCGTGTCGGCCTCGATCGGGATCGGCTTGTAGATGGTGAGCGCCTGCTCGCCGGCGAGGATCCGCTGGATCGCGGCGACCTCGGAGTCCTGACCCGTGATCGGGGGAAGGGCGTCGAGAGCGACACCCGCGCCGGTCAGCGCGGCGACCACGCCACCGGCCTGGCCGTCGTTGGCGGCGTACACGCCCTGGATCTCCGAGGGGTCGTACTTGCTCAGCTGGTCACTGGTCCACTGCTGGGCGTTCTCGGGGCTCCAGTCGGGGTTGTCGTACTCCTCGAGGATCTTGATGCCGGACCCGTCGAGGACGCTGTGCGCGCCGGCCTTGAACTGCGCGGCGTTCGGGTCGCTCGGGGCTCCGTTGAGCATCAAGATGCTGCCCTTGCCTCCCATCGCGTCGCTGAGGCCCTGGGCCTGCAGCTTGCCGACGGTCTCGTTGTCGAAGGACATGTAGTAGTCGGCGTTGGTGATCAGGCGGTCGTAGGCGATGACCGGGACGTTCTCGCCCTGGGCCTCGTCGACCATGCCGGTGGCGCCGGCGCCGTTGACCGGGTCGAGCACGACGACCGAGGCGCCCGCGTTGAGGGCGTCGCTCATCTGCTGGGCCTGCTTGGCCTCGTCCTGGTCGGCGTTGTAGTAGTCGACGGTGCAGTCGGAGCAGAGCTCCTTGACCTTCGCCTCGAAGAGCGGCTTGTCGAAAGCCTCGTAGCGGGTGGTCTTCGACTCCGGCAGGAGCAGGGCGACGGTCTTGCCACCGCTGTTGCCCGAGCCGGTGCCGGCGTCGGCGCCGCTGCTGTCGTCGTTGGCGCCGCACGCGGCGAGGAACGTGGTGCTGAGGACGAGGGCAGCCCCGGCGGCTGCGACTCGGTAGATCGATCTGGTCAAGGAACTTCTCCTGAGTGCGGGGGCCGTGGCCCAGTGGGACTCCGCCGAGTGTCAACCGTCACAGGACTTGTCGTCAAGAGGTGAACACAAAGTGTCTCGTTTTCATGAAAAGACGTCATTTGCGTTCAAGTCTTGACGGCAACGGTCGCGGGCGGCACCATTCGGCATCATGGCGACGCCGCGCGCATCATCGGGCCCAGCATCGGGCTCGGACACCGCCGCGCCCGGGTCCACCGCGTCGCTGCGGACCGCCAACCAGCATCGGGTGCTGGACGTGCTTCGCGACGACGCCGGCGTGTTCACCCAGGCGGAGCTCGCGCGGGCCACCGGCCTGGCCCCGGCCACGGTCTCCAACATCGTCCGCGGGCTCGCCGAGCGCGGCCTGGTCGAGACGGAGCCGGGCAGTGGACGGCGCGGCTCCGCCGTACGCCTCTCCCGCAGCGCCGGCGTGGTCGCCGGCGTGGACTTCGGCCACAGCCACGTGGCGGTCGCCGTCGGCGATCTCTCGGGCCGGGTGATCGCCGAATACAGCAAACGGGTGCGCGAGGTGCCCCACCACGACGATGCCCTGGCCGGCGCCCAGGAGATGCTCGAGGGCCTCTTCTACGGCGGCGCGCCCCTGCGGGCCGTCGGCCTGGGCCTGCCCGCGCCCATCGCGGAGGACGTCGTGCAGTCCTCGGCCATCTTCCCCGGTTGGGAGGGCGTGAACGCCCGCCTGGTCGCCGAACGCATCTTCGGCGTGCCCGTCCACATCGAGAACGACGCCAACCTCGGCGCCCTCGCCGAACACCGGGTGGGCGTGGGTCGCGGCCACGACAGCAGCGTGTACGTCAAGACCTCCTCCGGCGTCGGCGCCGGGATCATCGTCGACAACGAGCTGTTCCACGGGGCCAACGGCACCGCCGGCGAGATCGGCCACCTGACCCTCGACGACCAGGGTCCGTTGTGCCGGTGCGGCAAGCGCGGCTGCCTCGAGGCGTTCATCTCCACGCCGTTCGTGACCAAGGAGGTCGCCGCGTCCCTCCCGGGAGCCGAGGACATCGAGACCGTGGTCGCCGCCGCCCGCGCGGGCAACGTCGCCGCCCGGCGCGCCCTCGAGGAGGCCGGCCTGCACCTGGGCCGCGGCCTGGCCAGCGTCGTCAACCTGGTGAACCCCTCGGTGGTCGTGGTCGGCGGCCACCTGGCGACCGCCGGCGACCTGCTGCTCGAGCCGACACGGCTCGGGCTGCGCCGCTACGCCCTGGACCCGGTCGCCTCCACGCCGGTCCTGCTCGGCCAGCTAGAGGGTCGCGCGAGCATGATCGGCGCCGTGCTGCTGGCCGCCGAGCGGACGCACCTGGTCGACTGAGGCCCGCAGATTTCTCCGGTCGACCGGAGAAACCCGAACTTGGCCGCCATTGCACTACGGCAGTTCGGGACGGATCAGGCCGGAATCGCCCTCAGGGGCGCGAACTGCCGTACTTGGTGACCGCCCTATCCCTGGTCGCGACCGCCGCGTCGCCAGCGCTGGGCGGTGACGTCGGCGCTCGCGACGAGCTGCCTGGCGGTCTCGGTGGCCTCTGCCTCGGGTACGTCGAGTGCGCCGGCGATCCCGATGTCGGCACCCGCCTCGTCCAGGAGCGTGCCGCCGACGACCCAGTCGTCACCGAGGGGTGCGCCCGATGAGCGTCCGGGCTCCCACATCGCCATCACGAAGGTCGAGCGGGTACCGCGCGGAGGTCGCGGACGGTCCCACATCGTGCCGCCGACCAGCGGGAGGTACGTCGTCACGGTGACCTCGTCGTACCAGCCCTCGGCGGCGTAGGGCTCCTCGGTCGCGAACACCCGTGCCGCGGTCAGGTCCTCGGCCTCCACCACATGGATGCTGCCGCGGTGCTCCTCGCCGTCGTCGGACAGCAGCGGGCCGCGGGCGAGCAGGCGCGGGAGCCAGGCGTCCATGTAGGTCTGGTGCTCCTCGTCGACATCGCGGTCGGCGATCCCGAAGGTCGCGCTGTCGTGGCCGATGACCAGGAAGTGCATCGGTCCAGCCTGCCAGGCGGGCTGAGCGGCGACCCCTAGCGCAGCTGCAGCGCGGCGATCTTGTCGGCGGCGAACATCGTGTACCAGGGGTCGCCGTCGGGAGCGACGGTGATGCCGAAGGGTTGGCTGCCCTTGACCGCCTTCGCCTCGGTGATGGCACCGGTGTTGTCGATCCTGGCGATGTTGCCCTTGGTGGTCTGGGTGAACCACACCGCGCCGTCCGGCCCGGCGGCGATGCCCTCGGGGCCGGGGTTGCTCGGCGTCACGAACGTCGTCACGACGCCGGTGGCGGGGTCGAGGCGCCCGACTCCTTGGGGCACGAACCTGGAGGTGAACCAGATCTGCCCGTCGGTGGCGATGGTGATCTCACGCGGGCTCAGTCCGTCCGGGACCGGGAACGTCGCGAACGTGCCGGTGGCCGGGTCCAGCCGGTTGACTGTGCCGTCGTCCGGCGAGGTGAACCAGACGCCGCCGGTGTCGTCGACGACCACGTCGGCGGGCTGCACCGTCAGCGGGAACTGGGTGAACTGGGCGGTGCTGATGCCGTAGCGCCAGAGACTGTCGTTGTTGAAGTCGGTGAACCAGAGCTCGCTGCCGTGCACGGCCAGGTTGCCCGCGACGGCGTTGCTGTTGGGGATGTCCACGGACCCGAGCTGGGCGCCCGCGGTCGTGATGCGACCGAGGATGGGGTTGTTGGACGTGAAGTACAGGACGCCGTCGGGGCCCTGCACGATGTCGGTGATGATGCAGCCGTTGCAGTCGACCGGGAACTCCGTGACTGCTCCCGCCGGCGTGACGCGCCCGATCGTCGGCGGTGCGTTGGTGAAGGACGTGCCTTCGGTGAACCACCGGTTGCCGTCCGAGCCGTTCGCGATGGCCCGGGGCTCGCTGTTGGCCGTGGGCACCTTGAACTGCTTGAGCATGCCGACCGGTGCGGCCTGCGCAGTGCCCGTGAGTGTCAGGGCCAAGCCCCCTGCAGCCACCATCGCCGCAACCGCGCGCGTCATTCTCATCATCACGATCCCCTCCCGAGTCCGGTCGCTGATCCATCGGCAGCGTAAGCACGGGCCACGGCCGTCGCTACCTGTACGAAAGGGCTACGACCGCCGACGGCCCCGATCCCCGGCGTAGGCTCCCGCCGTGCTCCTCGTCGCCGTCGATGCCGGCGGATCCTCGACCCGAGCGGTGGTCGTGGACTCCACGGGGCGCTGCCTCGGACTGGGCACCGCGGGGAGCGGCAACCCCATCTCCGCGGGGCCCGAGAGCGTCGTAATCGCCGTCGGCGCCGCCGTGCGGCAGGCGATCGAGTACGCCGGCGTGCTGCCGTCCTCGATCGCCGGGGCCGCGGTCGCGATGGCAGGTTCGCGGTCCGTCCGGGTGGCCGCCGGCCCGGAGCATCCGAGCATCACCGCCGCGCTGTCGGCCTCCGGGGTGGATGCACCGTTCGTCGTCGAGTCCGATCTCCTTGCCATGTTCTGCGCGGGGACCAGCGACCTGGACGGGCACGCCCTGGTCGCCGGCACGGGTGCAGCCGCGATCCGGGTGCGCGGCGGGGAGGTCGAGGCCACTTCCGACGGGACCGGATGGCTGCTCGGCGACGAGGGTTCCGGCTTCTGGATCGGCCATCACGTGGTGCGCGCCGTGGTCGCGGACCTGGACGACCGCGGCCCGTCGACCGCGCTGACGCCGCTCGTGCTGGCCCAGCTCGGCGTCGCCGACACCCGCGGGTCGCGACGCACCTGCCTCAGCCGCCTGACGGAGATCGTGTACGGGATGCGGCCGGTCGAGCTCGCCCGGTTCGCCCCGGTGGCCTTCGCGGTCGGCGGCGACGCCGTGGCCGCCGCCATCGTCGAGAGTGCCTCGCAGGCGCTCGCTCACTCCCTGGGCACCGTGCTCGACGCCGGGATCCGCGGTCCGCTGGTGCTGGGCGGCAGCGTCCTGCTCCACCAGGCGACGGTCGCGCTTGCCGTCGAGACCTCCTACCACCGCCAGGGCGGTGCCGGCCCTGTCGTCAGGGTCGCCGACGGCGTCGCAGGCGCGGCGGTACTCGCTCTGCGGCACCGTGGCGTCACCGTCGACCCGACCCTGTTCGCCCGGATCGACTCGTCCCTGGCGGCCCTGCGCACGCGGTGACGGCTAGCGCGCTCGGGTACGACGCGGCGTGACGGCGTGGGACGGAGAGATGTGTTCGGTGAGAGCCATCGAGGCGGCGGCGCGCTCGGGGGTGAGCTGGACGACGCGGATGTAGAGGCAGTCGGCGATCATCATCTGGGAGTGCCGCGCGGCGAGGCTCCCGTTCCGGTACGACGTCTCCAGCGCCGCCGTCGTCAGCATGTGGCGGGAGACCGCGGCGACGGCCGAGCGAGGGTCACCCGTGAGGCCGACCGTCACCGCACCGCGGTCCGCCGCCAGCCGCAACGGCTCCACGACCTCCGAGGTCGCACCCGAGTGGGAGATCGCGATCGCGACGTCGTCGGCCGTGAGCAGGGCCGCGGAGGTCAGCGCCTCGTGCACCTCGGTCCAGGCCCGCACCCGGACCCCGACCCGGAACAGCCGGGTCTCCAGCTCGTAGGCCACGCTCGCCGAGCTGCCGATGCCGTACACGTCCACGCGCCGGGCCGCGGCCATCGCCCGGCTGGCCAGGTCCAGGGCGTTGAGGTCGAGCTGCGAGACGGTCTGGGTGATGGCGCGTACGTCGGCGTTCGCGACCACCTGGACGACCTGGCGTACTGAGTCGCCGGGGTGGATCTGCACGCCGACGTCCATCGCGACGCCCGGCGCCGTCGAGCGGCCCTTCTGCTCGGCCAGCGCGAGTCTCAGCTCCGCGTGGCTGGCGAGCCCGATGGACTGGGCGAATCTCGTCACCGACGCCTGCGACACGCCGGCCCGGGTGGCCAGCGCGACCGCGGAGAGCCTGGCCGCCTCGTCCGGGTCCGCCAAGACCGTGTCCGCCACCTCGCGGAGCGCGCCTGTCAGCCGGGGCGCCACGGTACGGATCAGGTCCGTGAGGTCGGTCGGGTCCGTGACCCTCGTCGCCGTCGAGTCAGCAGCCTGCGTCATGGCTACTTCGACGTTCCCTGGGTCACCGAGCCCTGCAGCTGACGCTGGAAGATCGCGTACACGACCAGTACGGGCACGACCGTGATGACCACCGCGGCGAACAGGCGACCGTAGTCGACGTTGTAGCCCGCCTGGGACGCGAACGACGCCATGCCCTGCGAGAGCACGTAGTTCTCTCTCTTGGTGTTCAGGGCGACGGGCAGCAGGAACTGGTTCCACAGGCCGAGGAAGTTGAAGATCGCGACCGAGGCCATGCCGGGCGCGGCCATCGGCAGCATCACCTGGAAGAACTTCCGCCACTCGCCGGCGCCGTCGACCTCCGCGGCCTCGGAGATCTCGGTGGGCAGGGCCCTGAAGAACGGATAGAGGAAGAACACCGTGAACGGGAGCGCGAACGCGACGTAGGTGATGATCAGACCGGGGAGCGTGTTCAGCAGGCCGATCTGCTTCAGCACGAAGAACAGCGGCACGATCGCCATGAAGATCGGGAAGGTCAGACCGGCGAGCATCGAGTAGTAGATGAACCTGCGTCCGGGGAACGAGAAGCAGGCGAGCACGTACGCACACATCGCCCCGAGGATCATCACGATGACGAGAGCGCAGCCGACGACGATGACCGTGTTGACGAAGTAGCGCCCGATGCCCTGGGTCGTCCACGCGGAGACGTAGTTGTCGAAGTTCCAGTGCTCGGGCAGCTGGAACGGTGAGGCGAAGATCTCCTTGCTCGTCTTGAACGACGACATCAAGGTCCACAGCAGCGGGACGATGACGAGCAGGCTCCAGAAGGCGAGCACGAAGTGCGAGACCGACGCCACGATCGTCTCGCCCTTGGGCGAGCGCTCCGGGGCCGGGTTCGCCGTGGTGTCCGGGGGGTCCGCGGTGTGCGTGGTCATCGTCTCGCGACCTTCTCGTTGCGGCCGATCAACCGGTTCACGGTGAAGACGATCGCGGCGAAGGCGAGGGTGGCGACCGCCATCACGACGCCCATCGCGCTGGCCAGGCCGAACTGCCCCTTCGCGAACGCCGTCTCCAGGAGGCGTTGCGGCATCACGAGCGTCGAGTTGTCGGGGCCGCCTCCCGGGTTGAGCGCCGCCATGTAGACGAAGGCGTCCAGGGCCAGGATCCCGAGGTAGATGTAGGCGGTCTGCACCGTGTCGCGGATCAACGGGATCGTGATCGACCAGGCGATACGGAACCTGCCCGCGCCGTCCATCCGGGCGGCGTCGTAGTACTCCGAGGGAATCCCCTTGATGGCAGCGACGAACAGCACCATGTAGAAGCCGACGAAGCCCCAGATGATGACGAACATCGAGGCCGGCATGGCGGTCCGGGTGTCGCCGAGCCAGGGGAAGGAGTCGAACCCGTCGAGGCCGAGCCCGGTGAGCAGGCCGTTGAGCAGACCGCTCGACGGGTCGTACATCTGCGCCCAGATGAGGCCGATGATGATGGCCGGGACGGTGTAGGGGAAGAACGAGATGACCCGGTAGAAGCCGGAGTACCGCAACCCGCGCACTGCTCCGTGTGATGCACCGCCCACGGTGACCATCGTGGCGAGCGCGAAGCTCAGCACCACGGTCACGAGCGGTACGACGGCCGCCAGCAGGACGTTGTTCCGCACCGCCGTCATGAAGATGTCGTCGTGGAGAAGCTTCTGGTAGTTGTCGAGGCCGACGAAGCTCATGTCGGGCGTGAAGCCCGTCCAGTTGGTCATCGAGTACCAGAGCGCCTGCGCGAACGGCCACACCACGAAGAACAAGAAGAGCGCCAGCGGCAACCCCAGGAAGACCAGGAAGAAGCTCACCCGGTCGAACGTCAGGGGCCGCCGTGAGCTCCTGCGCGGTGGTGCGGTTGCGGCCCCCGTGGTGGGGGCCAGCGTGGAAGCGGTCACGTGACCTCGATCTTCTTGATCGAGTCGTCGTCTCGGACCTTGTCGGTGATGTTCTGCAGCCGGGAGGTCAGCTCGGACACGCTCGAGTCGCCGGCGAGGAAGCTGTTCCAGACGACGAGCTGGTCGACGTTCGTGCCGTAGAGGTCGACGAACCCCCAGGTGAACACGTCGGTCCCGGCGTCGGTGAGCATCTTGCTCTGCGACACCAGTGCGGTCGACCCGAAGCCGTCCGAGGGAACGGTGTCCTTGACGATCGTCGGCGCCAGCTTCTCCTTGGCGAAGTTGGTCGCCGCCTCCTTGGACAGCATCGTCCGGAGCAGCTCCTTGCCGCCCGCCACGTTCTTGGCCTTGGACGGGATGATGAACGGCTCGCCGGCGGTGCTGTGCATGGCGGTGTACGGCATCGACGAGCTGCTGGAGACCGTCATCTCCGGGCTCCCCGTCATCTGGAAGTCGCTCTTGGTCTGGTCCTTCATCTCGTTCTCGATCCACGAGCCCGACGGGTAGAGCAGCGCGTCCTGGTTGTTGCTCCACTGGGCCTGGGCGGCCGTGAACTGGGTGCCCGACCCGCCCGGCTTGACGTAGCCGGCCGAGACGATCTCGCCCATGGCCTCGAAAACGCCCTGCACTGCGGGCAGGGACCAGCAGTCCGGCTGCAGGTTCTCGAGAGCCAGGCGCACCTCGTCGCCGCCCTCCTTGATCGCCGACCCGATCGCCATCGTCTGGTAGTAGGTCGCTGCCTCCTTGCCCCACAGGAAGAGGTACTTGCCCTCCTTCTTGGCGGCGGCGCCGAGGTCGATCGCCTCGTCCCACGTCTGGGGCGGCGCCCAGCCGAACTTCTCGAAGAGGCTTGCGGAGTACCAGACGGCGTACACCGTCAGGACGTAGTTCAGGGCCGCCAGCTTGCCGTCGAAGGTGCCAGGCGCCTCCACACCCCCGAAGAGGGTGTCGCGGATCGTGGTGCCCTCGAGGTTGTCGGCGTCGAGGACGTCGCCGAGGTCCTCGAGCTGGTCGAGGATCGTGCTGAACCCGATCGAGTTCTCCCCTGAGTTGTCGATGAGGTCCGGCGGGTCTCCGCCCACGAAACGGGGCTGCAGCTCCTGGGCGATCTCGGTCGTCGCGGAGACCTTCACCGTGGATCCGGCGAAGTTCTTCTCCATCAGCGCGGCCGCGAACGCGACGTAGTCGGTGCCGTAGCCACCGTCGAAGATGACCGCGTCGACGCTGGACTTGTCGGCCATGCCGAAGGGGTTGTCGGCGCTCTTGGTGCCGCCCTTGCTGTCGTTGTTGTTGTCGTCGCTCCCACCGCCGGCGCACGCGGCGAGCGCGCTGCTGAGCGGGGCGATGGCCGCCACAGCGAGGGCCCCTCTCACGATGGTGCGCCGGTTGAAGGTCCTGGTGGTGCCCCTGCTCATGTTCTGCTTCGGGATGTTCACTCTGGTGGTTCCTTCCTTCGTGGTGTGGTGCTCTCAGGCGTGACGCCGCAGCCGGTCGCCGTACTGGTTCTCGAGTCGGTTGTTGTGGTCGTCCCCGGCGGGGATGTTGGCGGAGAGATAGATGGGCGGAACCGCGCCCGCGGCGACGATGCGCTCCGAGACGGCGATCGTGAGGAGCTGTGCGATGAAGGCCGCCGTCATCGAGGAGACGGCCCCGACGCCGATGCCGCCCTCCAGGGTGAGGGTGGTGTCGCCGTACGGCGCCAGGTTGTCGATGACGACGTCGGCGACCTCGCTGAGACGGGCACCGCTCGGGTGCTTGGAGGTGACCTGGGCCGTGTGCTCGAGGCTGGTGACCGCGATGACACCGTGGCCGTGCTCCTTGGCCGCGAGGGCGATGCCCACGACCGAACCGTTGACGCCGGAGTTGGACGCGATGACGAAGACGTCCTCCGGGTGCGGCTGGATCGTCGCCCAGAGATCGTCCACGATGGCCGGTTCACGCTCGAGAGCGGCCCCGTCGGAGAGGATCGAGGCATCCCTGCCCCCGACCAGTACGACGTCACGCAGGGCGATGCTGTTGGTCGGGATGAGTCCCCCCGCCCGGCCGGCGATCTCCATGGCGAAGGCCTGGGAGTGGCCGGTGCCGAACGCCTGAACGATGCCCCCAGCGCCCAGCGCCCGCGTCATCATCTCGACGGGAGCGTCCAGCCCACCCTCCTCGGCGAGCGCGGCGAGGCGCTCGAGCCGGGTGGTCACCTCCCGCAGGAGCTGTCGGGAGTGGTCAGCCACGACGGAGCCGCCTCGCCGGCAGGTGCTGGGTTCCCGGGATCAAGATCAATGAATCATCCATTCAGAGAGTCCACGAACCATGAACAAACCAGTCGGGGGCCCCTCTGTCAAGGGCATCCGGCATCAACACCGTCGCCAGTCGTGCGACGTCAGCGTGGGCGGGTGCGCCGATTCGCCAGCGGGCGCTGCTCTGCGGCGCCGTGTCGTTCGGAGAGTCGCCGCTGCGCTCCTCACTCCGGAATTGTCTGTCACACCCGAGACGAGACAGCCCGGTCGGCTGGGACATGCCAGGCGAAGATGCGAGGAGCGACCGCTGCAAGGACCGCTTCCGCGAGGCGGCCGCCCACGCCAGGCTCGCGGGCGTCGTACCAGTCGACGTCAGCAGCGAGCTCCGCCTCGGCTTCCGGGTGGAAGTCGAAGGCGAAGGTCATGCATTGCGCGCGGCCCGTCGGGCGGCGATGTCGGCAAACACCTGCTCACCGGGAAGGGCCGCGACCTTGCCACTGACGATGTCGTCCACGCGAGACGAGAGCTCGTTGGTCCACGCCGCCTCCATCGCGTCGACGTCAACGACCTCGACCGACTCGAGTGGCCGGAGGGCAATGTCCTTGCGCACCGAGGGAGGTAGGGCGAGGCCCGCCTCGTAGAACTCCGATGCGCTGAGCGACATGCAGCGACGTAAGCCTTGACACCCGACGGCGCGCGGGTCCGCAGCCATGGTCTGCCTGCGCACCGGAAGCCGATCCCCACGGGCACGCTCCGCGCGACCAAGGCCGAGCGTGACTACCATCGAACGGCGCTGATGATCGGTCTCGACACCAGCAAGCGGTTCAACAGCGGCAGCGTCGCGCCCACGAGGGTGAGGCTGCACCGCTGGCCAGCGGCACCTCAGTCCCGCGGCGCGATGATGTGACAGATCTGCTGGTCGGTGCAGTCTGCTGGGTCCAGCTCATGACTGCGATCGAGGAGCTGCTCGAGCTCCGTCTCGAGCGCGGCCAACGCGCGCTGTCGCTCCTGGACGTCGCGCAGCTTCGTCACCAGCAAGGACTGCACGTGGGCACACGGGACAGCGCCCTCGTGGCGCAGATCAAGAATGCTGGACACCTCGACCAGCGTGAGTCCGGCCGCCTGTCCGCTGCGGATGAACGCGAGTCGCGTGAGGATCGAGGCGTCGTACTCCCGGTACCCATTGGGGCCCCGCAGCGGCTGGGGAAGCAGACCCCGTCGCTCGTAGAAGCGGACGGTCTGAGTCGGCACGTCAGCAGCCGCGGCCACCTCTCCAATGCGCATGAGCCAACCCTACGACTTGACCTTGCACCGCGGATCAAGGTCTAGCGTCGTCGGCATGGACATCACGCTGCTCTACTTCGAGGACTGCCCGAACTGGAAGGTCGCGGACGAACGGCTGACTGCCATTGCCGCCGAGCGCCCGGACATCCGCGTGACTCGCCATCTCGTCGACACCGTGGCGGAGGCTGAGCGCACCCGGTTCCACGGCTCACCCAGCATTCTGGTCGAAGGGGTGGACGTCTTCGCCGAGCCTGGCTCAGCAGTCGGCCTCTCCTGTCGCAGGTACCTGACGCAGGACGGGTACGAGGGCGCCCCCACGCTCGATCAGCTGCGGGCGGCCATCGCCGAAGCGTGACCGGATCGCATGGGCGTGGGAACCCAACCAGGCCACGTCGACCAGGCCGCGCCGTGTGGTGGCGTCAGCAATCTCAGCCGGCTCGCGTCCCGTCCGGAACCGGACTTTCGGGCACAGCGAGCACCGGCGTGATGGCATCGGCGTCACCGATGTCGAACAGCATTCCTTCGGACAGCTCGCCCATCATGCGTCGCGGTTCGAGGTTCATCACGACTAGGACCTGGCGGCCAATGACTTCGGCTGGGTCCTCCCTCTCCGTCTTCATGCCGACCAGGATCGATCGCGTGTGATCACCGAGGTTCACGGTGACGCGCACCAGCTTGTTCGACTTGGCAACGTCCGAGACGGTTTCGATGGTGCCGACGCGGATGTCGACCCGCTCGAGTTCCTCGAAACTGATCGTCGGCTTGATGGGAGCAGGGACGAATCCATGGTCAGTCAAGGTGTCCTCCGGTGGCTCAGGGCGCGTCGTCCT
Organism: uncultured Actinomycetota bacterium; assembly: GCA_963782155.1. GTDB lineage: Bacteria > Actinomycetota > Actinomycetes > Propionibacteriales > Nocardioidaceae > Nocardioides. The sequence goes on from CAWAIZ010000006.1 coordinate 225,807, forward strand.
CGCCACGCACGACACCACCGTGGAGGATCGATGGCCCTTCATCGGTGATGACGACGTCCGCGCACAACATGGATACACGATGAAGATCGGTCAGGAACCGAGAGCACCCCGGAGCAGGGGTCTCAGCACTCGATGACGTTGACGGCGAGGCCGCCGCGGGCGGTCTCCTTGTATTTGGTGTGCATGTCCCGCCCGGTGTCGCGCATGGTCTTGATGGCCTGGTCGAGGCTCACCTTGTGGCTGCCGTTGCCGTTCATAGCCAGCCGGGCGGCGTTGATCGCCTTGACCGAGGCGATCGCGTTGCGTTCGATGCAGGGGATCTGGACGAGTCCGCCGATGGGAGGTGCTGGTCGAGCGTGGTCATCTCACTCACCTGCCGTCAACGCGTCGTATGCCGCCGCATCGAGGAGATCGGGTGGCTCGGACAGGGCGATCCGGAAGAGCCAGCCCTTGCCGAAGGGATCGGTGTTGAGCAGGCCGGGGTCGTCGACGACCGCCTGGTTGACCTCGAGCACCTCGCCGTCGGCGGGGGCATGGAGATCGCTGACCGACTTGGTGGACTCGATCTCGCCACAGGGCTCGCCGGCGGTGGTCCGGGAGCCGACCTCGGGGAGCTCCACGAACACCACGTCGCCGAGGGCGTCGGCGGCGAAGGCGGTGATGCCGATCGTGGCGGTGGTGTCGTCGAGGTCGAGCCACTCGTGCTCGGCGGTGTAGCGGAGGTGGGCGGGGACGGGCATCTGTCTGCTCCTCGGGCTCAGGCGGGACGGCGGTAGAAGGGGAGGGTGACGACCTCGACGTCCTCGCGGACGCCTCGGATGTCGACGAGCAGTCGGGTGCCGGGCTGATCGAGCCCGACCGCGACATAGGCCATGGCGACGGGATGGCCGAGGGTGGGAGACGGCGCCCCGCTGGTGACCTGGCCGACGGGCTCGCCGGTGGTCGGATCCAGTACGGCGTAGCCCGTGCGGGGGGAGCGCCGTCCGTGGGACGCCAGGCCGACGAGGGTCCGTCGTACGCCCGCGTCCCGGCGTACGACGAGCGCGCGGTCGCCCACGAAGCCGCCCTCCTTGTCGAAGCTCACCACGCGCCCGAGCCCGGCCTCGAACGGGGTGACGTCGCGGCTGAGCTCCTGGCCGTACAGCGGCATGCCGGCCTCGAGCCGCAGGGTGTCCGCGGCAGGACCGAGCGGCAGGGTGCCGCGGTCGATCGAGTAGTACTTCACGGACGAGACGTCGAGGTCGGTCAACCCGGCCACGATCTCCGCGGAGGTCGGCCCTTGCATCGCGATCAGAGCCCAGGCGTCCGACGCGTCGCGCAGCTCCGTGTCGAACCCGGCGACCCGCTGGTGGAGGGCGTCCAGGACGACCCGGACGTTGCTCGCATTGGCGACGACCAGGTAGTGCTCCTGGGCGAGGCGATAGACCACGAGGTCATCGAGGATCCCGCCGTCCTCGTCGCAGATCATCGAGTAGCGCGCCCGTCCGACCCCGATCTGGGAGGGGCGGCTGACCAATGCGTGATCCAGGGCCGCCCCCGCCTCGGGGCCGTTCAGCTCGAGCTCACCCATGTGACTGAGGTCGAACAGGCCAGCAGCCGAGCGGACGGCGGTGTGCTCGGCGATCTCGGAGGTGTAGCGGACCGGCATCGACCAGCCGGCGAAGTCGGTGAAGTGGGCACCCAGCTGCTCGTGGACGAGGTGCAGTGGCGAGTTCCGCGACGCGGTCATCATCTCGGGCCCCAGCTCTGGAAAGCCGAAGGCGGAGGGCACGAGCAGACCAGGTTCCGATCGCCGAGGGCCTGCTCGACGCGGCCGACCGGTGGCCAGTACTTGTCGGGGGTGAGGCCGCCGGGGTACGCGGCCACCTCGCGGGAGTACGGCCGCTCCCAGTCTCCGACCAGCACGACCGCAGTGTGCGGCGCCAGTCGCAGCGGGCTGGACTCGACGGGCCACACCCCGTCAGCCACCTGATCGATCTCCCGCCGGATGGCCGCCATGGCGTCGACGAAGCGATCCAGCTCCGCGAGATCCTCCGACTCGGTCGGCTCGACCATCAGCGTGCCCGCCACCGGGAAGCTCATCGTCGGCGCGTGGAAGCCGAAGTCCACCAGACGCTTCGCCACGTCGTCGACGGTGACGCCGGTCGCAGCGGTGAGGGGTCGGAGGTCGAGGATGCACTCGTGCGCGACGAGTCCGAACTCGCCGGCGAACAGGACGGGGAAGTGCGGGGCCAGCCGACGAGCCAGGTAGTTGGCGCTCAGGACAGCTACCCGCGTGGCCTCGGTCAGACCCTCCGCGCCCATCATCTTGATGTAGGCCCAGGGGATCGGAAGGATCCCGGCCGAGCCGAACGGCGCCGCGCTGACGGCGCCGATGCCGCTGCGCCGCTGGGGGTCGGGGTGCAACGGATGCGTGGGGAGGTACGGCGCCAGGTGGGCGGCGACGGCGACCGGACCCACCCCGGGGCCGCCACCGCCGTGGGGGATGCAGAAGGTCTTGTGCAGGTTCAGGTGGGAGACGTCGCCGCCGAACTCACCGGGACGGGCGACGCCGAGGAGCGCGTTGAGGTTGGCCCCGTCGACGTATACCTGTCCGCCGTGCGCGTGCACCAGCTCGCACAGTCGGGTGATGCCCGCCTCGTAGACCCCGTGGGTCGAGGGGTAGGTGACCATGATCGCGGCCAACGCGGAGGAGTGCTGCTCGCACTTGGCCTCGAGGTCGGCGAGGTCGACGGTGCCGTCGTCGTTCGAGGCGACCACGACGATCCGCATCCCCGCCAGGACCGCGGAGGCGGCGTTCGTGCCGTGGGCGCTGGCCGGGATCAGGCAGACGTCGCGGTTCCCCTCGTTGCGGTCGTGGTGATAGGCCCTGATGGCCAGGAGGCCCGCGAGCTCGCCCTGCGAGCCGGCGTTGGGCTGGACCGACACCCGGGCATAGCCGGTGACCTCCGCCAGCCACGACTCCAGCTGGGCGACCAGCTCGACGTACCCGGCCGCGTCCTCGACGGGTGCGAAGGGGTGCAGGTCGGCGAAGCCGGGCAGTGAGAGGGGCTCCATCTCGGTGGTGGCGTTGAGCTTCATCGTGCAGGAGCCGAGCGGGATCATGCCGCGGTCCAGGGCGAAGTCGCGGTCCGACAGCTTGCGCAGATAGCGCAGGAGCTGGGTCTCGGAGTGGTGCTCGTGGAAGACCGGATGGGCAAGGAACTCCGAGGTTCGCCGCAGCTCCTCCGGGATGCCCGCGCCCTCGGGTGCGTGCGCCGGTCCGGCGCCGAACGCGGCCAGCACGGCGACGACGTGGTCCCGTGTGGTGACCTCGGAGCAGCTGATCGCAACGTGATCGTCGTCGACTGCACGCAGCCGGAGCCCACTGGCCGCTGCGGCATCGAGGATCTCCGCAGCCCGTCCGGGAGTCGACGCCAGGAGGGTGTCGAAGAAGTGCCGGTTCACCACGGTCTGGCCGCTGGCGCGCAGGCCGGCCGCGATGCGGGCGGTGTGCTCGTGCACGCCTCGCGCGATCTCGGTCAGGCCGTCCGGGCCGTGATAGACGGCGTACATCGAGGCGACGACCGCGAGGAGCACCTGCGCCGTGCAGATGTTGGACGTCGCCTTGTCTCGCCGGATGTGCTGCTCCCGGGTCTGAAGCGCCAGGCGGTACGCCGGACGGCCGGCGCTGTCGACGGAGACCCCGACCAGCCGCCCAGGAAGCACCCGCTCGAGTCCGGCACGCACTGCCATGAAGCCGGCGTGCGGACCGCCGTAGAACAAGGGCACGCCGAAGCGCTGGCTGGAGCCGACAGCGATGTCGGCGCCGAGCTCGCCCGGCGGCGTCAAGAGGGTCATGGCCAGGAGGTCGACGGCCACGGTGACCTGCGCGCCCCGGCCGTGGGCCGCCGCGATCACGGGCACCAGGTCGCGGATCTCTCCCGAGCATCCCGGGTACGACGCCACCAGGCCGAAGAACTCCCCTTCCGGCACTGGCTTCGCCAGGTCGACGAGCTCCACCTCGATCCCCACAGAACCGGCTCGCGTCCTGAGCACCTCGAGGGTCTGCGGCAGGGTGTCGGCGTCTACCAGCACCCGGGTCGAGCCGGCTCGTGAACCGCGCTTCATCACCATCACCGCCTCGGCCACCGCCGTCGCCTCGTCGAGCAGCGAGGCGTTGGCCACCGGCAGTCCGGTCAGGTCTCCCACCATCGTCTGGAAGTTGAGGAGCGCCTCCAGCCTTCCCTGGCTGATCTCGGGTTGGTACGGCGTGTACGCGGTGTACCAGGCGGGGTCCTCCAGCACGTTGCGCCGGATCACGGCCGGTGTGTACGTCGGGTGGTAGCCGAGGCCGATCATCGGCACGGACACCACGTTCCGAGCGGCGAGCTCGGCGAGGGCTCGAGCGGCCTCGTCCTCGGTCACCGCCTCGGGCAGGCCGAGCCGGGACGGCGTACGGATGCCGGCCGGGACCGCGGCGTCGATGAGGTCATCGAGGCTCGCGTAGCCGACCTCGGCCAGCATCTTGGCCTGATCGTCGCGTGTGACGCCGATGTGGCGTGCCGCGAACTCCCCGAGGGGTGCGGGCAACGAGGTGGAGCCGGTCATGCGCGAGCCTCCCTGGTGTGGGCACGACGGTCGTCGCACCGTGGGTGAGCTCCCCGGCTCTGTCATCGGTACCTGAGAGGTTCACCACTTCCACGGCGGCTTGCACCATCGGCGCAGGAGCCCCGCTGAGGGCGGCTCCTGACTTTCCAGAGTTGCCTCACCGAAGCGGTACTGGGCCTGAGAGATTCTCGGGGAGAGTTGCTCCTACGGCGCCCGTCCGCGACTGCGTCAGGGCTCTCCCGCTTCGGTTCATGCAGCGATATGGAGTTGTGGGCGTCCCGACCGCCAGGGTCGGAGGTATTTCACACGGCATTGCTCGTTGGGGTCAGTGAGCTCCTGACGCTGGTCTTCGTCATGAGTGTGATCAGGTCGAAGGCCAGCGTCGCCGCTGCGACGCAGGTGATCTCGGCGTGATCGTATGCCGGCGCGACCTCTACGACGTCGCCTCCGACGATGTTGAGCCCGTCGAGTCGGCGCAGCAGGTGGAGCAGCTCGCGACTGTTGAACCCGCCCATCTCCGGCGTGCCGGTGCCTGGGGCGAAGGCGGGGTCGAGGACGTCGATGTCGACCGAGATGTAGACCGGGGCATCCCCGACGCGTTGCCGAACGATGTCCACGGCAGCCTCGATGCCGAGGACGTCGAGGTCACCGGCCCGGATGACCCGGAAGCCGAAGTTGTGATCGTCGACCAGGTCGAGCTTGTCGTAGATGGGGCCGCGGATGCCGAGGTGGATCGACTTGTCCTCCGCGAGCAGCCCGTCCTCGAAGGCCCGACGGAAGACGGTTCCGTGAGTGAGGGGCGCGTTGAAGTACGTGTCCCAGGTGTCCAGGTGAGCATCGAAGTGGATGAGGGCGATGGGCCCGTGCTTCTCGCGGGCGACCCTCAGCATCGGCAGGGCGACGGTGTGGTCGCCGCCCAGGGTGACGATGCGGCGGTCGCCATGTCCCACGACGTCCCTGGCGAAGACCTCGATCTGCTTGACCGCGTCGTCGATGCTGTACGGCGTACAGGGCACGTCGCCCGCATCGACGACCTGCAGCTGCTCGAGCGGGGCCGTGTCCAGCTCGACGTGGAACTTCGGGCGCAGGTGACGCGACGCCTGCCGGATGCCCATCGGGCCGAACCTGGCGCCGGGCCGGTACGACGTGCCGCCGTCGAACGGCACGCCGAGGACGGCGATGTCGTAGTCGGGCACGCTCCCGATGTCGGGGATCCGGGCGAAGGTGCCGAGTCCGGCGAAGCGGGGGATCTGCGTGGCGTCGAGGGCGCCGATCGGCTCGCTCATACCGAGATCTCCGTTTCGGGGGCGAGGACGGGGACCGGCTGCCGGCGCCAGAGCCGGAGCAGGCCGAGGTAGATGAAGGTGGTGGCGATGCTCCCCACGACCCAGGAGGTGTCGACGGCTGAGGTCTGCTTCGCGATCGGCCCGATGTACAGCGTGGTCGACATGAACGGGATCTGCACGAGGCACCCGAGGACGTAGCTGAGGAGGGCGGGGACGTTGAAGGCGCCGTAGCCGCTCGTCGGGTCGCTGAACGACTCGGGGTCGTAGCGGCCCTTGTGGACCAGGTAGTAGTCGACGAGGTTGATGATGCTCCACGGCACCAGGAGATAGGCGAGGACCAGGATGAAGTTGGTGTAGTCGGTCAGGAAGTTGTCCGAGACGGTCGTGGAGACGACGAACACCGCGATCGCGATCAGGACTGCCGTACGGTGCCGGGCCGAGGCGCGCGGCGCCCAGGACAGCTTGAAGGTCTGGATGCAGGTCAGGACGCACAGGGACGAGCCATACATGTTGATGACACCGGCGTCGATCGCGCCGAGGAAGAACATCAGCATCACGAAGACGAACACGGGCTGCGGCATGATGCCGTCCAGGTCCCCCAGCCCGCCGTTCTGGCCGAGCCCGGCCACCAGGAAGGAACCGACAGACATCGCTCCGATGACGCCCAGCACGGTGCCGACGTAGGTGTACCAGAACGCTGCCCGGGTCGGGGTGGACGAGGGCAGGTAGCGCGAGTAGTCCGAGACGTACGGCGCGTAGGAGAGCTGCCAGACGCCGACCACCGAGGCCATGGCGAGGAAGCCCGCCCAGGTGAAGGAGCCGCCCGCGCCGGCGACGTCCGCCGCGCCCCCGTCGGCGGCCTTGATGCCCGTGTAGACGAGCGTGGTCACCAGGGCCAGGCCCGAGAGCCAGACCATCACCCGGTTGAAGCGGAGGATGAGCTGGTATCCGACCACGACAGCGGTCAGGGTCAGTGAGGTGCTGAGCAACAGCCCGGCCGTGGTGCCCAGGCCGGTCCACACGGCACCCAGCGTCTGCTGCGCCAGCACCATGAGGGCCACGATCCAGCCGACGTAGATCAGGACGACGATCACGGTGATCGGGACCGATCCGTACATCCCGAACTGCGCCCGGGCCTGGATCATCTGAGGTACGCCGAGTGCCGAGCCCTGCGCCGAGTGCAGCGCCATGAACACGGCGCCGACCAGGCTGCCGATGACGATCGCGAGGATCGTCGACATCACGTCAAGGCCGAAGACGGTCGGCCCGAGAAGGCCCGTGACGACGGCCAGCGGGATGATCTGGACGGTGAACCAGAAAGAGAAGAGGTGCCGGACGTTCCCGGTCCGCTGCGACTCCGGCACCGGTTGGATCGTCAGCTCTTCGAGGAGACTGCTTTCCTGCGACATGGCGGTGTTCCTTCGCTGCTGAGGGTCAGGCGCGGTGCTTGACCATGACGTGCTTGGTGCGGGAGTAGTCGTCGAGCGCGTATGCCGACAGGTCGCGCCCGTAGCCGGAGGCCTTGAAGCCGCCCCACGGCATCTCGGTCGCGAACGCGAGGTGGTCGTTGACCCAGACAGTCCCGAAGTCCAGCCTGCGCGGAAGGCTCGCTGCCCTCCGGGCGTTCTCGGTCCACACCGAGGCAGAGAGGCCGTACGGCGTGGCGTTGGCCGCGGCGACGGCCGCCTCCTCGTCGGTGAAGGTCTCCACGGTCACGACCGGGCCGAAGATCTCCTCGGTCGTGCAGGCCGCGCCGGCCGGGATGTCGACGAGCACCGTCGGCTCGACGAAGTAGCCCGGGCGGTCCGGGACCTGGCCGCCGACGGCAGCGCGGGCACCGTCGGCCGACGCCTGCGCGAGGGCGGCGACTACGCGGGCGTGGTGCTCGCGGGAGACCAGCGGTCCCATGTCGACGTCCTCGCCGTCAGAGGGGGCGCCGACGACCATGGCCCCGACCCGCTTGACGAGGCGCTCGACCAGGTCGTCGTGCACGGCGACGTCGACGAGCACCCGGCAGGCTGCTCCGCAGTCCTGACCGGAGTTGCCGAAGCCGGCGAACACGATGCCGTCGGCGACGGCGTCGAGGTCCGCGTCGGCGAAGACGAGAACCGGCGCCTTGCCGCCGAGCTCGAGGTGCACCCGCTTGAGCGTCGGCGCGGCGGCGGCCGCCACGGCCTGCCCGGCGCGCACGCTGCCGGTCACCGACACCATGTCGATGTCGGGGTGGGTGGCGATCGCGGCCCCGACCACGGCGCCGTCACCGGTCACGACGTTGAGGATGCCCGGCGGCAGGATGTCGGTCACGAGCTCGGCGAGACGAAGCGTGGTCAGCGGGGTCTGCTCGGACGGCTTGAGCACACAGGTGTTGCCGGCCGCGAGGATCGGCCCGAGCTTCCAGGCCGCCATCAGTAGGGGGTAGTTCCACGGTGTGATCGCGCCGACCACGCCGACCGGCTCACGCACGACGGTCGAGGTGCTCCCCTCGACGTACTCCCCCGCTGCGAGGGAGATCTGCGCACGGACGGCACCGGCCATGAAGCGGAAGGTGTCGACGGTGGCGGCGACGTCGTCGGCCGCTAGCCCGCTCGGCTTGCCCGCGTTGCGGGACTCGAGGTCGGCGAGCTCGGCCGCGTGCTCCTCGACGACCGTGGCGATCGCGAGGAGTGCGTCGGCCCGATCCTTGGGGGTACGCCGCCCCCAGTCGGCGGCCGCGCGCCGTGCGGCGGCGACCGCACGGTCGACGTCGTCGGCAGTTCCCCGGCGGGCGCGGGCGATCACCTGCTCGGTCGAGGGGTTGACGATCTCCTGCGTGGCGGGCCCGTCGCCCTCCCATGCCTTGCCGTCGATGACGTGCGCCAGCGTCGTGGTCATGACAGGTCCGCCCCGTGGATGTCGAAGCCGCGGTCGACCACGATCTCGAGCAGGTCGACGTAGGAGTCGACGTCGTCGTTGGCCTGTCGCGGGGCGGGGCGATAGTTGAGGGCCTTCTGCACCTGCGGGCTCTGCAGGTAGGCGCCGGAGACCAGCGTGGAGAGGGCCTCGAAGTCGGCGCTGTGGACGGTGGACAGGAGGTCGAGCGCGGCCTCGGCGTCGAGGCCGTCGGCGACGTCGAGTGCCCGGTCGAGGGAAGCGACCAGGTCGGGCCGGAAGCCGAGGGCACGGTCGATCAGGTCGGTGGGTACGCCGGCGGCCGAGGCCGACGGGAACTCACCCGAACCGGGGATGAGGACGTCTGCCAGGACGGCGAGGCGTTCGCGGGCGGCGGGGTCGAGCATCATGGATGTCCTTTGCGCGCTCAGGAGGCGGAGACCTGGTTGTGGCGGTTGTCCGCGAGATGACGGGCGGCCCGGAGGGCGATCGCCATGATCGTCGCGGTCGGGTTCACACCGGTCGACGTCACGAAGTTGCTGCCGTCGAAGACGAAGAGGTTGGGGATGTCGTGCGAACGGCCCCACTGGTCGACGACCGACTCCGACCGGTCCTCGCCCATCCGGGCGCTGCCCAGCAGGTGCCAGCCGCTGTCGCGGACCACCGGAACGACCTCGGTGCTCAGCGCACCGGCGGCCTCGTGCGCCTCGACGGCGCGCGCGAGGTGGAAGTCGAGCAGCTTCTGGTTGTTCTCGCCGATCTTGTAGTTGAGCTTGGCGGCAGGGATCCCGTCGGAGTCGGTGAGCTCGGGGTCCAGGACGATCTCGTTGCTCTCGTCGGGCAGGTCCTCGGTGGTGATGCCCCACTCCAGGGTGCGACCGAAGGTGCTGCTGAGCTTGTCGTGGAAGCGGCTGCCGAAGGCGTCACGCCAATCGGTGCCGGGCTCCCAGAGCACCCGGTTGAGCGCGCCGGGCGTCGGCATCAGGTTCCACTTGCCTCCGCGCACGAAACCCCGGGACTCGTCGGTCTCGTAGAACTCCAGCGACTGCAGGGCCTGCCCGGCCGGTCCGAGGTGGCTCTCCAGGTCCTCGTCGTAGGTGCCGTAGACGGACGCGTAGGGGTGGATCATCAGCCGCTTGCCGACCAGGCCCGAGGAGTTGGCGAGACCGTCGGGGTGGGTGGAGGTCGCGGAGTTGAGCAGAATCCGCGGCGTACCCAGACCGTTGGCGGCCAGGATCGTGAGGCCCGCTCCCTGGTGGTGCCAGCGACCGTCGCGGTCGACGAACTCGGCGCCGGCGACCAGGCCCTTCTCGTCGACGGTCAGCGAGCGGACCCGGGCGCCGGTGATCAGCACCGCGCCGGCAGCGATCGCGTCCGGCCAGTAGGTCAGGTCAGCACTGGCCTTGGCGCCGGCGGGGCAGCCGGACTCACAGGCGCCGTACCGCTGGCAGGCGGGCCGGTTGCGGAAGGCACGCGAGGAGATGGCGTTGGGGGCAGGCCACCAGTGCCAGCCGAGCTTGTCCATGCCGCGCGCCGCTCGCAGGCCGGCCTTGCCGATCGGCAGCGGCGGCAGCGGGAAGGTGTGGGCGTCGGGGTAGGACGGGTCGCCCTCCAGGCCGGAGGCGCCGATGTGGTGGGTGACTTCGTCGTAGAACGGGCGGAGGTCCTCGTAGGTGAACGGCCAGTCCTCGGCCACCCCGTCGAGGGTCTTGACCCGGAAGTCCGACGGGAGGGCGCGGACCCAGTGCCCGGAGTAGAGGATGCTGCTGCCGCCGACGCCGTTGAACAGGAGCGGCTCGAGCGGGCTGTTCTCGGCGTTGATCGGGTAGTCGGCCTCGTTGCCGCGGGTGTTGGGGCTGGCGTGCCACCGCTTGAGGCGGGCCAGCTCCCACTGTGGCTTGTCGCCCGTGAAGTCGTCGGGGAGGTTCCACTCACCCTGCTCGAGGCAGACGACCTTGAAGCCCTTGCGCGCGAGCTCGAAGGCCGCCACCGCGCCTGAGGGGCCGGCGCCGACGATCAGGACGTCGGCGTCCTCGGCTGCTGCCTTCTCGTTCATGCTGCCTTTCGTCGGATCGTGGTCGTCCCTTCCCGGGCGACCCAGACTGCCTGCGACTCAGTCGCTCCGTTGGGTCCTCCATGTGTAGGCGAGGTCTGCGTGCCGCGCCCAGTGGGCAACCGCTCAAACAGTTCGTTGGTGTTTGTGCGATCGCACAATGGAGTTGTGCATCGGCTACGGTGGCGGGGTGCCGATCACGGTGGGTGAGCTGCTCGAGATGCCACACCTGCGGCTCTCTTTGCATTCCGGCGAGTCCGGCCTCGACCGCACCGTGTCGTGGACCCACACCACCGATCTGCCCGAGCCCTGGCGGTGGGTGGCCGGCGGCGAGCTGCTGATGACCAACGGCATGTCGATGCCGCGGACCGCCTCGGGCCAGGAGGAGCTCCTGCGGCAGTTGGTCGAGAACGGTGCGGCGGCGCTGGCGATCGGGGACGAGATGTATGCGCCACCCCTCACCAAGCGCTTGAGCAAGGTGAGCGACGAGCTCGGCTTCCCGGTGCTGTGGGTCGCGTTCCCGATGCCATTCGTCTCGATCTCGAGGACGGTCGCCGAAGCCACGCTGCTCGAGCAGTCCCAGCGGCTGATCCGCACCGAGCGGATCTATCGGGCGCTTCAGCTGATCTCGGCCGACAAGGAAGGACTGCGGGTCCTCACCGGAGGCCTGTCTCGCGAGCTCGACTGCCCCGTCCTGATCTGCGAGCGGGGCTCGGGCGGATTGTGGACAGGCGACGACACACTCGAGGCGGATGTCCGGACGGCCGTCAGGGAGCAGCGCGGCCGTCAGCGCGCCGGGGTGATGGCCAGCAACCTCAGCGCCGACCGACGGGTGCTGATGACCACGCTGCCCACCCACGCAGATGCCGTGCTGGTCTGCCTCCCGCGACCAGACAGCGAGCCCGACGCGATCCTCCTCCAGCACGCCGCGACCGTGTGTGCTCTGGGCATCTCACAGGCTCGCCTCACGATCGAGCACGAACGCCGGGCCGGAGCCGAGCTGCTCGTGCAGATCCTCGACGGCTATCTGTCCTCCGAGGCGATCCAGGAGCGGCTCCGCGAGCGCGGGATCGACCCGGCGTCAGCCTCGGTGGTGGCCGCCCGCGGCAAGGACGGCGACAGCCTGCTCGAGCTGCACCTTCAGCTGTGGCGTGGCGACATCCCGCACCTGACCGTGCACCGGACCGGGCTGGCACTGTCCATCGTGGGCTCCGACTCGCTCGACAGCTATCTCGCGGCGGCCGGGCCCGACGCGCGGCTGGGAGTCTCCGACGTCCTCGGGAAGACGGCTCGGATCGCACAGTCCGAGAAGGAGGCAAGGTGGGCGTTGGACGCGGCCGTCGACCGCTCGGTGTCCTGCGTGCGGTACGGCGAGGCGGCTCCGGAGGTGGGGCCCCGCACCCCTGAGGAGGCCGAGGCGCTGGTACGACGAGTGCTCCAGGGCGTGCTCGACCGCCCCGCCCCCGAGTGTGCGGAGCTGATGGCGACGCTGGCCAGCTTCCTGCATCACGAGCGGTCCTGGCAGCGGACCGCCCAGGCCATGCACGTGCACCGGCAGACCGTGCTCTACCGGATCCGGAAGATCGAGCAGCTCACCGGGCTCAACGTCGGTCAGACCGCCGATCTGGTGACGCTGTGGGTCGCCTTACGGGCGTGGGAACGACAGGCTCGGTGAGCCTGGCCGGTCGGAGGGCGTTCGTCGATCGGGTGTCTCAGCGATGCTCACCGACGCGCAGCTGCTCCACGCAGCGTGGGCTCCGGGGGTGCAGGGCGGAGCGACCCATCAACGACTGAGTGGTTGATCTTCGTCAGCATGTGCCGGGGATCCACCACCAAACGCCCATCGAGCGCGTCACCCGTCCGGTCGACCGCGCGACGTCCGAGGAGAGCCGGGCGGCAGCCAACTGAGCGCTCGCGGTGAGCAGGGGCGAGGCAGATCGACCTAGACGGCCTCTGACCTGGGGCTTTACACGTTGAAGCGGAACTCCACCACGTCACCGTCGGCCATCACGTAGTCCTTGCCCTCCATACGCACCCGGCCGGCCTCGCGGGCCTTGAGCAGGGAGCCGGCAGCCATCAGGTCGTCGTAGGAGACCACCTCGGCCTTGATGAAGCCGCGCTGGAAGTCGGTGTGGATCACGCCGGCGGCCTCGGGGGCGGTGGCGCCCTTGCGGATCGTCCAGGCGCGCGACTCCTTGGGGCCGGCGGTGAGGTACGTCTGGAGGCCGAGGGTGTCGAAGCCGACGCGCGCGAGCACGTCGAGTCCGGGCTCCTCGACGCCCATCTCGTGGAGCATCTCGCGGGCCTCGTCCTCGTCGTCGAGCTCGACCAGCTCGGACTCGAACTTGGCGTCGAGGAAGATCGCCTCCGCAGGCGTGACCAGCTCCTGCATCCGCGCCTTCAGCGCGTCGTCGGCGAGCTCGTCGGCGTCGCAGTTGAAGACGTAGATGTAGGGCTTGGCCGTCAGCAAGGACAGCTCGCGCACGAGTACGGCGTCGAGCTTGCCGCCCTTGATCAGGTCGATCACCGCCGTGCCGTCCTCGAGCGCCGACTGCGCGACCTTGGCCGCGTCGAGGTTCGCGACCAGGGCCTTGTTCCCGCGGGCCTCCTTCTCGAGCCGCGGGAGCGCTTTCTCCAGGGTCTGCAGGTCCGCCAGGGCGAGCTCGGTGCGGATGGTCTCGATGTCGGAGGCGGGGTCGACCTTGCCGTCGACGTGGGTGACGTCGTCGTCGCGGAAGACGCGTGTCACCTGGCAGATCGCTGCGGACTCGCGGATGTGGGAGAGGAACTTGTTGCCGAGGCCCTCACCTTCCGACGCTCCGCGGACGATGCCGGCGATGTCGACGAACTCGACCGTGGCCGGCACGACGCGGGCCGAGTCCAGCAGGGCGGCCAGCTGGGGCAGCCGGGGCTCGGGGACTGCGACGACTCCGACGTTCGGCTCGATCGTCGCGAACGGGTAGTTCGCCGCGAGCACGTTGTTCTTGGTCAGTGCGTTGAAGAGGGTCGACTTGCCCGCGTTGGGCAGGCCGACGATGCCGATGGTGAGAGCCACGTAGGAAGACTCTAGGTCTGGGAGGGTTGGGTGGCCGATTTGCGGGACTGGGGGTGGGCGGACGCCGGCGAGAAGGTGAGCCACAGGCTGACGACGATGTAGTACACGACGTACACGAGCGACAGCCCGACGAGCACGGGGGGAGCGTCCGGGAGGTTGGCGGTGATCGCCGCCCACAGGGCGAGCCACAAGGTGGCGAGCGTCATGTTGGAGTACCAGAGCTTCTCGGTGCGCGAAGGGTAGAGGTACTTGATCGGCACGAAGACCAGCACCGCGAGCGCAAGCAGCAGCACGGTCGTCGCGACCGTCGACAGCTCCCACACCACGACGTAGAAGGCGACGATGTTCCAGTAGGACGGGAAGCCGAGGAAGAAGTGGTCCTCGGTCTTCGCGTCAGCCCGGCAGAACTGGTAGGTCGACGCGAGCAGCGGGATCGAGGCCACCACACCGCCGGAGGCGCCGTCGGGGAGATACCCGTTGGCCCAGAGCAGGGCCATCGGCGCCAAGGCATAGGTCATGTAGTCGACGATGTTGTCGAGCAGCGCGCCGTCGAAGCCCGGGAGCACGGCCTTGACCTTGAACCGCCGAGCCAGCATTCCGTCGGTGCCGTCGATCACCATGGCGACGAGGAACAGCCACAGGACCTTCTCCACCTCGTGCTGGTAGGAGAAGTGCACCATCAGCAGCGCGAGCACCGCTCCGGTGGCCGTGAACAGGTGCACCGACGCAGCCGCCGCCCGGGCGCCTTGGGTGGCCATGCAGGTCACCCTAGGGGGTGGGCGTCCCGGGCGGCGGGCTGGGATCCTCAGTCCAGCAGTGAGGTCACCACGCCGGCGGCCACGGTGCGGTTGCCCTCGCGGACCGCGAAACCGAGACCCGGCTCCATGGGGACCGGCCTGCCCAGCTCGACGGTCACGTCGACGGTCTCACCGGGGTGCACCAGGTCCACCTCGCCGAGGTCCAGGGTCCCGGCGACGTCGGTCGTCCGGAAGTAGAACTGCGGCTGGTAGTCGGAGGCGAACGGCGTGTGCCGCCCACCCTCGGCCGCGGTCAGCGCGTGCAGCCGCGCGGTGAACCGCGCGTGCGGCGTCACCGACCCGGGCACGACCAGCACCTGGCCGCGGCGCACCTCGTCACGGCGTACGCCGCGCAGCAGCACCGCCGCGTTGTCGCCGGCCTGGACGGCCTCCAGGGTCTTGCCGAACGACTCCATCCCGATCGCCACCGAGGCGACCGAGTCCTGGAGGCCGACGACCTCGACGGCGTCGCCGACCGCGAGCACGCCGCGCTCGACGGCGCCGGTGACGACCGTGCCGCGACCGCTGATGGTGATGACGTTCTCGATCGGCATCAGGAACGGCTCCCCCATCGCACGCTCGGGCAGGGGGACGTAGGCGTCCACCGCGTCGAGCAGGTCGCGCACGGACCGCTTCCAGCGCTCGTCGCCATCAAGGGCACGCAACGCCGAGACGGGTACGACGGGCACGTCGTCGCCCGGGAAGCCGTACGACGACAGGAGGTCGCGTACCTCGAGCTCGACGAGCTCGAGCAGGTCGGGGTCCTCCACGGTGTCTGCCTTGTTGAGGGCGACCACGAGGTACGGCACCCCGATGCGCCGCGCGAGCAGCACGTGCTCACGCGTCTGCGGCATGGCGCCGTCCTGCGCCGAGACGACGAGGATCGCCGCGTCGACCTGGGCCGCGCCCGTGATCATGTTCTTCACGTAGTCGGCGTGCCCGGGCATGTCGACGTGGGCGTAGTGCCGGGTGGCGGTCTCGTACTCGACGTGGCTGATGTTGATGGTGATGCCGCGCTGGACCTCCTCGGGCGCGCGGTCGATGCCGTCGAACGCGACGTACTGGTTCGCGCTCGGGTCGGCGTCGGCGAGCACCTTCGTGATCGCCGCGGTCAGGGTCGTCTTCCCGTGGTCGACGTGACCCATCGTGCCGATGTTGAGGTGCGGCTTGGTGCGGACGAACAGGCTCTTGGCCATGACTCTTCTGCTGACTTTCTCCGACATCCGGTGGTTGAGGTGCGAGCTTGCGAGCCTCGAAACCACGTGCCGGTGATGGCTGGGGGTGGGGACCAAGGAGTCCGTCGTAGGACGGAGGTTCGACCCACCTCCGCCGGTCCCGCTGTGTGGTGCAGGAGGAGGGTCAGGTTCGCGCGTCGGCGACTGACGGGCACGAGCCGGTCAGTGAGAAGAGGCGAGCAGCGAACACGAACGTCATGGTGCGGGGTCAACGCCCATCAGGGCCACCGGATTCCCGGTCGTAGGGTGGCGGGCGTGCGGATCGCCACCTGGAACGTCAACTCCCTGCGCTCGCGGATCGACCGGGTCGAGGCCCTGCTACAGCGGCACGAGATCGACGTACTCGCCCTGCAGGAGACCAAGGCCCGAGAGGACCAGCTGCCGCTGATGGGTCTGCAGGCGCTGGGGTACGAAGCCGCCGTCGCGGGCACCAACCAGTGGAACGGCGTGGCCGTCCTCAGCCGGGTCGGCATCGAGGACGTCGAGGTCGGCTTCGCGGACCAGCCGTCGTGGGGCGAGCCGGCAGGCGTGGAGTCGCGGGCGATCGGGGCGACGTGCGGCGGCGTACGGATCTGGTCGCTGTACGTGCCGAACGGACGCAAGATCGACGACCCGCACTACGTCTACAAGCTCGACTGGCTGGCCAGGCTCCGCGCGACCGCCGAGGCGTGGCGCGGCGCCGACGTGGCTCTCGTCGGCGACTGGAACATCGCCCCGCAGGACGAGGACGTCTTCGACATGGCGGCGTACGCCAACGACACCCACGTGACCCCGCCCGAGCGTGCGGCGTTCCAGGCTTTCCTCGACGACGGCTGGACCGACGTCGTGCGCCCGCACACGCCCGGCCCCGACGTCTTCACGTACTGGGACTACTTCCGTCAGCGCTGGGAGCGCAACCGCGGCATGCGGATCGACTTCGTGCTCGGGTCGCCCGGCCTCGCGAAGCGGGTCACGGGAGCCTTCATCGACAAGGACGAGCGCGCCGGCAAGGGCGCCTCCGACCACGCCCCCGTGATCGTCGACCTCGACTGACGCTCAGGCCGCGTCGAGCCGCGCCAGCTCCTCGTCGCTGAGCTCGAGGTCCGCCGCCGCCGCGGAGTCGGTGATCGACTCGGGCCGCTTCGCACCCGGGATCGGGATGACGCACCGCGACTGGGCCAGCTCCCACGCCAGTGTCACCCGCTGCGGGCTCACCCCGTGCGCGTCGGCGATCTCCGCGAAGGCCGCGTGCTTGTCGCCGACGTCCTTGGCCGACGAGAGCCCGCCGAGGGGACCCCACGGGAGGAAGGTCAGGCCGAGCTCCTCGCAGACGTCGATCTCGGGACGGCTGCTCCGGAACGCCGGCGAGAACTGGTTCTGCACGCTGACCAGCGCGTCGCCGAGCACGTCCTTGCCGAGGCGGATCTGCTCGGGGTTCGCGTTCGAGAGGCCGATCATCTCGACCTTGCCCGACGCGTGGATCTCCTTGAGGGTGTCGAGCACCTCGGGGTACGCGACGTCCGGGTCGGGCCGGTGGTGCTGGTAGAGCGCGATCTGCTCGACGCCGAGCCGCGTCAGCGAGGCATCGACGGCCCGCTTGAGGTACTCGCGGCTGCTGTCCAGCTCCCACCTGGCGTCGTCGCCGACCCGGACGTGCCCGCCCTTGGTCGCGAGCAGCACCCGGTCGCGCACGCCGAGCTCGTCGAGCAGGCCGGCGATCAACGTCTCGTTGGCGCCCTGTGTCCCGGAGCCCAGCTCGCCCCCCGGCCCGTAGGCGTCCGCGGTGTCGAGCAGCGTGACGCCGGCGTCGAGCGCGGCACGTACCGTGGCGGCGAGCTGCTCGCGCGGCTGGGTGCCGGTCTGGTCGAAGGTCATCAGGCCCAGGCCGATGGCCCCGACCTCGTGCTTGCCGAGCATGCGAGTGTGCATGCCTCGAAGGTACCCACCGGGTTCGGAGCGAGCCCCCGTTCTCCGGTCGCAGGAGGTCGCCGAGCCGGCACTTCGGCGCCTCGCACCTGCCCTGTCGGTGGTCGCCGTCAGACTGCTGCGCATGGTGATGGCGATGCTCGTGTTGCTGGTGGGGCTCGGCCTCGGTGGGGTTGCCGGCACGGTGCTGGGCGTGCTCTGGGTGCGCTCGCGGCCGTCGTACGTCGGCGCGGTGCTGGACGCCGGCGTCGACCGGGCCGAGCTGATGGTGGGCCTGGACCGTCTCAGCGACCAGATGCGCGACCTCGACCACCAGCGCTCGAGCTGGCAGGGGCAGCTGAGCCAGCAGGTGCTGGACATGCGGCTGGCCACCGACACACTCAGGCGCGAGACCCAGAGGTCTGTCGACGGCGCTGCGCAAGCCACAGGTGCGTGGCCGGTGGGGCGAGATGCATCTCAAGCGCGCGGTCGAGCTGGCGGGGCTGGTGGACCGGTGCGACTTCACCGAGCAGGCCCACACCCGCACCGACGACGACCGAGTGCAGCGGCCCGATCTCGTGGTCCATCTGGCCGGCGGCCGGCGGGTGGTCGTCGACGCCAAGGTCCCGCTCGATGCGTTCCTGGACGCGACGGGCACCGACGACGAGGACGAGCGGGAGGCCCACCTCGTCCGGCACGCGCGGCAGCTGCGACAGCACGTCGAGCTGCTGGCGTCCAAGCGCTACTGGCGGGCACAAGAGGGGTCGCCGGAGTTCGTGGTGCTGTTCGTGCCGGCCGAGTCGTTCCTGTCGGCGGCGCTGGGGGCCGACCGCGACCTCCTGGACGACGCGGCAGCGCGCCAGGTGGTGCTCGCGACGCCGACCACCCTCATCGCGCTGCTGCGCACCGTCGCGCTCGGGTGGCGTGAGGAGCGCCTCACCGACCAGGCGCAGGAGATCCATCGCCTCGGCCGCGAGCTCCACGAGCGACTGTCCACGCTGGCCGCGCACGTCGACAACGTGGGGCGCTCGCTCAACGCAGCCGTCGGCCACTACAACGCCGCGGTCGGCTCGCTGGAGTCGCGGGTCCTGGTCTCCGCCCGGCGGCTCGGCGACCTGGGCGTGACCGATGACGACCTGCCGGGGCCTCGTCCGGTGGTCGCACTGGCCCGGCGCGCCGTCCCGGCAGAACGAGAGGAGCCGCCTAGCGTTGCCCTGTGAGCCAATCCCGGGCGGTCTGGGACGAGGGCAGCGAGCCGGGTCGCGCCGTCGTCGCGCTCGGCACCGCCGTCGCCCTGAGTGCCGTCGTGGTGAACGTCGCCCTCGTCGGCCGGGTCAGCATGTTCTTCGACCTGTGGTTCGTGCTGATCTGCCTGGGGCTGGCCGTGCTCGTGCGGCCGCGCGACTTCTTCACCGTCGGAGTGCTGCCGCCGCTGATCATGTTGGGTGCCTTCGCCGTGCTGGCGCTCGGTCACCCGGAGGCGATCGCGCAGCGGCACGACGGCCTCGTGCAGGCCGTGGTGTCGGGTCTGGCGCACCACAGCGGCGCGCTCATCGTCGGTTACGCCCTGTGCCTGGCGACCCTGCTGGCCCGTCAGCGTGTGGCGCGACGGGCCGTCTGAGCGCTCAGGCCACGAACCGGGCCGGGTCGCCCGCGCCCACGCGCATCACCGCGGGCACGCCCTCGGACCAGTCGATGACCGTGGTCGGCTCCGCCGGTGTCTCGCCCGCCTCGACCACGATGTCGACCTGGTTGTCGAGCTCCTCCTTGATCTCCCAGCCCATGGTCCGCGGCTCGACCTCACCCGGCAGGATCAGCGAGCTGGTCAGCATCGCCTCGCCGAGCGCCTCGAGCAGCGCCTGGTCGAAGACGTGGTCGGGGATCCGCACGCCGACGGTGCGCTTGCGCGGGTGCAGCAGCCGGCGGGGTACCTCCGGGGTGGCCGGGAGGATGAACGTGTACGGCCCCGGCGTCGCGGACTTGATCGTCCGGAACGCCGCGTTGTCGACGTGCACGAACTGACCCATCTGCGAGAAGTCGCGGCACATCAGGGTGAAGTGGTGCCGGTCGTCGAGGCCGCGGATCCGCAGGATGCGGTCCCGGCCGTCGCGGTTGCCGATCCGGCAGCCCAGGGCGTACCCCGAGTCGGTGGGATAGGCGATCAGCGCGTCGTCGTCGCGCAGGGCCGCGACAACCTGCTCCAGCAGCCGGGGCTGCGGGTTGTCCGGGTGGACGTCGAGGAAGCGCGCCATCGTCAGGACTTCTCCGCGGCTCGCAGGTCGCGGCGCAGCTCGGGCGGCAGCGCGAAGATGAGCGACTCCTCTGCGCTGTGCACGGCCTCGGCGTCGGGGTACCCGCGCTCGGCGAGGAAGGACAGCACCCCGTTGACCAGCTCCTCCGGCACGCTCGCGCCCGAGGTCACGCTGACCATCCTCACCCCGTCGAGCCAGGCCTCGTCGATCTCGCTCGCGTCGTCGACGCGGTACGCCGCGGCGGCGCCCGCGTCGAGGGCGACCTCGACCAGCCGGACCGAGTTCGAGGAGTTGCCCGAACCGACCACGATGACCAGGTCGGCGCCCTGGGCGATCTCCTTGACGGCCAGCTGGCGGTTCTGCGTGGCGTAGCAGATGTCGTCGCTCGGCGGGTCGAGAAGGTCGGGGAAGCGCTCCCGGATCGCCGCGACCGTCTCGAGGGTCTCGTCCACCGAGAGCGTGGTCTGCGAGAGCCAGGCCACCTTGGCGGGGTCGCGGACGACGATGCCGGCCACGTCCGCGGGACCCTGCACGAGCTGGATGTGCTCGGGCGCCTCGCCGGCAGTGCCCTCGACCTCCTCGTGGCCCTCGTGACCGATCAGCAGGATGTCGTAGTCGGAGTCGGCGAAGCGCCTCGCCTCGTGGTGCACCTTGGTCACCAGCGGGCAGGTCGCGTCGATCGTCTTCAGCTGCCTGTCCGCGGCCTGCGCATGCACTGCAGGCGAGACGCCGTGTGCGGAGAACACCACGGTCTTGCCCTCCGGGACCTCGTCGAGCTCCTCGACGAAGATCGCGCCGCGGGACTCGAGGTCCGCCACCACGTGCTTGTTGTGGACGATCTGCTTGCGGACGTAGACCGGTGCGCCGTACAGGTCCAGGGCCTTCTCGACCGTCACCACCGCCCGGTCCACACCGGCGCAGTAGCCGCGGGGGGCTGCCAGGAGGACGGCGCTGTCGGAGATGCGCGGGATGCCCAGGTCGGTGGTGGTCACGATGGTCGAGTCTAGGCCGTCCAGCCACGCACCCCTCGGTCGTGCGCGGCTAGGGTCGCTCACATGGCGCTGGAGACTTCACCGCAGGCGCCCGCCCCTGTCCGCCAGATCGCGCAGGCCGTCGCCGGCTGGATCGACAAGCTGGGCGTCGTCTGGGTCGAGGGTCAGGTCGCCCAGGTCAACCGGCGGGCCGGGGTCGGGAAGGTCTTCATGACCCTGCGCGACTCGGTGGCCGACATCTCCGTCCCGGTGACATGTCCCCGCGCGGTCTTCGACGCCCTGGAGACGCCTCCCGCCGAGGGCGCGAGCATCGTGGTGCAGGCGAAGCCGTCGTACTACGCCAACCGGGGCTCGTTCTCCCTGGAGGCCCGCGAGATCCGGCTGGTCGGCCTCGGCGAGCTGCTAGCCCGGCTCGAGCGACGGCGCCAGCTGCTCGCCGCCGAAGGCCTGTTCGCCCCCGAGCTCAAGCGCCGGCTGCCGTTCCTGCCCGGTTGCGTGGGCCTGGTCACCGCACCCGACTCGGCAGCCGAGCGCGACGTCGTCGAGAACGCCCGCCGTCGCTGGCCGGCGGTGGTCTTCGAGACTGCGTACGCCGCAATGCAGGGCACCCGCGCTGCCGGCGAGGTGATGGCCGCGATCGATCGGCTCGACCGGGATCCCCGGGTCGACGTGATCGTGGTCGCCCGCGGCGGCGGCGCGGTCGAGGACCTGCTGCCGTTCTCCGACGAGGGGCTGGTGCGCGCCGTCGCGAAGTGCCGTACCCCCGTGGTCTCGGCGATCGGCCACGAGCCCGATCATCCGCTGCTCGACCTGGTCGCCGACGTACGTGCGTCCACGCCCACCGACGCGGCCAAGCTGGTCGTGCCCGACGTCGGCGAGGAGCTGCGGATCGTCTCGGTAGGACGCGACCGGCTGCGGGGAGCCATCACGGCGTACCTCGAGCGCGAGAACACCCTGCTTGCCACGCTCCGCTCCCGTCCCGTCCTCGCCGATCCCGGGTCGCTGCTGACCACGCGCGCCGACGAGGTCGAGGCGCTGCGGGAGCGGGCCCTGCGCACCACCCGTCACCGGCTCGACCGGGCAGGCGACGAGATCGCCCACCACCGCGCGCGGGCGAGGTCGCTGTCGCCGTTGGCCACCCTGCAGCGCGGGTACGCCGTGCTCCAGGGCGCCGACGGGCACGTGGTCACCTCGGTGGCCGACGTCGCGACGGGCGCCGCCGTCTCCGTGCGGGTGGCCGACGGCCGGGTCCATGCCGATGTCACGACGACCGAGGAGCTCGATGGCTGACCAAGCTGCTGAGGACAAGATCCCCTACGAAGAGGCCCGCGAGGAGCTGATCGACGTGGTCCGCAGGCTCGAGGCGGGCGGCACCACGCTCGAGGAGTCGCTGGCTCTCTGGGAGCGCGGCGAGCAGCTCGCCACCATCTGCCAGGAGTGGCTCGACGGCGCCCGGGCCCGTCTGGACGCGGCCCGGGGACAGGACGCCGAGGAGGAGGCGGACTAGTGACCCGGGTTGAGATCCGGGTCGCTAGGGGACGGGCGCGTCGGTGAGCGACTCGACGATCGCCAGCAGGTCCGCGGTGGCCGCCTGGCCGTACACCAGCACCTCGTCGCCGCCGACCGACGCGGCGTACGCGTGGTCGCCGCCGGCGTCCGACCACTCCTGCCACTGAGAGGCGAGCGGGCTGTCGACGGTCACGGCATCGCCCTCGACCGGGTTCGCGTCGACGTACTTCTCCAGCAGCGTGTCAAGGTCGGTGTCCTCCTGCCGCACCCCCACGAACTTCTCGTCGTCGGTCAGCATCCCGATCCCCCACGCCGGCCGTTCGCCGGGTGAGTAGGCGATGCTCGTGGCGGTCCAGCCCTGCGGGAGGCGAGGGGGGTACACCAGTCGGGCGCCGGACTGCTGCGCCCCCGCCACCGCGGCGAGGTAGTCGACCGGTTCGGTCGGCACCGCGTCGTTGTCGCGGAACGCTCCCCGGAAGACCACGAACCCCACGACCACGGCGACGAGCACGATCATCGAGCCGACCCCACCGGCGATGGACCGCTGGTAGCGCGCCGGGCGCTCCCCCGGCTGATCACTCACCGGGCCATCTTCACAGGTCGTCCACGTCGAGCCGGAATCCTGCTCGCTCTCGCTGGTCGTCACTCAGGTCACCCTGCTCGCCGCCGTCACGGTGCTGAGCCTGGTCGTGTCCTCACCGGTCGAGCGTCACTAGGATCACCCGCATGAGCAACGCGTCGCGCCCCGACCGGAACCTGGCCCTGGAGCTCGTCCGCGTCACGGAGGCTGCCGCGATGGCCGCGGCCCGCTGGGTGGGCCGGGGCGACAAGAACGACGCCGACCAGGCCGCCGTGAACGCGATGCGCTTCATGATCGGCTCGGTCGGCATGCGCGGCACGGTGGTGATCGGCGAGGGCGAGAAGGACAACGCCCCGATGCTCTTCAACGGCGAGGAGGTCGGCGACGGCAGCGGTCCCGAGTGCGACGTCGCGGTCGACCCTGTCGACGGCACCACCCTCACCGCGAAGGGCATGAACAACGCGGTCGCGGTGATGGCGGTGGCCCCCCGGCACACGATGTTCGACCCGTCGGCGGTGTTCTACATGGAGAAGCTGGTCGCGGGTCCCGAGGCCGCCGATGTCGTCGACCTCCGCAAGCCGGTCGCCGAGAACATCGCGGCCGTCGCCAAGGCCAAGGGCATGCACGAGCACGACGTCACCGTGATCCTGCTCGACCGACCTCGTCATCAGGGGCTGGTCGAGGAGATCCGCAAGACCGGCGCCCGCATCAAGTACATCCTCGACGGCGACGTGGCCGGCGCCATCTCGGCGGCCCGCCCGGACACGGGCATCGACCTGCTCCTGGGCGTCGGCGGCACGCCGGAGGGCATCATCGCGGCCTGCGCGATGAAGTGCATGGGCGGCGTGATCCAGGGCCGCCTCTGGCCCACCGACGACGACGAGCGACAGCGCGCGCTGGACGCCGGCCACGACCTGGATCCCGACCACATCCTCACCACCGACGATCTGGTCACCGGCGACGACTGCTTCTTCGTCGCCACCGGCATCACCGACGGCGAGCTGCTGAAGGGCGTGCACTACCGGCCGAACGGCGCCACGTCGCACTCCCTGGTGATGCGGTCGCGCAGCGGCACCATCCGCTCCATCTCCGCCGAGCACCGCTTCGAGAAGCTCCGCGAGTTCGCCGACATCGACTACGAGAGGTGAGCGCCGCGCTGTCCGAGCTTGCGAGGACCGCGACAGGCGCCAGGTTGAGGAGCGTCGGCTCGGACCGAGCCTGCGAGGGACGAGCGAGGCGTCTCGAAACCCGGTGAGAGGCCAGCAGACCTCACCCCGGAGTCTCGAACCGGGGTCTCGACACGGACTCGCTGGCGCTCGCCCGGCTCGACCAACGAGATAGCCGGATGAGCGCCGCGCGGTCCGAGCTTGCGAGGACCGGGGTCTCGAACCGGGTCTCGACAGGACTCGCTGGCGCTCGCCCGGCTCGACCAACGAGATTGCCGGGTGAGCGCCGCGATCAGGCGCCGTTCGAGCCTGCGGGGGACGAGCGACGTGTCTAGAAACCCGGTGAGAGGTCAGCAGACCTCTCCGGGGTCTCGACGCCTGCTCGCTGGCGCTCGCCCGGCTCGAGCGACGAGATTGCCGCGAGTGCCTTGACGACCTCGGCGATCACCCGGGGGTCGAATGCCAAGCCGGCGTGCGAGGCCGTGGCCTCGACGGGGACCGCGACCGGGTCGATGCACGCCCGCCAGTCGACGATGCCGTCCCGCTTGGAGTAGATCGCGGTGAACCCGACGCCGTCGGGAAGCGGCTGCCGGCTCTCCTCGAAGCTCTGCCGCGCGCACTCGCCCGCGACGCAGTCCTCCGACATCAGCCCCGGCCAGCCGGCACGGCTGAGCCGGACAAGCACCTCGACGCTCTTGGTCAAGGTGACGTGGTGTGCGCCCGGCGCGAGCATGGGGCTGCCGAGGGTGACGATGCCGGCCACCAGGTCGGGACGTCGGACGGCGAGGCCGCGCGCGAGCATCCCGCCCAGGCTGTGCCCCACGACCTGCACGCGGGTGCCGCGCCGCATCGCGACCGACTCGAGCCGGCTCTCCAGCTGAGCGGCGGCGTTGAGCGTGCAGCCGGCGTTGACGTGGATGGACGACCGGTAGGTACGGAAGCCCTGCTCGCGCAGCACCCGCGCCATCGGTCCGAGGGTGGCGTCACCGGCCAGGAAGCCGGGCACCAGGATCACCGGAGTGGCGTACCGGACCCCGGCCCGGACGGCGTACGGCGACCGGCGGCGGACGCGTCGCCGCTCGAGGGCGCCCAGGGCGAACCGGCCCGCCTCCCCCAGGGCGCTGGCCTCGCGCAGCACGGCCCGGACGCCCGGAGCGGAGAATCCCTCCGGCGTCAGCCAGGGTGCCAGCGGCCCAGCCGGACCAGTTGCCGTCACCCCTCTAGGTTACCTGGAAGTAACGTTCCGGACGCCGAATGCTTGGATGGTCGTCATGGTGGCGGAATCGTTCGACTCAGCCGGCGACGTACCCGTCTCCGGCGAGCTCTTCGCCCCCGGCGGTCCCGGCGTGGAGCTCTGCTACCAGACCTTCGGCGACCCCGACGACGACCCGCTGCTGTTGGTGATGGGCCTCGGCGGCCCGATGACGTGGTGGGACCCCGAGCTGTGCCGGCTGCTCGCGCGACGCGGCTTCTACGTGATCCGCTACGACAACCGCGACACCGGCCGCTCGACCAAGGTGCCCGGCCGGATCACCCGGGCCATGCTGGTCAGGGCGTACGCCGGCCAGCGGGTGCGCGCGCCGTACGGCCTCGGCGACCTGGCGGCGGACGCCGTCGCGCTGCTCGACCATCTCGGCCTCCCGGCCGCGCACCTGGTCGGGGTCTCGATGGGCGGCATGATCGCGCAGACGGTCGCGATCGAGCGACCGAAGCGGGTGCTGTCGCTGACCAGCGTCATGTCGACGACCGGCAAGCGGTCGGTCGGCTGGCAGCACCCCCGCCTCCTGCCCACGCTGATCGGGCGCCGCGGTCGCGGCCGGACAGCGTACGCCGAGGGCAGCGCCGCCATCTGGGGGCTGATCGGGTCCCCGCTCTATCCCCCGGACCCCGCGGACACACTGGCCAAGGCCCACGAGACGTTCGATCGCGGCTGGTCCGCCGGCGGCGTGCTGCGCCAGATGCTGGCGGTGACCACCCAGGAGAACCGGAGCCAGCGGCTGCACGCCGTGCGCGTGCCCGCCCTGGTCGTCCACGGCACCGAGGACCGGATGGTGCACGTCTCAGGGGGCCGGGCGACCGCCGCCGCCATCCCCGGCGCCGAACTGCTGCTCATCGAGGGCATGGGCCACGACCTGCCTCCGGCCCTGTTCGAGACCTTCGCCGACGCCGTCCGGCGTACGGCGGATCGCGCGTAGTTCGCGGGTCGAGCCCGCGTCGAGACCCCGTGAGAGTGACGGGGTCTCGACACGCTCGGCCGTGGCCGGCCTCGCGGCTCGACCAGCGATCAGGCGATCAGTCGGCTCGACCAGCGATCAGGCGATCAGTCGCTCAAACGTTCGCCGGTGTCGGTGTCGAAGACGTGGACGTTCTGCGGGTCGGTCGTGACGTAGATGCGGTCACCCTTGCTGACGTGGTCGCGCCCGGAGACCCGGACGATCACGTTGGACGGAGCGCCCTCGACGTCGCAGTGGCCGTAGACGAAGCCATCGGCACCGAGCTCCTCGACGACGGTCACGTCGACCGGAAGGCCGCCCTCACCGTCGGAGACGAGCCGCCAAGCCTCGGGGCGGACGCCCACGGTGATGTTGTCGTGGCCCTTGCCGAGCTGCTGCGAGGCGGCCGGGTCGACGGGCACCAGGTAGCTGCCGATCTGGGCCTTGCCGTCCTTGGACTTGGCGCTGATCAGGTTCATCTGCGGCGACCCGATGAAGCCGGCCACGAAGAGGTTGACCGGGCGGTCGTACAGGTTCAGCGGGGTGTCGACCTGCTGGAGCTCACCGAAGTTCATCACCGCGACGCGGTCGCCCATCGTCATGGCCTCGACCTGGTCGTGCGTCACGTAGACAGTCGTGACACCCAGGTCGGACTGGAGCTTGGCGATGTCGGTGCGGGTCTGCACGCGCATCTTCGCGTCCAGGTTGGAGAGCGGCTCGTCCATGCAGAACACCTGCGGCGAACGGACGATCGCGCGACCCATGGCCACGCGCTGGCGCTGACCTCCGGACAGGGCCTTCGGCTTGCGCTGGAGGTACTCGGTGAGGCCGAGGATCTTCGCGGCATCCTGCACGCGCTTGTCGCGCTCCTCCGAGGGCACCTTCGCCATCTTGAGGGCGAAGGCCATGTTGTCGGCGACCGTCATGTGCGGGTACAGCGCGTAGTTCTGGAACACCATCGCGATGTCGCGATCCTTCGGCGGGACGTTGGTGACATCCCGGTCGCCGATGAGGATCTTGCCGCCGTTGATCTCCTCGAGCCCTGCGAGCATCCGCAACGAGGTGGACTTGCCGCATCCCGAGGGCCCGACGAGGACCATGAACTCCCCGTCGCCGATCTCGAGGTCGAGGCCCGGCACCGTGGGCTTGTCGTTGCCCGGGTACCAGCGCTGTGCGTTGTCAAAAGTGACTGTTGCCATGTTGAACTGCTCCTTCACCGGCAGGTACGTGCCGGACGATCCGTAGTGAAGTGACGCGTCTCACGCTAGTGCTGATGTCAACCGCTGGCAGATCTCCG
Source organism: uncultured Actinomycetota bacterium (assembly GCA_963782155.1). Taxonomy (GTDB): domain Bacteria; phylum Actinomycetota; class Actinomycetes; order Propionibacteriales; family Nocardioidaceae; genus Nocardioides. Next base: position 253,584 of record CAWAIZ010000006.1, read on the forward strand.
CTGGCTGATCACCCCTTCACGGCGCCGGCCGTCAGGCCGCGGACGAAGTACCGCTGCATCCCGAAGAAGACCGCCATCGGGATGATCATCGAGATGAACGCACCCGCCGGGAGGTACTCCGTGCCCTGACCCTGCGCTCCCAGCAGGCCCTGCAGGGAGACGATCACCGTCTTGTTCTCGTTGGACAAGAACAGCTTGGCGATCAGCAGGTCGTTCCACACCCACAGGAACTGCAGGATCGCGAACGCCGCCAGCGCCGGCACCGACATCGGCACGATCAGCCTCCAGAACGTCTGGAAGTGGGTCGCCCCGTCGATCTTGGCCGACTCGATCACCGTCTTCGGCAGGGTCGCCATGTAGTTGCGCAGCGTGTAGATGGCCAGCGGCATGCCGAATCCCGTGTGCAGCAACCACACGGCGATGTACTGCCCGGTGATGCCCAGCCCGTTGGGACCCAGCATGTTCAGCATCGGCTGGAACGCCACCTGGATCGGCACCACCATCACCGCCACGATCGCGATGAACAGCAGGTCCTTCCCGCGGAAGTCCATGAACGAGAACGCGTACGCCGCGAAGGCGGCGAACATGATCGGGATGATCGTCGCCGGGATGGCCACGATCACGCTGTTGAGCAGCGCGTTGCCCATGTCGGCGGTGCCGCTCTCGAAGACGCCCTTGTAGTTCTCTGTCGTCCAGCCGCCGTTCCACAGCGCCGTCCACCAGCCGGTCTCGGCCTGGGCGGTCCGGCTCCGCAGCGATGTCACCAGCAGCCCGACCGTGGGCAGGGTCCACAGCAGTGCGAGGACGGTCATCGTGACGACCGCGGTCATGCTGCGGCGCCGACCGTCCTTCATCATGCCGGCGCTACGGGCGGCGTCGGTTCGGCTCGGCTGCTCTGTCGCCACGGCGGTCATCGCCCGGCCTCCTCTGCCCGGAAGTGACGGACTTGGTAGATGAGCACCGGCGTGACTGCGAGCAGCAGCACCACGACCACCGCCGAGGCGCGCCCGGCCTGGTCCTGCTCGAACAGGTACTTGAAGAACAGGTTCGCGATCACCTGGGTCTTGTCACGGCCGTTGGTGAGGACGTAGACGATGTCGAAGACCTTCAGCACCAGGATCAGCGTCGTCACGAAGACCGTGATGATGGTGCCGAGGATCTGCGGGATGACGACCCGGAAGAAGATCTGCAGCTCGGTGGCCCCGTCGATCCTGGCGGCCTCGATGGTGTCCTCCGGCACGCCCTTGATGGCGGACGAGAGCAGGATCATCGCGAAGCCGACCTGCAGCCAGACCAGGATGGCCATGAGCAGCATCGAGTTCAGCCGCAAACCGGAGTTCTGCAGCCACGTCTCCGGTCCGCCGCCCAGGCCCCGCCACACGGCGTTCAGCGCGCCCGTGGCGGGCTCCGTGGCCGGGTCGTACTGGTAGACGAGCAGCCAGATGGCCGAAGCGCCGACGAAAGAGATCGCCATCGGCAGGAAGATGAAGCTCTTGGAGACCTTCTCCCCCGTGGCCGACAGCTTGTCCGCCAGGACCGCGACGATCACACCGAACACCACGGTGAGCGCGGGCACGATCAACAACCACAGGACGTTGTTGACGATCGCCTGCCAGAACGCGTTGGACTGGAAGATGAACTTGAAGTTGTCCAGGCCGACGTACGCCGAGCTGTCGGCGTTCGCGAACGCGTAGTTGATCGTCTGGATCGTCGGGTAGAGCAGGACCAGGGCGATCAGCCCGAACGCCGGCAGCAGGAACGCGTACGGCATCAGGCCGCGAGAGATACCGCCTGGCAGCCCCTCCACGAACATGTTGATGAAGTAGAAGAGCAACCACGCCCCGCCGACTCCGGCGACCAGCGCGATGACGCCGATCAGCAGCTTGCTGTCCGCGAACCACTCCGGGTGGTAGGCCAGCGCCAGGAACAGGTTGCCCAGGCCCCAGACCACCAGCGCGATGCCGGCCAGTCCGATCCCGACCTTGGCCCAGTTGGCCGCGTCCGGCCCGGCGCCGCCCCCGCCGTCGCCCGAGGGCGGGGCTGAGCCCGGCGGTGTCGGGTCGTTGGCCGATGCCCCTGGCTGTGGGGTGCCGGGAACCTTGGTGTCGGTGCTCACTGGGGCCACGACGCTTCGATCTTGGCCGCGGTCGCCTGCGAGCTGGCCCCCTGGATCCACTCGACCATGCCGGTCCAGAACGACCCGGAGCCAACCTCCTTGGGCATCACGTCCGAGCCGTCGAACACGACCGCGGGAGCGTCGTTGGCGGCCGCGGCGATGTCCTTGGTGGTCTGGTTCGGGTAGTTCGAGGCGTCGAAGGTCTTGTGCGGCGACAGCCAGCCGCCGGCCTGGGCCCATTCCTTGCCGAACTGGTCGGACGTCAGGAACTTCATCACCTCGATGGCGTCGGCGTCGTTGCCGTTGAACAGGGCCGCCAGGTCCGCGCCACCCAGGATCGGCGGCGCATCACCCTCGGTCTTCGCCGGGAAGGGGAAGACGCCGACCTGGTTGTCCAGGTCCGCCTGGATCTCGGGCGACAGGAACGAGATCTCGAAGCTGCCCTGCCGCTCGAGCAGGCACTGGGGCGTCTTCTTGAAGGCCGGGACCATGGACTCCGCGACCTGGGTGTTCACCACGGTCTGCACGCCGCCGTAGACCATGCCGTCGGCCTTGGCGATCTTTCCGAAGTCGTCGAACGCGGCCACGATCTGGGGGTCGTCGAACGGGATCTCGTGGGAGGTCCACTCGTTGTAGACGTCAGGACCGTCCAGGGTGAGCACGTACTGCTCGATCCAGTCGGTGCCGACCCAGCCGGTCGCCTGGTCGGCGTTCCAGGCCATGCACCACGGCGCGATGCCGTCGGCCTTGATCTGGTCGGACAGGGCGTAGAGGTCGTCGAGCGTCTTGGGCACCTGGTAGCCGGCGGCCTCGAAGGCCTTCTTCGGGTACCAGACGATGCTCTTGTTCGCCAGCCGCATCGGGGCGCCGTACACGCGTCCGTTCAGCCGGACCGATTCGAGCAGCCCGGGCACCAGCGTCTTGTCGATGGCGTCGTAGTCGAGGTAGGTGTCGATCGGCTGGACGTAGCCCTGCTCGGCCAGCTCGAGCAGGCCGCCGGGCTGCGGGAAGAAGCCGATGTCGGGCGTGTCTCCCGACCGGACCCGGGACTTGATCGTGGTGGTGAAGTCCGTGTCCGAGGTGTACCGGATGTCGATCCCGGACTTGTCCTCGAAGGGCTTGAGCGAAGCCTCGAAGTTCTCCTGCTCGTCACCGCCGTAGGCACCCAGGATCGTCACGACGTGGTCGTCGTCCGCCTGGTTGTTGTCGACGAAACCCTCGACGCCTCCGCCGGTCCCGCTGCCTTCGCGTGGGTTCTGGAGGCAGCCGGTCAGCAGCAGTGCGCTCGACACCACCACCCCCGCCGCCGCCCACTTCCTCCACGTTCTTGTCATGCCGACCTCCAATTGCTCGTGGTGACCCGCTGAGTCGCCAGGGTGCCCCTCCATCGGCGCAAACCGGGCCGATGTGCCCCGGGTCACACCAGTGTTGTCTAGCCCCACGGAGCGCATCTTGTCCACCGACCCTCTGGTCGTCTCAATTCCATCGCGAGATCCCCCGACGACCGAGCGCGCCGGGTGCGGGATGGTTTGCGTATGCCGGCAGCCACCCCGCTCGTCGTGGGTTTCCACACCCCCGCGACGCTGAGCCCCGTCGAGGGCGCCCTTCCCCTCATCGGCTGGCTGGGCGTCGAGATGCCGCTGCTCGGGGAGCACGCGCGCGGTCGCTACACCCGTCCCCACCTGCGCGGCCACCGCTCCGGCGGCGGGGGCTGGAGCACCTGGTTCCGGCCGGTCCGCGAGGCCGTCGAGGATGGCCGCTACCTGCTCCGCGCCGAGGATCGCGAGGCCGGGCTCGAGCTCGGCTACGTGGTGGAGCCGGTGCGAGGGGGCGCGCTTCGCTGTCGGTGCACGGTGACCAACACGGGCACGGACGAGTACGTCGTCGAGGGGCTGGAGATCGTGCTCCCGCTGCCCGACGACCACGTCGAGGTGCTCGACCTGACCGGCCGCCACGAACGCGAACGGACCCCCCAGCGGCACGAGCTCACCGACGGCCTGTGGCTGCGGGAGGGCCGCGGGGGCCGGCCGGGCCTGGACGCGGCGACCCTCGTGATCGCCGGCACGGCCGGGTTCTCCACGACGCACGGGCACGTCGTCGGCGTGCACGTGGCGTGGAGCGGGAACTGTGGGCTGCGGGTCGAGCGCTCCGCCGCGGAGGGCGCCACGATCGGTGGCGGCGAGCTGCTGCTTCCGGGAGAGGTACGCCTGGCCGCCGGCGCGTCGTACGCCTCGCCCTGGGTGTACGTCGCCGCCTCGGACGCCGGCCTCGACGGCCTGGCCGAGATCTGGCACGGCTACCAGCGGTCGCTGGACGCGCACCCGGACCTGCAGCCGGTCGTGCTGAACGTGTGGGAGGCGGTGTACTTCGACCACGACCTCGACCGCCTGAAGGCGATCGCCGAGCGGGCCGCGCGGGTCGGGGTCGAGCGGTTCGTGCTCGACGACGGGTGGTTCCACGACCGCCGGGACGACACGGCCGGGCTGGGCGACTGGATGGTCGACCCGGGGGTCTGGCCCGACGGCCTGGACCCTCTCATCGAGCACGTCACGGGCCTGGGCATGGAGTTCGGGCTGTGGTTCGAGCCCGAGATGGTGAACCCGGACTCCGACCTGTTCCGCGAGCATCCCGACTGGATGCTGTCGGCGGGCGGCCGGGTGCCGCTGGAACACCGGCACCAGCAGGTGCTGGACCTGACCCGGCCGGAGGTGCTCGACCACCTCTACGAGCGGGTGCACGCGGTGCTGTCCGCGCACGACATCCGCTACGTGAAGTGGGACCACAACCGCGACCTCCTCGAGGCGGGGTCGGGCGCCCGCGGCGGGGCGCCCGCGGTCCACGACCAGACGCTGGCGTTCTACGCGCTGCTGGACCGGCTACGGGCCGCCCACCCGGAGGTCGCGTGGGAGTCCTGCGCCTCCGGCGGTGGGCGGATCGACCTCGGCGTGCTCGAGCGCGTGCAGCGGGTGTGGAGCTCCGACATGACCGACGCCCTCGCACGACAGCAGATCCAGCGGTGGACCACGCAGCTGGTCGCGCCGGAGTACGTCGGCGCCCACGTCTCCGCGCCCACCTCCCACACGACCGGCCGCACCCTGCCGCTGGACTTCCGCTGCGCGACGGCGCTGTTCTGCGCGTTCGGGATCGAGTGGGACCTCACCTCGGCCTCCGAGGAGGACCTGGACTCGCTGGCGTCGTGGGTGGCGCGGTTCAAGCGGTTCAGGCCGCTGCTGCACTCCGGCCGCGTCGTCCGGCCCGAGTCCAGCGACCCGGCGGTCCTGCTGCACGGGGTGCTGGCTGTCGACGGGTCGTCGGCGCTGATCGCGCACGTGCAGCTGGACGAGTCCGCGCACAACCGAGGGGTCACCGTGCGCGTACCCGGCCTCGCCGAGGACGCGTCGTACTCGCTGGCCTGGGAGGGTCCGGTGGCCGAGAAGGAGACCAGCATGTCGGTGCGTCCACCTTCGGGCGGCCCGACCTCGGGCGCGCCGATGATCGGCGCCGCGCTGGCCCGTCAGGGGTTCTGGATGCCGCGGATGAGGCCGGAGACGGTGACGCTGGTGCGCCTGGCGCGTCAGTAGGTTCCCAGAATCTTCTTCGGCGTACCGGGTGGCGGCAGGCGCCGGACGTTGACGCTGGCCATCAGCGCGAACCCCTTCACCCGCACGATGGGCGAGTCGGGGCCGAGCTGGGCGGGGACCTTGTCCTTGCCCTGGTGGAACTCGCCCATGATCGGGACGCCGCTCACCACGACGTGCGTGCCCGCGTCGACGATGACCGAGACCTCACCCATGATCGCGTTCGCGGTGATGGTGATGTCGCGCTCGGCGAACGTGGCGGCGCGCAGGTCGAGCGTGACGCTGCCCATCATGGAGAACGCCGTGTGTCGCGCCGGGACCAGCCAGGCACCCTGGCGCTTGCACTCCCCCATCACCGCGATCGAGGAGTTGTGCGACGAGGTGGCCGGCAACACCTCGCGCCTGGGGACCGGAGCCTGGGCGACCGGGTGCTGGTCGTGGTGCGCGGGCAGGTCGATGGTGATCGGGACCAGGTCGGCGTAGGTCTTGGCGGCGTACGTCGCTTCGAGACGGTCGTCGAGCTCCTCGAGGTCGATGCGGCCCTCGCCCGCGGCCTCGCGCAGGATCTCGGCGACCTTGTGGCGGTCCTCGTCGGAGACGCGCAGCTGGTGCGCCTCCCGCCCGACATGACCGTCCCCGGACCGCTCGATCGCCATGGGTGACAGGTTAGTCCGGCTTTCGCGCGACGAGGACGTCGCGCTGGATGGCCTGGTCGACGCGGTGCTCCAGCGCGCGGTACGGCCCGTCGTCGAGGGGCTCCAGCCCGGAGCCGGACAGCACGGAGAGTGCGTCGTCGCGGCCGGCGACGTGGGTGTTCCACGCGATGCCCATCGCGCCCCCGGGCCGCAGGACCTCGGACCAGACCGGGACCGCCTCGCTCAGCAGGTCGAGCGGACTGCGGTCGAGCCGGCCGCCTGAGCGGCTGCCGTGCTGGACGCCGTACGGCGCATCGACCACCACCGCATCGAAGCTCGCGCCCCGGTGCACGGCGCGGGTGTGAACGGTGTCGGCGTTCACGTAGTCGAGGGTGATCGCGCGGCCTGCCTTCCAGTCGTCCTTGGTCACGCCGATCTCGGCGCGGAACCGGCGGCCCAGCTTGGTGCCCTCGCGCCGCAGCGGTGTGACGTCGGCGGTGTGCTTGAGCCGCTTGAGCTTGAGCCACTGCGGCAGGAACGCGGCGTAGGCGTCGAAGTCCCGTGCGTCGACGTCGAGGCCCGCCGCGTGCCAGCCGTTCATGAGGACCTGGTTGAGCGTGGTGCCGCGTCCGCACATCGGGTCGAGGACGTGCAGCGGCCGCTCCTCGACGCGGGCGGCGGACCACACCGTCACGTTGAGGAGCAGCTTGGTGAAGAGCTCGTTGGTCTTCCCGGCGTACTTGAGGATCGTCAGCAGGTCGTCGTCGAACCGGTCTCGGCGTGGCAGCTCCACCGGCCGCAGGCTCTCGCCGTCCCGCTCGAACAACGCCATCGCGGTCGACACGTCGCCGAGGAGCGTCAGGTCGTCGGCGGTGAGGTCGCCGTCGAACGTGAGGTACGAGACGCCGGCGATCCGGGCCGGCTCGGCCGCGCCGAGGCGGGCGCCCAGCCGGGTGGCGGCGAGCACGCCCAGCTCGGCGACCGTGAGCGCCGCCGAGGAGAGCGCGTAGACGCGGTTGGCCGACGGGTGCACGAGGAGGGCGTACCGGTTACTGCCTGGGGGCACGCTCTCCAGTCTGGACTAGCGTTCGATCCGTGGCTGCTGCCGAACCGTCCTTCGCCTACTCCGACCTCCTCCCCCTCGGCCCGGACGAGACGCCGTACCGCCTGGTGACCACCGAGGGTGTCTCCACGTTCGAGGCGAACGGCCGGACGTTCCTCGAGGTGTCGCCGGCGGCGATCCGGGAGCTGACGGCCGAGGCGATGCACGACATCGCGCACTTCCTGCGGCCCGCTCACCTGGCCCAGCTGCGCCGGATCATCGACGACCCGGAGGCGTCCGGCAACGACCGGTTCGTGGCGCTGGACCTGCTGAAGAACGTCAACATCAGCGCCGGCGGCGTGCTCCCGATGTGCCAGGACACCGGCACCGCGATCGTGATGGGCAAGAAGTGCGAGGGCGTGCTCACGGGTGCCGACGACGCGGAGGCGATCTCGCTCGGGGTCTACGACGCGTACACGAAGCTCAACCTCCGCTACTCCCAGCTCGCGCCGATCACGATGTGGGAGGAGAAGAACACCGGCACCAACCTGCCCGCCCAGATCGAGCTGTACTCGACGCCGGCCGACCCCACTCATGGGCCCGAGTACAAGTTCCTCTTCATGGCCAAGGGCGGCGGCTCGGCCAACAAGTCCTTCCTCTACCAGGAGACGAAGGCGGTCCTGAATCCGAAGCGGATGCTGGCCTTCCTCGACGAGAAGATCCGCTCGCTCGGGACGGCCGCCTGCCCGCCGTACCACTTGGCCGTGGTGATCGGCGGCACGTCGGCGGAGTACGCGCTGAAGACCGCGAAGTACGCGTCGGCGCACTACCTCGACAGTCTCCCGACGTCGGGATCCCAGTCAGCACACGGGTTCCGCGACCTCGAGCTCGAGGAGGAGGTGTTCAAGCTGACGCAGTCCTTCGGGATCGGGGCGCAGTTCGGCGGCAAGTACTTCTGCCACGACGTGCGTGTGGTCCGGCTGCCGAGGCACGGCGCCTCGTGCCCGGTCGCCCTGGCCGTGTCGTGCTCGGCGGACCGCCAGGCGCTGGGCAAGATCACGTCGTCCGGTGTGTACGTCGAGCAGCTGGAGACCGACCCGGCGCAGTACATGCCTTCCGCGGGGGTCGCGGAGGACATCTCGGGCGGCTCGGTGGTCGCCATCGACCTGCGACAGCCGATGCCCGCCATCCTGGCGGAGCTCTCGCGCCATCCGGTGAAGACCCGGCTGTCCCTGACCGGACCGCTCGTGGTCGCCCGCGACATCGCACACGCCAAGATCAAGGAACGCCTGGACGCGGGCGAGGAGATGCCGGCGTACCTGCGCGACCACGCCGTCTACTACGCCGGCCCCGCGAAGACGCCTGCGGGCATGGCCTCCGGCTCGTTCGGGCCGACCACGGCCGGTCGGATGGACTCCTACGTCGAGCAGTTTCAGTCCGCTGGCGGGTCGCTCGTGATGCTCGCGAAGGGGAACCGCTCGAAGGTCGTCACCCAGTCCTGCGACGCTCACGGCGGCTTCTACCTCGGCTCCATCGGCGGCCCCGCCGCGCGGCTGGCCCAGGACTGCATCCGCTCGGTCGAGGTGCTGGAGTACGCCGAGCTCGGCATGGAGGCCGTCTGGAAGATCGAGGTCGAGGACTTCCCGGCGTTCATCGTGGTCGACGACAAGGGCAACGACTTCTTCACCGACCCCGGCGGCGCCGTCACGGTGCCGTTGTCGGGGATCCGGGTCCGCTCGGACGGGTGAGGTGCTCGTGGGACGTCATACGAATCGAGCCGTAGACACCTCGAATCGTATGACGTTGTCGGGTGAGCCAGGGGTTAGGCCGCAGCCGGCCAACCGCGCGCGACCAGCGCCTCGGCGATCTGGTCGAAGAAGTCGTCCGGCTGGAGGCGGAGTCCCAGGAGAGGGAGCCTGAGCACCACGTCACCGGAGATGACAAGGGAGTTCTGACGCAGGGCGTCACCGACCACGTTCTGGACCCAGGCGTGGTGGACGCCGTCGATCTCCACGACCAGCCCGTAGTCGACCCAGTAGAGGTCGAGGTAGTAGCGCTTCTTCTTGTCCTGACGCAGTACCTGCCGGTCTGGGGGCGGCAGTCCTCGCCTGACGAGCTCGCGGACCACGTCCATCTCGCCGAGCGAGCGAGCACCGTCCAACAGGTCGTTCACGACCATGGCCAGCAGCAAGCGCCGCTTGTCCCGCCGGATCCTCAGCAGCTCGACACCCAAGTCCTCGGGCCGAGCCATGCCTTGTTGGACGACGAGGACGAGGAGGTACGTCGCCTGGCGATCGGTGGAAGCCCACAGCGCGCCTCGGATCGCGGCAACGGCCCGGCGCGTGCGTGGGATCCCTGAGGGCACGAGGTCGTCGGCACTCCAGCGCCGGGTCTGACGGATGTCGTACCTCCGGTTGCGCCGGACCCTCGCCCCTCGGGGGACCGAGACCCTCACCCGCGGCAGCGAGAACCGCTCCATGCCGTCGACTTCGAGAGCCGAAGCCCCGTCGAGCATGGCGCGAGGACCACCTTGGAAGACCGCGGCCCAGCGATGTCCCTCCGGTGGCAAGGGCCCGGCGTGCACCGCGACCGACTGATCACCGAGCCGCCGCCAACGGCGCGCCCGCACCTGACCCTTCACCATCCATCGACTGACCCCCATGGCGTACAGCTGGCGCCGCGAGACCACGCCCCCCTGCTCTGCGGCCAGTGCACGGACGGCCCGCATCAGCCGGCCGTCGTACGGGGTGCGCTTCACCCCACCAGGGTGGCCGCGATCGCGACGCGCCGCCGGCGTCACCGATGTACCTGTGGACGGCCGACAACGTCATACGAATCGAGCCGTAGACACCTCGCTTCGTATGACGTCCTGGGCGGGACCGCGGACCAGGGCAAACCAGTAGAGGTCCGGACGGGAGGATGATGGCGTGGAGGTCGCTCGCGTCGAGTCCGAGCGCGGCGAGCTCGTGCTCCGCCGGCGCGATGGCGACGTGCTGGAGCTGCGCGCGAACGGCGTCTTCGTGATGGACACCGCGGAGACCAGCAGCGAGCGCGCGCTGGCCCGCGAGGCGCTGGCCCGCCACGAACGTCCGGAGGTCGTGCTCGTCGGCGGCCTCGGGCTGGGGTTCACGCTCGCGGGGGTGCTGGCCGACGACCGGGTACGCCGCGTGGTCGTCGTCGAGATCGAGCCCGCCCTCGTCGGGTGGCTCCGCGACGGCACCGTCCCGCACGGCCCCGCGCTGCTCGGCGACGAGCGGGTCGAGGTGCTCGTCGGAGACGTCGCCGAGGCGATCGCGGCGGCCGACGACGCGGCGTACGACCTCGTTCTGCTCGACGTCGACAACGGTCCCGGGTACCTCGTCCACGACGCCAACTCCGCTCTCTACGGCCCCGCGCTGCTCGGCACGACGAGGAGGGTGCTCCGGGTCGGTGGCCTCTGCGTCGTCTGGTCCGCCGCTCAGGACCAGGCCCTGCAGGACGCGATGAGCGAGGTGTTCGGCAACGCCGAGGCCGCGGCGTACGACGTCGACCTGCAGGGCCGCGCGGAGCACTACTGGCTGTACCTGGCTTGGGTACGTTCGACGTCATGACGGACGACTACCGGGTCGAGCACGACTCCATGGGCGAGGTCCGGGTGCCGAGGGACGCCCTGTGGCAGGCCCAGACCCAGCGCGCGGTCGAGAACTTCCCGATCAGCGGCCAGCCGCTCGAGCCCGCACTCGTGCACGCGCTGGCCCGCATCAAGGCCGCCGCCGCGCAGACGAACCTGGACCTGGGCGTTCTCACCGGGGAGCAGGCGGAGGGGATCGCCCGTGCCACCGCCGAGATCGTCGACGGCAGGCACGACGACCAGTTCCCCATCGACGTCTTCCAGACCGGCTCCGGCACGAGCACCAACATGAACGCCAACGAGGTGATCGCCACCCTGGCGCAGCAACACGGCGTCGACGTGCACCCCAACGACCACGTCAACGCGGCGCAGTCCTCCAACGACACCTTTCCGTCGGCCATCCACGTCGCCGCCGTGCTCGGCGCCCGCGACCTGCTCGACGGCATCGCCGTCCTGCACGCATCGCTGGACACCAAGAGGGCCGAGTACGCCGACGCGGTGAAGTCCGGACGCACGCACCTGATGGACGCCACGCCGGTGACCCTGGGGCAGGAGCTGGGCGGGTACGCCGCGGTCGTCGACCGCGCCCGGGAGCGCGTCGAGTCGGTTCTCCCCCGCGTCCGGGAGCTCCCCCTCGGCGGCACCGCCGTCGGCACCGGCATCAACGCCCCCGCCCGCTTCGCCGAGAAGACCATCGCCCGGCTCAACGACTCCACCGGTGAGCGGTTCACCGAGGCCCGCGACCACTTCGAGGCGCAAGGTGGCCGCGACGCGATCGTCGAGCTCAGCGGCGCGCTCCGCACGTACGCCGTGGGGCTGGTGAAGATCTGCAACGACCTGCGCTGGATGGCCAGCGGCCCGACCACCGGCCTGGCCGAGATCCACCTGCCCGACCTCCAGCCCGGGTCGAGCATCATGCCCGGCAAGGTCAACCCGGTCATCCCCGAGGCCACGTTGATGGTGTGCGCGCAGGTGATCGGCAACGACGCGGCGATCGCCTTCGCCGGAGCGTCCGGCAGCTTCGAGCTGAACGTCATGCTGCCCGTGATCGCGCGCAACATCCTGGAGTCCGAGCGGTTGCTCGCCAACGCCAGCCGTCTGCTCGCGACCTGCGTCGACGGCATCACCGCCGACCGGGACCGGATGCTGCGGTATGCCGAGTCGTCACCGTCGGTGGTCACGCCGCTGAACAAGTACCTCGGCTACGACGAGGCCGCGAAGATCGCCAAGAGGGCGCTCGCGGACGGGCAGACGATCCGGGATACGGTCGTCGCCCTCGGGTACGTCGAGCAGGGCCGGATCACCGAGGCCCAGCTCGACGAAGCCCTCGACATCGAGAGCATGACGAGAACAGGTGAGTGAACAAGTGATTGCCCCATTCGAATGCTCGCTTCGCTCCGCTTCGAACAGGGACCCCAGAAGATGAGGATCGACGACCCCACCCACGTCCAGGCCCAGTACGTCACCGAGGAGAACCTCGAGACACGGCGTTCGGTGTGGCATCCGACCACGGACGGCCGGGACCCGACCACCGAGGCCCTGGACGCGATCGTCGCCGACAACCCGCTCCGCGTGCTCGAGGTCGGCCCTGGGACGGGCATGTTCGCCGTCCGGCTCGCCGCGGCGCTGCCCGACGCGTCGGTCACCACGATCGACCAGTCCGAGCGCTTCGTGGAGATGACCCGCGCGCGGGGCATCGACTCGCGGGTCGGCGACGCGCAGGACCTGCCGTACGCCGACGAGTCCTTCGACGCGGTGGCGGCGATGTGGATGCTGTACCACGTCCCCGACATCGACCGGGCGATCGCCGAGGTCCGCCGGGTGCTCCGGCCCGGAGGGCTCTTCCTCACCGTGACCAACGGCGAGGGCCACGTGGCAGCGCTCCGCCGCGAGGCGGGCGGCGCGCCCGTCGTCACCGGGTTCAGCAGCCAGAACGGCGAGGAGCAGCTGCGGCGGCACTTCGCGACCGTCGAGCGCACCGACCTGGTGCCCCAGGCCGTCTTCCTCGACAGCGAGTCCGCCCTGGCTTACCTACGCTCCTCCGAGGAGCAGGTCGACTGGCGCCTCGAGCCCTTCACCGAGCCACGGGCCTACGACGGCGAGGCGACCATCTTCTGCTGCCGCTGAAATGCGCCGCTGGCCTCACCCCGGGAGCGTAGTGAGGCCAGCGGCGGCGATCCGGCAGCCGACCAGGATGACCCGGTCGGCCGTCGGGACTCAGGGGACGGTCAGCACCGCCTTGCGGCTGACCGGCGCTGAGACGTTGCCGGCCACATCGGTTGCGGTCGCCCGGACGATCAGCGTGCCCTTGCGCAGCCCGGCGAGCCGGGCGACCCAGGCGCCCTTCGCGTCGACCTTCGCGGCGACGGGCTTCGCGCGCTTCCACGCCTTCGCCTTGGTCGCAGCCTTGACCCAGGTCTTGGTGGTGGCCTTGTAGAAGAACCACCCAGCGGTGCGCTTCTCGATGGCTCGGACCGAGACACCGGCCACGCCGGTGCCCTGGGTGTCGGTCGCCGTGCCGAGGACCCGCTTCCACGACCCGACCTCGTCGGCGATCGCCTTCTTCGGGACCTTCACGGTCACGACCGGGCGGACCGTGTCGGCCGAGACGACCACGCCCTGGGCAGCGACCTGCCCGGTGTTGCCGGCCTCGTCCTTGAGCACGACCTGCGGCGTGTAGCTGCCGGCCGCGGCGTACAAGTGCGTCGCGGAGATCGAGGTCACCCACGGCTCGACGGCCGAGCCGTCGCCCCAGTTGATCCAGCGCAGCAGGTACGACGGCGGGCTGAAGTCGTCGCTGAGGGCGGTCTGGGTCAGGTTCACCGTCGTCAGGCCGGCCCAGACCTTGGCGGGTCCGGTGGTGAAGGTGCCGGTCGGCGGCGTCTTGTCGCCGGGGACGATGGCCGGCACGACCACGACGCGGGTGTTGCCGACCGAGTCGGCCAGGGTCACGGTCGGGCGGTAGAGCCCGTCGGCGGCGTACAGGTGGCTGATCGTGGTCCCGTTCTTCCACAGCTCCGCCGGCGACCCGTCGCCCCAGTCCACGGTGCGGGAGACCTGGCCGACCGGGCCGTCGTCGGTCAGCGACGTCTGGGTGATGGTGCCGTTCCGGTCGACCCACGAGGTGGTGTACGTGCCGAACGGCGCGCTCAGGTCAGGCACGACCTGGGTGATCGAGGCCGCGGGGCCGGACCGCTGGTTCATCGGCGTCACGGTCAGCCGCACCTGGCTCACGCCGGCGAGGTTCACCGAGGCCGACCACGTCGTGGTGCCCACGGTGTTGCCGCCGAGCGGTGCCCCGTTGGCGGCGTTGGTGAGCGCGACGACGTACGTCGTCGCGTTCGTCGCCGCATTCCACGTGGCGTCGACCTGGAAGTTGTCAGCCGGCTTGGTCAGCGTCATCGCCAGCCCGGTGACCGGGCCGGGCTTCACGGGCGGCTTGGCGAGGGCGGGTCCGGGCGCCGAGACGGCGAGCAGCAGACCCGCGAGGGCAAGGGCAGGGGCCGCGAAGCGGCGAAGGGGTGCGCGAGACATGGGCGCCAGCGTGGCAATCGTCTCGCTGGTCCGGACCGGAAAGGCAAAAACTCAGGCGGTGGTCAGTACCACCCGCGGCCCGACTTGAAGCTCCATGCCGAGCAGGGGCTGCCGTAGCGGTCCCGGATGTAGCCCAGGCCCCAGCGGATCTGGGTGACCGGGTTGGTGGCCCAGTCGGCCCCCTCGGACGACATCTTCGAGCCGGGCAGAGCCTGCGGGATGCCGTACGCCGACGAGCTGGGGTTGTCGGCGTTCACCCGCCAGCCGCTCTCGCTCGTCCAGAGGGAGTCCAGGCAGGAGAACTGGTCGGCGGAGTAGCCGTACTCCGCGAGCAGGGCTCGGGCGATCGTGCGCGGGTCCTCCTCGGCGATGTTCTCGCTGCCCGTCACGGCGGGGCCGCCGCCGAGGGCGAGGGTCTCGGCCTTTCCGCGGTCGACGCTGTCGCGACGGTCCGAGCGCGAGAGCGGCACTCGAGCGCGCGCGGCCAGCTCGTCGGCCGTCAGGGGTGTCGACGACGGCTGCGCGGCGGCCGCGGCCAGGTCACCGGCAGCATCCATGACCGGGGACCCTGCCGAGAGGACCCCACCTCCGACCACGACCGCGGTGGCCATCGAGGCGAGGCCGCCGGTGATGGTCGCGGTCTTGATGGCCTTGCGTGCCGTCGCGTGGTCTCGCGGCGCGGCGTGGCTGCCGCGGTGCGTCCCGCCCGACGCGCGAGGGGTCGACGGTTCGGCCCGGGAGGCGCGGTCGTTCCGGGAGGCGCGGTGGGAAGAAGTCACAGGGGAAAGTTCTCAGGATCGGCGTCAGGGTCGGGGGTGCTGAATCGATCGAGCAAGGGGCGTTCCGTGCGGGCCGAGTCACTGATCTGGGTCACCAGATCACGGAACGATCACGACACTTTGCCCATGAACGGCGCGGCACGGCAAAACAACGGCCGAGAAACCCCAGGCGCGTAGGTAACAATTCGCACCAGGAGCCACACCATTCACAGGGGCCCCGTCCGTGACGGGGACCATGCTCAGAGGGTGACGTTCTCCAGCATCTCGGTGACCAGCGCCGCGATGGGCGAACGCTCGGACCGGGTCAAGGTGACGTGGGCGAAGAGCGGGTGGCCCTTGAGCTTCTCCACCACCGCGACGATGCCGTCGTGCCGGCCCACGCGCAGGTTGTCCCGCTGGGCCACGTCGTGGGTGAGGATCACCTTCGAACCCGCGCCGATCCGCGAGAGCACGGTCAGCAGCACGTTGCGCTCGAGCGACTGCGCCTCGTCGACGATCACGAACGCGTCGTGCAGCGAGCGGCCGCGGATGTGCGTGAGCGGGAGCACCTCCAGCATGCCCCGGTCGAGGACCTCGTCGATCACGTCGCGGGAGGTGATGGCACCCAGGGTGTCGAAGACCGCCTGCGCCCAGGGCGACATCTTCTCGCTCTCCGAACCCGGGAGGTAGCCGAGCTCCTGGCCGCCGACGGCGAACAGGGGCCGGAAGACCACCACCTTCTTGTGCTGTCGGCGCTCGAGGGTCGCCTCGAGGCCGGCGCAGAGAGCGAGCGCCGACTTGCCCGTGCCGGCCCGGCCGCCGAGGGAGACGATGCCGACCTCGGGGTCGAGCAGCATCTCCAGGGCGATCCGCTGCTCCGCGGACCGGCCGTGGATGCCGAACGCCTCGCGGTCCCCGCGAACCAGCCGGACCTGCTTGTCCGGGCCGACCCGGCCGAGGGCTGTGCCCCGGTCCGAGAGCAGGACCAGGCCGCAGTGGCACGGCAGCTCCCGGGCGGCGGGCAGGTCGATCGAGCCGTCGTCGTACAGCTCGTCGAGCTCGGCCGCGGACACGTCGAGCTCCGCCATGCCGGAGTACCCGGGGTCGGAGTCGCTGATGGCGTCGCCGCGGTAGTCCTCGGCGTCCAGCCCGACCGCGGAGGCCTTGATGCGCAGCGGGAGGTCCTTGGAGACCAGTGTCACGCCGTGCCCCTCGTCGGCGAGGTTGCGTGCCACCGCGAGGATCCGGGTGTCGTTGTCGCCGAGCCGGAACCCGGAGGGCAGCGCCGCCGGGTCGGTGTGGTTGAGCTCGACCCGGATGGTGCCGCCGTCGTCGCCGACGGGAACCGGTTCGTCGAGGCGGCCGTGGATGATCCGCAGGTCGTCGAGCATGCGCAGCGCGGTGCGCGCGAAGAAGCCCAGCTCGGGGTGGTGACGCTTGCCCTCGAGCTCGGTGATCACCACGACCGGCAGCACCACCTCGTGCTCCGCGAACCTCTTGAGCGCGCCCGGATCGGCGAGCAGCACGCTGGTGTCGAGGACGAACGTGCGGTGGGAGCTGACGGCGACCTTCTTCGGAGACCTGGAACGGGCCTGAGGCACTGTGCGACTCACGGGGCACCCCTCACGACCGGCGCGGGCACTCCTGCCCCGGTCCTTGTGTCAGTTCACGCGGACGGACCGGGAGGAGGGAAGTGAGCCGGAGTGCCGGCTCCCGCACACGCGGGAGCAAGCCCCCGATGTGCGGTCGCGGTGTGCCACGAACTTGCCTCCCAGTACGGCGGGCTTCCCCACCCGCCGATGGCTACGAACGTACGACGGCCCACCGCCGTCGCGTGGCAACACGCCCGAAGTCGGGGTGAACTGTGGGTGTCCGGCCCAGACCGGTTCGCCTGCGGCGGGCGATCGATCTCGATTCGTCAGAAGTCACCCCGCTGCGATCACCCGCAGGATCGCTGACGAATCACACGCCGAGGCCAACCTCAGGCGCCGTAGCGGCGCTCGCGCTGGGCATAGGCGCGGATCGCGCGCAGGAAGTCGACCTTGCGGAAGTCGGGCCAGTAGGCCTCGCAGAAGTAGAACTCGCTCTGCGCGGACTGCCAGAGGAGGAAGCCGCCGAGGCGCTGCTCGCCGGAGGTGCGGATCACGAGGTCGGGGTCGGGCTGGCCCTTGGTGTAGAGGTGCTCGGCGATGTGCTCGACGTCGATGACCTCGGCGAGCTCCTCGAGGCTGGTTCCGCGCTCGGCGTGCTCCTGGAGCAACGACCGCACGGCGTCCGCGATCTCGCGCCGCCCGCCGTATCCGACCGCGACGTTGACGAGCATCCCGGTGACGTCGCGCGTGCGGTCCTCGGCGTCCTTCAGCACCAGCGCGGTGTTCGCAGGCAGCACGTCGAGCGCGCCGACCGGATGCACCCGCCAGCGTTGCTGGTCGGCGAGGGAGGTGACAGCGCCCTCGATGATCCCCAGCAGCGGGGCGAGCTGCTCGGAGGGACGGTTCAGGTTGTCGGTCGAGAGCAGCCAGAGGGTGACGACCTGGACGCCGACCTCGTCGCACCACTCCAGCAGCGGGTCGATGTTCGCCGCGCCGGCGCGGTAGCCGTGGGAGGAGTCACCGCCGACCGACTTGGCCCACCGCCGGTTCCCGTCGAGCATCACGCCGACGTGCGCGGGCAGCCTGTCCTTCGGGAGGGCGTGCAGCATGCGGGCTTCGTACGCCGGGTAGAAGAGACGTCGGACGCGTTCCTTCCACTCACCCACGCCACCGATGCTAACGACTGACGGCCCTCCTAAGCCCGCGGCCGCGCCACCCGCCCGCAGACGTCGACCGTGGTCGCGGCCCACTTCTCCCACGAGAGCACATCCGTACCTCGCCGCACGCCGGCCTCGGACATCGACCGCCAGGCGTCCGGCTCGGCCAGCCGGCGCAGAGCGGCGACCGCGCCGGGGACCGGGTTGTCCGCATCGACGAGGAGGCCGGTGACCCCGTCGTCGACGATCGACGGCACGCCCCCGGTGCGCGTGGCGACGACGGGCAGGCCGGACGCGGTCGCGTCGGTCAGCGTCACCCCGCCGGCGTTGGCCAGGGCCGGCTCCAGCAGCACGTCGTGCGCGGCGTACAGGTCCCCCATGCCGGAGCGAGCCACGCGGCCCAGCACGCGCACGCCCTCGGCGGGGATGCCGGGCGCCTCGGGCCCGGGCCCCACGACCGTCAGCTCGCAGGCCGTGCCCGACCGCCGCAGCTCGGTGAGGATCTCCAGCGCCCGTTCGCCGCCCTTGCGCACCCAGTCCCTGCCCACGAAGAGGAGGCGCAGCGGCTCGCCCGGTCGTGGGCCGTCCGGGAGCCGAGCCGACGTGGTGGACGGGCCGAACGGCGCCACCGTGATCCTGGTCCGCTCCACGCCGTAGTCCTCCTCGAGCGACCGGGCCGCCCAGTCGGTGGCGATGAGGAACGCCGCGGCTCGGCGGGACGTACGCCGCCCCAGCGCTTCGCCCTGCCAGCGGGAGACCGCGTGCAGGCCGGTGAACTGCGGGTAGTAGCCCGTCACCAGGCCGAAGGTCGAGTCGCTGACCTCGACGACCGGAAGGCCGTGTCGCGCGTAGGCCAGCGGCGTCGAGGCCGCCACGGACAACACCACGTCGACACGGGCCTCCCGCACGAGCCGGGTGGTGCCGGCGGCCCAGGATCGGCTGGTGGCCAAGGCGTGCTCCGGCAGGTACCCGCGGCCGACCTGCCCCAGCAGCCGCGTCGCCGCCCGGTCGACGAGATGATGCCGGGTCACCGAAACAGGTATCGGAACCAGGTCCGAGTGGGTACCTAGGACAGCATGGAGCGCCGCGTACATCGGTTGGACCACGCCGGACCAGGAGTCGGGATCTTCGAGCCCCCAGCTGGTCAGGAATCCGAGGCGCATCTCACCGGTTCCCGCCAGTTGGCCACGGGGGCGATGCTAACTTCACTGCGCATGGAGGACGCGCGCCCGACACGAGAGTCGATCATCGACTCCTTGGCCGACGCCGTCGCCGAGGTGAAGCCGCGGTTGCGTGGTTGGCTGCACCTCGCATCCGCACCCCTCACCCTGGCTGCCGGCATCGTGCTGTTCGCGTTGTCGCCGACCGCGTCGACGCGGATCGGGTCGGCGGTGTACGTCGTCTCGGCGCTGTTGCTGTTCACGGTCTCGGCGGTCTACCACCGCGGCCACTGGTCGCCGCGTGTGCACGGGGTCCTGCGGCGCTTCGACCACGCCAACATCTTCCTGCTCATCGCCGGGACCTACACCCCGTTCACGGTCGTGTTCCTCCAGGGCAGCCAGCGGGTCGTGCTGCTCACGGTCGTCTGGTCGGTGGCGGTGCTCGGCGTGCTGTTCAAGGTCTTCTGGATCGGCGCGTCCAAGTGGATCTACATGCCGATCTACATCGGCATGGGCTGGACAGGCGTGTTCTACATCCCCTCCTTCGCCGAGGGCTCGGACCGCCTCGGCGTCGGGATCGGCACCGCCGTGCTCGTGCTGGTCGCAGTCGGCGGGGCGCTCTACACCCTCGGCGGTCTCGTCTACAGCATCCGGCGGCCCGATCCCTGGCCGCACTGGTTCGGCTTCCACGAGATCTTCCACAGCTTGACGATCCTGGCGTTCGTGACGCACTACGTCGGCATCTCGTTGGCTGTCTACAGCCTGCGGTGACTGGCGTCACCCGCTGACCTGGCAACCCTGCGGGCGGCTGGTTCGTCCCTCTCATGACATGTCTGACGAAAACCGCCCTTCCCTGACCTATCCCGCCGTCCTCGCCGGAGCCGTGGCCGCGGCGACCGCAACGGTCCTGAGCACCAGGCTCGGCCTGGTCGGCACGGTGATCGGCGCCGTGGTGGCCAGCGTCGTCAGCACGCTGGTCTCGACCGTGTTCGTGCGGTGGCTCGAGCGCACGCACGATCGGGTCACGTCCGCCCGGGACGACGGGCCGCGCCTGTGGCAGCGGCTGGCCGTGGGGGCGCTGGCCGTGGCCCTGGTCGGGGTGGCGTTCCACACCGGGCTCGGCCTGCTGACCGACGACCTGCCCCGCGACACGTTCAGCGCCCGGTTGCTGGCCCGCCTCGGGGTGGGCTGACCATCTGGACGGCCCCCCGCTCCGAACCACCGTGGTGAAGACGATCGAAGCAGGTTCTCCGGCCCCCGACTTCGAGCTCCCGGACGAGGATGGCAAGCCCGTGCACCTCGCCGAGCGGCTGGCCGACGGCCCGGTCGTGTTGTTCTTCTACCCGACCGCACTCAGCGGCGGCTGCACCGCGGAGGTCTGCCACTTCCGCGACCTGGCCGCGGAGTTCGCCGCGGCCGGCGCCCAGCCGATCGGCATCAGCACCGACTCGATGGACCAGCAGCGGAAGTTCTCGCAGAAGACCAGCATCGACTTCCCCCTGGTCTCCGACCAGGACGGTGCGGTGGCCCGGGCCTACGGGGTCAAGCGCAAGTACGTCACCCCGGTCAAGCGCGCCACGTTCGTCATCGGCAGCGACGGCGTGATCCACGAGGTGATCGCCAGCGAGTGGAGCATGGTCGTGCACGCCGACAGGGCGCTCACGGCGCTAGCGTCGCTGGCCTCCCGCTAGCAGCGCGGCCAGGTCGGGCACCCTCGTGACCGGCCGATCGCACACCATCTCCCGGCACACGTACGCCGCCGGCTCACCGTCCACGGCACCCCGCGCCGCCAGCAGCGGGATGGCGTCGTGGCCGTCGTCCGCGACGACAACGGTGACTCCTGGCGCCCGGCGAGCGGTCCGCTCGAGCTCCTCGCGAGCCGTACCCGCCGGGCCGACGACCGCGACCTCCAGCGGCCCCGCCGCCACCGCCTCGGCGGCGGCCAGCGACCATCCTGCGAACCGCGGGGCCTGCACCGCCAGCGCAGCCACGGTGCCGAGAGCGTCGTCGGCGGCCTGCGCGTACCGCCCGTCGCCCGTGAGGGCGGAGGCCGCGAGCAGCGCGTGCACCGTGGCCGACAGCCCGGACGGGCTGGCGTTGTCCGACGGGTCGCGCGGCCGCGCAACGAGGGCTTCCGCGTCGGAGGCCGTGTCGTGGAAGCCGCCGTCGTCGGCGCGGAAGCGGTCGAGGGCGTGGTCGAGCACGGACCTCGCGCGGTCGAGCCAGACACCCTCGCCGGTCGCCCCGGCCAGGGCCAGGAATCCCGACGCCACGCAGCCGTGGTCCTCGAGCACTCCGCGGTGCCGGCCGGCGGTCCCGTCGCGGGAGACCCGGAGCAACGAGCCGTCGGCCCGCACGTGCAGGTCGGCGAGCAGGGTGCCGGCCCGGACCGCTGCGTCCACCAGGTCCTCCCGCGCGAGCAGCCGACCCGCGTCGACCAGGGAGGCGATCGCCAGCCCGTTCCACGCGGCCACGACCTTGTCGTCGCGAGCGGGGCGGACCCGCAGCTCGCGGGCGTCCAGCAGCCGGCGGCGTACGTCGGACCACCGGCCCTGATGATCCGCCTCGTCCGGGTCGGCCGGCAGCTGGAGCGTCGACGAGCCGTGCTCGAACGTCCCGGCCTCGGTCACCGCGAACAACCTCGCCGCCCAGGCGCCGTCGTCCTCACCGAGCACCTCAGCCAGCTGCGCGGGCGTCCAGACGTAGAACCGGCCTTCCTCGCCCTCGGAGTCCGCGTCCAGCGCGGCCGCGAAGCCGCCCTCAGCTGTGCCGAGCTCGCGCACCAGGAAGTCGGCCGTCTCTTCGGCCACCCGGAGACCGAGCGAACCGCCCCACCGCGCATAGACGCCCAGCAGCAGCGCGTTGTCGTAGAGCATCTTCTCGAAGTGCGGCACCACCCACTCGCGGTCCACGGAGTACCGCGCGAACCCGCCCCCCAGCTGGTCGTACATGCCCCCGCGCGCCATCGCCTCGCACGTTGCGTCCACCATCGCGGCGGCGCGTTCGGAGCCGGTCCGCCACGCGTGCCGCAGCAGCGCCTCCAGCACCATCGAGGGCGGGAACTTCGGCGCCCACTGGTTGGCAGAGCCGAAGCCGGCGTGCGTCTGGTCGAAGTCCGTGCCGAGCCGCGTGACGGCGGCGTCGAGAACCGCCTCGTCGATCGGCGCCGGGACACCGGTGACCGTCCGCTGCAGGTGCTCGCGCAGGTCCGCGGCCACCCGGCGAACGTCGTCGGGCCGGCCGGTCCACGCCTCGGTGACCGCCTCGAGTACCTGTCGGAACGACGGCATCCCACCGCGGGCGTTGTCGGGGAAGTAGGTGCCCGCGAAGAACGGGTTGCCGTCGTGGTCGAGCACGACCGTCATCGGCCAGCCGCCGTGCCCGGTCATGGCGGTCGTCGCCTGCATGTAGACGGCGTCGACATCGGGCCGCTCCTCGCGGTCGACCTTGATGCTCACGTACCGCTCGTTGAGGTACGCCGCCGTCGCGTCGTCCTCGAACGACTCGTGCGCCATCACGTGGCACCAGTGGCAGGCGGCGTACCCGACGCTCAGCAGGACCGGCACGCCCCGTTCACGTGCTTGCGCGAACGCGTCGTCGCCCCACTCCCACCAGTCGACCGGGTTGTCGGCGTGCTGGAGGAGGTAGGGCGACGTGGCGAGGGCGAGCCGGTTGGGCATGACCCCATCGTGCCCCCCGTCATCAGCTCAGGACTCAGCCACCTCCGCCGGGCTGGGTGACGCCATTGGCCTTCAGCGTGTACGCGGCGTACTGGCCGACGAGCTCGGTCGGCTCGTCGTAGGCCACGATCGCCACGACGGTCGAGAAGGGACTCAGGGCGCCCAGCGCGCCCCGGTTCAGGGTCACCGTGCCCTGGCCGTCGTACTCGAGCTGCCTGGCGGTCGCCTTCTTGCCCTCGTCGATGCCGACCAGCCGCAGGTTCCAGTGGACCGGCGTCGGCCTGACCTCGGTCAGCGAGTCGAACGGATCCAGGCTGGAGCCGTCACTGACCAACGTGCCGCCGACGGTGATGTCGTCGATCAGCCAGCCGCCCTCGTTGACGCCGCCGTCGGAGAGGTAGCGGAAGCCGATCAGGATGTTCTGGCCGGCGTAGGCCGACAGGTCGTAGCTGTGCGCCTCGAACCCTGCGGTGGTGCCGTTGACGGCCGGACCCAGCGGCCCGGCAACCGTCCGGTCACCCGGGATTGCGGTGTACGTCGAGCCACCGTCGGTCGACACGAGGACGTAGCCGTAGTCGAAGTCGGCCTCGGCGCCGTACTTGGCCAGGAACCGCAGCGTCGGGTCGGTCGTCGGCACGGCGACCGCGGTGACCGCGGACGCATCGAGGTTGTTGACGTTGCCCGACCACAGCACCGAGTTCCCCGGGCGGTCGGGGTCGTTGTTCACGACCGTCCACAGCAAGGGGGACGGCGGCAGGCTGGGAGCGCCGGCGAAAGTCAGCGACCTGAGGTTCTTGCCACTGACGAGCTGACCACCGGCACCCTCCAGGGCGACGTAGTCCGCGCCGTTCGGCGCGGCACCCGGGTTGTCGTTCACGTTCGGGTCGGCGAAGTTGACAGTCGAGCGCAGGCTCGGCGTCGTCACCAGGGACTTCGGCCGGCCCTGGAACTTCCCCTTCTTCCCCTCGATGATCTTGTCCACCAGGGTCGAGGTCTGGAAGTCGTGCAGCACGCGGTACAGGTCCGGCTGGCCCTCCGCGGTCAACGCCGCGTCGACACTGGGCAGGCCCTGCAGTTCGCCGTCACGGTGCAGCCGCGACATGAGGTCGGTGCCGTAGTGGTCGAACAGGTAGAGCATGAAGGAGTAGGCGTTGCCGTAGTCCGCCAGCACCTGTGTCGGGGTGCCTTCGTTCCACAGGTTCAGCGAGTTCTCCGGGCCGCCGCAGTCGCGAGGGTTCGGGTTGAACGGCGTCTGGACGCTGCCGAAGCCCTGGAAGCAGAAGATGTGGCTGTCGGCGCCGCGGTCGAACACGGTCTTGCTGGCGTCGACGTACCCGGTCAGTGTCTGGGCGAAGTCGGACATGCCCTCGTTGAGCCAGATCTGCTCGTTCCGGTCGGTGTAGTAGTGCAGCAGGTGCTGCCATTCGTGGGCGAACGTGCTCTCGTACAGGAAGGGCCGTGCCGGGCGGCTGGTGCACAGGTCGGTGGTCGGCGCGTCGGGCGGGTTCGCCCCGGTGCGGTGCGCCCAGTCGAACGCGTCGATCGTCATCACGTTGCGGTCGAACAGCTCGTTGTACTGCCCGGAGTGGAAACCGGCGATGTAGGTCGGGTTGGCCGGGAACGCGTAGTAGTTGGCGTCCCGGACGTTGTCGATCAGGGCGACGGTCTTGTCGCCGTCACCCGTGTAGACGCCGCCGTTTCCGCTGGCGTCCGGCCCGAGGATGGCGTTGGTGCCGTCGCGGTCCGGCGGCGTGCTGAAGGTGGCGGTCTCCAACGGGTAGATGTTGTCGTCGAACTGGTCGATCAGGTCGGACACCTGCGCGTCGGTGACCGTGGTCGTGTTCGCGATCGCGTTCCGGCAGTCGCCGGCCGGGAACGACGTGTCAGTGGCGACCCAGACCTCCAGCTTGTCGCCCACGCCGCGCAGCTTGTAGTCCTTCCGGTACAAGGTGCCCAACGCCTGGTCGCGGCCGAGCCACTGCCGGACCGTGCCGACCGGCGGCGTCGTTTCCGCCAGCCGGGCACGAGGGCCGGTCCGCGCGCGACCCGGATAGGCCTTCGGCACCTTGATCCACTTGCCGTCGACCCTGAGCGGCTTGTCGACCGCTTCCTTCGTGTCGTCCAGGGGAACGGCGAGCTTGCCGGCCTTCTTCGCTCGGGGGCCGTCCGGCGGTGCGGAAGCCGCCTCGGTGGCCGTGAGACCCAGCAGCGGCAGGGCGATGACGACGGCGGTGGCGACGAGACGACGACCTGACATGGGGACTCCCCAGGGTGGCGTGCGGTCCGAGTGCCGGACCCGAGTGGTTCTGCCTACTCCTTCTCCCGTGGCACAGGCAAGAGTCGATGCGAACGAAAGAGCCAAGTAAGGCTAGCCTTACTTCATGGCTGCATGGCATGGACAGGTCGAGACCCGCGAGTGGCTGACGCCCGTGCTGGTGCGCGTGGTGCTCGGCGGGCCGGGGCTGACCGGATTCCCCACGCCGGCCGACACCGACGCCTACGTGAACGTCGCGATCCCGCCGGCCGGGGCGCCGTACGACGCGGTGTTCGAGCCCGCCACCGTGCGCGACGAGCACCCGGAGGACGTCTGGCCGGTTCGCCGCCGCTACACCGTGCGTTCGTGGGACCAGGAGGCCGGCCGGCTGACCCTGGACTTCGTGGTGCACGGCGACGAGGGCATCGCCGGGCCGTGGGCGGCCGGCGTCGCGCCGGGCGACGTGCTCGTCTTCGAGGGTCCCGGCGGCGGCTACCGCCCCGACCCCGACGCCGACTGGCACCTGTTGGTAGGCGACGAGTCGGCCCTGCCGGCGATCGCCGCGTCCCTGGAGGCAGTGCCTGCGGGCCACAAGGTCGTCGTGCGCCTGGTCTGTGACGGGCCGGACCACCAGATCCCGCTCGACTCCGCCGGCGACCTCGACCTGCGGTGGCTGCACCGCACCGGAGCCGACGTCGACGTCCACCTGCTCGCGGACGCGGTCGCCGGCCTCGACTTCCCCGCCGGCCGGGTGCACGCGTTCGTGCACGGCGAGGCCGGGGAGATTCGCGCGATCCGCCGTCACCTGCTCACCGAGCGCGGGCTGACGCGTGCCGACATGTCGTGCTCGCCGTACTGGCGGCGGACGATGTCCGACGAGGCCTGGCGCAGCGTCAAGCGTGACTTCGTGGCCGCCATGGAGGCCGACGTCGCCTGAGCGCACAGGTGACGCACAGGTGAGACCGTGCGGACGCTCAGGGCGCTGGCCGAGGCTGTGCTCATGAGCAACGACGAGACCCAGCCGGTCGACCAGCCCGTGAGCGGTTCCCGCTGGGAGTCCGCCGAGCGGCCGCCGGCCACGCCGCCCTCGCCCGTCACGACGCCCGACGAGGGGTCACCGGTCGCCTACGCCCCGGCGCCGCCGCCGCGGCAACCCGGGAGAAACCGCGGTCGCCTCTTGCTCGCCGGTGGCGCGGTCGGCATCGCACTGGTCGCAGGCACGGGCGGTTTCGCCCTCGGGCACGCGAGCGCCGACGAAGGGAGCGAAGGCCACGGCCGCTTCGGACGGCCGGCCACGGGTGGCGGGTTCCCCGGCAACGGCCGGGAAGACGGCTCCCGAGGCACGTTCCCGGGGCAGGGCCAGCAGCCGCCCAACGGCTTCCCCGACCCGCGCGCCGGCAATGACGACCAGCAGCTGCCCGACGACGACCTCAGCCCAGGCTCGTCGGCCTCATGAGCCGCGTCGACGGGCGGGTGCGCTCCGCCGCCGCGAGCACGCTGTGGCTGGCCCTGCTGCTGGTGACGTACTGGTGGGTCGCCGGCGGCGGGGTCCAGAACCTCGGCGGCTGGACCACCGGCCTGGACTCCCTGGGCAGGCTGGCGGGCCTGACCGCGTCGGTCCTGCTGCTGGCGCAGGTGGTGCTGATGGCTCGCGTCCCGATCCTCGAGCGGGCCTTCGGCCAGGACCGGCTGGCGCGGATCCACCGGCTGGTCGGGTTCACCTCGTTCAACCTGATGCTGGGGCACATCGTGCTGATCACCTGGGGCTACGCGCTCGGCTCGGTGGCCCAGGTCCCCCAGACCTTCTGGAACCTGGTCGTCGACTACCCGGGCATGCTGCTCGCCCTGGGCGGGACGGCCGCGCTGGTAATGGTCGTGGTGACGAGCGTGCGGGCGGCCCGTCGCCGGCTGCGCTACGAGTCGTGGCACCTGTTGCACCTGTACGCCTACCTCGGCGTGGGGCTCGCCCTTCCGCACCAGCTGTGGACGGGCACCGACTTCACCTCCTCGCCCGGTCGCACCGTCTTCTGGTGGACGGCGTGGGCGCTGGCGGCGGGTGTGGTCCTCGCGTTCCGGGTGGCGGTGCCCGTCTGGACGAACCTGCGGCACGACCTCCGCGTCTCCTCCGTCGTCCCCGAGGCGCCGGGGGTCTGGTCGGTCTACCTCACCGGCCGCCGGCTGCACCGCCTGACGGCCGAGGCCGGCCAGTTCTTCGGCTGGCGGTTCCTGGCCGGGCCCGGGTGGAGCCGAGCCAACCCGTACTCGCTCTCCGCAGCACCCGACGGCCGGAGCCTGCGGATCACCGTCGCCGGGTCCGGGGACGGGAGCGCGGCAGTCGCCGGCCTCCGGCCCGGCACCCGGGCGCTGGTCGAGGGCCCGTTCGGCCGGCTCACCGACCGCGCCCGCACCCGCCACCGGGTCGCGTACTTCGGCGCCGGCGTCGGCATCACCCCGCTCCGCGCCCTCGCCGAAGGGTCGCCGTACGCCTGGGGCGACGCCGTGCTCCTCCAGCGCTTCACCGACGTCCCGCTGTTCCGCGACGAGCTCGCCGTACTGGCGGCCGAGCGCGGCCTGCAGGTCGTCGAGCTGCCGGGCCGCCGGCGCGCCGCCGCCTCCTGGCTGGGCAGGGGCACCGACGTCGGCGGCGCCGACGACGTCGCCGTGCTTCGCGGCTGGCTGCCGGACCTCGCCGAGCGCGACGTGTACGTCTGCGGGCCACCCGCCTGGACCGCCTCACTCACCACGGCCCTGCTGGCCGCCGGCCTCCCCCCGGACCAGCTGCACCTCGAGAGCTTCGAGCTGGTGACGGCATGAGACGCATCTCGAGCTGGATCCTGTCCACCATCACCGTGGTGGTGCTGATGTTCGGCTACCACACCTCAACGAGCAGCACGCTCACGACCGCGACCGTGCCCCCCATCACCTCGGGGACGAGCAGCGGCTCGACCTCGACGACGGCGGGCGGTACCTCCGGCGGCGGGTCCTCCGGAAGCGCGTCTTCGGGGAGCGGGTCGTCGGGGAGCGGGTCCTCCGGGAGCGGATCCTCGACCGTCACCGGTGACACCGCACAGACCCAGTGGGGACCCGTCCAGGTCGCGCTCACCGTGAGCGGCGGCAAGGTCACCGACGTCTCGGTCTTGCAGTACCCGAGCGGGAACGGCCGCGACCAGGAGATCAACTCCTACGCGCTGCCCGTGCTCATCCAGGAGACCCTCGACGCGCAGAGCGCCCAGATCGACATGGTCAGCGGCGCGACCGTCACCAGCACGGGGTACGAGCAGTCGCTGCAGAGCGCTCTGGACCAGGCGGGGCTGTGACCGCCACCGCTGCTCCCGTACGCCGCCGGGTCGAGCACGTGATGGGGATGCCCGTCAGCGTCGCGCTCCGCGGGCGGCACCGGGACGACGCGGCGGCCGACGCCGCCTGGGCCGCCGTGGTCGCCGACCTGCGCGAGGTGGACCGGGTGTTCAGCACCTACCGCGACGACTCGTTCGTCAGCCGGCTCGACCGGGGAGAGGTCAGGGCGAGCGCCGGACCGCCCGAGGTCGCCGAGGTGCTCGCCCTCGGCGAGCAGGCGCGCCGGGAGTCCGCGGGTGCGTTCGACGTCGTCCGCGGCGGGCGGCTCGACCCGAGCGGCGTGGTGAAGGGCTGGGCCGTCGAGCGCGCCGCGCGACACCTCCGCGCCCTCGACGACACCGACTTCTGCCTGTCGGCCGGTGGCGACATGGTCGTCCACGTGGCCCGCCCGGACCGGGCGGACTGGCGGATCGGCATCGAGGACGCCCGGGACCCGCTGCGCCTGGTCGCCGTCGTGGCACTCCGCGGGGGAGCCCTCGCGACCTCCGGACTCGCCCACCGCGGCGCCCACGTGGTCGACGCCCGGACCGGTCTGTCCCCACGGCACCTCGCCTCGGTGACGGTCGTGGCCGCGAGCCTCACCGTCGCCGACCTCGACGCGACGACGGCCCTCGCCCTCGACGCCGATGCCCCCGCCTGGCTGGCAGCCCGCTCCGGCCGGACGTCGTACCTCCAGTGGGCCGACGGCCGGACCCAGCGCCTGGGGGGATAGTCCGCGACGAAAAGCACCTCACCACCCGCGTTTCGAGGTGCTTTTCGTCGCGGACTATCCCGAAATGGGGCGTGGAACACTGACGGCATGGACGCGGCGGGGTGGGACGAGCGGTACGCCGCCGCCGAGCTCGTCTGGTCGGCCGAGCCGAACCGCTTCGTCGCGGAGGTCTGCGCGGACCTCTCGCCCGGCCGGGCCCTCGACCTGGCGGCCGGGGAGGGGCGCAACGCGATCTGGCTGGCCCAGCGCGGCTGGACCGTGACGGCCGCCGACTTCTCCGCGGTCGGCCTGGAGAAGGGCCAGCGACTGGCCGCGCACGCCGGCGTCGAGAGCCGGGTCGCCTGGGTGGTCGCCGACGCCACGGCGACGGACTGGCCGCCGGAGCACGACCTGGTCGTGGTGGCGTACCTCCAGCTGGTCGAGGAGGAGCGGCGGAGGGCGCACGAGCGGGCCTTCGCGGCCCTGCAGCCCGGCGGCACGCTGGTCGTGGTCGCCCACGACTCGACCAACCTGACCGAGGGCAGCGGTGGCCCGCAGGACCCGGCGGTGCTGATGACGGCCGAGGACGTGCTTGCCGACCTGGCCGGCCACGACCTCGAGGTGGAGCGGGCCGGGCGGGTGGCCCGACCGGTGGGGGACGCGACGGCGTACGACTGCCTGGTGGTGCTACACCGGAGTTCTTGAGTCGCCGCAGTTAGTGCGGTACCGTGGTGCGCATGAACGCCGCACCGCAATCGCCCGAGCCCATCGGCTCCGCTGTGACCCGCGCTCGCAAGGCGCTCGCTGCCGCGGACCCCGGCGACCCGGCCGCGGCCCTGCCCCTGCTGCGCGAGGCGCAGGAGCACCTGACGGCGGCGATCGACGAGGCCATGGCGGCCGCCGTCGTCGAGGGCGAGACGCTCCGCTCGGCCGGTGCGCTGGCGGGTCTCAGCGAGAACGCCGTCGGCCCCCGGCTCGCCCGCACCCGCATCCTCGCGGCCTACCAGTCCGAGGAGGGCCGGGTCACGGCCGCGGGCGTCGAGCGGGCGCGGTACGACGTGGAGCAGGGCCGCCACGCGCCGCTGCCGCCCGGCGCTGCGCCGCCGGCCCCCATGCGCTTCCGACCCAGACGCCCGACCAGTTGACCGACCAGTTGAGGAGACCAGCCATGACGAACCCGAACCTGACCCACCTCTACTTCCTGCTCGACCGCAGCGGGTCGATGCAGACGATCGTCGACGACACCGTCGGGGGGTTCGACGCGTTCATCGCCGAGCAGCGGCGGGTCACCCTCGGGGCCGCCGACGAGTGCCGGGTCACCCTCGCGCAGTTCGACGACCACTACGAGGAGGTCTACGCCGACCGGCCGATCGCCGACGTACCCTCGCTCGTCCTGCAGCCTCGTGGCACCACCGCCCTGCTCGACTCGATCGGCCGGATGGTCATCGACGCGGGCAAGCGGCTCGCGGCACTGCCGGAGGACCAGCGACCGGGCACGGTCGTCGTCGGGATCATGACCGACGGCATGGAGAACGCCAGTCGCGAGTGGGCGCACCCGCAGGTCAAGCAGCTCATCGAGAAGCAGACCCAGGACTACCAGTGGCAGTTCCTGTACCTCGGTGCCGACCAGGACGCCATCGAGGTCGGGATGAGCATCGGCGTCGGTGCCGGGCACGCGGTGACCTACGGGCGCGGCAAGGTCAAGCAGGCGATGGCCGCGACGGCGGCCAACGTCACCCGCTACCGCGAGGCCAGGGCCGGGGGCATGCCCGCACCGGCCGCGGCCGCGATGGCGGAGTTCACCGACGAGCAACGGCGCGACGTCCAGTAGGTCGAGCTACTGCTTGGCCTCGTCGGCCGTCGCGTCCCTCTCGGTCGCGGCGGCCGGCGGGTCGCCGTACACGCCCTTCTCGCGCGCGGCCTGCGCCTTGCGCAGCTGCTTGCGGAAGCTGAAGGCCAGCACCACCACGGCGAGGACGAGGAACCCGAAGACCAGCAGGGCCGTGGGGCCGGCGACGACGTCGTTCTCGGCCGGGACCGGGTCGGACCCGCCGTCGAGCAGCGGCAGCAGAACGGCCAGCGGGAGTGCCATGGCGTCATTCTCCTCCTCCGGCCCCGGTTCAGCGATCCGGGGTGATCCCGGCGAACAGGTCGTCCTCCGGGATCGACGTCTCCACGTGGCTGGTGGCCAGCTCGAAGTCCTCGGTCCCCCACGCGGTCTGCTGGATCTCCCGCGGGACCAAGAACCAGGGCCCGTCCGGATCGATCTGAGTGGCGTGTGCGAGGAGAGCCTGGTCGCGGACGCCGAAGTAGTCGCCGCACGGGATCCGCGTGGTCACCCGGGCATCCCACTCGGGGTCGGGCTTCCACTCGTCGAGCCGGTCGGCGTACGGCGACTCGAGGCCGTGCTCGAGCATTGCCTCGTGGATGGCGATCATCTTCGGCCGGTTCCAGTTGTGGGAGTAGTACAGCTTCAGCGGTTGCCACGCCTCTCCCGAGTCGGGGTACTGCTCCGGGTCGCCGGCCGCCTCGAACGCCGCCACCGACACCTCGTGGCAGCGGACGTGGTCGGGGTGCGGGTAGCCGCCCTTCTCGTCGTACGTCGTGACGACGTGCGGCCGGAAGGACCGCATCAGCCGGACCAGCCGCTCGGCGGACTCCTCCAGCGGCACCAGGGCGAAACAGCCCTCGGGGAGGGGCGGCTTCGGGTCGCCCTCGGGCCAGCCCGAGTCGACGAAACCCAGCCAGTCCTGGGTGACGCCGAGGATGTCGCGGGCCCGCTCCATCTCCTGGCGGCGCACCTCCGCGATGTTCGCGGCGATGTCGGGGCGGTCCATCTTCGGGTTGAGGATCGAGCCGCGCTCGCCGCCCGTGCAGGTCACCACGTGCACGTCGACACCTTGGGCGACGTACATCGCCGTGGTCGCCGCGCCCTTGCTCGACTCGTCGTCGGGGTGCGCGTGCACGTGCATCAGACGGAGTCCGTTGGCCGGCGCGTTGGTCACGCCTGGGAGTCTATTGACCGTGACCGACGCGCCAGCAGACCCGGTGGCGGACCGCTACGGACGGCCCGCGCCGTGGCGGCGTACGGCGGTCGTCGTCGGCTCCGGGATCGTGGGCGTGCTCGGTGTCACCTGGCTGGGATGGGCGACGTTGTTCCACGCATCCCCGGACGTGAGCTCGGAGCTGGTGGGCTGGGAGGTGGTCGACGACCACGCGGTCACCGCGGAGATCGACGTGGTGCTGCGGGGCGGCTCGGACGCGTCCTGCGTGGTTCGTGCCGTGTCCGCCGACCACACCGTGGTGGGCGAGGCGACGTTCGTCCCGGAGGACGGCCGCAACGTCGTCTCGGTACGCACCGAGCGCCGGCCGACCTCGGTCGAGAACGTCGGCTGCACCACTCCCGACCAGCACCGACCTCGCTGACGACGGACCTCCCTCTGTTCACTCAGCGGGTCTTTCCGGCCACCCTTTGCTAGCCTGGACGTTCCGAACCATCCCGTGGCTGCCCCGTGACGGCACGAGCGACCGGTTGAGCAGCCGCCGGCGACACCGTTCATGAAGTCCCACCCGAGTTCGGACCACGACCCGCAAGGTCGGCCCTGCACGGGGCCGTACCCCCACGCACCACAGGAGCGAGACCCATGACGCAGCCCGTCCAGGACAAGATCTGGCTGACCCAGGAGGCCTACGACAAGCTCCAGGCCGAGCTGGATAACCTGCGCGGTCCCGTGCGCCAGGAGATCATCGAGCGCATCAGCGCCGCCCGCGACGAGGGTGACCTGAAGGAGAACGGCGGCTACCACGCCGCCAAGGACGAGCAGGGCAAGGTCGAGGCCCGCATCCGTCAGCTCGAGGACATGATCCGCCGGGCCGAGGTCGGCGAGACGCCCAAGGACAACGGCATCGTCGAGCCCGGCATGACGGTCACCTACAAGTTCGCCGGCGACGACGAGGAGAACACCTTCCTCCTCGGAAACAAGGCTCTCGAAGACGGCACCATCGACGTCTTCTCCCCCGAGTCCCCCCTGGGCTCGGCGATCCTCGGCGCCAAGGTCGGCGACACGGTCAGCTACACCGCCCCGACGGGCAAGAGCATCACCGTCGAGATCACCGCCGCTGTCCCCTTCCAGGGGTAGTTCGCCGGTCGAGCCGGGCGAGCGCCAGCGAGCCCGCGTCGAGACCCGGCGACGTACCCGCGGTCTCGACACGCTCGGCCGTGGCCGGCCTCACGGCTCGACCACCGACCCGGCTCAGCTGAAGACCTCGTAGGGAGGGGTAGCCGCCGGTCGAGCCGGGCGAGCGCCAGCGAGCCCGCGTCGAGACCCGGTGACGTACCCGAGGTCTCGACACGCTCGGCCGTGGCCGGCCTCACGGCTCGACCACCGACCGGTTCAGCTGAACACCTCCTACCGCCGGTCGAGCCGGGCGAGCGCCAGCGAGCCCGCGCCGAGACCCGGTGACGTACCCGAGGTCTCGACACGCTCGGCCGTGGCCGGCCTCACGGCTCGACCACCGACCGGTTCAGCTGAACACCTCCTACCGCCGGTCGAGCCGGGCGAGCGCCAGCGAGCCCGCGTCGAGACCCGGTGACGTACCCGAGGTCTCGACACGCTCGGCCGTGGCCGGCCTCACGGCTCGACCACCGACCGGCTCAGCTGAACACCTCCTACCGCCGGTCGAGCCGGGCGAGCGCCAGCGAGCCCGCGTCGAGACCCGGTGACGTACCCGAGGTCTCGACACGCTCGGCCGTGGCCGGCCTCACGGCTCGACCACCGACCGGTTCAGCTGAAGACCTCGTACCGCCGGTCGAGCCGGGCGAGCGCCAGCGAGCCCGCGTCGAGACCCGGTGACGTACCCGAGGTCTCGACACGCTCGGCCGTGGCCGGCCTCACGGCTCGACCACCGACCGCTTCAGCTGAACAGGCTCGACCACCGACCGGTCAGCGGAAGACCTCGTACCCGTGCTCGCGGAGCCGGCCGACGACGGTGTCGGAGTGCTCGGGGCCGCGCGTCTCGAGCTGCACCAGCACCTCGACCTCGTCGAAGTGCAGGGCGGGCGAGTTCCGCTCGTGGGTGATCTCGATGACGTTGGCGCCGACCTCGGCGAGCTCGGCGAGGAGGGTGGCCAGTCCGCCGGGGACGTCGGGGATGTGCACGCGCATGCTCATGTACCGGCCCGCCGCGGCCATGCCCTGACGGATCACCTTGCCGAGCAGCAGCGGGTCGATGTTGCCGCCGCTGAGCACCACCACGGCCGGTGTACCGAACCGCTTGGGGTCGTCGAGCATCGCGGCGACGCCCGCGGCACCCGCAGGCTCGACGACCTGTTTGGCCCGCTCCGCCACCGCCAGCACGGCGCGTGAGAGCGCGTCCTCGGAGACGGTGACGATGTCGTCGACGTACTCCTGGACGGCATGGAACGGGATGTCCCCCGGCCGGCCGACCGCGATGCCGTCGGCGATCGTGCGCATCTGCTCCAGCTGGATCGGGTGACCGCCTGCGAGCGAGGCAGGGTACGCCGCCGCGCCGGCCGCCTGCACGCCGACGACGCGAACGTCGGGGCGGGTCGCCTTCACGGCGATCGCGATCCCGGAGAGCAGGCCTCCGCCGCCGGTCGGCACCACGACGGTCCGCACATCGGGTACCTGCTCGAGGATCTCCAGGCCGCAGGTGCCCTGGCCGGCGACGATGTCGACGTGGTCGAAGGGGTGGATGAGCACGGCGCCGGTCCGCTCGGCGAACTCGCGGGCGGCGACCAGGGCCTGGTCGAGGTACTGCCCGTGGAAGACCACCTCCGCGCCGTACCCCTTGGTGGCGCGGATCTTCGGGATCGGCGCGCCCTCGGGCATGAACACCGTCGACTTCATCCCCAGCAGGCTGGCCGACAGCGCCACCCCCTGCGCGTGGTTGCCGGCGGAGGCCGCCACCACGCCGTTGGCGCGCTCGGCCTCGGTGAGCCGGGAGATGCGGTAGTAGGCACCGCGGGTCTTGAACGAGCCGGTGCGCTGGAGGTTCTCCAGCTTGAGGTGCACGTCGCCACCGGCGTCGGACGACAGCCATCGCGAGCGCTCCATCGGGGTGCGGACGGTGACGCCCGTCAGCACGACGCGAGCCGCCTCGATGTCGGCCAGCGTGACCTCGGCCGTGGGGTCGGTGCTCATCGGCTTCCCTCCGCAGGACCTTCCGCGGGGTCGGTCCCCCGCCGGTTCCCGTAGTCGGTGTCGCGGTCCTCCGGCTCGGGGGGTACGCCGTCCGCGTCGGCGGGTGGTCGCTCGCCGTCCGCGTCGTAGTCCCGTTCCAGCTCCTCCTCCGGATCATCCCCCGGTCTGGTGTTCGCGGCGAGGTGCTGGGCGACAGCGTTTCCGGTTGCCGCCAGCGGGACGGCGATCAGGGCGCCGGGGATGCCGGCGACCACCACACCGACACCGATCGCGATGATCACGCCGAGCGGGTGCACCGAGACGAACCTGCCCATCAGGAACGGCTGCAGGACGTGACCCTCGATCTGCTGGACGAGGACCACGCCACCGAGCATGATCAGCGCCGTGATCGGGCCCTGGTCGACGAGCGCGACGAGGACGGCGACGGTGCCGGCGACGAACGCGCCCACCATCGGGACGAACGCGCCGAGGAAGACCAGCACGCCGATCGCCATCACGAAAGGCACGCCCAGGACCGCGGCCACGATCATCACGCCGATCGCGTCGGTGGCCGCCACGATCACGGTGGCCCGCACGAACTGGGTCAGCGAGACCCAGGCGACCCGGCCGGAGCCGTCGACCAGCACCCGGCTCGCCCGCGGCGACAGCCGGACGAACCAGGCCCAGATCCGCTCGCCGTCGGCGAGGAAGAAGTACGTCGAGAACAGCACGATGAAGAAGCCGGCGAGCACGTGCCCGAGGGCGGCACCGACCTCGGAGAGACGGGAGAAGATCTCGCCGTCCTTGGCGAAGTTGCTGATCGCCTCCTGCGCCCGGTCGAGGTAGTCGTTGATCTGGCTGTCACTGGCGTGCATCGGGCCGTTCTTGAGCCAGTCGGTGATCTGCGCGACCCCCTCGCTCACCGAGTCGGCGAGGTCCTGGGCGCCGTTGGCGACCTGGTTGCCGGCCACGGTCAGCAGGGCGATCACCGAGCCGATGACGAGGATGACCATCAGCCCGGCCGCGGCGCCGCGCGGGACGCCGCGGCGGTGCATCGCGCTGACCACCGGCTCCACGAGGGCGGCGATGAACATGGCCACCACGACGGGCAGCACGATCACCATCAGGAACCCGAGGACCTTGGCGATCAGGTACGCCGCGGCGGCGATGACCAGGAACCGCCACGCCCAAGCCGCCGTCAGGTCGACGCCCCACGGCACGTGGGCGCGCGAGAAGTTGGACGCGCCGGCCGCCACCGGCTCCGGCGCGGGCGCCGTACGACGCTCGGACCGGATCTGCGAAAGCTGGTGCCATTGCTGGGCGATCCGCCCGGTCAGCCGCTCATGGGAACCCTCGTCGTCGGACGAGGGCACGGCGGGCGCGTCCGGATGCGTCCCGTCAGCGCCGTTGCCCACGCGCACAGGCTAGTGCCCGCGCATCCGCGACGAGTCCCCCGTGCGGGTGGCGCCTGCCTGTCCCCGGCTCCCGGTGACCGGCCGACGATCGTCGCGGTCCACGACCGGCTGGGGTCAGTGCTCGTGCAGCCGCTGGACGAGGCGGTACGCCGCCTCTGGGTGCCGCTCGACGAGCAGCCCGGCCGCGGCGAGCACGTACTCGCGGTCGACGACGACCCGCGGCCGGACCGGCAGCTGCCAGCCCCCCTCCACCTCACCGACGCTGCCAGCGAGGACGCGGTCCTCGACTCCGGGTCGGCCGTGCCGCAGCACGCCGCCGGACCCGACCAGCAGGTCGACCTCACGCAGGTCCTTGCCGGTGCGCTCGACGACGCGGCCGTCCGGGCCGACCACGACCTGGCTGCGGCCGGCGTGCCGCCGCAGCGCGAGGCCGACCGCGGCGCGGGCGATGGACTCGTCCTCGGCGAACTCGGCGTCAGTGCCCGGCAGGAACCCCGGGTCGGCGTGCCGGACCTCAGCGGCCGCGGTCAGGTCGGTGAGCTCGGCGGCGGCGACGGTCGACGTGGCCGACCAGCGCATGCCGAGGTCGCCCTCGACGGTCCGGGTGACGGGAGTGGTGGCGACGACCTCGCGGGAGAGGTTCGCCTCCTCCGGGTCCAGCTGGACAACCGAGTGGACGTCGGTGGTGGCGCCGCCGACGTCCACGACTACGACGTCGCCGGCGGTCTGGGCGAGCACCTCGACACCGGTGAGCACGACGTCCGGCGTCGCGCCGGTGACCATTGCGGTGAAGTCGGCCCGCTTGCTGAGGTGCTTGCCGCCGATGACGTGGGCCAGGAACATCTCGCGGATCGCCCTGCGGGCGGACTCGGGGCTCAGGACGCCGATGCGCGGTACGACGTTGTCGGCGACGACGTACGGCGTGCTCCCCAGCGCCGCCGTCACCTCCTCGCGCGCGTCGACGTTGCCGGCGTACACGACCGGCCCGGTCCAGCCCCCGGCGACGATCCCCTTGGCCGCGTCCACGACCACCCGGGTGTTCCCGCCGTCCGTGCCTCCGGTCAGCAGCACTACGTCGGGACGGGTCGTGTGCCTGAGGCTGCGCCATAGCGCCGCGTCAGGCACACGACCCGCGGCCGCGATGACGTCGACCACCCGGCCACCGCTGGAGAGGGCGACCCGGCGGCCGGCCTCGGCGGTGACGAGCTCCTCGTTGCCGACGACCGCGATGCGCAGGCCGCCGCCGGCGGAGGAGCAGGCCAGCACCTCGGCGCGCTCGGCCCGCGCGTCGTGCTCGCCCAGGGCGGCCAGGCAGGCGTCGTACCCGTCCAGCACGTCCGTGTCGATCGTCGTCGGGTGCGAGGCCTGCGCCACGATGCGGCCCTCGGTCAGGTCGACCAGGGCTGCCTTGGTGAAGGTGGAGCCGAAGTCGACGCAGATCGCGCACTCTTGACGGTCACCGGGTTTCGTGACGGGCGCTAGCGCGCCCTCCTCAACCAGCGGCTCAAGCGAGGGCACGGTCCAGGTCGCCGAGCAGGTCGTCGATGGTCTCGATGCCGACGCTGAGGCGGACCAGGTCGCCCGGCACCTCGAGGGGCGTGCCCGCGACCGAGGCGTGGGTCATCCGGCCGGGATGCTCGATCAGGCTCTCCACGCCGCCCAGCGACTCGCCGAGGGTGAAGACCTCGGCCTTGCCGCAGACGTCGACGGCGTGTTGCTCGCCGCCGGTCACCCGGAACGACACGATTCCGCCGAACCGCTTCATCTGCCGGGCCGCAACGTCGTGGCCAGGATGGCCGGGCAGGCCCGGGTAGTAGACATGCTTGACGGCCTCGTGGCGACCCAGGAACTCCACGACCTTCTCGGCGTTGTCGCAGTGGCGGTCCATCCGGACGCCGAGGGTCTTGAGGCCGCGCAGGACCAGCCACGCGTCGAAGGGTCCGGCCACCGCTCCCATCGCGTTCTGGTGGAAGGCCACCTGCTCGGCGATCTCGAGGTCGCGGACGACGACGGCGCCGCCGACGACGTCGGAATGCCCGCCGGCGTACTTGGTCGTCGAGTGCAGCACCACGTCGGCGCCGAGGGTGAGCGGGGTCTGGAGGTACGGCGTGGCGAAGGTGTTGTCGACCACCAGCAGCGCACCGGCGTCGTGGGCGACCGCGGCCAGCGCCTCGATGTCGCCGATGTTGAGCAGCGGGTTGGTGGGCGTCTCCACCCAGACCAGCCGGGTCTCGCCGGGCCGGATCGCCGCGCGGACGGCGTCGAGGTCGGAGGCCGGTGCGGGGTCGTGCCGCAGGCCCCAGGTGGTCGCCACCTTGTCGAACAACCGGAACGTCCCGCCGTACGCGTCGTCGGGCAGCACCACGTGGTCGCCCGGCGCGCACAGGGCACGGATCACGGTGTCCTCGGCAGCCAGGCCGCTCGCGAACGCGAACCCGCGCTCACCCTCCTCCAATGCGGCGATGTTGCCCTCGAGGGCGGTGCGGGTGGGGTTGGCGGAGCGGCTGTACTCGTAGCCGCCGCGCAGCCCGCCGACGCCGTCCTGCTTGTAGGTGCTCGTCGCGTAGATCGGCGGGATCACCGAGCCGGTCGCCGCGTCGGGCTCGTAGCCGGCGTGGATCGCCCGGGTCTCGAAGCCGCCCTTGGTCCGGTGGGCCCCTCCCCTGTCTTGTTCAGTCACCCGGATGACGCTATCGCCGTAAGGATTCGGTCACCCCTCGGGGCGGAACGAACGGCGAGGTCGGGTGGTTGAGTAGGTGAACCCCGAAGGAGGTCCCATGTTGTTCAGTCGCAACAAGAGCACGCTTCCCGCGCCCGACGAGGCCCTGGGAGGCCGTCCCGAGCGCCCCTTCCACCTGGCCGCGCAGCACCTGGTGCTGGACGCGCCACTGGTCACCGACGATGTCCCGGAGGGCTACGAGGCCGCGATCTTCGGCCTGGGCTGCTTCTGGGGAGCCGAGGAGCTGTACTGGAAGACCCCGGGCGTGTGGTCGACGTCGGTCGGGTACGCCGGCGGGTACACGCAGCACCCGTCGTACGAGGAGGTCTGCTCCGGCCGCACCGGCCACACCGAGGCCGTCCGCGTCGTCTTCGACCCGAAGGTCGTCTCCTACGCCGACCTGGTCAAGCGCTTCTTCGAGGTGCACGACCCGACCCAGGGCATGCGCCAGGGCAACGACGTCGGCACCCAGTACCGGTCCGGGATCTACGCCACCACGCCCGAGCAGGAGCAGACGGCACGTGAGCTGACCAAGGAGTACGGCGAGGAGCTCGCCCGGCGCGGCTTCGACGCGATCACCACCGAGATCAAGCTGGTCGACGACGCCGACCCGGCGACGTACTACTACGCCGAGGACTACCACCAGCAGTACCTGCACAAGAACCCGCACGGGTACCGCTGCCACTCCACGACAGGGGTCCCCTTCCCGGCGTCGGCCTGACGGCCTGGCATAGCCTGCGGTCGTGATCACCTCGGGACTCGTCAATGTCTTCACCCACGACATGCAGACGGCACTGAGCTTCTACCAAGGCGTTCTGACGCTGCCCGAGACGTTCCGAACGCCATCCGAGGGCACACCCGAACATGTCGAGATGACGGCAGGCGGCTTCGTCCTCGCCCTCAGCACCGCGGAGGCTGCGCGACGCGTGCACGGGCTGGACGTGGAGGTCGGTCGGCCCGCGATGTCCCTGGTGTTCTGGGTCGACGACGTCGACGCCGCCTTCAACGCCGTCACCGCGGTCGGCGCACCCACCGTCACGGCGCCGCACGACGCCGGCAACAACAACCGGAACGCCGTCGTGCGCGATCCCGACGGCAACCTCGTCGAGCTGGTCGCCAAGCGGTCGTGAGTGGCAAGGGGTCACCCTCGTCGGCTACGTCACGAGCCGACAGGCTGTCCGACGCCGACGCGTCAGTCACACCAGCAGTACCTGCACAAGAACCCGCACTGGTACCGCCGCCGCTCGACCACGGGGTCCCCTTCCCGGCCTGAGCCCCACGCGATTCGTCTGTCGCTGGCTGTCGGATCTGGCTGCGGCCGTTCGTGGGTATAGGAGTAGGACGGACACCGGGTCCGCCGCTGACGCGAGGAGCAGACATGACCGAGTACCTCATCTACTTCAACCAGCAGTGGGTCGGCGACCACGACGAGGAGTGGTTCCGTCCGCGCGGGCCGCTCGCCAGGGCAGTGGTGGAAGAGATGAAGGACGCCGGCGTGTACGTGTTCGCCGGAGGGTTGGAGGAGGAGGTCGACGACGCCTTCAGCGCCGACCCCACCAGCGGCGACCTGGTGGTCACCGACGGACCGTACGTCGAGACCAAGGAGTACCTCGGCGGGTTCGCGATCGTCGACGTGCCCGATGACGAAACCGCCAAGGTGTGGGCGGGCAAGGTCGCGGAGGCCTGCGGCTGGCCCCACGAGGTACGCCGCTTCAAGTCGCAGGGTCCGGCCCGCTAGTCGGACCGGGCTCGTCGCCGCGGCGGCGGTGAGCTGGCCACCGTTTCCGTGCGGCAGACGGTGGTTGCTGCACCGCCGACCCGAGGCGGTGGTGGGATAGCCACCGTCATCGCCCTCACAACGGTGGCTGGCGCACCGGCGGAGGCTGGTCGACGGCTAGTCGCCGCGAGGCGAGGGCGGTCGCGGCGGCGGCCAGGCCGGCGACGCCGCAGAGCGGCCAGAGGAGCGTGGGCGCGGCGGCGTACACGGCCGTGCCGACCGGGCCGGCGAGCAGCGTGCCGGACGTGGCGGCTCCGGTGTAGAGCCCCTGGTACTGCCCGACGAGGTGGTCCGGGGCGGCGTCGAGCACGTGGGCCGTCGCGGTGGTCTTGTAGAGGATCTCGCCGGCGGTCAGCACCACCATCGCCAGCACCGCGGTGGCGACCGACACCGGCAGCGCGAACAGGGCGAAGCCGACACCGACCAGGGCGTAGCCGGCGGCGATGATCGAGTACGACGAGCGCCGCCGCAGGCGGAGCGCCACCGGGACCTCGAGCAGCAGGATCAGGCCGGATCCGACGGCGATCAGCACTGCGTACAGGGCAACCGACTGGCCGGCGTCGCGCAGGTGCAGCGGAACGGTCGTGTAGAGCTGCCGGTAGACGAGGTCGACCACCACGATCGCGGGCAGCAGGGCCATCAGTGCACGGTCGGAGCGGATCGCACGAAGCATCCCGACCGGCTTCAAGCCGTCCGCGTGCGCGACCCGGTAGCGCTCCTCGCGCGGGAGGAACGGCGCGACCAGGAACCGCACCAGCAGGATCATCAGGCCTTCGACGACGAAGAGGGCGGTCCAGCCCGAGTCGTTCGAGCCCTGAGTGAGGATCAGCGCACCCAGAGGAGGACCGATCACGAAGCCGGCGTTGGACGCCGCGCGGCTGATGGCGATCGATGTACGCCGGTCCCCGCGCGCGACTGCCAGGGCGGCAAGGGCGCCGGTCGAGACGCCGGCGGTCGCCGCGAGGTACGTCAGCGGCGGCATCGCCGCGGCCACCGCCCACGTCGGCAGCCACGGCACGGCGACCGTGCCCAGTCCGCCGATGGTCGCCGCCAAGAGGAGGACGGGCCGATGGCCGAAGTGGTCGCCCCACTTCCCGCCGGTGAAGCTGCCGAGCAGCAGCCCCGCACCGGTGCCGCCGACGACGAGGCCCGCCGCGGTGACGGACAGGCCGCGGGGTCCGGTGAGGTACAGGGTGAGGAACAGCATCAGGTAGCTGCTCGTCGACCCCAGGAACCGGCCGACCGCCAGCACCCAGACCAGACGGGGGACCTGTCGCAGGGTCACCGGACGAGGGCGCTCACAGGTCGGCCCTCACAGATCGGCCCTCACAGGTCGGTCAGCCCGTCGATCGACTCCCGGATCAGATCGGCGTGGCCGGCGTGCCGGGCGTACTCCTCGACCAGGTGCACGAGGATCCAGCGGACGGAGGCGTGCTTGCCGTGCCGGGGCACCTTTGCGCGCAGGTCGAGGCCCTCGGGCGTCGCGAGGGCGCGGTCGAGCGCCTCGTCGGCCGTCGCCACCGTCTCCCGGAAGCGGGAGACGAGCACCTCCCACGTGTCGTTTCGGGCGGACGTCCACTCCCAGTCGCGGTCGGCGTCGAAGGCACCCTCGGGCACCCAGTCAAGCTCGCTTCCGTCCTCGAGCACGCGCACCCACCACCAGTTCTCGACCCAGGTCAGGTGCTTGAGGATGCCGCCCAAGGTCATCGTTGTCGGCGGCAGCGGCGTGGCCAGCTGCACGGCGTCGAGCCCCTCGGTCTGGCGCAGGATCGTGGCCCGGAAGTAGTCGAGGTAGGACCGCAGCATGGTCGCCTCGTCGGCCGCGTGCGGCGGGAAGGTGCGATCGAACGCGCTGGCTTCGCTCACTCGCCCACGGTCCCGTCGACAGCCTCGCGCAGCATGTCGGCGTGGCCGTTGTGGCGGGCGTACTCCTCGATCATGTGCAGCAGGATCCAGCGCAGGCTCATGGGTTCGCCCGCGCGGCTCTTCCTGGCAGCCACGGTCTCGAGCCCGGCGTCGGCCAGGGCACGGTCGATGGCCGCGTCGGCCACGGCCCGGGCCTCGCCGAAGATGCGCCGCAGCTCCTCGGGGCTGTCG
Organism: uncultured Actinomycetota bacterium; assembly: GCA_963782155.1. Taxonomy (GTDB): domain Bacteria; phylum Actinomycetota; class Actinomycetes; order Propionibacteriales; family Nocardioidaceae; genus Nocardioides. Next base: position 296,899 of record CAWAIZ010000006.1, read on the forward strand.
TCCTCCGCCGAGCTCAGCTCCCAGTCCTCGTCGGCGTCGAAGGCGCCGGCCTGCACCCAGGCGGGCTCGGAATCGCGGCCGTCGACCACGCGGCAGAACCACCAGTCGTCGTTCAGAGCGGCGTGCTTGAGCAGCCCGCCGAGCGTGAGCGCGGAAGGAGGGTGCGTCTGCGAGAGCTGCTCCTGGGTCAGCCCGTCGGTCTTCATCAGCATCGTGTCGCGGTGGAAGTCGAGGTAGCCGCGCAGCGTGTCCACCTCGGACGCCGCGAGCGGAGGTGGGGTGCGGGTTCTCGCCATGCAGGCGACCGTAGTCACCACACTCCGAGGACGTCGCCTCCAATACGCACGACGAAACCGGACACGACCACCATGAAGAAGATCCGCACGAACGGCGCGCCCTTCGCGACCGCCGTACGGGCGCCGAGGTACCCACCCACCAGGTTGCACGCGCCGAGGATCAGCCCGGTCCGCCAGAGGACCTCGCCCTGGGGCACGAAGACGACCAGGGCGCCGAGGTTGGTCGCCCAGTTGGCGATCCGCGCCTTGGCCGACGCCTCGAGGAAGGAGTAGCCGAGCAGTCCGACCAGGCTGAACACGAAGAAGCTGCCGGTACCGGGTCCGAGCGCACCGTCGTAGAAGCCGACGGCCAGGCCGGTGACGATCGCCGCCGCCGTGTGGTTCCGCCCGGCGAACCTCAGCTCGGTGACCTCGCCGAGGTCGGGCTTGAGCAGCACGTAGGCCCCGACCACGACCAGCGCCACGAGGACGATCGGGTCGAACGCCGACCGAGGGATGTGGCTGGCCACGACAGCACCGGCCACCGCGCCCGCGAACGCGAAGACCATCAGGGGCAGGAACGTCCGTGGGTCGGGCCGGATCCGGCGGTAGTAGGTGATGCTGCTGACGCTCGTGCCGCAGATGCCGGCAAGCTTGTTGGTGGCCAGGATCTGCACCGGCGACGCGCCCGGCAGTCCGATGAGAAGCGCGGGCAGCTGGATCAGCCCACCACCCCCGACCACCGCGTCGACGAACCCCGCCGCCAGTGCCGCCAGCGCGAGCAGCGCCAGTACGCCGAGGGTCGGGTCGTCCACGTGAGTGAGGCTAGGCGTCTCGGGCGGTGGTTTCGTGACAGGCGCTGCGCGCCTTCCTCAACCAGCGGATCCGCGGCCGTCACGAACCCGGGATCCGCTGGTTGAGGAGGGCCGTCGGGCCCGTCTCGAAACCCGCGGAGCCGAAGCGGGAGGATGACCACGTGCGCATCGTCTCCCTCCTCCCCTCGACCACCGAGATCCTCTTCGCGATCGGGGCCGGGGACGACGTGGTCGGGGTGACGTTCGAGTGCGACTACCCCGAGGAGGCGCGCAGCCGGAGGATCGTGTCGACGAGCGCGATGCCCGAAGGGCTCACGCCGGGCGAGATCGACGCGTTCGTGGTCGAGGCGATGGCGCGCGGTGACGATCTCTACCACCTGCACGAGGACGCTCTCGCTGGGCTCGACGCCGACCTGGTGGTCACCCAAGACCTGTGCGCCGTCTGTGCGGTCGACGTCTCGGTGGTCGACGACGCCCTCGCCCACCTGGGCTGCACCGCCGAGGTGCTGACCGTCGACCCGTACACCCTGGACGAGGTGTTCGCCTCCATCGAGACCCTCGGCAAGGCGACCGGGCACGAGGAGGAGGCCGCTGTCCTCGTGCAGGACCAGCGGCGCCGGCTCACCCGGGTGTGGGGACGGGTCGCCTGGCGCCCGCAGCCACGCGTGATGTTCCTGGAGTGGACCGACCCGCCGTTCGCCCCCGGGCACTGGATCCCGGAGATGATCGGGCTCGCCGGCGGCGTGCCCCTCCTCGGGACGCCGGGCGAGAAGTCCCGCCGAGTCACGTGGGAGGACGTCCACGCGGCACGACCAGACGTCGTCATCGTCGCCCCGTGCGGCTACGACCGGGTGGGCAGCCTGGCCCTCGCCGACCAGCTTCAGGCGAGCGGCGTGCTCCCCTCCGGAGTGCCGGTGCACGCCGTGGACGCCAACGCCTCCTGGGCCCGGCCCGGCACCCGGCTCGTCGACGGCATCGAGGAGCTGGCGCAGATCCTGCACCGCCGATAAGGATTCGAGGGCCCTCAGGGTCGTCGGGGACAATGGCCCCGTGATGACCCAGTGACCGAGCTCCCGCGCAAGGCCGCCGTGCGGACGGCACGGCTCGCGGCCCTGCCGCTGGGGTACGCCGGCCGGACGGCGCTGGGGTTCGGCAAGCGGCTGGGCGGCAAGCCGGCCGAGGCGGTGCTCACCGAGGTGCAGCAGCGCACGGCCGAGCAGCTCTTCCGCACGCTGGGCGAGCTCAAGGGCGGCGCGATGAAGTTCGGCCAGGCCCTCTCGGTGCTGGAGGCCGCGCTGCCCGACGAGCTGATCGCGCCGTACCGCCAGCAGCTCACGGCACTGCAGGACTCCGCCCCGGCGATGCCGGCGGCGATGGCCTACGAGGAGATCGAGGACGCCCTCGGCGCCGACTGGCGCGACCAGCTGGTCGAGATGGACGAGACCGCCGCGGCGGCGGCGTCGATCGGTCAGGTGCACCGCGGGCGGTGGCACGACGGACGCGAGGTCGCGATCAAGGTGCAGTACCCCGGCGCGGCCGACGCCCTGCTGGGCGACCTGCGCCAGATCGCACGCTTCGCCCGCGGCATGGCGCCGGTCTTCCCCGGCATCGACATCAAGCCGTTGGTCGCGGAGGTCCAGGCCCGCGCTGCCGACGAGCTGGACTACCGCCTCGAGGCCGAGGCGCAGGCGGCCTTCGCCGAAGCCTTCCGAGGCGACCCCGAGATCGTGGTGCCGGAGGTGGTCGCGTTCGGCGAACGCGTGCTGGTCAGCGAGTGGATGGAGTCTCCCTCGTCGCTGGCGTCGGTGATCCGCAGCGGCACCCAGGCGGAGCGCGACCACTACGGCGAGCTCCTCGTGCGGTTCCTGTTCGCAGGGCCGGCGCGCACCGGCATGCTGCACGCCGACCCGCACCCGGGGAACTTCCGCGTCCTGCCGACCAAGGACGGCGCTCCGGGCCGGCTCGGCGTCCTCGACTTCGGCGCCGTCGCGCGCCTCCCGGAGCGCTCCCTGCCCGCTGCCCTGGGCAGGTTGATGCGCCTGGTCGCCGACCAGGACCCCGACGCCTTGCTGGAGGGCCTGCGCCGCGAGGGCTTCGTCAAGAACAACATCCGCGTCAACCCCCAGGACGTCTTCGACTACCTCGCGCCGTTCGTCGAGCCCACGCGGGTCGAGCGGTTCCGCTTCTCCCGGGAGTGGATGCGCGAGCAGTTCGAGCGGGTCAACAACCCGCGCTCCCCGTCGTACACCGTGACGACCAAGATCAACCTGCCGCCGGCGTACCTGTTGATCCACCGCACCTGGCTCGGCGGTATCGGCCTGCTCAGCCAGCTCGAGGCGGAGGCGCCGTTCCGGGCCATCCTGGAGGAGTCACTGCCGGGGTTCGCGCCCGACCCCGCTGGTTGAGGGCGCGCTAGCTGCCGACCCAGAATCCTCGACCGCCGAACCAGTCGCCGTAGTGGCCGGACCCGGAGTGGCCGGCGGGGTCGCGCGAACCGAGGTACGAGCCGACGACCGCGGCGCCGAGGTCGTCGAGCTCCGGTGAGACGACGCGTCCGTCGACGCGGCGGGCCATCGAGTCGATGAACCGGGCCAGGCCGGGGTCCTCGCCGAGCCGGAAGAACGTCGTCTGCGCGCCGAGACGACCGGCGTTGTCGAGCTCGCGGACGGCGTACGCGACGGTCAGCGGGTGGGGCGGGTAGTCGAAGTACACCTCACCGCCCGGCTCGAGGTGTGAGGTGGGCTCGCCGTCGGTCACGATCAGCAGCACCGGCTGGGCGTTGGGGTGCTTGCGGAAGTGCCGGTTGGCCAGCAGCAGCCCGTGGTGCAGGTTCGTGCCCTTGTCCCAGCGGGCGTCGAGGGCGGTGAGCTCGTCGATGTCCATGGTCTGGGCGTAGCGGCCGAACGTGATCAGCTGGAGGTCGTCGCCCCGGAACCGCGACCGGATCAGCGTGTGCAGGGCGAGTGCGGTGCGCTTCATCGGCACCCAGCGGCCATCCATGGCCATCGAGAACGACGTGTCCACGAGCAGCGCCACGCAGGCCTGGGTGCGCGCCTCGGTCTCGGTCACCTCGACGTCGTCGATGTGGAGGCGGACATGTTGGCGTTTGGTCCCAAACGCCACGTTTTCGACCGCATTCGCTGGCGTTTGTGACCAATCGCGACGCTCGCTGCGTTCACTGGCTTCGCGCAGTACGGCGTTCGTCACGGTCCGCGTGACATCCCAGGGCTCGGTGTCGCCGAACTCCCAGGCCCGGGTGGCCCCCGACCGCTCACCAGCCGCGCCCGCCTGGCGCAGGTCGCGTTGTCCCTGGCGGCCCGACATCCGGTTGGCGACGTCGCGCAGCAGGGCCCGGCCCAGCTGACGCATCGCCTTGGGCGAGAGCTTGAGCTTCCCGTCACTGGTGCGTCTCAGGTAGCCGCTGTCGCGCAGGGCCTGCTCGAGTCGTTGGAGGGTACGCGCGTCGACGGCCGCCTCGTCGCCGAGCTGGCGGGTGAGCTTGTCGAGGTCGAGGTCGTCCATGCGCGCGCCGTCGTAGGTCTGCGACAGCTGGTCGGCGAGCTCGTCGAGGTCCGCCAGGTCCTGGAGCACGCCGGTGCCGTCGCCCAGGCCCAGGCCTTGCTCGCCGTCGAAGCGCTCGGAGCCCGACCAGTCCTCGCCCGGGCGCAGCGTCTGGAGGTTCAGGTCGAGCTGGGCCAGCTGCTGCATGAGCGCCGGGCTGCCGAATGCCTGCTGCGAGAGCGCCATCAGCTCCTCGCGCTGCTCGCGCGACATCGAGTTGAGCATCCGCTGCGCGGCGGCCGCCCGTTGGGCGAGGGCGTCGATCAGCTCCTCGACGGATCGCGGGTTCTCCGGGAAGAAGTCCCCGTGCTTGGCCATGAACTCGTCGAAGTCCTCCTGCGAGTCCTCGCCACTCCCATGCTTGTCGAGCAGCTCGTTCAGGTCCGTGAGCATCTCGTTGATGGCCTCGCGGTCCTCGTCGGTGGCCTTCTCGAGGGCCTGCTTCATGCCGGCGAACCGCTGATCGAGCAGCTCCCGGCCGAGCAGGTCCTTGATTCGCTCGTAGTCCTCGCGCGCCTCACGGCTCTGCCAGTCGTAATCGGCGAGCTCGCTCACCGCGGCCGCCGTCGACTGCGGCAGGCTGTCGAGCCGCATCTCGCGGAACGCCCGGTCGGCGTCGTCCAGCTCGACGTCGCGGGCCAGCTGCTTGCGCTCGCTGAGCACCGCGTGGTCGAGCAGCTCGCGCACCTCCTGGAGGGTGCCGTCGAGGTTGTGCTTGGTGGTCAGCTCGCGCCGCTTCTCCGCGACCCGGCGGGCCAGGTCGTCCAGGCCCTCGCGGTTCTGACCGCCGCGTCGAAGAAACTCCCGCATCGCGCGCTCGGGGCTGTACCCCGCCATCACGTCCTCGCCGATCGAGTCCAGCGCCTCGGCCAGGTCGACGGGCGGGGCGAGCGGGTCGCCGCCGCCGTACGGCGTGTAGAAGTGTCTAGCCGTAGACCGTCTCGCCACCACCGGACTCCTTGCTGATCTTGCGGCCGAGGTAGAGGCCCTCGAGGGCGAGCTCGATCGCGCCGGCCCGCTGGCCGTCGTTGGTGGCACCCAGGCGGTCGCACACCTCGTCGTACAGCTCGGACTCCCCCAGCACCGGCAGCCCGGTGAGGAAGTCGCGGGCGGTGACCTGCTCACCCGTGGTCACCATCGAGCCCGCCTCGATGCGGTCGACGAGCAGGCTGAAGTCCAGGCCACGGAAGGAGTGGCGCACGGTCTCGGCGGTCGCGGTGCGGAGCAGGTGGGTCAGGATCTCCTCCTCGCGGCCCTCCTCGCCCGTCTCGAACTCGACCTTGCCCTTGAGCACGTCGACCGCCGCCTCCAGGTCGACCAGCCGCGCGACGGCCTCGTCCTCGCCCTGCAGGGTGGCGCGGTGCAGCGCGGCAGCGGCCACGGTCTCGGCGCCCGCGATGGAGAACCGGGCGCTCACGCCGCTGCGCTGGTCGACCGAGCTGGACTCGCGCAGGTTGCGGGTGAACCGCGCGATGACCTCGACGAGGTAGTCCGGGACCTCGGCGAGCAGGCGGGCCTCCTGCCGCACGACCGCGATCTCGTCCTCCAGCTCGACCGGGTAGTGCGTGCGGATCTCGGCGCCGAAGCGATCCTTGAGCGGGGTGATGATCCGGCCGCGGTTCGTGTAGTCCTCAGGGTTCGCGCTGGCGACGAGGAGCACGTCGAGGGGCAGGCGCAGGACGTACCCGCGGATCTGGATGTCCCGCTCCTCCATCACGTTGAGCAGCGCGACCTGGATCCGCTCGGCCAGGTCGGGCAGCTCGTTGATCGCGACGATGCCGCGGTGGCTGCGCGGCACCAGCCCGAAGTGGATCGTCTCGGGGTCGCCGAGGCTGCGGCCCTCGGCCACCTTCATCGGGTCCACGTCGCCGATCAGGTCGCCGACGCTGGTGTCCGGGGTGGCGAGCTTCTCGGCGTACCGCTCGTCGCGGTGCCGCCACTCCACGGGCAGTAGGTCACCGAGCTCGAGCGCGCGGCGCCGGGACTCCGGGGAGATCGGGTCGTAGGGGTGCTCGCCGAGCTCGCTGCCACCGATCACCGGGGTCCACTCGTCGAGCAGACCGACGAGGGTACGAAGCAGCCGGGTCTTGCCCTGGCCGCGCTCCCCGAGGAGGACCACGTCGTGACCGGCCAGCAGCGCTCGCTCCAGCTGCGGGATCACCGTGTCGTCGAAGCCGTGGAGGCCCGGCCACGGGTCCTGGCCGGACTCGAGCTTGGCCAGGAGGTTGCCGCGGATCTCCTCGCGGAGGCTCTGCTGCACGTGTCCGCTCCGGCGGAGCTCGCCGACGGTGGTGGCATGAGGTTGCTGTGTCACCCCGTCAACGCTAGCCCCGGCCGTCAAGAACCGGAGGGGGTGTCCGTCTCGGTAGGTTGCAGGGATGGAGACCGACGAGGTGCTGACCCTGCTCCGCGAGGTCGCCGAGGAGGTCATCAACCCGCGGTTCCGGACGCTGGAGGACGACCAGATCGCCGAGAAGAACCCGGGCGACCTGGTCACCGTCGCCGACAAAGAGGCCGAGGTGCTGATCACCGCGGCCCTTCAGGCCGCCTACCCCGGGGCGCTCGTCCTCGGCGAGGAGGCGTCGTCCGCCGACGATCACCTGGTGGAGCGTTTCTACGCGGCCGACCACAGTTTCACTGTCGACCCCGTGGACGGGACCAAGAACTTCGTCAAGGGCTCCCCCGACCACGCGGTGATGGCCTCGGAGATCCGCGGCGGCCAGGTCGTACGGGCGTGGATCTGGCAGCCGCAGCACGAGGCGGCGTACGTCGCCGAGCGCGGCGCCGGCGCGTACCGGAACGGTGTCCGGCTGGACCGGCCGCCATCGAGTGCCGACCTGCGCGGTGTCACCTCGCGGCGCCGCTGGATCGGGCGGGCTCTCGGCGCGCTCAAGGCCCTCGACCTGACGTGGGTGTGCTGCGGGATCGACTACCCCAAGCTGGTGGAGGGCGAGGCCGACTACGCCCTGTACCGCCAGGCCAAGCCGTGGGACCACGCGCCGGGGTCTCTGCTGCTCGCCGAAGCCGGCGGGTTCGTGGGCACGTTCGACGGGCAGGCGTACGACGCGCAGCGCGGCATCCCCCCCGGCCTGGTCGCCGCGGGCGACCGGGCGACGTACGACCTGGTGCAGGGGCTCCTCGAGGACCTGCCGGGGCGGTGAGGCTCAGCCGCCGGTGACGGACGTGCCCCAGACGTTGCCCCAGCGGTCGGCCTCCAGCCGGACCCGGTCCTCGCGGCGACGCGCGATCGAGGCCAGCCAGAAAGGAGCCCACAGCCCGACGGTCACCAGCGTCAGCAGGGCGTTGCTCGTCATCGACACCGGCCGCCGGTAGCCCAGCACGACTCCCGACGGACCCTCGTGCACCACGTCTGCTCCGTGAGCGGCCACCTGGTCGTCGACCGCCAGCGCGAGAGCCTTGGCCCGTCTCTCCCGCGTGACCGCTTCCTCGCCGGCGAAGGTGGCCGGGTTGGTCAACCTCTCGGGCCGCACGGAGTACAGCGCTCGCGTCCAGCGCCGGCCGCTCCACCGCTGCCAGACCTGCCCGTCCCAGCGCAGGTCGCCCACCCGAGGTACGCGTCGGACCACCGCACCGCGCGCGTCCACGACCTCCTGGGACCGAGCCATGGCGTGAGTATGCATCCAGCGTCCGGATCGATCGAGGACACTGCCGTCATGGCCTCGAAGTCCCTGCCCGCCTCCGCGCTCGTGCTGACCGAGGACGAGCACGCCCTTGTCGAGCTGGCCAGGCGCACCATCGACGCGACGACGGACGCCGGACCCGGGGAGGACGGTGTGCACACTGTGGGCGCGGCGGTGCGGGCCGCCGACGGCCGCGTCTTCGCCGGCGTGAACCTCTACCACTTCACCGGCGGCCCGTGCGCCGAGCTCGTCGCGCTCGGTTCGGCTCGAGCAGCGGGAGCCGAGGCGATCACCCATATCGTCGCGGTCGGCAACCACGGACGCGGCCCCATCGGCCCGTGCGGACGCGATCGGCAGGTGCTGCTCGACTACCACCCCAGCGTCCGGGTCATCCTGCCCACGAGCTCGGGTCTCCGCAGCGTCACCATCGAGGACCTGATGCCGCTGGCCACCGTCTGGTCGATCAAGGACGGGTCGCAGACTCGCTGAAGTTGCTCACGTGCGTCGGTGGAAGGACGTTGATCCGTTGGGGTGGTGGTGGATGTCCCATCCTGGGTCGTGGGCGCGGTGGTGGTGGAGGGGGCAGAGGAGCTTGCCGTCGGCGAGGTCGGTCTTGCCGCCTTTGGACCAGGGTTGTTTGTGGTGGTGGGCTTCGCACCAGGCGGCGGGGATGGTGCAGCCGTCGGCGGTGCATGCGCGGTCCCGGACGGCCATCGCCTTCCGCTGGGCGGAGGAGAAGAGGCGTCGGGTGCGGCCGAGGTCGAGGACCTCACCTTTGCCGCCGAGGACGACCGGGACGATGCCTGCCTGGCAGGCGAACCGTCGGGCTTGTTCGGCGGTGCACCGGTCCCCGGTGGAGGTCTCGGCGAACCCGGACCCGTTGGTGGGTTTTGAGGGTGTCGAGGTCGAGGATGACCATCACGGTGGTCGCGGTGCCGCCGTGTTGGGGCAGGCCGTGGGCGGGGAGGTTCTCCAGGAGGGCGCAGAACGCGATACCGCGGCGGCGTGCGGCGGGGAGCTGGTCGACGTCGCCGAGTGGGCCGCGTCGGGGGGAGGTGTAGGCGTCGAGGTAGGTCTTGAGCCGGTTCGCGACGTGGTCGGGGATCCGGGCGCGGATGTCGGTGGCTCCGTCACCACGCCGCTGGAAGGAGAGGCTGGTGGCGGCCCTAGCGCGTTTCTCTTCCTCGACCAGCCGCTTGTATTCGGCTTCGTCGGCGATCTCGGGGGCGATGACCTCCAGGAGGCTGTGGGCGAGGCGGCGTAGCTGTGGGGGTCCGAACCGGGCGGCCTCGCCGAGCAGGTATGCCTCGGCCTTGGTGAGCGTCTCGGGTTCGAGGCCGGCCGGGAGGGCGTCGAGGGCCTCGGCGATCACCCGCGCCTGCGCCACGTTCACGACACCGTCAGCCAGCGCGGTCCCGACCTGGGTCCACCGCTGGTCGAGTGCTTCGGCCAGGGCGGAGAGTCGGCGGACGGCTCCGGGGTTGTCGCGGGTGGCGTCGGCCAGCCAGTGTGCGGTGGACCGGGCGCCGGTCTCGACGGCGATGTCGTCGGCGGCGGCGAGGACTCGCAGCTTGGCTGCTTGGACTCGTGCTTCGAGGCGTGAGAGGTCGCGGAGCGCGGTCTGTTTCTCGGCGGTGGTGAGGTAGACCGGGTCGACCGCGGCGATGTCGTCCAGGGCGGCGTCGAGGACTCCGATCGGGAGCCGCGGGCTGCTGGACATGGGACCAGTCAAGCATCGACCACCGACAGTGGTACGTGCTCAGACGCCCTTGTCCACAAGGGGATTCCGAGACTTCTTGGTGGGTTTCTGGTGTGTGGTTTCGAGGCTCGTCGCTGGCGCTCCTTGGCGCTCCTTGCACCTCAACCACCGATAGGTCCGGGCGCTCCTCGTACCTCGACCACCGAGATGTCCTGGCGCTCCTCGCTCGTCGACCACGGACAGGTCACGGGGTTTCGAGACGGGCGTTGCACGCCCTCCTCAACCACCGACAGGTCGCGGGCGTTGCACGTACCTCAACCACCGACAAGTCGCGGGCGTTGCACGCCCTCCTCAACCACCGACAAGTCTCGGGCGTTGCACGTACCTCAATCACCGATAGGTCCGGAAGTGCAGCAGCGCTCCGGGTATGACGTCGACCGACGTCATACCCGGAGTTCGCGTGCTGCCCCCGACGAGGTCCCCCCGAGCTCGAGCCGATCCCCCGACGGCTCTCCCTCGACCTCGTGTCCCCCCGGACGAGAGGACAGTAGGACGAGAGGAGCGATCATTTCTGTCAGCCAGCCGACAGTTCGCGAGAGTGGCTGTCACGCGCGGAAGGGGAACACCGCCGGACTGCGGTACCCGTTCGTGCCGACCGAGCGCACTCCGAAGACGACGTTGTCCTTGGAGAGGTCGATCGAGGTCGTGGCGACGTTGCCGACGCCGACGACGTGGGTCCAGAACGGGTTGATGGTGGGGCGCCACACGACTTCGTACCCGGCCAAGCCGTCCGCCGAGGCGGGCGCCGTCCACTTCAGCACCGTGTCATTGGTCAGTACCGAGGCGTCGATGAGCACGTCCACCGGCATCCCGGGCGCCTGCGCCAGCGACCACAGGGACGCGACGTTCACGCGGGCGACGCCGGCGATGTAGTCGAAGTCGCAGAACTCCGGCAGGTCGCCGTACTGGACTCCGCCCTCGACGCGGACGTCCTGGTGCTGGTGGGCGAAGTTCTCCATCGGCTCGGTGAACCGCGCAGCCGGGAAGCCGGCCGCCAGGAAGCCGGTGTGATCGCCGCCGCGGAGGTACCGGTCGAGACGGTAGATCACCCGGATGTCCATGCCGGTCGTCGTCGGCCCGGCCACCTCGGTGACGAACCGCGCGAGCGCTCGGGCCGGCGAGTCGTTCTCGCCACCGAGGGTCAGCCGCAGGGCGTGCCGCGCCGGATCCTCGCTGGTCGGCGGGCCTTGCGCGAACAGCCGGACGCTGGTCCGGTCGCGCGCACCGTCGTCGCCGCGGCTGCTGCCGACGATGTCGTTGGTGAACATGCCCTGGACGTCGGCGCCGGCGGCCTTGAGCTGGTTGGCCATGAACGTCGAGCCGTACAGGCCCTGCTCCTCGCCGGCCACGGCCGCCAGCATGATCGTGGAGTGCGAGTGGTGGGTGGCCATCACCCGCGCGAGCTCCATGCAGACCGCGACACCGGAGGCGTCGTCGTCGGCGCCGGGCGCGTCGTCGGTGTAGTTCATGACGTCGGTGACTCGGGAGTCGTAGTGACCGCTCGCGACGTACACCCGATCCGGCTCCGCGTCGCCGCGCAGCGTCGCCACCACGTTGCTGATCCGCGTCGGGGTGGGGATGCGCGCGCCGTCGGGCTCCTGGACGTACGACGGCACGTCGACCGTCATCCGGCCGCCGGACTGCGCGGCGTACGACCGCATCTCGGCCGCGATCCAGTCCCGCGCCGCGCCGATGCCGCGCACCGGGTCGTCCTGCGAGGACAACGTGTGCCGAGTCCCGAACGAGGCGAGCTTGCGGATGTTCGCCTCGATGCGCTCAGGGTCGATCCGGCGGATGATCGAGCGCAGCTCGGCGTCCGCCCGCTGGGGGCGGACCCGGTCACCCGGACCCGAGGGCCACTCGTCCGAGGCCAGCCCGCCACCTCCTCGGTCTCCTCGGTCGGCGGCGGCGGGTCCGCCGATGGCGGCCGCTCCGGCGACTGCGCCGGAGCCGGCGAGCAGCCCGCGACGCGTCGTACGGGACAGGTGTTGGTCGGTCATGGTTGCCTCCCGAGAGTGAGTTGACCGCCTTCCACCCAAGCACGATTCGGGTTCGGAGACACCTGGACCTTCGGGCAACCCCTCCCCGGGAGCGCCTGGCTGGGGCATCATCGGCGCATGGCCGCCACGACCGACGCCCGCCTGGGTCTGGGTGCGGCCGCCGGCGTGCCTGCCGCGTTCCTCGTCCTCGCCGGGCTGCCGTACGCCGTCGAGGACTTCACCCCGGGCGTCGGCCTGGATGCCGTGTGGGGCCTGGGCGCGATGTTCGTGATCCTGCTCGGCCCCGTCGTCTCGGGACTGGCGGGTCTGGCCAGCCTGTGGTCGCTGTGGGAGCAGCGCGGCGCCCCACTACGAGACCACCGCGTGCACCTCCTGACGTTGCTGGCGGTCGCCGCCTTCGCCGCCGTCTACGTCTCGGCGTGGGGCGGCGCCGTCATCGACTGGTGGTTCGGCTGAGGCGCATCGTCGGCATCACCGGCACCCCCGGGGCCGGGAAGACGACGTACGCCGTCCGGCTGGTCGCCGACAGCCCCGTACCCGCGGCGTACGTGCCCATGGACGGCTTCCACCTCGCCGACGCCACCCTGTCGGGGCTGGGCCTGCTGGACCGCAAGGGCGCGCCGGAGACGTTCGACGGCTGGGGGTACGCCGCCCTGCTGGCCCGGCTCCGGATCGAGTCCGGCCACGCCGTCTACGCACCCGGCTTCGAGCGCCACCTCGAGCAGCCACTGGCCGGGGCTGTCACGGTGCCGCCCGAGGCGCAGCTCATCGTCACCGAGGGCAACTACCTGCTGCTCGACCGGCCGGAGTGGCGAGCCGTCCGAGAACAGCTCGACGAGGCGGTCTTCCTCGTCGCGGATGACGCCGTCCGACGCGGCCGGCTGATCGCGCGGCACGTCGAGTTCGGCAAGACGGTCGCCGAGGCCGAGGCCTGGGTCGCCCGGGTGGACGACGCGAACGCGCTGCTGGTCGCCGCAACGATCGACCGCGCGGACCGCGTGGTCACCCTCGGCTGACGGCCGGCGACTTCTGCCAGGGCTCTTGCAGGACCCGACGGCTGCCTTGACGAGTGGTCAGACAAGGTCGGCCGGACTAGTCCGGATCCAGTCGAAAAGGGGTCAAAATGGCCGCGAAATCGGCGATTCTCCTGCGTCAAGGACACGAGACCGATACTTTTTCTTGCATCGCCGAAGCGGGCGAAACCAGGTGCCGGGGGGCTCCTGAAAGGCCGCCTCTCGGTACGGACGGACCGCCGCGTTGGGGGCAGCGCGGAGTGTCCACGCCGGGGTGGGACCCTCACCGGTCCCACCCCCGGCGGCGTCCGTCTCAGCCCCGGACCAGGAACCCGAGCAGGTCCTGCCGGGTCAGTACGCCGACGGGCTTGCCGTCCTCCTGGACGAGCACCGCGTCGGCCTGCTCGAGGAGCTTCACGGCGTCCGTCGCCGGCTCGGTCGACCCGATCGTCGGCATCGGCGGCGACATGTGCTGCTCGACCGGGTCGGTGAGCAGCGCCTGGCCGGTGAACAGCTTGTCCAGCAGCACCCTGTCGGAGACCGACCCGGCCACCTCGGCGGCCACGATCGGCGGCTCGGCGCGGACCACGGGCATCTGCGAGACGTCGTACTCCTCGAGGATGTGCACCGCCTCCGCGATCGTCTCGGCGGGATGGGTGTGCACGAGGTCGGGCAGCTGGCCGGACTTGCCGCGCAGGATCTCCCCCACGGTCTGACCACCGCGCGAGCTGCCCTCGACCGGGAATCCGTACTGCGCGAGCCAGTCGTCGTTGAAGACCTTCGTGAGATAGCCGCGTCCGGAGTCCGGCAGTAGCACCACGATCACCGCGTCCGCGCCCTCGGGCGTGCCGGCCAGCTCGTGCGCGAGCACCTTGGCGGCCTGGGCGGCCATCCCCGAGGAGCCACCGACCAGCAGGGCCTCGGTCCTCGCCAGCTTGCGGGTCATCGCGAAGGAGTCGGCGTCGGAGACCTCGATGACGCGATCGGCGATGCTGCGGTCGTAGGTCTCGGGCCAGAAGTCCTCGCCGACGCCCTCGACGAGGTACGGGCGACCGCTGCCGCCGGAGTACACCGAGCCGGACGGGTCCGCGCCGACGACCTTGACGGCGGGGTTCTGCTCCTTGAGGTACCGGCCGACGCCGCTGATGGTCCCGCCCGTGCCCATGCCGGTCACGAAGTGGGTGATCCGGCCCTCGGTCTGGGCCCAGATCTCCGGGCCGGTGGTCTCGTAGTGGGAGCGCGGGTTGTGCGGGTTGGAGTACTGGTCGGGCTTCCAGGCGCCGGGCTCGCTGGAGAGCCGGTCGGAGACGTTGTAGTAGGAGTCCGGGTGCTCCGGTGGCACGGCGGTGGGGCAGACGACCACCTCGGCGCCGTACGCCTTGAGCACGTTGCGCTTGTCCTCGCTGACCTTGTCCGGGCAGACGAAGACGCACTTGTAGCCCTTGCGCTGGGCGACCATGGCCAGCCCGACACCGGTGTTGCCCGACGTCGGCTCGACGATGGTGCCGCCGGGCTGGAGCTCGCCGGAGGCCTCGGCGGCCTCGATCATCCGCTCGGCGATGCGGTCCTTCACCGAGCCGCCCGGGTTGAGGTACTCGACCTTGGCCAGGACCAGGGGTCCATCCTCCGGCCATTCACCATCCGGGCCGTCCAGCGACGTGGACAGCCGTAGGAGGGGGGTGTTGCCGATCAGCTCGAGGAGGGAGTTCACGTACTGCATGCCGCAAGGTTATGTGTGCGGGTCGCTGCGTAACCTGGCGGGCGTGGGGACAGTGGGAGCGGCGCGCAAGCTGGCGGCCGCAGCGGCGTACGGCGGGGGCGGGCTCTCCGTCCTCGGGCTGAGCCTCTACGGGCTGCTGCGTGCGGAGGCCAAGCTGGCGCGGCGGGCCATCGGCGACACGACGCGCGATCCGCCGGACGCGACGGGCTGGTACGGCCGCGGCCGGCCGGGCCCCGCGATCAAGGTGGCGCTGCTCGGTGACTCGGGTGCGGCGGGGTACGGCGTGGACCGCGTCGTCGAGACGACCGGCGCGCTGCTGGCGAGCGGCATCGCGGAGCGGGCCGACCGGAGGGTGCACTTGCGCAGCTACGCCTTCGTCGGCGCGCGGTCCTCCGACCTGACCGGCCAGATCGACCGGGCGCTGCCGACCGAACCCATCCTGGCCGTGGTCTTGATCGGCGCCAATGACGTGACCCACAGCGTGCTGCCGTCGCAGTCGGTGCGCCTGCTCTCCGAGGCGGTGACCCGGCTGCTCGACGCGGGCGCCGCGGTGGTCGTCGGCACGTGCCCCGACCTGGGTACGGTCAAGCCGATCGCGCCGCCCCTCAAGCAGGTCGGTCGTGCCTGGTCGCATCGCCTGGCGGCCGCGCAGACGATCGCTGTCGTCGAGGCGGGTGGCCGCAGCGTGTCGCTGGGGTCGATCCTGGGCCCGGAGTTCGAGGCGGCGCCGGGCATCATGTTCGGGCCGGACCAGTTCCACCCGTCCGCCGACGGGTACCGGCGGCTGGTCGACGTGCTGCTGCCGTCCTGCCTCGCCGCGCTGGACTTCGCCCCCGACGACGAGGCCGAGCCCGAGGCGACCCGCGGCGAGGGCGTGCTGCCGGTCACGACGGCCGCGGTGCAGGCGGTCAAGACGCCGGGTACGGAGGTCGACGGCACGGAGGTGGCCGGGTCGCGCCGCGGCGTACGCGGTCTCTGGGTGGAGCTGCGACACCGCCGCCGCCAGCCCGCCGCCGCGACCGAGGGACCCGAGGACGAGGAGTCCCCCGGTGCCTGAGTTGATTCGTCGCTCATGCTCCGTTGATTCGTCGATCATGCCCGGTTGATTCGTCGCTGGTGCTGCGTTGATTCGTCGCTCGTGCTCCATCCACGTGGGCACAAGCGACGACTCGCCGGGCCACAAGCGACCATTCGCAGGGGCACAAGCGACGACTCAACCGGGCATAAGCGACGACTCAACGGAGCCGGGGGCCGAGGGCTCGAGCCCCCGGCCTCCCGGGCAAACCGCTGGGTGGCTAGTCCTGGTTGAAGAAGGCCAGGATGCGGAGCAGGTTGGTGTAGATCCAGACGAGGCTGACGGTCAGGCCGAAGGCGGCCCGCCAGGACTCGCGCTCGTCGACGCCGGCGGCGATGCCGCGCTCGACCATGTCGAAGTCGAGGATCAACATGAACACGCCGAGCAGCAGGCCGGCGAAGGCCGTGATCATGCCGAGGCCGCTCACGCCGAACAGCCCCGTGCCGTTGCCGAACATGCTCAGCACCAGCTCGAGGACCGAGAGGCCCACCATGCCGAAGACGGCGGCGATGACGAACGTACGGAACTTCTGGCCGACCTGGATGTTGAAGAACTTGTACGCCGCCAGCGTGCCCGCGAAGGCGCCGAACGTGCCCATCACGGCGTTGATGATGATGTGGTCGCCGTACTGGGCGTCGAACAGCTTGCTCAGCGCGCCGAGAGCGACGCCTTCGGCGGCGCAGAAGGCGATCACCAGGCCCGGGCTGACGACCCGCTTGAAGGCGTTGACCATCGACAGCCCGAAGGCCAGCAGCCCACCGACGCTGAGCGCGGCGAAGATGCCGGACAGCTCGGAGGCGGGCATGTCCTGGGTGATCTCGGGGGTCAGGACCCACGTCGCGATCGCGCCGACCAGGACGACGGCGAACGCGATGGCGGTGCTCTGGACGACCGAGTCGATGGTCATCCGGCGGGCAGGGCCGGCGTACGTCGTCGAGCCAGGCGTGCCGGGGGCGCCCGTGCCCCACGTGGAGGGGTCGCCGTACCCGGCGTAGGGGCTCCCGTTACCGCGAATGGTCTCGTTGCCGTAGGCGTTCGTCTGCCCGTTGAAAGTCTCCGAGCGACGGAACACGGGGTTGTTGCTCTGCATGGTCTCCTCCTTGGAGGCCGAGGTGGGGTCGCGGTGACGACCACCAGTGCGGCCACCCTAGCGACCGCACACCTGTACAACGACCGACGCGGAGGCGGTGTTCCCACGCGTGGCGAGGGCGTCTCAGGTCGTTCGCGTCACTTTGCTCAGGCCGCCGGGCCGGTCCACGTCCACTCCGCGGGCCCCGGCGACGCGCTGGGCGAGGAGCTGGGCGGGTACGACGGTGGGCAGCGGCGTCAGCCAGGGCGCGGTGTGCGCGGCCGCGGGCAGCACGATCGGGTCGCCGACGCCGGGAGGACCGAGGACGAGGACCGGTGATCCCCGCCCGGCCGCCTCGCGGGCCAGCTCGAGGACGCCCGCGGAGGCCGGCTCGTCGGGCGCCATCGCCAGCACCGGGACGTCGGGCCCGAGCGCCGCGACCGGCCCGTGCAGCAGGTCCGCGGGCGAGTACGGCGCCATCAGGGACCCGGTCAGCTCCGTCAGCTTGAGGGCTGCTTCATAGGCCGTGCCGAGGTTGAGACCGCGTCCCACGACGACACCGCGCCGGGGCTCGGCCAGCACCGCCGCGGCCTCCTCGATCCCCTCGGTCAGCGCGATCGCGGCGGCCACGGCCTCGGGGATGCCGCGGAGGTCCGCGACGTACTCGGCCTCGTCGGCCGGGTCGCCCAGGGCCACCGCCAACAGCGCAACGGCGAGGACCGACGAGGTGTAGGTCTTGGTCGCCGCGACCGAGCGCTCCGCCCCCGCGTCGAGGTCGAGGACGTCGGTCGCGACGTCGGCCAGCGGGGACGACGGCGCGTTCGTGATGGCCACGGCCGGGGCGCCCTGTTCGCGGGCCGCGGCCAGCACCGCGACCACGTCCGGCGACGCACCCGACTGCGACAGCGCGACCACGGCCTTGCCACGGACGTCGACCTTGCCGCCGTACACGGTGTACAGGCTGGGTGTGGCCAGCCCGACGGGCAGCCCGGTGCGCAGCGACCAGAGGTACTGCGCGTACCTCGCGGCGTTGTCCGAGCTCCCGCGCGCCACCACGACCAGGCCGTCGATGGTGTCGGCGTGCAGGGCCTGCCGCCAGGCGGCGAGCCGGGGCAGCTGGGCGTCGAGCAGCCGGGCCAACACGTCGGGCTGCTCGGCGATCTCCGTGGTGAGAAGACTGGTCACAGGAACTGGCCTTCCGCCGAGGTAGGTCTGCTCGAAGGTGAGGTCGTCGGCCAACACCACGATGTCGGCGCGGGCGCCGGGGCGCAGCACCCCGATGTCGTCGCGGCCGATGAGCGCGGCCGGTGCGCTCGTCACCGCCCGCAAGGCCTCGACGGTGTCGATGCCGAGCGCGACCGCGTTGGCGACCGCGGCCGGCAGCGTCAGCGCGCTGCCCGCGAGGTCGCCCGCGTTGTTGCGGACAGCGCCGTCGGTGACGTCGAGGTCGACGCCGGCGAGCTCGAACCGCCCGTCGGGGAGGCCGGCCGCGGCCGTCGCGTCGGTGACCAGCACGACGCGGCCCCGGGCTGCGGCCCACACCACGCGCACGACCTCGGGCGCGAGGTGGTGCCCGTCGAGGACCAGCTGGACGACGACGTCGGGGCGGGCGAGCGCGGCGCCGGGCACGCCCGGCTCCCGGTGGTGCATCGGGCTCATCGCGTTGAAGAGATGGGTCACGGTCCGGGCGCCGGCGTCGAAGGCGAGTCCGGCCTCGTGGGCGGTCGCGTCGGAGTGGCCCAGCGAGACCAGCACCCCGTCGGCGGCCAGGCTCTTGACGAGGTCGAGAGCACCGGGCAGCTCCGGCGCCAGGGTCACCGCGACCACGTCGCCACGCAGCCGCCAGCCTGCCAGCTCGCCAGGGTCGGGGTCGCGGCGATGCTCGGGCGGGTGGGTGCCGAGCCGGCGCGGCGAGAGGTACGGGCCCTCGAGGTGCACCCCGAGGCAGCGCGCAGCCGGCGGGTCGTCGGGGCCGTCGTACGTCGCGAAGGCCTCGCCGAGGCGGTCCAGCGCCCGGTCGGTGTCGGCCGCGCCCGCGGTGATCAGGGTGGGGAGGAACGCGGTCACGCCATGCCGCGGCAGCGCCTCGGCGAGCGCGCGCATCTCGTCGGTGTCCGCCGCCATCAGGTCCACCCCGGCGAAACCGTTCACCTGGAGGTCGACCATCCCGGGTACGGCGATCCGGCCGCCCGCCGCCGGGGGCAGCCCGACCTCGACGACCCGGTCGCCGTCGATGCGGACGTCGCCGGGCACCAGGTCGCCGTCGACGAGGGCCGCGGACACGCCGAGTGTGGTCATCGGTGTCCCGTCCTGGACGTGCGGGGATGGTCGGCGTTGTCGAAGTGCGTGCCACGCAAGGCGCCGCAGCGACGCCGTACTTGCTCGTCCAGCGAGCGACGGCAGCGTAGCGAGGGACGGGACACTAGAAACCTCCTGCAGTGCTGAGCACCCGGAGCCGTCGGGGCCGTTTGTGGTAGGCGTTCGCCGGCGGCGGCAGCCGCAGCGGCTCCGCGCCCGGCGTGATGCGTCCGAGCACGCGTTGCACGAGGGCGCCGGTCGCCGAGGTGCTCCCCGGCACCCCGTGCCAGGTCAGGAAGCCGAGCAGCGCCCACAGCACGGCCTCCTTTCCGTCCACCGGGATGCCGAGCTCGTCGCTCGTGGTCATCCGTACCGCGCCGAGGTTGCGTTGCAGCGCCGCCATCAGGACCGGGTTGTGCACACCGCCCCCCGACACGACGACGTCGGTGACGCCGTACGGCGCCAGGGCGCGCGCGACCGTGTGCGCGGTCAGCTCGGTCAGCGTCGCCAGCAGGTCAGGGCCGCTGACCTCACCGACGCGGTCGAGGACATCGTCGAGGTACCCGGCCGAGAACACCTCGCGCCCGGTCGAGACCGGGGGCAGCTGGGAGTAGTGCGGGTGCTCCAGCAGCACGTCGAGCAGGTCGCTGCGCACCGTCCCCGCAGCCGCGATCCGGCCGTCGTCGTCGCGCACCTGGCGGCCGTCGGTCAGGCGCGCCGCGGCCACGTCGAGCAGGCAGTTGGCAGGCCCGGTGTCCCACGCGACCACGGGGTCGCCCTCGTCGCGGACGATGGTGACGTTGGCGATGCCGCCGAGGTTCACCGCCGCGCGCGGCCCACCGGGCGCGGAGAGCCAGAGCGCGTCGAGCGTGCTCGCCAGTGGAGCGCCGTGGCCGCCGGCCGAGACGTCGCTCGATCGGAGGTCGGAGACGACGGGCAGTCCCGTCCGTTCGGCGATCCAGGAGGGCTGCCCGAGCTGGAGGGTGCCGAAGCAGCTGCCGTCACGGACGTCGTGGAACACGGTCTGGCCCGGCGACACCACCAGGTGCGGGGGCCGGTCGAGCACCTCGACCGTCCGCTGGACGGCGTCGGCGACGGCCAGCCCCACGAGCTGGTCGAGCTGGCAGATGGCGCCGACCGTGGTCGACGCCGGCGGCAGGACCTGGAGCACCGCCTCGCGGAGCCCGTCGGGCCACGGCAGCGTGCCGGTCCGCAGGATCTCCATGGTGATGACCGCGCCCTCGAGGCCGATGTCCACGACCGCCACGTCCAGACCGTCGGCCGAGGTCCCCGAAGCGACCGCGCACACCCTCATCGCCGTTCCCCCTCCAGCCCGGCGACGGCATCGCGGGCGCGCCCGTCGCTCTTGGCAAGGGCATTCTCCGCTGTCGCGGCATCGACGCGGGCGAGAATGGCGACGAGAGCGGTCTTGGTGCGCCAGCCGGCGGCCTCGAGCGCGGTCAGCGCCTCGTCGTCGGTCACGCCGGTGGCCTCGGTGAGGATCCGCTGGGCACGCCGGCGCAGCTTCTCGTTGGACGCGTGCAGATCGATCATCCAGGCGCCGTAGCTCTTGCCGGTGCGCACCATCGCGCTCGTCGACAGCACGTTGAGCACGACCTTCTGGGCCGTCCCGGCCTTCAGCCGGGTCGACCCGGCGAGCACCTCGGGGCCGGTGAGGATCTCGATCGCGACGTCGGCCGCCGCGGCGATCGCGCTGCCCGGGTTGTTGACGACCGCCACGGTGGGTGCGCCGCTCCGGCGGGCGGTCTCCAGGGCTGCGAGCACGTACGGCGTCCGGCCGGACGCCGCGATCCCCACCACGAGGTCGTCGGGTCCGGGCGCCAGCGCAAGCAGGTCCGAGCGGCCCAGGTCCGCGCGGTCCTCCGCACCCTCCACGGCCTTCCGGCTCGCCTCGCCGCCCCCGGCGAGCACGGCGACCACGCGGTCGGGATCGGTGCCGTAGGTCGGGGGGATCTCGGCGGCGTCCTGGGCGGCCAGGCGGCCGGGGGTGCCCGCGCCGACGTAGAGGATGCGGCCGCCGGCGAGCAGGGCCTTCTCGGCCAGCGCGACGGCGGCCGCGATCTCGTGGCGGGCGTCGGCGACCGCGGCGGGCACGGTCGCCTCGGCGGCGAGGAGGACGTCGACGAGCTGCTCGGGCGACCGCTGGTCGAGGTCGTCGAGGTCGCGGCGCACCTGCTCGGTGGCCAGCTGGTCCATAGGTGAACCCGCGGCCGGCCGGCGCCGGATCCGCGTCACGTGGGCCTCGTGCGGCAGGTCGCTGCGGGTGGCGAGGAGCACCGCGCCGTCGAGGGCGCTGCCCTCGGCGGCGACCACCGTGAGGTCGTCGGGGAGATGGCTGCGCCACCGGTCGGCGAGGACCGCGGCGATCCCTCCCACGGCCGCCACCCGGTCGGTCCCGCTCTCCCGGGCGGCCACGGTGGTGTTCTGGGCGACGGCGGCGCCGGCCGCGTCCAGCACCTCGAGCGCGACCGCGTCGCCCGCCTCCGCAGCCGCGACGACGTCGGGCGTGAACGCCGCAGTGGTGGCGGCGATCCGGTCTCCCGCGGCGAGGGTGCCGGGGAGCCGCGCGAGCTCGCCGTACCTCGCCTCGGCCAGGGCGAGCAGCGCCGTCGCGGGTCCGCGCCCGGCGCGCGCGTCGAGGACGTGGCGCAGCGCGAGCCGGCCGATCCAGGCGCCGCCCCCGTCGTCGCCGAGCCAGTAGCCGACGCCGTCGACCTGGGTGAGCCCGAGGGGTCCCAGGCCGACGGCCACGGCCCCGGTGCCGATCGCGACCACGGCCCCGGCGCCACCCGAGAAGGCGCCGGCGTGCGAGGTGATCGAGTCGGAGGTCAGCACCAGCTCATCAGCCAATCCGTCGAACAGGGCCGCGAGCCGGTCCTCGCGCCCGGTGCCGGCGGCCTCGCGGCCGGCGGCCCCCACGGCCAGCACGTCGATGTCGCGAGGCGGGCGCAGCGCGGCCAGCGCGGCCGCGATCGCGGCGCGGGCCGCATCGGCACCGCCGGGGTCCGCGAGTCCCCGAGTGCCGCCGACGTCGGCGGTGCCGATGGGGTGGCCATCGGCGACGAGGCGAACCCGGCAGTTGGTCTTGCCGAGGTCGACTCCGGCGACGAGGGTCATCGGCCCTCCCCCAGGATCAGGTCCGCCGCGGCCTCCGCGACCGCACGGCCGCCGCCGTGGGTGAGCACCACGTTGGCGCCGGGGACGTCGACGTCGATGCCGGACCAGACGACGACGGCGTCGGGGTGCTCGGCCACCAGGTCCTCGACCTCGGGCAACTGGCTCGGCTGGCGGGCGAGGACGACCAGGCGGCCGTCTCCGGCATGCCCTTCCAGCCGCTCGCGGAGGTGCCGGTCGCGGTCGCCGGCGGCGATGTTCACGGCGCCGCCGAGGTCCCTGACGCGGGGCGCGCTGACCCGGACGTCACCACGGGCGGTGACCACCCGTGCCGCGACCCCGTCGGCCGTCGCGCCCACCGCGGTGGGCTCGCGCCGTAACCAGGCGGTGAGGTCGGCGACCCGCGCGGCTGCCTGCTCGAGCCGGGAGATCGGAAGCCGGCCCGCTTCGACGGCCGCGGCGACGGCGTCGACGACGACGCCGAGACGCTCGTCGGCGGCGTACGTCGCGGGGTACCCCGGGTTGCCGATGCACAAGAGGTCGGCGCCGGCCGCGAGCGAGCGGACCGCACCCTCGCCATGCCCGACCCCGGCCGAGATGGCCTTCATGTCGAGGGCGTCGGTGATCACGACGCCGTCGAAGCCGAGGTCCTCTCGCAGCAGGCCGAGCAGCACGCGGCTGAGGGTGGCCGGCACGGAGTCGTAGGCCGGGAAGACGACGTGTGCCGTCATCACGCACCTCACCCCGGCCTCGACGACCGCGGCGAACGGCGCCAGGTCGCGCTCGCGCAGCACCTCGACGGGGTCGTTCACGGTCGGCAGGGCGAGGTGGGAGTCGGTGTGCGTCGAGCCATGTCCCGGGTAGTGCTTGGCGCACCCCGCGACTCCGGCGCCCTGGAGCCCGGCGACGAAGGCCGCGCCGTGGCGGGCGACGAGGTCTGGCTCCGCGCCGAACGAGCGCACGCCGATCACCGGGTTCGCGGGGTCGGCGTTGACGTCGACGACCGGCGCGAGCGCCACGTCGACGCCCACGGCGCGCAGCCGGGCACCCATGGCGGCGGCAACCGCCTGCGTTGCGTCGACGTCGTCGAGGAAGCCGAGGGCGGCGTGGCCCGGGTAGGAGGATCCGGTTGCCATCTCGAGGCGGGTGACGTCGCCGCCCTCCTCGTCCGACATCACGAGCAGGCCGGGCGCGAGGCCGTGCAGCTCCGCCGCGAGATCGGTTGCCTGTGACTCGTCCTGGACGTTCTGCCCGAACCAGCACACTCCGCCGAGGCCGGCGTCGATCCGCCGGGTCAACCAGTCGGGCACGGTGGTGCCGTCGAAGCCGGTGACCACCGCGGCGTGGGCGAGGCGTCGTACTTCCGTCATCCCTTCACGGCTCCTGCCGCCAGGCCGGAGGAGAGCCGCCGCTGCACCGCCACGAAGAACAGCATCACGGGCACGGTGATGATCGTCGAGCCGGCCATCACCGAGCCCCAGTCGGTCGTGTACTGCGTGAAGAACTGCCGCAGGCCGGCGGCGACGGTGTACTGGTCCTCGTCGTTCATGAACGTGATCGCGAAGACGAACTCGTTCCAGGCGGTGATGAACGAGAAGACGCTGGTGGCGACCAGCCCCGGTGCGACGAGCGGGAACAGGATGGACCAGAACATCCGCGACCACGACGCGCCGTCGACGTACGCCGCCTCCTCGATCTCCACCGGGACAGCCGCGACGAACCCGCGCAGCGTCCAGATGGCGAAGGGCAGCGAGAACGCGACGTACACGATCACCAGGCCCAGTAGGTGGTTGAGCAGATTGAGGTTCTTCGCCTGGAGGAAGAGCGGGATGACCAGCGCTTCCAGTGGCACCATCTGCACGACCAGGATCAGCACCAGCACCGCGGTGCGGAACTTGAACCTGAACCGTGCCACGGCCACCGAGGCGAGCAGCGCGACGATGCCGCTGACGAGGACGGTCGAGAGCGCCACGATCAGCGAGTTGCGCAGGTACGTCGTGAAGTTGCCCTCGTCGAGCACGAAGCGGAAGTTGTCCAACGTGAACGACGTCGGGAGCAGGTTGGGCGAGCCGTCGTTGGCGCGCGGGTCGAGGGCCGCGCTGACCATCATCACGACGGGGAACAGCGAGAAGGCCAGGACGACGACGAAGCCGACGGCGACGCCGACCTTGCCCCGAGTCGTACGAGCGCCCACGTGCGGCATCAGATCTCCTCGTTCTTGAAGACGACGCGGAGGTAGAAGGCGGTGATCACGAGCAGCACGGCGGTGAGCAGCACGGCGATGGCGGCGCCGAGGCCGTAGCGGTTCTGCGACAGCGCGGTGACGTAGGACCAGACGCCGAGGTTGAGGACCTCGCGGTTGGTGCCGTTGCCGCCGGGCATCAGGTAGATCTGCGCGAAGACCTTGAAGTCCCAGATGGTCGACAGGATCGTGACCACGGCGAAGACGGGCTTGAGGAGCGGGACGATGACGTACCAGAACCGCTTCCACGCCCCGGCGCCGTCGATGGTCGCGGCCTCGAGGGTCTCCTGTGGCAGGGTCATCAGGCCGGCGAGCACGGTGATGGCGACGAACGGGAACCCGTGGTGGACGACGTTCAGGGTGGCGATGCCGTAGAAGGGCAGCCGCTCGGTGAACCAGTTGGTCGTCGCCGGGTCCGCGAGGCCGAGGTTGTCGAGCAGGTGCATGACCGGGCCACTGCGCGGGTCGAACAGCAGCACCCAGACGTAGGTTCCGGTGATGGCGGGCACCGCCCAGGCGACCATGATCGCGCTGGTCAGGAAGCCACGCGCCCACGGCCCGAGGCGGTAGAGGAGCAGTGCCACCAGGGTCCCCACGACGACCGTCAGGGTGACCGTCACGGCCGCGAAGCCGACGGTGTTCGGAAGAACGGTCTTCCAGAGCAGCGGGTCCCCGACCAGCTCCCGGAAGTTGTCCAGCCCGACGAACGGGGCCCCGCCGCGCACCAGCTCGCGGAGCCCGAAGTCGAGGAACGACAGCTGGAGGACCCGGACGAGCGGCGCGACCAGCAGGATGCCGAGGATCGCGAACGCCGGCAGGAGCAGCAGCCAGGGCCGCCAGGTCTGGGCGTTGAAAGGACGTCGGGCCCGTTTCCCTGGTCGAGGAGGCCGCACCAGCGACCGTCCCGAAACCAGGTGCGCCGAGGAGGCGCCCTCTCCGGACGCCTCCTCGGTCACTTCGCGAGATCGGTCACCCACGGGCGAAGATGTCGTCCATCTCCTGGGCGGCCTGGGCACTGGCCTCCTCCACGCTCGCCTTGCCCGAGAGGATCGACTGCAGCATGGCGGACAGCGTCTTCTTGCCCTGGATCTGGCCGTACAACGGCGTGACCGGGACGGACTTCCCGCCGTCCACCACCTGCTCGGCGAACGGCGCGACCAGCGGGTCGCCCTCGCTCTGCACCTGGTCAAGCAGCGAGGACTGACCGGGGAAGAAGCCCGTCTCCTCGCCCCATTGCGCGGCGAAGTCTCCGGTCGTCATCAGCTTCACGAACGCCCACGCGAGGTCGGGGTTCTCGGTGTTGTTGAAGATGCCGAGGTGCGAGCCGCCCAGGAAGGACGGGCTCAGGCCGCTGTCCTTGCCCGGGATCGGGAAGGCGCCGATCTTGCCCTCGAGGTCGGGGTTGGCCTCGGCGAGCGCCTTCGGCGTCCAGTTGCCCGCGATCATCATCGCGACGTCGCCCTTGGAGAACGCGTCGCTGAGGTCGGCCTCGTCCCAGGTCGTGGCCGCCGGGGTCGAGTAGCCGTGGTCGAGCGCGAGACCGGTGTAGAAGGAGATGCCCTCCTGCGCCTCGGGCGAGTCGACGGTCGAGGTCCAGGTGTCGCCGTCCTGGGTGGCCAGGTCGCCACCCGCGCCCCAGATCCACGGGTCGAGGCCGAACTCGGAGTCGCCCGGGATCGGGAAGGTGATCATGTCCGGCTCGGCGGCCTTGATCTTGTCGGCCGCCGCGATCAGCTCGTCCCAGGTGGAGGGCGGCTCGACGCCGGCCTTCTCGAAGACGTCGGTGCGGTAGACGATCGAGCGGGTGCCGGCGTACCACGGCATGCCGTAGAGCTCGCCGTCTACGGTGCCGGCCTCCACCAGGCCGGGCACCAGGTCGTCGCCGAGACCGTCCTCGTCGACCGCGTCGGTGAGGTCCATCAGGGCCCCGGCGTCGGCGAACTCCGGTGTCCAGGTGGTGCCGACCTCGGCGACGTCCGGCGTGGTGTCGCCGGCGATTCCCTGGGTGAACTTGTCGTGCGCGACGGCCCACTCGACGTACTGGACGTCCAGGTCGGCGCCCGTCTCGTCCTTGAACGCCGTGGTCACGTCGG
This sequence comes from uncultured Actinomycetota bacterium, assembly GCA_963782155.1. Classification (GTDB taxonomy): domain Bacteria; phylum Actinomycetota; class Actinomycetes; order Propionibacteriales; family Nocardioidaceae; genus Nocardioides. The sequence continues at coordinate 323,595 of CAWAIZ010000006.1, forward strand.
CGAAGTACTGTTCCGCCTTCGCGTTCGTGCCCTGCATGATCCAGACGGTGAGGGTCTTGCCCGCGCCGTCGACCTCGCCGCCGCCCGCGTTGATCTCGGCGTCGTCGGATGAGTCACTCCCGCAACCGGCGAGGAGAAGACCGAGGGTGGCGACCGCTGCGGTGAGGTACCGCAACCGCCGAGAAGGCCGAGAGAGCATGGTGCTTCCTTTCGAGAGAGGCCCAAGATAAGACCATAGGTCTAGACCTTG
>CAWAIZ010000007.1:0-31172 GCA_963782155.1 uncultured Actinomycetota bacterium
ACGAACGTGGAGTAGCCGTCAGAGCCGAAGTCCGCGGTGAGCAGCATGCCGACGCCGACGGCGAGCACCACGCACCCGCCGACGAGCAGGGAGAGCCGTCGCGCCGAGGGCACGCCCGGGTCAGCCCCGGACGAGGGCAGCCAGGTGGTCGGCCGCCTCGACGACGGGCACATCGGTCCGCTCCCCGCTCTTGCGGTCCTTCACCTCGAACACGCCGTCCGCGAGGCCGCGGCCCACGGTGACGATCGTCGGTACGCCGATCAGCTCGGCGTCCTTGAACTTCACGCCGGGGCTGGCCTTCCGGTCGTCGTACATCACGTCGATCCCGCGCGCGGACAGGTCCTGAGCGAGCTGCTCGGCGGCCGCGAAGACCGCCTCGTCCTTGCCCGTCGCGACGATGTGCACGTCGACCGGGGCGACCTCGCGCGGCCAGCAGAGTCCGATCTCGTCGAGGGTGTTCTCCGCGATCGCGGCGACCGCGCGGGAGGGGCCGATGCCGTAGGAGCCCATGGTGACCGTGACGAGCTTGCCGTTCTCGTCGAGGACCTGGAGGCCGAGCGCGTCGGCGTACAGGCGGCCGAGCTGGAAGATGTGGCCCATCTCGATGCCGCGCGCGGACGAGAGCGTCCCGTCGTCGCCGTTGGGGCACGGGTCGCCGTCGCGGACGTCGGCCACGTCGATGACGCCGTCGCCGGAGAAGTCACGACCCGCCACCAGGTCGATCACGTGGCTGCCCGCCACGTCGGCGCCGGTCACCCAGCGGGTGCCCTCGACGACGCGCGGGTCGAGCAGGAAGCGGACACCGGCGGGCTTCTTCTCACCGAGGGAGCCGGGGCCGATGTAGCCCTTCGCGAGCATCGGCCGGGCGGCGAAGTCGGCCTCGCCGAACGGCTCGAAGACCACGCCCTCGCCGAGCTTCGACTCCAGCCGCTTGGCGTCGACCTCGCGGTCGCCGGGCAGGCCGATGGCGAGCGCCTCGGTGGCGCCGTCGGGGTACGTCACCGAGAAGACGACGTTCTTGAGGGTGTCGCTGGCAGTCCAGGGCCGGTCGTCGCGCTGGTACTTCTCGTTCAGGTGGTCGACGAGCGTGTCGATCGTCGGGGTGTCGGGGGTCTGTTCCGCGTGGGCGGCCGGCGCGTCGTCGTACGCGACGGGTGCGGGCGCGAGCGAGTCGACGGCCTCGACGTTGGCGGCGTAGTCGCACAGGTTGCAGCGGACGTAGGTGTCCTCCCCGACCGCGGCCTTGGCCAGGAACTCCTCGGACTTCGACCCGCCCATCGCGCCGGCCTCGGCCTTGACGATGACGTACTCGAACCCGAGCCGGTCGAAGATCCGGATGTAGGCGTCGCGGTGCGCCCGGTAGGACCGGTCGAGGCCGGCGTCGTCGATGTCGAAGGAGTAGCTGTCCTTCATCACGAACTCACGGCCGCGCAGGATCCCGGCCCGGGGCCGCGCCTCGTCGCGGTACTTGTTCTGGATCTGGTAGATCCACAGGGGCAGGTCCTTGTACGACGAGTACATGTCCTTCACCACGAGGGTGAAGATCTCCTCGTGGGTCGGCCCGAGCAGGTAGTCGTTGCCCTTGCGGTCCTTCAGCCGGAAGATGCCGTCGCCGTACTCCGTCCACCGTCCGGAGGCCTCGTAGGGCTCGCGCGGCAGCAGCGCGGGGAAGAGCAGCTCCTGGGCGCCGATGGCGTCCATCTCGTCGCGCACGATGTTCTCGATCTTGCGCAGCACGCGCAGACCCAACGGCAGCCAGGTGTAGATGCCGGGCGCGTTGCGGCGGATGTAGCCGGCGCGCAGGAGAAGGCGGTGGCTCGGGACCTCCGCGTCCGCCGGGTCCTCGCGCAGGGTGCGGACGAAGAGGCTGGACAGGCGAAGGATCATGGCCGAAAGGCTACTTGTGTGGTGGAGTTGGCCGCACACGAGTAAGCCGGCCCTACAGGGAGAACCTGATGCGCAGACTGCTGACGACCACCACCGCTCTGCTCGGCCTGGCTGCTTCCGCGGCCGCGCCGATGCTCGCGCTCGCACCGGCGGACGCCGCCGAGACGATCGCCATCAAGCCCGCTTCGCTCCCGCGCGGACCCGACATCAAGGGTCCGCACCTCGACGGCACCACCATCGTCGACGGCGACGTGTCGGTGAAGGTGAAGCGGCCCAACGTCCGCTTGTACGGCAAGTGGCACGACCAGTACGTCGCCGCCACGGGCACCAGCGCGTGGGACAAGGTCAAGCTCGTGCGGATCTCCGCGAGCGGCAAGGTCACGCTGCTGCGCGAGTTCATCGACCCGTTCACCGCCGTCCTCGACGCGAAGAACGACCAGATCGCCTACTCCTACGGCGGCAACACGCAGAAGCCGACCCTCGCGGTCTACGACTTCGGAATCGGCGACGAGGTCCAGGTCCACGGCTTCGTGGCCATGCCCCAGCTGCTCGGGTTCGACGACGGCTTGATGGTGGCGTCTTTCGCGGAGCCGAAGGCCAAGACGATCACCTGGAACACGGTGACCGACGAGATCGTCAAGGTGAACGCCAAGCAGGGCAACTACGTCAGCGTGGCCCACGACCTCCTCGGCTACTACAGCAAGGACCCCCAGTTCGGTGGCTGCCAGGTGCTCGCCCACCTGAGCAACCCGGGCGACGTGCTGTGGACCAACTGCGGCCAGCGGATCGAAGCGGTCTCCCCCGACGGCAAGCGGGTCGCCACCATCCCGTTGCTGACCGACGGCCTCGGCGCCCGCGACGTCATCGTCCGGAAGGCGACGGGCAAGGTGCTCGCGCACTACACGATCGACAACTTCTTCGGCACCATCTGGTGGGAGACCAACACCAAGCTGCTGATGGACGCCAACGGCAAGACCAAGGCGGCGACCGTGCGGTGCCAGGTGGCCGTCTGCAGCCGCGCCACCCCCGTCCACCCGACTCCCGACTTCTGAGTCGAGTCCGCTGTTCAGCCCGCGGTCCGGGCCGCCTTCCAGGCGGCCCGGATCATCGGGAGCTGGAGCGGGAGCCGCCCGTAGGCGATCGCCTTGAACCGCGCGCTCCGCGAACGCCGCGCGTCGTCGGCCATCTTCACGTTGCCCGGGAACACCGCGACCAGGAGCGCCGCCCCGGCGTACCCGGCCACCTTCCGCGTCCGCGGGTGCAGCAGCCCGGCCGCGCACAGCAGCTCGGCCACGCCGCTGGCGTAGATGACCTCGCGCTGGGCGGGCACGAACGACGGCATCAACGGCTCGTACGTCGCCGGCCTCGCCAGGTGGATCGCTCCACTGACCGCGAAGATCCCGACCAGCAGCTTGGCGTCCAGAGGCAGCGACATGGACCCATCATCGGTGGTCGAGCCCCCGCGAGGGACGAGCGGGGTGGCGAGACCATGCAATCGGTCCGCTTCTCGCTCACCGGGTCTCGAGACGCGTCACTCGTCCCTCGCAGGCTCGGTCCGAGTCGACGCTCCTCGACCTGGCGCTTCATCTCGACCCTCGCGAGCTCGGGTCGAGCGCGTCTCAAAACATGATCGTGGCGAAGGTGTCGGTCTGCCGGAAGCCGACCTTGGCGTAGGCGCGGCGGGCGGGCTCGTTCCACTCGTTGACGTACAGCGACACGGACGGGGCGACGCTGCGACGTACCTGGTCGACCACCGCGGCCATGCCCGCGGCGGCGAGGCCGTGGCCGCGGCGGTCCGGGTTGACCCAGACGCCCTGGACCTGCGCGTTCGTCGGCGTGGCGAAGGCGACCTCGGCCTTGAAGAGGACCCGGCCGCGTTCGTACCTGGCGAACGACCAGCCGAAGTGGATGAGCTGGCGGACGCGGGCGCGGTACCCCTCCGCGCCGCCGCCGAGCTCGGGTGAGACGCCGAGCTCTTCGGTGTACATGGCCACGCACGCGGGGTAGAGCGCGCCGAAGTCCTCGGACCGCGACATGCGCACGAGCGGGTCGGGGTCGATGAGCGGCGGAGTGTCAGCGACCAGGTGGGGCTGACCCCAGCGGGTCTCGCGGGGTGGCCCCCAGGCATCACCGAGGTCGTCCCACAGGCGCCGGACCGCCAGCTCCGGGCCGACGATCGTGGACACGGTCCGGCCGCGGCGCAGCAGCCGCTCGGCGAAGGCCAGGAGGTCGTCCTCGCCGGCCTCGACCGGGACCAGGTTCGCGCCGACGTGGCAGGCGGCGACCAGATCGCCGTCGACGAAGTGGCCCCAGACCTCGCCGCCGAGCAGCCGCGGCTCGAGACGGGTGGTGCGGGCGCGGTGCGCGGCGAACACGTTGACCGTGGGGTTCCGCTCGGTGAGCGCGAGGAACTCGGCGAGGTCGGGGCTGCCCAGCGGGCGCACCCCGGATCGCGTCGTCGTACGCACGGCGAGAGCCTATCGCCGAGATCGCTCCCTAGGCTGACGTCGTGCTGGTCATCGAGAGGGCCGTCGACGTCGCCCGAGCCGCCCTGGCGGGGGTCGAGGCGCCGCGGCTGGCGGTGGTGACTCGCGGCCCGCGCCCGGGCCTGGTCGACCGGCTCTCCTCGGCGCTGCCCGGCGTCGACCTCCAGCCCCTCGACGTCGAGGAAGGCATGGACGCCGTGCACCTCGGCCTCACGCGGGGCCGGCCGTGGGACCTGGTGCTGGACCTGGCCGGCGGGAAGGGCACGGCCCGGCGCTGGCCGGTGCTGCTCCACCACGTACGCCGCGGCGGTGCGGTGGCCGTCCGGCTGCCGGGCCGCGCGAAGCCCCTGGAGCGGACGGTGCGCCGGGTGTTGGAGGCGCAGGCGGCGGGGGTCGAGGCGCCCACCCCGGGCCGCGACCCGCGGGACAACCCCGAGCGCGACCTGGCCGCCCTCGCCGCGTCCGCCCGCGACCTCCGGCTCGAGGACGGCTGGTTGCGTGCGACCAACGACGTCGCCACCTTGGCCAAGGTCCCCGAGCTCGACGCCGACGCCTTCCTCGGCGCCTGCCCCGACGCCGGCCGTGTCCTCACGACCCTGCCGGGCGTCCAGTTCACCTCCCGCGCCGTCGTCCGGTCCAGCGGCGAGGTCCGCCTCCCCGAGCAGCTCGACGCTCCCCCGGTGTCGCTGCGCGAGTACGACGACGTCACCTGCCTGGGCAGGCAAGCGGCGTACGTATCGACTCCTGGGGCCGGGTTCGTGCTCCCCGAGAGCTACCGGCACCCGTTCAAGAGGCGGCTGCGGAACGTGGCCTTCGCCGAGTGGGCGCCGCGCTTCGTGCGCGAGCCGCCGCCCACGCAGGCACGCCTCTCCGGTCCTCACTTCCTCCTCGACTCCTATGTCCGCGGCCACTTCGGGCACGCGCTCACCGACCAGGTGGGGCACCTGTGGGGCTTGCGCCCCGCCCTCGAACGGCACCCCGACCTGCGCGCCCTGCTCTTCGCCCGGCCCGGCGAGGCGCCCGCCGAGTGGGAGCTGGCTCTGCTGGAGGCCGGTGGCGTCGCCCGCGACCGAGTCGTCGTGGCGCACGAGCCGACGCGGGTCGAGCGGCTGGTGTGCACCTCGCCGATGTTCGGGATGCCGGCATACGTCCATCCTGGGATCGCCACGACGTACGACGTCGTCGGCGCCGCTCTTGCGGACCGGGCGCCCACCGACGTACCCGGCCCACGACGGATCTTCTGTACCCGGCGGCCCGGCAAGCGCACCTGCCACAACGCCTCCGAGGTCGAGGCGCTGTTCGCCGAGCACGGGTTCGCGGTCGTGCATCCCGAGGACCACCCGCTGCCCGTCCAGGCCCGGATGGTGCGGGACGCCGAGGTGGTGGCCGGGTTCGCGGGCAGCGGGATGTTCCAGATCGCGCTGGCGGGCGGTCCCAAGCACGTGGTGCTCGTGGGCTCGGAGTCCTACACGGCGAGCAACGAGTACCTGATCTCCTCGGTGCTCGGCCACAAGCTGGACCTGGTGCTCTGCCGCCCGGACGTGCCCAAGACCGCGCAGCGCTTCGACAACGCGTCGTACCAGTCCGACTTCACCTACGACGACGGGCGCGAGGGCGTCTTCCTGCACTCGGTCCTGGCCGAACTGTCCGGCGACGGGGAACAACCGGAGACAGCCCTCGGTTACGGCCGGACATGACGCAGGGCACGGGGACGCCTCGTATCGAACGCTCCTCCATCGGGCTGCGCAGCGAGCGAGGGCCGATCCTGCTGTCGGTGATGCTGGCCACGGGTCTGGTGGCGATCGACTCCACGATCCTGGCGACGGCGGTGCCGTCGGTGGTCGCGGACCTGGGCGGGTTCTCGCAGTTCCCCTGGCTGTTCTCGATCTACCTGCTGGCCCAGGCGGTGACGGTCCCGCTGTACGGGAAGTTCGCCGACCTGGTCGGCCGCAAGCCGATGATGATGCTCGGCATCTCGATCTTCCTGGTCGCCTCGATCCTCTGCGGCTTCGCGTGGTCGATGGTCTCGCTCATCGTGTTCCGCGCCCTGCAGGGCCTCGGCGCAGGAGCCGTGCTGCCGATCGGTCAGACGATCATCGGCGACGTCTACTCGGTGGCCGAGCGCGCCAAGGTCACGGGCTATGTCGCCGGTGTCTGGGCTGCGTCGTCGGTGATCGGCCCCACCCTCGGCGGGGTCTTCTCCGACTACATCTCCTGGCGCTGGATCTTCTTCGTCAACGTCCCGATCGCCGTCGCCGCGATGCTCGTGCTCCACCGCAGCTTCCACGAGTCGGTGGAGCGCAAGCGGCACCGGATCGACTACACCGGCGCCTCGCTGCTGGCGGTCGGCGGCTCGCTGCTGATCCTCGGCCTGCTCGAGGGCGGCGTCCAGTGGGCGTGGGACTCCCCCGCCAGCATCGCGGTCCTGTCCATCGCCACGGTCCTGCTCGTCGCTTTCGGGTACGTCGAGTCGCGTGCGGCCGAGCCGATCCTGCCCCTCTGGGTCTTCCGCCGCCGGGTGCTGGTCGGCGCCAACGCCACGGCCCTGTGCGTGGGCGTGATCCTGATCGGCCTGACGTCGTACGTGCCGCTCTACGCCCAGGGCGTGCTCGGCCACGGCGCGGTCGTCGCCGGATTCGCCGTCGCCGCCCTGACCCTGGGCTGGCCCATCGCCGCGTCCATCTCCGGTCGCGTCTACCTCCGCGTCGGTTTCCGCGACTGCGCTCTGCTCGGCACCGTCTTCGCGATCCTGGGCGCCGCCATCCTGCTGTCGGTCGGCCCCGACAGCTCGGTGTGGCGGATCGCGTTCGCCTGCTGGGTGATCGGCATCGGCATGGGCTTCATCGCCTCGCCCTCCCTCATCGCGGCCCAGCAGGCTGCCGACTGGCAGACCCGGGGCGTCGTGACCGGCACGAACATGTTCGCCCGCTCGGTCGGCAGCGCGGTCGGAGTGGCGGTGTTCGGTGCGATCGCCAACGCGGCGGTCACCTCGCGGATGGGCGGAAGCCACAAGGACCTCGAGCACCTGCCGTCAAGCGTGCTCGCCCCGGCGATCCACGACGTCTACCTGGGGGCGGCCGTCTTCACCGTCGTCGTCGTGCTGACCGTGCTGGTCATTCCGCGCTCCGTGTCGACGGAGTCCACCGCCTGATCTCACGCGAACCGGGTCGGGTCGAAGAGCCCGATCGGGTGCCGAGTCGTGCCGTCGAGCGCCAGGTCGGCGAGGATCTCGCCGACGACGGGCACGAACTTGAAGCCGTGGCCGGAGAAGCCGCACGCGACGGCGACGTTCGCGTGCGCGGGATGCATGCCGATCACGAAGTGGTGGTCGGGGGTGGTGGTGTACAGGCAGGCGATCGCGCGCAGGAACGTCCCCGGCAGCGTCGGCATCAGCGGCCGCACCAGGTCGGCGGCGTCGGTCGCCTCGGCGTCCGTGATGTCACGGTCGACGGCGTCGGGGTCGGTCTCCACTCCCCGGTGGTGCAGGCCGATCTTGACTCCGCCGTCCTCGTCCAGGCACGGGAAGCCGTACGGGCTCAGTCCCGGGCGCTCCCACACGAAGACCGGCTGGGTCCCGAGGGCGTACGCCGACGGCTCGGTCGGCCGGAACCAGAACACCGTCTGCCGGGTGACCGACAGCGGCAGGTGGAGGTCGGCGAGCTTCGTCGGCGCCCAGGCACCCGGCGCGACGACCAGCCGGTCCCCCTCGATGGTGCCGCCCGGCGTGTCGACGCGGACGCCGTTCTCGTCGGCGTACCAGGCCAAGGCCTTCCCGCCGGCCCACAGCTCGGCGCCCGCAGCCTGCGCCCGCCGCCAGTGGGCGAGCACGGTCCGCTCGGGCCGCACGTAGCCGCTGCGCTCCTCGTACACCGCGACCTCGTCGTCGGCCGGGGCGAACGCGGGGAACCGCCGCCGGATCTCGGCCGCGTCGAGCACCTCGTGCGGGAGTCCGTGCTCGCGCGCACTGTCCAGCGAGCCGGCGACCGCGTCGGTCTCGGGCCGACCGAGGAAGAGTCCACCGGTCAGCCGGAAGATCCCAGGGTCGTCGCGCTCCAGGTCGGCCCACAGGTCGTAGGCACGCAGGAGCAGGGGCACGTACGCCGGGTCCTCGAAGTACGCCTGCCGGATGATCCGCGACTCCCCGTGGCTGGAGCCTCGGTCGTGCCCCGGCTGGAACTGCTCGACACCCACGACCTCCGCTCCGCGGCGGGCCAGGTGGGCGGCCGCGGCGCTGCCCATGCCGCCGAGGCCGAGCACGATCACCTTCGTCACGGCGCGAGCCTAGGCTGTCGGACATGCGTCGGCTCGGGACCCTCGTCGCGATCGGCTCGCGGTGACTCCCAAGCCCGTGGGGATCTCATCGGTGGGGTGAGCGGGAGCTCACGTCTGTGCCCTCAGGACGTCGACCTCGCAACCGGGCGCGGACGGGTCGAAGCCGTGCTCGACCAGCCACCGGATCGCGGTCAGGCTGCGCAGCGACCACCAGGCGCGGATCACGTCGACGTCGACGCCGGCGCCGTACCCCGCGATGACGTCGTCGAGATGCTCGGGGTGCCCGAGCGTCAGGCTGGCGAGGTCGTACATGGCATCGCCGCGGCCAGCCTCGGACCAGTCGAGGATTCCGGTGACCTCCTCGCCGACGACGAACACGTGGGCGACCTGCAGGTCGCCGTGCATGAACACCGGTGTCCACGGTCGGAGCGCGACCTCGGCCACCTCGCGGTTGCGCGCGACCAGCTCGCGAGGAAGGACGTCGTTCGCCAGCAGCCACGCGCACTCGGTGTCGAGGCTCGACGCCTTCTCCGCCAGGCTCGCGCCGGACCAGGATGGCAGCGGCGCGTCGTGCAGCCGCCGTACGACGGCACCCACCGCCGCCCAGGCCGACGACGACGCCGTCGACGGCTCGCCCAGGCGGCCGAGTGCCGACCCCGGCAGAGCGGCGAGCGCGAGCACGGGCGGCTTCCGCCACAGGATCCCTGGAGTCGGGACCGGCGCCATCGTCATTGCCTCGACCTCGACGTCGGTGCTGGTCTGGGCGGCGTCGACCTTCAGGAAGACCTCGCCGACGCGGATGGTCGCGCGCTCGTGATGGGCGACGACGACCTCGACCTCATCCACGCCGGTCACCGTCGCGCAGCGCTGTCAGGACACCGAGACGCTGGCGCCGGCTCCCTCGACCGGTTCCATCTCCTCGGCGATCCGCATGGCCTCCTCGATGAGGGTCTCCACGATCTGGGACTCGGGGACGGTCTTGATGACCTCTCCCTTGACGAAGATCTGGCCCTTGCCGTTGCCGGACGCCACGCCGAGGTCGGCTTCGCGGGCCTCCCCCGGGCCGTTGACGACGCAGCCCATGACGGCGACGCGCAGGGGTACCTCGAGACCCTCGAGTCCCGCGGTCACCTCCTCGGCCAGCTTGTAGACGTCGACCTGTGCCCGCCCGCACGACGGGCAGGAGACGATCTCGAGCCGGCGGGGCTTGAGGTTGAGCGACTCGAGGATCTGGAGTCCGACCTTGACCTCCTCGACCGGCGGCGCGGACAGCGAGACGCGGATGGTGTCGCCGATCCCCTGGCTGAGCAGCGCGCCGAACGCGACGGACGACTTGATGGTGCCCTGGAACGCCGGGCCGGCCTCGGTGACGCCGAGGTGCAGCGGCCAGTCGCCCGCCTCGGCGAGCAGCTCGTAGGCCCGCACCATCACGACCGGGTCGTTGTGCTTGACCGAGATCTTGAAGTCGTGGAAGTCGTGCTCCTCGAAGAGGCCGGCCTCCCAGACGGCGCTCTCGACGAGCGCCTCGGGCGTGGCCTTGCCGTGCTTGTCCATGATCCGCTTGTCGAGGCTGCCGGCGTTGACGCCGATCCGGATCGAGGTGCCGCGGGCCTTGGCGGCCGCGGCGATCTCCTTGACCTGGTCGTCGAACTTGCGGATGTTGCCGGGGTTCACGCGTACGGCGGCGCAGCCGGCGTCGATCGCGGCGAAGACGTACTTCGGCTGGAAGTGGATGTCGGCGATGACCGGGATCTGCGAGTGCTGGGCGATCTCGGGCAGGGCGTCCGCGTCGTCCTGGCTCGGGCAGGCCACGCGCACGATGTCGCAGCCGGTCGCCGTCAGCTCCGCGATCTGCTGGAGGGTCGCGTTGACGTCCGAGGTCAACGTGGTGGTCATCGACTGCACCGAGATCGGGTGGTCGCTGCCGACCCCGACCTTGCCGACCTGGATCTGGCGGGTCTTGCGGCGGGGAGCCAGCACCGGCGGTGGTGCTTCGGGCATGCCCAGGCTGATCGCGGTCACGGTCTCGAGCGTACCGACCTCACCCCGGTGGTTGAGGTGTGAGGCCGTCCACGGCCGAGCCTCGAAACCACACGGTGATGTGGTTTCGAGGCTCGTCGCCGGCGCCCCTCACACCTCAACCACCGAAGGACGGTCGTCAGGACACGATGTGCAGGGGTACGACGAGGTCGCCGACGATCAGCACCACGCCCATGATCAGCATGGCCACCGCGACGACGTACGCGATCGGCAACAGCTTGGCGACGTCGACGTATCCCGGGTCGGGGCGGCCGCGGAGCCGGGCGGCGGCTCGGCGAGCGGCTTCCCAGAGCGCGCCCGCGATGTGGCCGCCGTCGAGCGGCAGCAACGGGATGAAGTTGAACATGCCGATGAAGAAGTTGAAGCCCGCGACGAGCATCAGCAGGAAGACGACCTTCTCGCCGATCGGGAACTCGGTGTGCGCGGCCGTCTCGCCGGCGATGCGGCCGCCGCCGACGATGCTGACGGGGCTGTCCAGTGAGCGCTCCTGGAGCCCGACGATGGCCTTGGCGACCCCCCAGACCTTGACCGGCAGCTTGCCGAGCGCTTCGAGGGTGTCCTTGGTCATCGTGCCCATCTGCTGCAGCGTGTAGATGGGTCCGCCGCGGGTGATGAGCTCGTGGGCGACGGGCGTGACGCCGAGGAAGCCGACCTCCCTGAGGGAGAAGTCCTTCGCCGAGGACGGACGCGCCTGCACCGTGGTGTTGGTCCTGCCGACCATCGCCGTGCCGTTGCGTTCGTACCCGATGACAGCCTCGCCGGCCTCGTTGCCGCGGATCAGCCCGCGGAACTGGTCCCAGCTGGTGACGTCGACCCCGTTGAAGGTCGTCACCACGTCACCGGGTCGCAGGCCGGCCTGCACGGCCGGCGTGGGCGGGTCGTCGGTGCGGCAGGCGCGGCCCTCCTCGACGTAGGGGATGACGCACGTCGACACGGTGTCGATCACCGGCCGGCCGGCGTCCGGCTCCAACGTGCGGGTGCCGTAGATGGAGAAGACGCCGAGGAAGATGATGAACGCGATGAGGAGGTTCACCGTGGGCCCGCCGGCCATCACGATGACCTTCTTCCACCACGAGAGCTTGTAGAACAGCCGGTCGGCGTCGCCCGGCTTGACGTGCTCCCACTCCGCGGCGCGCGCGTCCGAGATCAGCTGGGTGAACATCCCCGTGTTGGACTTGCGGACCTTGACGACCTTGTTGCCCTGCTCGTCGTAGGTGACCTCGTCGGCGACGCCGTCGACGGTGGGCGGCAGCATCCCGACGATCTTGACGTACCCGCCGAGGGGGATCGCCTTGATGCCGAACTCCGTCTCGCCCCGCTGGCGGCTCCAGACCGTGGGCCCGAAGCCGATGAAGTACTGCGTGACCTTCCCGCCGAACTTCTTCGCCGGGATCATGTGGCCGAGCTCGTGGAGGCCGATCGAGACCAGGATGGCCACCACGAAGACGACCACCCCGAGGGTGTAGTACAGGGCGCTCACGGAACTCCGGTCAGTCCTCTTGGTCAGGTCAACACGAGGCGGGTGGCCTCACGGCGGGCCCAGGCGTCGGCGGCGAGCACGTCGTCGACGGTGAGCTGCTCCCCCGAGGGTACGTCGTGGGAGGCGAGGACATCGGCAATCGTGCCCACGATGCGCCGGAACTCCAGCCGGCCGCCGCGGAACGCCTCGACGGCGACCTCGTTCGCGGCGTTGTAGACAGCGGGGGCGGTGCCGCCCGCCGAGCCCGCCGCCCGCGCCAGGGACACCGACGGGAACGCCTCGTCGTCGAGCGGGAAGAACTCCCAGGTCTCGGCGCGGGTCCAGTCGACGGAGGGCGCAGTGTCGGGCACTCGGTCGGGCCAGGCGAGTCCGAGGGCGATCGGGATGAGCATGGTCGGCGGGCTGGCCTGCACGAGCGTCGAGCCGTCGACGAACTCGACCATCGAGTGCACCACGCTCGTCGGGTGCACCACGACCTCGATGCGATCGAACGGGATCCCGAACAGCAGGTGCGCCTCGATCACCTCCAGGCCCTTGTTGACCAGGGTCGCGGAGTTGATGGTGACGACCGGCCCCATGTCCCACGTGGGGTGCGCGAGGGCGTCGGCCACGCTGACCCCGGCCAGCTCGTCGAAGGTGCGGCCGCGGAACGGCCCGCCGCTGGCGGTGAGGACGAGGCGGCGTACCTCGTCCGCCGTACCGCCCCGCAGGCACTGCGCGAGGGCCGAGTGCTCGGAGTCGACCGGCACGATCTGGCCGGGCTTCGCGCGGCTGGTGACCACCGGGCCGCCGATGATGAGCGACTCCTTGTTGGCCAGGGCCAGGGTGTTGCCGGCGTCGAGGGCGGCCAGGGTGGGCCGCAGACCGACGGCGCCGGTGATGCCGTTGAGCACCACGTCGCAGTCCAGGGCGGCCGCCTCGATCGAGGCCTCCTCGCCCTGGCCGGAGAACAGTCCGTCGTACGCAGCCGACCACTCCGCGACCTGCGCGTCGTACAGGTCGGGCTGGCTGCCACCGGCCGTCAGGCCGACCACCTGGAACCGGCCCGGGTTGGCCCGGCAGACGTCGAGCGCCTGGGTGCCGATGGACCCGGTCGAGCCCAGGATCACCACATCGCGCTGCGTCATGCGCACATGCTCCCAATTCGTTGCCAAGCAGATGCCGGCCAGCCCTCCCATCTCACCCCTGAGGGTGAGTACGTTGCATCTGGACCATCGCGGACTTACCGCCGGGCCATCGAGAAAGGCAAGACCAGACGATGAGACCAAGCAGAATCCTGGCCCTGGCCACCGCAGCGACCACGGTCGTGGCGCTGGCGGCCTGCGCCGCGCCGGACAAGAACAGCGACACCACCACCGAATCGGGCGTCGACGCGGCCACGGCGACCAGCGTCGCCGACTTCGGCACCATGGACGACCTGGTCAAGGCCGCTCAGGACGAAGGCGAGCTCAACGTCATCGCGCTGCCTCCCGACTGGGCGAACTACGGCGAGATCATCGACGCCTTTGCCGCGAAGTACGACATCAAGGTCAACTCCGACCAGCCCGACGGCGCCAGCCAGGACGAGATCAACGCGGCCAACGACCTCAAGGGCCGTGACACCGCACCCGACGTGTTCGACCTCGGGCAGTCGGTCGCGCTGGCCAACACCGCGATGTTCGCGCCGTACAAGGTCGCGACGTTCGACGAGATCCCCGCCGAGTTCAAGGACGCCGACGGCGCGTGGGTCAACGACTACGGGGGCTACATGGCCATCGGCTACGACTCCGCCAAGGTGCCCGACGTGACGTCCGTGGCGGACCTGCTTGGCCCCGACTTCAAGGGCGCCGTGGCTCTGAACGGCGACCCGACGCAGGCCGGCGCGGCGTTCAGCGGTGTGATGATGGCCGCGATCGCCAACGGCGGCTCCGCCGACGACATCGGCCCCGGTGTGGACTTCTTCAAGGACCTGAAGAAGGCCGGCAACTTCCTGCCCGTCGACCCCGACTCGGGAACCATCGAGTCAGGCGCGACCCCGGTCGTCATCGACTGGGACTACCTCGGTGCCGCTGCCGCCGCGAACGTGGCCACCTGGAAGACAGTCGTGCCCGCTGAGGCCGTGGTGGCCGGCTACTACTTCCAGGCCATCAACGCCGACGGCCCGCACCCGGCCGCCGCGCGGCTCTGGGAGGAGTTCCTCTACAGCGACGAGGGCCAGAACCTGTGGCTCAAGGGTGGTGCCCGGCCGGTCCGCGGCGACGCCATGGCCGAGGCCGGCACCATCGACGCCGACCTGTGGGGCGCGCTGCCCGAGGTGGCGGGCACGCCGGTCATCCCGACCAACGACCAGACCACGACTGCCGGCGAGTACCTCGCCGCCAACTGGTCGAAGGTCATCAGCTGAGCACGACCGTTGCCACCAAGGCTGGTACCGGCCGGCGGTTCTCCGCCGGCCGGTACCTCGGCCTGCTGCCGTTCTTCGGCTTCATCGCCGTCTTCCTCCTGGTCCCGACGATCACCGTCGTCGTCGGAGCGTTCCAAGACGGCGACGGCGGCGGCTTCACCATGGGCAACATCGAGGCACTGCGCTCCGAGGCCGCCGTGGAGACACTGCGCAAGAGCGTGCAGCTGTCCGCCACCACTGCCCTGCTCGGCGGTGTGCTCGGTGCCGTGCTCGCCTACCTCATCGTCTCGCTGGGACCCGGCAGCATCCTTCGGCGGGCAACGCTGTCGGTGGCCGGCGTGCTGGCCCAGTTCGGCGGGGTCACCCTCGCGTTCGCCTGGATCTCCTTGCTCGGGTTCTCGGGGCTGCTCGTGGAGGCGCTCGGGGACTGGATCTACGGATCCGGGTGGCTCTACAGCCTCAACGGCCTGATCGTCGTCTACACCTACTTCCAGGTCCCGCTCATGGTCATCGTCTTCACGCCTGCGCTCGAAGGCTTGAGACCTCAGCTCCGGGAGGCGGCCGTCAACCTCGGCGCCACCACCACGCAGTACTGGCGGATGGTCGGCATCCCGCTGCTGACGCCGGCGTTCCTCGGCTCGGTGCTGCTGCTGTTCGCCAACGCGTTCGCGGCGTACGCCACCGCGGTGATCCTGATCAGCCAGGGCAACCCCATCGTGCCGCTGCTCATCCGCTCGGCGATCACCAGCGAGGTGCTGCTGGGTCAGCGGAACCTGGGCTTCGCGCTGGCAACCGAGATGATCGTGGTGGTGTCGATCGTGATGGGTCTCTACGCGCTGCTGCTGCGTCGTACGTCGAAGTGGTTGCGGTGATCCCCCGATGAACCAGAGCCGCGGGTTCCGCGTCGTCCGCGCGGTGCTGCTGGCGCTGTTCGCGGTCTACTTCTTCCTGCCGCTGGTGTCCATGCTCAACTTCAGCATCCAGGGCAAGGGCGAGCTCGACGGCACCATCACCTTCCACTACTACGCGGAGCTCGTGCGCAACGAGGACCTGCGCAGCGCGATCATCTCCTCGCTGCTGCTCGCGTTGCTCACCGTGGCACTCATGGTGGCGCTGCTGGTGCCGACGATGATCTGGGTGCGGCTGCGGGTGCCGCGGGTCTCGCGCACGGTCGAGTTCCTCTGCCTCCTGCCGCTGACCGTGCCTCCGCTCGTCATCGTGGTCGGCATCTCCGATGTCTACAGCTGGGTCAGCTACTTCCTGGGCGACTCCCCGCAGGTGCTGGTCTTCGCCTACCTGGTGCTGGTGCTGCCGTACTCCTACCGGTCGATCGACTCGGCCCTCCAGGCCATCGACGTGACGACGCTCGCCGAGGCGGCGAGGTCGTTGGGCGCAGGTTGGCTGACCGTGATCACCCGCATCGTGATGCCCAACATCGTCAACGGCATCCTCGGCGCGTCGTTCATCGCCATCGCGCTGGTGCTGGGCGAATATGTCTTCGCCTCGCTGCTGCACTACGACACGATGCCGGTCGCGTTGGCCGCCATCTACAAGTCAGAGACCTCGACGGCGATCGCCGGCGCGTTCGCCTCGATCGTCCTGATCTCGCTGCTGCTGCTCGCACTCTCGTTCTTCAATCGCAGCAAGTCCCCCGACGTCGGAGGAGTCAAGGAATGAACACCACCGCTCCGACCCAGGCGGGGCTCGCCGTCGAGCTCACGGACCTGACCCGCGTCTACGGGTCGATGAAGGCGCTCGACGGGCTGACCCTGCACCTGGAGCCCGGTGAGCTGGTCGCGCTGCTCGGCCCGTCGGGGTGCGGGAAGACCACCGCGCTGCGGATCCTGGCCGGCCTCGACCAGCCCACGTCGGGCACCGTCGAGGTCGGCGGCAAGGACCTCACCCGGGTGCCGGCCAACAAGCGGGACATGGGGATGGTCTTCCAGGCCTACAGCCTGTTCCCGCACATGACCGTCCTCGACAACGTCGCCTTCGGGCTCAGGCTGCGCGGCAAGGACGGCGCCGCGCGACGCAAGGTCGCGCAGGACAAGCTCGAGCTCGTCGGCCTGGCCGAGCACGGCAACCGGTACGCCAGCCAGCTCTCCGGCGGCCAGCAGCAGCGCGTCGCCCTGGCCCGCGCCCTGGCCATCGAGCCGTCGGTGCTGCTCCTCGACGAGCCGCTGTCGGCCCTGGACGCGAAGGTGCGTGCCCAGCTCCGCGACGAGATCCGCCGCGTCCAGCTCGAGGTCGGGACCACGACGCTGTTCGTCACCCACGACCAGGAGGAGGCGCTCGCCGTCGCCGACCGGGTGGGCGTGATGAACGCCGGCCGGTTGGAGCAGCTCGCCCCGCCGGCCGAGCTGTACGCCAACCCGGCGTCGTCCTTCGTCGCCGAGTTCGTGGGCCTGCACAACCGGGTCCCCGCGCAGGTGTCCGGCTCGACGGCGCGCGTCCTGGACACCGACGTACCCGTCGTCCCGGGCTCGGTCTCCGGTGCCGGCCTGGCGATGGTCCGGCCCGAGTCCATCACGGTTCAGCTCGCGCCCGACGGCACCGGGACGGTCGTCTCGGTCGGCTTCCTCGGCCCGATCTCCCGGATGTACGTCGAGCTGCCCGGCGACCTCCAGGTGATGGCCCAGGTCCCCAGCTCGCAGGCTTCGAAACTGGCAGTCGGCGACAAGGTACGAGTCGGCGTGGAGCCGAGCCCGGTGCTGGTGGTCGGCGCGTAGGTCGCGGGTGGACGGGATACCCGGTCGACCGGGTATCACTGCGGTTAGCGGGGGTTGCAACCCACACGAAGCGGCAGGAACGACACCGAACTCCGGTCCGACCAACCCCTCAGAGGTCCTCGACAGTCTCCCCCGCGAGCAACGTCGCCAGCGCGTCGTACGGCCAGCCCGTACCTCCCGCCAGCAGGTCATCGGTCGTGACCGTGCGCCCGTCCACCACGAGGGCGGGGGCCTCCACGGACACCTCGGCACACGGTGCCGGGTCGGTTCGGCCCGCCCGCAGCACGACGTCCCAGTCGAGCTCGTCCCCCGTCGCGTCCCGGCGGACCACGCCGCCACCCGGCATGGTGACGGCGGGCGAGCCGTCGAGGACCAGCACGCTGCCGACGCGCAGCGACGCGAGCAGGACCACCAGCCCGTCCCGGCCCGTCAGCCCCGTGCTCACGCCGTCACCGGGGCCGACCCCGAAGGCGCGGAGGACGCCCCCGAACGCGGCCACCTCCTCGAGCAGCCGCGCGTAGCTCCACGGCTTGTCGCCGGCGAGTGCCGCGTCGTCGGCGTGCCCGCGGACCACGTGCCGATCGAGGGCGTTGAAGCAGACATTGAGCGTGTCCGGACGGTGGATCCAGTCGATGCCCACGCCTGCTACCTCTCGTTTCCGCAGCGCCCTGGTGGTCAGGGCGACGGATTCCCTAGATTGCTCGCATGACCCAGACCCTCGTGGGCGGCCCGGCGCTGCCGCAGGAACGCCGCCTCGTCACCGACATCCCCGGCCCGCGTTCGGCCGCGCTCCTGGCCCGCAAGAAGGCGGCGGTGGCCGACGGGGTCGGCACGACGCTACCGGTATTCGTCGAGGCTGCCGGAGGTGGAGTGATCCTCGACGCCGACGGCAACTCACTGATCGACCTCGGCTCGGGCATCGCCGTGGTCTCGGTCGGCAACTCCGCCCCCGCGGTCGTCCGCAACGTGCACGACCAGGTCGCGGCGTTCACCCACACCTGCTTCATGGTCACGCCGTACGCCGGGTACGTCGAGGTCTGCGAGGCGCTCGCGGAGCTGACCCCCGGCGACCACGCGAAGAAGTCGGCCCTCTTCAACTCCGGCGCCGAGGCCGTCGAGAACGCCGTCAAGATCGCGCGCGTGGCGACCGGCCGGGATGCGGTCGCCGTCTTCGACCACGCCTACCACGGCCGGACGAACCTCACGATGGCGATGACGGCGAAGAACATGCCGTACAAGAACGGCTTCGGGCCGTTCGCCTCCGAGGTCTACCGGGCCCCGATGTCCTACCCCTTCCGCGACGGCCTCTCCGGCGAGGAGGCCGCCGCCCGCGCCATCGACCACCTCGACAAGCAGGTCGGGGTGGCCAACCTGGCCTGCGTGGTGATCGAGCCGATCCTGGGCGAGGGCGGGTTCATCGAGCCGGCGTCCGGGTTCCTGCCGGCGCTGTCGGCCTGGGCCACGGACAACGGCGTCGTGTTCGTCGCCGACGAGATCCAGTCCGGCTTCTGCCGCACCGGCTCGTGGTTCGCTGTGGACCACGAGGGCGTCGTGCCCGACCTGGTCACCACCGCCAAGGGCATCGCCGGCGGGCTCCCGCTCGCCGGCGTCACCGGCCGGGCCGAGCTGATGGACTCCGTCCACGTCGGCGGACTCGGCGGCACGTACGGCGGCAACCCGGTCGCCTGCGCGGCCGCCCTCGGCTCGATCGCGGAGATGAGGGAGCACTCGCTGGACGCCCGCGCTCTGGAGATCGGCACCCTCATCCGCGGCCGCCTCGAGAAACTGGCCGCCGAGCACCCGGTGATCGCCGACGTCCGGGGTCGCGGCGCCATGCAGGCCATCGAGCTGTGCGCCCCGGGTACCAAGGAGCCGGACGCCGCCCGGGCGGCCGCCGCATCGGCGTACTGCCACCATAACGGCGTCGTCACGCTGACCTGCGGCACCTGGGGCAACGTCTTCCGATTCCTGCCACCCCTCGCCATCTCCGACGCCCTGTTGGAAGAAGCGTTCGACGTGGTCGCGGAGGCGTTCGCCGCGACGGCGTGAGGCCCGCCTTCGATGGTCGAGCCCGCGAGCGCCAGGCCCGTCCTTCGCTGGTCGAGCCCGCGAGCGCCAGCGAGCGGTGTCGAGACCCCGCAACGCTCATCAGGTCTCGACACGGACTCGCCCAGGGGCTCGCCCGGCTCGACCAGCGAGAGGGCCGCCCTTCGATGGTCGAGCCCGCGAGCGCCAGCGAGCGGTGTCGAGACCCCCCAACCCTCACCAGGTCTCGACACGGACTCGCCCAGGGGCTCGCCCGGCTCGACCAGCGAGAGACATCGCAACGGCGTGAGCCCCGCCCTTCGACGGTCGAGCCCGCGAGCGCCAGCGAGCGGTGTCGAGACCCGCAACGCTCACCAGGTCTCGACACGGGCCCGACCAGCGAGAGGCGTCGGTCGATAGCCTGAACGGGTGCCCAGCCCCGTCCACGTCCTGACCGAACGCTTCCAGGCCGCGCTCGCGAAGGCGTTCGGGGACGAGTACGCCGACGCGGACCCGGTCATCCGGCCCAGCCAGTTCGCGGACTTCCAGGCGAACGCCGCGCTCGCCCTGGCCAAGAGGCTCGGCGAGCAGCCGCGCGCCGTGGCGCAGCGGATCGTGGACGTCCTCGACCTCGACGGACTTGCAGAGACACCGGAGATCAGCGGGCCGGGGTTCGTCAACGTGCGGCTCACCAGTTCCTGGATCGCGGCCGAGGTGAGCGGGCTCGGCGACCGTCTCGGCGTACCGCTGCAGGAGCCGCAGACGATTCCCGTCGACTACTCGGCCCCCAACGTGGCCAAGGAGATGCACGTCGCCCACCTGCGCACCACCGTCGTCGGGGACGCGCTGGTCCGCACGCTCGAGCACCTCGGCCACCACGTGATCCGGCAGAACCACGTGGGCGACTGGGGTACGCCGTTCGGGATGCTGATCGAGCACCTCCTGGCCGTCGGCGAGCACTCCGCCGAGGCTCAGCTGCTGGTCACCGACCCCAACGCCTTCTACGCGGCCGCGAACGCCGAGTTCGGGAGCGACCCGGACTTCGCGGAGCGCGCTCGCGCGCGCGTGGTCAAGCTCCAGGCGGGCGACGCCGACACCCTCCGGCACTGGGACGAGCTCCTCGACCTCTCCAAGCAGTACTTCAACCGCGTGTACTCCACGCTCGGCGTCACGCTGACCGACGCGGACCTGGCCGGCGAGTCGACCTACAACGACGAGCTCGCCGGCATCTGTGACGAGCTCGAGGCCGCGGGGATCGCGACGATGAGCGACGGTGCGCTGTGCGTCTTCCTCGACGGCTACACCGGACGGGAGGGCAAGCCGCAGCCGCTGATCATCCGCAAGTCCGACGGCGGCTACGGCTACGCGACCACCGACCTGGCCACGATCCGGCACCGCATCCGCGACCTCGGCGCCGACCGTTGCCTGTACGTGATCGGGGCACCGCAGGCCCTGCACCTCAACATGGTCTGGGACACCGCCCGCAAGGCCGGCTGGCTCACCGAGGACGTCGAGGTCGTGCACGTGCAGATCGGCAACGTGCTGGGCGAGGACCGCAAGCTCCTGCGCACCCGCGCCGGCAACCCCCTGAAGCTGATGGCCCTCCTGGAGGAGGCCGTCGCCAAGGCCCGGGCGGTCATCGACGAGGCTCGTCCCGACCTCGATCCCGAGGTCCGTGCGGCCATCGCGCCGCAGGTCGGGATCGGGGCGGTGAAGTACGCCGACCTCGCCGTCGCGCACGACAGCGAGTACGTCTTCGACCTCGACAGGATGGTTTCGCTCACGGGCAACACCGGCCCCTACCTCCAGTACGCCGCGGCCCGCATCCGCTCGATCTTCCGCTCCGCCGGACTCGACCAGCAGCAACCCGACGGCCGGATCGTGCTCACCGAGCCCGCCGAGCGCGCGCTCGCGCTCGCCCTCCTCGACTTCGGCGACGTCGTCGTGCAGGTCGGCGACCTCCTCGAGCCACACCGGCTCTGCACGTACCTCTTCGACCTCGCCCAGCACTTCTCGGCCTTCTACGAGCAGTGCCCTGTCCTCAAGGCGGACAGCGAGGCCCGCGCCTCGCGGCTCGCCCTGTGCGCCGCCACCCTCGCCGTCCTCGACCAGGGCCTCGACCTCCTCGGGATCGCCCGCCCCCAACAGATGTGACGGCTCTCGTCTGGTACGCCGGGTACGGCTCGAACCTCTCCCCGCACCGGTTCGCCTGCTACGTCCAGGGCGGTACGCCGACCGGCGGGCGCCGCGCGCACGTCGGCTGCCGCGACCGGACGCCCCCGCGGGCGACCGCGCCGCTGACCTTCGGCGGCCACCTGACGTTCCGGGGTGAGTCCACGATCTGGGGTGGCGGGATGGCCTTCCTCGACCCCCACGGAGCCGGCGAGGTCGTCGCCCGCGGCTACCTCATCACCGAGGCACAGCTCGACGACGTCGCCGCCCAGGAGACCAGGTACGACGGCCGCGCGGACGTGGCCGAGCACGAGGGCGTGCCCGTGGTCGCCCTGACGAGCAGCGCCGACCGCGGGCCGGCCGCTCCGAGCGCGCCGTACCTCCGGACGATCCTGGCCGGCCTCACCGACGGTTTGCTGGAGACCGACGACGCCATCGCGTACCTGCTCCGCGCCGGCGGCGTCGACCTCCTCTGGAGCGACGCCACCATCCGGGCGCTGCTGGAACAGCCGGCGGGTCACGGGGGTTGACCCCGGGTGACGTCCCCCGCCCTCTCCGTCCTGGACCTCGTCCCCGTCCGAAGTGACCAGACCACCAGCGACGCGCTCGCGGCGACGCGCAGCCTGGCGCGAACCGCCGACGAGCTCGGGTTCCGTCGCTACTGGCTGGCCGAGCACCACAACATGCCCGCCGTGGCCGCGACCAACCCGCCCGTGCTCGTCGCGATGGTGGCGGCCGCGACCGAGCGGATCCGGGTCGGGTCGGGCGGCGTGATGCTGCCCAACCATGCCCCGCTGGTCGTGGCCGAGCAGTTCGCGCTCCTCGAGGCCGCGCACCCCGGCCGGATCGACCTCGGCCTCGGGCGCGCGCCGGGCACCGATCCGGTCACCGCGTGGGCGCTGCGGCACGGCGGGGGTGGCGTCGAGGCCGACGCCGCCGAGCACTTCCCGACGTACGTCGACAACATCATCACGATGATGTCGCCCGACGGCGCCGCCCTGGAGGTCGGCGGCCGGCTGCACGCGCTGCGGGCCACGCCGAGCGCCCAGGAAGCGCCCCCGGTGTGGCTGCTCGGCTCCTCGGACTTCTCCGCGCAGCTGGCGGCCGGCCGCGGCCTGCCGTACGTCTTCGCCCACCACTTCTCCGGGCGCGGCACCGCCGAGGCGCTGGCGCTGTACCGCGACGGCTTCGTCCCGAGCGAGGCGAACCCCGAGCCGCGCACGTTCCTGACGGTGAACGCCGTGGTCGCGGAGTCCAAGGAGGAGGCGGCCCGACTCGTGCTGCCGAACCTGCACGCGATGGTCGCGCTGCGCACCGGCGCCCCACTGACACCGCAGCCCCTCGTCGAGGACGCGGAGGCGCGCGGACTGCCCGACCAGCACCACGACCTGGCCCTGTCGATGCTCGACCGCTGGGTCGTCGGTGGCCCGGACGAGGCTGCCGCCGCGGTGCGAGATCTCGCTGCGACGTACGACGTCGACGAGGTGATGCTGCACCCGGTGGCCGGCGCCTACCGCGGTGCGTCGCCCGAGCGGTCACTCAGTCGCGAGGCGACGCTGCGTTTGCTGGCCGAAGCCCTTGCGTAACCGGCTGGCCGAGCGCGGGAGCCCCACCTAGGGTCGAGGCACCCCCGAGCGGAACGGAGCCTCGCATGGACCGACGCACCGTCGAGGTGGCGTGCGACGAGTCCGGCTTCGTGGGCGGTTCGTTGTTCGGCGAGGCGAGGGTCTTCGCACACGCGAGCCTGCAGGTTGCGGCGGACGAGGCGGTCGACCTGCTCGACGAGGTACGCCGGCGCACGGGCGCCGGACCGGGCGAGGTCAAGGCGTCTCGGCTCCGGCATCCCTCGACGCGGCCCGTCGCCGCGTGGCTGTGCGGCCCCGAGGGGAGGCTGGCCGGCCGCGCCGTCGTCCACGTGACCGACACCCGCGTGTTCGGGCTCGCCCGGCTGGCCCAGGTGTCGACGAGTGCGTCCTCGCCCGAGGGCTGGTGGAGCGCCGACCAGGACCCGCACGCGTGGGCCCTGGCCCGGCGCCTGGATGTCCTGCTGGCCGCGCTGCCGAAGACCCAAGAGCGGCGGTTCCTCCACGGTGCACGGGACCTCCTCTGGCTCAACCGGCGGCTGCGTCCGCGGGCGCCGGTCGAGTCCTGGACCGACACGGTCGCGGTCGTCGCGGCCCGGGTGGAGGACCCGGACGACCGGCTCCTCGTGACCGGCCTCGCCTCCGCCGCAGCACTCGACCGCGTGGACGCCTATCTGGCGGCGCCGCCGGCAACGCCGCTCACCGAGCCGATCCTCCCGGCCCTTCGCTGGGCCGTGCACCACTGGAGTGCCCTGGGTGACCCCGACGTCGTGCACGACGAGCAGTCCGTGCTGACGCCGGCGCGGGTGGCGGCCCTGGCGGCGGACCTGGCCGCGACGTACCCCGGCCGCCGCCTCGCCGGCTTCGCGCGCGTCGACTCGCGCGAGGACCCGCGCGTGCAGGTCGCGGACCTGGTCGTCGGAGCCGTCCGCCGGGCCGTGGCCACCCGACTGTCCGGCGTGCCCGATCTCGACGCCCTTCCCGTCGACCATCTGGTCGCGAACGCCTCGCCCCTCGAGCTGCCGGCGCCCGAGCGGTCGCGTTGACCCACCCGCCGGCTGACCGGTCAGCCGGCGGGCTCCAGCTCCTGCTGCCCCCAGGGCGAGCCGTACTCGGTGAGCAGGTCGAGGAACGGCACGGCGTCGAACGCCTCCGGGCCGAGCACACCCGCGCCCGTCCACGTGCCGCGCGAGAGCAGCTCCAGGGCGATGACCGGGTTGATGGCGGTCTGCCAGACCACGCACTGGTGGCCGTACTCCGCCATCGTCTGCTCGTTGTCGACGACGTGGTAGAGGTACGTCGAGCGCGCGGCGCCGTCCTTCCCCTTGCCGGTCACCCAGAGCCCGGCGCAGGTCTTGCCCTTCATCCGCGGGCCGACGGTGGCCGGGTCGGGCAGCACGGCGGCGACCACGTCGCGGGGGCTGACCTCGACGCCCTTCACCCGGATCTTCTCGGTTCGGTCGAGGCCGAGCGTGTGCAGCACCTTGAGGATGTTGATGAACTCGTCGCCGAGGCCGTACTTGAACGTCGCCCGCTTGCAGTCGACCCAGCGCGGCATGAGGAGCACCTCCTCGTGCTCCACGTTCACGCACTCGACCGGCCCGATGCCCGCGGGGAAGTCGAAGACCTCAGGTTCGGAGAACGGCGCCGTCGTGTGCCACGAGCCGTCCTGCCAGATGACGGGCGGGTTCAAGCACTCCTCGATGGTGGTCCACATCGAGAACGACGGCGCGAAGATCTCGTTGCCGTCGTCATCGGTGACCGTCAGGTTGGCGCCGTCGCGGGTGCCGAGCTCGTCGATCTCGCTGAACAGGTGGTCGGCGGCGTAACGAGCGAACACGTCGGACAGCCCCGGCTCCACGCCGATCCCGACCAGCGCGAGCCGCCCGCCCGACTCCCAGTCGGAGGCAGCCGCGAACTGCTCGTCACCGAGCTTCACGCCCGTCTTCTCGTACGGCGCCTCGGGGTGCGGCTTCGACAGCGACATCGCCATGTCGAGGTAGTCGGCCCCGGCCTCGAACGCGCCGTTGAAGATCGACATGTTGAACACCGGGTCGACGGCGTTCATCACGTGAGTGATGCCGTGCTCGCGGACGAGCGCCGCCACCGACTCCTGGGAGGATGCGTCGACCTGTGCGGCGACGTACCGCGCGTCCTGAGCCGCGGCCTTCTCCGCGCGGGCCGGGTCGTAGTCGGCGACCACGATCTGCTCGAAGAAGTCGCGGCGGGCCGCGATGGCCGCGAAGGCCGCGCCGACGCCACCGGCGCCGACGAGGAGGATCTTCATGGGTGGCCTTTCAGGTCACGGGGTCTCGACACGTGCTCGCTGGCGCTCGCCCGGCTCGACCAGCGAACGTTCGGTGGTCGAGCCGCCGCGAGGAACGAGCGGCGTGTCGAGACCTCCGAGTGATGGATCACTCGCCGATGTAGTGCATGACGTGCTTGAGGCGGGTGTAGTCCTCGAAGCCGTAGACCGAGAGGTCCTTGCCGTACCCGGAGTGCTTGAAGCCGCCGTGCGGCATCTCGGAGATGAACGGGATGTGGGTGTTCACCCAGACGCAGCCGAAGTCGAGCTTCTTCGACATCCGCATCGCCCGGCCGTGGTCCTTGGTCCACACCGAGGAGGCCAGCCCGTACTGCACGCCGTTGGCCCACTCCAGTGCCTGCGCCTCGTCGGAGAACTTCTGGACGGTGATCACCGGGCCGAAGATCTCGGTCTGGATCTGGTCGTCGTCCTGCTTGAGGCCGGAGAGCACGGTCGGCGCGTAGAAGTAGCCGCGGTCGCCCTGCTGCGCGCCGCCGGTGTTGAGCACCGCGTGATCGGGCAGCGAGTCGACCATGCCGCTGACGTGCTTGAGCTGGTTGGCGTTGTTGACCGGGCCGTAGAGGACGTCCTCGTCGTCGGGCATGCCGGTCTTGATCCCCTTGGCCACTTCGGTGAGGGCGGCCACGAAGTCGTCGTAGGCCCCGGGCCCGGCGATCACCCGCGTCGCCGCGGTGCAGTCCTGGCCGGCGTTGAAGTACCCCGCCTCGGCGATCGCCTGGGCCGCGCCCTCGATGTCGGCGTCGTCGAAGACGATCACGGGCGCCTTGCCGCCGAGCTCGAGGTGGACCTTCTTGAGGTCGGCGGCGGCGGACTTCGCAACCTCCATGCCCGCGCGTACCGAGCCGGTGATGGCCACCATCTGCGGCGTCTTGTGCTCGATCAGCGCGCGGCCGGTGTCGCGGTCACCGCACACAACGTTGAGCACGCCCGGCGGCAGGAACTCCGCGGCCAGCTCGGCCAGCAGCGTCGAGCTGGCGGGCGTCGTGTCGCTCGGCTTGAGCACCACCGTGTTGCCCGCCGCGAGGGCGGGCGCGATCTTCCAGATCATCATCATCAACGGGTAGTTCCACGGGGTCACCTGGCCGATGACGCCGATGGGCTCGCGCCGCACGTACGACGTGTGGTCGGCCATGTACTCGCCGGCCGAGCGGCCCTCGAGGATCCGGGCCGCGCCGGCGAAGAAGCGGAAGTGGTCGGAGGCGTAGGGCATCTCCTCCGACATCGTCAGGCCGAGCGGCTTGCCGGTGTCCTTGCTCTCGACGGCGTTGATCTCCTCGGCGCGGGCGTCGATCGCGTCGGCGATCTTGAGCAGCGCGTTGGAGCGATCCTGGGGCGTGGCGTCACCCCAGGACTCGAACGCCTTGGCGGCGGCGGCGTACGCCTGGTCGAGGTCCTCGGCACCGGACAGCGGCGCGGTGGCGTACACCTCTCCGGTGGTCGGATCGATGACGTCGTAGCGCTGCCCCGACACACTGTCGACGAGCTCGCCGTTGACGACGTTCTTGAAAGCCTGGTCGGCCATGCTGTATCCCCTCAGGAAGCGTGTGTGGGGGGAGCCTAGCGACGCGACCCTCGATTCTGTAGGGCGCGTCAAGACGAAAACCTCCGCGCTCGAGGCAAAGCAGCACGAGAACCGCACATCGACTCGGTCGAGACGGCGGATCCCGCAGTAGATCCGCCGGTTCATCACAAGGAGAACGATGACGAGACCGTGGTACGCCCCCGAGTTCTCGAGGCGACCCTGGGTGCGCCCGGCCGCCGTCGCCGTGGGCACGGCCGGCTACGTCGTGCTGATCGGCTGGCTGATGCTGCACGGCCACATCGACATGGCGGTGTACCTCATCCTCCTCGGGGTGCTGACCCTCCTCGGCCTTGCCGTCCGGCAGTGGCGGCACGGGCACAAGCGCTGGTCGGCCGGCTTGATCGCCGCGGCCATCGCCGTGGTCGCCGCGTCGGGCGGCTACGCCTTCAGCTTGAACACCAAGATCGACGCGATCCCGCGCATCAACACCGACGTGCTCGACTCCAACCAGCAGGACCGTCCGCCCAAGGCGCCGAACAAGGCCGTCAACATCCTGCTGATGGGCGCCGACAACCCGCACCGGCTGGTGAAGAAGCCGACCGTGGCCGAGCTCCTCGAGGACGGCGAGTGGGACGCCGGCACCTACCGCAGCGACACGATGATGGTGGTGCACATCCCGGCCGACCGGAAGACGGCGTACGTCGTGTCGGTGCCGCGCGACTCCTACGTCCCGATCTACGACGCCGAGGGCGAGCAGCACGGCAAGAACAAGATCAACGCCGCGTTCGCGGAGTACGGCCCGCTCGGCACCCTGCGCACGATCGAGAACCTCAGCGACGTCCACGTCGACCACATGGCCGTCATCGACTACGCCGGGTTCAACCAGCTGACCGAGGCCATCGGCGGCGTCGACGTCTTCGTCCCCGAGACCGTCTACGACAGCAAGCAGGACCAGGAGTGGACCCAGGGCTGGCACCACGTCGAGGGCGAGCTCGCACTGAAGTACGTGCGGATGCGCCACGGCTTGCTCAACGGGGACTTCGACCGGATCGACCGCCAGCAGAACTTCCTGCGCGCCGTGCTCCAGAAGACCCTGGCCGACGGCACGATCGGCAACCCCTTCAAGCTCAACCAGGTCCTCGGCGCGATCACCGACCACCTCGCCGTGGACGGCGACTGGTCGACCAAGGACCTCCGCAACCTGGCCCTGAGCCTCCGCGGCCTCGACAGCGGCAAGGTCCGCTTCATGACCCTTCCCCTCCAGGCCTACGAGGACATCCCCGGGGTGGGCAGCTCCAACATCATCGACGAGCCCGCAGCCAAGGTGCTGTGGAAGGCGGTGCTGGACGACAAGGTCGGCCCGTACCTCAAGGACCACCCCGACGACGAGCTCCCCGACCCGAAGGATGTCAGCTGACGTATCGGTAGACCGCCTCGCCGTCGATCCAGGTCGACACCACGCGCGTCGCGCCGATCTCCTCGACCGGGGCTGCGAACGGGTCCCGGTCGAGCACGACCAGGTCGGCGGCCGCGCCCGGGGCGAGCACGCCGGCACCGTCGAGCTCGTCGCGGCGGTTGATCCAGGCGGAACCGGAGGTGTAGGCCGCGAACGCCGTCTCCAGCTCGAGTGCCTGCGCCGGGAGGAAGGGTTCGCCGTCCTCGCCGTACGCCGCCCGGTTGACCGCGATGTGCATCGCGGCGAGCGGGTCCGGGCTGCTGACCGGCCAGTCGCTGCCCATCACCAGCCGGGCGCCGGCGCGGTGGAGGTCGCCGAAGGGGTACTGCCAGGCTGCCCGTTGCGGACCGAGGAACGGCAGCGTCAGCTCGGTCATCTGCTCGTCCGCGTACGCCCAGAGCGCCTGCGCGTTGGCGGCCACGCCGAGCTGGGCGAAGCGTCGTAGGTCGTCGGGATGCACCACCTGGAGGTGCGCGATGTGGTGCCGGTTCCCTGGCTGGTCGAGCTTGTCGAGACCCTCGAAGGCATCCAGCGCCTCTCGGGTGGCCCGGTCGCCGATGGCGTGCACGTGGACCTGGAACCCGGCCTCGTCCATGGCCGCGACCGCCTCGCGTAGGGCGGCCGCCGCGACGAAGGAGTGCCCGCGGTTGCCGGTCTCGTTGCCGTCCCGGTCGAGGTACGGCGTCAGCATGGAGGCCGTGAAGTTCTCGGCCACGCCGTCCTGCATCACCTTCACGGCCCCGGCCTGGAACCGGCCCCCGCTGAGGGAGGCACGCCGCTCGACCAGGTCCGCGACCTGCTCGACGCCGCGTTCGCGCTGCCACCACAGCGCGCCGACGACGTGCGAGCGCAGGTCGCCGTTCGCCGCGGCGCGGGCGTACGTCGCGCCCGGGTCGTCCATGCCGGCGTACTCGCCCACGATCGCGTCCTGCCAGGCGGTGACGCCGACGGAGTGCAGGTACCGCTGCCCCTCCAGCAGCCCGCCGTAGTACTCCTCCGCGCTGACGGGCGGAGCCAACGACGAGACCAGCGCCATGGCGCCCTCGTGCAGGGACCCGGTCGGATGCCCGTCGGCGTCGCGTTCGATCCGCCCGTCCGCGGGGTCCGGGGTCGCCCGGTCGATCCCGGCGATCTCGAGGGCGCGGGAGTTGACCCAGGCACCGTGGTGGTCGCGGTTCGGGAAGAACGCCGGCCGGTCCGCGACGACCGTGTCGAGGTCGGCAGCCGTCGGCGTCCCACCCGGGAACGCGGGCATCGCCCACCCGCCGCCCAGGACCCATTCGAGGTCGCGGTGCCCGTCGGCGTACGCGCGAATGGCGCCGAGGTACTCCTCGCGCGTCGCCAGCTCCGACAGGTCACAACGCAGCCGCTCCAGTCCGCCCTGGATCGGGTGGACGTGCGCGTCGGTGAACCCGGGGCTCAGCAGACCGCCGGCGAGGTCCACCACGCTCCCGTTGGTCGAGGAAGGACGAATGCCTGTCTCGAAACCACCCGGCACGACCTCGACGACCTTCCCGTCCTCAACCCGGACGTTCGCCCGTCCGAGGTACCGATGCCCGTCGAAGACCGTCCCGTTGACGAACGCGACAGAGGCCATCAGCGCCCCTCCAGCAGCGGACCGGCCGGGTCGTGGGTGATGCCCACCTTGCGGACGGCCAGGCCGGCGAGCGCCTCCAGGCAGACCCGGTTGGCGAGGTACGCCGTGATCTCGGCGTGGTCGTAGGGCGGCGACACCTCGACCACGTCGATGCCCGCCACCGGCAGCTCGCAGCAGATCCGGCGGACGGCGTCGAGCAGCTCGCGCGAGGACAGTCCGCCCGGCTCGGGCGTCCCGGTGCCCGGCGCGTGGCCGGGGTCGCAGACATCGATGTCGACGGACAAGAAGACGGCGTCGCAGTCGTCCATGGCGATCTCGAACGCCTCGTCGAGGCAGACGTCGAGCCCGCGCTTGCCGATCTCGGTCATCTCGTAGGAGCGCATGTCCTGCGCGGCCATCCAGCTCAGCGTCTCCGGGCCGGGCCAGTAGCCACGAAGGCCGACCTGGAGGAACCGGTCGCCACGCAGCGCGCCGGACTCGATGAGGCGGCGCATCGGCTGACCGTGGCCGTACAGCGAGCCGAACTCGATGTCGCCGGTGTCGGCGTGCGCGTCGAAGTGGATCATCGAGACGCGGCCGTAGCCGAGGTGACGAGCCACCCCGGTGGCGTCGGGGAGGGCGATCGAGTGGTCACCGCCGAGAACCAGCGGGACGGCGCCGGCCGAGGCGACGGCGTACACCGCATCCTCGAGAGCCCCGAGCGCGCGCTCGATCTCGCCCGGCGGCATCTCGACGTCGCCGGCGTCCAGGACCCGGACGTCCTGGAGGGCGTCCACGCGCAGCGCCAGGTGCGGACGCGAGCCGTCCTGGGGGAGGTAGTCGGTCTGCCGGATGGCCATCGGCCCGAAGCGGGTGCCGGGCCTGTGCGAGGTGCCGCCGTCGAACGGCGCTCCCACGACGACCACGTCGGCTTCGGCGAGGGCGGCCGCGTCGTCGAGGTCCACACGGTCGACGCCGAGGAAGGTGATGTCGGGGCCGAACTGGGCGCCGTAGCGGGTCATGCGCAGTGTCTACCAGCACTCTCCTCGGCGCGCACGCTACGGATTTCGAAGGCTGGCGCCTCAAATGCGACGGAATCACTTGCCTGGATCCCGGGCGAGACGGCAAGATGGTCGGAAGACTGGGGAGCACCCCCGCTTATCCACCCGCGCGCCCACGAGGACACCGATAACCATGCCGAGCGACACCACCGCTCCGTACTCCGACGAGGAGTT
>CAWAIZ010000008.1:0-310346 GCA_963782155.1 uncultured Actinomycetota bacterium
CAGCTGCACCTCGGGCAGCACGATCTCCCGCTCGGCCGGCGGCGGAGTGGTGGCGGGCGTCGCTACGTGGCTCATGCGGCCTCCCTCGCGGGCAGACGGAAGATCGCTCGGACCAGGGCGGGCGCGGCGATGAACAGCACGATCAGCGACTGGACGACCAGCACGATGTCCACGGGGATGTTCTCCGAGGCCTGCATGGCGAAGCCGCCGGCCTTGAACGCCCCGAACAACAGACCGGCGAACAGGATGCCGATGGGTTTCGACCGGCCCAGCAGGGCCACGGTGATGGCGTCGAAGCCGATGCCGGCGTCCAGGTCGGTGGTGATGCCGCTGGTCACGGTGCCGAGCACCTGGTTGGCGCCGGCCAGACCGATCAACGCACCGGAGATCATCATCACCACGGTGTAGGTGCGGCCGACGTCGATGCCGGAGCTGCGGGCGGCGGCGGGGTTCGCTCCGACGGCCCGGATCCGGAAGCCCAGCGAGGAGCGGTTCAGGATCCACCAGACGACGGCGACGGCGATCAGCGCCAGCAGGAAGCCGAGGTGCAGGTTGTAGCGGTCGCCGACCAGCTTGGGCATGGTGGCGGACTCGTGCATCGGCAGGGACTTGGGGTTCACCGAGTTGGGCGCCTGCAGCAGGCTCTGCTGCGACAGGGCGAAGAACACCAGGTAGTAGCCGACGTAGTTGAGCATGATCGTGACGATCACCTCGTGGGCACCGGTGCGGGCCTTGAGGAAACCGACCAGGCCGCCCCAGATGGCCGCGGCCAGCATGCCGACCACGATCGCCAGGGTGAGGTGGATCGGCCAGGGGAGCTCGAACTGGTAGCCGATCCAGCCGGCCCCCGCACCGGCGAGCAGCATCTGGCCGCGGCCGCCGATGTTGAAGAGGCTGGCCCGGAAGGCCAGGCCAACGCCCAGGCCGGCTGCGATCAGCGGCCCGGCGAACTTGAACGTCTCGGTGAGCGGCCGGATCGCGGTCTGGAAGTCGTCGACGCGAGTGTTGTAGACCGCGCCGCGGAAGAGGGCGGTGTAGGCACCCCAGATCGCATCCCAGGAGGCGGAGAAGAAGTCGCCGGGACGGGCGGTCACGTAGCCGAACGTCTCGCGCACCCGGTCGTCGGTGAACATGATCAGCAGCGAGCCGACCACCACCGCCAACAGCACCGAGAAGAACGCGACGGCGGCGTTGCCCGCCACGATGCTGCGGAACGCCGCGTTCCAGCGGTCGTCCTTCGGCGCCTCGGGCTCGGTCGGCGGCTCTTTCACGGTCGGGCCCGGAGCGTGACCAGAAGGGTTGGGCTCTTCGGTAGGAGTGGTCATGCGACGGCTCCCTCAGGCTTCTCGCCGGTCATCATCAGTCCCAGCACTTCGCGAGGGGTGTCGGGCGGCACGATCCCGATGATCCGGCCGCGGAAGAGCACCATGATGCGGTCGGCCAGCGCCACCACCTCGTCCAGCTCGGTGGAGACCACGATGACGGGGACCCCCGAGTCGCGGGTGGCGATGATCTGCTTGTGGATGAACTCGATCGAGCCGACGTCCACGCCCCGGGTCGGCTGGGCCGCGACCAGGAGACGCAGCTCCCGGGAGAGCTCCCGGGCCACCACGACCTTCTGCTGGTTGCCGCCAGACAGGTTGCCGGCGTGCGTGGAGACGCCGGGCGCCCGGACGTCGTACTCCTTCAGCTTCTGCTTCGCGAACTCATCGAGCTTGTCGAGCTGGAGGGTGCCGTTCCTCACGAACGGCTCGCCGAAGCTGCGGTTGAGCATGAGGTTCTCGGCGATGGACATGACGCCGACGAGGCCGTCCGCCTGACGGTCTTCCGGGACGAACCCGACGCCGGCGTCCAGGATCTTGCGCACCGACCGGCCGACCAGCTCACGGCCGTCGAGCTTGATCGAGCCGGTGACATGGTTCTGGAGGCCGAGCAGCGCCTCGGTCAGCTCGGTCTGCCCGTTGCCCTGGACTCCCGCCACGGCCAGCACCTCGCCGCGCTTGATGGTGAAGCTCAGGTTGTCGACGTGGACGTGGCCGAGGGCGTCGATGACCCGGAGGTTGTCGACGACCAACGCCTCGTCGCCCAGCTGCGGAGGCTCCTTGCGCACGGTGAGCTCCACAGGGCGGCCGACCATGAGGGCGGCCAGCTCCTGGTTGCTCGCGGTCGGCGAGGCTTCCCCCACGACCTCCCCGAGTCGGATCACGGTGATCTTGTCGGCGACCTCGCGCACCTCGCGGAGCTTGTGGGTGATGAAGACGATGGCCTTGCCGGCCTCCTTGAGCTGGCGCATGGTGCCCATCAGCTCATCGGTCTCCTGAGGGGTGAGCACGGCGGTGGGCTCGTCGAAGACGAGCACCTCGGCGTCGCGGGAGAGCGCCTTGATGATCTCGACGCGTTGCTGCACGCCGACCGGCAGGTCCTCGATGACGGAGTCGGGGTTCACGTGGAAGCCGAACTGCTGGGAGATCTCCGCGACGCGCTTGCGCGCCGCGTCGAGGTCCAGGGAGCCGGCGAAGCCGGTGGCCTCGTTGCCGAGCATGACGTTCTCGGCGACGGTGAAGACGGGGATCAGCATGAAGTGCTGGTGGACCATGCCGATGCCGGCGGCGATCGCGTCACCAGGTCCGACGAAGCGCTGGACCTTGTCGTCGAGGAGGATCTCGCCCTCGTCGGCGCGGTAGAGGCCGTACAGCACGTTCATCAGCGTGCTCTTGCCGGCGCCGTTCTCGCCCAGCAGGGCGTGGATCTCGCCCGGCTCGACGGTCAGGGAGATCCGGTTGTTGGCGACCAGCGTCCCGAAGCGTTTGGTGATGTCACGCAGCTCCAGCCTCATGGGCTCGCATCCTAGTGATCGGCGGGATGTGCGAAATAGCACGGGGGAGGCCGGATGGTCCCGACCTCCCCCGAACGAGGAACTACTGCCGTGTCACGAACCCGACAGGTACGACTTGACGGGGATCGAGCCGTCGATGATGCCGGCCTTGATGGTGTCGAGCTCACCCTGCAGGTCAGGGTTCACCTTGTCCTCGTAGTTGTGGAACGGCGCGAGGCCCACGCCGTCGTTCTCGAGGGTGCCGACGTACGGCGTGAAGTCGAAGTCGCCACCGCTGGCCGCGGACATGATCGCCTCGTAGGTCGAGACCTTCATGTTCTTCAGGATCGAGGTCATGACCACGTCATCAGTGGTCGGGTCCGTCTCGAAGAAGTCCGCGTCCACGCCGACGAGCGCAACGTCCTTGCCGGAGTCCTCGATGGCGGTCAGCGCGCCCTGGTAGATCGGGCCACCGACCGGCAGGATCACGTCGACGTCCTGGTCGAGGAGCTGGCGAGCCGTGTTGGTCGCCGTCTCGTTGGCCTCGAAGCCACCGGTGAACGAGCCGTCCTTGCCGTCCCAGCCGACGACCTTGACGTCCTTGCCCTTCTCCTTGGCGTAGTACTCCGCGCCCTGCTTGAAGCCGTCCATGAAGATCGTGACGGTCGGGAACGGCATGCCGCCGTAGGTGCCCACGACGCCGGTCTTGGTGTAGTCGGCGGCCGCGTAGCCGGCCAGGAACGCCGCCTGTGCGGTGTCGTAGAGCAGCGGCTTGATGTTGGGCTCGTCGGCCTTGCCGTCGAAGGTCTGGCCGTCGGCGCCACCGTCGGCGGAGTCGTCGATCAGGACGTACTCGATGTCGGGGTTGGACTTGGCCGAGTCCTTGGTCGCGGAGGCGAGCGCGAAGCCCACAGTCACGATGGTGTTGCAGCCCTCGGAGACCAGGCTCTCGAGGTTCGGGGCGTAGTCGTTCTCGCTGTTGGACTCGACGCCCTTGAACTTCACGCCCAGCTCGTCCGCGGCCTGCTGGACGCCCTCGTAGCTGAGCTGGTTGAACGACTTGTCGTCGAACCCGCCCGCGTCGGAGACGATGCAGGGCAGGTAGTCGCTCTCCGCGGGACCAGAGCTATCGCTCGTCGTGTCGCCGCCGGCGTCCGGGGTCGAGCTGTCGGGTGCATCTCCACAGGCGGCCAGGGCCGCCATGGTGAGCAGGGCGGTGATGCCGCTGGCGACGGCTCTCCTCGTGTTGATCACAGTGCCTCCATGTCAGGGTGTGCTCAGGACCGGGCTTCCGAGTTGGGCTGAGCGATGTACGTGCGAATGGTGCCTTGTCATCGCCCTGGGAGGAAGTCCGCAACGCCAAGGGTTATCCAGTCGCGATGTTTGCCCGCCCACCGTGACGACCCGCGTAGGGCATAGTTGACGCCTCATGGACTGGACTTCACTGCAGGCCCAAGCGGTCGCCGTGGCCGAGCGAGCCTACGCACCGTATAGCCAATTCCCGGTCGGCGCTGCGGCAATGGTTGACGACGGCCGGGTCGTCGTTGGGTGCAATGTTGAGAACGCAGCGTACGGCGTCGTGCTCTGCGCCGAGTGTGGCGTCGTCAGCCAGCTGCACGCCACCGGCGGCGGCCGGCTGACCCACTTCGTCTGCGTCAACGGGCTGGGTGAGGTGATCATGCCCTGTGGTCGCTGCCGCCAGCTGCTGTACGAGCACGGCGGGAAAACCCTGGTGCTGATGACTCCGGAGGGAGAACGGACCATGGACGAGGTGCTCCCCCAGGCATTCGGGCCCGAGGACCTGAGGCACGTGACGCAAGCCCGGAAGGGGGCCAGTTCTTGAGCACGCACGACGCCGTCGAGGTGATCATCGCCAAGCGTGACCGGGGCGAGCTGAGCGACAGCCAGATCGACTGGGTGGTCGACGCCTACACGCGCGGCGAGGTCGCCGACGAGCAGATGTCCTCACTGGCGATGGCCATCCTGCTCAACGGCATGAACCGTCGCGAGATCGCCCGCTGGACCGACGCGATGATCGCGTCGGGGGAGCGGATGGATTTCTCACACCTGTCCAGGCCGACCGCTGACAAGCACTCCACCGGCGGGGTCGGCGACAAGATCACGCTGCCGCTGGCGCCGCTGGTCGCGGCGTGCGGGGTCGCCGTACCCCAGCTCTCCGGCCGCGGCCTCGGCCACACCGGTGGCACTCTCGACAAGCTCGAGTCGGTGCCCGGGTGGCGGGCGGCCCTGTCCAACCAGGAGATGGTCGACCAGCTGGAGTCGGTCGGTGCCGTCATCTGCGCGGCCGGCGACGGGCTGGCCCCCGCGGACAAGAAGCTGTACGCGCTGCGGGACGTGACAGGCACGGTCGAGGCGATCCCGCTCATCGCGACGTCGATCATGTCCAAGAAGATCGCCGAGGGCACCGGCGCGCTGGTGCTCGACGTCAAGGTCGGCTCCGGCGCCTTCATGAAGTCACTGGACCGCGCCCGAGAGCTCGCCGAGACCATGGTTGCGCTCGGCACCGACGCGGGCGTGCACACCGTCGCCCTGCTCACCGACATGGAGACGCCGCTGGGTCTCACCGCGGGCAACGCCATCGAGGTGGCGGAGTCCGTCGAGGTCCTGGCCGGCGGGGGTCCGGCCGACGTGGTCGAGCTGACCCTGGCGCTGGCGCGGGAGATGCTCGCCGGCGCTGGCGTCACCGACGTCGACCCGGCCGACAAGCTGGCCGACGGGTCGGCCATGGACGCCTGGAAGCGGATGATCAGCGCCCAGGGGGGCGACCCGGACGCCGCGCTGCCCGTGGCTCGCGAGTCCCACGTGGTGAACGCTCCCGCCTCCGGCACGCTGACCCGCCTGGACGCGCTGGCGGTCGGGATGGCCGCCTGGCGGCTCGGGGCGGGCCGCGCGCGCAAGGAGGACCCCGTCCAGGCCGGCGCCGGAGTCGTCTGGCACGCCCGCCCCGGCGACCAGGTCACCGAGGGCCAGCCGCTGTTCACCCTGCTGACCGACGAGCCCGAGCGGTTCGAGCGCGCCGTGGCGTCGCTGGAGGGCGGGTACGACGTGTCGGCTGATGCGTCGGCGTACGAACCGACGCCGTTGGTACGGGGCCGAGTGGGCCGGTGACGCGCTCGAGGGGCTCTTGGTGGGGGATCCCCTGCACATGCTGACGAAGATCAACCACTCAGTCGTTGATGGTGGCGTTCCGCAGTTGTGAGCATCTGCACGGAATGTGCGCTACTCCCAACCAGTCAGCGTCGTCGAACTGCTCACGCAGAACACGTGGCCCTCCGGATCATGCATCACCGCGAACGTGTCGGGGTTTTCGACATCTCCGGGGTCTTGGCGAAGCTCGACGAGGGTGGCGCCGAGGTTGATCAAGCGTTCCACTTCGTGCTCGATCAGACCTTCGGTCAGCAGGTCGAGGTGGAGACGATTCTTGCCGACCAGGGGCTCTGGAACGGCCATGAAGTACAGCGGAGAGGCCACGCCCGAGGGCTCCGTCACCAGGAATTCACCGCGGTTGCGCTCCACCATCCGCCGGGACAGCACGCGCGACCAGAACTCGGCCTGGGATCTCGGATCACGGCAGTCCACGACGACGGCCAGGAGCGACGACGACACGGAGACCCACCTCCAACCTCTCCGCAGTCAACCACGACCGTGCGATCCGACGGCGTCACGAAGCCAGCCTTGCCATCCGCTGATGGCCGTGATCAGGGCCGTTCGGGATCTGCGTCACGCCGCGAGCCGGACGCACTGTCATGCCGACGTCCGGATGCGTCGGCCCCGGCAGCACAGGGGGGTCTTGACGCCTACGCTCGACAAGCCCTTCGGTGCGTGTCTGCGATCGATCCGGCCCTTTGCGCTGGGCATGGGCCGGGTGCCCCTGATCGGGCAACGCGTCAGGCCCAGAAGGCGGTGACTGCAGGCGGGTCGCCGATGAACTGGTCCACCGACCGCACCTTGCCGTTCTCGAGTTGGAAGTACAGCATCTGGGTGTCGTTCAGGCTGCGGCCGTCCGGGCGTGTGGCGATGATGCGGGTCAGTACGGCGACGTGTCCCTCACCGTCGGACATGAAGAGCTCAGGGACGGGCTTCAGGGTGCCGGCCGTGACTTCCACTGAGGCGCCCATGAAGGAGACGATCTCGTCGATGCCGTGCTTGATCCCGCCGAGTTGATCCGGGTTGCGGTGGTTCCAGGTGGCGTCGGTGTGGTAGCCGCGGGCGAACGCGACGACGTCGCCCCCCGCGATCGCGTCGTATCCGGCGCGCACGGCTTGCGCGTCGGCGAACGCAGAACTGTCGGTGAGTGTGGTCATGACTTCCTCCTCGGGTCACTGGGTCTGTGGTCCGGACCCTAGAAGGCGGCGTGCTGCTGAGGCATCGACTGTTCAGTCGATATCCCGTTACTGGGTCCAGACAGGCGTGGCGGCGAGGCCGTGTCGCATGGCGAACATCGCGAGGCCGGCCCGAGTGCCGACGTCGCACTTGGCGTAGATGTGCACCGTGTGGGTGTGGACGGTGGCGTGCGAGATGAACAGTCGCTCGGCGATCTGCTTCTTTGTCAGCCCGGCCGCCAGGAGACGGAGCACCTCGAGCTCGCGTCCGGTCAAGTTGACCGGGAGGGCGGGGAAGTTCGGCGGTGGCGCCTCGGCGGCAGCGAGCACGGCGCGAACAGCATCCCTGTCCAGGGGCAGCGACGAGATCACGCGTGCCGCCTCCTCTCGGGGAAGCGCCTGCCGGTGGGGGCGAGGCTCCGAAAGGGTCTGCCATACGTCGGCCGCCGCAACGAGACGAGAATCCGCGTCCAGCTCCCCGGCTCGGACCCCCATCGGATAACCACCGCCGTCCAGTCGTTCGTGGTGTCGGCTCACGATCGGGGCGAGCGGCTCCAACACCGGCGACCGTGACACGATCCGGCCTGAGTGGTACGGGTGCAGACGAACGAGCTCCCACTCCTCGGGTCTCAGCGGTCCCGGGCGTTCCCAGATGCCGGTAGGGATAGCCACCCGACCCAGGTCGTGCACGAGCCCAGCGCGATAGACCAGGACAGGGTCGACGTCCGGCAGTGCCTCGGCCGCCGACCGGGCCAACCACGCGACACCACGGGCGTGTCCTTGGAAGAACGGCGCCTTGAGGTCGGCCGCGTCGCCGAACCCCGCGAGTACCTCGTCCAGATGCTCGTGGTTCCGGAAGAGTCGATGTGGACCGGGCTCGGAGGCGACGACCGAGGCCCACAAGTCCTGGGGGTCCGAGTGTTGGAGCAGCTCATGGGCCGCCTCCATGAAGGTGTCAGTGATCGCGGGGTCCAAAGCCCGCCCAGCCCAGCGGGCAAGGTTCTTGAGGGCGCGACCACGGCCTCCGATCGCCTCGAACATCACTGCGGCGTACCCCACCGCCGCGTACCGGGCCGGCGCGGGTAAACCTGCCCCGGCTCGCCCCTCAGGGGCACCTTTCCCGTCGTACCGCTCGAAGGCGCACAGCACGGACGCAGTCACAGCGGAAGGCAGCGCGAGCAGTCGGGTGAGGTCGGCACCCACTTCGCAGTCGGCTCGCGCACCCTCCGAAATCAGGGCGGGGACCTTGGGAGCCCGCGCCAGCACACGGAGTCGCTGAACTCCGCTTCCCAGGCCGGCGAGGAATCTCACGGCCTCCACAGGGCTGGCGCTGTCCGCGACGTCACCACGCGCCCGCATAGCGATGTCATCGCCCCCAAAATGAGCCGCCGCCTCGTGGGAGGTGGCTGAGCAGCCGGCGAAACGCATCAGGCTTGCGTAGTAGACATCTGCCTGCAAAGCGGTCGACTCACCGCTCCGCCGAGCGAGCTCCAGCGCCATCAGGCAGGCCCTCATCGCCTCTCCGGATGGGCGTCCTCGGGTCAGATCGCTGACGACCGACAGCGCAGCGACCACGCCGGCCATCCTGATCCGGTTCGACACGGCCGGAGTCTAGTGCGGCGGTGACCCACCAGGCCGCCCTGCGTGAATGCACCCGGATCAGCCAGGGGCAGCACACGCGACCAGCGTCACACCCCGCCAGTCGGCCAAGGACGGCGCGGACCGATCACCCCCGCAGCCGCACCGACAGACACGTGACGCAGCCCTCGAGCTTCTCGTACTCCGTCAGGTCGACGGCGACGACGCGCAGCCCGCGGGCCTCGAACACTCGTGCCGTGCGCGGTGCGCTCGTGGACATCAGCACGGTCTGCTCATCGAGCAGCACCACGTGTGAGCCTGGCTCCTCCGGGACGCCGAGGAACTTCTCCCAGACGGTCGCGTCGTCGACCAGTGGTGGGTATCCCACGACCGTGCCATCCGGCAGCGCGGTGACGGCCGACTTGAGGTGCAGCACCTTCGTCAGAGGGACGCCCACGACCCGGGCCCCCAGCGGCTCCAGCGCCCTCGCGAGCTGATCGAGACCGGACGGATTCGTGCGTCCACCCAAGCCGACCCATACGGTCCCGTCGTGCTTGAGCACGTCGCCGCCGTCGAGCGTCCCGGGATCCTCGATGCGCGCGATGCGATAGCCGATGCCAGCGAGCGAGTCCTCGACGGCGGCCGTCTCGGGCTTGCGTTCGTCGGCCCCGGGGCGAGAGATGACCGCCAGATCGCCGTAGACGACCACCGTGTCCTCGACGAACACAGCGTCAGGACAGTCATCGGCGGCCGGAACCTCGATCGTTTCCCAGCCGTGGTCGTGAAGGGCAGCGACGTATCCGTCCCACTGAAGTCGCGCCAGGTCCAGGTCGATGCTTGAACGCTCGATATGCGTGACCAGCCCCTCGGCCAGACGAGGACCAGGGCGACGTACGAGCGCGCGCGTGCTCACCCGGCCAGGTTACCGAGCAAGGCCGTGGCGTCGGGTCTTGCGGGCGGCTCGGTGGCCTCGGCCTCGATGCCGCCGGCGAACGCCAGGGAGTCCGTGGAGCACAGGTGCTCGACGAGCCACGCCGGCACCGGTTCCCGCTCGGCCGCGACGAGCTCCTCGATCACGTCACGGGTGCCGCGGGCGAGCACGTCGTGCGCTTCGGTCCGCAGCGCCTCGGGTGAGTCCGCGGGGTCGGGAAGCGAGTCGAGCGCGACCAGGCCGGTCAGGCGCCGCGGCGCAGACAGCCCCAGGGCGAACCCCACGCGTGCCCCGAACGAGTAGCCCACGAACGCCGCTCTGTCGACACAGGCATCGTCCAGTACTGCCACTGCGTCGGCGACGTACCGCGACATGTGGTGACCCGCAAGGTCCATCGGCGCGTCGCTACGCCCCCGCCCACGGTGGTCCATCAGCAGGTGGCGGTAGCCGGGCAGGCGCTCGAGGTAGCCACCGAGCTCCCAAATCTCACCATCGCCGCACCCGCCGGTGTGCCAGACCACCGGCGGACCCTCGCCCACGACCCGGTAGTGGATACGCAGATCGGTGTGTACGTAGGCCATCGCGCCACCTTCGCGGGGTCTCGAACGCCCGAGAGTCATCAGTGACGAGCTCGATCGTGCCACGAGTCACTCCCGCGAATCGACCCGAGGAGCTTGGGCCTGGTGGCGCGGCGGGGAGCCTAACCGAGCAGCAGGACGACCGTCTCGGCCACGCAGCCGGGCTTCGCCGAGCCCTCGATCTCGATGGTCCAGCCGAACGTCACCTGCCGGCCGGCCGGCACTTCGGCGACGTTGACGAGCCTGGCGTGGGCGCGGACCCGTGACCCGACCGGGACCGGCGCGGGGAAGCGGACCTTGTTGACCCCGTAGTTGAGCTTCGCGCCGGGCGTCTCCAGGCTGAAGACCTGGGTGCCGAGCATCGGCACCAGCGACAGGGTCAGGTACCCGTGCGCGATGGTGCCGCCGAACGGCCCGGCGGCGGCGCGCTCGACGTCGACGTGGATCCACTGGTGGTCGCCG
This sequence comes from uncultured Actinomycetota bacterium, assembly GCA_963782155.1. Taxonomy (GTDB): domain Bacteria; phylum Actinomycetota; class Actinomycetes; order Propionibacteriales; family Nocardioidaceae; genus Nocardioides. The sequence goes on from CAWAIZ010000008.1 coordinate 10,708, forward strand.
GTGGCGTCGGCGAAGGCGTTGACGCGGTCCTGCTCGACTGTCAGCCAGTCGCTCGCGCCGAGGTCCTCCCCGACGGCTCCTGCGAGGTCCTCGAACGTGGTGAAGGTGCGCACCGGGGCAACTTAGCGGGTCTGCAAGGATCGCCCGCATGTCCGTGATCCACGACGTCGACGCGCCCCTGCCCACAGCGGACCAGGTGCGGCAGGCTCCCAAGGCGCTGCTGCACGACCACCTCGACGGCGGCCTGCGCCCAGCGACCATCCTCGAGATCGCCGACGAGATCGGCCACGAGCTCCCGGCGGGCGACGCGGACTCCTTGGGGCGTTGGTTCGCGGAGTCGGCCGACTCCGGCTCGCTGGTGCGGTACCTCGAGACGTTCGACCACACGGTCGCCGTCATGCAGCGCGCCGACGACATCGCGCGGGTGGCCCGCGAGTGCGTCGAGGACCTGGCCGCGGACGGCGTCGTGTACGCCGAGGTGCGCTACGCCCCCGAGCAGCACGTGACCGGCGGCCTGGACCTCGACGAGGTCGTCGCCGCCGTCCAGCGCGGCATCGACGAGGGCGTGGCCGCGGCGACCGGGAAGATCGTGGTGCGCCAGCTGCTCACCGCCATGCGCCACCAGGCCCGCTCGCGGGAGATCGCCGAGCTGTCCGTCGCCTGGCGCGAACGGGGCGTCGCCGGCTTCGACATCGCAGGCGCGGAGGCGGGGTACCCACCAACCCGGCACCTGGACGCCTTCGAGTACCTCCAGCGCGAGAACTCCCACTTCACCATCCACGCCGGCGAGGCCTTCGGGCTGCCGTCGATCTGGCAGGCGATCCAGTGGTGCGGCGCCGACCGGCTGGGCCACGGCGTGCGGATCATCGACGACGTCACCGTCGACGACGACGGCGAGCTGGTGGAGCTCGGCCGGCTGGCGGCGTACGTGCGGGACATGCGGATCCCGCTCGAGATGTGCCCGCACTCCAACATCCAGACCGGCGCGGCCGCCTCGATCGCCGAGCACCCGATCGGGCTGCTGACCAAGCTGCGCTTCCGCGTGACCGTGAACACCGACAACCGGCTGATGAGCCAGACCTCGATGAGCAAGGAGATGGGTGCGCTGGTCGACGCGTTCGGCTACACCCTCGAGGACCTGCGCTGGTTCACCGTCAACGCGATGAAGTCGGCCTTCCTGCCCTTCGACGAGCGGCTGGCGATCATCGACGACGTCATCAAGCCGGGGTACGCCGAGCTGGGAGCCCTGTAGCGCTCAGCTGCGGTGGGCTGTTGTGGGGGTTTCATCAAGGTATGTAGGTGAGTCTGCACATCCCTAGGTCTGCAGAGCTGGGGAAGTGCGGGTTCGCCTACATACCTTGATGAAACCGCACATCCCTAGGTCTGCAGAGCTGGGGAAGTGCGGGTTCGCCTACATACCTTGATGAAACCCCAGGTCCTCAGCGCCAGACCGGCGCGACGTTCTTGGTGTACCCGCGCCCGAAGACCTTGGTGAGGATCGCCAGTACCGGGCCCGGGACCTGGGTCCTGACCGTCGCGGTGGCGTCGGTCGGCGGACCGTCGAGCATCCAGGCGAAGAACTCGCCGCCCTCCTTGGGGCTCACCTTGGCGAACTTCTTGCCCATCGCCTTGATGACCGGGTCGTCGTGACGGGCGAGGTAGACCGGCTCGATCTCCCGCTCCTCGTGGTCGAGGTGCTCGCTCGTGACGGTCTTCAGCTCGCCCATCGCGGTGTACGCCGTCTGCGCGTTCGCGGCGGTCGGCGCGGAGCGGAGCGCCGTCATCGCGCTGCGCGCAGCAGCGAGCCGCTCGGCCATCACCTCGTGCTCGGCGTCCATCTGGTCGATCGTCTGCTGGGTGACGCCGACCTGGGCCAGCGCCGGCCAGGCGATCTCGTGCTCGCCCTCGTGGTGCTTGGTGAGCTGGAAGTCGAAGTTGTCCCAGGCCCGTCCCAGGTCACCGGCCCGTCGCCCGTCACCGCCGGGAAACCGGCCCAGGGCGGAGAGGAACCGGTCGAGGTCGCGGCGGAAGGCCGCATGGATCGCCTTGTTCATGCTCATCGTGGCCACCCGGAGAGGGTAGGTGGTCAGCCGGCCGGCGTCACCACGAACCAGGGCACGTCCCAGCCGGCGATGCCGAGGTTCTTCGCCACGAACGTCGCGCGGTCCAGCTCGCTGAGCCGTCCGCGGGCCGGGTCGAAGACGTGCACCGTACTCGCCGTGGTCCGGTCCACGACGAGCACGACATGGCGGGGCAGCCAGGTGCTGCCGATGAAGATCGAGGAGACGCGGCCGGCGTCGCCGGCGGCCACCAGCCGGTCGAACGCGCCGGACAGGCCGGTCCGGGCGACGTGCCAGGAGTACGTCGCGCGCGTGCCGTCCGCGGCCGGGGTGCCGGAGAGCTGCCGGGCCACCGCCCACGGGGGCGTCCCGAACGCACGGGGCCAGGGAATCTGCGCCCGTCCGCTGACGTCGGCGAGGCCGGTGATCCGCCGGTGCATCGCCAGCGCCTCGGCGCGGAACCGCTCCTTGAGCCGCAGGTCACCGGCGACGGTGCGCGCGTGGGTGAGGTCGCTGGTGCCGTCGACGTACGCGGCGTACGCCGGGTCGGCGAGGATCCGTGCCACCACCAGGGCCGTCGCCCCGCAGGACCGCTGGTCCGGTTGGACGAAGAGGTCCCAGGGCTGGCCGGGGTCAGGCATCCGCCGAGCTCCTGCTGACCAGCGCCGACACGTCCTTGAACGCCTCGTCGGGGGAGACCGGCGCGCACCCCAGGGCGACCGCGTGCCCCACCACGCGCTTCTGGTCGCGCATCAGGGCCAGCCCCCGACGCATCAGCACGAGCGGCGGCTTGCGGTGCTCGCGCAGGTCCCGGGTGAGCCGGCGCCAGAACGTCACCATCGGGTGCTGGCGGACGCAGTACGCCGCCGCGAGCACGCCCTGGGCCCGGCACCGGGGCACCACCTCCTGGGCGAAGATGCCCTCCGCCAGGAAGAACCGGCTGCCGTCGAGGTCGAGCACCTGGTTGCCGCAGCGCCCGTCCTGGGCGATGTCGTAGACCGGCACCTCCGCCCTGCCTTGCGCGCACAGGCGCTCGATCGCGGCCATCGCGTCCTCGGGCAGCCAGGAGTCCGGGTGGTCCCAGTCGACCAGCCCCGCGTTCGCGCCGGTCGTGATCCGCGGGAGCGTCGGGTCCCCGCCGCTCTTGTAGAAGTCGTCGAGCCGCAGCACCGGCAGTCCCAGCCGTGCGGCGAGGCGTGACTTGCCGGCCCCCGAAGGACCGGCCAGCACGATCACGCGGGCCCGCACGGTCACACGCCGATCGGGTGCCAGACGGTCTTGGTCTCGAGGAACGTCGTCATCCGCTCGATGCCCGGTTGGGCGGTCCAGTCGGGCTCGGCGGCCGGCGGGCGCAGGACGCGCTTGAGGTTCTCGGCCGCCGCCTCCTCGAGCAGGCGGGCCTGCTCGGCATCACCCGCGAAGCCGGTGAGGTCGATGGCGTTGACGTCCATGTGCGCGGCCAGGGTCGGCGCGGTGTTGGAGAGCCTGCCGGTGAGGATGTTGACCACTCCGCCGGGGACGTCGGAGGTGGCGAGCACCTCGGAGAACGTGACGGCAGGCAGCGGCCGCTCGTAGGAGCTCAGCACGACCGCCGTGTTGCCGGTGACCACCACGGGCGCCACGACCGACACGAGGCCGAGCAGGCTGGACTGCTGGGGCGCGACGACGGCCACGACGCCGGTCGGCTCCGGGGTGGAGAGGTTGAAGAACGGCCCGGCGACGGGGTTGGCGTTGCCGACAACCTGGGTCACCTTGTCGGCCCACCCGGCGTACCAGACGAGCCGGTCGATGCTGGTGTCGAGAACCTTGCCCGCCTGTGTCGGTGTGAGCCCCTCGGACTGCCGCACCGCCTCCACGAACTGCGGTCGGCGGTCCTCCATGACCTCCGCGACGCGGTAGAGGATCTGGGCGCGGTTGTACGCCGTCTTGCCGGCCCAGCCGCCGAACGCCGAGCGGGCCGCCTGCACGGCGTCGCGGGCGTCCTTGCGCGAGGCCAGGGCGGCGTTCGCGACGAACTTGCCCCTGGCGTCGTCGACGACATAGCTGTGGCCGGACTCCGAGCGCGGGAACTGCCCGCCGATGTAGAGCTTGTAGGTCTTGCGGACATCAACCCTGGCTGTGGGGCTCACTGCTCGACACCACCCTTCAGGTAGCCGGCGAGGCCGTGGCGGCCGCCCTCGCGTCCGTAGCCGGACTCCTTGTACCCGCCGAACGGGCTGGTCGGGTCGAACTTGTTGAACGTGTTCGCCCACACCACGCCGGCCCTGAGCTTGTTGGCCATGTGCAGGATCAGCGAGCCCTTGTCGGTCCACACGCCGGCGGAGAGGCCGTACGGCGTGTTGTTGGCCTTCTCGACCGCCTCGGCGGGCGTGCGGAAGGTCAGCACCGACAGCACCGGTCCGAAGATCTCCTCGCGGGCGATGCGGTGGGCCTGGGTGACGTTGGTGAACACCGTCGGCGGGAACCAGAACCCGTGCTTGGGCAGCTCGCACGGGGGCGACCAGCGACCCGCACCCTCGGCCTCGCCGATGTCGGAGAGCTCGCGGATCTTGGCCAGCTGCTCGGCGGAGTTGATCGCACCGATGTCGGTGTTCTTGTCGAGCGGGTCACCGACCCGCAGGGTGGCCATCCGGCGCTTGAGCCGGGCCAGCACGTCGTCGGCCACCGACTCCTGGACGAGCAGCCGCGAGCCCGCACAGCAGACGTGGCCCTGGTTGAAGAAGATGCCGTTGACGATGCCCTCGATGGCCTGGTCGATCGGCGCGTCGTCGAAGACGATGTTGGCCGCCTTGCCACCGAGCTCGAGGGTGACCTTCTTGTGGGAGCCCGCGACCGACTTGGCGATCGCCCGGCCGACGGCGGTGGAGCCGGTGAAGGCGACCTTGTCGACGTCCGGGTGCGCCACCAGCGCCTGCCCGGTCATGCCGGCGCCGGTGATGATGTTGACGACGCCGGGCGGCAGGTCGGCCTGCTGGCAGATCTCCGCGAAGAGCAGCGCGGTCAGGGGGGTGGTCTCCGCCGGCTTCAGGACGACGGTGTTCCCGCAGGCCAGCGCCGGGGCGATCTTCCACGCCAGCATGAGCAGCGGGAAGTTCCAGGGGATGATCTGGCCGGCGACGCCCAGGGGCTGGGGATCACTGCCGCCGTAGCCCGAGTACTTCAGCTTGTCGGCCCAGCCGGCGTAGTAGAAGAAGTGCGCCGCGGCGATCGGCACGTCGACGTCGCGGGTCTCCTTGATCGGCTTGCCGTTGTCGATCGACTCGAGCACGGCGATCTCGCGGCCGCGCTCCTGGATGATGCGGGCGATGCGGTAGAGGTACTTCGCCCGCTCGCTGCCCGGCATCCGGCCCCAGGTGCGGAACGCGCGGCGGGCCGCCTTGACGGCGTTGTCGACGTCGGCCTCGTCGGCCTCGGCGATCTCGGCCAGCACCTCCTCGCTGCTGGGGGAGATCGTCTTGAACGCCTTGCCGTGCCCGTCGACGAACTCGCCGTTGACGAACAGGCCGTACGACGGCTTGATGTCGACGATCGCGCGGGACTCGGGAGCGGGTGCGTAGTCGAACCCGCCCCGGTCGGTGGTCGAGCTTGTCGAGACTTTGGTGGCCATCGCGATCAGTCCAGAGTGAAGTAGTCGGGACCGGAGTACACGCCGGTCGTGAGCTTGGTGCGCTGCATCAGCAGGTCGTTGAGCAGCGTCGAGGCGCCGAACCGGAACCAGTCCGGGTCCAGCCAGTCGTCGCCGGCGATCTCGTTGACCATGACGAGGTACTTGATCGCGTCCTTGGTGTTCTTGATGCCGCCCGCCGGCTTCACGCCGATCTGCTGACCGGTCTGCTCGCGGAAGTCGCGGACCGCCTCGAGCATGACGAGCGTGACGGGAAGTGTGGCCGCGGGCTGCACCTTGCCGGTGGAGGTCTTGATGAAGTGGCCACCGGCCATCATGGCCAGCCAGCTGGCCCGGCGGACGTTGTCGTAGGTCTGCAGCTCGCCGGTCTCGAAGATCACCTTGAGGTGAGCGCTGGACCCATCCGACCTGGCACATGCCTCGCGGACGGCGACGATCTCGTCGTACACCCGCTTGTAGTGCCCCGAGAGGAACGCGCCACGGTCGATGACCATGTCGATCTCGTCGGCCCCGGCCTGCACGGCGTCCTGGGTGTCGGCGAGCTTGATGTCGAGGGCGGCGCGGCCACTGGGGAAGGCGGTCGCGACGGCGGCGACGTGCACGCCGCTGGAGCCCAGCGTCTGTTTCGCTACCGCGACCATGTCGGGGTACACGCAGACGGCGGCGGTGGACGGGCAGGTCGGGTCGGCCGGGTCGGGATGCATCGCCTTCGCGGAGAGTGCGCGGACCTTGCCGTGGGTGTCCTGGCCCTCCAGGGTCGTGAGGTCGACCATCCGGATCGCGAGGTCGATGGCCCAGGCCTTGGCGGTGGTCTTGATGGAGCGGGTCCCGAGGGAGGCTGCGCGGGCCTCGGCGCCGACCTGGTCGACGCCGGGCAGACCGTGCAGGAATCGCCGGAGCGAGTCGTCGTTGCGCGTGATGTCGGAGAAATCTGAGGCCTCCGACGTTGCCATCTTGTTATCGATGGTAGGGGAGCTCGTCACCCGGACAAGCATAGGGTTGCCGGACGAGCACGGCGGAATCACGCACGTCACCCGTTAGGGGGCCGAGGATGAACCGGGACACGAACGCCCAGAACGGCTCGGGCCAGCACCAGGACAGCAGCCAGTCCGGGTACGTCGAGAAGTTCCCGCCCACCAGCGGCCGGGTCATGGGCGCCGTGGCCGTGGGGCTGAGCGTCGCGTTGATGCTGTACGCCCTGTTCGACGGCGAGAACGGGTTCGAGGCGCCTGTCGCGTGGGGGGCCGCGTTCGCGGCGATCGTGTCGTACGCCGCGCTGCTGCGGCCCGCGGTCCGGGTCGAGCGCGACGAGCTCGTGATGCGCAACATGATCGACACCCACCACATCCCGCTGGCCGCCGTCGACGAGGTGGCGGTCCGGCAGGTGCTGGCCGTCAAGGTCGACGAGAAGCGCTACGTCTCCCCGGCGATCGGGCACTCGTTCATGCGCACCGTCCGGCCGAAGACCGAGCGCGGCGGGGACCGCTCGTTCACCTACCAGGACTACGTCCGCGACCGGCTGCTCGACCTCGCCGACGGCGCGCGGAAGCGGCTGGCCGGCGCGGAGGCGCCCACTCCGAAGCGCGTGTGGGCGGTCCCGGAGATCGCTGGCCTGGTGCTCACCGCGATCGGGCTGGTCGTGACGATCCTCGTTGGTTGAGGAGAGACGAAGTCCCGTCACGGAACCACTGCCGGCTCGGCGTTGCTCGACCTTCCCGAGAGGCGTGAGCTGTCAGAGGCCGAGCGCGCGCCGTACGTCGGCCTTGATGGCATCGAGGCGGCCGGCGGCAGAGATGCGGGCGGCGTCGACGCCGTCGTCGGGGTGGACCGGGACGACGACCTCGAGGTAGGCCTTCAGCTTGGGTTCGGTGCCGCTCGGCCGGACGATCACCCGGGCTCCCTCGGCGAGCCGGTAGCGCAGGCCGTCGGTCGGGGGGAGCTCGGCCGACCCGAGCGAGAGGTCGTCGACGTCCTCGACGGCGAGGCCGCCCAGCGAGGTCGGCCGACTGTCCCGCAGCCGGGCCATCGCGGCGCCGATCAGGGACAGGTCCTCGACGCGGAGCGACAGCTGGTCGGTGGCGTGCAGGCCGTGGTGGACGGCGATGTGGTCGAGGACGTCCATGAGGGTGCGCCCCCGGGCCTTCTCGGCCGCCGCGATCTCGCACAGCAACAGCAGGGCCGAGACGCCGTCCTTGTCCTTCACGTGCTCGGGGTCGACGCAGTACCCCAGCGCCTCCTCGTAGCCGAAGGCCAGGTCGGGCACGCGGCTGATCCACTTGAAGCCGGTGAGGGTCTCGACGTACGGCTGCCCGTGCTCGGCCGCGAGCTTGCCGAGCAGCGAGGAGGAGACGATCGAGCAGGCGTAGGTGCCCTGCTTGCCCTGGTGCAGGAGGTGGTGGCCGAGCAGAGCGCCCACCTCGTCGCCGCGCAGCATCCGCCAGCCGTGCGGGCTCGGTACGGCGGCGGCGCAGCGGTCCGCGTCCGGGTCGTTGGCGACGACCAGGTCGACGTCGTGCTTGGCGGCCAGGGCCATGGCCAGGTCCATCGCGCCGGGCTCCTCCGGGTTGGGGAAGGCGACGGTCGGGAAGTCCGGGTCGGGCTCCTCCTGCTGCTCGACGACCGACGGCGCGTCGAACCCGGCGGTCTCCAGCACCTGCAGCACCGACGTACCTCCCACGCCGTGCAGCGGCGTGTAGACGGTCCGCAGGTCGCGCGGCCCGTCGGCGGCCAGACCCGCGACGGTGTCCAGGTAGCGGTCGACGATGTCCTCCGTCAGAACCTTCCCGGGGTCGCCACGGGGTACGTCGGCCAGGTTGCCCACCGCCTCGATCCGGGCGGCGATCTCGGCGTCGGCCGGCGGCACGATCTGGCTGCCGTCGCCGAGGTACACCTTGTACCCGTTGTCCTGCGGCGGGTTGTGGCTCGCGGTCACCATCACCCCCGCCACGCACCCGAGCTCGCGGATCGCGAACGCCAGGATCGGTGTCGGCAGCGGCCGCGGCATCACGAGCGCCTTGAGGCCCGCGCCGGTCATCACCTCGGCCGTGTCCCGGGCGAACATCTCGGAGTTGTGCCGCGCGTCGTACCCGATCACCACGGACGAACCCGTCGGGGCGCGAACCTGTCCTGAGCCTGTCGAAGGGTCCGCGAGGTACGCCGCGAGGCCGGCCGCCGCACGGGTCACGACGACGCGGTTCATCCGGTTGGACCCTGCGCCCAGCGCGCCGCGCAGGCCGGCGGTCCCGAACTCCAGCGTCCCGTCGAAGCGGTCGGCCAGCTCGGCCTCGTCGCGGGCCGAGATGAGCGCCTCCAGCTCGGCCTTGGTGAACGGGTCGGGGTCCTGCGCCGCCCAGCCCTCGGCGCGGGCGATCAACGAGTCCAGAAGGTCGCTCATGGACGGAGGCTAGTCGCCGCCGGGTGCCATCCTCGACGGGTGAGTCCGTTGCCCCTCCCGCGCGACCTCGACGCGCCCGTCGGCGAGCTGGTGCGCGAGCTCGCCGACCTCCTCGGCGTGCGGGCGACGGTCGACGTCTGTGTGGAGCTGATCGAGGGCGCCGACCGCAACGACCACCCGGACGTGATGCCGTACCTGACCGGCGTGGTCCTCGACGAGGAGTCGCCGATCTCCTACCCCGCGCAGTGGAAGGACTACTGGGTCCGCACCTGGGGCGCGCGCGGTCTCCTGTACGTCTGGGACGACTCCGCCGCGCCCGCCGTCGTCGCCGGGCTCGGCGACGAGCACTGGCGGCCGGCCGAGATGTGCCTGAAGGTCTCGACCAGGCGCGAGCTCGGCGAGGCCGGACCCCGTGCGGCCGAGCTGGCCATGAGCGGCGAGCTGCCGCGCGTCCGCGTGCAGGCGCTCCGGACGCTCGGCGCGGTCGGCGACACCGAGCACGTCGGCGTGGTGCGCGGCCTCCTCGACGACGAGGAGGCGTCCGTACGCCGCCAGGCGGCCAGGTCGCTGACCCAGCTCGCCCGGCGGCTCGACGTCGACGTCGACGTCGACCTCGACCACCGGTGACGGAGACCCGGCCCTCAGAGCAACCAGTCGCCGGCGAGGTCGAGCGCCTCGTCGAGGCCGAGCTCTCGGCCCTCGGCCGTGTTGGCCGCGCGATCCTCGCGAGGCATCGTGTCGAGCGCCCGGCCGACGCGGCGTTGACGCAGCAGCACGTCGGCGTGCACCTGGACGGCACCGGTGTCGGCCATCGCCCGGTCGGCGGCACTTACCAGGACGGCAGCCTCGGGAAGCCGCCCGATGGACACCGCCAGGGCCGCCAGGCTGTCCAGCAGCTCGACGAGGCGCGACTCCGCGTCGTGCTCACGCAGCACGGGCAACGCCCTTCGGAGTAGGGACCGGGCCTCCTCCGAGTGGCCCTCGGCGATGGCCAGGTCCGCGAGCGTGCCGTCGACCCAGGCCTCCTCGAGTGCGTCGCCCGCGGCCAGCTCGCGCTCCTCGGCCAGGCACCTCCGGGCCGTCGCCAGGTCGCCGAGATCCATGGCCACGAGCGCACGGTTGTGGAGCGGGATCCGCAGGGACAGGGCCGGGTCGGCGAGTCGGCGGCGCAGGGCGATCACCTCGTCGACGAGCGTGGCCGCCTCCGTGGCGTGCCCGGCGTCGCGGGTCAGACCGGCCAGGCTGTTGAGCACGCGGGCCAGCCAGGCATCGTCCCCGGCCGCCTGCAACAGGCGATGACCCTGCCGGCAGGCGGCCATGGCCTCCTCCGAGCGGCCCTGCTCGCCGCGACAGATGGCGAGCCCGTAGTACGCGCGGCCGCGGAGATGGTCGTCCGCGTCGGATGCGCGGGCCAACGCCAGCTCCAGCCAGGCAAGGTCCTCGTTGCGAACGCCTGTGCGGTACCAGAAGACGGTCAGTGCCGTGGCCAGCCGCAGCAGCTCCACCCACATCCCGGACCGCTCCTCGTGCTCCATGGCGGCGCGGAGGTTGGCACGCTCGGCCCGGAGACGTTGGATCAGGTCGGTCGACGACGGGCCGGCCATGCCTGGCCGGGCCTGCTCGGCCAGGGCGAGGTGATAGGCCGCGTGGCGGTCCCGTACGCCGTCGCGATCGGGGTCGCGCGCCAGCAGCTCGAGCGCGTAGTCGCGGATGGTCTCGAGCAGCCGGAAACGACCCGCCTCTCGCACCACCAGGCTGGAGCGGACCAACGTCGTCAGGTGCTCCCGCCCGACGCCGATGGCCTCGGCGGCGTCCCCCTGGAAGCCGCCGGCGAAGACGCCGAGGTGGCCCAGGGCCCTGGCCGTGTCTGCCGGTAGGAGGTCGGCGCTCCACGCGATTGTCGCGCGCAGGGCTCGTTGGCGACCCGACCGCTCGCGAGGGCCGTCGGATGCCAGGTCGAGCCGCGCGGCGAGGTGGTCGGCCATCTCGTCGAGAGTCATCTCGCTCGACCGTGCCGCCGCGAGCTCGATGGCGAGCGGCAGCCGGTCGAGGCCCGCGCAGATCCGTTCGATCGTGGCGACGCGGCGAGCGTCGAAGCGATGGTCGGACGCGGTCGCGCGTGCCGAGAAGAGCGCCACCGCGTCGTCCTGGTCCAGCGGGCCGAGCTGCCGGACGTGCTCGCCGTACACGCGCAGGGGAACCCGGCTGGTGACCAGTACCTGCACGCCGTCGCCCGCCCCGAGCAGCCGCGCCACCACATCGGCGGCGGACTCGACCTGCTCGAAGTTGTCGAGGACGAGCAAGAGCCGGCGGTCGGCGAGATGGTCGACGAGGGGCGTCACGGCGTCCTCTCCGACGGGGTCGATCCCGAGCGTCTCACCCACGGCCGGGGCAACCAGCCGGGCGTCGTCGAGGTCTGCGAGCTCGACGAACCACACGCCGTGGGGGCAGGCGCCGGCCATCTCGTGCGCCACATGCAGCGCCAGGCGGGTCTTGCCCACCCCACCCGGTCCCGTCAGGGTGAGCAGGCGGGTGCCGTCGGTCAGCACGCGGACCAGAGCGTCGCTGTCGGTGCGGCGGCCCACCAACGCGGTCGCCGGCGCCGGGAGGTGGCGGCGGGCCCGGAGGTCGGCGTCCTCGAGCCGAATCAGGGGGTCATCGCCGAGGATCGCCGCGTGGAGGTCGCGGAGCGCGGCGCCCGGGTCGAGCCCGGTCTCCGCGGCCAGGAACGCCTGCCCGTCGGCGTACACCGCCAGCGCCTCGGCCTGGCGACCGGACCGGTGCAGGGCCAGCATCAGGTGTCCGCGGAGGTCCTCGCGCAGCGGGTGCAGACGCACCAGACCCTCCAGCTCGGGCACCTCGTCGCGGTGACGTCCCCGTCCGAGCTGGGCGGCGGCCCGGGTGGCGCGGAGATCGAGGCGCAGCGTCTCGAGCCGCGCGGCGTCGGTCTCGAGCACGGGCACGTCGCGCAGGTCCTGCCATGCCTGCCCTCTCCAGACCGCCAGCGCTGCGTCGGCGGTCGCCACGGCGGCCTCGTGGTCGCCGGAGCGGTGCTGCGTCGCGCTGGTGGTGACGCCCTCCTCGAAGATGGCGGCATCGAGATCTCCCACTGATACCTCGAGCCGGTAGGCCCGCCCGACCGTCGTCAGTCGTCGCCCCTCAGGTCCCAGCGCCCGCCGGAGGGCGGAGACGTACACCTGGATGCTGCGCAGTGGCTGACCTGGCCCGCCTTCCGGCCAGAGCTCGTCGACCAGGCGCCCGACCGGCACGGTGTCGGGGGCGAGGGCGAGCAGCACCCCCAGCAGCGCGCGCTGCTTGACGGGTCCCAGGTCGACGGGCTCGCCGTCGACCCGGACCTCCAGGGGTCCGAGCGCCCGGAAGAGCAGCTCCGCGCCTGCCATGGGTCCAATCTGCCCCACGGAGACGGCCGGCCGGGTCGACTGGGGGTCTTTTGAGCGTTCTTTGAGCGGCTACGCGCAGCCTCGGCGTCCTCGACCACCTACCGTCCAGGAGCCGTCATGAAGTCGTCCTTGTTCCGTCCGTTCACCACGCTCGCCGCGCTCGGCATCGCCGCGGTCGGCGTGGTCGCCGTCGCCGAGCCCGCCGCCGCCGCCGTCACCCGTCACGACGGGGTCACCCGGTTCAACTGGGGTCGAAACTGCGAGAGCGTGATCTACGGCTATCCCTACGTCGAGGCGGCTGCCGGCCTGGTGGCGAGCGTGCTGTACGACGACGCGGCGCCGCCGAAGGCCGGTGAGGTGTTCTACGTCGTCTTCGAGGGTGCCGGCATCGGCAACCCCTACCCGTGCGTCGGCCAGAAGATGAAGCCCGACATCCTGCTGCCCGCGGGGGTCGACCTCGCGGTATCGGCGACCAACCCCATCCGGTGCCTGCGCTGGGACTACGGCGAGGGGGACCCTGTCAGCACGCCCGAGACGGCGCTCTGCCCGACCGCGCCGCAACCTCCGGAGCTGGGCGGCGTTGCCAGCTTCGGCACCGCAGACGGTTCCATGTGGGACATCCCCATGGGCCTGGGGTGGGAGGTGCAGGTGCCCGTCGTGGCCTCGACTCCGGGCTACACCTCGGTGAAGTTCGACGTGCGGATCGCGGACGCCGAGGACAACCCGGTGATCAGCGTCACCTCGGGCTACGTGCAGGTGGCGCCAGGCACCAGCACGACCCCCACCACGGTTCCGACGCCGATCCCCACCACGCCGCCGAAACCGGCGGCGGCCAGCGTGACCGCCACCGTTGCTCCGGTGGTCAAGCTGGACAGGACCCGCGGCACCGTGCCCGTGAAGGCGATGGCCGGTCCGGAAGGCTCAACCGCCCACCTGGCGCTGCGGGCCCGGATGGGTGGGAAGTGGGTGCTCGTCGGCAAGAGGGCGTATGAGGTGGCGACTTCCAAGGCCACGACCGTCAAGGTGCGGGTGGCCACGAAGTGGCGGCAGGCGCTCGACGGCAAGCGGGTCAAGGCGAAGCTTGTCGCGAGGGTCACCGCACCGTCCGGCGACGCTGCGAAGACCACGACCGCCTTCGTCCTGAAGGGCTGACGGCCATGTCCACCACCACCCCGTCCCGCCGCGCTGTCACGGGTGCGGTCACCGCGCTGCTGCTCACGGGTGCGATCGCCGTGCTCGCGCCGGCGCCCGCGGAGGCGGCGTACCCGGGTGTCGCCGGCCGGATCTTCTTCCAGAGCGACCGCGATGGCAACCCGCACGTGTACTCGATGAACCCCGACGGGTCACGTCTGGCCCGGCTCACGACCGCAGGCGCGAACACCAGCCCCGCACTGTCTCCCGACGGCACCCGCCTCGCCTTCATCCACGACGGCGACGTCTGGACGATGGACATCGACGGCACCCACCACGAGCAGATCACCGACACCCCAGCGGCCGAGACCACCCCCGTGTGGTCGCCCGACGCCACCCGGATCGCCTACGTCGTCCGGGCCGACGGCGGCACGGACCTGGAGATCATGTTCCGGTCGTCCGACGGCACCGGCGCGGCGATCCAGATGACCGACAACAACTTCCCCGACACCGACCCTGCCTGGTCGCCACCCCTGCCAGGGTGGCCGGACGGCCTGATCGCGTTCGTGAGCGCCCGGACCGGCGACAGCGACCGGAACATCTACGTCATGGACTCAGGGGGCGGGGCGATCGCCAACCTGACGCCTCCTCGCGACTACGGCGGGGTGCCGTACCAGGGTCACGACGACTCCCCCTCGTGGAGCCCGTTCGGGCGGATCGCCTTCACGCACACGTTCCTGCCGAACGCCGGCGGGTTGCCGGCCGTCTGGACCGTTGCTGCGGACGGAACCGGGCTGTCCCGGCTCTCGACGGACCCGACCACGAGTGCCTCCCAGCCGGCGTGGTCACCCGACGGACACCACGTCGCCTACGTGGGGACAGCCGGCACCGATCGCAACATCGCGGTGATGGCTGCCGACGGAACCGGCTCGGTGCAGATCGACACGACCGCCAGCCACGACATCGCCCCGGACTGGCAGGAGGACTCCGTCGACCCGCAGACCACGATCACCGCCGGCCCGAGCAGCCCGGTGGACGCCACGTCGGCCACCGTGCAGTTCACCTCGAACGAGCCCGGCTCCACGTTCGAGTGCAGCCTCGACGGCCAGCCGTTCGCCGCGTGCACCTCGCCGCGGACCTGGAACCAGCTGGCCGTCGGTGCGCACACCGCGCGCGTCCGCACCGTGGACCCGGTGGGTCGGACCGACCCGTCTCCGGCGGCCCACGCGTGGTCGGTGACCGCACCACCTCCGCCTTCCGTGCCGCCTACCCCCTTGCCCACACCGCTGCCTCCTCCGGTGCTCCTGCCTCCTCCGGTGCCGCCCGCGCTCCCGGCGACCTCCGCGTGGGTCGCCTCGACGGTGAGGTTGGACCGGACCCGGGGCCGGGTGCCGACGACGGTGTCGGTGAGTCCCGCCGGATCGCAGCTGACGGTCAAGGTCGTGGCCCGCGTCACCGGGCACTGGGTCCGCATCGGCCGCACGAGCAGTGCCGTCGAGAATGCGGGCGCCGTCAGGGTGAAGGTGCCCGTCAAGGCCAAGTGGCGGCGGTCCCTGGACGGCGAGCGGGTCAGGGCCAGGGTCATGGTGATGGTCACCTCGCCGACGGGCGCGACCGTCAGCACCGCCGAGAGGTTCTGGCTGCGGGGCTGAGCGGCGCTGCGGGGCCGCCGGGACGGTCGGCGGCCCCGCAAGCGTCAGATCCGGGGCACGATCCGGCTCAACAGCTCGCCCATCCGCGAGGCGGCGGCCTTGCCGGCCTCGAGGACCTCCTCGTGGTTGAGCGGCTCGCCGGAGATCCCGGCAGCGAGGTTGGTGACCAGGCTGATGCCGAGGATCTCCATGCCGGCCTCGCGGGCGGCGATCGCCTCGAGCGTGGTGCTCATGCCGGCGAGGTGGCCGCCGATGGCGCGGACCATGCCGATCTCGGCGGGGGTCTCGTAGTGCGGGCCGGGGAACTGGACGTACACGCCCTCCTCCAGCGACGGGTCGACCTCGCGGCACATGGCGCGCAGGCGGCTGGAGTAGAGGTCGGTCAGGTCGACGAAGTGCGCACCCTCGATCGGGGAGCGGCCCGTCAGGTTGATGTGGTCGGAGATGAGCACCGGCGTGCCCGGGGCCCACGTCTCCTTGAGACCGCCGCAGCCGTTGGTGAGCACGATCGCCCGACAGCCCGCCTTGGCCGCCGTACGGACGCCGTGCACGACGGCGGCGACCCCCTTGCCCTCGTAGTAGTGCGTGCGGCTGAGGAACACCAGCAGCTGCTTGTCGCCGGACCGGACGCTGCGGATCTTGCCGGAGTGCCCGGCGACGGCCGCAGCGGAGAAGCCCGGCAGGTCCGTGGTGGCGATCTCGGCGGTGGCCTCACCGAGCGCGTCGACCGCCGGCAGCCAGCCCGACCCGAGCACCAGGGCCACGTCGTGCCGCTCGATGCCGGTCTTCTCCGCGAGCGCGGCCGCGGCCTGCTCGGCGAGGTCGTACGGCGAGGGGTTGTCGTCGGCGTGCGTCATGGGCGGCAGGCTAGTAGCCCGGCTCACTCGGTCTCGACACCGCTCGCTGGCGCTCGCGGGCTCGACCAGCGATCGCTCGACACCGCTCGCTGGCGCTCGCGGGCTCGACCAGCGATCGTGTCGACCCATGATCGACCACTTCGGCATCAACCTTGAGGCGTGCTGCCACACCGGGGACGTCTCGTGACCGCGGGCGACGAGCCGGAGGGTCACGTCGGGGTGGATCCCGACGAGGCTCCTGCCGAGCGGTTCCGGCTGGCGGAGGAATCGGACGGGTCGGTCGCGCTGACCTTCTGGGACACCGAGGGTCGGGTCCGCCTGAAGCTGGGGCTGGACAAGTTCGGCCATCCATCGCTGGAGCTGCTCGGCCCCAACGGCGGGCACGCGGGCGGGGTCGGCTGACCTACAGGCCCGTGCTCCGGCAGGGCCGGCGACGCAGGGCTCTCACGTAGTCGTCGGGCGCGTCGGCCGCCTCGGCGGCGTCGGCGAGCACCCCGAGGTATGACGCGCTGGGCAGGCCGCCCTCGTAGGCGTCCAGCACGTAGGTCCACACCAGCTGCTCGCCGTTCATCGTGGAGACCCGGACCTTGGCCTTGCGGTAGAGGCCGGTGCCGGCCGACTCCCAGTCGTCCAGGGTCGCCTCGTCCTCTCGCGTGACGTCGTACACGGCCACGAAGACCTGGTCGATCGGGTCCTCGACGATCGTCGACAGGGCGCCGTCCCAGCCGAGGTCCTCGCCGCCGAACGTCAGCCGCCAGCCGGTCAGCCAGCCGGTCGTCTGCATGGGGGAGTGGGGGCATCGCTCGCCCATGCGGGCCGGGTCCAGGTTGGACCCGTAGGCGGCGTACAGCGTCACGGAGAGCCAGGCTAGTGCCTCGACTCGGCCCTCCTCGGCAACCGCAATAGGGTGGCCGGGTGACTCACTTCAACGTGTTGGTGCTCGGTGCCGGCCCGGGCGGGTACGTCGCGGCGATCCGTGCCGCGCAGCTCGGCCAGTCCGTCGCGGTCGTGGAGGACAAGTACTGGGGCGGTGTCTGCCTGAACGTCGGCTGCATCCCGTCCAAGGCGCTGCTGAGGAACGCCGAGCTGGCGCACGTGCTCGCGCACGACAAGGAGAAGTACGGCATCGAGGGCGACGCCACCATGAAGTTCGGCGCCACCCACGCGCGGTCGCGCCAGGTGAGCGCCGGCATCGTCAAGGGCGTCCACTTCTTGATGAAGAAGAACAAGATCACCGAGATCGACGGCTGGGGCACGCTCACCGGGCGAAACGACATCGAGGTCAAGGACCACGAGGGCGGCACCACGACCTACTCCTTCGACAACCTGATCCTGGCCACCGGCGCGAGCGTGCGCATGCTGCCGGGGATGGAGGTCAGCCAGAACGTCGTGACCTACGAGGAGCAGATCCTCGACGAGAACCTCCCGAGCTCGATCATCATCGGCGGCTCCGGTGCGATCGGCGTCGAGTTCGCCTACGTGATGAAGAACTTCGGCGTCGACGTGACGATCGTGGAGTTCCTCGACCGGATGGTGCCGACCGAGGACGAGGCGGTCTCCAAGGAGCTGCTGAAGCACTACAAGAAGCTCGGCGTGAAGGTGCTGTTGTCGACCAAGGTCGAGAACGTCGAGGACACCGGCTCCGGCGTCCGCGTCACCGTCAGCCCCGCTGCGGGAGGCGACTCGCAGGTGCTGGAGGCCGACAAGATGCTGGCGGCGTTCGGGTTCGCGCCGCGTCTCGAGGGCTACGGCCTCGAGGCGGCTGGGATCGAGACGACCGAGCGCGGTGCCATCGCCATCGACGAGTACATGCGCACCAACGTGCCCAACGTCTACGCGATCGGCGACGTGACCGGGAAGTTCATGCTCGCCCACGTGGCCGAGGCGATGGGCATCGTGGCCGCCGAGACGATCGCCGGCGCCGAGACGATGCCCATCAACTACGACATGGTCCCGCGGGCGACGTACTGCCAGCCCCAGATCGGCTCGTTCGGGTACTCCGAGGCCCAGGCCAAGGAGAAGGGGTACGACGTCAAGACGGCCACCTTCCCGTTCAGCGCCAACGGCAAGGCGCAGGGCCTGGGTGACGCGGTCGGCTTCGTGAAGGTGGTCGCGGACGCCAAGTACAACGAGATCCTCGGCGCCCACATGATCGGCCCCGAGGTCACCGAGCTGCTGCCCGTGCTCACCCTGGCCCAGCAGTGGGACCTGACCGCCGACGAGGTGGCACGCAACGTGTTCGCGCACCCGACGCTGACCGAGGCGATCAAGGAGTCGGTGCACGGCATCGCCGGGCACATGATCAACCTCTGATGGAGCGTGCGAAGCATCGCGTCGTGATCGTCGGGGGTGGCCCCGGCGGGTACGAAGCCGCCCTGGTCGCCGCCCAGCTCGGCGCGAAGGTCACCGTCGTCGACTCCGACGGCATCGGCGGCTCGGCGGTGCTCACCGACTGCGTCCCCAGCAAGACCCTGATCGCCACCGCCGAGCTGATGACCGACATGGCGGACGCCGCCGAGCTGGGGGTGCGGATCACCGGCCATGAGGGCGACCCGGTCAAGAACCGGGCGACGACCTTCGAGGTCGACCTGCCGCGGGTGAACAAGCGGGTGCTGAAGCTGGCCGCCGACCAGTCCGCCGACATCGGCCGCCGCCTGGAGAAGGAAGGCGTCGACGTCGTCGCCGGTCGCGGCTCGCTGGCCGGGGTCGACCGCGTGGTCGTGGACCGCCCTGGCGGGGAGAAGATCCTGCGCGCCGACGCCATCCTCGTGGCCACCGGTGCGGCGCCGCGCACGCTGCCCACCGCGCAGCCCGACGGCGAGCGGATCCTCACCTGGGAGCAGGTCTACGACCTCGAGGAGGAGCCCTCGCACCTCGTGGTCGTCGGCTCCGGTGTCACCGGCGCGGAGTTCGCCTCGGCGTACCTCTCCCTCGGCATCGAGGTGACCCTCGTCTCCTCGCGCGACCGGGTGCTGCCGGGCGAGGACGCCGACGCCGCCGCCGTGCTCGAGGACGTGCTCACCCGGCGCGGCATGAAGGTGCTGTCGAAGTCGCGGATGGCGTCCGTGGAGCGGCACGGCGACTCCGTGACGGTCACCCTCACCGACGGCCGGACCGTCGAGGGCTCGCACTGCATCCTGGCGCTGGGCTCGGTGCCGCGTACCCAGGACATGGGCCTCGAGGAGGCCGGTGTCGCCCTCGACGACGCCGGGTTCGTCGAGGTCGACCGGGTGTCGCGGACATCGGCGCGCGGGGTGTACGCCGCCGGCGACTGCACCGGCGTCCTCATGCTCGCCTCCGTGGCGGCCATGCAGGGCCGGATCGCGATGTGGCACTACCTCGGGGACGCGGTCTCCCCGCTGGACCTGGGCGACGTGTCGTCGAACGTCTTCACGGCCCCGGAGATCGCCACCGTGGGAGTCTCCCAGCGGGCCGTCGACGCCGGCGAGATGCAGGTCGAGCAGGTGATGCTGCCGCTGGCCGGCAACGCGCGGGCGAAGATGCAGGGTGTGCGCGACGGCTTCGTGAAGCTGTTCTGCCGACCGGGCACCGGCATCGTCGTGGGCGGCGTGATCGTCGCCCCGCGGGCCAGCGAGCTGATCCACCCGCTCAGCCTGGCCGTGGCCGCGCGGCTGACCGCCGACCAGCTGGCCCACGCGTTCACGGTGTACCCGTCGATGAGCGGGTCGGTCGCCGAGGCTGCCCGGCGCTTGCACCGCGTCTGACGGCGGTCCAGGTTGGTCCCATGAGGACCGCTCCTGTCGCCACTCTCGCGCTGCTCGCCGCCGCCGTCGTCGTGCTCCCGGCCGCGCCGGCGTCGACCGTCACCGCCGCCGCACCGACCTGCAAGGGGCGGGCCGTGACCATCCTCGGCACCGACGGCGCCGACAACCTGCGCGGCACCAACAAGCGCGACGTGATCCTGGCGCTGGGCGGCGACGACCGGATCGACGGGCGCGGCGGGAACGACGTGATCTGCGGCGGCTCGGGGCGGGACCTGATCAAGGGCGGGTCCGGCGCGGACAAGATCTTCGGCGGCGCCGACGGGCGCTCCACCCAGCTCAGCCCGGACGGCGTACCGCTGCTGGTCGGCGACGTGGTCCAGGGCGGGCCGGGCGACGACCTGATCGACCTCGGGTACGACGAGCGCCAGAAGACCTTCGGCTCCGCCAAGCGCGACCGGCTGTCCTACAAGGGGTCGAAGTTCCGGGTGATCGTCACCCTCGGCAGCCCGAAGGGACGCGGCCATGCCCGGGGCGACGGCCGCGACCGGCTCGTCTCGCACCCGTTCCTGGCCCTGCTGGGCTCGGACAAGGGAGACCTGCTGACCGGTTCGACGTTCGGCGACGAGATCCTCGGCCGGGGCGGCGACGACGTCATCGACGGCGGTGGCGGGCGCGACGTCCTGGTCGACGGGCCGCGCGGCAGCCGGGTCGGCGACGACGAGCTGGTGGGCGGTATCGGACGGGACACGATCACGTCGTACGGCGGCCACGACCGGCTGGTGGGCGACTCGTCCGCCGACACCATCACCGTCGTGCACGCACCAGCCGGCCTGACAGAGGTCGTGGGCGGCCCCGGCGCCGACCTGCTCACCGTCTCGGCGATGCTGACCGGCTCGTGTGTGAGGGTCGACGGCGGGGCGGGCACCGACGAGCTGGTGCCGACGGTGACGCGGCGGGTACGGAAGGCCAAGGTCGACGCCGACCTGCGGTCCGGGCCGTTCGGCGTACGGGCCCGCGGAGGGCAGGGGTGCGGTTCGACGCGGTCGGTCGAGCGGCTGACCCTCGACAACGCGTTCGGCTCCGAGCAGCGGCTGCGCTGGTTCGTCGAGGGGACCGACGTCGGCGAGTACGTGCGGCTGCGCCACGGCGGCAGCGTGCGGGCCGTCATGCACGGTGGCCGCGACCGTGTCATCGGCAGCAGCGGCGACGACACCCTCAAGGGCGGGCCGGGCAACGACCGACTCTTCGGCGGTGGCGGCAAGGACGTCGCCATCGGCGGCCCCGGCCTGGACACGTGTCGGAAGGTCGAGTTCAGGAAGGGCTGCGAAGTTCCTGCTTGATGTCTCGGGGCTCGGGTTCGGGGGTTTCATCAAGGTATGTAGGTGAGTCCGCACATACCTTGCTCTGTACGCCG
The DNA here is from genome assembly GCA_963782155.1 of uncultured Actinomycetota bacterium. GTDB lineage: Bacteria > Actinomycetota > Actinomycetes > Propionibacteriales > Nocardioidaceae > Nocardioides. Next base: position 31,967 of record CAWAIZ010000008.1, read on the forward strand.
AGGGAAGTGCAGCTTCGCCTACATACCTTGATGAAACCGCAGCGCCGACGCCAGAACTTTTGACCTGTCTCGTTAGTCTCACCCGACATGCCCAGGACTCGGACGACACTGCCTGCCCTCGCCACCTGCGCCGCGCTGGCCCTGACCGCCCTGCCGGCCGACGGCGCCGCACCGTCGGCCCGCCAGAAGGAGGTCTGGACGATCACGCCGACCTCCACGATCGCGGTGGACGGGCACGGCTACGGGCACGGGCGCGGGATGTCGCAGTACGGCTCCGAGGGCGCCGCTCGGCAGGGGCTCACCTCGGCGCAGATCATGGACTTCTACTACCCCGGTACGACGGCCGGGTCGAAGACCGGTCAGGTGCGCGTACGGATCAGCGCCGACAACGACAACAACACGATCGTGGTGTCGCGACCGGGCCTGAAGGTGCGCGACCTGGCCACCAAGAAGAAGACCCTGCTGCCCGACAAGGGCGCCGCCAAGTGGCGGCTCTCCGCCGGGGCCGGCACCAAGTCGGTGGTGTCGTTCTTCAAGGGCCGCTGGGTGCGGTGGAGGACGTTGAAGGGCGACGCCGAGCTCTCGGCCGGCGGCCAGCCGATCACGCTGGTCACACCGCACGGCAAGGTCGCCTACCGTGGCGCCCTCGCCTCCCGCGCCCCGAAGCCCGGCAAGCCGAAGCGGCGTACGGTCAACCGGCTCCCGCTGGACAGCTACCTCAAGGGCGTGGTCCCGAAGGAGACCTTCACGTCCTGGCATCCCGCGGCTCTGGAGTCGCAGGCGATCGCCGCCCGCACGTACGCGGCGTACGAGATGACCGAGCCGCTCTCGTCGATCTACCAGATCTGCGACACGACGGCCTGCCAGGTGTACGGCGGCTTCTCGGCGGAGTACTCCACGACGAACGCCGCCGTCGACGCCACGACGGGCCAGGTCCGGCTGGATGCCGATGGCCGGCCGGCGTTCACGCAGTTCTCCTCCAGCAACGGCGGCTGGAGCGCCGCCGGCTCGCAGCCGTACCTCGTCGCTCAGCAGGACCCGTACGACGGATGGTCCGGCAACACGAACTCCACCTGGACGCTGCCCCTCACCGCCGGCAACGTCGAGAAGAACTATCCGGCGATCGGCACCCTGACGTCGATCGCCATCGACTCGCGCGACGGCAACGGCGAGTGGGGCGGCCGCGCCGCCGCGATGACGCTCACCGGCACGGCTGGCTCCGTGCAGACGACCGGCGAGGAGTTCCGCACGCTGGTCGGCCTGAAGTCGTCGTGGTTCGTCCTGCGGGTCACGGGCTGACAGTCACGGTCAGGCCCTCCTCGGGTGCAGCTGGGGAAGACGCAGTTCGGGGTCGGCGGATCGGTCACCGGGTTTCGAGACGGTTGCTGCGCAACCTCCTCAACCAGCGAGAGGAATGCGCAACCTCCTCAACCAGCGAGAGCGATGCGCAACCTCCTCAACCAGCGAGAGGAATGACCGTCGGCTCGTGACGGTCGGCCTTTCAGGACGCCTCCCGTCCGTATCGGGTCCTAGGCTGCCGGCATGATCGAGGGCTTCCAGGACCTGACCGGATCGACGTACGAGAAGACCGACCTGAGCAGATCGACGTTCAGGTTGGTGCTCTTCGACGGGTCGACCATCCGCGACTCCGACATGAACGGCGTGACGATGCGCGGGGTCGGGATCCAGGACACCAGCATCGACGGCGAGTTCAACAACCTCGTGCTCAACGGGGTCGACGTGGCTCCGCTGGTCGAGGCCGAGCTCGACCGGCGCGACCCGGACCGGCCCAAGTTCCGGCCGACGACGCCGGACGGGTTCCGCGAGGCGTGGGACGTCAACGAGCGTCGCTGGTCGGCGACCGTCGACCGGGCGCGCCTGCTGCCGGCCGAGCGGCTGCACGAGTCGGTCGGCGGCGAGTGGTCCTTCGTCCAGACGCTGCGACACCTGGCCTTCGCCAGCGAGTCCTGGGTGGGGCGCGCCGTGCTCGGCGACCCCTACCCGTGGCACCCGCTGTCGCTCGCGTGGGACACCTACCGGGACCTGGGCATCCCGCAGGACCGCGATGCGCGGCCCTCGCTGGACGAGGCGCTGGCGATCCGGCAGGACGCGATGGCGCTCGTACGCCGCGTGGTCGACGACCTCGACGACGCCGAGCTCGCCCGCGAGACCGACCCGTGCGTCGGGCCGGGCTGGCCGACGGAGGGCTCGACGTACTCCGTCCGCGACTGCCTGCTCACCGTGCTCAACGAGGAGTGGCACCACCGGGTGTACGCCGAGCGGGACCTGGCCGTCCTCGAGGCGGGAGACTGACGGGCGTGGAGCTGATCTTCACCAGCGTGGTGATCGAGTGGCGCGGTCCCGCGCCGTTCTACTACCTCCCGCTGACCGAGGAGGCCGCCGAGGACGTCCACGACGTGCGCAAGATGGCGACGTACGGCTGGGGCGTCATCCCGGTCTCGGCCGTCATCGACGAGGTCGAGTTCGAGACGTCGCTGTTTCCCAAGGACGGCGGGTACCTGCTGCCGCTCAAGGACGCCGTCCGCAAGCCCGCCGGCATCGGCGTCGGCGACGAGCTCACCGCGGAGCTGACGATCACGTTCTGACCGAGCTCGCCGGTTCTCGTCACTACTCGACCTCGGGAAGGGTCGGCGCATCGGTGGGGTACAGGCCGGCGACGAACCCGTAGACCTGGTCGCCGGATCGGGGGATCTGGGCGAACCGCCGGGCGACTTCTTGGACCTCGGCCCAGAAGGCTCGCACCTCCTCGATGGGGATACGGGCGTGCACCAGGGTGCAGCGGAGGTCATCGATCTCCTTGGCCCGGCGGGACTCGCCGTACGCCGTGGCGATGCCGTCGACGTTGGCGATCAGGGCGATGTCCTCGTCCGAGCTGAGAGCGCCGATGTAGATCGTGCGGGCGACGCGGCCGTAGTACCGCTCCTCGATCGCGCGCACCTTCTGGGTCCGGACCACCTTGAACAGCCCGGCGTCGACGAGCAGGTTCACGTGGTAGGCCACCGTGCTCTTGGGTCGGCCGACCGCTTGGGCGAGCTCGGTCACGGTGGCGGCGCGCTCCAGGAGCAGCTCGAGCAGGGACCCGCGCAGGTCGTCGGCCACGGCGCGCAGCTGCACCGGCGACGTGATGACGACCATGTCGTCGAGGTCGTAGTCCGGGACCTGGGGCGGCGTATTGACCGACATAGTTAGATCATTCTAGATTAGTGGTTCATTCGAGGACAGTCGTTCGATAGGAAGTGTAGGCAAATGGCCGAGGTACTCCTGTTCCACCACATCCAGGGTCTGACCGACGGGGTGACGGCGTTCGCCGACGACCTCCGCGCCGGCGGCCACACTGTGCACGTGCCGGACCTGTTCGGCGGCCGCACGTTCGCCACGATCGAGGAGGGCTTCGCGTTCCAGAAGACCGTCGACGGCGAGGCGCTCGCCGACGAGGCGGTCGCCGACCTGCCGTCGGACTTGGTCTACGCCGGCTTCTCGTGGGGCGTCCCGCGGGCCCAGCGGCTGGCCCAGACCCGTCCCGGCGCGCGCGGCGCGCTCTTCTACGAGTCCTGCATCCCGATCTCCGGGGAGTGGGCCTTCGGACCGTGGCCAGCGGGCGTGCCGGTGCAGATCCACGGCGCCGAGGGCGACGAGTTCTTCCAGGAGGACCTGCCCGCGGCCCAGGAGCTGGTGGAGACCGTCGGGCCTGAGCTCGCCGAGCTGTTCGTGTACCCGGGCGACGGGCACCTGTTCACCGATCGCAGCCTGGCGGCGTACGACGCCGATGCGGCGGGCCTCGTTCTGCAGCGCAGCCTGGCGTTCCTCGAGCGCGTCTGAGCCGTCGCGGGGGAGACTCGCCGGGTGAGGGTCCTCGCGCGCGTCGTCGCCACGGTCGGTCTGGTCGCGCTCGTGGCCACGTTGGTGGTCTGGTGGAGCGATCGTCCTGACCACTCCAACGGCGACGCGGAGGTGCTGGCCACCGGGCTCGAGGTGCCGTGGGGTCTCGCGTTCCTGCCGGACGGCAACGCCCTGGTCGGGGAGCGCCCGAACGGGCGGCTGCACGTGATCCCGGCCGACGGCGGCGACCGCGAGCAGGTCGGCACCGTCCCGGATGTCGCCGACGACGGGGAGGGCGGCCTCCTGGGACTGGCGACGAGCCCTGTTGACGACGGGGTCGTGTACGCCTACCTGACCGCCGAGACCGACAACCGCATCGTCCGGTTCCGGCTGGGCGAGGACAAAGGTGGCGTGGAGGGCCTCGAGGTGCTCGTCGAGGGCCTCGCCAAGGCGAGCTTTCACGACGGCGGCGGGCTGGCCTTCGGACCGGACGGGATGCTGTACGCCGGCGTGGGCGACGCCGGCGTGCCCGACCGCGCCCAGGACCCCGACTCGCGCAACGGCAAGATCCTGCGGATGACGCCCGACGGCGGCGTCCCTCCCGACAACCCCGACCCGGCCTCGCTCGTGTGGTCGATGGGGCACCGCAACGTGCAGGGCCTGGCCTGGGATGACCAGGGGACGATGTACGCGACCGAGTTCGGCCAGGACACCTGGGACGAGGTCAATCTCATCGAGCGCGGCGGCAACTACGGCTGGCCTGTCGTCGAGGGCGTCGCAGGCGACCCGGCGTACGTGGACCCGCTCGTGACCTGGTCCACCGACCAGGCGAGCCCTTCCGGCCTGGCGATCGTCGGCGACACGCTGTACGTCGGCGCCCTGCGTGGCCAGCGCGTGTGGGTGATCCCGATCGACGAGGACGGTCTGGGGACGCCGGCGGAGGGGCTGGACGGTCAGTACGGGCGGCTGCGCAACGTCCAGCTGGCCCCCGACGGCTCACTGTGGGTCACCACCAGCAACCGCGACGGCCGCGGTGATCCCGACGACGGCGACGACCGGGTGCTGCGCCTGTCACCGAGCGACGGCGCGTCGTAGCGCGGTGTACGAGGCGACCAGCGCCCGCCGCTCCTGGGCGAGCAGCGTCTCGTCGGCACATCCCGCGGCGACCCAGGCGTCGGAGAGGTCCATCGCCTGGACCCGAGCAGCGGCCGCCGGTCGGACTCGGTCGGGGTCAGCGACGTAGACGTACGCGTACAGGTCGACCAGCGACTGCTCGAGATCGGACCCCGGCACGCCTGCGTCGTGCTGGTGCTCGCGGTGCCGCCGCCACCACTCGACCTCCAGCCTCGCGGCCCTGGCGGGGTCGATGTGGAGGTCGTCGCCGTCCCTCGCGACCAGCAGGTAGAAGCGTCGCATCAGGTCGCGACAGGCGTCCGGGTCGTTGTCCGGGTACGGCGCCCACTTCTGGTTGGCGCGCAGCACGAGGTACGCGCCGTACAGCGTCTTGCGCCTGTTCATCCCGAACCCCGCCCCGACCATGCCCACGGCCGCCTTGAGGAACGGGCCCCACTGCCTGCGGTAGTAGGCCGCCCACGCGTCGGTCTCCAGGTTGCCGACGCGGACGGGGTCGAAGTCGCGTGGGCCGGACATCTCGCCAGTGTGGGTCGTGTGCCTGAGGACGCGCTACAGCTCGCTCTCAGGCACCCGACCCGGTGAACGGCACAGGACGTCACACGACCGTGGAGATGCGGGGGTCCGATGCCTGGTGCTGCTGGAGGTACTGCGCCAGGCTCTGACCGTCGAGGGCCGACAGCGCCGTGCCGTAGCCCAGCGCACCGGCTCCGGACGCCCCAGCGGGGCCGTCGTCGCGCAGGTGCTGAGCCATGGCAGGAGAGGCAACCATGGTCGCGAGGGCGGCGATGGCGGAGACGAGCGTGGCGGTGCGGATCTTGCGGGTGGTGGTGTTGGTGTTCATCGACTTGCTCCTTGTGGTGGCCGGCTGATGTCCCCACGCTGGCTCTGAGGGAAGGAGCAGCGGATCCGGAAGCACCACTCATTTGCCGGCTCGGGCCCCTTAGATCGCAACTGGGGCGACACGACCGCCCGGCGGGACGACACTGGACGGATGGGGGCCAGCACGCCGACGCCACTGAGCGGTCGCGACGACGAGCTGCGGACGCTGCTCGAGGTCGTCCGGCTCGGCACGAGCGGCTCCCCCCAGGCCGTCCTGGTCCAGGGCGAGGCCGGAGTCGGCAAGACCACGCTCGTGCGAGCCGTCGTGGAGCAGGCCCGAGCCGACGGCGCCCAGGTGCTCTGGGGGCAGGCGCTGCGGTTCGGCGCTGTCGAGGCGGCCTACCACCCGTTGGTGCTCGCGTTGGAGGGCTGGCTGGCCGGTGCGGGCGACGCGGAGAGAGCCGCCATCATCGAGCAGATCCCGACGGCCGCGCTGGTGCTGCCGTCCGTGGGCGCGGCAGCCGCCGAGTCCGGTTCCCATCTGATGACAGTGGTCGACGCGCTCATCAGGAGGGTGGTGGCCCGTGGGCCGACCGTGCTCGTGGTCGACGACGTCCAATGGGCCGACCCGTCCACCTGGGACGCCCTGGCTTATCTCGTCGCGGGCTTCGCGCAGCAGCCGTTCGTGCTGCTGGCCACGCAGCGGGACGAGCAGGCGGGACCGGTGGGCTTCCAGCGCTGGCTGGGCAGCCTCGTGCGGCTGCCGGGCACCCGCGAGCTGCGCATGACCAGGCTGGGACGTGGTGCGACGGAGCACCAGATGGCGAAGCTCCTGGGAGGCGATCCGTCGTCCCGGCTGGTCGACCAGGTGTACGAGCGCTCCCGCGGGAACCCGTACTTCACCGAACTCCTGGTCCGGCGGACCCCGCTCGGGACGACCGACCTGCCGGATGCGGTCCCCGACCAGCTCAGCCGGGCGCTGCTCGAGAACTGGCACGCCCTCAGCGGGCTTGCGCGGGAGATGACCCGCCTTCTCGCGGTCGCGGGGAGACCGACGACGGTGACCACGCTGTCCAAGGTCGGCGCCGCGATGGGTGTCGAGGTGGTCGGCTCGCTCCGTGAGGCCGTCGATGCTGGGGTGACGGTGGTCGAGGAAGCAAGTGTCTGGTTCCGCCACCCCCTGCTCGCCGACGTACTTGTCGACAGCTACTTGCCTGGTGAGGCCGTACCCGTGCACGCTGCGTGGGCGGAGCACCTTGCCGCCACCACCGCCGACGGGGTCGACGAGCTGCGGCGGCTCGGTGACCTGGCCACCCACCAGCACCTGTCGGGGACCGACGCCGAGGCCTTCGGGACGCTTCTCCGAGCCGCCGACGTGGCCGAGACCCTGCGAGTGCGCCGCGAGGCGGGCGACCTGCTGGTGCGTGCCGTCGACCTGTGGGGCACCGGCGCGCCGAATCCGGACGACGACGTCGCGCACGCGCGACTGCTGGAGCGGGCGGGTCGTGCTTGCAACCGTGCGGACCGGATCGACGACGCGTGGCGGCTGATCGGTCACGCCCGCGATCTCGTCGACCCCGGTCGCGACCCGTTGTGGTCGAGCACCCTGCAGATCCTCCACGACGACCTGTCGTGGGGCCTCGGCTTGGTCGACGACCATGCCCAAGGGAGGGGCGACGCGGCGCTGGAGCTCACCAGCGGCCACGTGGACAGCCGCGAGCACGCCCACGCGCTCGCCTACAAGGCCGAGATCCTCTACTGGGCCGGTCAGCTGGTCGAGGCACTTGCGTTGGCCTCTGACGCGATCGCGGCCGCCGAGCGCTCGGGATCCGACGGCGCACTGAGCCACGCCTACGGCGTCAGGTCGATGCTCGTGCTGAAGTCCGATCTCGAGCAGGCTCACCGGGACGCGGCCACCGCCTGGGAGCACGCCTTCGCCAGCGACGACCTCAACTGGAAGATGTTCGCGTTCGTGACCCGGACAAGGCTAAAGGAGGCGGGCGGCGATCTCGGCGACCTCCTGGTGCACGCGAGGGAGTGGCGAGAGTGGGACCAGAGCGTCGGACTTGGCGGACTGGAGTCACTCCACCTGCTGACCGGAGTCCTGTTGGCCGTGGGTGATCTCGTGGCCGTCGAGCCCGCGGTCCGCACGGGACTGGCGACCTCGGGCTCCGTGAACGACGAGGTGGCGACGCGACTGCACGCCGCTGTCCTCGCCGGACGCCGGGGAGCGCTCGACGCCGCCGAAGGCCACCTGGCTCGCGCCTACGAGGTCCTGCCCTTCCTGGAGGAGCGCACCGGGCTCCAACCGAGTCCACACGTGGCCGAGGTCCTGCTCGCCCTCGGCCGGCCGGGAGACGCCCTCGCGGTGGTCGAGCGGAGCCTGGCCCTGAACGCCGCTGACTCCACGATGCTCGACCGACTGCTGCTCTGGGGATCCCGGACGGCCGCCCACCTGGTCCAGCGCGACGAGGACGCCCGCGACCAGGATGCGGTGCTCCGTCACCGCGCCGCCCTGGAACGGCTCGTGGACGAACGTGCGGGCCGGGGCACCTCCTTCGCGCCCACCGGTCCACGGGACTCGATGACCCGGGCCCAGGGCGCCCTCTGTGACGCCGAGACAGGTCTCGTGCGGGGCGACCCGGACCAGCTCGACCGGTGGCGAGCGGCGGTCGCCGTGTGCGCCGAGGCAGGAATGTGGTGGGAGCACCATGGCGCCGCGGTTCGACTCGCGGCCGCACTGGTGGAGACAGGAGCCGACCGACAGGAGGCGGGCCGGCTGCTGCGAGCCGCGCACGCGTACGCCCTCGAGCAGCGGGCCGTTCCCTTGGCCGCCAGGGTGGAGGAGGTGGCCGCGATGGGCAGGATCGCGCTCACCGCACCTGCCGAAGCCCCCGTGTCGGTGCCCCGGACCTTCGCGGGACTGACCGCGCGCGAGACGGAGGTGCTCGGGCACCTCGTGGCCAACCGGACCTATGCGGAGATCGCTGCGCAGCTGGTCATCAGCGAGAAGACGGTGAGCGTGCACGTGTCGAACCTGCTCCGGAAGACCCAGACGTCGTCGCGCCGCGAGGTCGCGGCGCTGGCTCGCCGCCTCGGGTGGAGTGACGCTCCCGGCGTCGCCGGCGGCTGAGCTCGGGTCACCCGAGCACCAGCACCAGGTCGCCGCCGTCGACGGTCTGGGTGCCGGAGAAGGCGAGTCGGTCGACGGTGCCGGCGCGGGGGGCGGTGATGGCGGCCTCCATCTTCATCGCCTCGATGGTGGCGACGGTCTGGCCGGCCTCGACCTCCTCGCCCTTCTCGACGACGACGGTGACCACACCCTGGAACGGGGCGGCGACATGGCCCGGGACCGACGAGTCGGCCTTCTCCGCGGCGGCGACCTCCGAGGAGACGCTTCGGTCGCGGACGCTGACCGGGCGGAGCTGGCCGTTGATGAGCGCCATCACGGTGCGGTAACCGCGCTCGTCCGGCTCCGAGATCGCTTGCAGGCCGAGGAAGATCGTCACGCCCTCGTCGAGCTCGACCTGGTGGTCGACGCCCTGGCGCAGCCCGTAGAGATAGTCGATCGAGGAGAGCGCCGAGACGTCGCCGTACGTCGCGCGGACCTCGAGGAACTGCTTGGTCGGACCGGGGAACAGCAGCTCGTTGAGGGTGGCGCGCCGGTCCCGGGTCAGCCCTTCGGACTGCTCCGGCGTGAGCGACCCCGACGGCGGCTCCCACGGACGGCCCTCGATCGCCTTGGTCCGGAACGGCTCCGGCCAGCCGCCGGGCGGGTCGCCCAGCTCGCCGTGCAGGAAGCCGATGACCGAGGCGGGGATGTCGAACTTCTGCGGGTTCTCCGCGAACTCGGCCGGGTCGGCGCCGACGGCCACCAGGTGCAGCGCGAGGTCGCCGACGACCTTCGAGGACGGGGTCACCTTCACGACGTGGCCGAGGATCCGGTCGGCCGCGGCGTACATGTCCTCGATCTGCTCGAACTTCTCGCCGAGGCCGAGCGCGATCGCCTGTTGGCGCAGGTTGGAGAGCTGGCCGCCGGGGATCTCGTGGGTGTAGACGCGGCCGGTCGGTGCGGGCAGGCCCGACTCGAACGGTGCGTACACCCGGCGGACCGCCTCCCAGTACGGCTCCAGCGCGCAGACCGCCTCCAGCGACAGCCCGGTCTCGCGCGGGGAGTGGTCGGTCGCCGAGACCAGTGCGGACAACGACGGTTGCGAGGTGGTCCCCGCCATCGAGGCGGTCGCCGCGTCGACGGCATCCACGCCGGCGTCGATCGCCGCCAGCAGCGTGGCGAGCTGACCGCCGGGGGTGTCGTGGGTGTGCAGGTGGACCGGCAGGTCGAACTCCCGGCGGAGCGCGGTCACCAGAGTCCGCGCGGCGGGCGCGCGCAGCAGCCCGGCCATGTCCTTGATGGCCAGCACGTGCGCGCCGGACTCCACGATCCGTGACGCCAGGCCGAGGTAGTAGTCCAGCGTGTAGAGCTTCTCGCGCGGGTCGGACAGGTCGCCGGTGTAGCAGAGAGCCACCTCCGCGACCGTGGTCCCGCTCGCCAGCACGGCCTCGATCGCGGGCCGCATCTGCTCGACGTCGTTGAGCGCGTCGAAGATCCGGAACACGTCGATGCCGGTGGCCGCGGCCTCCTCGACGAATGCGTCGGTCACTTCCGTGGGATAGGGCGTGTACCCGACGGTGTTGCGCCCGCGCAGCAGCATCTGGAGGCAGAGGTTCGGTGCGGCCTGGCGGAGCTTGGCCAGCCGCTCCCACGGGTCCTCGGAGAGGAAGCGCAGCGCCACGTCGTACGTCGCCCCACCCCACGCCTCCAGCGACCACAGCTCCGGGGTGGTCCGGGCCACGTGGCCGGCGACCGCGAGCAGGTCGCGGGTGCGCACGCGGGTGGCGAGCAAGGACTGGTGGGCGTCGCGGAAGGTCGTGTCGGTGACCGCGACCCGGTCCTGGTCGCGCAGCGCCTGCGCGAACGCCGCGGGGCCGAGCGACAGCAGCTGCTGTCGGGTGCCGTCGGGGGCGGGCACCGCGAGGTCGACGTCCGGGAGCTTGCTGACCGGGTCGATGCTCACCGGCGCGGGGCCGTGGGGCTGGTTGACGGTGACGTCGGCTAGGTACGTGAGCAGCTTGGTGCCGCGGTCACCGGACGACCGCGCGGTCAGCAGCCCCGGATGGGTCTCGATGAACGACGTGGTCACGCGGCCGGCCTGGAAGTCCGGGTCGTCGAGCAGGGCCTGGAGGAACGCGATGTTCGTGGAGACGCCGCGGATCCGGAACTCCGCCAGAGCGCGCCGGGCCCGCTCGACGGCCTTCTCGTACGTGCGCCCGCGGCAGGTCAGCTTCGCCAGCATCGAGTCGAAGTGCGGGCTGATCTCGGCGCCCGTGTACGTCGTGCCGCCGTCGAGACGGATGCCGGCGCCGCCGGGGGAGCGGTACGTCGTGATCCGGCCGGTGTCGGGCCGGAAGTTGTTGGCCGGGTCCTCGGTGGTGATCCGGCACTGCAAGGCCGCACCCCGCAGCACGATGCCGTCCTGGCTCAGGCCGAGGTCCTCGAGGCTCTCGCCGGACGCGATCCGCATCTGCGACTGCACGAGGTCGACGTCGGTGACCTCCTCGGTCACGGTGTGCTCGACCTGGATGCGCGGGTTCATCTCGATGAAGACGTAGTTGCCGTCGGGGTCCAGGAGGAACTCCACGGTGCCGGCGTTCCGATAGCCGATGTGCCGGGCGAACTTCACCGCGTCCGCACACATCCTCACCCGGAGATCGGGGCCGAGGTGCGGTGCCGGCGCGATCTCGACGACCTTCTGGTGCCGACGCTGCACGGAGCAGTCGCGCTCGAAGAGGTGGATCACGTTGCCCGCGCCATCGGCGAGGATCTGCACCTCGATGTGCCGTGGGTCGACCACGGCCTGCTCCACGAACACGGTCGGGTCGCCGAAGGCGCCCTCTGCCTCGCGCATGCAGGTCTCGACGGCCTCGCGCAGGTCCTTCGGCTCGTCCACGCGCCGCATGCCGCGGCCGCCACCCCCGGCGACAGCCTTGACGAACAAGGGGTACGGCAGCGCGCTCGCGGACTCGATGATCACGTCGGCGTCGTCGCTGGGCGGCACCGACGCGAGGGTCGGTACGCCGGCCTCCTTGGCCGCCGCGATCGCACGCGCCTTGTTGCCGGTCAAGGTGAGCACGTCCGCCGTCGGTCCGACGAACGTGATGCCGGCATTGGCGCAGGCCTCGGCCAGCCGCGGGTTCTCGGAGAGGAAGCCGTAGCCCGGGTACACCGCGTCGGCCCCCGCGCGGAGGGCGACCGCGACGATGGCGTCCGGGTCGAGGTACGCGCGAACGGGATGGCCCCGCTCGCCGATCTCGTAGGCCTCGTCGGCCTTCAGCCGGTGCTCGGACCACCGGTCCTCGTTGGGGAACACCGCCACGGTGCGGGCGCCCAGCTCGTAGGCGGCGCGGAACGCCCGGATGGCGATCTCGCCCCGGTTGGCCACGAGCACCTTGGAGAACACAGGCGGCAGGCTACCGAGGGCGCGTCACCACGAGGTCTCGCTGTCCGGTCGGTGGTTCGGCGCCGTCATCCAACCGTTATCGGTATGGCGGCGGACAGGTCGTGTCATGGTGGAGGATTTGCCGGGTGACGCCCTGGCAGCTGTTCGAGCGCGGCGCCTCGACCCTGGTCGCGTCGTGGCGCGAGTACGCGCGCGGTGCCGGCGGGGCCACCGTGGTCCGCGTTTCGGGTGCGCACGTCGCGGTCTTCACCAAGCAACCCGAGAGCCTGGTCTTCAACAACGCCCTGCTCGACCTCGGCCTGGACGCGGAGGCCCGCGGTTCGGCCATCGCCGCGCTCGAGGAGGAGTACGCCGACTCGGGGATCGACCGCTACGCGGCGTGGGTGCACGAGGGTGACGCCGAGATGCGCACCGATCTCGAGGCCCGCAAGTACGTCGTCACCGAGACCACGCGCGCCATGGGCATGTCGCTGGCCGAGCTGGACGCCCCACGCCCCGACCTCGACCTGGCGCCGGCCGACTGGCGCGACTACGTGTCGCTGGTCGGGCTGGGCGACGACTTCCTGCAGTACGCCGACCCCGCGGCGTACGTCGTCCGCGTCGCCCGTCTCGACGGCCAGCCGGCCGCGGTGGCGATGGCCTACGACCACGACGGCGACTGCGGGATCTACAGCGTCACCACGCTCGAGCACGCCCGCCGCCGCGGCCTCGGCACGGCGCTGACGGCCCTGCTGCTGCACGAGGCCCGCGACCGGGGCTGCACGACGAGCACCCTGCAGTCGACGCCGATGGCCGAGGGCGTGTACGCACGGCTGGGGTTCCGCGACCTGGGCAGGTACCTGGAGCACGTGCCCGGCTGGGCATTGTTCGCTGGTTGAGGAGGGACGAAGTCCCGTCACGAAACCTGCGGCTGGTACTGCAAGAACTGCTCGACCAGACCCGGCACGGCGTCGCGGGCGAGCGCGACAGCGGCTTCCTCGGGGACGTCGAGCACCGTGACCGACTGCCGGCCGCCGGCCATGGTCGCGACCAGGGTGGTCAGCCCGGACCGTCGCTGGAACCAGGTGTCGGCGAAGTTCCAGCCGATGACGGCCTGGGTCTCCAGCGCCACCCGGCGCCGGACCAGGCTGCCGGCGCGCGCCACCAGGTGGCCGGGGACGAGCGCGTGCCCGAGCGTGCGAGCGCGGTCGGCGGCGAGCACCAGCCCGGCGGCGATCGCGATCGGCCCGAGCAGGGCGGTCTCCCACGGTGCGCCCGCGGCGATCACCAGCACCGCGGCCACCACAGCGACCAGCACGGGTAGGACGAGGGCGCGGACGTAGCGGCGCCGGGTCGCGGCCTCACCGTGCCGGACCAGAGGTGCGGTGATCGGCTCCGCAGCACCGAGCACCTGGGCCGCCACCCCGGAGACGAGGTCGCGTGGGGCCGGCGGCACGAGCGTCCCCGAGCCGCGCTCGTCGCGGTCCAGCCCGGTCACGATCGCCGACAACCGCGCTCCCGACACCAGGCGCAGGCCGAGCGGCTCGCCGAGGCTGACGCCCCGGAGTCGGGTGGCGTCCATGCTCGTCTCGCGGGTGGTGAGGAGACCGCGGCGCAGGTGCCAGGCGTGGTCAGAGCGCGTGTAGGTGAGCGTGAAACCGTAGTTGGTGACCAGGTAGCCGATGACGGCCATCGCCGACGCGACCACGACCAGCCCGATCAGCGCGGCCGGCACCAGCAGCAGGAGCGAGAGGCGTGCAAGCCGCTCCGCGGTCTCGTCCACCGCGAGCCGCTCCCACAGCCCCAGACCGTTCAGGATCTGGCTGCCGCCACCGAGCACGGCCGCCGCGATGATCAGCCCGGAGCTCGTGAACGGCGCGAAGCGCAGCCAGCGGGCTTCGAACCGCACGACCGGGAAGGCGTTCGCTCCCGTCGCGGCCGGGTCAGGGGGCGGCCGGGTCGCGTGCAGGAGGTCGGTGCGCAGCGCCTCGGCGGCGTGCGTGCGGAGGCCGTCGAGGTCGAGCCCGTCCTCGCCCTTGGTCGAGGCCGTGCCCGTGCCGATCCGGACTGTCGTCAGCCCGAGCACCCGGTGGATCGGCGAGGCGGTGATGTCGACGGTGCGGACCCGGTCGATGGGGGTGGAGAGCACGTGCTTGTTCAGCAGGCCGCGGCGCAGCTCGACGCGCCCCCCGGTGATGCGGAAGCTCGTCGTGAGGTACCTGGCCAGGCCGAGCGCCACAGGGACGCCCACGCCGATCACCTGCCACCACCAGTCGTTGCCGCCCGACGCGCTGCCGGCCACGAACACGCCGATGAGAGCCGGCAGGAAGCGGATCACCTCGCGGATCGGGTGGACCAGCAGCATCAGCGGGTCGAGGCGCTGCCACTCGCGGTGGTCACTCTGCATATCCTTGGGCCGGTCGGCGTACGGGTTGACGGGCTGGTCCGTCACGTGGCGTCGCCGGGAATCGTGTCCGCCTTGATGGTGAGCTCGTCCACGACGGCGCGGGCCCGGTCTCGGTCGAGGCCGGCGATCTCCAGCGCGCCTGCTGCGGAGGCGGTCGTGACGGTGACCGAGGCCAGCCGGAACAGCCGGGCGATCGCACCCTCGACGTAGTCGACGGTCTGGATCCGGGACATCGGGGCGATCCGCCGCTCGCGCCGCCACCAGCCGGTCTGCGTGTAGACCGCGGTGTCGGTGATCTCCCAGCGGTGCACGAGGTAGCGCCACTGCGGGATGACGATCGCCGCGGCGACGGTGACCACCCCGAGGAGGAGGGGCATCCACCAGCGGAGCTCGAACCAGTCGAGGAGCAGGGTCGCCACGAGCAGCACGGCCATCAGCACGACCGCGCGCACGAACCCGCCGACCATCCACATCAGCCGTGCGCGGGGGCTGACCAGCTCGCGCGGGTCGCGCAGACGAGGGGCCGGCTCCATGGTCCGAGCCTACGGTGACGCCAGGCCAAACCTTCGATGCTCGGCCCATCGGCGGTGACTCTGCAGCTGCTAGTCCTTCAGCTCGCAGATGACGGCGCCGTTGGTGACCGTGGCGCCGACCTCGGCGTTCAGGCCGGTGACGGTGCCGGCCTTGTGGGCCTTGAGCGGCTGCTCCATCTTCATCGCCTCGAGTACGACGACCACGTCGCCCTCGGCAACGCTCTGGCCGTCCTCGACGGCGACCTTGACGATGGTGCCCTGCATCGGGCTGGTGACGGCGTCTCCGCTCGCGGCAGCGCCGGCCTTCTTGCCCGCGGCACGCTTCGGCTTCTTGGCGCCCGCGGCGGGACCGGCTCCGGGACCACCCAGGCCGCCGGCCAATCCATTGGGCAGCACGACCTCGAGACGCTTGCCGCCGACCTCGACGGTCACGCGCTGCCGCTCCTCGGGCTCTTCGGCGTCGGCCGCGTCCCCGGCGTACGGCTCGATCTGGTTGTCGAAGTCCGTCTCGATCCACGTCGTGTAGACGTCGAACGAGCCCGGTGAGTCGGCTCGGCCGCTGGGGGTGGAGGACCCGACGTACGCCGGGTCGTCGACCACCGCGCGGTGGAACGGGATGACCGTGGGCATGCCGTCGACGACGAACTCGGCCAGGGCGCGACGGGACCGCTCCAGGGCCTGGGTGCGGTCGCGCCCGGTGACGATGAGCTTGGCGATGAGCGAGTCGAAGGAACCGGGGATCGTCTCGCCGTTCTCGTACCCGCCGTCGAGACGTACGCCGGGGCCTTGCGGAGGCTGCCAGGCCGAGAGCGTGCCGGGCGCCGGCATGAAGTTGCGGCCACCGTCCTCGGCGTTGATGCGGAACTCGATGGAGTGGCCGCGGACCGGCGGGTCGTCGTATCCGAGCTCCTCCCCGGCCGCGATGCGGAACATCTCGCGCACGAGGTCGATGCCGGTGACCTCCTCGGAGACGCAGTGCTCGACCTGGAGCCGGGTGTTGACCTCGAGGAAGGAGATGGTGCCGTCCTTGGCGACGAGGAACTCGCAGGTGCCGGCGCCGACGTACCCGGCCTCGCGCAGGATCGCCTTGCTGGACTCGTAGAGCCGGGCCACCTGGTCGTCGGTGAGGAACGGCGCAGGGGCCTCCTCGACGAGCTTCTGGTGGCGGCGCTGGAGCGAGCAGTCGCGGGTCGAGACCACCACGACGTTGCCGTGCTGGTCGGCGAGGCACTGGGTCTCGACGTGCCGCGGCTTGTCGAGGAACTTCTCGACCAGGCACTCGCCGCGGCCGAACGCGCCGACTGCCTCGCGGACCGCCGACTCGTAGAGCTCGGGGATCTCCTCCAGCGTGCGGGCGACCTTCAGACCGCGGCCGCCGCCGCCGAAGACGGCCTTGATGGCGACCGGAAGACCGTTCTCCTTCGCGAATGCGACGACCTCCTCGGCGTCCTCGACGGCGTCCTTGGTGCCCGGCGCGAGGGGGGCGTCGGCCTGCTGCGCGATGTGCTTGGCCTTCGCCTTGTCGCCGAGCGCGTCGATCGCCGCCGGGGAGGGGCCGATCCAGACGAGCCCGGCGTCGATGACGGCCTGGGCGAAGCCGGCGTTCTCGGCGAGGAAGCCGTAGCCGGGGTGCACGGAATCAGCACCAGCGTCGGCGGCGATCTTGATGATCTTGGCGATGTCGAGGTAGGAGTCGGCCGGCGTCGCGCCCCCGAGGCTGTGGGCCTCGTCGGCCAGCCGCACGAAGAGCGCGTCACGATCGGGGTCGGCGTACACCGCCACACTGCCGATGCCGGCGTCCTTGCAGGCGCGGATGACGCGGACGGCGATCTCGCCGCGGTTGGCGATCAGGACCTTCTGGAGAGGCTTGATCTCAGGCACCCGGGCAGACTATCGCCCGGCTTTGGCGACGACTCCGGGCGTTACCGGCTCGGGCGGACCTACGGCAGCAACAGGGCGGAGTCCCCGAACTCGTGCCAGAGGTAACCCTCCGCCGTCGCGGCGTCGTACGCCGCCCGGGTGAGCTCCTTGCCGGCCACCGACTCCACCAGCATCAGGTGCGAGGCCCCGGGGTCGTGCCACCCGGTGACCAGCCCGTCGACGACGCGAACCGGGTCGTCGGGCGAGATCACGCGTTCGGTCCAGCCGCGTGCCTCGTGCACGCGACCGCGCGCGTCGACGGCCGACTCCAGGGCTCGGGTCACCGTCGTGCCGACGGCGACGACGCGCCCGCCGCGCGCCCTGGCGGCGTTCACGGCTTCGGCGGTGAGGGCGGGGACGCGGAAGCGTTCGGCCTGCGGTGCCTCGCCGGCCTCTTGAGAGGACAGTCCTGTGTGCAGGGTGATGGGGCTGACGCCCACGCCCTTGCTGATCAGGGCGGTGACGAGGTCGGTCGTGAACGGGCGCGCGGCCGACGGCATCTCCGCGCTGCCGGGGTCGATGCCGAAGACGGTCTGGTAGTCCGCGAGCGGGTAGCGGCGGTCGAGGTACCCGTAGGCGATCGGCCGTCCCGTCCGAGCCATCGTCTCGGCGAGGTCGCCCGCCGCGGTGACCCGCCAGAGGCGGTTGCCTGCCCCGGTGGGGGAGGAGTGCGCGCGCGGGTACGGCGCAGTCAGCGTGAGCGTGGCGCCGTCGAGGGTGATCGTCTCTCCCGGTACCGCGTCGAGGATCCCTCGCCCGGCGTCCGGGGCCGTGCGCAGCTCGACAACCCAGGCGCCGTCGTCGAGACGGGTCGCGACGTGCACGACGACGTCACCACGCGTCGTGCTCGTGGCGTCGGCCTCGCCGGCCACCGTCGCGCTGGTGTTCACGACGACGAGATCGCCGGGGGCCAGCTCGTCCGGGAGGTCGCGGAACGCGCGATGCCGGAGCTCACCCTGCCCGCGCGCCACGAGGAGGCGGACGCCGTCGCGCGGTACGCCGCGCTGCTCGGCCGGTGCTGCTGCGAACGCTCGGCTCATCGTGTGGGTGGTCATGCCGAGGCTCCCGTCAGGACGGCGACGTCGGCGGCGCGATAACGGCCCGAGGCCGGGCGTAGGTCGAGGAGCGCGAGCAGTCGGGGTACGACCGTCTCGGGCGATGGGAGGTGGGAAAGGTCCTCACCGGGCTCGGCGTCGCGGTGCATCTGGGTGTTCATGTCGCCGGGGTCGACGACGTACGCCGTCAGCCCGGTCTCCGCGCCGAACGTCAGGGTGAGGTGGTCGAGCGCCGCCTTCGCCGCGCCATACCCGCCCCAGCCCTCGTAGTGCTGGACGGCCGCGTCGGAGGACAGGCTGAGGATCACGCCTTCGCCCCTCCGGAGGTCGGGGAGGAGTGCTCGCGTCAGCGCGTGAGGGGCGCCGGCATTGGTGTCCCAGATGGCGGCGAGGCTCTCGGTCTCGAGGTCCGCGAGGTGCGGCATCGGGAGCGGCCCGAGCGTGCTGGCGTTGTGGACCAGCAGGTCCAGTCCGCGGTCGTGGGCCTGGACCAGCCCGGTCAGCTCGCGTCGGTGGGCCGGGTCCGCGACGTCGCCGGGTACGGCCGCGACGTCATCGAGGTCGCGCGTCGCCTCGGCCAGGCGGGCGGCGTCCCGGCCGTCCGTGACGACGGTCCAGCCACGGTCGTGCAGGGCGTGCACCAGCGCGCGACCGAGGCCGGCGGACCCGCCGGTGATCAGGGCAAGAGGTCGGTGAGTTCGTGTCATGCGTCGAGAGTGCAACTTCAAGCAAGGTTGAGATCAAGGGCCGTTGCTACTCTTGGGTCAGGCGGGTGGCCAACCGTCAGCAGCACCGAGTTGTGACTCTTCTGTTTCCACCGCTCCTTTCAGCGGTGGTCGGCGCTGGCGGCACCCGCTCCTAGGCGGGCTCGTCCGCGGCCTCGGCGTCGCGCAGCCAGGACGCGATGTCCCTCGTCACGCCGAGCGACGCGGCCCGCTCGAGCAGGTCGGCGTGGGCGCGACCGCGACTCGTGTCGACGTACTTGGTGTGCGCGAATCCAGCGAAGCCACCACCGGGATGCGGCAGCGGTACGTCAGCGATCCAGTCGCCGAACGTCGGCTGCAGCGGGCCGCCGACCGGGTCGCCGTGCATCACCCCGGTGTGCGGGAAGTACACGTTCGTCCAGCGGACGAGGGCGAAGAGGGCGCCGTGATCGGGGACGAGCACCGATCGATGCTTGTCCTCGTCCGCGAGCTTGTACGCGTGGGTGAAGGTGAAAGCGCGCCGGAACGTGCCCGGCCGGGGGCCTCGCACGAATGACGTCTGAGGCGGGCTGGTCGGCATGGCCCGGTCCGCCACGAGGTCGTCGAAGCTGGTCCCCTTGTCGGGGTTGAGCAGCCAGCGGGCGTGCGTGAGTGGCGAGCCGGCGGTGACCAGGTCGGAGACCAGCCACTGGAACCCGTTCTCCTGGTACTCCTTCCAGGCGGCCTGCTGGCGTCGCTGCGCGGTCGCCGGTGTGAGAGGTGGGTAGAACGGCGCTCGCGGGTTGAGCAGGTTCTCGACCGACCGCAACCTCGGAGTCGGAAACGATGGTCGGTTGTCGTGGCGCCGCGAGCGGCGGGTCCAGCTGTGCGCGAGGATGTCGTAGGCGATCACGCTGCCGAGACTGTGGCCGTAGACGATGATGCGGCCGTAGCGACCACCGTCGTGCAGCTGGTCGAGCAGCCGTACGCCGGACTCGCGGACTCTCTGCCGAACCTCCACGTTGGCGGGACTCGTGTCGAAGTAGCGCGCGGCGTCGCCGAGGATGTTCGCGATGATCAGGTGCTGCAACGGTGAGCCCAGGGCCCTGACCACCTTCCACAGGATCGCCGGGACGACGGCGAACACCGCGACCAGGCCCGCGGCCGACGTTGTCAGCCAGGCGCGCGAGCCGTCCCCGAGCAGCAACAGGACGACGATCGCCATCAGCGCGATGAGCAGGAGCGCGGCGACGATCCGCAGCGCGCGTACGTGCGGCCAGAGCTTCGTGGTGACGTTGCGCTTCGGCGTACTCAGCAGCCGGAACGCCCAGGCGTACACCTGCCCGACCGTGGTGTCACGGATCAGATGCGCCCAGTAGAGCTCGTACACGTCGGTGGTCGGCCGGTTGAGAGTCCACCGCCCCGGCACCGTGACGGAGCTCGCGCCGACCAGTGGCGAGACGTAGTCGGGCTTGAGGAACCGCTTCGTACCGCGAGCCTCGGGGAAGACCGCCTCCACGAAGTTGCGCAGCGTGGTGGT
The DNA here is from genome assembly GCA_963782155.1 of uncultured Actinomycetota bacterium. Lineage (GTDB taxonomy): Bacteria > Actinomycetota > Actinomycetes > Propionibacteriales > Nocardioidaceae > Nocardioides. The sequence goes on from CAWAIZ010000008.1 coordinate 52,395, forward strand.
GGGGCGCTGCTCGCCGATGCCATGCACCACCACGATGGCCTGCCGAAAGGCGCGGCGCTCGCCGGACGCCGCTCGGAGCAGGCAGTTGAGGTTGTCCAGGACCGCGGACCAGTCCTGAGCCCGCTTGGTGACCTCGACCGGCGAGAGCCCCGTCTCCCGGACCCGCACGCGGCTTCTGCCCTGCGGGCACGTGGTCACGCGCACGATCAGCTGCCCGACGCCGTTGTCCCAGTTCGCCACCAGCCGGAACGAGGACCGGTTCCTCGTCACGTCCTGGATGCTCGCGCGCACATTGGGCGAAACGCCCGGCACGAAGACGGTGCCGGGTTCGTGACCATCGATGCGCCCACCCGGGCCGAGCCACCGTGCCGCCTGGGCGTCGTCCAGCAGGAAGTCCACCAGGGCGTCGACGGGGAACGCCGTCCGCAGCCCCACCGCGACCCTCCCGGTCATCGTCCCAGTGTGCGGTCGCACCCCGCGGCAGCGCCAGCAAAGCATGGGCGGCTCACGTGCAACGAGTCGGTGCTTGAGGAGCGAGGAATCGGTGGTTGAGGAGCGAGGAGTCGCTGGTTGAGGAGGGCGTGCAACGCCCGGCGACCTGTCGGTGGTTGAGGAGGGCGTGCAACGCCCGCGTCATGTCGGTGGTTGAGGTGTGAGGAGCGCCAGCGACGAGCCTCGAAACCACACCCGAGAAACTCGCAAAGATTTCTCGGAATCCCTTGTGGACAAGGGGTTCTGAGCACGTACCACTGTCGGTGGTCGATGCTTGACTTGTTCCATGTCCAGCACGTACGCCGCACCACTCGACATGGTCGAGCGCGGGCTGGACGACCTCGCCCAGATCGCACCGGAGTACCGGACGACCACGGAGAAGCGTGACTGCTGGTCCGCCTCTCGCGGATCGCGGCGCGTGCCGAAGCCGAGCGGATGCGCGTCCTCGCAGCCGCCGACGACATCGCCGTCGAGACCGGTGCCCGGTCCACCGCACACTGGCTGGCCGACGCCACCCGCGACAACCCCGGAGCCGTCCGCCGACTCTCCGCCCTGGCCGAAGCCTTGGACGAACGGTGGACCGGAGGTCGCCACTGCGCTGGCTGACGGTGTCGTGAACGTGGCGCAGGCGCGGGTGATCGCCGAAGCCCTCGACGCCCTCCCGGCCGGCCTCGAACCCGAGACTCTCGCCAAGGCCGAGGCATACCTGCTCGGCGAGGCCGCCCGGTTCGGACCCCCACAGCTACGCCGCCTCGCCCACAGCCTGCTGGAGGTCATCGCCCCCGAGATCGCCGACGAAGCCGAATACCAGCGGCTGGTCGAGGAAGAGAAACGCGCTAGGGCCGCCACCACGTTGTCCTTCCAGCGCCGCGGTGACGGAGCCACCGACATCCGCGCCCGGATCCCCGACCACGTCGCGAACCGGCTCAAGACCTACCTCGACGCCTACACCTCCCCCCGACGCGGCCCACTCGGCGACGTCGACCAGCTCCCCGCCGCACGCCGCCGCGGCATCGCGTTCTGCGCCCTCCTGGAGAACCTCCCCGCCCACGGCCTGCCCCAACACGGCGGCACCGCGACCACCGTGATGGTGATCCTCGACCTCGACACCCTCAAAACCGACGCAGGATCCGGATCCGGGTCCGGGTCCGGGTTCGGGTTCGCCGAGACGTCGACCGGGGACCGGTGCACCGCCGAACAAGCCCGCCGGATGGCCTGCCAGGCCAGGCATCGTCCCGGTCGTCCTCGGCGGCAGAGGTGAGGTCCTCGACCTCGGCCGCACCCGACGCCTCTTCTCTTCTGCCCAGCGGAAGGCGATGGCCGTCCGGGACCGCGCATGCACCGCCGACGGCTGCACGATCCCCGCCGCCTGGTGCGAAGCCCACCACCACAAACAACCCTGGTCCAAAGGCGGCAGAACCGACCTCGCCGACGGCAAGCTCCTCTGCCCCCTCCACCACCACCGCGCCCACGCCCCAGGATGGGACACCCACCACCACCCCAACGGAGCCACCTCCTTCCACCGCAGGACGTGAGGGGCGAGCTCAGCTCAGAGAACGACGGAGAGCCTCAAGGAGCCGTCGTTTCGCGGACCCTGCCGTCCAGCTCGCCAAGCGTCCGCGGCGCCACTTCCATGCGTACGCGCCGATCAGAACCTCAGCCACGTAGGAGTCGAGGGCGACCTCGTGCGCGAACAGCTCGTCAGGGAATGGCACGGCGTCATCGTCCCGAGGAGACCCGCCACTCAACGACCGCGGCGGTCCACGCGCTCCCAGGGCCAGTCGGTCTCCAGCCACTGGGCGACGGCGTCCGCCAGGGGTACGTCGAGGCTCGACCGGTCGGCCCGCACCCAGGAATGCACCGTGAGGTCCCACTCCGGGGACTTCGAGGGGTACAGGTAGACGCAGCCGATGACGTCGTTGTCGCTCGGGTCCAGGACGGTGAACGTGAAGCCGCTGCGCGCCGCGAAGTCGTCGGCGTGGCGCTGGAGGTCGGAGAGGTTCTCCTCCAGCGTCATGCCGCCAGGAGGTGGCCACTTGTTCTCGGCGTAGCCCGGCGTGGAGCGGATGTGGTCGATGCTGGACATCCAGGCGGCGTGGTCGGCCTCGTTGTGCTGCGGCCCGAGGGGCTCGAGGCAGAAGTCGTCGGTGACGAGCGAAGTGGGCGGATCGAAGTCGACTGGAACGAACGCGTCCGAGGTCATGAACGGGGACCGTACTGGCCAGACCGGTCTGCGCACCATCGAGAAAGAGCCGGCGCCGCCCTACGCTGCTGCGATGCAGGACGATCGGATCGCCGAGTTCCACCGGTTGCACGCCACGGGGTGCTTCGTGATGCCGAACCCGTGGGACGCGGGCAGCGCGCGTGTCCTCGAGCAGATGGGCTTCCGGGCCCTGGCCACGACGAGTGCCGGGTTGGCCTGGACGCTGGGTCGTGCCGACAGCCAGGTCACGCTCGACCAGGCGCTCGCACACCTGCGCCTCGTCGCCGAGACCGTGGAGGTGCCGGTGAACGCCGACTTCGAAGGCGGATACGCGGTCGATCCGGCGGGCGTCGCGGCGAACGTGAAGAGGGCTGCGGAGACGGGGATCGCGGGGCTCTCCATCGAGGACTCCTCGGGCGACGAGGCCGAGCCGCTCTTCGAGCTCGAGCTCGCCGTGGCGCGCATCGCCGCCGCGCGGCAGGCGATCGACGAGAGCGGTACCGAGGTCGTCCTCACCGGCCGGTCCGAGGGTTTCGTGTGCGGACGCCCCGACATCGACGAGACCGTCCGACGGCTCCGTGCGTACGCCGACGCCGGCGCCGACTGCCTCTACGCGCCCAGGATCGACAAGCCGGAGCACGTCACCGCCATCGTCGCGGCCGTGTCACCGAAACCGGTGAACCTGCTGATCAACATGCCGTTCATCACGGTCGCGGAGGCGGCAGCGCTGGGAGTACGACGGATCAGCGTCGGAGGGACCCTGGCACGAACCGCATGGGGCGGGTTCCTGGCAGCAGCCCAGGAGATCGCCGACCAGGGGACATTCTCGCGGTTCGACGGCCTGCCCAACGTCGATGCCCTGCTCAGCCGCTGACGGACAGCGGCCTGGTGGTTGCATGGATCCCATGAGCGCGGTCGACGAGCTTCTTGAAGCCCTGCCGGACGGCGTCGTGGTCACCGCGCCCGACGCGATGGAGAAGTACCGGTTCGACTGGTCGCGCGACGCGTCCGCCGGCAAGCCGCTGGCCGTCGTCCGGGCCGAGGACGCGGGCCAGGTGCAGACGGCGGTCCGGTGGGCGGCCGCCCACGACGTACCCGTGGTGCCGCGCGGCGCCGGGAGCGGACTGTCCGGAGGCTCGACCGCGGTCGACGGCGGCATCGTGCTCAGCCTCGAGCGGATGACCGCCGTGGAGATCGACCCAGCCACCCAGGTCGCGGTGGCAGAGCCGGGCGCGTTCAACGCCGACGTCAAGGCGGCTGCGGCCGAGCACGGTCTCTGGTACCCGCCTGACCCGTCGTCCTTCCGGATCTGCTCGATCGGCGGCAACGTCGCGACCAACGCCGGCGGTCTGTGCTGTGTGAAGTACGGCGTCACGACCGACTACGTCCTCGGCCTCGACGTCGTGCTCGCCGACGGCACCCTCATCACCCTCGGGGGGAAGCGGATCAAGGACGTCGCCGGCCTGCCTCTCCTCAAGCTTTTCGTGGGCAGTGAGGGCACCCTCGGCATCGTCACCCAGGCGATCCTGCGGCTCGTGCCCAGCCAGGGCGCGCGAGCGACCCTGGTCGCCAGCTTCACCACCGTGCGCCGGGCCGCCGACGCCGTGGTCGCGATGCGGTCGACGTTGCGCCCCTCCATGCTGGAGCTGATGGACCGAGCGACCATCAACGCCGTCGAGGACTACCAGCCCATGGGGCTCGATCGCGCGGCGGGCGCGCTGCTGATCGCCCAGACCGACGCACCCGGCGCCGCGCGCGGCGAGGAGCTCGTCGTCATGCAGGCGGCCTGCGAGGCACAGGGCGCCGAGGTCTTCGTCACCAACGACGCCGACGAGGGCGAGATGTTCGTCCAGGCTCGGCGCGCGTCGTTCCCGGCCCTGGAGGGACGCGGGTCGCTCCTCCTCGAGGACGTGGGCGCTCCCGTACCCCTGCTCCCCGACCTGCTCGACGCCATCGACGCCATCGCAACGGAGTACGACCTGGAGATCCCCGTCGTCGCGCACGCCGGCGACGGCAACACCCACCCGAACATCGTGTACGACGCCACGGACCCCGACTCCGAGCGGCGGGCCCGGGCGGCCTTCGACGAGGTGATGCAGGCAGCCATCGCCCTGGGCGGCACCATCAGCGGCGAGCACGGGATCGGACGTGCGAAGCGCGGCGCACTGCCCGACCAGCTCGGGCCGGACGTGATGGCGCTGACCCGGCGGATCAAGGACGCCCTCGACCCTCAGGGCATCCTCAATCCGGGGGCGGGGTTCTGAGCGCGCCTCGTCCGAGCCACTAACTGGGTCTCGACACGGGCTCGCCCAGGGGCTCGCCCGGCTCGACCAGCGATGGCTGGTCTGGGCCACTAACTGGGTCTCGACGCGGGCTCGCCCAGATGGCGGCGGTAGCGTCGCTCGGGTGATCCACGAGCGCCATCTCTTCGGCCCCGGCCCGTCCAACCCGTACCCCGAGGCGACCAACGCGCTGAGTCGCCCGCTGCTCGGCCACCTCGACCCGGAGTTCCTCCGGATCATGGACGAGACCTGCGAGCTGCTGCGCCAGGCCTGGGGCACGAGCAACGCGCGTACCCTCCCGCTGAGCGCGACGGGAAGCGCCGGCATGGAGGCGGCGTTCGTCAACACCGTCCACGAGGGCGACGTCGTGGTCGTCGGCGTCAACGGCCTGTTCGGGCAGCGCATGTGCGACGTGGCCGCGCGCTGCGGTGCCGAGGTCGTCGCCGTCGAGCACGAGTGGGGCACCCCCGTCGACGTCCAGCGGATGCTCGACGTCCACCCCAGCCCCGCCATCTACGCCGCGGTGCACGCCGAGACCTCGACCGGCGTCCGCTCCGACATCGAGGCCCTCGGTGCCGCCAAGGGCGATGCGCTGCTCATCACCGACGCCGTCACCTCCATCGCCGGCATCGAGCTGCGGGCGGACGACTGGGGCGTCGACGTCGGGTACGCCGGCACCCAGAAGTGTCTCGGCGTGGCGCCCGGCCTCGCGCCGTTCACGATCAACGACCGCGCCTTCGCTCGTCGCATCGAGAAGCCCCGCAGCTGGTACCTCGACCTCGGCCTGCTCGGCGGGTACGTCGGCGAGGCGGCCACCAAGGGAGGCGGACGGACCTACCACCACACCGCGCCCGTCGCGATGGTCGTCAGCCTGCACGCCGGCCTGACCCGGATCATGGAGGAAGGCCTCGAGCAGGTCTGGGCCCGCCACCACGAGGCGGGCAGGCTCCTCCACGACGGCCTCCAGGAGCTCGGCCTGGACCTGTTCGCCCAGGAGGGCTACCGGCTCCCCGAGCTGACCACCGTCAGAGTGCCCGACGGCGTCGACAGCGCGGCCGTCCGGGCCCGCCTCCTCGAGCGCTACGGCATCGAGATCGGCGCCGGCGTCGGCCAGTACGCCGCCACCGTGTGGCGCATCGGCCTGATGGGCCACAACGCCCGCCCGGACGCCGCCCTGCTGGTGCTGGCCGCCCTCGAGGAGGCGATCAAGGCATGAGCCCCACTCAGCATCCTCTCGACCTGTTCGACCTCGACGACCTCGTCGGCGAGGAGGAGCGGGCCATCCAGCAGACCGTGCGCGAGGTGATGGACAGGCAGGTCCGACCTCAGGTTGCGCAGTGGTACGACGAGGCGTCGCTGCCGGCCCGAGAGCTCGCGGTCGAGCTCGGCAAGGTCGGGCTGCTGGGGATGCACCTGACCGGCTACGGCTGCGCGGGCACCAGCGCCACGGCGTACGGCCTGGCCTGCCTCGAGCTCGAAGCCGCCGATGCCGGAGTCCGCTCGCTGGTCTCGGTCCAGGGCTCGCTGGCGATGTTCGCGATCTGGAAGCACGGTTCGGAGGAGCAGAAGGAGCGCTGGCTGCCGCGGATGGCCGCCGGAGAGGCGATCGGCTGCTTCGGCCTGACCGAGCCCGACGCCGGCTCCGACCCTGCCTCGATGCGCACCCGCGCCAAGCGGGACGGCACGGACTGGGTGCTCAACGGCTCGAAGATGTGGATCACCAACGGCTCGATCGCCGACGTCGCGGTCGTCTGGGCCCAGACGGCGGAGGGTATCCGCGGGTTCGTCGTCCCGACCGACAGCGACGGGTTCAGCGCGCCGGAGATCAAGCGCAAGCTCTCCCTGCGGGCGAGCGTGACGAGCGAGCTCGTCCTCGACGACGTCCGCCTGCCCGCCGACGCAGTGCTGCCGGGCGTGACCGGGCTGAAGGGTCCGCTGTCCTGCCTCACCGAGGCGCGGTTCGGGATCATCTTCGGCTCCCTCGGATCTGCTCGCGACAGCCTGGAGACGGCCCTGAAGTACGCCGGCGAGCGGGAGATCTTCGGCCGCGCGCTCGGTTCCTTCCAGCTCACCCAGGCCAAGCTCGCCGACATGACGGTCGAGCTCGGCAAGGCGATGCTGCTGGCGCTGCACCTGGGCCGGCTCAAGGACGCCGGCCGGATCACGGCGACCCAGGTGAGCATCGGCAAGCTCAACAACGTCCGCGAGGCGATCGCCATCGCGCGCGAGTGCCGGACCATCCTCGGCGCCGCCGGCATCACGCTGGAGCACTCCGTGATGCGGCACGCCAACAACCTCGAGTCCGTGCTCACCTATGAGGGCACGTCCGAGGTTCACCAGCTCGTCATCGGGCAGGCACTGACGGGCGAGAGCGCCTTCAGGTGAGCGAGCTGCCGCCGACGCGCTGGGAGCAGCCCTGGCCGGAGGGTCATCGCGGGTACGGCGTCCGCTTCGCGCAGATGATCGCCGACGGCGAGGACGTCGAGGGCGAGGCCCGGCTGGCGGACACGCTCGCCCCGCGCGGTGCGCGGATCCTCGACGCCGGCTCCGGCATGGGCCGGATCGGTGGGGCGCTGCGCAAGCGCGGGCACGACGCGTACGGCGTGGACCTCGACGCGTCCCTGCTCGAGCAGTCCCGGGCCACGTACCCAGACTTCCCGGTCGCGCAGTGCCGGCTGGAGGCGCTGGACGCGGACTTCCTCGCCGGCCACGGGATGCCGACGGAATTCGACCTGGTGGTGTGCGTCGGGAACGTCATGATCCTGTCCTCGCCGGACTCGGAGCGGACCGTGCTCACCCGGCTCGGCGCCCTGCTCGCACCGGAGGGCCGGATGCTGGTGGGGTTCGCGCTCACCGCCGGGCCGACCTCGCGGGAGTACCCCGCCGCCGAGTTCGTCGACGACGTGGCTGCGGTGGGGTTGGCGATCGAGTCACGGTTCGCGACGTACGACCTGCGTCCCTTCGACCCGGAGACCGGCGAGTACGCCGTCTGGGTGCTCAAGGCCGCCTGACCCCACACCGGGCGGGTCTCGACACGGGCTCGCTGACGCTCGCCCGGATCGACCGGCGAGGAGGTTGGTTAGCGATCATTAACCTGAGCGGTTAGCATCTGGACATGACGTTCGAGCTGTCCCGCGAGCACGAGGAGTTCCGCCGCAGCGTCCGCGAGTTCGCCGAGGCCGAGATCGCGCCGCACGCCGCGCAGTGGGACAAGGACCACCACTTCCCGGCCGATGTCGTGCGGAAGATGGGCGGTCTGGGGCTGATGGGCCTCACCGCGCCCGAGGAGTACGGCGGCGCGGGCGACGACGGCGACTTCACCAGCCTGTGCGTGGCGATCGAGGAGATCGGCCGGGTCGACCAGTCGATGGGCATCACGCTCGAGGCAGCGGTCGGGCTCGGCATCACCCCGATCCTCAGCTACGGCTCCAGGGAGCAGAAGGACCAGTGGCTGCCCGACCTGGTCAGTGGCCGCACGCTCGCCGGCTTCGGCCTGACCGAGCCGGGCGCCGGCTCCGACGCCGGCGCGACCCGGACGAAGGCCGACCTCGACAACGGCGAGTGGGTGGTCAACGGAGCCAAGCAGTTCATCACCAACTCCGGATCCGACATCACCTCGCTGGTCACGGTCACGGCGCGCACCGGAGAGCGGGTCTCGACAGGCTCGACCACCGAGAAGCGCCCCGAGATCTCGACGATCATCGTCCCGGCCGGGACGCCCGGGTTCACCGTCGAGCCGGCGTACGACAAGCTCGGCTGGCACGCCTCCGACACCCACGGCCTGACGTTCACCGACTGCCGAGTCCCGGAGGGCAACATGCTCGGCGAGCGGGGCCGCGGCCTCGCCCAGTTCCTCGCCACCCTCGACGACGGGCGGGTCGCCATCGCCGCGCTGGCGGTCGGCTGCATCCAGGCCTGCCTCGACCTCTCGCTGAAGTACGCCGGCGAGCGGCAGACATTCGGCGGCCCGATCGGTCGCAAGCAGGGCGTGGCGTTCCAGATCGCCGACCTCCAGGTGATGGCCGAGACGTCGCGGCTGCTCACCTACAAGGCGGCCGCGATGAAGGACGCCCAAGCTTCTGGCCGGGCGGACGCGAAGGCGTTCAAGCAGGCCGCCTCGATCGCCAAGCTGCACGCGACCGAGTCGGCGGTGACCGCGACCCGGATCGCCACCCAGGTGTTCGGCGGGAACGGCTTCATGGAGGAGTACCCCGTCGTGCGGTTCTACCGCGACGCGAAGGTGCTCGAGATCGGCGAAGGCACGTCGGAGGTGCAGCGGATGCTGATCGCCCGTGGGTTGGGCCTACCCGTCGAGTAGCGCTGATTTCGAGACGCGTCGCGTCGTGGATAGGGAGATTCTCGCTCTCTCCAGGTTTGGCGCAGGAGGCTCGGTGGGAAGGACCCGACTGTCGCGAAGTCGCAAACCACTCGAGGAGAGCCATGTCGACAGGACACGATCTGGGGGTCGACCTCGCCGAGCTGTGGGACGCCGGACAGAACCAGCTTCCCAAGGTGGCCGGCGAGTTCACCAAGGCCGTCAACGCCTTGCCCACGTCGATCACCGGGATCATGTACCGCAGCGGCCCCGTCGGAGCCGGCGGCTCGTACGGCGCCTCGTCGGCGTGGGAGGCGCTCGCCACCGCGGTGTCCGGCCACCTCGCGACCACGGCCGACAACCTGATGGACACCGGTGCGGCCCTCGTCTACGCCGCCAACCACTACGCCGAGACCGACGCCGAGGCCCGGGCCGAGTTCGAACGGCGCAAGCGGGAGATCGGACATGTCCAATGAGCTTTGAGGAGCTGGGCCCCCACGCCCAGGAGATCTACGACATGGCCGTCGAGAAGTACCTGTTCGACGAGTTCATGATCTACAAGCAGGACGGGATGTTCTACCCGCCCCCGGATCCGTACGGCTACGGCCCGTCCTCGTCGTACATGACCGAGGACCAGCTCAAGCAGCACGTGTGGGACGCAGAGATGAAGTTCAACGAGATCCACTCGTTGTTCAACGACTTCCTCGTGCTGCCCGACCCGGGCAGCTTCGACGGTCCGATGGAGCAGGTCACGTCGTGCATGAACGCGCTGTGCTCCAAGGCGTTCACCGACCCGATCCAGGGCGACCCGCACCCGGTCAACACCGAGCTCTCCGCGATGACGGTGGCCGGCAACAGCATCGACGAGTGGGACGGCCTGGCCGCCCAGGCTTTCTACAACAACTTCATCGTGCCGTTCGAGGACCGCACCGAGAACCAGTTCATCGCGGCCTCGATCCTGATGAACGCCCTCAACGCCGAGAAGGAGCTCTGGAAGCGGGCCCGGCTCAACATCGACGACATCGCCCACAAGGTGAAGTCGGCGCTCGAGCACTACGGAGACTGCGGCAAGAACGACTGGGAGATCGGCCTCTCCGTGGTCGGCGCGGTGGTGGCCATCGCGGCTCTCCCGCTGACCGGGGGAACGAGCGCCGCGATCGCACTGGGCGCGGTCGCCTCCGGCCTCGACGTGGCCAACACGTTCGCCGGCCAGATCGAGGACCCGCCCACGAACGACTACTCCGCCGAGTCCGTCGAGGGTGTCATCGAGAAGGCCAAGCAGGGCATCAACGACCTCAAGGAAGCCACCCAGAAGGCCGAGCAGAAGATCGTCGACGCGATGACCAACAGCAGCGGTGTCGTGTCCTCCTACAAGACGGACTTCGTGGCCCCGCGGCCCACGCTGGCCGACCAGGGCACCCACGACCCGGACGTCGGTCGTCCGGACAACGACTGAGAGGGTGGAGCGATCATGACGACTGCCCCAGTGAGCGCCTTGGCGGAGCTCCAGGCGTCCGCCGCGACGCCGGACGAGAAGGCCTTCGCAACGATCTCCGGCCGCACGCACGTGCAGCTCTCGCTCGCCCCCGGCTACTACGAGTGGGCGTCGGTGAGCGACCTCGAACGGCAGCTGACCCGCCTGGCCAAGCTGCTCTTCGTGGCCCGGATGAAGGCCTACTACGTGGCCCGGAGCCGCGACTTCGGCCAGGTGTTCACCAAGGAGTCGCCGCCGACGAGCCCGCGCGACGAGGAGTACGTCCGGGCCCGGTCCGGGCTCGTGGTCGAGGGCGAGGCCGCGGATGGTGCCGTGCGCATCAGCGCGGTGGGCATGGAGTCGTGGGCGGTTCACCTGGACCGCGACGTCCAGAAGCGGCTGAACGAGGCGGCGTTCTGCGCCGCGGTCTCCAGCGCCGCGACCCACCTCGTGGAGTCGCAGTTCGCCCAGGTGAAGGCACTCAAGCGCGAGGTCTACGCGGGCCGGTGAGGCGTCTGGTCGCGCTGCTCCTGCCCTGCCTGGTCGCGGGCGCGGGTCTGGTGGCCTGCGGAGACCAGGGTTCCGCCGCGGGCACCGGCGACGTCGTCGTGGGCCACGTCTCCGACAAGGTGACCGGCGACTCGACCTACGTGCTGCTGCCCAGCGGCCGGATCGACCTCACCGTCGGCAAGCCCGTCGAGGAGGTCACGGCCGAACAGGCCGCCGACGACGAGTCGCACACCGCGCCCGACGGCGGGGCCTTCGTGCCCGTGACCTGGGAGCACGACCCGTTCGGCGAGGGCGCCGTGCCGGTCAACATCATCGGGGCGGCTCCGCAGGAAGCGGACGTCGTGCTGGTCAGCGGCGGCACGAAGGCCGACCTCGGCTCGCCGTACCAGCTGGCCGGCGAGCAGGGCACGACCGACACCGGCATCGGCACGATGTACGTCGCGGTGGACGGCAACGGCGAGGACCCGACCTTCGAGGTCAGCTACGACGGACTGACGCAGACCGTCGACCCGGCGACCGGCGAACGCGAGGCGGGCGTGGCCGAGCCGCTGTACGCCGAGCCGACTATGGGCGTAGAGGCGCCGTGCACCTCCGAGGGTTTCACGTCGGGCCCAGTCCGGCCGGACGTCTCGTGCCTGGTCAACGCGCCGCAGCTCACGCCCTACCTCCCCGGCCAGGGCTGGGCCGAGGACGGTCACACCTGGCTGCTCGTGAGCGTCGACATCACGCTCTCCGGTGTGCACGTGGGCCGGACGGCGTACGACGTGACGTCCGTGCAGCCGCACCTCACCGTGAACGACGCCGAGCCGCTGCCACCCGACGGCAGGTACGCCAGTGCCGAGCCGCTGCCCTCCGCGGTCCGCGACACCTGGGCCTTCGACGGGTCGGCCCATGCCGGCAACACGCTGGCGATCGGGCTCGACCTGGTGCTCGAGAGGACCTCGGGAGCGGGTCCGTCGACACGGCGGGCGACCGTTCAGCAGTCGGTCGATCTCGGCTCCGGATAGCCTCTGCACCGTGGGAGAAGGCTGGCAGCGTCTGCTGAGCGAGATCGGCCGCTTCGCGGCCGTCGGTGGCATCGCCACCTTCGTGGCCTTCCTGATCTTCAACTTCCTGGTCCACGGGCTGTATGTCACCGACGAGCCGTGGCTGCCGGGCCACCCGGTGACGGCGTTCGTGATCGCGAACTTCGTCGGCATGCTCATCAGCTACCGGCTCAGCCGGCAGTGGACCTACAAGCACCGCCCGCCGCAGCACGCCGACGGCGGGCGGACGGCGTACTTCGTCATCAACACCGTGACGATGCTGATCCCGATGGCCACCCTCTGGATGAGCCGCAACTGGCTCGGCCTGGACGACCCGCTCGCCGACAACCTGTCCGGCGTGGTGATCGGCCAGTTGCTGGGCCAGGCGGCACGGTTCTACCTGTTCCGCACCTACGTCTTCCCACGGCCCGCCCACCTGGACCCGTTCCGGCCCTGGGCGGGGAACGAGAACGAGTCCGGGGCTACCGACGCGGGGGCCACAGGGACGTCCACGAGTGGCCGAGTTCCGCCATCAGGTCCCGCAGCAGCGGGAGGCTGAGTCCCACCACGTTGTGGTGGTCACCGACGATCCCGGTGACGAACGCGCCGCCGAGGCCGTCGATCGTGAATGCCCCCGCGACGTGCAGCGGCTCGCCGGTCGCCACGTAGGCGTCGATCTCGTCGTCGCTGACGTCGGCGAAGTGCACCGTCGTCGACGCCGTCGCCGCGGCCACGCGCTGGCCGCCCCCCGACAGCTCCCTCAGGGCGTGCCCCGTGTGCAGCACGCCGGCCCGGCCGCGCATGGCGCGCCACCGGGCGCGGGCCTCCTCGGTGTCGTCGGGCTTGCCCAGCGCCTCGCCGTCGAGCTCCAGCACCGAGTCGCAGCCGAGTACGAGCGCACCGGCCGGCACCTGGGGCCGGGCACTCACCGCCGCGCACTTCAGCTCGGCCAGCTGGAGGGCCAGCTCGGCGGGTGGCACGTCGGTGACCTGCGACTCGTCCACACCCGACACCATCACAAGGGGCTCGACACCGGCCGCGCGCAGGGTCGCCAGCCGAGCGGGGGACTGCGACGCCAGGACCAGAACCGTCACAGGCTCTGTCACAGTCTGGCCATCGCGGCTCGGAACGGGTCCAGCCCCAGCGACCCGAGGTCAAGCGCGGCCCGGTGGAAGGCCTTCAGGTCGAACGCGTCGCCCTGCCGCTGCCGGACCTCCTCACGGCATTGCAGCCAGATCCGCTCGCCGACCTTGTACGACGGCGCCTGGCCCGGCCAGCCGAGGTACCGCAGCACCTCGTACTGGATGTACTCATCCTCCATCAGGCAGTGCTGGCGCATGAAGTCCAGGCCGAGCGCCGGAGTCCAGGTCTCACCGGGGTGGAAGCCGAACGGGTTGTCCCGAGGGATCTCCAGCTCGAGGTGCATGCCGATGTCCACGATCACGCGCGCGGCTCGCATCGACTGGCCGTCGAGCATGCCCATGTAGTCACCCGGGTCGGCCAGGTAGCCGAGGTCGTCCATCAGCCGCTCGGCGTACAGCGCCCAGCCCTCGCCGTGGCCGCTCACCCAGCAGCACTGACGCTGCCAGCGGTTGAGAACGTCGGCGCGGTACATGGTCTGCGCACCCTGGAGGTGGTGACCGGGCACGCCCTCGTGGAAGACGGTCGTGGTCTCGCGCCAGGTGGCGAAGTCCTCGATGCCGTCGGGGACCGACCACCACATGCGCCCCGGACGGCTGAAGTCCTCCGAGGGGCCGGTGTAGTAGATCCCTCCGTCGTTGGTCGGCGCCAGGCAGCACTCCAGCCGGCGGATCGGCTCGGGGATGTCGAAGTGGACGTCGGCCATCTCCGCGACGGTCCGGTCGGACAGCTGCTGCATCCAGTCCCGGAAGCGGTCGCGGCCGTGGACCATCCGCGTGGAGTCGGCGTCGAGGACGGCGACCGCCTCGCGGACCGTGCTGCCGGACTTGATGCGGTCGGCGGTCTCGCGCTTCTCGTCGTCGAGTCGCTTGAGCTCCTCCCAGCCCCACGCATAGGTCTCGTCGAGATCGACGGTGGCGCCGAGGAAGTAGCGGTTGCACAGGGCGTACTCGTCCCGCCCGACCGCCTCGCGCTCCCGGCCGCGCGGCGCGAGCTCCTCGCCCAGGAACCGGCCGAACGCCGCGAAGGCCGCGCTCGCCTCGTCGGCGTGCCGGGCCAGGTCGTCCGCGAGGGAGCCGTCTGTGTCCAGGCCGTCGACCAGCTTGCGGAACAGATCGGTCGCCCCGTCCTGGCCGGTCCAGCGGCGTACCTGGTTGGCCACCTCGCCGAGCTGGCGGCGGGCGGACACCTGGCCGCGCTCGGCGGAGTCGAGCAGCGTCTGCTGGTACTCCGCCAGGGCACGCGGCACGGCCCCGAGCCGCTCGCTGATGTTGCGCTGCGCCTCCTCGCCCTGGGTCGGCATCAGGTCAAGCACGCCGCGGACGTTCTGCATCGGGCCGGCGGTCACCGAGACCTGGCTGGTGACGATCCCGGCGTCGTACATCTCCACCTTCAGGCCGAGCCGCTCGACGAACGCCTCCTGGGCGACCCGCTCGCGCTCGTCGGTGGGAGTCGCGGCGCGGGCCTCGGCCAGCGCCCGCCGGTCCAGGTCGGCCCGCGCCTCGAAACCGGCGGGGGAGAGGTCCGGCAGCCGGTCGTCGTGCCCGGCGATGCCGGCGTAGGCCGCCATCATCGGGTCGAGGGCGGCGGCTTCTTCGACGTAGCGGTCGGAGAGGGCGTCGACGGCCCGTTCGGTGCTCATGGGCCTCACCTTAGAAGGGCGCCCCCCAAGCGATTCGTCAGCGATCCTCCGGGTGATCACCGCGGGAGGTTCGCTGACGAATCGGGGGAAGGGCGGTCAGTGGCCCATGGCGCGGGCCTTCTGCGGCAGCAGGAACCCGACGGCGAACGCCACCGCGATCAGGACGAGCGAGACCAGCAGGGTGTTCTCGACGGCGGCGGTGTGCCGGCCGGCGATCGCCGCAGCCACGGGGCCGCCGTCCTCGAGCCGGTACGTCGCGAAGAACAGCGTCGCCAGCGCGGCCACGCCGATCGAGGCGCCGAGCTGCTGAAAGGACTCGAGCATCCCGGAGGCCGAGCCGACCTCGTGGTCCTCGATCTCGCCCATGATGATGCTGAACAGCGGCACGAAGATCATGCCCATGCCCAGGCCGTACACGACCATGCCGGGCACCAGCTGGAGCCAGCCGACGGCCTCCGCACCGCGGATCGAGGCGTACAGGACGAACGTGCCCGCGGCCATGATCGTCAGGCCGACGTGCAGGATCGGACGGCCGACCGCCGTGGTCGCCCAAGCGCCGACGCCGGAGCCGAAGAAGGCGCCCGCGGCGAACCCGGCGAGGTACAGCGCCGCCTTCATGGGGGTCATGCCCAGCCCGAGCTGGAGGAACAGCCCGAGGGTCAGCGAGAAGCCGACGAGGCTGCCGAAGAACACCATCGTGAAGACGACTCCGGAGACGTAGGACCGCTTGCGCAGCACGCTCAGCTCGACGAGCGGGGTCTCGCCGCGCGCGATCCGGCCCTGCTGACGCTTGCCCACGACCACGAGCAGCGGCACGGCGGCGACGACCGCGCCGAGCAGCCAGACCGGCCAGCCGAGGGTGCGGCCCTCCACGAGCGGGAACACCACGAGGAAGCTCACCAGTCCGGTCAGGGCGATGCCGACCCAGTCCAGCCGCGCGCCGCGGTGCGCCGGGTCGGAGTCGGGCAGGACCCGGCGGCCGACGACGATCGCGAACACGCCGACGGGCACGTTGATCAGGAACAGCGAGCGCCAGTCCGTGCCGAACGCGTCCAGCTTGATGAGGAGGCCGGCCACGACCGGGCCGAGCACCGTCGAGAGACCGATCGCCGGGCCGAACGCCGCGAACGCCTTGCCGATCTCCGCCGGTCCGAAGATGTCGCGGATCAGCCCGAAGGTCTGCGGGATCATCAGCGCCGCCGCCAGCCCCTGGGCCACCCGGCCCGCGACCAGCACGTCGCCGGACCAGGCGACCGAGCAGAGCACGGACGACGCCACGAACCCGACCAGCCCGGCCATCAGCATCCGCTTGCGGCCGAACGCGTCACCGAGCCGGCCGCCGGCGAGCAGGCCGACGGCGATCGCGAGGGTGTACGCCGCCGCGATCCACTCCAGGGCCGACGCCGACAGCGTCAGGTCCCGCTGGATCGACGGGGCCGCCACGTTGAGGATCGTCGAGTCCAGGATGTTGAGGATCATCGCGCTGAGGATCACCGCGAAGCCGATCCACTTGCCCCCGCTGGTTGCGCCTGTCGAGACCTCCGGGGTCGAAACGGGCCGTTCGAGTGTCGTTGTCGTCATGGCCTCAACCTAGGAGCCGATCAGGAACGTTTCGTTCCTCATCAGGAGTATTCTCGAGGTCATGTCCGAGACATCGGGACGACTCTTCTCCCTCCTCTCCCTGCTGCAGACGCCGCGCGAGTGGCCCGGCCCCGAGCTGGCCGACCGGCTGCGCGTCACGACCCGCACGGTGCGCAACGACGTGGAGCGACTGCGGTCGCTCGGGTACCCCGTCGAGGCCACTCGCGGGCCCGTGGGCGGCTACCGGCTGGTCGCCGGGACGGCCATGCCGCCCCTGCTGCTCGAGGACGAGGAGGCGGTCGCCGTCGCGGTCTCGCTGCGTACGGCGAGCGGCGGCGCGATCAGCGGCATGGAGGAGAGCGCCCTTCGCGCGCTGACCAAGCTGCAGCAGGTGCTTCCGAAGCGGCTCGGCCACCGCGTCGACGCGCTCCAGTCGCACACCGCTCGTGTCGCGCCGTACTTTCGCGGGCCGGCCGTCGACGGTGCCCTGCTGACCCTGATCGCGAACGCGGCGCGCGACCGCGAGCTCGTCCGCTTCGACTACAGCGACCGATCGGGCGCCGGCTCGGAGCGCAAGGTGGAGCCGTACCGGCTGGTGAACTGGGGCCGGCGCTGGTACCTCGTCGCCTTCGACCCCCAACGCGACGACTGGCGAACGTTCCGCGTCGACCGGCTGAAGGAGACGAGGTCCACCGGCCACCGGTTCCGCGTGCGTGACCTGCCGGCCGAGGACATCGCCCAGTGGGTGGCGTCCAAGATCCGGGCGGTCCAGCAGCAGGCGACCGGCAAGGTGCTGGTCCGGCTGCCGGCCGCCGACGTCGTCGCCCGGCTCGGGCCGTGGCTGGAGGGCGGTGGGGTCGAGCCCCGCGGCGACGACGCATGCCTGGTGACCGTGGGGGCGCGCTCGCACGCCGACCTGGCCTTCTGGATCGGCGTGCTCGATGCCGACTTCGAGGTCGTGGACTCGCCCGAGCTGGTCGAGGCCGTCGAGCGGCTGGCGGCGCGGTACGCGAGGGCGGCCGGATGAGGGCGGTCACGTGGGAGCAGGCGAACGCCCGGCGCCTCGCGCAGCACGGCCTGGCCACGCCGTTCGAGGCGGCGACACCCGTCGCGGATGCGGCTGCGGCCATGTGCGGCGTGCACGCGCAGATCCTGTCGGCGGCGGAGATCTCGGCAGCGCTGCGCGTCGCGGGGGCGACACGTTCCGACGTCCGCCGGGCGCTGTGGGAGGACCGGACGGTGGTGAAGACGTTCGGCCCGCGGGGCACCGTGCACCTGCTGCCGGCCGACGACCTCGGGCGCTGGATGACGGCGCTGGGCGCGGTGCCGTGGAAGAGCACGTTCCCGGACGGCGTGCGGCTGTCGGAGGAGGAGACGGCCACGGTCGTGGCCGCCATCGGCGAGGCGCTGCGCGGGCGGGCGCTGACAGTCGACGAGCTCACCGAGGCGGTCGGCGACCTGGCGGGGGCGTGGGCAGCCGAGCCGGTGATGCCGGCGTTCCAGACGCTTTGGCCGCGGTGGCGACAGGTGACCGACCAGGCGGCGCACGCCGGGGCGCTCTGCTACGGGCCGGACCGCGACCGCAAGGTCACCTACACGCGGCCGCCGGACACCGCTCCGGCGGACCCCGACGAGGCGGTCGCGTGGGCGATCGCGTCGTACCTGCGCTCTTACGGGCCTGCGACTGCCGCGAGCTTCGCGCCGTGGTTCGGGTGCACTCCCGCGTGGGCCGGCGAGCGGATGGCCGGGATGCCGGGGCTGGTGCGGGTGGAGCTGGACGGCGAGGCGACGTACGACCTGGAGGACGTGTCGTCCGACGCGCCACCGGCCGAGGGCGTGCGGTTGCTGCCGTACTTCGACGCGTTCGTGGTCGGCAGCCGTCCACGGCACCGGCTGTTCGCCGGCCATGCCGCGGAGCGAGCCCTGGTGCCGTCCGGGCAGGCCGGGAACTACCCCGTGCTGCTCGTCGACGGCCAGGTCGCCGGAGTCTGGCACCAGAAGCGGTCCGGGCGGCGCATCGCGGTGACCGTCGAGCCGCTGCAGCGGCTCGACAAGAGGCGAGTGGCCGACCTCGAGATCCAGGTGTCCCGGCTGGGCGAGGTGCTCGAGGGCGAGGCGACGCTCACGATCGGCGAGGTGAGCGTCGGGCCACACGCGTGAGCACCGAGGGGTCGGCGAGCAGCTCGATCTGCTTCACCCTCCCGTCGACCACCGTGAAGGCGAAGACCACCTTGATGTCGCCGAGGTGCTGCCAGCAGGAGGCGGCGCCGCCGTCGAGGGTCGCCGGCAGGGCGGCCTTCGCCCGGCCGGCGAAGAACGTCGCGATCTCGCGGCCACCCGTGATGGACGCGGCCTGGTTGCCCATGGCCCGGGCGGCGTCGTCGACGCGCACCTCGGCCTCCGGGTCGAGCAGCTCGAGCAGTGCGGCGAACTCGTTGTCGCGGGACGCCTGCATGAACGCGTCCACCACGGCGGCATCGGCGGCGGCCAGGTCCTCGCGCGGCTCGGGCTCCTGTAGTCGTCGGCGGGCCCGGCTGGCGAGCTGGCGGGTGGCCACCTCGGAACGGCCGAGGATCGGGGCGATCTGGTCGAACGGGACGGCGAAGACGTCCTTGAGCACGTAGGCCAACCGCTCGGCGGGATACAGCGTGTCGAGGACGACGGTCATCGCCTGGCCCACGGCGTCGACGAGCTCGGCCTCCTCCTCCGGGGTCGGGGAGGCGTCGACGAAGTCGGCCTCGTCCTGCCAGGCGTCCTCGCGACGCGCCGTACGGCTGCGGAGGACGTCCAGGCAGATCCGCGAGACGACCGTGGTCAGCCAGCCGGCGAGGTTGTCGATCTCCGCCCCACCCTGGTCGGTGCGCACCAGCCGGATCCACGCCTCCTGGACGGCGTCGTCGGCGACGGCCTCGCCGCCGAGCATCCGGAGCGCCAGTCCCCGCAGCCGCGGTCGCTCGGTCTCGAAGCGCTCGGCCAGCTCGATCTCGTTCATCGGTCACATCCTCCTCGGGTGGTTCGTCATGGGGATGACGAACCACCCGAACCGAACGTGACACCGAAGGAGACATCACCATGTTCAAGACCGTGTTGACCCCCGTGCAGGACCTCGACGCCACCAAGGCCACCTGGACCGCGTTGCTCGGCGAGCCGACCAGCGACTCGCCCTACTACGTCGGCTGGACCGCGGGCGACCATGAGGTCGGACTGACCCCCGCCGAGCACCAGCAGGCACTGACCGGGCCGACTGCCTACTGGCACTGCGAGGACATCGAGCAGGCCGTCGCGGCCGTCGTCGGCGCGGGTGGCTCGCAGAAGCAGGCGCCGCAGGACGTCGGCGGCGGCCGACTGGTGGCCCTGGTCGCCGACGGCGAGGACCACGTGATCGGCCTGATCCAGGATCCCCGCTGACCGTCTCCCGTCTCTACGCCACCGTTCGTGTCACGTGGTCGGCGACCAGCCGGGCCAGCGGCTCGTGGGAGGCGAGGGTCAGGTGCAGGGCGTCCCCGCCGGCGTGGGCGACGGTCGCGGCGTCCGCGAACAGCGCGCCACGCTCGGTCGCCACGCGCTCGATCTCGGCGGCCAGGCCGTGCGAGGCCCCGAGGCTGAGGTCGTCGAAGCCGTTGCCGGTCGGGTCCACGAACGCCGTGATGCCGTCGTCCAGCAGGATCGGGCTCAGCAGCAGCACCGGCGGTGTGCGGCCGTGACGGTCGGTGACGTACGTCGCCACGTCGTCGACGTACCCGTGCAGCGCACCGGCGATGGTCGCCGCGTCGCGGCGGAAGCAGGTCTTGAGGTCGTTGCTGCCCAGCATCACCACGACGAAGTCCAACGGGTGGTGCGACATCAACGCGGCGGGGAAGTAGGTGCGGCCGTTGCAGTGTGGACGGTCCACGTAGTCGACGTCGGTCGTGCGGCCGCTGAGCCCTTCCTCCACCACCTCGTAGCCGTCGCCGAGCAGGTGCTGCAGGCGGCCGGTCCACCGGACGTCGGGGCCGAGCCGCACGTACTCCGGGTCGTCGGCCGGCGTGCCATGGGTGTTGGAGTCGCCGAAGCAGAGGACGCGTACGGCGTGCGGATCGGTGCGCACGTCAGCGCGGGAGGCCCGACGTGCACCAGGCGCCCGGACCGTGCGGGAGGGCCGTGCGCAGCTGGCGGGCAGGGTCGGCCCAGGAGCTGCGCGGCTTGGGCCTCGGCGCCTCGCCGTCGCCGAGCGAGGCGATCACCGCGACCAGGGCGGCGACCTCCTCGGGCGTCGGGTCGCCCTTGACGATGCGGAGGACGGCCGCGGGCGGGGTCGCCGAGCTCGTCACAGCGGGATGTTCCCGTGCTTCTTGGCGGGCAGTGTCGCTCTCTTGGTCCGCAGCAGGCGCAGCGCCCGGACGACCTCGACGCGGGTCTCGTGGGGGGAGATGACCGCGTCGACATACCCGCGCTCGGCGGCGATGTAGGGGTTGGCCAGCGTGTCGTCGTACTCGGTGACGAGCTCGGCGCGACGCGCGTCCGGGTCGTCGGCCTCCTTGAGCTGGTTGCGGTACAGGATGTTCACGGCTCCCTGGGCGCCCATCACCGCGATCTGCGCGGTGGGCCACGCGAGGTTGATGTCGGCGCCGAGGTGCTTGGAGCCCATCACGTCGTACGCACCGCCGTAGGCCTTGCGGGTGATGATCGTGACCAGTGGGACGGTCGCCTCGGCATAGGCGTAGATCAGCTTGGCGCCGCGCCGGATGATGCCGTTCCACTCCTGGTCGGTGCCGGGCAGGAAGCCGGGCACGTCGACGAAGGTCAGCACCGGGATGTTGAAGGCGTCGCAGAACCGGACGAACCGCGCCGCCTTCTCGGAGGCGTCGATGTCGAGCGTGCCGGCGAACTGCATCGGCTGGTTGGCGACGACCCCGACGGGGTGGCCCTCGACGCGACCGAAGCCCACGATGATGTTCGGCGCGAACAGCGCCTGCACCTCGAGGAACTCCCCGGGTGAATCGGACTCAGGATCCAGGGTCGCCGTGATGACGTCGTGCATGTCGTAGGGCTGGTTGGGCGAGTCCGGGATCAGCGTGTCGAGCGTCCGGTCCAGGTCACTGAAGTCGAGGTCGGGGACGTCGTCGTAGGTCGGGGCCGGGTCGAGGTTGTTGGCCGGGAGGTAGGACAGCAGCGCCTTGACGTACTCGATCGCGTCGTCCTCGTCGGACCCCATGTAGTGGGCGTTGCCCGACTTGGTGTTGTGGGTCCGCGCGCCGCCCAGCTCCTCCATCGTCACGTCCTCACCGGTGACCGTCTTGATGACGTCGGGGCCGGTGATGAACATGTTGGAGGTGCCGTCGACCATCACGGTGAAGTCGGTGACCGCGGGGGAGTAGACGTGCCCGCCCGCGCAGGAGCCCATGATCATCGAGATCTGCGGGATCACGCCCGAGGCGTGCACGTTGCGCCGGAAGATCTCGCCGTACAGCCCGAGCGAGACCACGCCCTCCTGGATCCGCGCGCCGGCGCCCTCGTTGATGCCGACGATGGGGCAGCCGGTCCTGATGGCGAGGTCCATCACCTTGGTGATCTTCTCGCCGTACACCTCGCCGAGGGACCCCCCGAAGATCGTGAAGTCCTGGGAGAACACGCACACCTGGCGACCGTCGACGGTGCCGTAGCCGGTGACCACTCCGTCGCCGTACGGCCGGTTCTTCTCCAGCCCGAACGCCGTCGAGCGGTGCTTCGCCAGCTCGTCGAGCTCCACGAACGAGCCCTCGTCGAACAGCAGCTCGATCCGCTCGCGGGCGGTCTTGCGGCCCTTCGCGTGCTGCTTCTCGATCGCCTTGGCCGAGCCCGCGTGGACCGCCTCGTCGAGGCGCCGGTCAAGGTCCGCGAGCTTGCCCGCCGTGGTGTGGATGTCGATGCCGGATTCCTCAGGCGGGACATCCGTTCCTTCGCCGATCGACTGTCTGGGGTGCACCGATGCGCTCACCTGGGCCAATCTAGTGCGTGTGACCGATCGCCTTCCTCTGGACCTCGACCGCCTGGTGACCCCCGTCGACTGGTCCGTCGAGGTGGTCGACGCGACCCCGTCGACGAACGCCCTGGTCACCGATCGCGCGCGCAGTGGCGCGGGCGAGGGCCTCGTGGTCGTCGCCGAGCACCAGACCGCGGGCCGCGGCCGGCTGGACCGCACCTGGGAGACTCCGGCCCGCTCGGCGCTGACGATGTCGCTGCTGCTCCGGCCGCGGACGCCGGCCGTGGACTGGCCGTGGCTGCCGCTGCTGACCGGGTACGCCGCGTCGGTCGCCCTTCGTCGCCTCGGCGCCGCCGCCGTCCTCAAGTGGCCCAACGACGTGCTGCTCGACGACCGCAAGGTGGCCGGCATCCTCACCGAACGCATCGAGACCCCGAGTGGCCCGGCCGTGGTCGTCGGCATCGGCCTCAACGTGGGTATGACCCGCGAAGAGCTGCCCCACGACGGCGCCACGTCCCTCGCCGTCCACGGCCTCGCCGTCGACCGCACCGACCTGTTGTCGGCGCTGCTGGAGCGGCTGCGGGTCGAGTACGACGCGTTCGAACGCGGCGGGCTGACGGCCCTGCGAGCGGCGTACGCCGGCGCGTGCGCCACCGTCGGGCGGGAGGTACGCGTCGAGCTGCCCACCGGCCGGACCCTCGCGGGCGAGGCGACCGGCATCGACGAGGGTGGCCGGCTGCTGGTGTCCGGTCCCGCAGGCGTCGTACCGGTCTCGGCCGGCGACGTCGTGCACGCCACCCTCATGTAGCCCCATCGGTGGTCGAGCCGCCGCGAGGAACGAGCGGCGTGTCGAGACCACGGATATCTCACTGGGTCTCGACACGGGCTCGCCTAGGGGCTCGCCCGGCTCGACCACCGAAGCCTCGCCTAGCGGCTCACCCGGCTCGACCACCGGAGCGGTGCCGTTCTGGCACCATGACGACGTGGCCATCTCGAAGAACCTGCTCAACGAGGGTGAGACCGTCGTCTTCGACACCCGCACCCATCCCAAAGCGCTGATCCTGCCGTTCCTGGCGCTGATCGTGGCGCTCGCAGTGGCGGTGTTCCTCGACAAGGCGATCGACAACTCCACCGTCAGCCTGATCATCTGGCTGCTCGCGCTGGCCGTGATCTTGTGGCTCTCGGTGTGGCCGTTCCTCAACTGGCTGGTGGCCAGCTACACGGTCACCAACCGACGGCTGATCACCCGATACGGCGTGATCACCCGCCGAGGTCACGACATCCCGCTCAGCCGCGTCAGCGACGTGGCGTACGAGAAGGACATCGTCGACCGGCTGCTCGGCTGCGGCACGCTCGTGATCAGCGACGCCAGCACCCACGGCCAGGTGCCCCTGCACGACATCCCGCGGGTCGAGGAGCGGCAGCGGGTGCTGAACGACCTGCTGCACAAGCTGCACGACGGCATCCCCGGCAATGAAGGCATCTGAGGAGGGGCCGACCTCGCCCGACCCGTCCGTCGACCGGCCCACCGCGGAGGAGCTCGAGCTCGCCATCCTCGGCGAGGACCCCGTCTTCAGCGCCCTGGACGTCGCCGCGGAGACCGGCGTCACCATCGAGGAGGCGCGCCGACTCTGGCGGGCGCTGGGCTTCCCGGACCGTGGCAGCGAGGTCGCGTTCACGACCTCCGACGCGGAGGCGGTCTCGATCCTGGTCCGCCAGGTCGAGTCCGGCCTCATCGACTTCGACCTGGCGGTCACCCTGACCCGCGCGGTCGGGCAGACGATGGCCCGGCTGGCCGACTGGGAGGTCGCCACGCTCGTGCACCGCGTGCAGGAGATCGAGGCCGGCGACGACGCCACGGGCAGTCGCGCGACCGCCGGACTGCGGCTCATCGAGCAGATGAACGAGCCCTTCGAGCGGCTGCTCGTCTACGTCTGGCGCCGGCACCTGGCGGCTGCCGTCGCCCGGGTCGAGGCGCTCGCGGCCGACGATGCGGACCTGCGCACGGTCCGGATGACGATCGGGTTCGCCGACATCGTGGGGTTCACCGAGCTCTCCAACGAGCTGACCCAGACCCGGATCGGCGACCTCGTGGAGCTCTTCGAGTCGCGTTGCTCCGACGTGGTGGCCGGCCAGCGTGGCCGCATCATCAAGACGCTCGGTGACGCCGTGCTGTTCGTCAACGACGACCCGATCCGGGCCTACGACACGGCCGAGGGGATCATCACCGTGGTCGGCCGCGACCAGCGGATGCCCGACGTCCGGGTGGGCCTGGCGACCGGGTCGGTCGTGATGCGGCTCGGTGACGTGTTCGGCCCACCCGTCAACCTCGCCTCCCGGCTGACGGGCGTGGCGCGTCGCAACCGGGTGATCGTCGACCAGGCGACCGCCGACCTGCTGCCGGCCGACCAGTTCGAGACGCGGCGCCTCCCGGCGCGCCCGGTGCGCGGTTTCGGGCTGCTCGAACCCGTCGCCGTACGCCGCCACTGACCCGCGACCCGACCGGACCGCCCGGGGTCAGTTTCGGCGTTTTCCCGCGCCGGAGCCCCGACTTTCCTAACGTTTGGCTGTGCTCGAGGTACAAGACGTCCGGATCGACCCGCAGGCCCGCCGAGTGTGGCGCGCCGAGCGGGAGATCCTGCTGTCCCGCAAGGAGTACGACCTCCTGCACGCACTCGTCTCCAGGCCCGGCGAGATCGTCAGCCGGGACGAGCTGATGCGCGACGTCTGGGGCGCAAGCTTCTGGACGTCCTCGAAGACCATCGACGTGCACCTCGGCTGGGTCCGCCGCAAGCTCGGTGACGACTCGCGCCGCCCCAGCCTGATCAGCACCATCCGCGGTCGCGGGCTGCGCTTCGAGGCCGCGGCACCCGTCGAAGTCTGAGCGCCCTACGCTGACCCCGTGCCGACGCCCGGGTCCAGCTCACGCGCGCCCCGGGTGGCCATCATCGGCGGTGGCCAGCTGGCCCGGATGCTGGCCGAGCCGGCCGCGGCGATGGGCATCCCGCTGCGGCTGCTGGCCGAGGGGCCGGACGTCTCCGCCGCCCAGGTGATCCCCGACCACGCCGTCGGCGACTACCGGGATCTCGACGCGCTGACCGCGATCACCGACGGGTGCGAGGTGGTCACCTTCGACCACGAGCACGTGCCGACCCAGCACCTCGAGGCCCTGGCCGCGGCCGGGGTCGCCTGCCGCCCGGGGCCCGGCGCCCTGGTGCACGCCCAGGACAAGGCCGTGATGCGTGAACGGCTCGGCGAGCTGGGCGTCCCGTGCCCTCGCCACGCGGTCGTCGCGGACGTCGCCGACGTGACGGCGTTCGGGTTCCCGTGCGTGCTGAAGACCACGCGGGGCGGGTACGACGGCAAGGGCGTCTGGTTCGTGTCGTCGGCCGACGACTGTGCCGAGCCGTTCGCGGTGGCCGCGGACTCCGGCGTCCGGTTGCTGGCCGAGGAGCGCGTCGACTTCCGGCGCGAGCTCTCGGCGCTGGTGGTGCGATCCCCGATGGGCCAGGCCGCGGCGTACCCCGTCGTCGAATCCGTGCAGCGCGACGGCATCTGCCACGAGGTCGTCGCCCCGGCGCCCGATCTCGACCCAGCCCTGGCGGGCGAGGCCCAGCGGCTGGCTCTGCTCGTGGCAGGCGAGCTGGACGTGACCGGGGTGCTCGCCGTGGAGCTGTTCGAGACCACGGACGGCCGGATCCTCGTCAACGAGCTCGCCATGCGTCCGCACAACACCGGCCACTGGACCCAGGACGGCGCGGTGACGTCCCAGTTCGAGAACCACCTGCGCGCCGTGCTCGACCTGCCGCTCGGCTCGCCGGCCCCGCGATCGGCCTGGACGGTGATGGTCAACATCCTCGGCGGAGCGGCGGAGACGGGTCGGCTGTACGACGGGTACCCGCACGCGCTGGCCCGCGACCCGCACCTGCGCGTGCACCTCTACGGCAAGGACCTGCGGCCGGGTCGCAAGGTCGGGCACGTGAACGCCTACGGTGAGGACCTGGCCGACTGCCTGGAGCGGGCACGGCACGCGGCGGCCTGGTTCGCCGGCGAGCTGGGAGACGAGAGTGAGTGAACCCCCATGAGTGAACCCAATGATTGAAACCAATGATTGAACCCAATGATTGAACCCAGCGTGGGCCTGGTGATGGGCTCCGACTCCGACTGGCCAGTCATGGAGGCGGCGGGCACCGCCCTGAGCGAGTTCGGCATCCCCTGGGAGGCCGACGTGGTCTCGGCCCACCGGATGCCGAGCGAGATGCTGGCTTACGGGTCCGACGCCGCCGGGCGTGGCCTGCGCGTGATCATCGCCGGAGCCGGGGGAGCGGCCCACCTGCCCGGCATGCTCGCGTCCGTCACGCCGCTGCCGGTGATCGGTGTGCCCGTCCCGCTGAAGAACCTCGACGGCCTCGACTCGCTGCTCTCCATCGTGCAGATGCCGGCCGGCGTACCCGTCGCCACCGTCGCCGTGGGCGGCGCCCGCAACGCCGGCCTGCTCGCCGTCCGCATCCTCGCCGCCTCCGACGAGGGCCTGCGCCAGCAGATGGCGGACTTCCAGGGCCGCCTCAGGACCGAGGCGCAGGAGAAGGGCGCCGTCGTCCGCCGCCAGTCCAACGGCCCGACGAGGCTGGGCTTCTAGGGGCCTACGTGGCCGGGAGGGTCTCGGTGTAGTCGGCGTCCATCGGCTCGAGCGTCCCGAGGGACTCCGCGACCACGAGGGCGTCGTCTCCGATCTCGAGGCGGAAGTCTGGAGGCGGGTTGACGAACGCGCGCCCGCCACGGCCGATGGCCAGCAGCGTTGCCGCGTGCTCGGACCGCAGCTTGGCGGAGAGGTCGTCGACGGACAGGCCGATGTACTCGTCCGGGAGGTTCACCCGGTACAGCTCGGACCCCTCGCCGCCGGACACGATGTCGGTGACCAGCTCGGCGAGTCCGGGGTAGAGCGAGGACCGCGCCAGCAGCCGGGAGGCGATGCGCGAGGTCACCATGATCTCGTCGGCCTTGGCGCGCCGGAAGTGCTCGACGTGGGCCGGGTTGTTGACCTCGACGACCGTGCGCACCTGGGGAGCGATGGACTCGATGGCCATCACCGTGAGGATCGAGCGCATGTCCGCCTCGTTCGACGCGTCGGCCGGGCAGACCACGGCGGCCATCGCCTCCTCGATGCCGGCCCGCTTGAGGTCCTCGCTGCTGGTGACGTCGCCGTTGACGAAGTACACCCCGGGTCCGCCGGGGTTCTTGTCGGCCTCGTGGATGAGCACGATCTTCCGGTCGTAGTCATCGCCGTCGAGCTCGGCGATCAGCTCGCGGGCCGTGGAGTTCCAGCCGCAGACCACGATGTGGTCGCGATACCCAGAGGCACCCATGCCTTGACCTTCCTTGAGCAAGAAGTCGATGAGGAAGCCGACCAGGGCTCCGGTGATGGTCGCCACGATCGCGACGCCGAACAGCACCAGCAGCCAGCTGACGATGAAACCGACCGGCGAGGTCACGTACGACGAGTCCCCGGCGCCCATGACCGTCGTGATGCCCCAGTAGAAGCTGGTCCCGAGGTCGCCGAACCACGGCCCCACAGCAGAGCGGTCACCCTCGAACGCGTTGACCAGCAGCGCTGCGACCAGCACCACGATGAACAGTCCGGCGAACAGGCGGATGAAGAACGTCTTGTCGACGTTCCGCGTGATCACGCTCACGTGGTAGCCGATGCGGCGCAGCAGCGGGGCCGCGAAGATCACGGTCACCAAGCCCCGCGCGCGCCTGCGCATGCAGCCCCCTTGTTCGTGCCAGGCCCGAGACGTCCGAAACGATCGGCTCATCTTGACAGAGGATCCGGCCCTCAGTCATGACCTCTTCGGATCAGGTACGGCGCCGCCACTCGATGGCCGGGCAGGTGTCCATCACCATCGGCGTGCCCGCGGCGATCGTCCGGCGGAAGGCCTCCTCGTCGATCACGCCCAGCTGGAACCAGACGCCGCGCGCTCCGACGGCTACCGCCTGGTCGGCGAACTCGCCGGCGGCCGACGAACGGCGGAACACGTCGACGACGTCGACGGAGAACGGCACGTCGGCGAGCTTCGCGTACCCCTGCTCGCCCAGGACGACCGGAGCGTCCGGGTGGATCGGCACGATCCGCTTGCCGTTTCGCTGCAGCAGCTCGGCGATGGAGTACGCCGTCCGGCGGGGGTCCGCGAGCCCGATCACGGCCCACGTCTCGCACTCGTCGAGCATCAGGTCCACCCACTCCTGCCGCTGCCACTCGCTCACGCGATCCACCCTAGGCTGGCGCCATGAGCTACCCGCTGTTCGCGCTCTCCGAGGAGCACCAGGCGATCCGCGGGGCTGTGCGAGACCTCTGCGAGGCCAAGGTGGCGCCGTACGCCGCGGACGTGGACGAGAACGCCCGCTACCCGCAGGAAGCCGCCGACGCACTCCGGGCCGCCGACTTCCACGCCCCGCACGTGCCGGAGGAGTACGGCGGCGCCGGTGCCGACGCCCTGGCCACCGTGCTGGTGATCGAGGAGATCGCCCGGGTCTGCATGGCCTCCTCGCTGATCCCGGCCGTCAACAAGCTCGGCTCGCTGCCCGTCATGCTGGCCGGGTCGCCGGAGCTGCAGAAGAAGTACCTGACCAAGCTCGCGGCCGGCGAGGGCGGCTTCTCCTACTGCCTCTCCGAGCCGGACGCCGGCTCCGACGCCGTGGCCATGAAGACCCGTGCCGTCCGCGACGGCGACGACTGGGTGTTGGACGGGGTGAAGCGCTGGATCACCAACGCCGGCGTGTCGGAGTACTACACGGTGATGGCCGTGACGGATGCCGAGAAGCGCAGCCGCGGCATCTCGGCGTTCGTCGTCGAGAAGTCCGACGAGGGCGTCTCCTTCGGCGCGCCGGAGAAGAAGCTCGGCATCAAGGGCAGCCCGACACGGGAGGTGTACCTCGACCAGGTCCGCATCCCTGCCGACCGGATGATCGGGGAGGAGGGCACCGGCTTCGAGACCGCGATGCGCACCCTCGACCACACCCGGATCACCATCGCCGCGCAGGCCGTCGGCGTCGCGCAGGGCGCGATGGACTTCGCGCTGAAGTACGCCCAGGAGCGCCAGCAGTTCGGCAAGCCGATCTCGGACTTCCAGGGCATGCAGTTCCTGCTCGCCGACATGGGCACGAAGGTGGAGGCCGCACGCCAGTTGACGTACGCCGCCGCCGGACGGTCCGAACGTGGCGACAAGGACCTGACGTTCTTCGGCGCGGCAGCCAAGTGCTTCGCCTCCGACGTCGCGATGGAGGTGACCACCAACGCCGTGCAGGTCCTGGGCGGGTACGGCTACACGCGCGACTACCCCCTCGAGCGGATGATGCGCGACGCCAAGATCACCCAGATCTACGAGGGCACCAACCAGGTTCAGCGGATCGTGGTGGCGCGGCAGCTGCTGTCCGGGATCCAGTCCGAGCTGCCATGACGAGCATCGAGATCCCGCTTTCCGACAGCTCAGCCGAGGCGTATGTCGCGGGCCCGGACGACCGCACCGCCCCCGGAGTCCTCTTCTACATGGACGCCCACGGCCTGCGACCCCAGATCGAGCAGATGCTGGAGCGCATCGCGGGCTGGGGCTACACGGTCGTCGCCCCGAACGTCTTCCACCGCGACGGCAGCGTGGCCGAGCTCGCCGACGAGCGCGAGCACGTCTTCGACCGGGTCAAGGGGCTGACTCCCGACCAGCTCCAGGCCGACGCCCCGGCGTACATCGCCGCCCTCCGCGAGCGCTGCGCCGACGGCGGGCTCGGCACGACCGGCTACTGCATGGGTGCCCGGCTCGCGGTCCGGACCGCCAACGCGCACCCCGACGACATCGCGGCGGTGGGTGGGTTCCACGGTGGCGGACTCGCCACCGACGACGACACCAGCCCCCACCTGGGGATCGCCCGGGCCCGCGCGGAGTTCGTGTTCGGGCACGCCGACAACGACAGGTCCATGCCGCCCGAGGCCGTCGGCCGGCTGGGCGACGCGCTCTCGGCCACCGGGCTGCTCTTCATCAACGACGTGTACGCCGGCGCGCCGCACGGCTACACCATGAGCGACACCCCGGCGTACCACGAGGAGGCGGCCGAGCGGCACTACCGGGTCCTGGAGGAGCTGTTCGCCCGGACCCTGCGGTGAGCGACCCGCAGGAGACGGCGTCCCGCGCCGCCGCAGCCATGTGGGCGGGGGACCTGGCCAGCCAGGCGCTGGGCATGGAGGTCGTCGAGGTCGGGCCCGGCCGCGCCGTGCTCCGGATGACCGTCCGCGAGGACATGGTCAACGGCCACGCCATCGGCCACGGCGGGCTGACGTTCACCCTGGCCGACTCGGCCTTCGCCTTCGCCTGCAACAGCTACGACCGTCGTACGGTGGCCGCGGGCGCCGAGATCCGCTTCCGCGCCCCCACGCATCTCGGCGACGTGCTCACCGCGACCGCGGTCGAGCGCAGCCGCGAGGACGTCACCGGCGTCTACGACGTCGAGGTGAGCAACGGAGAGCGAGTGGTTGCCACCTTCGTCGGCCGCAGCCACGAGATCGGCGGCTCGTTCGCCTGAGCTACGGCACCAGGCCGGACGGGGTGCAGAGGTCCTTGCCGATGCCGGCGGTGTCGTCCTCCTGGATGTGCTGGAACATCGCGTCGGCGCGCGTCTCGTCCCAGTGCACGGCGAGGTCGGAGATCGGTACGCCGCAGGTGAGCCCGTTGGCGCCGTCGACCCGGGTCATGGCCAGCGCGAACTGGGCGGCGGCGAGGGGTCCCATCTCGTCGTCGACGGCCACGAAGTCGGCGGCGGACATGTTCAGGTTCCAGTAGCGGAAGGGGTTCAGCACCGACCACGGCGAGATCGCCTTGTGGCCGACCGCGGAGACGACCTCGCGCTGGTGGGCGGCGCGGTCGAGGTCGCCGAGCTCCTGGGCGTGCCGGGACCGCGCGTACGCGAGGGCGACCTTGCCGTCGACGTCCTGGCAGCCCTTCTTGATGCGGAGGTTGGCGTCGGCGTCGACCATGTCCTCCTTCGGGCAGATCTCGATGCCGCCGACGGCGTCCACCAGCCCGACGAACCCGCCGAACCCGATCTCGACGTAGTCGTCGATGCGGATGCCGGTGTTGGCCTCGATGGTGCGCACCAGCAGCTTCGGGCCACCGAAGGCGTACGCCGCGTTGATCTTGGTGGTGCCGTGCCCCGGGATCGGCACGAGGGAGTCGCGGGGGATCGACATCAGCAGGTTCGGGCCCGACCCGGTGTGGAGCAGCATGATCGTGTCGGTGCGCTGACCGACGTCGCCGCCGGTGTTGAGCTCCTTGCGCTGCTCCGGCGTGAGGCCGGCTCGCGAGTCGCTGCCCACGAGCAGGTACGTCGTCCCGGGCTGGTCTCCGGGCCGGTCGCCCGACGGCATGGCGTCGATCTTGGTGACCTGGTTCCAGGCGATCAGCGGAGTCACCACGAGGAACACCAGGAAGAGGAGCAGGAGCAGCCACACGTACCGGAACCGGAAGCGCGGTCGGAAGCCTCCGAAACGCCGACGCGAGCTGCCGGAGGCCGGCGGGGGCGCCACCGGTGGCGGGGTCGGGCGGGTGGCGCGGCGCTGGACGGTGTCCTCGGCCTCGACGCGCAGCTGGGCGCGACGTTGCCGCCCGCTCAGGACGGCCTGGGACTGGCTGGGGGGCTGGATCGGCATGACCTGGGTCTCCTCGGGGCGAGGCTGCCGGGGTACCGGCCGGGTGGCGTCGTCGGCGCGGGGCACGGCGCGATGCTTGCCGGACTCCGTGTCGTTCTGTCCTCCCGCGCCGTACAGCCACTCGTACTCCGGCGTGCCCTCCTCGGGCATGCCGTCGCCGGGCGGGCGCCCCGGAGGAGTAGCCGTCATGGCCGTGACGCTACCGCCTGGACCCTCACGCGGCCGTGTCGGCGCGTCGTACCGCGCTGGTGCGGGTGTGACTGGTGATACTGACGGTGCACCACAGTGTCGATGCCTCGGCACGCTCCTTCCCCAGCAAGAGAGGCACCGCTCGATGCCGCCCGCATCTTCCCCCGGGTCAGATTCGGCCTTCGCGCGTACGACGACGCGCGACCGGGCCGCCAGCATCCAGTACCGGCGCGCCCTCATGCTGATGACGATGACGCTCGTCGTCCCGGGCTCGGCCCAGCTGGTCGCCGGCAACCGCCAGGTCGGACGGTTCGCGATGCGGACCTGGCTGGTCCTGGTGGTGCTCGCCGTGCTGAGCGTGCCGACCGGGCTGGTCTGGAACGAGTACCTGTTCTGGGTGGCCTCGGACACGGGTCTTCTCAACCTGCTCCGCTTCGTGCTGATGGCACTGGCCGTCGGCTGGGCGGGCCTGCTCGTCGACGCCTGGCGGCTGGGCCAACCGCTGGCCCTGAGCCTCGGTCACCGCCGGACCGTCGTCGGCGTCAACGGCCTGCTGTGCTTCTCGGTCGCCGGGACCCTGCTCTTCGGCGCGCACCTCGTGGGGGTGCAGCGCAACTTCATCCTGACGATGTTCGGCGGCAGCGAGGTCAGCGAGGCGCACCACGGCCGCTTCAACGTCCTGCTGCTCGGCGGCGACTCCGGCGCCGGCCGCTGGGGTCTCCGTCCGGACTCCATGACCATCGCGAGCATCGACGAGGAGACCGGCCGCACCGTCCTCGTGGGTCTGCCCCGCAACATGGCGAACTTCCCGTTCGCCAAGGGCTCGGTGATGGCCAAGCAGTTCCCGAGGGGCTTCTCGTGCGAGGGCTGCTACCTCAACGGCGTGAGCACCTGGGCCCAGGACCACACCGGCCTCTTCCGCAAGTCCGACCAGCCCGGCGTGGACGCCACGATCATGGGCATCGAGGGCATCACCGGCCTGAAGATCAACTACTGGGCGATGGTCAACCTCCAGGGCTTCCGCGACCTCGTCGACGCGATGGGCGGCGTCACCCTGCGCGTCCGGCAGCCGATCCCCGTCGGCGGTCTCGGCAGCGACGTCACCGGCTACATCCAGCCCGGGCTCCGCAAGCTCGACGGACACGACGTGCTGTGGTTCTCCCGTGCTCGCGACGGCTCCGACGACTACTCCCGGATGGCGCGCCAGAAGTGCGTGATGGGCGCGATGCTGCACCAGATCAGCCCGCAGACCGCCCTCACCAACTTCGAGGCCATCGCGAACGCCTCATCGGCCATGATCTCCACCAACATCCCGGCCAGCGAGGTCGACCGCTTCATCTCCCTGGCGCTGAAGGCCCGCGGACAGAAGGTCTCCACCGTCTCCCTGGTGCCGCCCATGGTCGTCACGGCTCACCCCGACATCCCCACCGTCCGCCGGATGGTGAACATCGCCATCGCCCGGTCCGAGGGCCGCACCCCCGCGGCCGAACAGCACACCGAGCCCGAGACCACCGAGGCCGCCCCGCCGGCCACCACCGAGGCGCCGGCGTCCACTCCCGCCGACGCCCCCGACGAGGAACCCACCCAGGCGCCGACGGAGACGCCGGCGCCGCCCGAGGTCGTCACCGGCGGTTCAATCGGCAACCTCAGCAACGGGTACGCCGCCAACCAGGCCGACGACCTGGGGGCCGCCTGCTGACCGACTTGGGCCGCCGGGTAGCCGAGTTGACGCGTCGTGCGGAGTCGAATCGGCATCCTGACGTGGCCGTGCCCTCGACGATTCACAGCGCTCCGGAGTCAGACCCGCCGCCTCCGCCGCCACCACCGCTATCCGCTTGAGGGTCCGCAGAAGTAGGCGTCCTGGTTTCCGATGGTGCCGTGGAAGGTGGGGCCGTTAACCCTGCTCTTGTAGATAGGCAGGTGTGGGGCCGTCCTGGTGAGGTAGGGCCGGATCCGGTAGCCCTCGACGGCTGGTGGCAGGTCGGACGTCCCGGGGAACTGTTCGACGCGGACACGCAGCGTGACGGACGCCTTTCGGGTACCTGCCCAACAGCCGTTGGCGCGCTTCTTGTGAGCGGCGACGCCGTTGGGCACCCGGGCGCCGACCTTGAGACCGCGATAGGCCACGACGATGTTCGTCATCGAGTCAAGGGCCACGCCGTCGAAGTCGACGATGTTGAAGCTCATCCCGAGGGTGTGCCGGGTCGCCACCTTCCAGCGCACGGCGCCATGGCGAACCTTCTTCGTTCTGCCCTGCCACAGAGCCGGTGCGGATCCGTCGCCCGCCTGGACGGGGGTGATGGAGCAGCCGTCGCAGCCGTGGACGAGGAGGGTGAGCGTGGTCATGCCGGCTGCACCTTCGGGCGCGTCGACGGCGGGGGCAGCGGTGGGAGGAACGGTGGCGGCGCTGGCCAAGGCAGCGGCCGTCAGGAGACGCAGGATAGTTCGGTACACGGTCGGGACCTCCGTCACACTCAATCGGGTGGTCGAGGCGTCCCACACGGTTTGGTCACGGCGGGTGTCATTTCCATGCCGTGCCGTTCCAATGCAGGATCAGCGTGCTGGTGGTGGCGCCAGGGCTCCTGTAGCCGACCGCCCACGCGTCGTGAACCGAAGTGCCGGCCACGGCGTTGAGCCTTCCTGCCGCTGCGGCGGGGCTGGGACTGGTCTGCCGTTTCCAGGCGGTTCCGTTCCAGTGCAGCACGAGCGTGCGGGGGCGGGCCAGGTGGGGGAATCTCTCGCCGACCGCCCAGGCGTTCTGCGCCGACGTGGCGCCGACACCGAAGAGGATGTCGCCCGCCGGCGGGCTAGGGCTGGGTGCCGCCTTCCACGCGGTGCCGTTCCAGTGCAGGATCTGCGTCTTGTTCGGGCCGCCCTCGCAACCGAGGCAACCCACCGCCCACGCCCCGCCACCCGGGACGGCAACGGCCCCTAGCAGCGCACTGCCGCGGGGTTGCGGAAGCCGCACCCGTCGCCACTTCGTGCCGTCCCAACGCAGGGCGAGCTCCTCGATGCTGCCGAGCCCGTTGCCGAAGGTGCCGACCGCCCATGCGCTGCGAGCGGAGGTGGCAGCCACGGCAGTCAGATTGCTGACCTTTGGCGGCGCGGGGGTCGGCTGCCGCTGCCAGGTGGCGCCGTTCCAGTGCAGGATCAGCGCTTTGCCGGTGCCGGTGGTGCCGACCGACCAGGCATTGTCGATCGCGGTCGCGGTCACGCTGGCGAGCTGCCCGGTGGTAGCGGCCGTGGGGCTTGGCTGCCGTTCCCAAGAGGTGCCGTCCCAGTGCAGGATCAGCGTCTCGCCGGTGCCGGTGGTGCCGACCGACCAGGCATTGTCGATCGCGGTCGCGGTCACGCTGGCGAGCTGCCCGGCAGTAGCGGCCGTGGAGCTGGGCTCCCGTTCCCAAGAGGTGCCGTCCCAGTGCAGGATCAGGGTTTCGCCGGTGCCGGTGGAGCCGACCGCCCAGGCATCGTCGGTCGCGGTCGCGGTCACGCCGGAAAGGCCGCCGGAGGTGACGAACGAGGTCGCCGCGGCGGCATATCCGTCGGCGCCGCCCACGTCGGCAGCCGAGGAAAGTCCCGCGGTAGGTGCTGCGAGCAGCAGCAGGGCGGCGGCCAGAATGGCGCCTAGAGGTGCGAGAGAGTGGGTGACGCGCATGGCTACCGGCACCTCGCATCGAGTGCGCCGACGGGGACCCAAGGTCAGTTGGCTGTCCGCGTCGGAGAACCTGTGGCGACCGTGCTCCGAGGCCGTACGGACGAAGCCATTCTGGCATGGCTCCGCGTGGTGGACAACGGACCGGGCTCCTGCTGGCAGGGCGGGCCGAAGCGGTGCTACCTGAGGTCTCGGGGCAGGCCAGGACAGTCGAAAGTGGGGTAGTGATCCGTGGAGGCAGGCGGGTTGCCTTGCGCGTCCGCGTCGACCGTTTTGACGAAGTGACTGGTGCGCACCCAGCCGTGTGCTCCCTGGACGTAGCTGTTGCGCTGGATCCGGAACGTGGTGGGATCGGTAGCGGACGGGGCAACGGACCGACCCTGAACACCGGTGGTGGTGCATCGCCAGCCCGAGCTGCCCGTGCCGACCGAGCTGTTGATCATCCACGATGAGCTGCCGGGGGCGCGCAGCCGGCGCAGGTGACCGGCGCGATAGGTGAGACTCGTGAAGAGCTGGGCGTGGGCACCGGTGGAGAAACCGAGGACGATCTCCTTGCCGCCCCGATGGTCGAGATCGGTCGCGCCCACCCATGGGGTCCAGGGCTGACGCACGGAGTAGTAGCTGATGAACTGACGCGACGTCAGGATGCGTCGGCTGTTCGCGAGCTCCACGCGTATCCGGATGTGGCCGGTCCCCATGCCGAACGAGTCCAGCGTGAGGTCCTTGCCTCCGGTGATGAGGACCGTGTCGCGCCCAGCCGTGCCGTCGACCTGGACCTTGTGTCGCCAGTGATGGCCCGCGAGGCTGGTGTCGGCGTGGGTCTGCGCGGGGGCAGCGTCGCTGGTCGTCACCGAGACGAGAACCGTGCTGCTGACGGCCAGCGCTGTCACGAAGAACGCCCGGGATCGGCCGGTTGACCTCATGGCCGCTCCTTCCCGGCGCCGGAGCGGGCGGCCCGCCGCGCCACAGACCGAGATGGATGCTGAGAGGAGACTACCGCCCGCCGTGAGCTGGTCGCCGACCCCCGACGAGGAACCACCCAGGCGCCGACGGAGACCCCGGCGTAGTTGTCGACGGTGTACGGATCGGTGCTGACGTCCCACCAGACGAATCCGCTGCTACCGCCAGGGCAGC
Organism: uncultured Actinomycetota bacterium; assembly: GCA_963782155.1. Lineage (GTDB taxonomy): Bacteria > Actinomycetota > Actinomycetes > Propionibacteriales > Nocardioidaceae > Nocardioides. Next base: position 89,669 of record CAWAIZ010000008.1, read on the forward strand.
CCGTCCCCGTTGGAGAAGCCTGCGCCGATCTGGGTAGGCAGATGAGGAAGGCCCGGCGATTTCGGGCAAGGCGATGTCGGTGGTCGGTGCTTCAATTTCTCCATGGCGGATCTCGGGGACATGTCGGGAGCAGAGCTCCTCGAGCATGTCGACGACCTCGCGCGGACCCTGCGCGAGACGGAGGCGAAGATCCTGCTGGCCGCTCGCCAGCACGCCATCCTCAACGACGCGCAGACGATCGACCCGTGGCAGGCGCGCATCCCGGGAGGCGAGCGGGCGCGGCGGTTGGGCGGCGAGGGCACGCCCCTCGTGGCGGAGTTCTCGCCGGCCACGCTGGCGGCGAGGCTGGGCCTGTCCTCGTTCGCCGGCCGGGAGTTGGTCGCCGACGCCCTCGACCTCAGCATCCGGTTGCCGCGGCTGTGGGAGCGGGTGCAGGCGCTCGAAGTCCGAGCCCACTACGCCCGGTTCGTGGCTCGCAAGACTCGCGACCTCACCGGGGAGCAGGCCGACCTCGTCGACGAGATGGTTGTCGAGTCGGCCGACGGCCGTGTCCCGTGGACGCGCTTCGAGCTCCTGGTGGCGGCGGCCGTCAAGACCTCCGATCCCGAGGCCGCGGCCGAGGCGGAGGAGGCCGCGCACCGTCGGCAGTTCGCCGACCCGACCCGGTCCGACGAGCACGGCATGCGGGGTTTCTACATCCGCGGGCCGTTCGCCACCATCGCGCGCTTCGACGCCACGGTCGCCTTCATCGCCGACCTGCTGCGACGACTCGGCGACGAGGATCCGGAGGACGTACGCCGGGTGAAGGCCGTGCTGGTCCTGTCCAACCCGGCTGCAGCGCTCGAGCTGATGCGGAGCGCGGCGGCCGGAGATGACGTGAGCGGCCAAGCCCCTGAGGACCTCGACTGGTCACAGTTCCTCCCTGCGGTCACGGTCTACGTCCACCTCTACGGCGGCGCCGAGAGCACGGGCATCGCCAGGGTCGAAGGATCCGGGCCGCTCACCGAGGGCTGGGTCCGCGACCACCTCGGCAGCGACGCGAAGCTCACCATCAGGCCGGTCTTCGACGTGGAGGGCCAGGCGCCGGTGGATGCCTACGAGATCCCCGACCGACATAGACAGGCCGTGCATCTGATGACGCCGGCCGACACCTTCCCGCACTCACCCAGCACCAGCCGATCCCAGCAGGTCGACCACACCGAGGCCTTCGTCCACGGTGGGGCGGCCGAGGGAGCAGGCCAGTCCCGGGTGGGCAACTACGGGCCGATGACCATCCGCCACCACCGCATCAAGACGTTCGGGGGCTGGCAGGTGAAGCAACCCTTCCCGGGCATCTACGTGTGGCGGGATCCGTTCGGGGCCCACTACCTCGTCGACCACTCCGGCACGCGCCGCCTCACCCAGGACTCGTCCGCGGCCTAGGGCGCCGACTACGGCGGTCAGCGCAGGGTCGGCACGTACCGGAGCACCTGATGCGGCCGTCCAGGGTGCGCTCCTCGACCAGGTCGAGGTCGAGGTCCGGCCAGGCCGGCGTAGAGCGGCTCGAGACCGGACTGGCCGGTGACCACGGGGAAGACCGTGACCTGCAGGAAGTCGACGAGGCCCGCGCGCACCAGGGACCTGCTGAGCGAGATGCTCCCCATGGTCCGCATCGGCAGGTTGCGCTCGTCCTTCATCGTCCTGAGCGAGTCGACCGCGTCCTCGGCGACCAGCTCGGTGTTGGCCCAGGTCAGCGGGACCTCGAGGGTCGAGGAGAACACCACCTTGGGGATCTCGGCCATCCGGGCGAAGGTGGGGTCCTCCTGCTCCGCCACGATCTGCGACATGGTGCGGTAGGTGTTCGCGCCCATCACGACGATGTGGTCCTCGGCCAGCTTCTCCTCCAGCCAGCCCATCAGCTCGGGGCCGTCCTTGCCGTAGTAGCCGGGCCAGCCGACCGCCCCGCCGAAACCGTCGAGGCTGCTGAAGAGGTCGACGGTGAGCGAGCCCATCAGGTGTTCTCCGATCCACGACTGTCGGGTGATCTGTGAATGCCGACCGTCGCCGGTCGCCGGACTCATCGGTCCCGCCTGCTCCTGACAGACTGGTCGGCGTGACCGCCCCCGAGACCCCGCACATCATCGCGGTGGTGGTCACCTTCAACCGGCTGGACCTGGTACGGCGCTTGGTCGCGCGCCTCCTGGAGACGCCCGACCTCGCCGAGGTGCTCGTCGTCGACAACGCGTCCACCGACGGCACCGGCGAGTGGCTGCGCGCGCAGGACCCTCCGGTGGTGCCGATGCCGCTGCCCGAGAACCGCGGCGGCGCGGGCGGGTTCCATGCCGGCCTCCAGGCGGCCTACGACCGTGGGGCCGACCTGGTCTGGCTGATGGACGACGACGGCATGCCCGAGCCGGACTGCTTGAAGCGCCTGCTGGACCACGACTACGACTTCTGGGGGCCGGCCGTGCTCGCCGAGCAGGACCAGTCCCGACTGTGCTTCCCGATCCGGCTGCCCGGGCGGGCGAAGGTCGTGCACCGGATGGCCGAGGTCGAGCGGGCCGCGCGCGACGGCGTCATCGCCGATGTGGTGATCCCCTTCAACGGCGTGCTGGTCACGCGGGAGCTGGTCGAGCGGATCGGCACGCCGCGGGAGGACTTCTTCATCTGGGGCGACGACGTCGAGTACCTCTGGCGCGCCCGCAAGGCCGGCGCCCGGACCGCCACCGTCGTCGACGCCCACGTCCTGCACCCGGCCACCGACGACCTCGGCACGCCGATGGCGTTCGGCCGGACGACGTACAACCACAGCCCCAGCGACCTCAAGCACTACTGCATGGCGCGCAACAACCTGGTCAACCTCCGCGACTACCACGGGTGGCCCGCAGCGCTGGCGTTCGTGGCGAAGACGGCCTGGTTCTACACGTTCACGCGGCCCAGTCCGGCCCGCCTGAGGCTGAGCGCCCGCGCCATGGTCGCCGGGCTGCGCGGGGACTTCACCGGTCACCGGAGGTTCCTCGGTGGCTGACCGCGAGTCCGTGGCCGTGGTCGTGGTGACCCACAACCGGGCCGATCTGCTGTCACGGATGCTCGACGGCCTGGTCGCCCAGACCTACGCACCCGACACCGTGATCGTGGTCGACAACGCGAGCGGCGACCACACGCAGCAGGTCCTCGCCCGCGACGACCTCCCGCTCACGGTGATCCGCAGCGAGGAGAACGTCGGGGGAGCTGGCGGGTTCCGGATCGGGATGGAGACGGCGTACGCCGGTGGCTGGGACCGCATCTGGCTGATGGACGACGACGTGCTGCCGGCGCCGGACTGCCTGGAGACGCTGATGGCCGTGGACGCCGAGCACGCCGACTGCCTGATGTGCGTCCGCGAGGACCTCGCGGGCCGGCTGGTCGAGAAGTCCGCCACGACGTTCGACCTGCGCAACCCGCTGTCGGTCCGGCCCAAGACGGCGAGCGTCGAGACGACGTACCGGACCCGGGAGGCGATGCCGCCGCTGGTCGAGATCCAGGTCGTCGCGTTCGAGGGCTTCCTCGTCCGCCGACGCGTGGTCGACGCCGTCGGCCTTCCCGACCCGGAGTTCTTCATCTTCTACGACGACGCCGACTTCGCCCTGCGGGCTCGCAAGGCGGGCTTCCGGATCTGGGCCGTGCGCGACGCCGTGCTCGTCCGGCAGCTGGCGTTCTCGCAGCAGCTGGCGCTGGACACGTGGAAGGGCTTCTACATGTACCGCAACCTGTTCGTCGTGCACTTCCGGCACGGCGAGAACGCCCTGGTGCGGGCCAAGCCGTACGTCATCACCGCGGGTGTGGTGGCCCTCAGCCCACTGCGCGGCGGCCGTGCCGAGGCCGGCAACGTGATCCGTGCCATCCGCGGCGCCCGGGCCATGCAGCGGGGGCGCGCGAGTCGCCTCGCGGAATCGGGCGGCGCACCCACGGCTCGCTAGACTCGACAGGGTTATCCGCTCGTTATTCATCGTCAGGGGAATTTCTTGGTGTCCGACCAGAGCCTGCCCGATCTCGTCGTCGTGGGCAGCGGGTTCTTCGGCCTGACCATCGCCGAGCGCTGTGCGTCCGAGCTGGGGCTGAGGGTCCTGGTGCTCGAACGCCGGCACCACTTGGGCGGGAACGCGTACTCCGAGAAGGAGCCGACGACCGGCATCGAGGTGCACAAGTACGGCGCGCACCTGTTCCACACCTCGAACCAGAAGGTGTGGGACTACGTCACCCGGTTCACCACGTTCACCGGCTACCAGCACCGGGTCTTCGCGAAGTACCAGGGGCAGGTCTACTCGTTCCCGATGAACCTCGGGCTGATCAACCAGTTCTTCGGCAAGGCGCACACCCCCGACGAGGCGCGCGAGCTGATCGCCAAGCAGGCCAGTGAGTTCGACACCGACACCGCGGAGAACCTCGAGGAGAAGGCGATCAGCCTGATAGGCCGGCCGCTCTACGAGGCGTTCGTCAAGGGCTACACCGCCAAGCAGTGGCAGACCGACCCGAAGGAGCTGAGCCCGGACATCATCACCCGGCTCCCGGTCCGCTACAGCTACGACAACCGCTACTTCAACGACACCTACGAGGGGCTCCCCACCGACGGCTACACCGCGTGGCTGACCCGGATGGCCGACCACCCGAACATCGAGGTGCGGGTCGAGACCGACTTCTTCGATGTGGCCGACCACTACAAGGGCAAGGTGCCGATCGTCTACACCGGCCCGGTCGACGAGTACTTCGGCAACTCCGAGGGTCGGCTCTCCTGGCGGACCGTCGACCTCGAGCAGAGCGTCGTCGATGTCGATGACTTCCAGGGCACCTCGGTCGTGAACGCCAACGACGAGGACGTGCCGTACACCCGGATCCTGGAGTTCAAGCACTTCCACCCCGAGCGGGTGAAGACCTACCTGCCCGGCAAGACCGTGATCGTGCACGAGTACAGCCGCGCCGCCGAGGAGGGTGACGAGCCGTACTACCCGATCAACACCGCCGAGGACCGCGCGAAGCTGCTCAAGTACCGCGAGCTGGCCAAGCGTGAGCCGATGGTGCTGTTCGGTGGCCGGCTCGGCACCTACAAGTACCTCGACATGCACATGGCCATCGGCTCGGCGTTGTCGATGTACGAGAACAAGCTGAGGCCGCACTTCGCCGACGGCGCCACCCTGACCAGCGGAGGAGTCGACGAATGAGCACCACCACAGCCGAGACCGTGGACCAGGCGGCCCCGAAGGTACGTCGCCTGCTCCAGCGCCAGATCCTGCCGATCGACCGCGACACCGACGTGTTCGCCCTGTACGTCGACCCGGAGGAGCCGCGGCTCGACGCCGACCGCTACGACATCGGCGGCAACCGCGCGGCCAAGGACCTCAACAACGCCGCCATCCGGCAGTCGACCTCGACGGGGCGTGCGGTGCACCCCGACCAGATCGTGTCGCGCACGGCGTTCCGCGTCCACCAGGGCAGCAAGATGTCGTTCGGCACCTACTTCAACGGCTTCCCGGCGTCGTACTGGCGCCGCTGGAGCGTCGTCAGCGAGGTGCGCCTGTCGGTCGCGCTCGTGGGCCAGGGTGCCAGCATCACGGTCTACAAGTCGATGGCCAACGGTCGCTCGCAGCGCGTGGACGCCGCGACCGTGGACGACGGGCGGGCGACGTTCGACTTCGACCTGACGCTGACGCCGTTCGCAGACGGAGGTTGGTACTGGTACGACGTCGTTGCCGGTGACGAGGACGCCGTCGTCGAGTCGGCGGAGTGGACGGCGGAGGTGCCCGCCGAGCGCGAGCAGCACGGCACCGTGGACATCGTCATCACGACCGTCAACAAGCCCGACTTCTGCGCCAAGCTGCTGATCCAGGTCGGCGAGGACGAGGCGCTGCGGCCGTACCTCGACACGGTGTTCGTCTCCGAGCAGGGCACCCAGAAGGTCGCCGACCACGAGCTCTTCGCGCTCGCGGAGAAGTCCCTGGGCGACCTGCTGGTGATCAACGAGCAGGGCAACCTCGGCGGCTCCGGTGGCTACGCCCGCGGCCAGCTCGAGTCCGTTCGGAAGGGCACCGCGACCTACGCGATGATGATGGACGACGACGTCGTCTGCGAGCCCGAGAGCTTCATCCGCGCCATCACGTTCGGCGACCTCGCCCGCCGGCCGACCATCGTCGGCGGCCACATGTTCTCCCTCTTCTCGCGCTCCCGGCTGCACTCGTTCGGCGAGATCGTGCAGCCGTGGCGGTTCTGGTGGCAGACGCCGCTCGACGGCTACTCCGACTGGGACCTGGCCGCTCGCAACATCCGCTCGGCCCGGTGGCTCCACAAGCGCGTGGACGTCGACTTCAACGGCTGGTTCATGTGCCTGATCCCGCGGGTGGTGCTCGAGCGGATCGGTCTGTCGCTGCCGATCTTCATCAAGTGGGACGACCTCGAGTTCGGCCTGCGTGCCAAGCAGCACGGCTTCCCGACGGTGACCTTCCCCGGGGCCGCGGTGTGGCACGTGCCGTGGACGGACAAGAACGACGCCGTCGACTGGCAGGCCTACTTCCACCACCGCAACCGCTTCATCTCGGCGCTGCTCCACTCGCCGTACGACAACGGCGGCCGCCTGGTGCGCGAGAGCCTCAACCACCAGATCAAGCATCTGGTGTCGTTGCAGTACTCCACCGTGGAGATCCGGCACCAGGCACTGCTCGACGTGCTGGCCGGTCCGTACGCCCTGCACGAGCAGCTGCCGGGCAAGCTCGGCGAGGTCAATGCGTTCCGCAAGCAGTTCACCGACGCGCAGCTCCACGCCGACCCCGACTCGTTCCCGCCGGTCAAGCGCACCAAGCCACCACGCAAGGGCAAGGGGCCCGGCACCGAGATCCCGGGACGGCTCTCGCAGCTCATCACCGCCGGGTTCGCTCCGATCCGGCAGCTGCGCCCGGTGCGCGAGCTGTCCAAGGAGCACCCGGAGGCCGAGCTCTCCGCGATGGACGCCAAGTGGTATCGGTTGGCGACCTACGACTCGGCGATCGTGTCCATGAACGACGGCGCCTCCGCCGCGCTCTACCGGCGCGACCCAGCGCACTACCGCGAGCTGCTCAAGAAGACGCTGTCGATCCACGCCGAGCTGCGCCGGGAGTGGCCGCGCCTCGCCGCGGAGTACCGCGACGCACTGGCCGACATCACCTCGCCCGAGGCTTGGGAGAAGACACTGGCACCATGGATCGTGCCCGGCGAGAACACCGGGGCTGCAGGTGACTGACGTGCTCGAGCCGACCTCGCCCACACCCCCGCACGACCGGGCCAGTCGCGAGGCGGCGCTGGCCGACATGCCGCTGGTCTCGCCGGCGCCGCAAGGCGGCATCACCGGCATCCTGCGGCACCGGTACCTGCTCAAGCTCCTGGTCAAGCGCGAGGTCACCGCCCGCTACACCGGGTCCTTCCTGGGCATGCTGTGGAGCTACATCACCCCGCTCACGCAGTTCCTGATGTACATCTTCATCTTCACGTTGCTCATCGGCCGCGGCGGCAACATCGAGAACTTCGCCATCCATGTGTTCTCCGCGATGATGGTCGTGACGATGTTCACCGAGACGGTGGCCGCCGGCACCCGCTCGATCGTCCGGAACGCCTCGCTCCTCCAGAAGAGCGCCATGCCGCGCGAGATGTTCCCGCTCGCGTCCCTGCTGGTCTCGATCTACCACCTGTGGCCAGAGCTGGTGATCCTCGGGGTCGCCTTGTACTTCGTCGGCTGGTCGCCGGACCTGACCGCTCTCGCGGCCGGGGTCCTCGGCTACGCCATCATCATCGTGTTCGCCCTGGCCCTGGGCCTGGCGCTCAGCGTCGCCCAGGTCTTCCTGCGCGACACCGGCAACGCCGTCGCGGTGGTCAACAACTTCATCCGCTTCGGCGTCCCGATGATGTACCCCTACGCCATCGTCGCCGAGCGCTTCCGTGGCCACACCGAGCTCTACCTCGCGAACCCGATCGCCGACGCCGTCCTTCTGGTCCAGCGGTGCTTCTGGGTGCCCACGACGAGCGATCCCGCCGCGACGGCGACGGCCGTGACCTCGCCCGACGCCACCATCGTGGCCGCGATGCCCGACCACCTGTTCACGCGCGGGTTCGTCGCCCTGGGTGCGGCGCTGCTGATGGTCGTGGCCGCCCAGTGGGTCTTCAGCCGCTTCGAGAACAGAATCCCCGAGAGGCTCTGATGAGCGACTCGATCGTCGTCGAGAACGTCTCCAAGAAGTTCACCAAGCAGTACCACCGCACCCTCAAGCAGGTTTCGGTGGCGGTGATACGACGCCAGCAGGTGACCAACTCGTTCCTCGCCCTCAACGACGTCTCGTTCCGGGTCAGCCAGGGCGAGGCCATCGGCCTGATGGGCCTCAACGGCTCGGGCAAGAGCACCCTGCTCAAGGTCGTGCAGGGAGTGATGAATCCCGACGCCGGCTCCGTGCGCACCCGCGGCCGGATCGCCGGCCTGATCGCCACCGGCGCCGGCTTCCACCCCCAGCTGACCGGCCGCGAGAACATCTACCTCAACGCCGCGATCCTCGGCATGAGCGAGGCAGAGACCAACCGCAAGTTCGAGGCGATCACGGACTTCGCCGAGATCGACGACTTCCTCGACTCCCCGGTCGGCTACTACTCCTCCGGCATGTACGCCCGGCTCGGGTTCGCCATCGCCATCCACGTCGACGCCGACATCTTCCTGGCCGACGAGGCGCTGTCGGTGGGCGACAAGCCGTTCAAGATCAAGTGCATGAAGAAGCTGAGGGAGATCAAGCAGAGCGGGGTGACCATCTTCTACGTCAGCCACGCCGCGGGCTCCGTCCGCAAGATCTGCGACCGCGTCCTGGTCCTCGAGAAGGGCGTCCTCGGCTTCGACGGCGACGTCGAGGCCGGCATCAAGTACGTCAAGTACGACGACGAGTCCGAGGGCACCGACGACGAGCTCGGTTCCGAGGTCTGACAGGCCTGCCTGCCGACGCGCCGTCGACCGCCAAGCGGAGATGTCGATGGTCGAGTCCGGGACGTAGTGCTCGCGGATCCAGTCGTCGAGGACCGAGCGACGCCGCTGTTCGTGAGCTGGCGTTGTCCTCCGTGGACTCGGGGATGTCGACGAGCACGACTCAGGGCGGCTGCGCACGCTCCGAGCTCGCGGACCATCTCGCGCTGCGACTGGCACGGTGTCGGTCACCAGCGGGCTGTTCTCGTGGAAGCGCGTGGCCACCGGCCGCTGCGCCACGAAGTAGAAGAGCGCGTCGTTGTACGAGACTTGTATGCCGCGCGCTGCCCACGAACTCCTGGTCGCTGGTAGAGGCCGTTCCTGGAGCAGCAGCACCGTGCTCCCCACGTCGGGAGCCGTCGGCGCAGGGCTCGGCAGGTGTAGGCGAAGGCCATGGTGGTGTCGTCGGATCCATTCGGCTGTCACGGCGGGCGCAGCACCACGTACGCGACGATGCCTGTCGACGGAGCGTCGGAACGCCTGCCTGCGTCTCGACACCGCACGACAGAGCGCCGCCAGGACCAGGCCAAGTCAGCTGGGGAGAGCGTGGGGCATGTCGTACCGGCCGATCATCGAGCGATGTGGGTGAGCACAGGCCAGGACCCCAGGCGGACCAGCCACTCGGCTCGATCGCTCCTTCGCCGTGACCAGTCGCCGACGGCGCCCAGCTGATACGGTGGTCGGGCACGGCGAGGACGCGTAGAAGTACAGCCACGAGAGGCCCGAGTCCGGTGGTCGAGCCGGGGAGCGGGAGCGGATGCGGCGGGCCTCGTGAGACCGTGGTCGGATGCACGACGAGCTGGTCGACCAGGACGTGTTGAGGAACGACGAGTGCCCACGGAAGGAACAGCACCGCGAACGCCGCAGCAAGACCTGCAGCTACGGCTCCACCATCTCTGGCCAACCTGGCCAGTCCGGCGCGCAGCCCGGGCGAGTCCGGGTCCGTGGACCGGGCAACCAACGTCACCACGAACACCATCAGGAGCGCGTAGACGCCGTCGTCCTGACGGAACCATCCCGATGTGCCCGCAAGAGCACCCACGGCAACCAATGACAGACGCCTACCTCCGGGACCAAGAGCAGGGATCAGCAGTCGTAGAGCGGCCAAACTCAGCAGGAGCGCCGTCAGAACGGGGTACAAAGGCTGGGCGAAAACAGCGATCATGACGGATATCAAGATCGTGACACCGCTCGCCCGAGCGGCTCGCGGTGCACGGACGCACGAGGGCATAAACCTGCCAGCAGAGGAGGGCTTGAAGGGCACGTCAGCGGACCGGGCGAGCAGCACTTGCTCTCCGAAAACCCGGAAGACTCCGGCGAGCAGGTAGTACTCGCCCGGTGTGTAGACCGTCCAGAAGTCCAGATACGGCGCTTGGCCGCCTCCGATCCGCACAGCGTTGACGAGTGCGAACCCCTCGTCGTACACGCTGGGCGCCCGGAGCATCGGAGCCGCCAGCACCAGAACGACGGCGATCCCTGTGACGATCGCGATGCCACGGTCCGGCTCGCCCGGACCGGACGAGACTGTCGAGCGGAGCGGAGTCCGTACGCCACGGCTCGCGGGCGTCATGGATGTCCTGGTCGGTGGGAGTCTGCCGCCGTCAGGGTAGGTGGAGGCCTGCTTCCGTGACCAGCGAATTCTTGGCTGGCAGACTCCTCCCGTGACGCTGAGGTTGGATCGGGAGGACGAGGCCCGGGGGTTGCTGGAGGCGGGCGCGTACGCGTACTTCGCGACGGGGGCCGGATCCGAGGAGACGCTGCGGACCAATGTCGAGGCGTGGCGGGACTGGTGGCTGCGGCCGCACGGGCTGCGCGACGTCACCGAGGTCGACCTGCGGACGAACCTGCTCGGTGTGGAGGTCTCCTCGCCGTTGATGGTGGCGCCGACGGCGTTCCATCGGCTGGCGCACCCGGACGGTGAGGTGGGCACGGCGGGCGCGGTGGGTGAGGTGGGCGGGCTGTACGTGCTGTCGACCCGGGCGACCGTCACGCTCCAGGACGTCAGCGCGGTCGCCGGGCCGTGGTGGCTGCAGGTCTACGTGCTGCGCGACCGTGGCGTCACGACGGAGGTCGTACGCCGCGCGGTCGAGGCAGGCGCGCGAGCGCTGGTGCTCACCGTCGACACACCGGTCGTCGGCAGCAAGCTCCGCGACGCCGACTTCGACCTGACGGGATTGGACACGCTCATCCCGGAGCTCGCAGCGGAGCGTGATGACGACGGCCTCTACCAGGCACCCGACGTCACCTACGACGACATCGCCTGGCTCCGGGAGCTCGCCGGCGGCCTGCCGGTCGCGGTGAAGGGCGTCCTTCGAGCAGACGACGCCCGGGCCGCGGTCGACGCCGGCGCGTCGGCGGTGTGGGTCTCCAACCACGGTGGCCGGCAGCTCGACGGCTGCGTACCCACCGCGGTCGCGCTCCCGGAGGTGGTCGAGGCGGTGGGCGACGACACCGAGGTGTACGTCGACGGCGGGATCCGCCACGGCCGGGACGTGCTGCGGGCCCTGGCCCTGGGCGCCCGGGCCGTGGCCGTGGGCCGACCGGTGCTCTGGGCCCTCGCCGCCGACGGTGGCCCGGGCGTGCGCGACCTGCTGACCGACTTCGCGGCCGACCTGGCCGAGACGTTGCGGCTGGCCGGGGTGCGGTCGCCCGGCGCGGTGACCCGCGACCTGGTGATGGGCCGTTCGTCGATTTCTTGACAAACCCGAGGTCACTCGGCGTGTCGACTGGAAATTACAGGTTTGTAGTTACTCAGAAACCCTTCCAGCGCTCGTGTGACTCGTGTGAAAGTTGCTTCTCGTGTGACTCTTCCCCTCGCACTGGAGTAGCCCCTCATGCCTTCCGGCCCCCGCTCGTCCCACCCCCTGTTCCGGGCACGTTTCGTGACGGCCTGTCAGCAGGTGCTGGCGCTCGCCGTCGTGTGCACGGCACTCACGCCGGCGGTGAGCGTGATCAGCCTGGACGTGGTGAGCGAGCCGTCCGCGCCCGAGGCGGGCGCCCTGATGGCGGCGTACGGCCAGGAGGCGCTGAAGACCAGCAAGGTGCCCACCGGGCCGGTCACGGCCCGCCTGCGTGAGGTCCCGCTGACCCTGGCGACCGGCGGCGCCAAGGGCACCAGCGGGCGGCTGGCCGCGACCCCCCAGGCGCGAGTGAGTGCCGCCCCCGGCGGCGGGGCCCGGCTGACCAGCGTCCCGCAGCCGGTGACCGGCTACGGCGCCGTCGGCGTCACCTGGGCGCACGGCGAGCACGTACCCGAGACCGGCCTGTCGTTGGAGGTGCGCACGCTGACCGACGGCGCGTGGTCCGGCTGGACGGCACTGGAGTACCACGACGACCACGGCCCCGATCCCGACAGCGCCGAGGCCCGGCACGCGCGCCCCGGCACCGACCCGCTGCTCGTCGGCCGCGTCGACGACGTCCAGGTCCGCGCCGAAGCAGACGACTACCTCCCCGCGGACATGAAGCTCGCCGTGGTCAACCCCGGCAAGCCGCGGCACACCGCGCAGGAGCGGGCCGCCATCGACACCAGCACGATGGACGGGAACGACGGCTCCCACTCGGCCTACGACCAGACCGCCCTGCGGACCGCGGAGGAGGAGGCTTCGCGGGGCGACCTCGCCCTGGCCGCGGCGACCTACACCCCGGCGCCGGTCATCTACTCGCGCGCCCAGTGGGGCGCCAACGAGAACCTGCGCGAGGCGTCGGCGCTGCACTACTCGGAGGTGCACGCCGGCTTCGTGCACCACACGGTCAACGCCAACAACTACACGCCCGACGAGGTGCCCGGCATCCTCCGGAGCATCTACGCCTACCACACGCAGTCCCGCGGCTGGAGCGACATCGGCTACAACTACCTCGTCGACAAGTTCGGCCGCATCTGGGAGGGCCGGTACGGCGGCGTCGACCGGCCCGTCGTCGGTGCGCACACCCTCAACTACAACGAGAACTCCTTCGCGATGTCGGCGATCGGCAACTACGAGACCGCCCGGCCGAGCGCCGCGACGCTGCAGGCCTACGGTGTGCTCTTCGCCTGGAAGCTCAGCCTCCACGGCGTCGACGCCGCCTCCCCGCAGCAGTGGGTCGGCCGCAAGTACTTCCAGGCGGTCAACGGACACCGCGACGCCGCGGCGACGGCCTGTCCCGGCAAGTACCTCTACGAGCAGATCCCGCTGATCCGGCAGTACGCCGCCGCCGCGCAGCAGGGCTGGACGGGCCGCGAGCTGGAGTCCAGCATCGTCGCCACGCCGTACCCGGACCTCTTGATCCGCAAGAAGTCCGACAAGCAGGTCTACGTCCTGCCCACCAACGGCATGACGCGGTTCGGCGCGCCCACCTCGCTCGGTGGCGGATGGACGCCGTACGACCTCACCATGCTGACCCCCGACGTGACGGGGGACGGCATCGCCGACCTGCTCGCGCGCACCGCCGCCGACGGCGTGACGCAGGTGCGGCCCGGCGACGGCAACGGCGGCTTCGGCCAGCCCGTCGGCACGTTCACCAGCCTCGGCGGCCACGACCTCATCACGGTGGCCGGCGACCTCGACGGCGACGGGCACGCGGACCTCGTCGCCCGTGATGCCGCGACCGGCCGGCTCGACGCCTTCCTCGGCAACGGCCAGTCCGGCTTCACGGTCAAGCAGCTGGGCGACAGCTGGGGCAAGTACGACCTCATCGACGGTCCCGGCGACGTGAACGGCGACGGCCGGCCCGACCTGGTCGCGCGAGGCACCGAGGGCGCGTTCTACCTGGTGCCCGGCGCGGCGGGGGTCGGCTTCGGCACCCCGTCGCGACTGGGTGGCACCTGGCAGGGCTACGACACGATCACCGGCCACGGTGACTTCAACGGCGACGGCAAGGTCGACCTGCTCGTGCGGGCCGCCGGGGCCAGCAAGGTGTTCGTGAAGCCCGGCCGCGGCAACGGTCGCTTCGGCCACGTGCTCGGGCCGATGCAGGGCTTCGGCGGCATCACCGGCCTGAACGGAGGCGCCTCGGTGTCGGGTGCGGCTGCTCCGGACCTCGTCGGCCGCAGCGGCGACTCGCTCGTCCTGTTCCGCAACGCCGGCACCTACGAGACGGGTACGCCGGTCGCGAGCGGTCTGGTCCTGCCCCGGGCCGGGGACATCCTCAGCGCGGGCGACTGGGACCGCGACGGTGCGGCGGACATGATCGTGCGCAACCGGAAGTCCGACCGGCTGCTGCTCTACCGCGGCGACGGCGCCGGCCACTTCGCGGCGGCCACGCTGCTGGCTCGCGGCTTCCGCGGCGTCAAGCTGCTCGCCGCCGTCGGCGACATGACCGGCGACGGCTGGCCCGACCTCACGGGGCAGCCGGACGGCCGCTCGATGATGATCTACCCCGGCAAGGGGGTCGGCGGGCTGCTGCCGGCGTACCCCGCCTTCCGCCGGATCACGGCCGGCGCCCAGGTGGGGGTCGGTCGCTGGGACGCCGACGGTGCCCCGGACAGCCTGTTCCGGACCGGCAAGAAGCTCGCCCTGTACCCCGGAAACGGGCCCGGCGGCTTCATCGGCTCCAAGGCGTTCAAGCTCAACGTGAAGCGGTACGACTGGATGGTGGGCGTCGGCGACATGGGGGTCAACGGCCACTCCGGGTTGGTGGTGCGGGAGAAGAAGACGGGTTACCTGTGGCTGCTGCCCGGGACCACGACGGGCTTCGCGCCCCGGTTGTTCCTCGGGCAGGGCTTCAAGGGGTACGACCTGGCCGGCTAGACGGTATGAAGTGACCGCCTCGGCTGAGGGGGTTGCGGGCCGGGGCCTCTCACATGCATGTACGTGGGTTATCGGGCAGAAGCGGTCTGCTCGACCTATCCACAGGCATAGGAGGCCCCGGTGGTAGTTGAGCGTACGAGTGTCGGGCTGGATGTGCACGCACGGTCGGTGGTCGCGGCCGGCCTCGATGGCGTGACGGGCGAGGTGTTCAAGCAGCGGCTGGTCCCCTCCGATGAGGTAGTCATCGACTGGCTGCGCGGACTGCCGGGCCCGGTCGCGGTGACCTATGAGGCCGGTCCGACCGGATTCGGCCTGCACCGCGCGATCTCTGCGGCGGGGATCCGCTGTGAGGTCGCCGCACCCTCGAAGCTGACCCGGCCGGCCGGGGACCGGGTCAAGACCGACGCCAAGGACGCGTTGCTGCTGGCCCAGCTGCTCCAGGTCGGCCAGATCGTCCCGGTCCGCGTCCCGAGCCTCACCGAGGAGGCTGCCCGGGACCTGGTCCGCGCCCGTGAGGACGTCCGCGGGGACCTGATGCGGGCCCGGCACCGAGTCTCCAAGCTGTTGCTGCGCCACGGGCACGTCTACTACGGCGGCAACGCCTGGACCGCGAAGCACACCACCTGGCTGAACTCGGTCCGGTTCGCCCAGCCCGGCACCCGGACTGCCTACGACGCCGACCGTGAGGCCGTCGACTTCGCTCTGGCGCGTCGGGCCCGTCTCGATGCGGCGATCGCGGAGCTGGCCTCCGACAGCGAGTTCACCGACGTCACGCGGCGGCTGTGCTGCCTGCGCGGGATCTCGACGTTGACCGGGTTCGCCCTCGCGGTCGAGGTCGGCGACTGGGACCGGTTCACGGCGTCGAGCATCGGCGCCTACCTCGGGCTGGTGCCATCGGAGCACTCCAGCGGTGACTCGCGCCGACAGGGCGGGATCACCAAGACCGGGAACACCCACGCACGGCGGCTGTTGGTCGAGGCCGCCTGGCACCACAAACCCCGCTACGCGGTCGGCCCGGTCCTCCAGGCCCGCTGGGACCAAGCGCCTCAAGCAGCTCGCGCACGCGGCCACGCCGGCAACCAGCGGCTGCACCAGCAGTGGGTCAAATACACCGTGCGCCGCAAGAAGCACACCATCGCCAACACCGCGATCGCCCGCGAGCTGGCCGGCTGGTGCTGGTCCCTGGCCACCCTCGACCAGCAGCACGAGTAGTCCCACCACAAACTTGGTCCGGTCAACGCTGGCCCGCGTGCAGCGCGTGGAGCCGAACCCGCGATTCGACTATGAGCCACGAGCCCCGGGCTCGTGACGCTCGACTCTAGACAAGCGGTGCGCTCCAGCCGAACGCCGTCCTGCGGTAACCAACCCGCGCATATCAGTCTCGACCCGCGCGTCGCCAAGACACGCTGCGCAGCCCGCACCACCCAGACCAAGCGAGGCGCCGCCCAGTCACCCGACCCCGGCGGCGCCTCACCCTGCACTCTTGACAAGAACGCCTACATATCAGTCGAGGCCGAGGAAGCGGTCGGTGCACCGCTCGGTGGCCGCGATCTGCTCCAGCCGGCTGACGTCGAGCGGGCCCCCTGACAACTGACCCGGGGCCGCGACGAGAACCACGGAGCCGCTCCGCGCGAGCGGCTCGACGAAGGCGGCGAGACCGGAAGGGGAAGCCGGGTTCGCCACTGCTAGGAGCCGGCCGCCGTCGGCGAGAGAGGAACCGGCGGCGGCCTGGCTCCACAGCTCGTCGTGGGTGAGCCCGCCCGTCACGCCCTGCGTCGCCGGGTCGGTCCCCGTCGGCGGGTCCCACGGGACGTAGCCGTCGGGCTGCGACCACACGTCGACGCCGACGTCGTGGACGCCGGCGGGCAGCGGGTCGGCGAAGCGCACGCCCAGCGGCAGCAGCGCACAGGCCAGCACGGGGATGCGGTCGGCGTACGCCGCCCACCGGTCCAGGCCGTCGGGTCCGGTCACCACGGCGTCGGGCTCGTCCCCCTCGGTGACGGCCAGGCCGAGCAGCCAGGCGGCGCCGAGGAAGACCGGCCCGAGCCAGTGGGGCGGGAGGTCGACGCGCATCGTCGCCCCGCGCTCGAGGTCGTGCTCCTCGGCCAGCAGCGAGGCCGTCTTCGCGACCCAGTTCGCGTACGTCGTCACGGAGAGCTCGACCCGCTCGCCGGACCCCAGGTCGTAGTAGGTGACCAGGGGGCGGCCCGGGTCGTCCCCGATGCGTCGCGCCAGCAGGTCGGCGAAGGTGGTCACCCGGCTAGCATCGGCGGGCAGGGTCGGGAAGGGAAGGACGGGGATGCGGACCACATTGGCCACGGCACAGGTCCTGGCCGCCCTGGTCCTGGCCGCACTGGTCCTGACCGGCTGCGGCGCCCAGGGGAGCGGTGGTGTCGACCCCGCGGCGACCGACCCGACCACGACGGCCTCGACGGCGACGACCGGCACGTCCGACCCGACGACGCCGGTCGACGCGAACTGCCCGTACCTCACCGCCGACCAGGTGACCGACGCGCTCGACCAGCCGACCGTCGAGACCGCCGGCACCGTGCACGCCTGCTTCTTCGACCCGGTGAGCGGCACCGGTCCCAGCGTGATGCTCAGCCGGGTCGACATCCAGATCGACCCGACTGACTACGCCCTCCAGTCCAAGGCCCTGTGCCAGGGCGACGTGACCGATGTCGACGCCGGCGACGAGGCGTTCGCGTGCGTGTCGGGCATGGGACCCCAGGGCCAGGTGTACGCCCACCGCGTGCTGATCTCGATCAACGTCAACGGTGCGACCGACGACGCGGCCGGGGTCGCCGACGCCGCCGACCTGCTGACCCGGGTGACCGTGCCCCCCGAGGCCGGCTAGCCGGCCGCGGTGGCGCCGGCGGTCGCGACCGCCGCACACCACCGGCTCGCGCGCTCGGTGAGCGCCTGCTGCTCCCCGCCGGGAGCGGTGAGGGCGCAGGCCAGCCAGGCGTCGCCGAAGAGTCCGCGATAGCTGACCTCGATGCCGGACTCGGCGCGGCACGAGATCGCCACCGACGGGTCGCCGTACGCCGACGCACCCGCGACCGCCGTGCACCCGGCCCGTTCGCGGGCGAGGCCGGCCAGGGTCCGGGCGCGCTCGCGGGTCACCGGCGGGACGAACACCCAGGCCTCGGCGCGGCTGCCGCCCGCCGACCAGGTGCAGCCGAACTCGTGGACGACGTCGGTGACGTCATCGGTGATCCGCGTGCGCTGTCCGCTGCGTCGCGCGGAGACGTCGGCCGCCGGCTCGCCCAGCGCGCGGGTGACGGCGGCGGGATCGACCAGGTCGCAGAACGGGCCCCGCGCCACCACCAGGGCTGAGGTGTCGACCTCCGACAGGGGAGTGCCCTCGTCGACGGCCACGGTCGTCGGCGCCCGGCTCGGCGAGGAGGATGCGTCGCCCGTGCAACCGGTCAGCGCCAGGAGGGCCGCCACGACGAGGGCCCGTCTGATCGGCCGTCGTACGGGCGACATGCCCGACAGCCTAGGGCGGTGACGTTTCCAGAAGGTTGGGCGTCCTCGTCTAACCTCGACCCGATGATCCGCTTCGAAAAGGTCTCCAAGACCTATCCCGGTCAGGGACACGCGGCCCTCGAGAACGTCAGCATCGACGTCGAGAAGGGCGAGTTCGTGTTCCTGGTCGGTGCGTCCGGCTCGGGCAAGTCCACGGCCCTGAGGCTGGTGCTGCGCGAGGCGCGCCCCACGGCAGGACGGGTCTACGTCGCGGGCAAGGAGATCAACCGGCTGGCCGCGTGGAAGGTGCCGCGGCTGCGGCGCCAGATCGGCACGGTCTTCCAGGACTTCCGCCTGCTCCCGAACAAGACGGTCAACGAGAACGTCGCCTTCGCGCTCCAGGTCATCGGCAAGTCCCGGTCCGAGGTCAACAAGGTCGTCCCCGAGACGCTGGAGCTGGTCGGTCTCGAGGGCAAGGGCGACCGGATGCCCGACGAGCTCTCCGGTGGCGAGCAGCAGCGCGTCGCGATCGCCCGGGCGTTCGTGAACCGGCCGATGATCCTGATCGCCGACGAGCCGACCGGCAACCTCGATCCCACGACGTCGGTCGGCATCATGAAGCTGCTGGACCGCATCAACCGAACGGGGACGACCGTGGTGATGGCGACGCACGACCACGGCGTGGTGGACCAGATGCGCAAGCGCGTCGTGGAGCTGAGCGCCGGGCAGGTCGTCCGCGACCAGGCCCAGGGCGGTTACGGCTTCTCCCACTGACCTGCGTGACTCCCCGCGTGACTCCTCTGGCGAAGAGAGACTGATCCCCCGTGCGTTACACCTTCACCGAGCTGGGCCAGGGCCTGCGGCGCAACCTGTCGATGCACCTGGCGGTCGTGCTCACCCTGTTCGTCTCCCTGACGCTCGTCGGTCTCGGCGCGCTGCTGAAGATGCAGGCGACCAAGGCGGCCGACTACTGGGGCAGCGAGCTGCAGATCACCGTGTGGCTCTGCAAGGACCGCGACCAGAACGCCGCCTGCCTCGGCGAGGTCACCGACGCGCAGAAGGCCGCCATCGAGAAGATCATCGCGGACAACCCTGAGGTGGCGGGGTATCACTTCGAGACCAAGGACGAGGCCTTCGAGAAGCTCCAGGAGACCTACGTCGGCAAGTTCGACTCGCCGAACTCCATCATCACCGCCGACGACATGCCCCAGTCGGTGTGGATCGAGCTCGAGGATCCCGAACAGTTCGAGGGGATCACCAGTGCCGTGAAGGGCCTCGACGGGGTCTCCGGCATCCGCGACGCCCGCGACACCCTCGGCCCCATCTACTCCGCGATCAACCGGTTGCAATGGGGGTCCCTGGGCACCTCGCTGTTCCTGGTGGCCGCCGCGATCCTGCTGGTGGCCAACACGATCCGGCTGACGGCCTTCGCCCGAAGACGCGAGATCGGCATCATGCGGCTGGTCGGCGCCTCGACGATCTACATCGCCCTGCCCTTCCTGCTCGAGGCGGTGGTCACCGCGGCCGTCGGCGTGCTGCTGGCGGTGGGTGCGCTGACCGCGTTCGAGAACTTCGTTGTCCAGGGTCAGCTGGCCTCCCAGTTCACGTTCATCCCCTGGGTCGACTGGCCACAGGTCCAGGTCGCGCTGTTGCTCGTTGCGATCCTGGGCCCGGCCCTCACCCTGTTGCCGACCCTCGTGCTGACCAGCAAGTACCTCAAGGTCTGATTTCGCGCGGCTTCCCGCGCCCGCGCGTGTCGGCGCTGTCGCCGCGCCGCGGTGCCTTAGCGTCGTCGGTGTTCACTTCCCCGAACACCCAAAGGCATACAGGTGCGTTCCTTCCCCCGCATCTCCTTCCCACGCACGCCCACGACACGTCTCGTCGCGGTGGTCGTGGCGGTCGGAGTCCTCACCTCTGCTCTCCCGTCGACACCTTTGGCGAACGCCGGAGAGCTGCGCGACAAGAAGCAGCAGGTGCATCGCAAGGTCGAGCGGGCCAACCACGACCTCGACGAGTCGAGCGCCGCCCTGCGCCGGGCCACCCAGGCCCTCTCGCACGCCCGCGAGCAGCTCACCGAGGCGCGCGCCGAGCTGGGCGACGTACGTGCCCGCCTGGCGGTCGCGCAGCAGCGTGACGAGGAGATGCGCCAGGCCCTGGCCGAGGCCGAGGCCCGGCTCGTGCAGGCGCAGGCCGACGTGGCGACCGGCAAGGGCGCGCTGAAGGAGCAGGAGCAGGCGGTGGTCGACACCATCACCTCCCTCTACGAGCAGGGCGACCCGGGCTTGCTCGCGCTCACCAACCTGATGAACGCCCAGAGCCCGTCCGACATCACGCGTCAACATGAGGCCGACAACTCGCTGATCGACAAGCAGGACAACCAGTACGACGACCTCCGGGCCGCCGAGGTCCTGCTCAAGGTGCACGAGCACGAGGTCGAGCAGGCCACCGCCGAGGTGGCCGAGCGGCGGCAGGAGGCCGCCGACCAGCTCGTCGAGATGCAGGTTCTGACCGACGAGACGCTCGCGGCGAAGGACCGGGTGAAGGGCTTCGTCAGCGACCGCAAGGACGCCGAGGCGATGGCCGTGCAGGCCAAGAAGCTGGACCGTCGGGCCCTGCGCAAGGCCAAGAAGCAGGAAGCCCGGATCGACAAGCTGATCCAGGAAGCGATCCGCAAGGCCCGTGAGCGCGCCCGCCGCAAGGCCGCGCGTGAGGCCGCGAGGAGGGCGGCGAGCGCCGCCCACGCCGGCCGGCCCATCGACACCAACGGGCTGCTCATGCACCCGGTCAACGGCCCGGTCACGTCGGCGTACGGCTATCGCGTGCACCCCATCTACCACTACTGGGGCCTCCACGACGGCGACGACTTCGGCGCCCCCTGCGGCGCCCCGCTGGTCGCCGTGCGCGGCGGCAAGGTGCTCACCGAGTACTACTCCTCGGTCTGGGGCAACCGTCTCTACCTCAACGTCGGACTGATCAACGGCAAGTTCATCACCGTCATCTACAACCACCTCTCCCGCTACCAGGTCGGCACCGGCGCCCAGGTCAACCGCGGTCAGACGGTCGGGTACGTCGGCACCACCGGCTGGTCCACCGGCTGTCACCTCCACTTCACCGTGATGGAGAACGGGAAGCCCGTGGACCCCATGAAGTACTTCTGACCCGCCTGCGAGGAACCGGCGACGTGTCTCGAGACCTCGTGAGAGAACCTGCAACACCGCTCACCGGGTCTCGACACGGCTCGCTGGCGCTCGCCGGCTCGACCGCCGATTTGGCCGCCTGAGAGACTGTCCGGATGCCGAAGGAGCAGGGGCGCAAGCTGATCGCCTCGAACCGGCGCGCCCGCCACGACTTCCACCTCGAGGACACCTACGAGGCGGGGCTGGTCCTCGTCGGCACCGAGGTGAAGTCGCTGCGCCAGGGCCGCGCCTCGCTGGTCGACGGGTTCGTGGACATCGAGGACCACGAGGCGTGGCTGCACGGCGTGCACATCCCGGAGTACACCCAGGGCACCTGGACCAACCACTCGGCCCGCCGCAAGCGAAAGCTCCTGCTCAACCGCGACGAGATCGAGAAGATCGAGCGCAAGGTCAACGAGAAGGGCTTCACCGTCGTCCCGACCGCCATGTACTTCAAGGACGGCCGGGCCAAGGTCGAGATCGCCCTGGCCAAGGGCAAGAAGACCTGGGACAAGCGCCAGTCGCTGGCCACCCGTCAGGCCGACCGCGAGAAGGAGCAGGCCCTCGGGCGTCGGCTGAAGGGGATGGACTAGTGGGTCTCCGGGTTCGTGACGGGCGCTAGCGCGCCCTCCTCGACCAGCGGGACGGAGCCGGTCGAGGAGACTCGGGCCTTCTGGCAGGACCTCGGCCTGCCCGGGCTCTTCGACGTACACGTGCACTTCCTGCCGCCCGACATCCAGGAGCGGGTGTGGGCGCAGTTCGACCGCGCCGGACCGAAGATCGGGCGGGAGTGGCCGATCCGCTACCGCACGTCCGTGGAGGAGCGGGTCCGAATGCTGAGGGACCTCGGAGTGCGCCGCTTCTCGGCGCTGCCGTACGCGCACCGGCCCGGCGTGGCGACGTACCTCAACGACTGGGCGCGGACCTTCGCGGCGGACGTCCCCGAGAGCCTGTGGTCGGCGACGTTCTTCCCGGAGCCCGACGCCGCGGCGTACGTCGGCGAGCTGGTCGACGCCGGCGTCGAGGTGTTCAAGGTGCACGTTCAGGTCGGGGCGTTCGGTCTCGACGACCCGCTGCTGGACGGCGCCTGGGAACGGCTGGAGGCCAGCGGTACGCCGATCGTCGTGCATGCCGGCTCGGGTCCGGTGCCCAACGCGTTCACCGGACCCGAGCCGCTGGAGCGGGTGCTGACCCGGTGGCCGCGGCTGGCGGTGGTGGTCGCCCACCTCGGCGCCCCGGAGTACGTGGAGTTCCTGTCCCTGGCCGAGCGTTTCGAGCGGGTGCACCTCGACACCACGATGGTGTTCACGGACTTCTTCGAGGAGATGTCGACGTACCCGAGGTCGCTGCTGCCGCGGCTCGCCGACCTGCAGGAGAAGGTGCTGCTGGGCAGCGACTTCCCGTCGGTCCCGTACCCGTACCTGCACCAGCTGGAGGCGCTCGAACGTCTCGGCCTCGGGGAAGATTGGCTGCGCGCCGTGTGTTGGGACAACGGTGCCCGAGTATTCGGAATGAACGTACAGGGCGCCCCCCGCTAGGCTGGACGCTAGATTGGGGTCACAACTCAAGAGGGGCTGATCGGTTTCGACTAGGGACGTCAGTTCCAGGAGAAGCGGGTCGAGGAGCCAGCGTCATCTCGTAAACGACCGCTGGAAAACAACAACTGCCAACTCTACGCGCAGTAACTTCGCTCTCGCCGCCTGAGCGGTGATCGAAGGGTCAGACCGGGCATCCGTCTCCGTCCCGGACCCTGGCCTCATCTAGGGGACTTGCTGGTCACTTCCTGTCAGGAGGAGTGACCGGGACTTTTTCCTGACTGGGCCCGTCGGCAACGCGTCAACGCGAGTGCCGGGGCCGAGAAAACGTCATCGTTGACTGCACCCGGAGAAGACCTGGTTCGACGCTCGAGGACGCGGGTTCGATTCCCGCCAGCTCCACCGACGATCACCTCTTGAAGCAACACAGATCGAAGCAACACAGATGGAAGATCCCCGGCACCTGGTGCCGGGGATCTTCCACGTTGCGGCACCATGTCGAGAACCCGCCACCGGCTCCGTCCCTCCACGTACGGCGCCGACGAGGACGCCGACGGACACGAGGAGACCGCGATGCCGAAGTACCTGCTGGGCACCACCTTCGAGCCCGGGGCCGACCCCACGCCGATGGAGGAGTGGACCGAGGCGGAGGTCACCGCCCACCTCAACTACTACGAGGTGCTGGGCCGGCGGCTCCGCGAGAGCGGCGAGCTGGTCGACTCCACGATCCTCACCGGCCCGGACCGCGCGAAGGTGGTGCGCTCGGGGCCGGGCGGCGAACCGCTGGTCACCGACGGGCCGTTCCAGGAGTTCAAGGAGTGGCTCGCTGGCTACCTGATCGTCGAGGTCGCCGACGAGGCGAGAGCGGTCGAGATCGCCGCGCTCGTGTCCGCCGTACCCGGCCGCGGCGGCGTACCCGCCGGGCAGCCGACCCACGTGCGCCAGGTGATGGACGAGGGGCCGTCCGACGCCGCCGCCATGGGCGAGTACCTGGGCACGGCCCGCGGCACGTGACCGATCCACACACCGAGCGCCGGCTCGAGGACCTGCTGCGCGCGCTCGCGCCGCAGGTCCTCGGCGTGCTCGGGCGTCGGTACGGCGACTTCGACGGCGCCGAGGACGCGGTGCAGGAGGCCCTGATCGCGGCGTACCGCCACTGGCCCGCCGACGGCACGCCCGACAACCCGCGCGCGTGGCTCCTCCAGACCGCTACCAGGAAGCTCATCGACCACTACCGCAGCGATGCCAGCCGCCGCGCTCGCGAGGAGAAGGTCGCCGACCAGGAACCCGGAGACGCCGAGGCCGTCGAGGGCGACGACAGCCTGGCCCTGCTCTTCCTCGCCTGCCACGCGTCGCTGACGCCGGCGAGCGCGATCGCGCTGACCCTGCGGGCGGTGGGCGGCCTCACCACCGCCGAGATCGCCGCGTCGTTCCTCGTCACCGAGGCAACCATGGCCACGCGCATCTCCCGGGCGAAGGCGACCATCCGCAAGGCCGGCGCACGGTTCGAGACGCCGAAGCCCGAGGAGCAGCGGGAGCGGCTGCCGAGCGTCCTGCGGGTGCTGTACCTCATCTTCAACGAGGGGTACGCCGGCCCCACGCGCGACGACGCCCAGCGCGCCGACCTCGCCCGCGAGGCCATCCGGCTGGCCCGCGTCGTGCACCGGGCCGCCCCGGACCACTCCGAGACCTCCGGGCTGCTCGCGCTCATGCTGCTGCTCGAGGCGCGCCGCCCGGCCCGCGTCGACGAGCGCGGCGCCTTCGTCCCGCTGGCCGAACAGGACAGGACCCGGTGGGCTGCCGACATGGTGCGAGAGGGCACGGCCATCCTCGACGCCGCCGTCGGGCGTGGCCCGGTCGGCGACTACCAGCTCCAGGCCGCGATCGCCGCGGTCCACAACCGGGCGCCGACCGCCGACGAGACCGACTGGCCGCACGTCCTCGGGCTCTACGACCTGCTCGAGCAGATCACCGGCAACCCGGTCGTCACCCTCAACCGCGCCGTCGCGACCGCCATGGCCCTCGGTCCCGAGGCCGGGCTGGAGGTCGTCGCGTCGGTCGAGCCGCAGCTGCCCGACCACCCGCGCCTGTACGCCGTCCGCGGCCACCTCCACGAGCTGGCCGGTGACCTCGACGCGGCGTACGCCGACCTTCGCGCCGCCGCCGACCGCACCACCAACCGCCGGGAGCGCGACCACCTGGTCCGCGAGGCGGCCCGTCTGCGAGGGGCGTCCCGACGGCCTGGCTAGCGTGACGCCATGGCCGGAGCCCCTGACTGCCTCTTCTGCGCCATCGCGGCGGGGGAGACCGCGGCGTCGACAGTGCTCGAGGACGACGACTTCGTCGGGTTCCTCGACATCCGCCCGGTGTTCAAGGGACACGTCCTCCTGGTGCCGCGCACGCACGTGGTGACCCTGCCCGACCTCCCCGCCGACCTGCGCGACGGCTTCCTGGCCCACGCGCAGCGACTCGCCACCGCGATGGTCGATGGCCTCGGCGCACAAGGCTCCTTCGTGGCGATGAACAACACCGTCAGCCAGTCGGTGCCGCACCTGCACCTCCACGTGGTCCCACGCACCAAGGGCGACGGGCTCCGCGGGTTCTTCTGGCCCCGCACGAAGTACGCCGACGACGCCGAGATGACGTCGTACGCCGACCGTGTGCGCGCAGGGCTCAGTTGATCGGCCTGGGGTGAAGCGCGCAGGGCTGCTCCAGATCTGTCTGGCCGGTGTCCTCTGGGGGACCGGCGGTCTCGCCGTCCAGGTGATCCGGGACCACGCGGACCTCTCCGCGACCACGATCAGCGCCTACCGGACCTCGATCGCCGCCCTGGTCCTGGTCGCGGCCTGCCTCGCCACCCGCCAGCTGCGAGGCGTCCTGCGGCTGCTGCGTGATCGACCCGGCCCGACGGTGTTCGTCGGCCTGGCGACCGCGGCGTACCAAGCGCTCTACTTCGCCTCCGTCGTCTGGGTCGGCGTCACCGTCTCGACGGTGGTCAGCCTCGGCGTCGCACCGCTCGCGCTGACCGTCCGCGACGCGGTCCGGCACCGGAGGGCACCCGACCTGGTCGAGGTGCTCACCGTGCTCGCCGCGCTCGGCGGCCTGGTGCTGGTCAGCGGCTCGGCCGGGCTCGGGGAGACCGGCCCGCGCCCGGTGCTGGGGGTGCTGGCCGCGATCGCCTCGGGGTCGGCGTACGCCGTGGCCACGGCCGTCGGCGAGCCGCTCGCTCGCACCACCCCGCCGCTGGTGCTGACCACCTCGGCCACCGTGGTCGGTGCCTGCGCGCTGGTCCCCGTCGCGCTGCTGGCCGGCGGCCCGTTCACGACCGGTGACCCGGTCGCCCTGCTCACGCTGCTGTACCTCGGCGCGCTCACCTTCGCGCTCGCCTACGCCCTGCTGTACTCCGGCCTGCGCACCACCAGCAGCAGCGCCGCGGTCGTCGCCACGCTGTGCGAGCCGGTCACGGCGGCCGTCGCGGCCGCGGTGTTCCTGGGCGAGCGACTGGCCCCGCTCGGCGTGCTCGGCATCGTGCTGGTGGTCGCCGCCATCGCCGGCACGGCCCGCGAGCGGCACCCCACCGGCGCGGGGCCGGTGGCCGATCCCGATCCCGGCCGCCCTACAGTGACGGGGTTTCGAGACGGGCGCTAGCGCGCCCTCCTCAACCAGCGATGGAGGACTCACCATGGGCCGATTCGACGGACGCGTGGCTGTCGTCACCGGAGCCGCGCGGGGGATCGGGCTCGCCACGGCGAAGCGGTTCGCCGAGGAGGGCGCCGCCGTCGCGGTGCTCGACCTCGACGAGGGCCAGGCCCAGGAGGCCGCCGGCAGGCTCGGGGTGGGCAAGGCGGTCGGCATCGGCTGCGACGTCTCGGACTCCGCGTCCGTGGAGGCCGCGGTGAACCGCGTCGTGGAGGAGCTCGGCGGGCTGCACGTGCTGGTCAACAACGCCGGCGTGACCCGCGACAACCTGCTGTTCAAGATGTCCGAGGACGACTGGGACACCGTGATGAACGTGCACCTGCGCGGGGCGTTCCTGATGTCCCGGGCCGCCCAGAAGGTCTTCACCGGCCAGAAGTTCGGCAAGATCGTCAACCTCTCCAGCGTGAGCGCGCTCGGCAACCGCGGCCAGGCCAACTACGCCGCCGCCAAGATGGGCATCCAGGGCTTCACCCGCACGCTGGCGATCGAGCTCGGCCCGTACGGCGTGAACGTCAACGCCATCGCCCCCGGCTTCATCGCCACCGACATGACCGACGCCACCGCCGCCCGGGTCGGCATGAGCGTCGAGGACTTCCGCAACGCCGCCGCCGACCGCAACCCGGTCAAGCGCGTCGGCTACCCCGACGACATCGCCGCCGTGGCGGCGTTCCTCTGCAGCGACGAGGCGTCGTACGTCACCGGCCAGGTGCTGTACGTCGACGGCGGCGCCACCCTGGTGTAGCGCTGTCCGAACCGCGCTGCTTCGACGCGCCGACACGGTGCCGCTCCACGGTTCCCCTGTGAAAGACCACCACAATGGACCAGATTCGCGTTCTGTCCTCGATCGGAGTACCCCCTGTGCGCCACTTCCCGCGCCCGCTCTCCCTTGCCGTCGCCGCGGCGCTGACCGCCGCCAGCCTCGCCGCCTGCGGCGGGGGAGATGACTCGAAGTCCGCGGCACCCCAGGCCGACCCCTCGACGCCGTTCACGCCCGAGGCCAGCGCCGAGGAGGTCGTCGAACCCGACACCTGGCCCCTCACCGGGCTCCCGGTCGAGGACGGCGACAGCTCGGTCGTGAAGCACCCCATCCTGGTCACCAAGATCGACAACACCAGCTCCAGCTCCCCCCAGGTGGGCCTGAGCGAGGCCGACCTCGTCGTCGAGGAGCTGGTCGAGGGCGGGCTCACCCGGCTTGCGGTCTTCTTCTACTCGCAGGTCCCCCAGAACGCCGGCCCGGTGCGCTCGATGCGGGCCAGCGACATCGGGATCGTGCCCCACAACGACGCGACCGTGATCACGTCGGGCGCGGCCCAGGTGACGATCAACCGCATCAACGGCGCCAAGATCCCGTTCGTCCAGGAGGGCGGCGCGGGCACCTACCGCGACACCTCGCGCTCGGCGCCGTACAACCTCTTCGCCGACCTCGCCGACACCGCCAAGTCGATCAAGCAGCCCGCCGTCCGGCCCGCCGACTACCTGCCGTGGGGCGACGGCAGCGACCTGCCGCAGGGCAAGAAGGCCACCACGTTCACGGCGGCGTTCTCGGGCGGGCACCGCACCGAGTGGTCCTACGACGGCGAGGGCTACACCAACCTCAACAGCTACGCCGGCGCCGACGACCAGTTCCCGGCCGACACGGTTCTGGCGCTGCAGGTGAAGGTCGGCGACGCGGGGTACCTCGACCCGGCCGGCAACCACGTGCCGGAGACGCAGTTCGTCGGCGACGGGCCGGCCTGGCTGTTCCACGGCGGGCGCGTCGTCAAGGCCACCTGGCACAAGGACGAGCTGTCCTCGATCCTCGAGCTGGAGTTCAAGGGCAAGACCATCACGGTGCCCGCCGGTCACGTGTGGATGGAGCTGATCCCGGCGGCGCCGGGGAACGTCACCTGGCAGAAGTGAGCGCCTGGAGGCCGTCGAGGATGAAGCCGATGGCGGTCTCCACCCGGGCGCCGGCCGCCTCAGGGTCCTCGGCGAGCGACACCGACTCGCCGGCCGCGGACATCGCGCCGAAGAAGATCGTGGCGAAGGTGCGCTGCATGGCCTCGTCGACCTCGAGCACCGAGGTGACGATGGCCAAGACGTTGGCGTAGGTCGAGCGCTCCTCCTGCTCGCGGAACCGCTCGTAGCCCAGCACCGCCGGTCCCTCCTGGATGACCACCCGGCGGTACGTCGGGTCGCGCACGACCGACAGGAACGCCCGGAGCCCGGCACGCGCCTTCTCCCACGGGTCCTGCTCGTGCTTGATGGAGTCGTGGATGATCTTCGAGGCCTCGTGCTCCACGCGCTCGAAGACGGCCTCGAACAGCGCCCGCTTGCCGGCGTAGTGGTGGTAGAGCGCGCCCTTGGTGACGTCGGCCCCGGCCACGATCGCGTCGAGCGAGGTGCCGGCGTACCCGTCCTCGGTGAACCGTTCGCGCGCCACGTCGACCAGGGCCCGCTTGGTGGTCGCGGAGTACTCCGCCCG
The DNA here is from genome assembly GCA_963782155.1 of uncultured Actinomycetota bacterium. Classification (GTDB taxonomy): domain Bacteria; phylum Actinomycetota; class Actinomycetes; order Propionibacteriales; family Nocardioidaceae; genus Nocardioides. The sequence goes on from CAWAIZ010000008.1 coordinate 118,717, forward strand.
GCGGCCGCGGCTCTTGACCCTCACGTCCCCACCCTAGGACCCGGCCTATGACCCAGGTCACGCTGCGAAGGGTTTGCATACCATCGGCTGGTTCCATACCGTGAGTACGTACTGTTGGTATGTGAACCCCCTGCCCGAAGGAGCGAGTTCCATGACCTGGAAGAGCTACCACGACCGCGGAGCAGTCCTCCGCGACGTGCTGACCACCGTCGACGCCCGCCGTGACGGCCTGCTGCCCATGGACGTCCCCGGCGTGACCGAGGCGTTCGGCGACGAGCTGACGCTGCTCGGCGCCCTCCAGCTGCGCTGGCACACTCGGCTGGCCGGCCGCATCGAGCGCGCGCTCGAACGGCACCCGGACGACCCCGGCTCCGCCGTGGCCGAGGCCCGGCGCGAGACCGCCGGCGACCTGCCCGGCGTACGCGCCGTGATCGACCACTACACCGCGCATCCCCGCGACGAGCCGATGGCCCGCGCCACCGCCGTCGCGGCCCGCAAGGAACGCGATCTGCTCGTGGGGAGGTACGGCACACTGGTCGCATGACCGAGGTACGGGCCGACGAGCTCCGGGCCGGTCAGCTGCTGGTGGCCACGCCGCTGCTGATCGACCCGAACTTCGCGGACACGGTCGTGCTGCTCCTGGACGCCGACGAGAACGGCGCCCTCGGCGTCGTCCTCAACCGACCCTCCAGCGTGCCGGTCGTGGACGTGCTCGAGCCCTGGGCGGCCGTGGTGGCCCAGCCCGACGTGCTCTTCCAGGGCGGTCCGGTGTCCACCGAGGGAGCGCTGGCCGTGGGCCGGCTCCGCTCGGTGGACGACGCCCCCGTCGGCTTCCGCGAGGTCACCCAGGACCTCGGAGTCATCGACCTGGACACCCCCGTCGAGCTGGTCGACGGGAGCCTGGCCGGGTTGCGCATCTACGCCGGGTACGCCGGCTGGGGCGCCGGCCAGCTCGAGAGCGAGGTCGAGGAGGGCAGCTGGTACGTCGTGCCGTCGATCCCGCCCGACTGCTTCCGCGACGACACCGTCAGCCTGTGGCGCGACGTGCTCCGGCGGCAGCCGGGGGAGCTGGCGTGGCACTCGACGCGCCCGCTCGATCCGGGCCTGAACTGACGCCGACTCCGCTAGCCCTTGGGCAGGCCGGTGAGCTTGCCGACCCGGCCGTCGGAGCCGCTGGCCCAGCAGGTCGTCGACAGGGTGCCGACGCACTGGACCGAGTGGAAGCCGGTCTTGCCGATGGGCGTCCAGGTCCTGCCGCCGTCGGTGGTGACGTCGGTGCCGTTGGGGCCGACCGCGACGGCGGTGGCGGAGAACGGCACCCAGTCGACACCGGAGCGGTACCCGCCGACGTTGCCGCCGCGGGCCCAGGAGGCTCCGCCGTCCGACGTGCGCGCCGTCATCCGCCGGCCGTTGTCCTCCTCGAGGAAGTTGCCCCCGACCGCGATGCCGACCGAGCTGGTGCGGAAGGCCAGCGAGAACACGCCGCCGCCGTCGGCGTTCGGCGGGATCGACGTGTTCGCGACCGACCAGGTCAGGCCGTAGTCGCTGGAGTGGAAGACCCGGGAGGCGGTGCCGCCCGAGGCGATCCAGGCGTCCTTGACGCCGGCCGTGACCACGCACGTGCCACTGGCCGCGAACCCGAACTCGCCGTCCTTGGCCTTCGGCATGCCGGACGGGGCGGCCTTCTTCCAGGTGCGGCCGCCGTTCTTGGTCACGATGACCCGGAACCTGCCGTCCACCGGGTCGCTCATGGCCACGCCGTGCAGGCCGTCGGGGAACATCGCCAGGCAGTCGTAGAACGCCGTGGCCTCCTTGTTCTTGAACCGCAGCTCCCACGACTTGCCGCCGTCGTCGGTCTGGTAGATCCGGCTCTGGCCGCGGGGGCCGATGGCCAGCACCAGGGCATCGGTGGCGCTGTCGGCCTCGACGTCGCGGAAAGCCAGCGCCTTCTCTGCGTCGGGCCGGACGTCCTTCCATGCCTTGCCGCCGTCGACGGTCCGCCAGACGCCGCCGTCGTCGCCGCTGACCCAGGCGACCTTCGCGTTGACGGCGTCGAGGCCGCGCAGGCTCTGGTGGGAGTGCGGGAGGTCCACCCGCTTCCAGCTCAGGCCCGCGGCCCGGGCCGGCTCGTCGGCCGAGGTCGCGGTGGCAGTGAGGGTGAGGGTGAGTGCGGCGGCGCCGATCAGGCTGCCGGTGGTCCCGAGAAGGGTTCGGAAGGTGCGCATGGTCCACAACCCTGGCCCGTCGGTCCGTGACCTGTCCAGGGTGGGTCGTAGACTCGGCCGGGTGACACAGATCGGCTTCTCGACCGCGACGAAGACCCAGGAGGACCGTCGTACGGTCCCCACCGACGAAGGCGATCACGAGCGGTTCTCGCATTTCGTGGACAAGGACAAGCTCACCGAGGCGATGGTGATGGGCACTCCCGTGGTGGCCCTCTGCGGCAAGGTCTGGGTGCCCAGCCGGGCGCCGGAGAAGTTTCCGGTGTGCCCCGAGTGCAAGGAGACCTGGGAGTCGATGCCCGACAAGTCAGGCGACCGCGGGGGTGACGGAAAAGAGTGACCTCGCTCGGACCCGCGTGGCCCGAGCGAGCAGCGTGGGGGACCGCCCCGTCCCTGCGCGCCTGGCAGTCGGCCGCGATGACCGACTACTTCTCCCGGTCGCCCAAGGACTACCTCGCCGTCGCGACGCCCGGCGCTGGCAAGACGACGTTCGCGCTGAGCGTCGCCGCGGAGCTGCTCGGTCGCCGCGTCATCGACCGGGTGACGGTCGTGGCGCCCACCGAGCACCTGAAGCTCCAGTGGGCCGAGGCCGCCGGCCGGGCCGGCATCCCGATCGACCCGACGTACGCCGCGGGCAAGGGCCGCACGTCGCAGGACTACGTCGGCATCGCGGTGACCTACGCCGGCGTGGCCGTGAACCCGTTGGCCATGCGGATCCGCACCGACAACTTCAAGACGCTGGTGATCCTCGACGAGGTGCACCACGCAGGCGACGCGCTGTCGTGGGGCGAGGGGGTGCGCGAGGCGTTCCAGCCGGCGCACCGGCGGGTGGCTTTGACCGGCACGCCGTTCCGCTCCGACATCAACCCGATCCCGTTCGTCACCTACGCGCCCGGCGCCGACGGCATCCCGCGCTCGGTCGCCGACTTCACCTACGGCTACGCCCACGCGCTGGCCGACCACGTGGTGCGGCCGGTGCTGTTCATGGCGTACTCCGGCGAGATGCAGTGGCGCACCCGCGCCGGCGACGAGGTGGCCGCCCGCCTCGGTGAGCCGCTGACGGCCGACCTCAACGCCCAGGCGCTGCGGACCGCGCTCGACCCGACCGGCTCCTGGATCCCGTCGGTGCTGGCGGCCGCCGACACCAGGCTCACCGAGGTACGCCGGCACGTGCCGGACGCCGGTGGCCTGGTCATCGCCACCGACCAGGACTCCGCCCGCGCGTACGCCGCGCTGCTCAAGCGGATCGCCGGCGAGGCGCCCACCGTGGTGCTGTCCGACGAGAAGTCCGGGTCGAAGAAGATCGCCGCCTTCACCGACTCCGAGGCCCGCTGGATGGTCGCGGTGCGGATGGTGTCAGAGGGTGTCGACGTGCCGCGGCTGGCCGTCGGTGTGTACGCGACGACCACCTCGACGCCGCTGTTCTTCTCGCAGGCGGTCGGCCGCTTCGTCCGGGCCCGCAACCGCGGCGAGACCGCCTCGGTGTTCCTGCCGTCGGTGCCGAACCTGCTCGGGTACGCCGCGGAGCTCGAGCGCCAGCGCGACCACGTGCTCGGTCGGCGGATCGACTCCGACCAGGACCTGATGGACGCCGAGGCCGCGCTGCTCGCGCGGGCCGAGGCCGGCGAGGGGGCCTCCGACGACCTGCTCGGCTCGTTCGAGGCGCTGGGCTCGCAGGCCCGGTTCGACCAGGTCCTGTTCGACGGAGCGACGTTCGGACACGCGGGCGACGTGCACGTCGGGTCCGAGGAGGAGATGGACTTCCTCGGGATCCCTGGCCTGCTCGAACCCGACCAGGTGCGCGCCCTGCTGCACCAGCGCCAGAACGACCGCCGCCGGCCGGCGGACGCCGCCGACGAGGTGACGGCGTACGAGCAGCTCGCCGTGCTCCGCCGCGAGCTCAACGGCCTGGTCGCCGCTTGGAACCACCGCACCGGCCAGCCGCACGGCGTCACCCACGCCGACCTGCGCAAGAAGTGCGGCGGCCCGGCGGCCGCGGTGGCGAGCGCCGACCAGCTCCGCGACCGGATCACCCGGCTGCGCGAGATGGCCGCGCGTCGCACGTCCTGACCCCGGTCGAGCCCTAGTCTCCTGACATGGCTCTGCGGTCGCCCGCCAACGCGCGTGCCTTCCACCTGCTCGTGTTCCTCGTGGCGAGCAGCGCGGTGGTCCTCCAGCTCGTGCTGATCCTCCAGGGCGCGCAGCACCTCGGCGAGACCGAGAACGACATCGCGGCGGCCGACAACCCCGACCTCGGGACGCGGCTGGTGCGGTTCGTCAGTTACCTGACGATCTGGTTCAACGTCCTCGTCGCGGGCACCGAGCTGGTCCTGGCAGCGGACGCCGAGCGCTCCGGCGGGCGGGTGTTCCGGGCCTTGAGGCTGGACGCGCTGGTGCTGGCCGTCGGCGGGGGAGTGGTGCACTGGTTCCTGCTGCGTCCGCTCCTCGACCTCGACGGCGCCGACCTGCTCGCCGACAAGCTCCTGCACGTCGTGGTGCCGCTGCTGTGCCTGGTCGGGTGGCTGGTCTACGGACCGCGCGGGCTGATCACCTCGCGCGACGTGTGGGCGTTCCTCGTCGTCCCGGTGGGTTGGCTGGTCTACACGCTGGCGCGCGGTGCGATCGTCGAGTGGTACCCGTACCCCTTCGTCGACGTCACCGAGCACGGCCTGGGCGTCGTGCTGCTCAACTGCGTAGGGATCTCCGCGCTGATGCTGGCCCTGGCCTTCGGCGCGATGTGGCTCGACCGTCGGCTTTCGAGAGTCTCAGATGATCAGGGCGAGCACCGCGTCGCCGCGTGAGGCCGCCCGCGCGTAGCCCATGCCGGGATGGTGTCACGCCTCGCCGGCCAGCGACGTGACCAGCGGCAGCATGCGGAACGGGATCTGGGTGGCCAGCGCGATCACGGTCGTGGACCGGTCGATGCCCTCGTGGTTCAGCACCTGGTCGATGACCCGCTGGAGGTCGGCGTTGGAGCGGGCGACCACGCGTGCCCACATGTCACCGGCGCCGGTGATCGTGAACGCCTCCAGCACCTCGGGGATCTCGGCCAGGTGCTCCGCGACGGTCTCGTGGCCGGCGCCCTGGCGGATCTCGAGCGTCAGGAACGCGGTGACCGGGAAGCCCAGCGCCTCGGGCGACAGGTCCGGACCCCAGCCGGTGATCACGCCGGACGACGCCAGCTTGTCGAGCCGGGCCTGCACGGTTCCGCGGGCGACGCCCAGCCGCCGGGACGCCTCGAGCACGCCGATGCGCGGCTCGGCCGCGAACAGGTCGATCACCTTGCGGTCCAACGCGTCCACGGTGACCTCCCAGACTGCACAGGTTGTCTAGCGTTTCGTCGTACTCTTGCACACTCTGCCCTATAGGGGCACGGTAGGGACCATGACGACGCAAACATCGACCGGGCACGACACCCCCAGCACCGGCGGCGCGCTCACCGAGGACGAGCTCCGGGCCGACCTCACCGTGGACCAGCTCAAGCAGCTCGTCGGCCTGGTGGAGTACGACGAGGACGGTGACGTCTTCCCGGTCACCGGCTGGGACGCGATCGTCTTCTGCGTCGGCAACGCCACCCAGGCCGCGCACTACTACCAGTCCGCGTGGGGGATGCAGCTCGAGGCGTACTCCGGCCCCGAGCACGGCAACCGCGACCACAAGTCGTTCGTGCTGCGCTCCGGCTCCATCCGCTTCGTGCTCAACGGCGCGGTCGACCCCGACAGCCCGCTGGTCGAGCACCACCGCAAGCACGGCGACGGCGTCACCGACATCGCCCTCGAGGTGCCCGACGTCGACAAGTGCGTCGCGCAGGCCCTCAGGGCCGGCGCCCGCGTCGTCCGCGAGGCCGAGGACGTCACCGACGAGCACGGCACCGTGCGGATCGCCGCCATCGCGACGTACGGCGACACCATCCACTCGCTCGTCGACCGCAGCCGGTACGACGGCCCGTACCTCCCCGGGTACGTCGCGGCCGAGCCCACCTGGGTCAAGCGCGACGGCGAGCCGAAGCGGATGTTCCAGGCTCTCGACCACATCGTCGGCAACGTCGAGCTCGGCCACATGGACGAGTGGGTCGGCTTCTACAACAAGGTGATGGGCTTCGTGAACATGGCGGAGTTCATCGGCGACGACATCGCCACCGACTACTCCGCACTGATGAGCAAGGTCGTCGCCAACGGCAACCACCGCGTGAAGTTCCCGCTCAACGAGCCCGCGATCGCGAAGAAGAAGTCGCAGATCGACGAGTACCTCGAGTTCTACCGCGGCGCCGGCGCCCAGCACCTGGCCGTCGCGACCAACGACATCATCACCTCCGTCGACGCGCTCCGGGCCAACGGCGTGGAGTTCCTCGCGACCCCGGACTCCTACTACGAGGACCCGGCGCTGCGCGCGCGCATCGGCGAGGTGCGCGTGCCGATCGAGGAGCTCCAGCGGCGTGGGATCCTGGTCGACCGCGACGAGGACGGGTACCTCCTGCAGATCTTCACCCGGCCCCTCGGCGACCGCCCGACGGTGTTCTTCGAGCTGATCGAGCGGCACGGCTCGCTCGGCTTCGGCAAGGGCAACTTCAAGGCGCTGTTCCAGGCCATCGAGCGCGAGCAGGAGCTGCGCGGCAACCTCTGAGCGGGTTTCGGTCCCCTGCCCGGGGGCGGCAACAGATCGTCCGCGTTTCCGGGTCAGGGGTCCTCACCTGCGTCAGACGCCGAGGGCGTGGCCGAAGCGGAAGACGTTGTCGGGGTCGACGGCGCGCTTGACCGACATGAGGCGCTGGTGCACCTCGGGTCGCCAGGCCCGCGCTACTTCGGCGGGACTCGAGGCCTCGCCGAGCCAGTTCAGCATCGACGTTCCGGTGCTCCAGGCGGACATCACCTCGAGGACCGACTCGCCTGCCTCGGCGACACGCTCCTCGAACCCCGGCGACAGCACGCCCAGGGCCAGCAGGGTGAAGGCGCCTTCGCGTCCGGAGACGGCGTTGGGAACCTCGGGCTGGCGGGCCAGTGCGCCACCCGTCAGCCGTAGCTCGACCATCGTGAGAGGAGTGTCGGCCTGCGGGCCGGCCACGGACAGCAGCGCCTCGATGGCCTCGGCCGGCAGCTCGCGCAGCAGGCCACCCTTCTCCCACACCGGCATGGGGTCGGTCGGGTCCTGGTGGATGGCGTCTGCCTGCGTGTAGGGAAGGGCGCCCACCCCGCCGAGCACGACCTCACCTGCCTCCAGCATGGGCGCCAGGAGCTCGGCGCCCTCGGTCTCCGGTCCGTTGTGGCTGAAGCGCAGCATCACGACGTACTTGCCCCGCAGCGGCTCGGGCAACTCCTCCAGCGGAGGGAAGCTCAGGAGTGCCACCGAGGTGCTCGTCCGCTCGGGCAGGGTCGGTGCCCAGGCACGGAAGGAGTGGAGGACGTCGCGAGCCGAGTCCGCGGCGAAGAAGACCGCTCCTGCATAGATCGTCACCACAGGAACCAGTCCGATCTCGAGCGCAGTGACGACCCCGAAGTTGGCCTTGCCGCCACGTACGGCCCAGAACAGCTCCGGCTCGGTACCCGCGTCGATGTGGCGGATCCGGCCCTCGGCCGTGACCAGCTCGATGCCGAGGACCTGGTCGGCACCGAAGCCGTACTGGCGACTCAGCGGACCGATCCCGCCACCGAGGCTGTATCCCACGACGCCGACCGACGACGACGAGCCGCTCACTCCGGTCAGGCCGTGCGGCGCGGCCGCCGTGATCACGTCGGCCCAGCGCACCCCGGCCCCGACCCTGGCCGTACGCCGGTCCGCGTGGACGTCGACCGCTCTCATCCGCGACGTGGTCACCAGGAGTGCCTCCTCGACCGGCCGTACCGGCCCGTGCCCGGTGGCCTGCGCCGCGACCGGGAGTCCGTTCGCGACGGCCCAGGACACGGCGGCTGCCACGTCCTCGGCGCACACGGCGCCGACGACGACCGCCGGACGGTGCGTGACCGCCAGGTTGAACGTGGCGACCTCCTCGGCCGCGCGGGGGTCGTCACCGGTGAACACCGGGCCGGCGAGTCGCCGTACCAGGTCTTCCAGCGGTGGGTCGAAGGACCTGCCCGCCGGGGCGGACGGCTCGGCGTCGGTCATCGTGTTCGTCATCTCGATCTCCAGTTCCGGAGCCCGGCACATCCGGGCCCCGGGGCAAACGGTGACCGCCGTCCGTCGCCAGATCCACGACTTTGCTGCTCCCGGGGATGAGGCAGCGCCTAACATTGCAGGTCATGGAGCTGCGACAGCTGCGCTACTTCGTCGCGGTGGCCGAGGAACTGCACTTCGCGAGGGCCGCCGCGCGGCTCCTGATCGCGGCACCGTCGCTGAGCCAGCAGATCAAGGCCCTCGAGCGCAGCCTGTCGGTGAAGCTGTTCGAGCGGTCCAGCACTGCGGTGTCCCTGACTCCCGCCGGCGAGCGCCTCCTGCCTCTGGCCCGAGCCACGCTCGACGCCGCCGAGGAGGTCCTGGACGCCTCGCACCGGATCTCCGAGGATCGCGCAACCGTGCTGCGGCTGGGGTTCCTGCCGTTCACTCTCACTGCGGCGTCGCGGCGGCTCCTCACCGAGTTCGGGCGGAACGTGCCGAGCATGACCGTGAAGATGCGGCAGTACGAGTGGGACGACCCCTCGGGCGGACTCCTCGCCGGCGACACCGACGCCGCCCTGGTCCGCCCGCCGTTCACCGGCGCCGACCGGCTGGAGGCGGTGGACCTGGCCACCGACCCGTTGCTGGCCATCGTCGCCGAGGGCCACGACCTCGCCTCGCTGGACGCGGTGTCCAGCAAACGTCTCGCCCAAGAGCCATGGCTGGAGGCCGACAACGTCACCGACCCGGTGTTCGCGGGTTACTGGTACCTGCGCGAGCTTCGTCGGCAGGGCCCCACGGTCCGCACCAGTGCCGGGACCCTGGAGGAGTGGCTCGCCGAGATCGCCTTCGGCCGCGGTGTCAACCTGGTCCCGGCAAGTCTCGCCGAGGAGTACCGCCGCCCCGGCCTCGCCTTCGTCCCCGTCTCGGACGCACCAGCCTCGCGGCTCGTCCTCGCCTGGCGCCGCGACGATCCTCCTGACGTCGCTACCACCTTGGCGACCTTCGCTTCCCGACGCAGGTCCTAGTGCGTTGAACCCCGCGCCGCGAGCACCCTGCGCACCGCTCGATCACGGAGCAGGGGCATCACTGCGGAGGGTATGCAGGGCGCGGCGGTCGCGTGGTGGTACTTCGGGATCGGCAGGGCGACCAACGGCGGTCATCGACACGACCTGCCAACCAGCACCAAGACGTAGATCGGCAGCGAGTGCCGGCAGGTCGAACGCACGGAACTGGCGGCAGCCCAACCCCAAGCGGGTCGTGGTAGGACGCTTCGAGTTTCCGCATACCCCTGTGGAACACGGCCGCCGGCTTCATCCGCGTGCCGATGCCCGTCGTTCGACAGCGTCGCGAAGGTGCCTCATGTTGGCCCTCTCCTCCCGACGGATGACCAGCAGGAAGATCGGGAAGATCAGCCGGAACCAGCCGTGTGGAGTCGGGTCGAAGACGGCGTGCAGCCGGGTTCCCTCGACCACTGGTTCGAGACGACAGGTGAACGTGACCTCGAGGGGGCCGCCGTTGTGCATCGTCCAGCTGCGTGGCCGGTCGAAGGTCACGGTCTCGAGCTCGACGTACGGGCTGCTCTTCCACTTTGCCTTGTACTTCGTGCCCAGGCCGACCGGGCCATCGGTCAGCTTCTCCATGACCTCGCACTTGGGGTTCCACTCCAGCTCTGCGCGATGGTCGGAGAGGTAGTCGAACGCCACTTCCGGCGAGCAGCCGAGGATCACGGAGTTCCTGATCACCGTCATGAGGTCCACCTCCAGGTCCGACCCTTTCACTAGAGCGTCCACTAGTGATCCCTCTAGTAAAGTCCTCCACATGGGACCGGTCAAGAGTGGTCAGCCCACCAGAGCCGACCGGGCTCGGCAGACACGCAGCCGGATGCTCGACAGTGCCCGTGAGCTCTTCGTCACCGAGGGTTACGCCGCGACCACGATGGAGCGCATCGCCCAGAACGCGGGTGTCGCCGTCCAGACCCTCTACTACACCTTCCGGACCAAAGGGCAACTGCTCTGCGAGGTCGTCGAGGTGACGGCTGCGGGGGAGGAGGACCCTGTCCCCGTCGCACGGCGCCCATGGATGCAGGAGATGCTCACGGCCGGGTCGGGTCAGCGGATCCTGGCGCTCGGGGTGGAGCACGGCACCGACATCTTCGAACGGGCCGCACCGCTGTGGCCCGCTGTCACGGCGGCCACGGCCGACCCCCGCGTCGAGCAGTACTGGCGAGGCGTGGCGACCAAGAGGCGCGCCGGTCAGGGACGGATGGTGGCCAGGCTCGACGAGGTGGGCGCACTACGCAACGGACTCGACTCTCAACGAGCCACCGACCTCGTCGCCGTACTTTTCGGCCACGACGTGTTCCGCAGCCTGGTCATCGAGGCCGGCTGGAGTGTCCCCAGCTACAAGGCGTGGCTCTTCCCCGCACTCGTCCAACAGCTGCTGCAGCGACCACGGCTCGCTCCCACCGCCCTCGCGGACCTGTCCTACGCCCATCTGCTCGCCGAGCCGTAGGTGCTCGACGTTCCCTGGCTTCGTCTAGCTCTCGAGGCGCTTGAGAGTCCTGGCGGCCGCGGTGCGTACGCGGGCCGACGAGTCGTGGCACATGGCCTCGACGGCTACGCGTTCGGTGACCAACCCCCGCTGGGCGACCACCCGGAGAGCCATCTCCCGCACTCGCCACGCCTCGTCGTGAAGGGCCGACCGGACCGCGGGCCGCGCCGAACCATGCCAGGCGTACAGCAGTCCCCGGGCGGCCCAGACACGCAGCCAGTAAGCCGGGCCAGGCGCCTCACCGGTGCCGGCCCACTCAGCTGGTGGACCCCCGAGGGCGATGATGAGCTCTCCGTCGACGGTCTTGCCGCGCAGTAGCGCGATGCAACCGGACACGACGGCTCGTTCACCCCGCCGTGCCGACTCCTGCTCGACGCTTTGCTGCGGCGTCATCCCCCAGTGCGAAGTGGCCGGCACGGAGCCAAGGCTAGTTCCTGAGTCCGCTGTCGGATGACGGTCAACGTGTTCGTAGCACTGGTGAGAGGCCGCCATCACGGCTCCGTACGATCACAGGAGATGACACGCATGCAGCACCTGAAGCCCGTCGCCCGCCGCCTCTTCGAGCTCACCGAGCCGATCTCGCTGGTCAACTTCTTCTCCGAGGAGCCGAACGAGGCGATGACGGCGCTCGGCCTCCGGGACAACTACTGGGACGGGTACTTCGCCGGACGCTCGGCGCCGCTCGGTCGGGTCCCGGCGGAGGTGGTCCACGCGGCGTTCTACAACTTCGCCGACGGCGAGGCGGCCCGCCACATTCCCAGGGTCTGGGAGGTGACCACTCCCGAGGCGGCGCATGCCGCGCGTGAGCAGGGCTGCGTGGCGGCGCTGCGGCGGATCCTCGGTGACCTCGTTCCGACTCCCGGGCTCGTGCGCGCCGCCGAGCTCCTCGCCAGGGCCTCGACCAGCGCCCCGACCAACGGGCGGGTCATGTACGCCGCGCTGCGCTCGCTCCCGATGCCGGAAGATCCCGTCGCACGGCTCTGGCACGCGGCCAACATGCTGCGCGAGCACCGCGGGGACGGCCACATCGTCGCCTTGGTCTCCGAGGGGATCGGTGGGACCGAGGCCCACGTACTCAGCGCCCTCGACATCGACATCTACCCGGCGGAGTCCTTCGGCCGGATCCACCACCTCCCGAAGGCCCGCCTGGCCGAGGTCATGGACGGCCTGCGCGACCGCGGCCTCCTCGACGCCTCCGGTCGCTTCACCGACGCGGGGCGTGCGACCAAGGACCGCATCGAGGCATTGACCGACGCTCTCGCCGAGGCGCCGTACGACGGGCTCGAGCCGCCGGAGCTCGACGAGCTGATCTCCTCGCTGGAGCCCATCGCTGCCAGGCTCGTGGAGACGGGGTCGCGGTAGGACGCTGCGAGGATTTCCTCAAACCCCGGTGGAGCGAGGGGATTCTCGAGGCCGCGCGTCGAGCACCCTGCGCAGCGCTCGCGCCAGGACATCGGATTCGCGCGAGGTGAGGTGGTCGGCGAACTCACGGTGCACCGCGGCGACGTACGTCGGTGCCGCCTTGCGCAGCGCCGCCCGACCTGCGGGAGTCAGGGCCGCCAACGCCGACCGACCGTCGTCCGGGTTGGGCTCCCGGGCCACAAGCCCGGCCCGCACGAGCTCATCGACGACCCGACTGACCCGTGTGCGGCTCACCGCGGCGACCGAGCCGAGCTGGCCCATGGTGAGTCGACGTCCCGGCGCGGTGTTGAGCTCGAGCAGGACGTCGTACCACGTCAGCGGCAGGCCATGGGTCTCCTGCAGCTCGCGGTCGATGCGCGGCACGAGCGCGGCGTGCACCTTGAGCAGCGCCCCCCACGTGTCGGCGAGGTCTTCTGGCATGGCTGCACCGTATCAGTTCTTGTGCGTGCGCACACACTTTGATATAACTATGTGCGTCCGCACATAACTGCTACCAAGGGATTGATGATGACCACCCTCCTGCACATCTCCGCCTCGCCCCGCGGCCAACGCTCCGAGTCGCTCGCCATCGCGGCGACGTTCCTCAACGAGCTGCACGCGACCCACTCCGACGTCACGGTCGACCACTGGGACCTCTGGGACGGCACCCTGCCCGACTTCGGCCCGCCCGCCGTGGCCGCCAAGATGGCCGTCTTTGCCGGCTCCGACCCCGAGGGCGACGAGGCCACCGCCTGGCGCGCCGCGCGCGAGACGTTCGAGCGCTTCGACTCCGCCGACCACTACCTGTTCACCGTGCCGATGTGGAACGCGACGGTGCCCTACATCCTCAAGCAGCTCATCGACGTGATCAGCCAGCCCGGCATGATCTTCGGCTTCGACCCCGTCAGGGGCTACACCGGCCTGCTGGAGAACAAGCGGGCCGCCGTCATCTACACCGCCGGGGTCTACGGGCCCGACCGCGGCCCGAGCTTCGGCAACGACTTCCAGCAGCCGTACTTCGAGGACTGGCTGCGCTGGGCGGGAGTCGACGACATCCGCAGCATCGCGTTCCGCCCGAACCTGGCCACCGCCGACCCGGAGCCCGGACGTCGGGCCGCGCACACCCGGGCCACCGAGGTCGCCCGGGGGTTCCTGTCCCCTGTGGAGCAGGCCCGGCTGGCGGGGTGACCTCCCCGCCCGAGCGTCCGGCGTGGCCTCGAGCTTGATCAGCGTCAGTGGAGGAGGAGGAACACGCCGACGGTTCCCGTGTAGAGGTGAGCCCAGAATGGCGGGTTGAACGGCCCCGCGAACCGGGTCACGATCAGACCGGCAGCGAAGGCGAGTCCCCACCCGACGCCGGTCCAGCCGAGCCACGTCGGCAAGGCGTCCGAGACGAGCACGGCGATCCCGAGCACGACGGACGCGACGTACGCGGTGAGCATGTGGACGCAATACAGTGCCCCGGCCCACCGGTCGTAGGCGGCGAACCCGTCAGGGACGTCCCCGACGGTGACCGTTTGCTCGGCTGCCCAAGGCACCACCGTGAGGCGGAAGGCCAGCGACGCTATCCAACAGACCCCGCCGGAGAGGTACACCGCTGCCGCCATGGCCGTGAGAACCGTGGCGGTGGGCTCTTCCAGGATCACCGCCAGACCCGCCAACCCTGCGGGCGTGACGAGCATGGCGGCCACCATCCAGACGTGGATCCAGGCCCAGCGACGGCGGTCCCGGTGGATGACGGGCAGCGACTCCTGCAGCGGGCGCTGGTAGTCCAACCGCCACGCGGCGGCACCGACCAGAAAGATCCCGAGACCGGCGGCGAGGACGCCTCCGACCAACGCAGAGCCTTCCACAGGGACATCGTGCCAGGCTCGAGGGGGCGGGGGCGCGGTAGGAGGGTTCGAAGTTTCCTCATATCCCTGTGGAACAAGGGGATTCTCGGGGTTGGGGTGTCGGTGGTCGGTGCTTGAGTTGACCCATGAACCACCCGGTGCTCTCGGCTCTCGCGGCGATGGATGCCGCCTTGGACGAGGTGGCCCGGGTGGAGCCGGTCTACATGAGCGTGGCCGAGAAGCAGACCGCACTGGTGCGGGCGGCACGGGTCCGAGCCCGCGCGGAGGCGTTGGAGATGCGGGTGCTGGCGGCCGCCGACGATGTCGCGGTGGAGACCGGTGACCGCTCCGCTGCCGCCTGGGTGGCCACGGCGACCCGGGACGGGCGCGGCAGCGTCCGGCGTCGAGAGGCGCTGGCGAAGGCGCTCGACAGCCGTTGGAGGCAGGTGGGTGCCGCGTTGGCGGCCGGAGAGCTGAACGCCGCCCAGGCGCGGGTGATCGCCGAGGCGATGGACGCGCTGCCCGAGGACCTGGACCCAGGGGTGCGGGAGAAGGCTGAGACGCACCTGGTCGCGGAGGCCGGCCGCTGGGGTCCGATGGAGCTGGCCCGGCTGGGCGCCAGGGTGCTCGAGGCTGTCGCGCCCGAGCGGGCCGACGAGGCGGAGTACCAGAGGCTGCTGGCGCAGGAGCGCCGCAACCGGGCGGCGACGAAGCTGTCCTTCCGCAACCGGGGCGACGGGTCCACCGATGTCAACGCCCGGGTCCCCGACCATGTCGCAAACCGGCTCAAGACCTATCTGGACGGCTACACCAGTCCCCGCAGCAACAAGCTCGGCGAGATCGACGCTCTGCCGTTGTCCCGGCGGCGCGGTGTGGCGTTCTGCGCTCTCTTGGAGAACCTTCCCGCGTCCGGGCTTCCTCGGCAGGGCGGCACCGCCACCACCGTCACGGTCAACATCGACTGGGAGACCCTCTGCCAGGACGTCGGCGAAGCAGGGATGGCCACCACCTCGACCGGGGACAGCATCACACCCGACGAGGTCCGCCGGATGGCTTGCCAGGCAGGGATCATGCCCTTCGTGATGAGCGGCAGGTCCGTCATCCACGACCAGGGCCGCGCCAAACGCCTCTTCAGCGACGCCCTACGCGCCGCGTTGAACCTGCTGTATCCCGAGTGCACCGCCGAAGGCTGCGACATCTCCGCCGCCTGGTGCGAAGGCCACCACAAGACCCCGTGGTCCCAGGGCGGGAAGACCCGCCTGGAGGACGGCACCCTGCTGTGCCCGTTCCACCACCACCGCGCCCACGACCCGGGCTGGGAAACCTTCCATCATCCCAACGGAACCACCACGTTCCACCGACGTACGTGAGCGACGCGCATGGACACACTCCCACCCTCGCTTCGGCTTTGGGGGGTCATGTCACTCCCACTATGACGCAGGGACACGGACCCCCAACCTGGGTGGCGTCCCGCTGAGTGGGGAGTTTCTCACCGTACGGGTCAGTAGTTCTGATCATCCGGCTTCGCTCTGGAGAGCCCGCGTCTGACCGAGGTCGTCCACACGGCCGAGCGGCTCCCCGGGCGTCATTGACCTTGTCGGGGACCAGGTCTTTGATAGATCGGGGGACGCTCTCGGGGTGGAACAAATCAGCACGAGAGAAGGGGGCCCCAATGGCCAAGTACATGATCAGAGCGTCGTACTCCACAGAGGGCATCAAGGGCGTCATGGAGAAGGGTGGCTCCGCTCGCGCGGACGCGATCGGCAAGCTCGCGGCGAGCGTGGGCGGCTCGGTGGAGTCGGTCTACTTCACGTTCGGCGCCGATGACCTCGTCGCGATCGTCGAGGCTCCGAGCCACGAGGCGATGGCCGCGATCGCCGGTACGGTCGGACGGACCGGCGCGCTCAGCAAGTACGAGACCGTCGTGCTGCTGACACCGGAGCAGATCGACCAGGCTGCGGGCATCACGGTCGACTACTCACCGCCGGGAAGCTGACGGCTAGGGGAGGCGAGGTTCCACTCAGCTCGCCCGGGGCTCGGCGCCGGTGGCGGCGCGTCGGAGCCGACGTACGACGTGAGGTCGGGCTGGCGACGAGCGACTGCGCGGCTGGCCAACGGAGCGCCGGTATTCCAGGCGATGATTGCCGTCGCGCCTGCATCGAGGAGCTCGTTCAAGGATGCAGGACGGTTTCCACCGCTGCGGACCCTCCGCCGCGTGACCCGCACACCACATCGAAGCGTCGTCATACCGCACGAAGCTGGTCGAGCGCAGTGGCCTTGTCGCCATGGCTGAGGTCCTCGAGCAGACCGCGGGTGGAGCCATCCCCGGACATCAACGCGTAATCCTCTGCGGCGGTAGTCCCGAACACCGACGGCTCGCGGACGTCGCCGAACCCGACATCGGTGAAGCCGGTCTCCCAGAGCGGACGCGGCCCAGATATCGCCGTCGGGGCCGTCCCACGCCTTGCGGATCTCGGCGTTCGGTTCGGCCATGCCTTGAATCTAATCCGGTCGGCGCTCTTGCACATTGACCGCCCCTTGACACCGGACCATCCTCGGAGGGTCCGTGTTCGGAGGAGATCTCCGGATGAGAATCCTGTTCGCTTTGTGGCCCGGGTTACGGTCACCTGTTGCCAATGGTGCCGCTGATCCGTGCCGCGCAGAAGGGCGGTCACGAAGTGCTCGTCTCGTCTGGCAAGGACCTGTCGAAGGTGATCGCTCGACTCGGCGCCCCTGCACACGCCTTGGGACTCGTGCAACGACAGCGGTTGCGTCACTTCGGCCGCCATGGTGCGTGTGTGAAGCGCCAACACCGAGTCGATGTGCCGATCAGGCGGAACCTCTTCCCCGCAAGCACAGACGGGCGTAGGTTCGCAGGATCCTTCGTGGTTCTCGAGACCGTAGGACACGTGCCCCAGACCCTGGTACGCCCCGGAACTGTGGTGCACGCAAGCGCCCCGCGGTCAATCGGGGGATGACGCCGCGGGGCGTTTCCGCGTCTGGCGGTGCTGTCGAGACCGGCTCTCGGAGCTCCAGGTTTGTTCCCCGTGCGGGACGTCACCTGCGTTGCGTGGCCATCTGCTGAAACGGTCTCGATCCGCTGTGGTTTGACCGATGCCCGAGGAGGCCTGATGCAGACCGAGCGCTATATGGCGAACATGGGTAACCCGGGGCCTCGGGCAGGTTTTGGCCTCGAAAGTCTCGATGGCATCGACGGCCACGCCAACGGCATTAGCCTCGAGCGACATCAGGTCGTGGCGGCCCTGAACCCTGCCTCCGGCCGGGCGGCTGGGGGCGCTGTTCAGTCCAGGTGACAAGTCACACCCGCTTGACCTGGAGGCATGGACCTGGGCGCATCGTCGCACTTCCGGCACCGCCAAGCAGCCGATGGGCGGTCATATCTCAGGCGGCGATTGGCGGTGGCCGGTGCTCGATGTCGTCCCGGCTGAGGAGGACCGCAAGACGGCTGTGGCGCCTTGGCGCCCATGGAGCAGGCAGGGATCATCCGGCGGTACCGGACCGGGCACTGCAGCGCCCAGAGAGGCGCGGGCCGACTACGCCGGTCTCCCAAGGTCCACCGGGATGAGTCACGGACCCAGGGACTGGACTGGCTCGAGCTGATCCGGCTCCTCCGGGTCGCCTGCCGGACGCTGGCGTCCCGCTTCGTGATGCCCAGATCCTCGCCCGCCACGCCGACCGCCGCACCACCGGGCACTACGACCGGGCCCGAGGCAACCTCGACCGACACGGCGTCCACTTCCTCACCGCCCCCGGCGTTTAGTCCCTCCCCAGCAGCGTAGACACCGCCCAGAAGGGTCACGGTTGGAGGTTGGAGGCCTGGAGGGCAGTTCCTAGTCGGTACGCCCAGGTGTGGCTCGACCTCCTGTGCGAAGGGACAGCTTGCCCTCGAACGTGCCCACCGTCACCCCGCCGACGCCGGTGGCGGCGTCCGCGAGGCGTTTGACCGTGAACGTCCCCTGGGCGCCGGCGAATCGGCCAGTGGAGCGGTCGGGGTCGATGGTGGCTTGCTCGGTGATCAACACGGTGCCAGGTTCGACGAGCGCCGAGAACCCGGTGTGGTCGGCGACGAGCTGGTCACCGTTTGCCGTGGTGAAGGTGTAGGTGCCGGACCCTGTCACGGGCCGGGAGCCGAAGTTGACGGTGGCCTCTATCACCAGCGTGAAGTGTCCGAGCTGGAGCGCGTGTCCTTCGGTCTCGAACCGGTCGAAGAAGACAGGTGGGTCGACGGGTGTCCGGCTGACATGGCGGCCCTCCATGGTGCCCGTGAAGGGCAACGGGGGTGTCGCCACCCGGACCGACGGGCCCGCGTGCTCCGGAGTTCCGGCGTTGGCCTGCGAGCCGGTGCCGCTCGCCAGTGCGACGAGGACCGTGATCGCAAGCGGGTAGATGAGCGCCTTCTTCATCGCTTCCTCCTGGGTAGATGGGTAGTCGAGCTTCGTCGTTCGGGTCGGCGACGTCGTTCGGGTTGGCGGACCCTCAGCGCGTACGGAGTCTTCGACCCGCTGCGCACCGAGGCGGGAGCCGAAGCTGCGAGGCGACGTGTGGACTCCATGAAGCAGAGGCTGGGTCACCGGCGTTGCAGATTGGTTACATCACTCCCGCTGCGGCCAACGCTTCGGTCGTCGCGCCGTCGAGGCTGAGATCTCGACCGGCCGCGAGCGCAGCGTCCAGCTGCTCGACAGGCAACGCCCTTCGAAGGGCCGACATGGTCGCCTCTCTTGCGGCCGCCTCGGCGGGCTGGACGACACTGCCTCCCGAGCGCCGTAGAGATTCACCGGCGCCCAAGAGGCGGGCCGCGCGAACGAAGTCGGCTCGCTCGGCGGCCACGAGTGCGAGCCCGTCGCAGCACCACGCTGCCGTGTCTGGGAAGCCGATTGAGCGCGCGCACCTCAGGGCCTCGACGAGGTGCTCGGCGGCCACGTCGATCCGGTGCTCGTGGGCTGCTGCGATGCCCAGCCGGGCCAAGACGATGGCGGTGACCTCCGGGTCGCCGGCGGTACGCGCAAGGCCCAGCGCGTGGCCGCCGATTTCGCGGACGTCGCTGTAGCGCTCGCCGTGGAGCATGCCTTCGGCGAGGATGAAGAGCGCGACGGCCTCCAGACGCACGTCGTCCGCAGCCCGTGCGACCGCCGTCGACTCAGCACAATGGGTGCGGGCCTGCTCGAAGTCTCCGGCCCGGGCGGCGAGTGTCGTGAGCACGTTGAGCGACACCGTGAGCGCTTGGGGTGGCCCCGTGGCACGTCCGAGAGCCACTCCCTCCTGGGCGAGGGCCTCGGCTCGGGCGAAGTCGCCGAGAAGTCGCGAGACCAGCGCCGCTCCTGCCAGCGCGACGGTGCGATGCGGTCCCTGTCTGTCCGTGGGGATTCTGAGCGCCTGCTCGAGCCACTCGCGGCCCTGTCGGTGGTGACCTCGGACCAGCCAGTACCGCCAGAGCGCGGCGGCGAGGGGGAGTGCCAGCTCG
Organism: uncultured Actinomycetota bacterium; assembly: GCA_963782155.1. Classification (GTDB taxonomy): domain Bacteria; phylum Actinomycetota; class Actinomycetes; order Propionibacteriales; family Nocardioidaceae; genus Nocardioides. The sequence continues at coordinate 138,294 of CAWAIZ010000008.1, forward strand.
TTGCCGGCACCCAGCGTCCACCGCATGGCGGCGTCCATGTTCTCGCGTTCGAGATCGAAGAGCGCCAGCGCCGCGGCCTTGCCACCGAGCTCCTCATTCCATGAGCGCTGCGCCACCCCCAGGAAGTGCTCCGCGTGCAAGCGATGCAGTTCCTCGCGTGTGCCTGACGAGGCGCATCGTTCCGTTGCGTACTCGCGGATCGTTTCGAGTAGCCCGTATCGTGCGGCTCCAGCGAGCCGTCGTGGGACCACGAGCGAGGAGTCGACGAGCCGGCTGACGAGGTCGTCGGCGCGCGGGAGGTCGCCGGCAACACACACCGCGGCCACCGCGTCCAGGGTGAACCCACTGGAGAAGACGGAGAGGTGCGTCAGCAACTCTTGCTCGTCCGCCCCGAGCAGGTCGTAGCTCCAGTCGATCGTCGCCCGGAGAGTCCGGTGGCGGGGCGCGCCCAGTTGGTGGCGTGAGCGAAGCAGACGAAGGCGGTCGTCGAGACGGTCGGCGATGTCATCGACGGACAGGGACTTCGTCCTGGCGGCGGCCAGCTCGATGGCGAGGGGCAAGCCGTCGAGCTCACGGCAGATTCGGGCCACGGTCTTCAGGTCGGTCACATCCGTCGCGAGATCGCGCCGGTGGGCCCGCCCTCGGTCCAGGAAGAGGCGGACCGACGCGCAGTGAACAACCTCGTCGCCGGGCTGTTCGTCCGTCGGCGTGGGCAAGGGCTCGACCACGTAGTCCACCTCGCCCGGCGCATGCAGCGGGATCCGGCTCGTTGCCAGGATGCGGACAAAGGGCGAGGCGCGGAGCACTGTGTGAGCGACTTCGGCACAGGCGCTCACGAGGTGCTCACAGTTGTCGAGGACGAGCAAGAGCTCTTCGCGTCGTAGTTGCTCGACCAGGCCGTCGAGGGCGGAGGCGTCCGGGCGATCGGATAGGCCCAGCGCATGTGACACTGCGCCCGCCGTCGCGCTCGGGTCGGCGAACGGGGCGAGGTCGACGACCCAGACGCCGCCTGTCCACGCACCGATCTGACGGGACGCAGCTTCGAGGGCGAGACGGGTCTTGCCGGCCCCACCGACGCCGGTCAGCGTGACGAGACGGTGCTCCCGAAGCAGCTGCGCTATCTCGGTGAGCGCATCCCCACGGCCGACGAGGCTGGTCAGCGGGGCCGGAAGATTGTGGCGTTCTCCGGAGGTGGGGGCGGGTGCGAAGGCGAGATCATGGCGCACGACGGCACGCCCGAGCGCCTGTAGCTCCTCGCCCGGGTCCACGCCGAGGCCGTCGGCGAGGGCCGTGCGTGCGCGTTCGTACGCCGCTAGCGCCTCGGGTTCGCGTTGGGACCGGTAGAGCGCCAGCACGAGCTGGCGCCACAGGCGCTCGCGCAGTGGTTGCTCGGCGACCAGGCGCTCCAGCTCAGCCACGAGCGAGACGTGACGTCCGAGCAACAGGTCTGCTTCGATCCGCTCCTCGAGAGCGACGAGCCGCAGCTCGTCCAGTCGACCGGCCTCCCGCGCGAGGACACCACTGTCGCGAACGTCCGCGAACGCCGGGCCGCGCCACAGCGCCAGCGCAGGGTGGAGCCGATCGGCTGCCAACCCGGCGGCCCGACGCGCCAGGGCATCGCGTCCTTGATGGAGAAGCTGCTCGAAGCGCCACGCGTCGACCGACTCGGGCTCGATGTCGAGCACGTATCCAGGAGGTCGTGCCACCAGCGTGGTCTCAGCGAGCGCGGAGCGCAGCCGTGAGACGTAGACGCGAAGCGTGCCCTCCGCTCCCCTGGGGGGATCGCCCTGCCAGAGCTCGTCGATCAGCCGATCGCTTGAGATCGTGCGTCCCGGCTCGACGAGGAGCAGGGCGAGCAGCCCTCGTTGGCGTCGACCCCCGAGCCGGACCGGCTCACCCCGGCGAACCACTTCGGTCGGCCCGAGCACGCGGAAACTGTTCGCCGAAGGCGCCACATCGCACATCCTCGGCTACAGCCGACGCCCCGGACAATACGTGCACTGACGCGGCCTACCGGGAGAAGCAGTACTCACGGCGACCGCGTTCGCCGAGACCGCATTCACCGTCATCTCCCGTGTGCCTCGGTGAGCGATTCCCCCGAACACCCAAGCGAAGAGCCGAGCCCCGCCCCGCCCCGCCCCGCCCCGCCCCGCCCCGCCCCGCCCCGCCCCGCCCCCCCTGGCCCTTGTTGGGCTCGTCATCATGTTGCTGGGGAGCGTCGTCGCATCCGTCGGGGACGTGGGACGTGGAGTGCTGATGGCACTTCGACACCACCGCTGGGAAGACCGCAGCACCCGCTAGCGCTCGCGGTGTGGGGTCGGACGCACTCACCTGCCGATGACAGGGGCATCTGGACACCAGTGGCTCTTCAGTTCACCCTTGATGAACTCGGGGTGATGTCCGCGCGACAACCAGCCAGGAGGGGCACGATGACCGATCATCTGCACCTAGGTCTCAATCCAGTGCGATCGGATCGCACCGAAGACTTCGAAAGATTCCTTACCGAGGCCGTAGTGCCTGCCGTTCGCGCCCAGCGTCCCGACCTCGACGGGCGTTGGCGAGTGATGCGCACGAGCCCGCCCTCGGAGGACGTGGTGACCTATGTCTTCATGCTCGAGGGCGGCACCCTTGCCGAAGACTGGGAACTGAATGTCCTGCTTCCGGCCCACTTCGGCAAGGAGGAAGCAGACCGCCTGATAAGCGACTGGGTCGAGACCTTCGCCCCACTCGAAGCGTGGGCCGACGCTGCCCTGGCTTCCGGGCGGGATTCGGGCCAGGTCGCGTTGACGCTGGAGCCCGTGACGCTCGCCTGAGCAAGGCAGGTGAGGCGCACTCATCCGCGATCCGTGCGGATCGAGACGTGCGTCTCTAGTAGCCGCAATTCTGATCACGGCTTCAGGGATGATGGTGACCCCTCCGCCCCAGTTCGGCGTTCGCAGCTGACCGAGGGTCAGAAGACTGTCCAGTCGGAGTACGTCGTGAACGCGTCCAGCGCGGCGAGCCCGGCTGCCGAGCTGCCGGAGGGGCCGAGCGCGGGACTCCACACGCAGGCGACACCCCGGTCGGGGATGACGGCCAGGATGCCGCCGCCGACGCCGCTCTTGGCCGGTAATCCAACTCGGTAGGCGAATTCGCCGGCCGAGTCGTAGGTACCGCAGGTGAGCATGACGGCGTTAGCTGGCAAGAAGGTGGGCGAGTGCCCAGTTGCGGTGGCCGGCCTCGAGCTCAGAACGGGCCACCTCAGGGTCACTGCCCACGTCGGCGCGGCCGCTCTCCTGGCGCAGCAGGCCGCGAAGGGCGTCACTGGCGTCGCCGGTCAGCCCATGCAGCCGGTCGGTGACCACGAGTGCGCCGGCGTTGATGAACGGGTTGCGCGGACGCCCAGCCTCCTGGTCGAGCTGGAGCAGGGAGTTGAACGGGTTGCCCGACGGTTCGCGGGACACCCGAGACCAGATGTCTTCTCCCTCGGCGGCGACAACGAGCGCGAGCGTGAAGACCTTGCTGATGCTCTGCACCGAGAAGCGCACGTCAGCGTCACCGATGCCGTGCACCTGGCCGTCGCAGCAGGCGATCACCATCCCGAACTGGTGCGGATCAACCGCCGCCAGGCTTGGGATGTACTCAGCCAGCCGGCCAAGGCCGCCTTCGGGAGCGGCGGCCTCCTGCGCGCGCAGTAGCGAATCCATGATGTGCACGCCACCATGCTCGCGCAGCCGTCACACCGAGATAAGAAGCGAGTAGGGGGGCCGCCAAGGGAGCTCCCGAACTAGGGCACCTCGCAACCAGGTGGCCTGGGGCGGCGTCGTACCCTGAAACGGCGGGAGCCGACCGCGCCAGAGGTACCGCGCCGGGTCGATGGCTCTCGGTGCCGCTCATCATCGCCACACGAGAAAGTTCTCCATGTCTGCACTTCGCCCCCTCGGGGCCAGCGCCCTGTCCCTGCTCATGCCCGCATCCCTCCTGCTGATGGCGGGTCCCAGCTCGGCCATCGACAGCGCCGGGGAACCTCCCACCAGCACGTCGGTCCGCACGACCGTCACGCAGCGGGTCCGTCTGGTGGCGTTGCCCCAGATCGTCCAGCCGGGTGGCCGGGTGAGGCGCCCGAGCGCCGCGAAGGCAGCCTTCACGGCCACCATCAAGCCGATCGTCCCCGGCCGGAAGGTGAGGCTCCAAGAGCAGCGCGGCTCCTCCTGGCAGACGGTGGCCACGGTCAGCCAGGACAGGAAGGGCCGTGCCCAGTTCGCCGCCCGCGCGAGCAGGAACGGCCAGGCGTTGAGCTACCGGGTCCGGGCCGTCGGCTTCCGTGGCCTCGCGGCGATCACCAGCCGCACCGTCAGCACCGAGCGATGGCTCACCCCGACCTGGACCGACCAGTTCTCCGGCCGCTCCCTCTCCAGCAAGTGGACCTATCGCGGGCAGACCTACGAGCCGCAGAGCCTCCGCAGGTGCTCCAGGGGGAGCGCCAAGGCCATCCGGGTCGGCGGCGGCGCCGTGCGGCTCAGTGTCCTCAGGGACCGCAGCAGGCACACCTTGTGCCCGGCGCTGAAGCGTGGAGAGATCGCCGGCAGGTACGCCTACCGCGTCAACGGCCACATCGGCACCGACAACGGCTTCTCCTTCAGGTACGGCTTCGCCGCCGCCCGCATCAAGTTCCCCCGGCTGCGCGGCCAGCACGGCAGCTTCTGGATGCAGCCGATCGGCGGCATGTACCCGGGTGGCACCGGCCACGAGATCGACGTCACCGAGTTCTTCGGCGGAACGCGCAAGCGCAGCGGCCTCTTCAGCTACATCCACCGCTACGAGAATGGCCACGTCGTCAAGACCGGCGCCAACATCCCGAACACGTTCCTCCACGGCCGGCGCGACGGGTGGGGGAAGAAGTTCCATGTCTTCTCCGTGCAGTGGAAGCCGCACTCGTTGATCTTCCGGATCGACGGCAAGGAGACCTGGCGCGTCGGCGGCCGCATCTCCCGGGTCCCGCAGTACCTCATCTTGAGCCTGCTGTCCTCCGACTACGAGCTTCCCCAGATGCAGGACCGACAGCTCCCCCAGCACATGTACGTCGACTGGGTGCGCGTCTGGGAGACCGGTCGCAAAGCGGGCTAGCGTTGGTCGATGGACCATGAGGTGGTTCGGGTCGAGCTGTCGACCGGCGTGAGGCTGGCCTACGTGCCGCTCGGTCCGAGCACCGAGACACCGGTGATCCTGTTGCACGCATGGGGCGAGTCCCGTCGGTCCTTCGATCGACTGGTGCCGCTGCTCGCCGACTCCGTGCGCACGCTTGCCGTCGACCTGCGAGGACACGGGGAGGCCGACAAACCTGGGGACGGGTACTCCCTGGCCGGGATGGCCGAGGACGTCGTCGCATTCTTGGACGCCGTGGGCGTCGCCTCCGCGGTGTTGGTGGGCTCGTCGAGCGGCGGCTACCTCGCGCAGCAGGTGGCCGTACTCAGCCCGCACCGCGTCGCCGGTCTGTTGCTGGTCGGGTCGCCTCGCAGCCTGCAAGGGAGGCCGCCCTTCGCCGACGAGGTCGACCGGCTCCGCGATCCGGTGGACCAAGCGTGGGTCAGGGCGTCGCTGACGTGGTTCCCGCGCTTCCATCCCGTGCCCGAGTGGTACCTCGAGGATCGCGTCCGGGACGGGGTCCGCACACCCGCCCACGTCTGGCGGGAGACGTTCAACGGACTGTGCGAAGCAACACCTCCCAGCGACCTGGGGAGCATCACGTCCCCCACCCTCATCGTGTGGGGCAACCGCGACGAGCTGCTGACCCGCGAGCAAGAAGATGATCTCGTCCGCGCCATCCCGGGCTCGCGCATGAGGATCTACGAGGGAACCGGTCACCTCGTTCTCTGGGAACGACCCGAGCAGGTGGCCGAGGACCTGAAGGACTTCCTGGCGACCCTTGCCTAGCAGCGATGGGCGTCAGCCGTTGCGGCCGACGATCCGCAGCTTCAGCCGAAACTTGTCGCTGGAGCCCTCGGAGTTGTGGGCCTTGAAGATCACCTTGTATCGGCCTGGCGGCAGCTTGGTGCCGTCGACCCGTGCGGTGATGACGACCTTCGAGGGGCCGGCGGGGAGGGTGACGTTGAAGGCGCGGCTGAGGCCGTAGGGGTTGGTGTCCTTGACGCGGATCCGGACGAGGGCGGGGTCGCTCAGGGTCAGCAGGAGATGGGACTTCCTGGGGAAGTGGGTGCCGCGGACGCCGACGGCGTGGATCGCGGGATAGGTGAGGCTCATCGCGCTGAGCACGGGCTCGCTGCGGCGAGCTTCGGCCTGGGCGGCCTGGGGCGGTGCGACGAGGGCGGCCAGGAGGGCGACGGTCGCGAGGAGGGGCTTTCTCACGCCGACGAGTATTTCAGTCCAGGTCGCCCACCGGGATCATTTCCGCGGACTCCGCTCCTCCGGCTCGGGCAGGATGTGGCGGTGCCCACCTACGTCGCCTTCCTCCGCGCCATCAACCTCGGCGCCACGCGGAAGTTCCCGAAGGCGAAGATCGTGGCGGCTGTCGAGGACTGCGGGTTCACCGACGTGGAGACCTACATCAACACCGGCAACGTGCGGTTCACCTCCTCGCTACGTTCCCGTGCGAAGGTCGAGGAGGCGTTGGAGAAGTCGTTCGAGAAGCACGCCGGGTTCGAGATCCCGACCATCGTGATGACCCCCGAGGAGCTGAAGCAGATCGCAGCCGACGCGGTGGAGGTGGCCAAGCGGCACCGGGACACCGGCGCCCACTACGTGTCGCTGCTCAAGGAGAAGCCGAAGGCGGCGGACATCAAGAGGCTCGAGGCGCTGGACCACGGCGAGGACCTCGCCGCCGTGCACGGCCGCGGCGCCCACCTCCTGGTCGTCACGCCCTCGGCGCGCGGCCGCCTCAACAACGCGACCGTGGAGAAGCTGCTCGGTGTCGCGACGAACCGCAACCTGAAGGTCGTCAAGCACCTGGCGGAGAACTGGGGCGCCGATGGCTGAATCGACCGCGGAGAGGTGACGGACGAGGCACACTGTCGTGCCCGGACCCGTTCGAAGGAGTGACATGACGCCCGAGGTGTTCCAGGCTGCGCTGGAGCGCGGCGACATCGAGACCGCGTCGGAGATGCTGGCCGAGAACGTGGTCTTCCGGAGCCCGGCCGTCTTCGAGCCCTACGAGGGCAGGGCCGCGACGGTGGTGCTGCTGAAGGCGGTCTCGCGGGTGTTCCGGGACTTCCACTACGTGCGCACGTTCCTCGAGGAGGACGGCCGCGGCATGGGCCTGGCCTTCGAGGCGAAGATCGGCTCGCGCGTGGTCGAGGGCATCGACCTCATCCGTCTCGACGCGCACGGCCTCGTCGCCGACTTCCGGGTGATGGTCCGTCCGCACTCCGCGCTCCAGGCGCTGATGGAGGCGATGGTCCCCGCGATCGAGCGGGTGCTGGGCGAGCAGGGCGTCAGCTAGCCGTCACCACGACGCCGGCGTCCGCGAGGGCTGTCAGTGCGGCCTCGGTCGTCTCCGGCGCCACCCCGGCGCAGAGGTCGATGAGGACCGTGGTGTCGAACCCCTCGGTCGCCGCATCCAGGGCGGTGGCCCGCACGCAGTGGTCGGTGGCGATGCCGCAGATGTCGATCTCGGCGACGTCGCGCTCCCGCAGCCAGTCCGCCAGGGAGGTGCCGCTCGTCGTACGCCCGTCGAACGCGGAGTACGCCGCCTGGTGCTCGCCCTTGAGGAAGATCGCGTCGAACGGCTGCGGGTCGAGGTTGGGGTGGAAGGCCTCGCCGTCGGTGCCGACCTTGCAGTGCACCGGCCAGGTGTCGAGGTAGTCGGGCTCGCGCGCCCAGTGGTCCCCGGGGTCGATGTGGTGGTCCTTGCTGGCCACGACGACGTCGTACGCCGGAGCGTCCGGTCCCTTGCCCACCCACCGGTGCAACAGGGCGCCGATGTGGTGCGCGACCTCGGCACCGCCGAGGACCGGTAGCGAGCCGCCCTCGCAGAAGTCGTTCTGCACGTCCACGACGATCAGGGCGCGGGCCATGGAACGAGCCTAGTGTCGGTCCCGTGAGCGGTGCGGCATGGGGCAGCGTGCTGTTCTTCCTGGTCGCTCCCGGCGTGATGGGCGGCATCGTGCCGTGGGGCCTGACCCAGTACGACGATCCGGCCGCGCCGCCGTACGTCGTCCTCGGTGCGGGCGTCGTGCTCGTCGGGCTGGCCGCGCTCGTGGCGTGCTTCGTGCAGTTCGTCGGGGAGGGCCGCGGGACACCGGCTCCGATTGCGCCGACGCAGGAGCTCGTCGTCGGCGGGCTCTACCGGTGGGTGCGCAACCCGATGTACCTCGCCGTCGGGGCGATCATCCTCGGCCAGGCCGTGATGTTCGCCAGTGGCGCCGTGCTGGTCTGGTTCCTGGTGTTCGCGACGGCCGTGGTGACCTTCGTGTCGGTGTACGAGCAGCCCACGCTGCGCGACACGTACGGCGCGTCGTACGACGCCTACTGTCGCGCCGTGCCCGGCTGGAGGCCGCGGCTCACGCCGTGGCGGGGCTCAGCATCCAGTCGATGACCTCGGGCAGGAGGTCGTCCCACAGCGACCAGACGTGCTCGCCGGGGCGGAAGTCGCTGGTCACGTCGGCGCCCTTCTTCTCCAGCGCGGCGACGAACTTGCGGTTGCCGGCGACCAGCCCGGGGTGGTCCTCGGTGCCGGTGCTGACGTGCAGGCGGGGGAGCGCGTCGACGTCGGTGGCCCCGAGGAGTGCGAACAGGTCGGCGTCGTCGGGGATGGTGTCGCCGAAGATCGGGTCGAGCAGCCCGGCGCGCTCGGGCCGCGTCGCGACGTCGTGGAGGTCGAGGGCGCCGGACATCGTGGCGGCCGCGGCGAAGCGGTCGGGGAGGCTGAGCGCGAGCTTCATGGCGCCGTACCCGCCCATCGACAGGCCCGCCACGAACGTGTGCGCCGGGTCCTGGGACACGCGGAAGAAGCTGCCCACGACCTCCGGCAGCTCCTCGGAGACGAAGTCCCAGTAGCGCGGGCCGGCGGCCATGTTGGCGTAGAAGCTGCGGTTGACCGCCGGCATCACGACGGCGAGGCCGGCCGCCGCGGCGTACCGCTCGATCGAGGTGTACCGCAGCCATGCGGTGTGGTCGTCGGAGAGGCCGTGCAGAAGGTAGAGCACCGGGAAGTCGGTGCGGGCGATGCCCCCTGACCTGGCTGAGCCCTCGACGCCGATCTGTTCCTCGGTCGGCTGCGGCAGCACGACGGTCATCGAGCAGCCGACCTCGAGGGCGTCGGAGAAGAAGTCGCAGGTCACCAGGGCCATGCGGCCCAGACTTTCATGGCCGGCCCGTCATTCCACGAAGGTCGTCGGGATGACGGGCTCGCCCTTCGACATCTGCTGGACCGACCACGGCAGCTCGGCGCGGGAGGCGGCGTGCCGGGCCCGGGCGTCGGCCAGCGGCTCGCGGCCGACCACCTCGCCGTCGCGCACCAGCTGGACGAGCAGCTCGCGGTCGTTGCCGTCGTCGAGTGGCGGGGTGCCGATGCCGATCTCCTCGGCCTCCGCCACCCCTTGGTCGTCGATCCGGCGCAGGGCGTACTTGCGACCGCCGATGGAGATCTTGTCCACGCTCTTCTTGGCCACCGACATCATCTGGTGGGCGTCGTCCTCGCGGGCGACGAGCTTGTAGACGAAGCCGCAGGTCGGCGCGCCGCTGCCCGTGACCAGCTGGGTGCCGACGCCGTAGCCGTCGACAGGCGCGGCCGCCAGGGCGGCGATGGCGTACTCGTCGAGGTCGCTGGTCACCACGATGCGCGTCTTCGTCGCGCCGAGCGAGTCGAGCTCCTTGCGGACCCGGTGGGCCAGCAGGCCCAGGTCGCCCGAGTCGAGGCGGACCGCGCCCAGGTCGGTGCCGGCGATCTCGACGCCGAGCCGGACGGCGTCCCCGACGTCGTAGGTGTCGACGAGCAGCGTCGTCCCGGAGCCGAGGGAGGCGACCTGGGCCCGGAACGCGTCCGCCTCGGAGTCGTGGAGCAGCGTGAAGCTGTGCGCGCTGGTGCCGGCGCTGGGTACGCCGTACCGCTGCCGGGCCGCGAGGTTGGAGGTGCTCGCGAAGCCGGCGAGGTACGCCGCCCGCGCGCTGGCCACCGCGGCCTCCTCGTGCGTGCGCCGTGAGCCCATCTCGATGCACGGACGCTCGCCGGCGGCCATCGTCATACGGGAGGCGGCCGAGGCGATCGCCGAGTCGTGGTTGTAGATGGAGAGCAGCAACGTCTCCAGGACGACCGCTTCCGCGAACGTGCCCTCGACGATCACCAGCGGTGAGTGCGGGAAGTACGCCTCGCCCTCGGCGTACCCCCACACGTCGCCGGAGAAGCGGTACGACGCCAGCCACTCGAGCGTCTCCTCGTTGACCACCCCTTCCAGCAGCTCCAGGGCCTCCTGGTCGAACTGGAAGGACTCGAGCGCGTCGAGCATCCGACCGACTCCGGCCACCACGCCGTACCTGCGGCCCTCCGGCAACCGGCGCGCGAACAGCTCGAACACCGAGCGCCGGCTCGCCTTCCCGCTGGCCAGCGCCGCCTGCACCATCGTCAGCTCGTAGTGGTCGGTCAGCAGGGCCGAGGAGGTCACGTCGTCAGCGTAGGGCCGGGAGAGGTGTGCCACGATGGACGACGTGTCGACAGCAAGTCCGGTCGAGGTCGACCCCACCACCACTCCGGAGCAGGACGACATCACCCTCCTCGCGACGCCGTGGGTGACGATCGTGTGGAACGACCCTGTGAACCTCATGTCGTACGTGACCTACGTCTTCACCAAGTACTTCGGGTACGAGAAGAAGAAGGCGGAGAAGCTGATGCTCGAGGTGCACAACGACGGGAAGTCCGTGGTCAGCGCGGGTTCGCGCGAGGAGATGGAGCGAGACGTCCAGGCCATGCACGAGTACGGGCTCTGGGCGACCATGGAGAAGCAGTGACGAGCAGATCGATGGGGCCGTGTTGAGCGGCTTCGCCCGGCACCGGAAGTCGCGCCTGGTCATCGCGAACTTCTCCGGCTTCGAGGCCGACCTGCTGCGCTCCCTGGCCTCCCAGCTCGTCGAGCTGCTGCGCAACGAGCGCGCCGCGCCCACGCACGTCGACGACCCGCTCGAGGCCCTGCTCGACTTCTCCGGCCCCACCGAGGAGCCGGAGGACCCGGTGCTGGCGCGGCTGTTCCCCACGGCGTACCCCGACGACCCCGAGGCCGCCGGTGACTTCCGCAGGTTCACCGAGGGCACGCTGCGCGACGGCAAGGCGGAGGCCGCGGTCATGGTCATCGACGTCCTCGAGGACGCCGGTCTGCCGCCGGAGCTGACCGAGGAGGGCCTGGTCATCGACGTCGAGCTCGACGAGCCGACCGCCGAGACCTGGCTGCGCTCGTTCACCGACATCCGGCTCGCGCTCGCCGTCCGGCTCGAGGTCGAGGAGGGTGACGAGGACTACTGGGCGACGCTCGACGACGAGGACCCGCGGGGCCAGGCGCACGACATCTACATGTGGCTGGGCTATCTCCAGGAGTCCTTGGTCGACGCTCTGTCGTCCTAGGGTGTCGTGATGCCCATACCTGCGTTCGTCGTCGAGATGCGCAAGCTGATCGGGCACCACCCGATGTGGCTGCCCGGGGTGACGGCGGTGGTGACCCGAGGGGACGCGGAGGGCCGGGAGATCCTGCTCGTCCGCCGGTCCGACAACGGTGCGTGGACGCCGATCACCGGTATCCCCGAGCCGGGCGAGGAGGCCGCGGTGGCCGCGGTCCGGGAGGTGCTGGAGGAGACGGGCGTCGTCGTGACCGCGGACCGGCTGGCCTCGACCAGCGTGGTGCCCGACGTGACGCACGCCAACGGCGACCGGGCGGCGTACCTGGACGTCACCTTCGCCTGCAGCTACGTCTCCGGGGAGGCGCACGTCGCCGACGACGAGTCGAGCGACGTCCGGTGGTACCCCCTCGACGCGATGCCCGAGATGACCGCCGTGATGCTGCGCCGCATCGCCGATGCGCTGTCCGGGGAGCAGGCGGCGCGGTTCGTGTCGTGAGCGGCGCCCGTAGGCTGGACGAGCCATGCTGACCATCGACCAGGCGACGTACGACGCGATCGTCGCGCACGCGAAACGGGACCATCCGGACGAAGCCTGCGGCATCGTCGCGGGTCCCGAGGGCACCGACCGGGCGGAGCGGTTGGTCGAGATGGTCAACGCCGCGAGCAGCCCGACGTTCTACGAGTTCGAGTCCACCGAGATGCTGGCGCTGTACAAGCAGATGTGGGCCCGCGACGAGGAACCCGTCGTCGTCTACCACTCGCACACCGCCACCGAGGCGTACCCGAGCCGCACCGACATCGGCCTCGCGAGCGAGCCCGGCGCCCACTACGTGCTCGTCAGCACGCGCGAGCACGGGAATACTGAGGGCCCGGTCGAGTTCAGGTCCTACAGGATCGTCGAGGGCGAGGTGACGGAGGAAGAGGTGTCCATCGTCGCGGCGCTCTCCCCACTCGCCCCCCAGGACAAGGAGTGACCATGGCCGTCGAGGTCCGCATCCCCACCATCCTTCGCAGCTACACCGGCGACCAGAAGGCCGTCTCCGCCGAGGGCGGCACGCTGGCCGCGGTCATCGACGACCTCGAGGCCAACCACCCCGGCATCAAGGACCGCCTGGTCGAGGCCGACGACGGGCAGAGCGCGAGCCGCACCCTGCGCCGGTTCGTCAACGTCTACGTCAACGACGAGGACGTGCGCTTCATCGGCGGCATCGACGCCGAGGTCAGCGACGGCGACCAGGTCGTCGTCCTGCCCGCGGTCGCCGGCGGCTGAGGGTCGGCCATGGGGGAGCGGCGTACGTTCGTCCTCGTCGACGGCGAGAACATCGACGCGACCATCGGTACGTCGATCCTCCAGCGTCGCCCGCAGCCCGACGAGCGGCCACGCTGGGAGCGGGTGACGGAGTTCGCCACCCAGCACTGGGGCCAGGAGGCCACGGGGCTGTTCTTCATCAACGCCTCGCAGGGGCAGCTGCCGGTGCCGTTCGTGCAGGCCCTGTTGGCCCTGAAGTACCGCGTCATCCCGCTGGCCGGGTCCGGCGACGAGAAGGTCGTCGACGTCGGCATCCAGCGCACCCTCGACGCCCTCGTGGGTCACGAGGACGCCGACGTGCTCCTGTGCAGCCACGACGGCGACTTCGCCCCGCACCTGCTCCGGCTGCAGGCGGCGGGGCGCCGGGTCGGGGTGATGGGGTTCCCGGAGTTCACCAGTGGCCAGCTCAGTGCCGCCGGGGTCGAGATCCTCGACCTCGAGAACGACGTCGGGGCGTTCAACGTCCAGCTCCCGCGCGTCCGGGTGATCCCGCTCGAGTCGTTCGACCCGGAGTACTTCCTCCGGTGACGAGGTACGACGACCTGCTCGCCTCGGTCGGCAACACCCCGCTCGTCGGGCTGCCCACGTTGTCGCCGAGCGCCGACGTACGCCTCTGGGCCAAGCTCGAGGACCGCAACCCGACCGGCTCGATCAAGGACCGCGCCGCGCTGGCGATGGTCGTCGACGCCGAGAAGCAGGGGCTGCTGCGGCCGGGCTGCACGATCCTCGAGCCGACGTCCGGCAACACCGGCATCTCGCTGGCCATGGTGGCCAGGCTGCGCGGCTACCGGCTGGTGTGCGTGATGCCGGAGAACACCTCGGCCGAACGCAGCCAGCTGCTGCGGATGTGGGGCGCGGAGATCATCGGCTCGCCGGCAGCGGGCGGCTCCAACGAGGCGGTCCGGCGGGCCAAGGAGATCGCCGCAGAGCACCCCGACTGGGTGATGCTCTACCAGTACGGCAACCAGGCCAACGCCCGCGCGCACCACGACGGCACGGGACCCGAGCTCCTCGCCGACCTGCCGTCGATCACGCACTTCGTCGGCGGCCTCGGCACCACCGGCACCCTGATGGGAGTGGGTCGGTTCTTCCGATCGGCGAAGCCGGACGTCCGGATCATCGCCGCGGAACCGAGGTACGGCGAGCTGGTCTACGGCCTGCGCAACATGGACGAGGGCTTCATCCCCGAGCTGTACGACGAGTCGCTGATCGACGCGCGCTTCTCGGTCGGGCCGCGCGACGCCGTACGCCGGGTCCGCGAGCTGCTCGACGCCGAGGGCATCTTCGCCGGCATCTCCACCGGTGCCATCCTGCACGCCGCGCTGGCCCAGGCCGCCAAGGCGGTCAAGGCCGGCGAGCGCGCCGACATCGCCTTCGTCGTCTGCGACGGCGGCTGGAAGTACCTCTCCACCGGCGCCTACGAGGGCACCATCGACGAGGCCGAGGAGGCCCTGGAGGGCCAGCTCTGGGCGTAGCCCTCCACTACTCGGTGGTTGAGGTGCAAGGAGCGCTAGCGACGAGCCTCGAAACCACCCCCTGCGGACCGGTGGTCTCGAGGCTCGGGCCTGGCGGCCCTCGCACCTCAACCACCGAGAATGTCTAGGGTGCTGGGCATGCGTGCTGTGCTGCTCGGGTTTCTGCTCGCGGCCCTGCTGGCGCCGATCCCGGCGGTAGCCGATGCGGCGCCGGTCGCGATGGACCGCGGCGAGCTGCGGCTGCGCAGCGGGGTCGAGATCGAGGGCGTGCTGCGGTACGGCCGGACGCTCAAGGTCACGCGGGGCACGTGGAACCGCACGCCGGACCGCTTCGGCTTCCAGTGGTACCGCGGGGAGACCGAGATCCCGGGCGCCACGGCCCAGACCTACCGGCTCGGTGCCCTAGACGTGGGCGCGAAGGTCAAGGCGCGGGTGTACGTGCACAAGCGCGGGTACGACGGGGCGCAGGCGACCGCACGGAGCGACGGGGCCGTCGGCTATCGCGTACCGGTCCGCCGGACGGTCACCTACCGCATCGAGACACGGGGCCGGATCACCACCAGCGTGCGCGAGTTCGCCCGACTGGCGGCGCAGACGTACGCCGACGCGCGCGGGTGGCGCAACGCCGGCGTGGCGTTCAAGCGGGTGCGGGGTGCCTCGAACTTCTCGCTGGTCCTTGCCGAGGCCAGCTGGCTGCCGCGCTTCTCCTCGACGTGCAGCGTGCAGTGGAGCTGCCGCGCGGGCAGGTACGTCGTGATCAACCAGGTCCGCTGGAAGTACGCCTCGCCGTCGTGGCACGGCGCGGGCAAGAGCCTGCGCGACTACCGCAACCTCGTGGTCAACCACGAGACCGGCCACTGGCTCGGCCACGGCCACCTCGGCTGTCCGGGACCCGGCCGGCTCGCCCCGGTCATGATGCAGCAGTCCAAGGGCCTCGACGGCTGCCGCCACAACCCGTGGCCGCTCGGCAGCGAGCTCTGGTCGCGCTAGCTCCGTACGGTGGTCGAGGAAGGCGCACTAGCGCCTGTCACGAGACCCCGGAGGTTTCGTGACGGGACTTCGTCCCTCCTCAACCACCGGTGGCGAAGACCTCGAGGTCCTGGGCGGCGTCCAGCTCGCTGCCCGGGACGGGTCCGAGGCCGAGGACGTCGAGGACCAGGTTGCCGACGTCGCCGTTGCGGATGGGCTGGCGCGGGGCGGCGTAGCCGGGGCGGGTGGTGCCGGGGTCGGCGTACGCCGGGTTGAGGTCGTATAGGTCGACGCCGGCGGGGACTCCGCCACCCATGACCAGGAAGGGGATCCGGTAGTCGGCGAGCCGGCGCGGGTCGGCGTGGCCGCGGCCCTGGCCGCCGTGGTCGGAGGTGACGATGAGCAGCGTGTGGTCGCGCTCGGCCGGGTCGCGGAAGAGGACGGAGAAGAGCCTGTCGATCTGCCGGTCGGTCTTCCTGACCGCGGTCAGGTACGCCGGCGACATCCAGCCCGACGTGTGGCCGGCGAGGTCCGGGGCCGAGAAGTGCACGAACGTGAACGCCCGCGTCGTGTCGGACAGGTCGCCGCCGGCCTTGCGTCGCAGCTGCCGTTGGTCGAGCAGGATGAGCGAGCGGTCGATGGCCGGCCAGGACCGCGGGTAGAGCGAGAACTTCGTCTTGGTGGCGAACATCGCGGTGCTGAGCCCGGCTCCCTCCAGTCGCGAGAACACCGACGCGACCGGGTGTCCGGCGGCGGCCTGCACGGTGCGCGGGCGCAGCCGGTCGTCGTCCCAGGTGACGCCGTGACCGCCGCGTGTCTTGTCGATCCGGCGGCCGGTGAGCATGGACGTGTGGTTGGACAGGGTGAGGCTCTGCTCGACCTCGGTCCGCGCGTTGAACGTCCAGGCGCCCTCGCGCATCATCAGGTGGAACATCGGGGTGCGGGTCTCGCCCAGCTGGGTGATCGCGTCCGGGTTCAGGCCGTCGACGGAGACGACGACGACGCGGGTGATCTCCGCGAGCCGGCGGGTCGCCTCCGGCGCCGGTGCGGCCGTGGCGGGCGCCGCGCCGACCGCGAGGGACAGCAGCGCCGCGGCGAGCGCCGTACGGAGGACATGACCGGGGGAGAGCATGGCGACAGGCTACGTGTGGGCATCTGTGTTCGGAGTCACGGTCGTGCCCACCGTGCTGTGGGCTGCCCGAGCCCCTAGCCTCGTCACGTGCAGCACCACTCACCGGAGCAAGGTTTCGTCGACGCCCCGATCGGCATCTTCGACTCCGGGTTCGGCGGCCTGACGGTCGCCAGGTCCGTCATCGACCAGCTGCCGCACGAGTCCGTGCTGTACGTCGGCGACACCGCTCGCCAGCCGTACGGCCCGAAGCCCATCGGCGAGGTCCGCGAGTACGCCCTGGAGTGCCTCGACCACCTGGTCTCCCTCGGCGTGAAGGCGCTGGTCATCGCCTGCAACTCCGCGAGCGCGGCCATGCTCCGCGACGCGCGCGAGCGCTACGACGTACCCGTCGTCGAGGTGATCCTCCCGGCCACCCGCCGCGCCGTGGCCGCCTCCCCGAGCGGGCGGATCGGGGTGATCTGCACGCGGTCGACGGCGGAGTCGATGGCCTACGACGACGCGTTCGCCGCCGCGCCGCAAGTCACCCTGACGACCCAGGTCTGCCCGAGGTTCGTCGACTTCGTCGAGGCGGGCGTGACCGGTGGCGACGAGCTGATCGCCGTGGCCCACGAGTACCTCGACCCGCTCGTGGCCGCCGGCGTGGACACCCTGATCCTCGGCTGCACGCACTACCCCCTGCTGACGGGGGTCATCTCCTACGTCGTGGGCGACCGCGTCACCCTCGTGAGCAGCGCCGAGGAGTGCGCGAAGGACGTCTACAAGATGCTCGTCGCGACGAACCTGATGCGGCAGTCGGGCGAGCCGACCCATCGTTTCCTGACCACCGGCGCGCCCGAGGAGTTCGAGTCGATCGGCCGCCGGTTCCTCGGCCCCGAGCTCGGCAAAGCCAAGCAGTTCGTGGGCGGGCTGGTCCCCGGAGGACTGCGATGAGGCTCACGGTGGTGGGCTGCTCGGGCTCCTACCCGGGTCCGGAGTCCGCCGCCAGCTGCTACCTCGTCGAGGAGGACGACGACACCGGCCACACCTGGCGGATCCTCCTCGACATCGGGTCCGGTGCGCTCGGTGCCCTGCATCGGTACGCCGACCCGCTCACCATCGACGGGGTCTTCCTCAGCCATCTGCACCCCGACCACTGCATGGACCTGTGCGGCTACCACGTGCTGCAGCGCTACCACCCGAACGGCCCGCAGCCGCGCATCCCGGTCTGGGGCCCGGTGGGGAGCGCGGAGCGGATGGCCGCGGCGTACGGTCTCGACCCCGACCCCGGCATGACCGAGGAGTTCGACTTCCACGAGCACGGCCCGGCCGTGACCCTGGGGCCGCTCGTCGTGCACGCGGTGCCGGTCGTGCACCCCGTGCCGGCCTTCGGGTTCCGGGTGCAGGCCGGTGGCCGAACCCTGGCGTACTCCGGCGACACCGGGCCCGGCCCCGGGCTCGACACGCTCGCCGAGGGGGCGGACCTGCTGCTGGCCGAGGCGTCGTTCCAGAGCGGGGACGTCAACCCGCCGGACATGCACCTCACCGGAGCCGACTGCGGCCGCGCGGCCGCGCACGGCAGCGCCGGACGTCTGGTGCTCACGCACGTGCCGCCGTGGCACGACCCGGCGCTGGCCGTCGCCGAGGCCAAGGCGCAGTACGCCGGCGAGATAGCCCTGGCGAACGCCGGCGAGACCTACGTCATCTAGGCCTCGACCAGGTGGTCTAGCAGGCAACCAGTTGACCACTCAGTCAACGCCGCGGGCCCGCCGCCCTGCGGCACTCTCGCCCGATGCGGTCGGCGTCCTCTCTTGCCGCCGGTCTCTGCCTTCTTCTCGGCGCGCCGGCGGGTGCCGCCGCGCTCGCACCAGACGCGCGGCCCGCGGGTCCGACGAGGCTGCTGGCTGCGCCGGCGCACGGCGCGACGGCGGTCACCCGGCTCGGCGTGGCTCTGGACCAGGCGGCCAGCCGCAGCGGCCTGCCGGCGCAGGCGCTGACCGAGGTGCTGTCCAGCGACCGGTCCGCGTGGGTGGATGCGGGCGGACACCTGTTCTACGCCGACGCGGCGCCGGAGGCGGCGTCCGCCGTCGCCGGGCCGGAGACCTCGGCGGCGACGTTCCCCTACGACCAGACCTTCCGGCTGCACTCCCGGGCGACTGCGACACGGGTGGTGTACCTGGACTTCGACGGGTACGTCCTGCACGACACCGCCTGGAACGCCTCCGGTACGCCGGCACTCACCGTGCCGCCGTACTCCAAGGACGCCGACCCGACGTTCTCCGCCGCCGAGCTCGACGTGGTGCAGGAGGTGTGGGCACGGGTCGCGGAGGACTACGCGCCGTTCAACATCGACGTGACCACCGAGGACCCCGGGACTCCCGGGCTGGCGCGCACGTCCACCGAGGACGCGTCCTACGGCTCACGCGTCGCGATCACCGCCGACACCTCGCTGCGCTCCACCATCGTGGGGTGCGGCGGCGGATGCGCGGGGGTGGCTTACGTCGGCACGTACGACATGGTGATGTCGGGGTACGGCGAGTACTACCAGCCGGCTTTCGCCCTCGGCACCCCGAGCTACTCCGCCGCGAACATCGCCGAGATCGCCGCGCACGAGGTCGGCCACAACCTCGGGCTGCTCCACGACGGCGAGGGGTCGTCGTCGTACTACCGCGACCCCGACGGGACGCGCATCTGGTCGCCGGTCATGGGTGCCGGGTACACGCCGCTGACGCAGTTCTCCATGGGCGAGTACGCCGGCGCCACGCAGACCCAGGACGACTACGCCGTGATCGGGCAGCACGGCCCGACTCTGGTGGGTGACGACTACGGGAACGGGCGGGTGACGGCGTACCCACTCGGCGGCGCCGACGCGACCGCAACCGGACTGATCGGGACACGCTCGGACCTGGACGTCTTCGAGGTCACCCGGTCGTGCGCCGGCTCGCTGAGTGCGACCGTCACGCCCGCGCCGCTCGGGCCGGACCTCGACTCCCGGCTCCGCCTGTTCAACGCCTCGGGGGCGGTGCTCGCGGTCGCCTCGCCCGCCGCAGCCAGGGCAGGTACGTGGTCGCCGGTCGTGACCGGTCTCGGCGCCACGCTCACCCAGAGCCTCGGCGCCGGCACCTACTACCTCGAGGTCGACGGCGTCGGCCTCGACGACGCGACGCTGGGCTACAGCGACTACGGCAGCGTCGGCAGGTACGCGCTGACCGTCTCCGGCTGCGCCGGCGCCGCGGCATCCACGGCCGCGCCCAGCGTCCCGGTCCTGGTGGCCGCCGAGCGCGACTCCGCAGCGCACGGGCTCCGACTGGTCTGGGACGCGCCCGCCTCGGCCGGGGGGACGCCCGTCACGTCGTACGTCGTCACGGTCAACGGCGGCAACCCCGTGACACTCCCGGCCGGCGCCCGGTCGACGACGATCTTCAACCTTGACCCGCAGACCTCCTACACGCTGGGCGTCGCGGCGCTCAACGCCGCGGGTACGAGTCCGGTCGCCACCAGGGCCGTGGTGACGGGGACGTTCTCGGGTGGTCCGGTCTCCTCGTCGCCGACGACGACGCCGACGACGACACCGACGACGACACCGACGACGACACCGACGTCCAGCCCGACGTCCAGCCCGACGTCCAGCCCGACCTCGACTCCTTCGTCCTCGCCCTCGTCGACGCCGACAGCGGGTCCCACGACGAACCCGACGGTGACCCCGACGGTGGCCCCGACCGCGCTGCCCATGGTCTCGGTCCCGGCCGCACCGGAGCTGAAGCGGGTACGCCCGGGCCGCGCCGGCGGCGCCACCACGGTCCGGCTCACCTGGCGCCCGCCCGTGTCGACGGGTGGTGCGACGTTGACGTCGTACAACGTGGCCGTCTGGCGGGTCAGCGGCCACGGACGCGCGCACCGCCAGGGCTCATACCTCGTCCGGTCCACCGACTGCTCCCTCACCCTGGAGCTGGCGGCCGGGAGGTACAGGTTCGCGGTGTCGGCGGCCAACTACGTCGGCACCGGCCCCCGCTCCGCTCGCTCGGCCCCGGTGCGCGCGCGCTGACCTGGCCGGCGGAACTGTCAGGACCTCAGGACAGACCCGCGTCGTGGACGCAGAGCGCGATCTGGACCCGGTTGGTGACGCCGAGCTTGTCGAAGAGCCGCGACACGTGCGCCTTGACGGTCGGCACGGAGAGGTAGAGCTCGGCGGCGATCTCGGCGTTGCTGAGGCCGCGGCCGACGGCGAGGGCGACGTCACGCTCGCGCTCGGTGAGCTCGGCGAGGCGGGCTGTGGCGTGGGCCGGGGACCGGGTGGAGCCGGCCACCTGGCGGATCAGCGTGCGGGTGACGGCCGGGGAGAGCATGGGCTCGCCGTCGGCGACCTTGCGGATCGCATCGACGACCTGGGGCGGAGGTGTGTCCTTGAGGAGGAAGCCGTCTGCGCCGGCGGCGAGCGCCTCCACGACGTACTCGTCCGCGTCGAACGTCGTCAGCACGATCACCCGGGGCGGGTCGGTCGTCGCGAGCAGCGCGCGGGTGGCGTCCAGGCCGTTGAGGCGAGGCATCCGGATGTCCATCAGCACGACGTCGGGCCGGAGCCCCGCGGCGAGCTCGAGGCCGGCCCGGCCGTCGCCGGCCTCGCCGACGACCTCGAGGTCTGACTGCCCGCCGAGCATGAACATCAGCGCCGAGCGGACCAGGGGATCGTCGTCCACGATGAGCAGGCGGATCTTCCGACTGGTCATGCGGCCCACGGTATCCAGCCGTGCAGCACGAAGCTCTGGCCGTCCCGCCGCCCCTCGAGCCGGCCGCCCCGCAGCTCGGCGCGCTCGGTCAGGCCGATCAGGCCGAGGCCGGAGCCGGGCGTCCGGCTGGGTCCGAACCCGATGGGATTGCGGAGCACGACGTCCACCCCGTCCTCGGGTGACCCGCTGACCTCGATGCGCAGCACCGCCCCGGGAGCGTGCTTGCCGGCGTTGGTGATCCCCTCCTGGACGATGCGGTACACGGTCCGGCCGACGACCTCCGGCAGCACCTTGTCCCCACCGATGCGGTCGACGAACTCGACGTGCAGCCCTGTCTCCCGCGCCTTCTCGACGAGCGAGGGCAGGTCGGCCCAGGTCGGCTGCGGCGCCGACGCCAGCTCGCCGGTCTCGGTGTCTCGGAGCACGCCGAGCACGCCGCGCAGGTCGGTCAGCGCGGCATTGGCCAGGTCGCGGATGACGGTGGCGTTGGACCGCAGCTGGTTGGCGTCGAGGTCACTGCGGTAACCGAGTGCGCCGGCGTGCAAGGAGATCTGCGAGATCCGGTGGGCGAGCACGTCGTGCATCTCGCGGGCGATGCGCGCCCGCTCGTTGCCGCGGGCCTGGGAGACCCGGAGCTCCTGCTCCGCCTCGGCCCGCTCGGCGCGCTGGTGGAGGGTCCACACGAGCTCGCGGCGCGAGCCGATGTACATGCCCCAGGCCAGCGACCCGGCCGTGAACACCGTGACCACGATGAGGTCCAGCCACCACGAGTCGGTCGACGCTCCGGGCACCAGGATGCGGTAGACCAGCGAGCCGACGATGTTCAGTGCGCCGATCAACAGCACCTGCCACCACACGCGCCGGGTGGCCAGGGACACGACGGCCAGCACGCCGGCTCCCGACGCCGTCGCGCTGACCGCGCCGAACAGCGTGAGCACCACCGCGATGGTCAGCGGCAGCCGGCGACGCCACATCACCAGTACGAACGCCGTCACGCCCAGCACCAGGTCCAGCCAGAGCATCGGCCGGTCGGACCTCCACTCGTCCTGCACCGGCTGGATGGAGACGAACACCGTCAGGGCGAGGGACACGACCAGCCGCCACGTGTGGCTCCACCACGTCAGCGGCGGCTGGTACAGCTCTGCCGCCGGCCGGTCCATGGGGCCAGGCTAGGCCCGTCGTACGTCGCGCAGCAGCGGTCGCGGGTATGCACCCTGCCCCCTACTTTGGTCGGCCCGAACCCATGCCGAGGTCCGATGTAGGGGTGTGCGGAACCGGCGAGGATGGCTCGCATGATCAAGGTCGAAGGACTGACACGCGCATACGGCAAGTTCGTCGCGGTCGACGACATCAGCTTCACGTGCAAGCCCGGGACGGTGACGGGCTTCCTCGGCCCGAACGGCGCCGGCAAGACCACCACCATGAGGGTGATGGTCGGCCTGACTCCCGCCACGCACGGAGAGGTGACGATCGGCGGCCTCCACTTCCACGACATCCCGAACCCCGGCCGCCACGTCGGCGTCCTGCTCGACGCGTCCGCCCAGCACGCGGGCCGCACGGGCCGCGAGGTGCTCACGCTGGGCGCCAAGACGATGGGCCTGCCGCTGTCGCGGGTCAACGAGATGCTCGACCTGGTGTCGCTCGACGACACCGAGTCGCGCCGCCGGATCCGCAACTACTCCCTCGGCATGCGCCAGCGCCTCGGCATCGGGCACGCCCTGCTCGGCGACCCGTCCGTGCTGATCCTCGACGAGCCTGCCAACGGCCTCGACCCCGCCGGCATCCGCTGGATGCGGGGACTGCTCAAGGGGTACGCCGACCGGGGCGGCACCGTGCTCCTCTCCAGCCACCTGCTCCACGAGGTCGAGCAGATCGCCGACGAGATGCTGCTGATCGGCCGCGGCAAGATCGTCGCCCGCGGCACCAAGAACGAGCTGCTCGCGAACGCCAGCGGTAACGGCACGCTGGTGGTCGCCCTGGACAACGGCCAGCTCACCGCCGCCCTGGACGACACGGGCCTCGCTCACACCCCCGTCGGTCAGGGTGTCCGGGTCGAGGCGCAGCCCGTCGATGTCGGCCGTCTGGCCGCAGAGCGCTCCATCGTGCTCACCGACCTCCGTCCCGCCGGCGGAGGCCTCGAGGAGCTGTTCCTCGAGCTCACCTCCGACACCCAGCGCGACGACCTCGCCCACGCACCCGCCCCGACAGGAGCATCGCTGTGACCGACACGTCCGCCACCGTCCCGTTGACCCTCGACGTGAGCGACACCGCGCCGGTGCCGTTCACCCGCCTGGTCCAGGTCGAGCTGCGCAAGATGTTCGACACCCGCGCCGGCCGCTGGCTGCTGATCTCGATCGGCGCCGTGACGGCGCTGGTGCTGATCATCCAGCTGTGGGTGGTCCTGGCGCAGGACCAGACCGTCTCGTTCGGCGACTTCGCCGCCGGCGCCAACATCCCGATGAGCGTGCTGCTCCCGGTGCTGGGTGTCATGTCGGTCACCAGCGAGTGGAGCCAGCGCACCGCCATGGTGACCTTCACGCTGGAGCCCTCCCGGAGCCGCTTCGTCGCCGCGAAGTTCGCCAGCACGATGGCCGTCGCCCTCGGAGCGGTGGTGACCGGGATCGCGCTGACGATCCTGGCCAACGCGGCGTACGCCGCCTTCTCGGACAACCAGGTCACCTGGTTCGGCGCCTTCGACATCGTCAGCATCGCGCTGCTGTACATCATCGCGATGGCGACCGGCTTCGTGTTCGGCGCGCTGTTCCTCAACACCGCGGCCGGCATCGTCATGTACTTCGTCTACTCGTTCATCCTGCCGACGATCTTCGCCATCGGGGCCGAGCTGATGGACTGGTTCAACAAGGTGCGGCCGTGGATCGACTTCGCCAACGCCCAGACCCCGCTGCAGAACGCCGACGTGAGTGGCAAGGAGTGGCAGCAGCTCTTGGTGTCGGGGTTCATCTGGCTGGTGATCCCGCTGGCCGTCGGGCTGTGGCGGGTGCTCCGCGCCGAGGTGAAGTGACCGCTCTATAGGGTCGCTCGCATGAGCGAGCGATCCGACGGACGGGCCGACGACGAGCTCCGGCCCGTGACCATCACCCGCAGCTGGCTCGACCACGCCGCCGGGTCGGTGCTGGTCGAGTTCGGGCGGACCCGGGTGTTGTGCGTCGCGTCGGCATCTGTGGGCGTGCCGCGCTGGCGGAAGGGCTCGGGGCTCGGCTGGGTGACGGCCGAGTACGCCATGCTCCCCGGCTCGACCAACACCCGTACCGACCGCGAGTCGGTGCGTGGGCGGATCGGAGGTCGCACCCACGAGATCAGCCGGCTCGTCGGCCGGTCGCTGCGCGCGGTCATCGACTACAGGGAGCTCGGCGAGAACACCATCGTCCTCGACTGCGACGTCCTCCAGGCCGACGGCGGCACCCGCACGGCCGCGATCACCGGGGCCTACGTCGCGCTCGCTGACGCGGTCAGCCACCTGCGCTCCACCGGCGCGCTGACCGGCGAGCCGCTCACCGGGTCGGTGGCCGCCGTCAGTGTCGGCATCGTCGACGGCACCCCGCGGCTCGACCTGCACTACGACGACGACGTCCGCGCCGAGACCGACATGAACGTCGTGATGACCGGCGACGGCAAGTACGTCGAGGTCCAGGGCACCGCCGAGGGTGCGCCGTTCGACCGGACCGAGCTCGACGCGCTGCTGGCCCTCGCCGAGCACGGGTGCGCGGACCTCACGCGCCTGCAGCTGGAGGCGCTGGGCCGGTGAGCCGGCTCTTCCTCGCGTCCCGCAACGCCGGGAAGCTCGCGGAGATGCAGCGCATCCTCGCCGTCCACGCCCCGGGCGTGGAGGTGGTGGGACTCGACGCGGTGGCGGCCTACGACGAGCCCGTCGAGGACCGACCCACCTTCGAGGGCAACGCCCTCCTCAAGGCGCGGGCCGGGCTGGCCGCCACCGGGCTGCCGAGCGTCGCCGACGACAGCGGCCTGTGCGTCGACGCCCTGAACGGCATGCCCGGCGTGCTGTCGGCCCGCTGGTCCGGCCCCCCGCTGGCCGACAAGAGAGGGGCGGACGCCCGCAACAACGAGCTCCTCCTCGCGCAGCTGGCCGACGTGCCGGACGAGCGGCGTACGGCCCACTTCGCCTGCGCGGTCGCGTTCTGCCACCCCGACGGCACCGACCTGGTCGTCCGCGGCGAGATGGCCGGCCGGGTCGTGCGTGAGGCGCGGGGGAGCGGGGGCTTCGGCTACGACGTGGTCTTCGAGGCCGACGAAGCGCCCGGTGTGACCACCGCCGAGCTGACGCCGGCGGACAAGGACGCGATCTCGCACCGCGGCAAGGCGCTGCGCGAGATCGGGCCGCTCATCGGCGCAGCGCTGCGCTGACCGGGACCCACACTCGCGCACCACCACCTCGCGTGCCGGAGGCGGGACTCGAACCCGCACACCCGAAGGCACAGAGACCTAAACCCTGCGTGTCTGCCGATTCCACCACTCCGGCGGGTGCGGGACCAGCCTAGGTGGCCAGGCCGAGGTCGCGGCGGAGCTTGGCGACGTGACCGGTGGCCTTGACGTTGTAGTGCGCCAGGGCGAGCTTCCCGTCCTCGGCCACGACGAACGTCGACCGGATGACGCCCTCGACGAGCTTGCCGTACAGCTTCTTCTCGCCGTAGGCGCCGTACGCCTGCATCACCGACTTGTCGGCGTCGGAGAGCAAGGTGATGGTCAGGCCGTCACGCTCGCGGAACTTGGCCAGCTTCTCGGGCGGATCGGGGGAGATGCCCAGCACGTCGTACCCCGCCGCCTGCAGCGACGCCAGTGAGTCCGAGAAGTCGCATGCCTCGGTGGTGCAGCCGGGCGTCATCGCGTTCGGGTAGAAGTACACGATCACCTTCCGGCCGCGCAGCGCGGACAGGCTCACCTGCTCGCCCGTGTCGGAAGTGAGCGTGAAGTCGGGTGCGGTGTCGCCCACATCGAGGCGACCAGATGGGTTGGCGTTCACAGCCGCACCATAACCAGCAACCACTCGTTGGTAACCTCGGCCCGTGACCAACGAGACGACCTCGCTCGAGCGTGAGATCGAGGCCACCCGCGACCGGCTGGCCGAGACGATCGACCAGCTCGTCTACCGGGCCAACCCGAAGACCATCGTCAGCCGCGAGGTCAGCTCCATCAAGGGGTACTTCGTCGATCCGGCAACGGGTCACCCGCGCACCGACAACATCCTCAAGGTGGCCGGCGGGGTCGTCGGGGTGGTGGCACTGTTCGCGGTGATCCGCCGCGTCGTCCGCTGACCGTCCCCCGCGAGTGACCGTCCGGCGAGGAAGCATGTCCGACAAGACGCCCATCAAGATGCTGCACGACCGGCTCCTGGTGGAGGTCGACCGCGAGTCCGGCGAGCGGCGCTCGTCGGGCGGCATCGTCATCCCCGCCACCGCGGCGATGGGCGCGAAACGGCTGGTCTGGTCGCGCGTCGTCGCGTGCGGACCGCACGCCCGCTCGGTCGTCATCGGCGACCGGGTGCTGTTCGACCCGGAGGACAAGGCCGAGGTCGAGGTTCAGGGCGACACGTACGTCGTGATGCGCGAACGTGACGTCCACGCGGTGGCCGCGGAGCGCCTCGGCGACGCGGACAACACCGGCCTCTACCTCTGACACGCGGCCGCCGACGCTTGTCGAGGGCCCGAACCCCTCCCCCTAGGGGTGTGGTAGCGGGAACCGGGCGGCTGGCACGCTCGCGCGGTGGAGGACAGCCAGCACGACGACTGGACCCCCGACCCCACCGAGCAGCCCCGGCTGGAGTCGGCCGAGGACCGTGCCCGCCGGCGCGCCGTCGAGATCGCCCAGGACGCCCACGCCTGCATGCTGACCAGCACCTCGCACGACGGCGCTCTGCACGCCCGGCCGATGACGCCGCAGCAGGTGACCGATGACCTCGAGGCGTGGTTCTTCGTCTCGCGGGCGAGCCAGCAGGCTCATGACATCGTGGCGCGACCGAGGGTGAACCTCTCCTTCGAGGGACCGGACGACTGGCTGTCCGTGGCGGGCGTCGCCACGCTCGTGGACGACCGTCGCCTGGTGGAGGAGATGTGGAGCCCCGTCGTGGAGGCGTGGTTCCCGGACGGACCCACGGACCCGGACGCGGTGCTGTTGCGGGTCGACGCCGCGTCGGCGGAGTACTGGAAGGAGCCGGGCGGGCGCGTCGCCTCGGTGCTCAGCTGCGAGAAGGCCCGCGTCTGAGGACTCCGGACGTGACGGAGCGGGCCAGCGTTCGTGCCGCCGGCCCGCTCCCGGTCACATCTGGTGGCTCGAATCCCCCGATTCCGACACACCAGACCGGACCCCCCGCGTACCAAGGAGCGGGAGCGGCGCGGCTTGATACGCCGCCCCGGGAAAGTTCTCCGGGTGCTACCAGCCGGCGCCGAAGCTGAGGAAGGGCGACGGCGCCGCCGAGCGGGCCAGGCCCGACGTCGCATCGGCCAGCGCGTCGGCCGGGGCCTCACCGCCGGCGACGCGGCGGTGCCAGGCCGCGAGCACCTCGCAGGCCACGTCGTCCGCGACGAGCGTCGGCGAGGACGTGACGCAGCGCGCCCCGGCGTGCAGCCAGGCGGCCGTCATCCCGACCACCTCGTCGCCGGACCTCACCGAGGCGCGGCCGAGCTCGCAGGACGACAGCACCACGGTGTCCGGTGTGTGCGGCAGCTGGTCGATGTCATAGCCGAACCACGGGCCGTCGGCGAGGTCGATCGCCGAGAACAGCGGGTTGTCGCCGGGGTGGCGGCCGTGGCCCGCGAGGTGCAGGACATCGACCTCGGTCGCGAGCGCCGTCACCCGGTCGGCCGCGGCATGGGCGCCGGTCAGCACCGTGGCTCCGTGCCAGGCTGCGGCTGCTCGGTTGACCTCCTCCTCGGCTCGCGCGACGTTCGGCCCCGCCACCAGGCCGACGCGTGGCCGCCGCCGCCGCGTGGGACGGCGCAGCTCCAGCCAGCGCGTCGCCGACGGCGGCACGGTCACGGGGCGTCCGGCGAGACCGGGCAGCAGCGTCCACGGCGTGCCGGCCAGCTGGCCCGAGGGAGTCAGTACGACGCGCCGGTCGCCGACGAGGGACAGCACCGGCGTGACGAGCAGCTCCGAGACGGTCCGGAGTCGCTCCTCCAGGGAGCTCCGGATCGCCGCCGCGAAGGGGCCCGCCAGCTGGGAGGCGGCCATGTCGAGGTCCGCCGCGATCCGGTCGAGGTCCTGCCCGACCGGCTTCACCTCGCACAGCCGGACGGTGTGCGCGGCGCCGCCCGTCACCACGACGGCCGTCACCCAGCCGTCGACCACCACGTGGGCGACCAGACAGGCGTCGCTCGCCGCGAGCTCGGCCTGGACCTCTTCGAGGGCAGCGGGCTCGCCGACCTCGCCACTCCCATCGCCGTACCAGCTCTGCTCGCGGATCTTGTCGCGCAGGTCGTCGAGCCGCCGGCCGTCGGCGGAGTGGGGTGAGGGGTCGGCGGCGTGCAGCACACGCAGCTCGGTGAGCTCGGCCGCCAGCCGCTCGTCGGTGGGCGGCCGCACCGGGGTGACCCGGCCGACCAGGGCCCGCGCCCGCTCGCTCCACTCGAAGGCCAGCGCCGGCGAGCCGTCGTCGAGGGCCAGCCGCAAGCCCTGGAGGGCCAGGGCGCGGCCGTGCCCGACCAGCGTGCTCTGGAGGTCCAGGCTGCCGAACGACGACTGCCAGCCGTGGAGGTCGGCCAGCCCGGCACGCACGTGGTTGCGCGCGTGGCGTACGTCGCCACGCGCCCTGGCCAGGTCGGAGCGCACCTCGCGCCACAGCAGTCGGGTGGCCACCGGCGAGTCCTCGGTGACCCGGACCCTGTCGATGCGGTCGCGAGCCGCGGTGAGTTCCCCCCGCCGGATGCAGAGCCGGGCCGCCTGCAGGGCGACGATGGCGGCCTCACGCGGGTGGCCGTGCTGCTTGAGATCGGCAGCCACGGCGTCGGCGCGCGCGACCAGCGACGCGCTGGTGCGACCCATGCTCACCTCGGCGAGCACCTCCACCGCATCCGCAAGGGCGGCCGGCACGGGACTGGCCTGGCTGCGGAAGCGACGGGCGGCCCGGCGAGCGACGATCCGGGCACGAGCCGGGTCCTCACGCAGCATGGCCCAGGCCAAGGTGAGCTCGCACTGGGCCTGGAAGGTGCGAAGTCCCCGGGTGCCGTACGCAACGGCCGCCGAGTGCAACGCCACGATCGCCTCCTGGACCCGTCCGGCCGCGGTGAGCACCTCGGCCCGGTCCTGCTCTCCGACGGCGCGCGAGACCGCCGACAGCGGGTCCAGGACACGACGGGCGCCGTCCATCAGCTGGAGCGCGCCCACCAGGTCGCCGCTGAGCAGGCGGGCGTAGCCGAGGCTGTGCTCGGCGCGGGCGCGACGCTCGGGTGCCTCCGCCGCCGGCGTCAGCTCGAGGGCCGCGCTGAGGTCGGAGATCGCCGAGGCGACCGACCCACGAGCCAGGTGGAGGTTCCCACGGTTGAGCAGAGCCCTCCCGAGCCCTTCGGGATAGTCCTGCAGCAGGTCGACCGCCCGGGAGAACGACGCGAGGGCCTGGTCCCCGTCGCCGGTCCGCTTCTGGAGCAGAGCCAGCTGGGACCAGACCAGACCGTGGGTCTCGCGGGACAGCCCCGGGCGGCGCAGCAGGGCCGCGCAGCGGCGAGCGGCACCGGGCCGGTCGCCCTTCTCGCCGTCGACGTAGGCGAGGCTCATCTCGATCCGGGCCGCGAGGTCGGGATCGTCCGCGAGGGTGGCGGCCGAGGCGAGCAACGACCTGGCCCGCGCGATCCGGCCCCGCCGCATCGCCCGCTGCGCATCGGCGTACAGCGCTGCGGCGGAGGGCACGCTCCATGCTCTCCTGCCGCGGCACGCCGCCGCTAGCGGCCCAGAGTGTGGTCGGGCCTAGTTCGGCTCGTCGTGCGGACGCGGGCGCGGCGGTCCGACCGGCTTCGGCGGCTTCGGCTTGGACGGCTTGGACGGCTTGGGGTTCTTCGGCTCGGCCATGGGACTCCTTCGGTCGGTCGTGCTGGTCGGTCCCGAGAAGCATGCAGGGAACCGTGCCGTTCGCGGGTGCTAGATCCAGAAGGGCGGGGTGGCGACGGGCAGCCGGGTCCCGGTGTCGGCGTGGTCGGGGTCCGCGAGGAACCACAGCCGCGACAGGCCGGGAGGGACGTTGGTGAGCTCGAAGCGGCCGTGCGGGTCGACCTCGACGCCGTCGTAGGACGGGTGGCCGGACGAGGCGCCGGCGACCTGGATGCGCATGGGCAGCCGCGGCAGCACCCAGCCGTCGATGCGGCGCCGGTCGTTGGCGGTGCTGATCCGGAGCAGCACCCGGAAGTCCGGGGCGGCGAACTCCAGGGACCACTGGCCGACCTCGGCCAGCTGGGCCGCCGAGGAGCGGGCGCCCGCGAGCGCGTCGTGCGACTCGACCAGCGTCATCAGCTCGAACTCGAACTCCAGGTCGATGGCGGCCAAGGTGGCCAGCACCCCGTCGGCCAGGTCGCCGGGCGGCGGGTCGAGGCTCTCCCAGAGGCGGCGGATCTCGCTCATGAGGACGTCGTCACCGACGTCTTCGGGGCGGCCGGGCGTGGGGTTGTCGGGCGTCGGGGTCATCGGTCCGCTCCTGTTCGGTGGAGCTCGTTGCGGAGCTTGTCGAGACACCGGCCACGGGTCGGGCCGATGCTGCCGATGGGCATCTTCAGGTCGCCCGCGATCCGCGCGTAGTCGGGCCTGGGCTCCATCGCGACGATGCGCAAGAGCTTCTGGCAGCGCTCGGGGAGCACCTTCAGCGCCGCCCACAGCCGGGCCTGCTCGTCACCGAGCACGACCTCCGACTCGGGCGACGGCTGGGACGGCAGGTGCCACTCGAGCGCGTCGTCCTCCACGGGCGTGGAGCGGCCGGCCGTCTTGCTGACCCGCCACGCCTCGCGGCGGGCCGTCGTGCACAACCAGCGCGCGACCGCTTGCGGGTCGCCCACCGTTGCGGCGTTCCGGACCAGGGCGAGCCAGGCCGTCTGCACGACGTCCTCGGACTGTTCCTTGTCCAGACCGGTGGCTCGCACGACGTGCCACAGGACCGGGCTCATCGCGCGCACCAGCTCGTCGAGCGCGGACGGGTCACCGGCGCGCCAGCGCGCGAAGGACGAGCCTGCGACATCCCAGACGGACGCCGGGCCCCCAGCTTCGTCGACCGTGTCCCGCATCGTCATCACTCCCTTGAAGAGCATGACGCACCGAGGCTGATACGGGCCAGGCGAAATGTGTTCGTGGACACGTATCAGACACGTGCCAATCGACCGGCAATCCGGATCGTGATCCACCCGGCCAGGCGGGACTACCCTGGCCGGGTGCCCACGCTCGGCAGCGCTCAGCAGGACGTGCGGTTCTGCCGTGCGCCCGATGGCGTCCGGATCGCCTACGCCGTGCACGGCTCGGGCCCGCCGCTCGTCATCACGACCTGCTGGTTGAGCCACCTCCAGCACGACTGGCAGAGCCCGGTCTGGCGGCACTTCCTGCGGGACCTCGGCCGGGTGGCCACGATCATCCGCTACGACGAGCGCGGCCACGGCCTGTCGGACCGCGAGGTCGACGACTTCTCGCTCGAGGCCCGGGTCGGCGAGCTGGAGGCGGTGGTGGCGCACGCGGGCGTGGACCGGTTCGCGATGATGGCGATGTCGCAGGGCGGTCCGGTGGCGATCCGGTATGCCGCGGAGCACCCCGACCGGGTGACGCGGATGCTGTTCTACGGCTCGTACGCCGCCGCCATGCCCGACCCCACGCCCGACCAGCTGGCCATGAGCGAGGCCATCAACCAGATCATCAAGGTCGGCTGGGAGCACCCGACTCCGGAGTTCCGCCGGGTCTTCACCACCCTGATGATCCCCGGCGCGACCGAGGAGCAGATGTCCTGGCTCGACGAGCTCCAGCGGGTCGCGGTGACCGGCGAGACGGCGTACGAGTCCCGAACCCAGCGCGTGCTCGCCGACACCACGGCCGAGCTCGACCGCCTGAGGATGCCGACGCTGATCCTGCACTCGGTCGAGGACCGGATGAACGACTTCGAGCGCGCACGGGTGCTGGCCTCGCACATCCCGGACGCCCGGCTGGTGCCGCTGGAGAGCCGCAACCACATCCTGCTCGAGGACGAGCCGGCCTGGCCCGTGTTCGTCGCGGAGGTCACCGAGTTCCTGCGTCCCGACCGACCGGCGCCCGCGACGGCCGCGGTCGATGCCGTGCTCTCCGCGCGCGAGCTCGAGGTGCTCCGGCTCGTGGCGGACGGGCTCGACAACGAGGCCATCGCGGCAGCACTGACCCTGAGCGTCCGCACCGTCGAGCGGCACCTCCAGAACGTCTACGGCAAGCTCGACCTCACCGGTCGCAACGCCCGCACGGCCGCGGTCGCCCGGCTGCACGGCGTACGCACCAACGCGTAGCGGCGGGAGACCTCCGGGCGGACGCGTTGCGCGTCGGCACCGATGCGGCCTATCCGTGCTCGGAGGCATCGTTCCTGTACGCCGCCGGACAGACCGGCCGGCCCCAGGGAGGGAACCACCATGACCGAGGTCATCGACCAGCAGGCCGCCGACGCGGCCTTGAAGCAGAAGCACGCCGCCATGTGGGCGTCCGGCCACTACGACGCGGTCGCCACCGAGCTGATCGCCGAGCTCGGACCGGTGCTCGTGGAGGCCACCGGCATCCACGAGGGCGACCTGGTGCTCGACATCGGGGCCGGCAGCGGCAACGTCGCCATTCCCGCCGCGCTCACCGGCGCCCGAGTGATCGCCAGCGACCTGACGCCCGAGCTGCTCGAGCAAGGTGCCGCCCACGCCCGGGAGCGGGGCGCCGTGCTCGAGTGGCAGGTCGCCGACGCCGAGCGCCTGCCGTACGACGACGGCCAGTTCGACGTCGCCGTGTCCGCCGTCGGCATCATGTTCGCGCCGCACCACCAGGCCGCCGCCGACGAGCTCGTCCGCGTGGTGGCTCCCGGGGGCAGGATCGGGCTCGTCAGCTGGACGCCCGCCGGGTTCATCGGCCAGATGTTCGCGACCATGAAGCCGTTCGTCGCGCCCCCGCCGGCCGGCGTGCAGCCGCCCCCGCTGTGGGGGGACGAGGCCCACGTCCGGGCGCTGCTCGGGGTCCGGGCGGACGACGTCCGGGTCGAGCGCCGCACGGTCCGGGTCACCCAGTTCGCCGAGCCGGCCGACTTCCGCGAGTACTTCAAGACGAACTACGGCCCGACCATCGCGGCGTACAAGCAGCAGCCGGACGCCGCCACCGCGGCCGAGCTGGACGCCGCCCTGGACGCGCTCGCCGAGCGGTTCGATGCCGGTGTCGGCGGGCACCTGGCCCTGGAGTGGGAGTACCTGCTCCTCACCTGCCGCCGCGCGTGACGCGACGGGCACGACTGGCACACCTGGTCTGCTCGCCCGTGCGGGTGGTCGCCCGAGCCGCGTCCCTGGACCAGGATGGCGTGGGTGAGTGACGCCGAGGACGAGTCAGCCCGCACGGTGCTGGTCGCCGGCGCGGCCAACCTGCTGATCGCGGCCGCCAAGCTCGTCGCCGGCCTCGCGTCCGGCTCCTCGGCGATGCTGGCCGAGGCGGCGCACTCCTTCGGCGACACGGTGAACCAGGCTCTGCTGCTGACCGCCCTGCGGCGCAGCCAGCGGCCGGCGGACGCCGAGCACCCGTTCGGCTACGGGCAGGCCCGCTACTTCTGGTCGCTGCTGGCGGCGGTCGGCATCTTCGTGTTGGGGGCCGGCTTCGCGGCATACCAGGGGATCACGGCGCTGATCGACCCCGGCGAGACCGGGTCGCCGGTCTGGTCGCTGGTGGTCCTGGGGGCGGCGTTCGTCTTCGAGGGGGCGTCCTTCCTGCGGGCGGTGTGGCAGCTGCGGCGCGAGGCAGCGGAGGCCGGCCGGTCCGCGAGCAGCCACCTGCGCAGCGATGCCGAGCCCGCCCTGCGCGCCGTCGTCTGGGAGGACGGCGTGGCGCTCGTCGGCCTGCTGCTGGCCGCCGGCGGCCTGCTGCTCGACGAGGCGACAGGCACCCAGGTGTGGGACGCCGTCGCATCGCTCGCGATCGCGGTGCTGCTGGTGGTGGTGGCATACGGTCTCGGCCGGCAGAACATGGAGCACCTGCTCGGCAAGGCCGTCGCCGTCGACATGCAGCGCGGCATCGCCGACCTGATCCGCGGCACCGACGGTGTCGACGGGGTGCTCGAGCTGCTCACCATGCGGCTGGCCCCGGACCAGGTGCTCGTCGCCGCCCGGGTAGACCTCGCCAGCGACTTCCGCCCCGACGAGCTCGAGGAGGCCGCCGACGAGGTGGAGCGGCGGATCCGGGAGGCCTTCCCCGAGGTACGGCACGTGTTCCTCGACCCGACGCCCGGCGCCGAGATCACGCCCTGACGGCAGAAAGACAGAAAGAGGACCCGCAGCCCCACAGGCGACGGGTCCTCTCTCGCGGGGACTGTCAGCGCCGCCGGACCACCACCACCTCGCAACTCACGGCGACCTTGTCCTTGACGTCGACCACGACCCGGTCGCGACCGCCGCCGCAGCGCACGATGTCGCGCTGACCGTCGGCGGCAAAGATCTTGTCGTTGCCCTTGCCGCCGCTGAGGACGTCCCTGCCGCCGCCTCCGACGAGGCGGTCGTTGTCGGCCGCACCGAGGAGCACGTCGTTCCCCGCGCCGCCGAGCAGGCGGTCCTTGCCGGCCGCACCGAGCAGGCGGTCCTTGTCGCGACCGCCCTTGAGGAGGTCGTTGCCGCGCTGGCCGCGCAGCACGTCACGCCCGGACTCGCCGGTGAGGATGTCACGCCCTGCGTTGCCGGAGATCACGTCCCGACCGGCCTGGCCGCGGATCGTGTCCTTGCCGGCTCCGCCCTTGAGGCAGTCGTCCCCGGCTCGCCCGAGGATCCGGTCGTCGCCCTGCGCGCCGCGGATGCGGTCGCGGGCGGCCGAGCCACGCAGCCGGTCACCCTGGGCGGTGCCGTCCTGGACGAAGGCCGACGCGCCCTGGCAGGTGCCGGTCGCCACGCCGTACGGCGAGGTGTCGCACGCGTCGCCGATGCCGTCACCGTCGGTGTCGACCTGGCCGGAGTTCGGGGTCGTCCGGCAGTTGTCCTTGACGTCCGGGACGCCGTCACCGTCGGTGTCGGGACCGAAGGGCGTGCTGTCGCACGCGTCGCCGATGCCGTCATGGTCACTGTCCAGCTGGCCGGTGTTGGGCGTGGTGACGCAGTTGTCGGCGCTGTTCGGCACGCCGTCACCGTCGGTGTCGGGACCGCCGGGCGTGGTGTCGCAGGCGTCGCCGATGCCGTCACCGTCGGTGTCGGCCTGGCCGGCGTTGGCCACGGTCGGGCAGTTGTCGCTCGAGTCCGGCACGCCGTCGCCGTCGGTGTCGAGGTTCTCGCAGGCGTCGCCCACGCCGTCACCGTCGGTGTCGGCCTGGCCAGGGTTGACAACGGTCGGGCAGTTGTCGCTCGAGTCCGGCACGCCGTCGCCGTCGGTGTCAGTGGCGGGCGTTGAGTCACAGGCGTCGCCGATGCCGTCGCCGTCCGCGTCGGCCTGGTCGGCGTTCGAGACTTCGGGGCAGTTGTCGGTCGCATCCGGCACACCGTCACCGTCACCGTCGGGGTCGCCGGCGTCGGCCTTGGTCGCCCGGAGCAGGACGTTGTCGTAGTCGAAGTGACCGGCGGGCAGCAGGGCCACCACCGATCCGATGCGCGTGACGATGCGGATCTGGTACTCGTCGCCAACCGTCAGGTCGGCGGGGTTCACTTCAGCGGCCGGCACGGAGGCCCAGGTCGGCTGGTTCGTGGCGGCGCGGTCCAGCAGCTCGAGGCTCGCGTTCGTGTCCTGGTTGTCCAGGAACACCTGGTAGCGGGCGCCCGTCACCAGCGCCAGCAGCGCGGCGGCGTTGACCCGGCGGTCCATGGTGAAGAACAGCGAGTCGGGCGTGCCGCCGCCGGCACCCTCGTAGACGAAGGTCGGGCTGCGCCAGGTGGCTCGGCTGGTCGTGATCACACCGGACAGACCGGAGAAGGAGGACCGGATGAAGCCGTCGCCGGCGCCACCGGCGCCACCGGAGGACACCCAGCCGTTGTCGATGTCCGGACACGTCAGTGGTGGCAGGCACAGCAGGGCGCCATTGGACTGGCTAGCCGTCCAGCCGCCGACCGAGGTCGCGAAGTCTCGCGACACCTGGGTCGGGTGGTAGTCGTCGCTCGCCGCGGTGGCTGCGGCGGCGGCTCCGACGCCGAGCGCGAGCGCGACGACGAGGGCCGTCACGAGGCGCGCCGCAGCGGCGGGCAAGGTACGAGAATGCATGAGTGTCTCCCCGTTGCTCGTCTGCCCTTGGTTCCGTGGGGGGGCCGGGCGCGGGGCAGACAACAGGTAGGTCCTCGCGAGCGGTCCGTTGTTACCAAGTGAACGCTGGACTCACGGGCGAGTTACGAGGAACCCGATAAACACACAACCCATCTAGACCGCTTGCGGCTAGGGTTGGGCGTCCGGCTCCGAGCGCGAGGCGTGCGTGGCCAAGCGGCCCGCGGCGTCCACCAGCAGCGGGTCGAGGTCGTCGCTGCCCTCGGCGACCAGGGCCTCCAGGCCGCGGCGCATGCGAGGGTCCCAGAACGTCTCGATGTGGCGGGCGATGGCCTCGGCGGCCTCGTCGGAGGACAGGTGTGCGAACTGGCGGGCGATGTCGTTGCCCATCCGCGCCTCGGCTGCGATCACGCGTGCGTCTCCGCGGGCTCCCGGGTCTCGGCCACCGACGCGTCGCCACGGGCGTTGGCCACGCCGACCTGCACGGCGGTGACCTTGTACTCCGGGCAGTTGGTGGCCCAGTCGGAGTTCTCCGTCGTGACGACGTTGGCGCCGGTCACCGGGTGGTGGAAGGTCGTGTAGACGACGCCCGCCGGCATCCGCTCCGAGACCTGGGCACGCAGGGTCGTCGATCCCACCCGGCTGGCGAGGTCCACCAGGTCGCCGGTCGAGATGCCGCGGACCTCGGCGTCGGCAGGGTGGATCTCGAGGACGTCCTCGGGGTGCCAGGTGTTGTTCTCGGTCCGCCGGGTCTGGGCGCCGACGTTGTACTGGCTGAGGATCCGGCCGGTCGTGAGGATCAGCGGGAACTTCCGCGTCGAGCGCTCCGTGGTGGGCACGAAGACGGTCTCGATGAGCTTGCCCTTGCCGCGCACGAACTCGCCGACGTGCATGGTCGGCGTGCCGGTGGACGCGGCGTCGTAGACCGGCCACTGCATGGAGCCGAGCTCGTCGAGGCGGGCGAACGAGACGCCCGCGAACGTCGGGGTGGTGGCGGCGATCTCGTCCATGATCTCCGACGCGGCGGCGTACGACATGTCGTAGCCCATCGCCCGGCCGATCGCGCAGGTGATCTCCCACTCGTCCATGCCGACCTTGGAGGAGAAGACCGGTCGCACCCGGTTGATGCGCCGCTCGGCGTTGGTGAACGTGCCGTCCTTCTCGAGGAAGGACGTGCCGGGCAGGAAGACGTGCGCGAACCGCGCGGTCTCGTTGAGGAACAGGTCCTGGACGACCACGAGGTCCAGCGCCCGCAGCGCTGCCTCCACGTGCTGGGTGTTCGGGTCGGACTGGGCGATGTCCTCGCCCTGGATGTAGAGCCCGCGGAAGGTGCCCGCCAGCGCGGAGTCGAACATGTTGGGGATGCGCAGACCCGGCTCGGGGTCGAGGGCCTTGCCCCAGAGCTGCTCGTAGATCGCGCGGACGTCGTCCTGCGAGACGTGCCGGTAGCCGGGGTACTCGTGGGGGAAGGACCCCATGTCGCAGGAGCCCTGGACGTTGTTCTGCCCACGGAGCGGGTTCACCCCGACGCCCTCGCGGCCGATGTTGCCGGTGACCATGGCGAGGTTGGCCATGCCCATCACCATGGTCGAGCCCTGGGAGTGCTCGGTGACGCCGAGGCCGTAGTAGATGGCCGCGTTGTCGACGGTGGCGAAGAGCCGGGCCGCGGCCCGCAGCTCCTCGGGCGCGATGCCGGTGGCCCCGGCCATCGCCTCGGGCGAGTTGGAGGGATCTGCGATGAAGGCGAGGTAGTCGTCGGCGTCCTCGCAGCGCTCGCGGACGAAGTCCTCGTCGTGCAGACCCTCGGTGACGATCACGTGCGTCATCGCGTTGACGAAGGCGACGTTCGAGCCGGGCAGGACCGGGAGGTGGTACGCCGCCTCGACGTGCGGGCTGCGGACCAGGTCGATGCGCCGCGGGTCGGCCACGATCAGCCGTGCTCCGGCCCGAAGCCGCCGCTTCATCCGCGAGGCGAAGACGGGGTGAGCGTCGGTGGGGTTGGCGCCGATCAGCAAGATGACGTCGGCCTTCTCGACCGACCGGAAGTCCTGGGTGCCGGCCGAGGTGCCGAAGGTCTGCTTGAGGCCGTAGCCCGTGGGCGAGTGACACACCCGGGCGCAGGTGTCGATGTTGTTGTTGCCGAACGCCGCCCGGACCATCTTCTGGACGACGTAGACCTCCTCGTTGGTGCACCGGCTCGAGGAGATGCCGCCGATCGCGCCGACGCCGTGCTCGGCTTGCAGGGCCTGGAACCCGGTCGCGACCTTGGCGATCGCCTCCTCCCAGGAGACCTTGCGCCACTCGTCGTCGATCGTGTCGCGCACCATCGGGGACAGCTGCCGGTCCTTGTGGGCGGCGTAGCCGTAGGCGAAGCGGCCCTTCACGCAGCTGTGGCCCTCGTTCGCGCCGCCGTTCTTGGTCGGGATCATGCGCACGACGCGGGAGTCGTCGCCGTCGCCCTGGACCTCGGCGCGGAACGAGCAGCCGACGCCGCAGTAGGCGCAGGTGGTCTCGACGGAGCGCGTGGGCATGCCGAGCGCGACGATCGACTTCTCCTGGAGCGCGGACGTCGGGCAGGCCTGCACGCAGGCGCCGCACGAGACGCACTCCGACGACATGAAGTCGGTGCCGCCGGCGCTGATCTTCGAGTCGAAGCCGCGGCCCTCGACGGTGAGCGCGAAGGTGCCCTGGATGTCGGCGCAGGCGCGCACGCAGCGCGAGCAGACGATGCAGGCGGAGTCGTCGAAGGCGAAGTACGGGTTGCTCACGTCGACCGGCTGCGGGTGGGCGACGTCGGCGCGCGTCTCGGGCCGGCCGTAGCGGACCTCGGCGGCGTCGACCTGCACGGCCATCGCCTGGATCTCGCAGTTGCCGCGCGCGCAGCCGTCGCAGTCCTCGGGGTGGTCGGAGAGGTAGAGCTCCATGACGTTGCGACGCAGGTCGCGCACCGTCTCGGTCTGGGTGCTGACGACCATGCCGTCGGCGCACGGAGTCGTGCACGAGGCCGGGACGCCGCGCGTCCCGTCGACCTCGACCAGGCACATCCGGCAGGAGCCGAACGCCTTCATGGAGTCGGTCGCGCAGAGCTTGGGGATGGGTACGCCGGCCTCG
Organism: uncultured Actinomycetota bacterium; assembly: GCA_963782155.1. Lineage (GTDB taxonomy): Bacteria > Actinomycetota > Actinomycetes > Propionibacteriales > Nocardioidaceae > Nocardioides. The sequence goes on from CAWAIZ010000008.1 coordinate 177,891, forward strand.
GTCGCGGCGCGCAGCACGGACGTGCCGGCGGGGACATCGACCTGGCGGCCGTCGATGGTGACCGAGACGGTCGCTTCTGCCCGGACGGCTGGAGTGCCGAAGTCGACCTCCGGGTCCCAGATGCTCTGCCCCGTGAGTTGGCCGGTCACCTGCGCAGTCATACCTCCGCGCCCTCCCTCTCGAAGTCCTCGCGCCAGTGCTTGATGGCGCTCTGCACCGGCATCGGGGTCAGCCCGCCCATGGCGCACAGCGACCCCTTCGTCATCGTCTCGCACAGGTCGTCGATGAGAACCAGGTTGGCCGCCACGTCACGCCCCGCGATGATCCGGTCGATCGCCTCGACGCCGCGCGTGGAGCCGACCCGGCACGGCGTGCACTTGCCGCACGACTCGATCGAGCAGAACTCCATGGCGAAGCGCGCCATCTTGGCCATGTCGACGGTGTCGTCGAAGACCACGATCCCGCCGTGGCCGAGCATCGCGCCGGACTCGGCCAGAGCCTCGTAGTCCATCGCCACGTCGAAGCCCGTCGGCGGGATGTAGGCGCCGAGCGGACCGCCGACCTGCGCGGCCCGCACCGGTCGTCCGGAGAGCGTGCCGCCGCCGTACTCCTCGACCAGCTCGCGCAGGCTGACGCCGAACGGCAGCTCCACGATGCCGCCCTGCTTGATGTTGCCGGCGAGCTGGAAGACCTGGGTGCCGCGGGACCGTCCCGTGCCGAGCTCGGCGTACCCCTGATAGCCGGCGCCGCCCTCGTCAGTCGCAGCCAGGATCATCGGTACCGCACAGAGGGTGAGCACGTTGTTGACGGCGGTCGGGCGGCCCCAGAGACCGCTGATCGCCGGGATCGGCGGCTTGGCCCGCACCTCGCCGCGTCGGCCCTCGAGACTCTCGAGCATCGACGACTCCTCGCCGCAGATGTAGGCGCCGGCGCCGACCCGCACGTGCAGGTCGAACGTCAGGCCCGAGCCCAGCACGTCAGTGCCGAGGAAACCGTTCGTGTACGCCGCGTCGACGGCCCGGCGCAGGGCGGCGACGGCGTGGGGGTACTCCGAGCGGACGTAGACGTAGCCCTCGCCGGCGCCGACCGCGTGCGCCGTGATCGTCATGCCCTCGATCAGGGTGAACGGGTCGCCCTCGACGACCATCCGGTCCGCGAAGGTGCCGGAGTCGCCCTCGTCGAAGTTGCAGGCGACGAACTTCAGGTCGGAGGCGGTCTCGAGGACCGTCTTCCACTTGATGCCGGCCGGGAACCCGGCGCCGCCGCGGCCGCGGAGCCCGGAGTCGGTGACCTCCCGGACGACCTCGGCGGGGGAGAGGGAGAGGGCGCGGCGCAGGCCGGCCCAGCCGCCGTGAGCCTCGTAGTCGGCGATGGACGTCGGGTCGACGACACCCACGCGGGCGAAGCTGACGCGGCGCTGCGAGGTCAGCCAGGGGTGCTCGTCGACGACGCCGATGTCCGTCGAGTCGCCCGCCAGCACGGCCGCGACGCCGTCGGCGGTGACATTCGGGTAGCCGACCCGGCCAGCGTCGGTCTCCACCTCGACGAGAGGCTCGAGCCAGAGCATGCCTCGCGAGCCGTTGCGCACGACGTGGGCGCCCGCCGCCTCGAACGCGGCCGCGACCTCGTCGGCGCCGACCGAGACCGCCGCGGCATCGCCGGGGACGTACACCTTCGTCAACGCCATCCCTCCGTGAGCGCGTCGAGGCGGTCCCGCGAGAGCCGGCCGTGAAGGCGCCCGTCGAGGGTGCCCGACGGGCCGAGCGCGCAGTTGCCGAGGCAGAAGACCTCGTCGACCTCGACGTCGTCGCCGAGGTCACCCGCCCGGCCGCGCGTCTCGGAGTACAGCCCCTCCGCGCCCACCGACTGGCACGCCTCGCCCCGGCAGAGAGCGACGCGATGGGCGGCCGGCGGCTCGGTGCGGAAGTCGGCGTAGAAGCTGACCACCCCGTGCACCTCGGCAACCGAGAGGTTCAGGACCTCGGCGACGGCCTCGACGTCCTCGCGGGCTATGTGCCCCAGCTCGGACACCACGTCGTGGAGCACGGGCATGAGGGGACCGCGGTCGGAGAGGTGCTGCGTGGCGATGGCACGGACGAGGGCCACAGAGTGTTGCTGGGGCGCGGTCGTCATGGCGGCTCCGGAGGAGTAGGTGGTCGTCGGCCATGTTAGTGCCGTACGGGCGAAACGACCCCTCACGAGGGCCACATTTGTTGCGAATCACGAGGATCGTTGCGCCCTGAGCAACCGAGCGGGCTCCTGAGGGATGACGTTCCCGGGGCCGGCCAGGTCCCCGGCCCACGGTCGCGAGCACGGCCACTAGCGTTGCGTCATACCCCAGAGGGGTATGATATCTTCGTCTTTCCCAATACCCCCTTGGGGTACCACGCCACGGAGGAGATCCGCCATGAGTGACACCCAGCACCAGACCTTCATGGTCACCGGCATGACCTGCGGCCATTGCGTTGCCGCCGTCACCGAGGAGGTCGGCGCCCTCGCGGGCGTCACCGATGTCCGCGTCGACCTGGCCACCGGCGAGGTCTCCGTCGCCAGCAACCAACCCCTCGAGCGCGAGCAGGTCGCCGCCGCGGTCGACGAGGCCGGCTACGTGCTGGCCGGCTGATGGGATGAGCACGAGTGCGTCCGCGCTGACGCGACCCTAACGCCGCCGCCCGAGCCAGGCAGCGGGCTCGTCCAGAGCACCCTGCAGAGCGCGGTACGCCGCGCCGGTCGCCCCCGCGGCGGGGTCGTCGTCGGCGACCTCGACGACCGGTGGCCGCCACCGGGCCGAGAGCACGCGCCGATCCAGCTCCGCGGTCAGGAGCGGCCGGAGGGCGTCTGCGGTCTCGGCGAGGTGGCCGCCGAGGACGATCGTGGGGGTGTCCAGCAGGTTCACGACGCTCGCGAGCGCGATGCCGAGGGCTCGCGCCGCGGCGTCGACGGCCCCGGTGGCAGCAGGGCGCCCGGCGGCGGCGCGGTCGAGCAGCGCCGACATGGGGGCGTCCATCGGCAGCCGGGCAGCGCGCAGCATGGCCCGCTTCCCGGCGTACTGCTCCAGGCATCCCCGCGACCCGCACGTGCAGGGCCGCCCGGCCGGGTCGACGGTGACGTGACCGACCTCGCCGGCCCAGCCGTGCCGGCCCGGAAACGTCCGGCCGTCGACGACCGCGGCGCCGCCGATGCCGACCTCGCCGGAGACGTAGAAGAAGTCGGAGTGCGGACCCGGCCGCCCGGGCGCCGCCTCGGCGACCGTCCGGGCGGCCAGCGCGGCCTCGTTGCCCACGTGCAGGTCGAGGCCGCCGAGATGGCGGCGCGGGAGCAGCCGGCCCACGGGCACGTCGGACCACCCCAGGTTGGGGGCGCTCAGCACGCTGCCGTCCTGCTCCGCGACGATCCCGGGCACCGCCAGTCCGCAGCCCACGAGCCGCAGCGGTGACCTCGCCGCCCGTCTCACCGAGCGAGCGAGGTCGCCGAGCGTGCGGAGGGTCGCCGCGGGGTCGCTGCCGGTGAGGTCGGCGGTGACGAGCTCCTGGGCCACCACCCGGCCCCGGAGGTCGACGACCCGCGCCGCCAGGAACCCTGGGTTCACCTGCAGGCCCAGGGCCGCCACGCCGGACCCGGCCGTCAGCGGAGTGCTCGGGCGTCCCCGACCCGCCCGCGAGAGCTCGAGCTCGTCGAGCAGGCCGCCGGCGACCAGCTCGTCGGCCAGGCGGGAAACCGTGGAGCGGGTCAGGCCGGTGGCCGCGGCCACCGCAGCGCGGGAGGGCGGCTCCTCGGCCGCGAGCACGGTGGCGAGCACCAGGCGCAGGTTGCGGTCGCGCAGCGAGGCCTGTCGGGAAGGGGCCGCTCGCACGTCGCTCACCCTTGCCTCCACCCATCATTCGGGATTATGTTCTTTCATACAACTAATACCACGGGAGCAGCTCATGGTTCGTGCACCTCAGCCGGATGACCGGTTCTCCTTCGGCCTCTGGACGGTCGGGTGGCTCGGCGTCGACCCGTTCGGGACCGCCAGCCGGCCAGCCCTCGCGCCGGAGGAGTACGCCGGCCGCCTGGCCGAGCTCGGGGCGTGGGGGGTGACCTTCCACGACAACGACGTGTTCGCGTTCGACGCCGACGACACCGAGCGGGAGCGGGCCGCCACCTCGTTCAAGAAGGCCTGCGACGAGGCCGGCCTGGTGATCGAGATGGTCACCACGAACACGTTCACCCACCCGGTGTTCAAGGACGGCGGTCTCACCAGCAACGACCGCTCCGTGCGGCGGTTCGGCCTGCGCAAGGTGCTGCGCGCCGTCGACCTGGCCGCCGACATGGGCGCGACGACCTTCGTGATGTGGGGCGGACGCGAGGGCAGCGAGTACGACGGGTCGAAGGACCTGCACGCCGCGTTCGACCGCTACAAGGAAGGCCTCGACACCATCGCGGCGTACATCAAGAGGCAGGGCCACGACCTCCGCATCGCGCTCGAGCCCAAGCCGAACGAGCCCCGGGGCGACATCTTCCTGCCGACCGTCGGCCACGCCCTGGCGCTGATCGCCGAGCTCGACCACGGCGACATCGTCGGCCTCAACCCCGAGACCGGGCACGAGCAGATGGCCGGCCTCAACTACACCCACGCTCTCGGGCAGGCGCTGTGGAGCGAGAAGCTCTTCCACATCGACCTCAACGGGCAGCGCGGCATCAAGTACGACCAGGACCTGGTCTTCGGCCATGGCGACCTGATGTCGGCCTTCTTCACCGTCGACCTGCTGGAGAACGGGTTCCCGAGCCGCCCGGACGGCCCGCGGTACGACGGCCCGCGCCACTTCGACTACAAGCCGTCGCGCACCGAGCACCTGCCGGGCGTGTGGGAGTCCGCGAAGGCCAACATGGCGGCGTACCTGATGCTGGCCGAGAAGGCGCGCGCCTTCCGTGCCGACAGCCGGGTCGTCGAGGCGATGGCGTACGCCGGGGTGTCGGAGCTCGCCGAGCCCACGCTCGCCGACGGCGAGACGGTCGCCGACCTGCTGGCGACCGACGACGGCTTCGACCCCGACACGGCGGCGGAGCGGGACTACGGCTTCGTGCGCCTCCAGCAGCTGGCCCTCGAGCACCTGGTCGGATGACCCTCGTCGCGGGGGTCGACTCCTCGACACAGTCGTGCAAGGTCGTCGTCCGCGACGCCGAGACCGGCGCGCTCGTGCGACACGGCTCGGCTCCGCACCCGACCGGCAGCGAGGTCGACCCGGAGGCCTGGTGGGTCGCGCTCCAGCGGGCGCTGGAGCAAGCGGGTGGCTTGGCCGACGTGGAGGGGCTCTCGGTCGGCGCACAGCAGCACGGCCTGGTCTGCCTCGACGACGACGGCGAGGTGGTGCGGCCGGCCCTGCTCTGGAACGACGTGCGGTCGGCCGGTGCGGCTCAGGAGCTCGTGGCCGAGCTGGGGGCCGAGCGCTGGGCGGAGGTGACCGGGTCGGTGCCCGTCGCGTCCTTCACGGTGACCAAGCTGCGCTGGCTGGCCGACCACGAGCCCGGGAACGCTGCCCGCGTCGCGGCCGTGGCGCTTCCACACGACTGGCTGACCTGGCGGCTGGCGGGAGCGCCGGGCCTGGACGCGCTGGTCACCGACCGGTCCGACGCCTCCGGCACCGGGTACTTCGACGCGCTCGCGGGCGAGTACCGCTACGACCTCCTCGCGCTGGCCCTGCGCACCGACGAGGCCCGGGCCCGGCGGATCGCGCTGCCGCGCGTGCTCGCGCCGGCCGAGCAGGCGGGCCGGGCCGGCCACCTCGTCCTGGGACCCGGTTGCGGCGACAACGCCGGGGCCGCGCTCGGGCTCGGGCTGAAGGCAGGCCAGATCAGCGTCTCGATCGGTACCTCCGGGGTCGTCGCCTGCGTCTCTGACACCGGCACCCGCGACCCGTCCGGCGTGGTGGCCGGCTTCGCCGACGCCAGCGGCAGGTACCTGCCCCTCGCCTGCACGCTCAACGGCTCGCGCGTGCTCGATGCCGCCGCCGGTCTGCTCGAGGTGGACCACGACGAGCTGGCGCGGCTGGCCCTCGAGGCCGAGCCCGGCGCGAGCGGCCTGGTGCACGTGCCGTATCTCGAGGGCGAGCGCACCCCCGACCTCCCGCTCGCGACCGGGGAGCTGCACGGGATGACGCTCGGCAACCTCACCCGGGAGAACCTGGCCCGCGCCGCGGTCGAGGGACTGCTCGGCCTGCTCGGCCAGGCGATCGCCGGCATGCGCGAGCACGGGGTCGCGGTCGACGCGGTGACGCTGCTCGGCGGTGGCGCCAGGTCCGAGGCCGTCCGTCGGCTCGCGCCGGCCGTCTGGGGCCTGCCCGTCGACGTACCCATGCCCGGTGAGTACGTCGCGGACGGCGCCGCCCGCCAGGCGGCGTGGGTGCTGTCGGGCGCGCCCGAGCCGCCCGCGTGGCGACCCGTCGCGGCGGAGCGGTTCACGGCCGAGGCGACACCCGAGGTGCTGGAGCGGTACGCCGCCGCGGCTGCCCGGGTCGCGGACCGGGCCTGACGCCGGCGGTCAGACGTGTTCGAGGGGGCCCAGCTCGCCCGTCACCGTCATCACCTGGCCGTCCCAGTCGATGCCGGCGACGTCGGACCACGGCAGGTACCCCGAGTGGCGGTGGATCCGGCGCACCAGCCGGTTGAGCAGCCACGGCCCCTGATGGGGGTCGCGGTCGTAGCCGAGGAAGCCGCCGGGGCGGCCGCGGCCGACGACGAGACCCTGCACCACGAGCTGGAGGGGCTCGTCGCGGCGCCGTTCGAGGCGGACGTCGAGCACCTGGCCGAGCTCACGACCGTCGGCGCCGCGGACGGTGAGGTTCAAGACGTCGTTGAGCCGCCGCCGTACCTCACCGGGTGCCGGCGGAGCGTCGGTCTGCCGCCGGAGCAGTCCCTCGCGGGCGGCCAGCAGCTCCACGCCGCTGCCGAGGTCGGCCACCAGCGCGAGCGGGATCCGCCAGGGCACCAACCGGTCGCCCTGCTGGAGGCCGAGCCGTCGCCAGCTCTCCCGGAGGCTGTCGCCGAGCCTGCCGCCGAAGCGCGGGACGAGGGCGGGCGGGCCGGCCAGCAGCCCGGTCACCTCCCACGTGCCGTCGGCCGCGACGGTGAGCTCGACGTCGTCGACCTTGCACACCATCAGGCCGTCGCGGTCGACGACCTGGCGATCGAGCAGCTGCAGCACGGCGTCGACGGCAGTCATCAGGCCCCCATCCGGGTCCAGATCATCAGCGGGATCGCGGCGACTGCGGCCACGCCGATGATGACGAGATAGACCATGCCGAGCCCGTTGGCGACTCTTCCGTTGACGTGCCGGCCCATGTAGTCGGGGTCGTTGGCGACCACCAGGATCGGGAAGTACGTGAGAGGCAGAGCGACGGCCGAGAAGACGACCGACACCTCGGTGACCAGGATCGGGTCCACGCCGGTGACCAGCACCAGCAGGGCGAGCACGGTCACCAGGAGCAGCACGCTGTGGAAGCGGGCGGCCTGCTTCGGCCGCACGTACTTGCCCCACTGCCACCCGAAGTACTGGGCGATGCTGTAGCCCGTCGACAGACCGGTCTCGCAGGCGGCGCCGAGAGTGGCGGCGACGAAGCCCACGATGGCGATCGCCAGCCCGATCTTGCCCAGCGCCACGGCAACGGGCAGCCCGACCTGGCCGAGGGTGTCGATGCTGGCGTCGAGCGGCCCGAACACCACGGACGTGCTGCCGGCGATGGCCAGCGACAGCAGCCCGCCGAGCGGGAAGCCGATGAACACGTTGAACCGCATCGTGGTGATGTCCTGGACCGACCACTTCTCCTCGACGCCGCCCGAGGAGAAGAAGAAGACCTCGTACGGCGTGAGGGCCGCGCCGAACAGTGCGACGGCGTAGTACGCCCAGACGGCCCACGACTCGTCGGACGGCTTGTCGACGGTGGCGAGCTGGCTGGTGAGGTGTCCCCAGTCGGGGTGGAGCTGCACCAGCGCGACGATGTAGACCACGAGCGAGAGGCCGACGAGGCCGAGCACGTTCTCCATGATGGAGAAGCGGGCCTTCCACAGGATCAGCCAGACCACGACCGCGACGAACGGCACGAGCAGCACGTAGCTCACCGAGCTGACGAGCTGGAGCGCGAGGGCCACGCCGCCGATCTCCGCGACGAAGGTCAGCAGCGTGACGGCCATCGAGGCGACCAGGTTCGCGAGACCGACGCGCGGGCCGAGCCGTTCGCGGACCAGGTCGAACGTCGCCCGCCGGCTGACCGCCGCGACCCGACCCGACATCTCGGCGAAGACACAGATGCCGATCACGCCGATGATCACGACCAGCCCGAGCGACCAGCCCAGCCGGGCGCCGACCTGCGCGTTGGTGACCAGGTCGCCGATGTCGACGAACCCGCCGATGGCGGTGAGGATGCCCAACGCGACGCTGAGGATCTTCTTCACGGCGCCGCTGCTTCCGACGGCGGGTGGGCCAGGGCGTCCGCCAGGGCGCCGAGGTCGTCGGCGGCCTTCGTGAGCTCGCCGACCAGGTCGGCGTACGCCGCCTCGTCGCCGTCGACCACGGCGATGCGGGCCTCGGTGAGCAGGTTCGTGGCCCCCTGCAGCGAGTCCGAGACGTCCGAGGCACGGCGCCGCTCGACCGCGGGCGGCTGCACCGCCGAGAGGTTCTGGGCCGACAGGCCGCCGTTGGTCTCGGCGTCCACCACGACCGTCTGGAGGTACGCGTGCGGGACCCGGTCACGCCGGGCCAGGGTGAGCCCGAGCCGGACCGTCTGCACCGCACTGGCGACGTCGCCGACGGCGCGTGTCGCGTCGCCGCGCCAGGAGTCCTCGTCGGGGGTTCCTGGTGCGCACGCGGTGAGCGTCAGCAGTGCGCTCACCATCAGGCCGAGCATCGGACGGGGTCCGCTGCTCGGGGTCCTACGACCGGTGCTCACCGGCGCGAGGTCAGGCGACGACCGCGTCGATCGTCTTCTTGAGGGCGCTCGGCTGCGAGGGCTTGCGTGGGGCCTTCTTCCGCGCCGCCAGCATCTCCGCCCCGATCTCCTGGAGCGCCTTACGGCCCAGGCCGTCGCGGACCTGGGGGAACCACTCGTCCTCCTCCTCCTGGATGTGGTGGGTGACGTTCTCGATGAGCACGGTGGTCTTCGCGGTGAAGCGCTCGTCGGAGGCCTTCATGCTGCTGAGCTCCATCACCAGCACGTCCGCCACGTGGTGCTCCTCGTAGGACTCCAGGATGTCGTCCTCGAGGTCCGGCAGGAGGGCCCTGACGCGTGGGTACATCACCTCGTTCTCGATGTAGGTGTGCACGGTGAGCAGCTCGATCATCTTGTCGACGAGGCGCTGCTTGGTCGCCTGCGCGTTGTCGCCGGCCTTCTCGAAGTCCGCGAAGGTCTTGCGGATCTCCTTGTGGTCGTTCTTGAGCAGGACGATCGCGTCGGTGGACGGCTTGCTGGTGGCCATGGGGTCTCCTCAGATCTCGGGGAGCTCCCAGTACCCACGAAGGGCGATGTCGAGGCGCGTCCGCAAGGGTGAGACGACGGGTCCCTTCCAATACCCAGAGGGGGTATGTTAGGTTGACCGAGTTGGTACCCCCTAGGGGTATTGAGGAACTTGGAGGAGACCCTCGCCATGAGCGACACGATGACCACCACGACCCCGGGGACCACCTCGTCCACCCTGGACATCGGCGGCATGACGTGCGCGTCGTGCGTGCGACGGGTGGAGAAGGCGCTGACCCGGGTGGACGGCGTGGTCGACGCGTCGGTGAACCTGGCCACCGAGACCGCCACGGTCAGCTACGACCCGGGCCTGATCTCGCTCGACCAGCTGACCGGCGCCGTCGACAAGGCGGGGTACGTCGGCACGGTGCGCGCCGAGGTGCGCGAGGAGTCCTCAGCCCCGGCCGACGACCTCGACGCCCGTCGCGACGCCGAGATCGCGCACCTGAGGCGCCGGTGGCAGGTCGCGCTGACCGTCGGGCTCGGCCTGATGGGCGTGATGTACCTGCCGCTCCACCTCGACACCATGGACTGGCTGATGCCGCTGATCCTGGTGGTCGCCACCGGTGTGCAGCTCTGGGCCGGCGCGGACATCTACCGCTCGGCCTGGACGTCCGCCCGCCACCGCGCGACGTCGATGAACACCCTGGTCGCGCTGGGCACGGGCGTGGCCTACGGCTACAGCGCGTTCGTCACCCTGTGGCCCGGCCAGGCGCAGCGCTGGGGGCTGCCCCTGCACCTGTACTTCGAGACCGCCCTGGTGGTCATCGCGCTGGTCCTGATGGGCCGCTGGCTGGAGCTGAAGGCGAAGAAGCGCACCGCCGCCTCGCTGCGCACGCTGGTCGCGCTGGCACCCGCAACCGCTCGTGTGCTGCGTGACGGCGAGGAGCGCGACGTACCCCTCGACGACGTCGTCGCCGGAGACCTCGTGCGCGTCCGCCCGGGGGAGCGGGTGCCCGTCGACGGCACCGTCACCGAGGGTGGCTCCTCGGTCGACGAGTCGATGCTGACCGGTGAGAGCGTGCCGGTCGAGAAGCAGCCCGGCGACGCGGTCATCGGCGCCACCCTGAACCGCACCGGCACCTTGGTGGTCCGCGCCACCGCCGTCGGCGAGGAGAGCACGCTGGCGCAGATCGTCCGTCTGGTCGAGGACGCCCAGGGATCGCGGGCGCCGATGCAGCGCCTCGCCGACCAGGTGTCGTCCTGGTTCGTGCCGGCCGTGCTGGTGGTCGCTTTGGCGACGTTCCTGGCGTGGATGACGTTCGGCCCGCAGGCCGACCGGCTGGTCCTCGCGATCGGCACCACGATCGCGGTGCTCATCATCGCCTGCCCCTGCGCCCTCGGACTGGCCACGCCGACCGCGGTGATGGTCGGCACCGGCAAGGCCGCCGAGCTCGGCATCCTCATCGGCGACGGGGAGGCCCTTGAGAACGCCCGCCGCGTCACCGCCGTGCTCCTGGACAAGACCGGCACGATCACCCGTGGCCGCCCCGGCGTGGCCGGCGTCGTCACCACGGGCGCCTGGTCCGAGGACGAGGTGCTGGCCCTGGCCGCCTCCGCGGAGGTCGGCAGCGAGCACCCGCTCGGCGAGGCGGTCGTCTCGGCTGCCCGCGACCGTGGCCTGACCCTGCGGTCGCACCGGGACTTCGCCGGCGAGCCGGGGCACGGGATCACCGCCGTCGTCGACGGCCACGACGTGGTGCTCGGCAACCGCGCGCTGCTGGCGCGCCACGGCGTCGACGGCTCCCCGCTGGCCGACGCGGCCGCCGAGGCCTCACGTCTGGGCCGCACCCCCGTGTACGCCGCGGTCGACGGCGGGCTCGCCGGCCTGCTGGCCATCGCGGACACCGTCAAGCCCGAGTCGGCCGAAGCCGTCGCCCAGCTGGAGGCGCTGGGTCTCGAGGTCTGGATGGTCACCGGCGACGACGAGGCGACCGCCCGCGCGGTGGCCGCCGAGGTCGGGATCGACCGCGTGATCGCCGACGTGCTGCCCGCCGACAAGGCCGAGCGGGTCGCCGCCCTGCAGGCCGACGGCCACATGGTCGCCATGGTCGGCGACGGCATCAACGACGCGCCGGCCCTGGCCCGCGCCGACCTCGGCATCTCCATCGGCACCGGCACGGACGTCGCGATGGCCGCCTCCGACATCACCCTGGTCGGCGGCGACCTGCGCTCGATCGTGGCCGCGATCGCCCTGTCCCGACGCACCGTCGCCACCATCAAGCAGGGTCTCGCGTGGGCGTTCGCCTACAACGTGCTGCTGATTCCGGTGGCGGCCGGGGCCTTGTACTGGTGGGACGGTCTGCTGCTCGACCCGGTGCTCGCCAGCGCGGCCATGGCGATGAGCTCGGTCAGCGTGGTGACCAACGCGCTCCGGCTTCGCGGCTTCGCCCCGGGCGTGGCGGTCGGCCGCGTGCGCGACGCGTCGTACCTCGTCGGCATCGCCGTCCTGGCCCTGGCGCTGGGCACGGGTTTCACCTGGCTGAGCCGCACCGACCAGGCCGAGCGCGGCATGAACGGTGTGCTGGCGTGGTCGGAGGGCATGGGCATGCCGATGCGGCCGCTGATGAGCGTCATGGAGGAGACCGACGTACCTCCCGTGACCGCCCGCGACGCCGGCCTGGCGGTTTCGCTCCTCGGCGCCGAGGACCTGCGCGCGGGTGAGGCCGCCAGGCTGACCATCGAGGTGCGTGACGCCGCCACCGGCGACCTGGTCGACGACCTCGTCCGGAGCCACCAGGTGTGGATGCACGCGATCGTCACCCGGGCCGACCTGGGCACGTTCGCCCACCTGCACCCCGAGCCGACGGACCGCGCAGGCGTGTTCACGCTCGACCTGACGCCGCCGACCGGGGGCGAGTACGACGTGCACACCGAGTTCCGCCGGCAGGGCCAGATGTCCGACGTGATGGCCGACCAGTCGCTGACGGTGGCCGGCCCGGTGCCCGCACCCGTCGCCGTACCCGCGGACGACGTGCGCGTGGCCACCGACGCCGGCGTCACGGTGCGGCTCACCGGCGACGCGGTCGTCGGCGACGAGAGTGACTTCGAGCTCACCGTCGAGGGGGTCGACGACCTCCAGCCGTACCTCGGCGCCGCCGGGCACGTGGTGGTGATGCGCTCCGACGCCGAGCTGTTCGCGCACCGGCACGCGGAGACGTTCGACGACCGCGGCCGTCCCGTGAACGCGTTGCCGGGCACGAAGTTCGGGCCGGACCTCGACCTGCACGTGCGCTTCGTGGTGCCGGGCACCTACCGGCTGTGGGCCCAGGTGGCACTGGCCGACGGGACCGTCGTGACGGCGCCGTTTGTGGTGCACGCGCGCTGATCGATGGTTTCGAGGTTCGGCCGTGGACGGCCTCTCACCTCAACCAACGATCGGGCCGCACGGCCTCTCACCTCAACCAACGATCGGGCCGCACGGCCTGACACCTCGACCAACGGCTAGGAGGCGGTGGCCGGGCCCGTGCCGTTGCGCAGCAGGCTGCCGCGGCCGGTCGGCCACGGCAGGCAGCCGGTGCCGGAGCCGGGGACGGTGTAGACGTCGACGCCGTGGTCGAAGGTGGTCAGCACGATCTCGAGAGTGCCGTTCCCCGTGAGGTCCGCGATCGACGGCGCCGCGGGCACTCCGATGCCGTTGCCGTCCGAGCCCTGGTGGCGCAGCCGGAGGTCGTACAGCTTCTTGCCGCGCGCGCTCAGCACGACGAGGCGGCCGGCGTTGCGGTGCAGGGCGTAGGTGCCGAACACCAGCTCCGGCGTCCCGTCGCGGTTCAGGTCGGCGGCGACCACCTCGGAGGCGAAGGTCTTGGCCCGCTTCGGCGCGTACGCCGTCCGCCACAGGAGCTTGCCGTCCGGCGACACGGCGTGCACCCCACCGCCGGGCAGGGCCGAGACGATCTCCGGCCGGTCGTCGCCGACCAGGTCGACGACGGTGGGGGCGGGGATGCCCGAGGGTGGGTACCAGTCGCCGTCGGGCCGGTGGACCGGACGGTTCGACATCACCAGCTCCTCGAAGCCGCGGTGCCGCCGCGCGGACCTGCGACCGTCGCCGTACGCCCCGTCCAGCGCCATGAAGGCGTAGCCCTGGGTGCGGTAGGGGATGTGCCGCTCGGCGTTGGGGATCCCGATGACCTCGTTGCGGCCGTCGCCGTCGAGGTCGGCCACCGACGGCGGGGAAGCGGTCCACTGCAGCCAGGTCTGGCGCGCCGGGCTCGGCCAGGCGCCGACGTGCCGGTGGTAGTGCCGCTTCTCCACGCGCGGGTCGGCCCACCGGATGAACTGGCCCCAGCCCATCCGCCGGCCGTCGTACTGCGACTCCCGGTTGGAGAACCACGGCGAGGCCAGCACCGACGTGCCGTCGTCGTTGAACACGTTGACCTGGTGGTTGTCGAAGGTCGTGACGATCTCCAGCGCGGGGTCGTCGTCGAGGTTGCCGATGCCGACGTTCTCGCCGTACGCGCCGTACCCATGGTTTCCCGTCCCGTTGAACCGCAGGTCGTTGCCCTGGCCGGAGAGCCGGTTGTACCGCGGCCACGCAGGCGCGTGACCGCCCTTCGGCTGGAAGAGGTCGCCCTCGGCGTCGAACACGAAGACCTGCGCGCCGGTCGACGAGGTGTTGGTGGTCGTGACCACCACCTCGATGCGGCCGTCGCCGTCCAAGTCGGCGGCCGCCATCCCGCGCGCCTCCGGTGACTGGCCGCCGCTGTCGGTGGACGCCGGCCAGCCGGGCTTGAGGTGCAGGGTGCCGCCGCGGAGCTCGTACGCCGCCACGGTGCCCTCGTTGCCGGCCACCACGACGTCGGGCGCGCCGTCGCCCTCGAGGTCCGCGACCACGCCCGGCGGGTAGACCCGGCCGGCGGTGGCCGTCCCACGTCCGAGCCGCTTGCCCTGCGCGTCGAAGACGAACGTCGAGTAGAACGGCGCGACGATCTCCAGCCGTCCGTCGCCGTCGAGGTCGACCAGGCCGGGGGAGGAGAACCAGCCGGTCTCGCCGGTGACGATCTGCCGCACGAACCGCGGCTTAATCGCCTGCGCGGTCCCGCCCTCGTCCACGCACGTGCCCGCGGCCACGTCGGTGGTCGGCGGCGCGGCGGTGCCGGGAACCGCGGGGAGGCTGCCGGCCGGTACGAGTCCGGCGGCCAGCACCCCGGCCGCGACGGCCAGCAGGCGAGGGGACGGCATCCGTGGACGATATCCCGGAGGGCCGGTGATCTCAGGGCTGCAGCTCGCCGACGGGCACCTCGGTCTCGACCCGGTTGCCGGCCGGCGCCAACGGGCACGCCCAGGCCGGGTCGTAGGCGCACGACGGCGCGTAGGCGAAGTTGAGGTCGACCATCAGCCGACCGGCGTCCCCGCCCAGGTCGGCCCCCTTGACGGTGTCGAGCAGGTAGCGGCCGCCGCCGTACCCGCCGCCTGGACGCCCGCAGCCGCGGTCGCGCATCGGCACGAACACCCCGCCGCCGTACGTCGTCAGCCGCCACACGTCGAGCGTGCCGACGTCCGGCAGGGTGACGGCGCCGATGCGTTCGAACGGCACCACACCGTCCGTGCCCGTCTCGACCTCCCACGTCGCGGGCTCCGCGGACCGGATCTCGACCTCGAACCGCCAGGCGGGGTCGTACGGGGCGACGGTCAGGCCGCCGAACCCGTCGCGGTGCTCGGGCAGAAGCGGACTCGCCGGGTGGTGCGCGAACAGGTCGTCCCGCTCGCGTCGCCAGCGCGCGTGCCCGGCCGCGGGGTGGCTCTCGGCCCGGACCGCGGCGTACAGGGCGAAGACCCGGCGCCGCCAGTCGACCACGTCGTAGGCGTCCATGGCTCCCAACCTAGGGCGGTCAGGTTCTCGGGCAGAGGTCAAGCGTGCGAACCCGCATTCAGGTGGCACAACCACCCCGACAGGTGGTCTGCTGCTCAAGGCGCCGGCCGCACAATGCGGATCGTTCGGCCCAGGGGGCCGAGCGGAGTGGGCCCGATTGATACCCGTGGAGGCGCGTGTTCTCGATGACCGGAGGTCAGGATGCGCGGTGCGGGATCGCGCTCACGGTGAGCACCCGCTGCGCCAGGGAGCCGGACGTCGCGACCAGCTCGAACCCACCGCCTGCAGCCGCGAAGCTCTGGCCCGCCCGGACCAGCACCCCGACGGCGACGCTGGGCAGGTACGTCGCGCCGGTCAGGTCCACGGTGAGCCCGGTGGTGTACCCGGCGCTGTGCTCCTCGATGGCCGCCCGTAGGGTCTCGATCGACTCCTCGTCGACGTCGCCGGAGACGGCCAACACGGCAGTGGTCTCGTCGAACTCGATAGCAAGCGGAACCTCGGGCACGGCCAGAAGATACCGTGAGGAGTGCAGTTGAACGCGGAGACCGAGCAGGAAGAGGTCGAGTTCGTCACCGCGCTCCACACCGTGGTCCAGCCGGTGGGCGTGCCCGTGCTGCCGCTCGTCGACCTCGACGGGCTGTTCTGTGTGCCCAGCGACGCCGTCGAACCGGGTGGCACGTGGTTCGACGTCGTGGTGCTGCCCGACGACCGGGTTGCGCTGGTGGTCGGCGAGGTACCCGGCCTCGGCATGCCCGCTGCGGTCGCCGCAGCCCAGATGCGCGCGGTCATCCGGGCCGGTCTGAGGCGTGAGGTCGACGTCATGGAGGCTCTCCAGCTCGCCGACGTGCACGCGGAGGACCTGGCCGAGGCGCGGGGCACCGCCGCCGCGGTCGCGCTCGTCGACCCGGACCGGGCGACCGTCACCTACGCCACGGCGGGTCACCCGCCACCACTGCTGTTGCCGGTCCACGGTCCCGCCCAACCGCTGACCCACACGGGGGGCGGGTTGCTCGGCACGGGCACCGGCACCGGGTTCGCGCCCGCTACGTGTTCGCTGGCTCCAGGGGACGTCGTCCTGCTCGCGAGTGCCGTCGCACAGCGCTCCGCGCCGCTCGTGCTGTCCGCGGGCGAGCAACGGGGGAGCCGCCTCCGCTTTCGGCGATCTCGAGCGCATCGTGGACGTCCTGCTGCCCGGCCTGGCGGCCGACGACACCCTGACGCTGGTGGCCGCGCGGCTGCGGGAGTCGGTTCCGCGCGAGCTACGGGCACAGTTGCAGCGCGACTCCGGCCCCCTGCGCCAGGCCCGCGAGGAGCTCGGCACCTGGCTGGCCGAGCTACGGGCGTCCCCGATGGACCAGATGTCGGTCGTCCACGCGACAGCGGAGCTCATCACGAACGCCGTCGAGCACGGCGGGAGCCAGGACGACGGGCAGATCGAGGTCCACGCCCGGCTCGGGTCCGACGGCGTGGTCCGGATCGAGGTCCTGGACCACGGCAGCTGGAAGGTGCCGTCCGAGGACTTCGAACGCGGCCGCGGCCTGGCGATGGCCGCAGGTCTGGTCGACCACCTGGGAGTCTCCATCGGACCCTTCGGCACCAGGGCCCTCCTGCAGCACCGCCTGTCCCGTCCGGTGTCGATCGACGACTCCCGGCCGGCGGGACGGTCCGCGCCGGGTCCCGGACCGGTCCAGGTGGAGCACTCCGCCCCCCATGTGGTCTCGCTGCGGGGGGGCTTCGGGCACGACGACGTCGAGCGCGTGGCCGCCGAGATCCTGGTGGCGAGCCGTGGCGGCACCATCGGGTTGTCGCTGGACCTGACCGGCGTCTCCGAGATCAGCACGAGCGCGGTCCGGCTGCTGGTCGACCTGACGTCGGTCAACCGCGCGGTCGGGATGTTCACCGCCGAGCTGGACATGTCCGCGTCGGCAGGCTCGACCACCCAGCGAACGCTGGACATCGCGGGTGTGCCCCACCGTGCAGTCTGAGCGCGGGCTGCCGCCCCGTGTGCGGCTCGCCCTGGCACCGGACGCCCCCGTGGTCGTCGCCGGCACGCGTGCACTGCTCGCCACGTCGGCTCCCGAGATCGACGTGGTCTGCCTCGCCGACGTGCGTGCCGACCCCGGCCGGGTCGAGGTGCTGCTCTACGACCCGCAGCGGCATCGCATCGCGGACTTCGGACCCCTGCACCGCACGTCACCCGGGCTCGTGCCCATCGCCTACTCGTGGTCGGTCCGCCCCGACGTCGTCGACGAGGCTCGCCGCGACGGGGCCGCGGCCTACTTGTCGAAGGAACTGAGCGAGGAGGAGGTCGCCACCGCGATCAGGGCCATCCGGGCCGGACACCGCGGCCGGTTCCTGGTGCAGCCCTTCGTGCCCGCGCGCTCGCGGGAGACGCGTCCGCTGGGCCTCACCGAGCGGGAGCAGGACGTCCTGGAGCTCGTCACCCGCGGGCTCTCCAACGACGAGATCGCTCTACGCCTCTTCTTGAGCGTCAACTCGGTGAAGTCCTACATCCGCACGGCCTACCGCAAGATCGGCGCGACGCGCCGCTCCCAGGCCGTGCTGTGGGGCGTCCAGCACGGGATGGACCAGGTCCCCGGGAAGCCCGGCCGGGCCGAGGACGACGACCCGGTCACGTAGCCGCGAAGCTGACCACCGCGATGTCGTCGCTGGCGTCGTCCGACTGCCAGGCCAGGGCGGACCGGACCACGTGCTTGACGATGAGGTGCGGGTCGTTGGGCAGCTCCTCGATGAGCGCGGTCAGCCTATCCTCGCCGAACAGCGCTCCCGTCGAGGCCCGCGCCTCGGTGACCCCGTCGGTGTACAGGGTGATGGTCTCGTCACCTAGCTCGTGCCGCACCGTGTGGAAGTGAGGGTCGGCCATCAGTCCCGCCGGTGTGCCCGGCACTCCCAGGTCGTGGGTGTGACCGTTCGGACGGCTCACCAGGGCGGGTGGGTGTCCGGCCAGCGCGAGGGCGAGCGCCCACCGCCCCCCGGTCCTCTGCAGGCGGACGGCGACCACGGTGCAGTAGTGCTCGGTGCCATGGGTCCGCATCGCGAGGTCGAGAGCGCGGAGCAGGTCGGCCGGGTCGGGATAGGCAATGGCGAGCGAGCGCACGGTGTGCCGGACGAACGACGTGACGACAGCGGCGTGGATGCCCTTGCCGCTGACGTCACCGAGGACGACGTACCAGGCGTCGGGGCCGACCTGGAACACGTCGTAGAAGTCGCCACCGACCTCGCGGCCGGTCCCGGCCGGCCGGTAGGCGGCGCTGATCTCCAGGTGCGGGATGACCGGCGGCTCCGGCGGGATCAGCGTCCGTTGCAGCGTTGCCGCCAGGGAGGCGGCCTGGTCGCTCGCCCGCTCGGCCGCACGGGTGGCACCGAGCAGGTAGTCCTCGTACCTGCGCCGGTCGCGCGTCTCGAGCACGACGACGAGGGACGTGCGCGTCTCGGCGTCGAGCATGCGGGCGTTGAGGAGGACGGGCACCCGGACCCCGTCGGCCCGGACGAGCTCGAGGGCGATCTCACGCACCTCACCCGCGTGCTCGAGGATCGGCCGGACGTGGGTCTCGAGCAGAATCCGCCCACCCGACGACACCAGGCTGCTCAACGTGCGGCGGCCGACGACCTCGTCCGCCGGGGCGTCGACGAGCCGCAGGAACTCGGCGTTCGCGCGCAGGATGGTGCCGGTCTGCTCCAGGACGACATACCCGCACGGCGCCGCCTCGAAGAGGTCGGCGGACGCCACGTGCGAGTCAGCTCCGGACAGGGACATCCAGGAATCCGCCGATCTCGGCGATGACGTCGTCCGGGTCCGTCAGGTGTGGTGCGTGACCGGTCGTCTCGAGCAGGCGCAGCCGCGAGCCGGCGATCTGCTCGTGGACGAACTGGCCGGCCGACATCGGGGCGATCACGTCGTCGCGGACCTGGAGCACGAGCGTCGGTGCGGCCACCTGGGCCAGATCCGGCCGGTTGTCGCTGCGGAACGTGACGGCGGCGAACTGGAGCGCGACCTCGGGGCGGGTCCGGCAGAACGAGTCCTCGAGCTCGGTCTGCGCGTCGTTGTGGCCGCTGCCGGCCACCATGCCGGACAGCGCGGCCTGCCACCCGAGCTGGTTGCGCTCCATCATGGCCAGCAGGTCGTCGATGTCCGCCGGCGCGAAGCCGCCGTGGTAGTCGCCGTCGTCCAGGTAGCACGCCGACGGCGTGAGGAGCACCAACCGGGTGACCACCGCGGGTGCGTCCAGGTGGGCCAGGACCGCGATCATCGACGCGACGGAGTGCCCCACGACGGTGACGTCCTCGAGCCCGAGCTCGTCGAGGACCTGCAGCACGTCCTGGGCGTAACCCCCGAGCGCGGCGTGGCGTTCGGCGTCGTACGTCGTCGGGTCGGAGTCCGCCGCTCCCGGGAGGTCCATCAGGAGGACCCGGTGCTCGGCCTCGAACGCGGGCGCCACGAGTCGCCACATGCCCTGCCCGCACCCGAAGCCGTGCAGGAACACCACTACTGGTGCCCCCGCCGGCCCCGTGAGCGCGGCGTTCAGGCGGTCTACCAAACCCATGCGCGCATCGTAGGGGATGCCACTACACCCTCTGGAGGTCCGCCTGCTCGACTTCTGGCTCGGCGTCCCTCGGGCCCTCCACCGATACCCGGGGCAGGATCCGGTCGAGCCACCCGGGCAGCCACCAGTTCGCCTTGCCCAGCAGGGCCATCGTCGCGGGGACCAGCACCATCCGGACGATGGTGGCGTCGACGAGGATCGCGACGGCGAGGCCGAGTCCCAGCATCTTCAGGGACGGCACCGGGCTGGCGACGAACGCGAGGAAGACGGCGATCATGATCAGCGCGCCCGACGTGACGACCCGGCCGGTCCCGGCCAGGCCTCGGGCAACCGCCTCGGTGTTGTCGCCGGTCCGCACGTACTCCTCGCGGATCCGCGAGATGAGGAACACCTCGTAGTCCATGGAGAGGCCGAACAGGATCGGGAACATGATCACGATGATCAACGAGG
This sequence comes from uncultured Actinomycetota bacterium, assembly GCA_963782155.1. Lineage (GTDB taxonomy): Bacteria > Actinomycetota > Actinomycetes > Propionibacteriales > Nocardioidaceae > Nocardioides. Next base: position 198,206 of record CAWAIZ010000008.1, read on the forward strand.
TGATCGGTGTCGGTCCTTCCAGGCCGATCAGGCTGCTGCCCCATCCCCACTGGAAGACCGCCACCAGCACGCCGTACGAAGCGCCGATCGAGAGCAGGTTCATCAGTCCCGCCTTCAGGGGGACGACGACGGACCGGAACACCAGCATCAGCAGCAGGAACGACGCGGCCAGCACGGCGCCCACGAAGAGCGGCATGGTGTGGGCGAGTTGGTCGTTGAGGTCGTCGGTCATCGCGGTCAGGCCGGTGACGGAGACGTTGCCGGGCAGCACGTCGCGGACCTCGCCGATCGCGACGGAGGTCTCGGGGTCGGCGGGACCCGTTGTCGGCATCGCCGAGAAGATCACGGTGCTGCCGTCCGCGGAGGTCTGCGGCTCGCCGACCGAGGCGATGTGCGCCGTCGCACCGATGTCCTCGGCCAACCCGGACACGTCGGCGGCGCCGACCCCCGGGGTCGTCAGGTCGACCACGACCAGGAGCGGTCCGTTGATGCCGGGACCGAAGCCCTCGTCCAGCAGGTCGTAGGCCTGGCGGTACGTCGTCCCGGTCGGGGCGTCTCCCGCCGCCGGCCAGGCGGTCTGGATCGCGAACGCCGGGGCGGCGAAGGCGAGCAGGGCGAAGACGGCACCGATCAGGTACGGCCAGGGCCGCCCCGAGACCTGGTGGGCGAAGCGCCACCACGCGGTCTCCTCGGCGCGCTTGGCGGGCCGATCGATGGGGCGGTGACGTCGCAGCAGCCGGCCGGTGTCGATGCGGTCGCCGAGCAGGCCAAGCAGGGCCGGCAAGAGGGTGGTGGCTGCTGCTACCGCGCTCAGCACCACGATGGCGGTGGCCAGGCCGATCGAGGCGAGGGCGCCCAGCCCGGTGAGGGCGAGGGAAGCCATCGCGATGACGACGGTGCCGCCGGCGAAGGCGACCGCCGCACCGGACGAGGACATCGCATCGGCCAAGGCGGTGCTGTTGTCGCGCCCGGCGTCGCGGTTCTCCCGATAGCGAGCGACGATGAACAGGGCGTAGTCGATGCCGACTCCCAGTCCGACGATCCCGGCGATCGGGATCGCCGACGGAGAGACGTCCATGACGCTCGCGAGCAGGAAGATGCCGCCGATGCCCCCGCCGACCGCGACGAGGGCGAGTCCGATCGGCACGAGGGCGGCCACGACGGTCCCGAACGCCACCAGCAGCACCAGCAGCGCGATCAGGATGCCGACGCCCTCGAACGGAGACGACTCGTCCGGAGCGTTGAGGAAGACGGCGTCGCCACCGAGCTCCACCCGGAGGTCAGCGGTGGTCGACGCGTCGACCAGCTCCGTCAGGGGCACGAAGGATCCCTTGCCCAGCTCGGCCGGCGTCGCGTCGAGGGTGATCGCGGCGTACCCGATCCGGCCGTCGTCCGAGATGGTGCCGGACGCGAAGGGGTCTGCGACGTCCACGACGTGGTCGGCCCCGGCGACGTCGGTCAGGACCGCTTCGACGCCCCGCTGCTGACTCCGCAGCGTCTTGCCGTTGTCGACGGCGAAGACGACGAGAGCGTTGGCCTGGGTCGCCTCGGGGAACTTGTCGGCAAGCAGCCGCATGGCGCGTTCGCTCTGGCTGCCCTGGGCACTGAAGTCGTCGATGAAGCCGCCGCCGCCGCTGCCGGCCAGCGCGAACACCGCGCCGAGAACGACGAGCCAGCTCGCGATGGTGCGCCACGGGTGCCTCGCACTCGCCATGGCGACGCTGCGCGTGAACCTGTTCATGATGGTGCCTTTCGCAGTACGGGTGGATGCCTGTGGACCGCGAAGGTAGGCAGCGATGTGGTGAGCGGGGATCACCACACGTGGTGATTCGAGCGGGTGAGGATGGGTCGAGATTCACGCGCAGGCCCGGAGTCGACGGCACCGCGGGCGGGCGTGGACCTACCTCACTTGCGGTGGGTGCCGGCTTCGGTGACCAGGTAGGTGGCGCCGTAGGGGCCGCGCCAGAGGTAGTGGCCGTCATGCGTGCGGGCATACCGCCAGACCCGGGCGGTCTTGGCGCGGTGGTGTCGCCGGCAGAGGCAGGCGAGTCCGTCGGGATAGGTCTGGCCGGGGGGACCGTCTGGGTCGTAGGGGATCTCGTGGTCGAGGTCGCAGTCGCGGGCGTCGACCTGGCAGCCGGGGAAGACGCAGTGGCCGTCGCGCAGCCGGACGAGCTCTTGCATCCACGGGGGCGGGTCGTGCTGGTCGACGGCGTCGCGTCGTTGCATGTTCAAGACCGGCTGGATGACGACCTGGGAGTGGCCGACCCACTGACGCAGCTTGGCCATCGTGGCCGCGCCGAGCTTCTCCACGGTGCCGGTGGCGAAGGCGGCGCCGCCCTCGGCGTCGATGTCGGTGTCCTGGGCGTCGATACGCACGTAGAGCTTGATCTTGCCGCTCCGCTTCTTCGCCACGTGGCCCAACACGGTCAGCACGTCGAGGGTGGCCTGACCGGTGGCGAGGGCGGTGATCAGGGCGATGGCCTTGATCTTGCGAGCCCCGAGAGGGTCGGTGTCGCCGTCGACCCAGAGCTGGTGGGCGATGGTGCAGAGCAGGTCGTGGAACGCCTTCAACGTGAGGGTGTCGCCGTGGGCGTGGAGGTCGCTACTGCCGGCGAAGTCGGTCGGGTGCGGGTGGCTCAGCCTCACGTCCGAGGCGGACTGGGCGTCCTTCTCGCGCTCTTCGCGGGCTTCGGGATCGAGCTTGGCCACGGTTTCGGCGACGAGGCGGTCGGTGATGATCGGTCCGACGGCGCCATCGGCCCGCGCGGCAAGCCGTTGGTCGACCCATCGGGCGCCGGCAAGGGGCAGGCCGTGGGTCTGTTGGGCGACGCGTCGGGCCTGCCAGACGGGCACGTCGAGCCGTTGGACCCGCTTCTGGAGCAGGGGCAGGCGGTGGTGCAGGTCGAGGGCGTCGCCGATCAGCTGCGCGCCTGCGGTCGGTGTGGCGCCGATCGCGGCGGCGAACGCTTCGGGGGCGAAGGCTGCGACCGGCGGGGTGCCGTCGCCTCCGAGGGACTCCTCATCGGTCAAGATGGTGGGGAGGACAGCGCCGCCCCAGGTCTCGACGCCGGAGTCGGCGGTGGCAGGGTGCGTGACGGCCCACGTGTAGGCCAGCCGGAGCTTGAGCACTTCGCGTTCGCGGAGCTCGCGCTCGTTGGCGGCGGCGAGGTCCAGCAGCGCGGCAGGGTCGAGGTCTTCGACCTCGAACTCCTCTTCCCGTGCCGCGCTCATGGAAATATCCAAGCACTCGCCACCGACAGTGGACGGTCCGGAAACCCCTTGTTCCACAGGGGTTCATGGATTTCTTGCGGTGGTTTCGAGGCTCGTCGCTGGCGCTCCTCGCACCTCAACCACCGAGCTGGGTGAGGAGCCGCACTCGCAGTCGATGGAGGTGGGGCATCAGTCCGTAGATCACGATCGGTACCGCGACGGTGGCGAGTACGAACGTGCGCGGCACGACCGCGAGGTCGCCGAGCGCCTGGCCGATCGTCAGGTTGAGGACGACGAGAGTGGGGAAGACGGCCAGCCAGATCATCAGGGCCAGCTGGTGCTTGGACGGGGGTGGGACATTCATGGGATTCTCCTTCGGTTTCGAGCAGCATGCGGACGATGTCCCTGGTCCGACAACTTGTGTTGCCATTCCAGGGAAATGGCCCTGGAATGGCCCCATGTCCGACGACGGCTCGATCGCCACCGCACTGGACCGTGTCGGCTCCCGGCTCCAGCGGCTCCGCAAGGAGCGCGGGGTGACGCTCCGGGACCTGGCCGGGAGCACCGGCATCTCCACGAGCACGCTCTCGCGCCTCGAGAACGGGCAGCGGCGGCCCAGCCTCGAGCTGCTGCTGCCGCTGGCCCAGGCCTACCGCGTCCCCCTCGACGACCTGGTGGGTGCGCCGGAGGTCGGGGACCCCCGCATCCGCCTCAAGCCCCAGCAGGTCCACGGCCGGACCGTGCTCCCGCTCACCCGTCAGCCCAACGGCGTCCAGGCGTGGAAGATGGTCATCCCGGCGCGGCAGTGCAAGCCCGAGCCACGCGCCCACGACGGGTACGAATGGCTGTACGTGCTGTCGGGTCGGATGCGCCTGGTGCTCGGCGACCAGGACCTGGTGCTCGAGGTCGGGGAGGTCGCGGAGTTCGACACCCGGCTGCCGCACTGGTTCGGCAGCACCGGCGAGGGACCGACAGAGGTGCTGAGCATCTTCGGCCGCCCGGGTGAGCGCATGCACGTCCGCGCTCGCTCGCGGGGGCGGACGGAGCAGGAGTGACGATGGCCGGCCACCTGCTGCAGACCAAGCTCTTCCCGCCCCGGACCACGCGGGGCCTGGTCGACCGCGACCGGCTCCGGCGGCGCTTGGACCCGCGCGACCTGCCGCCCCTGCTGGTGGTGTCCGCACCGGCGGGCTTCGGGAAGTCCACCCTGCTCGCCCAGTCCTTGATCGGTCCCGCCGGCCAGACCGGGCGACCCGACGTGGCCTGGCTGTCGCTGGACTCCGGCGACAGCGACCCGTCGACGTACTGGGCCTACGTCCTCGCCGCCCTCCGTACGGCGGCGCCGGGGGTAGGCGGTTCCGCCCAGGCCCTCCTGGACTCACCGGGGGGCACGCCGATCAGCACGGTGCTGACCAGCCTCATCAACGACCTCTCCGCCGGCGAGAAGGAGGTCGTGCTCGTCCTCGACGACTACCACGTCGTCCGGACCCCGGCCGTCCACGAGGCGATGACGTTCCTGCTCGAGCACCTGCCACCCCAGCTGCGCCTGGTCATCGCGACGCGGTCCGACCCGCCGCTTCCGCTGGCCCGGTTGCGTGCGCGGGGCGCGCTGTCCGAGGTGCGGGCGGCCGACCTGAGGTTCACCGAGCAGGAGGCCGCGACGTACTTCGACGGGATGGGGCTCCGGCTCTCGGCCGGCGAGGTGGTGACGCTCGAGGGGCGGACCGAGGGCTGGGTCGCAGCCCTCCAGCTCGCGGCACTGTCCCTCCAGGGCCGCAAGGACGCCGCGGGCTTCATCGCCGGCTTCGCCGGGGACGACCGCCACGTTGTCGACTACCTCGTCGAGGAGGTCGTGCAGCGCCAGTCCGAGGAGGTCCGCGACTTCCTGCTGCGGACCTCCGTACTGCCGCGACTGTCCGGGTCGCTGACCGACGCGGTGACCGGGCGGACCGACGGCCGGGCGATGCTGGAGGCGCTCGACCGGGACAACCTCTTCCTGGTGCCGCTCGACGACCAGCGGCGCTGGTACCGCTACCACCACCTGTTCGCCGACATGCTGCGCGCACGGCTCCTCGACGAGCGACCCGGCGAGGCGCCGGAGCTGCACGGACGGGCCAGCGCCTGGCACGAACGGGACGGCGACACCTCGGCAGCCATCGAGCACGCCCTGGCGGCCGGCGACGTCGATCGGGCCGCCGGCCTCGTGGAAGCCGTACTCCCGGCCATGGCCAAGGAGCGCCGCGAGGTCCAGGTGCGCGCGTGGTTGGAGGCGCTTCCCGACGAGGTCTTCGCGAACCGTCCCGTGCTGGCCAACGGCTACGTCGGCTCCCTCATGTCGACCGGAGAGGTCCGCGGTGTCGAGCCCCGGCTGCGCATCGCCGAGCGGTGGGTGGAAGCGGCCCGGGCGGAGGCGGCGGGAAGCGTGCCGACCGGTCTCGTGGTCGCCCATCCCGTCGAGTTCCGCAAGCTTCCGGGGTGGACCAGGATCCACCGGGCGGGGCTGACGCTGATGGGCGGGGACGCGGTCGCGACGATGGAGCACGGCCGGGAGGCGCTTGCCGTGCTCGACCCCGGCGACGACCTCGGCCACGGAGCGGCGACCGCTCTGCTGGGACTCGCCGCCTGGCGGCTGGGCGACCTGGCCACCGCCGAGGCGTCGTACGCCGAGACGATCCGGCGGTTCGAGGGCGTGGGGTACGTCGCCGACATCCTGGGTTGCGCCGTCACGCTCGCCGACCTCCAGCTGACCCGGGGCCGGCGTCGGGACGCGGAACGCACCTACCGCGACTCCCTCGACCTTGCCGAGCGCCAGCCCGCCGGTCCGCTGCGAGGAGTGCCGGACATGCACGTCGGGCTGGGCATGGTCGCGACCGAGTTGGGTGACCTCGCCGCGGCGAGGGAGCACCTCCGCCTCGGCCACGACCTGGGCGACCACCTCGGCCTGCCCAAGCATCCGCACCGCTGGCGCATCGCCGAGGCTCGCATCCTCGAGGCCGAGGGAGATCTGGGCGCCGCGCTGGCGCTGCTCGACGAGGCCGAGCGGGTCTACGACGGCGACTTCTCCCCGGACGTGCAGCCCGTCTCGGCCATGCGCGCCCGCACCTGGGTCAGGCAGGGCCGGCCCGAGGATGCTCTCGCCTGGGCCGCGGACCGGGGACTGTCCGCCTCCGACGAGCCGACGTACCTCCGGGAGTACGAGCACATCACCCTCGCGAGAGCGCTGGTGGCGCGCGGTGACGGCGCCGCCGCGCCGTTCCTGGAACGCCTGCTGACCGCGGCCGAGGATGGTGGCCGGCTCGGCAGCGTGCTGGAGGTCCTCGTTCTCCTCGCGCTGGCGCAGCAGCAGCGGGGCGACACCGTCGCCGCCGTCGGCACCGTCTCGCGTGCCCTCGAGCAGGCCGAGCCCGAGGGGTACGTGCGGACGTTCACCGGCGAGGGTCCGGCGATGGCGACCCTGCTGAACGCCGCGGCGAAGGGCGGTACGTCGCCGGCGTACGTCGCCCGCCTCCTGCGGTCGGGTACCGGCGAGGTCGCGACCCCGCCCCGGCCGACGGGCGACCTGGTCGACCCGCTCAGCGAGCGCGAGCTCGACGTGCTCCGCCTCCTGGCGAGCGAGCTGAACGGCCCGGAGATCGCCCGGCATCTGGTCGTGTCGCTCAACACGGTGCGCACGCACACCAAGAACATCTACGCCAAGCTCGGCGTCGGCAGCCGGCGGGCCGCCGTGCGCCGCGCCGATGAGCTCGGCCTCCTCGGCCGCTGACAGGCCCGGGACCACCACCCGGTTTCACCACATGTGGTGATCCGCGCTCCCCACGTCGGTTCGTAGCTTCCGGGACATGAGCGAGACCGAGACGTACGAGATCCGGATCCGGGGCCACCTGGACAACCGGTGGTCCGCCTGGTTCGACGGGATGGAGCTCATCGCCGACGACGACGGCAGCACGCTCATCCGCGGCCGGGTCGTCGACCAGGCCGCTCTGCACGGCCTCATCCAGAAGGTCAGGGACCTCGGGCTGACCCTCATCTCCGTCACCGACACCCAGACAGGACCCAACCCATGATCACGCTCGACTCCGTCACCAGGAAGTACGGCGACTTCACGGCCGTCGACAACGTCAGCTTCACCGCGCAGCCGGGCCGGGTGACCGGGTTCCTCGGGCCCAACGGAGCCGGCAAGTCGACCTCCATGCGCATCGTCGTGGGGCTCACCCACCCCAGCTCGGGCAGCGCGACCGTCTCCGGCCGCCGGTACGTCGACCTGCCGAACCCCGGGCTCGAGGTCGGCGTGCTGCTCGACGCGTCCGCCCAGCACGCGGGCCGCACCGGCCGCGAGATCCTCACCATTGCCCAGCGGTTCATGGGGCTTCCGAAGGCGCGGGTCGGGCAGATGCTAGACCTCGTCGGCTTGACCGAGACCGAGTCCTCGCGCCGGGTCCGCGACTACTCCCTCGGCATGCGGCAACGGCTCGGGCTCGCGACGGCCCTGATCGGCGACCCGGAGGTCCTCGTCCTCGACGAGCCGGCCAACGGCCTCGACCCGGCCGGCATCCGCTGGATGCGCGGCCTGCTCAGGGACTTCGCGGACCGGGGTGGCACGGTGCTGCTCTCCTCGCACCTCCTCCACGAGATCGAGGTGATCGCCGACGACCTCGTCGTCATCGGCAACGGCCGCATCGTGGCCCAGGGCGCGAAGTCCGACCTGCTCGCCTCGGCGGGCGTCGTGGTGCGCACCACCGACGTGGACCGGCTGTCCGGGGCACTCGGCGCGCGCGGCATCACCTCGACGTACGTCGGCACCGACGGCCTGCTCGCCCAGGCTGAGGCCGAGCAGGTCGGCCACACGGCCTTCGCCGCCGGCGTACCGGTCCTCGAGCTGAGACCGGCCGACGGCACCGGGTTGGAGGAGATGTTCCTCCAGCTGACCGCAGACACCCAGCGCGACGTCGCGCTCGACCACCAACCCGAAGGAGCACTCGCATGACGATCATCCAGGACCGCGCCGCGACCCGGCCGACCCCCACCACTGCTGCGGGCCGCGTCCCGATGACCCGGATCGCGACCACCGAGCTCCGCAAGATGCTCGACACCCGGTCCGGCTTCTGGACGATGGCGAGCATCGCTCTCGTCTCGTTCCTGTCGACCGGCGCGGTGATCCTCTTCGCCGACCACGAGGACCTCACCTACCGCACGTTCACGACGGCCATCAGCGTGCCGATGACCCTGATCCTGCCGATCATCGCGATCTTGTCGGTGACCGCGGAGTGGAGCCAGCGCAGCGGGTTGACGACGTTCACCCTGGTCCCGCACCGGTGGCGGATCATCGCCGGCAAGCTGGTCGCGGTCGTCGTGGTAGCGGTCGTCGCCACTCCGGTCGCCTTCGCGATCGGCGCGGTCGGCAACGTCGCGGGGGCGGCCATCGCGGGGGTTGATCCGGCGTGGGACCTCAGCGTGGCCAACCTGCTCGCGATCGAGCTGGCCAACGTGCTGAGCCTGCTGGTGGGCTTCATGCTCGGTGTGGTCATCCGCAGCTCGGCGGGTGCCCTGGTGGCGTACTTCATCTACCAGTTCCTGCTGCCGACGCTGGCCCTGGTGCTCGCCGCCAAGCAGGACTGGTTCAACGACCTCCAGCCGTGGGTCGACTTCGACTTCGCCCAGGGCGCTCTGATCGACGGGACGGTCAGCTCGCAGGAGTGGTCGCACCTCGCGGTCACCGGGCTGATCTGGCTCGTCGTCCCGCTCGCCGTCGGGCTGCGCCTCGTCGTCCGGGCCGAGGTCAAGTGACCCTCGGTTCAGATCGGCCCGATCCGCCTTCCCGCGTGCTCGGGGGGCGGCGCGCAGGCGGCCCGGGCGCGGGAGGCGATGTCGTCGGGGAACGGACTCGAGGAGCCGGCGCGGACATGCACGCCCAGGATCTCCTCGGTGGCGCGGAGTCGCCCGTCGGCCCACAGCTCGTGCCAGATCCACAGCAGCTTGGGGGCCGTGCCGATGATCGAGGAGCGGACCTCCAGGTCGGCGCCGGCCGAGACCTCGTCGACGTAGCGGATGTGCGCCTCGACCGTATAGAGGGAGGCGTCGTTCGCGGATCGGTAGTCCGGACCGATCCCGACGGCGTCCATCACGGCGTCCGTGGCGTGCCCGAGCACCAGCACGTAGTAGGCCTCGGAGAGGTGCCCGTTGTAGTCGATCCAGGCGTCCTGGACCGGCTCCCTCCAGATGGAGAAGGTCATACCCGAACCGTCATGCCCGGCCGAGGGCGCGCAGCACCGCGATCACGCCGCGGTCCCGCTCGGCCACCAGGTCGTCGATGGTCCGGCCGCCGGCCTCCCGCTCGCAGCCGTCCACCACGGCGTCGCGCAGCTCGGGGGTGAGGTCGGCCGCCTTCAGCCGCGTCCACGGCGCGAGGAGCGAGGGACCGAAGTGGTCGAGCATGTGAGCCATCCCGCCCTGGCCGCCGGCGAGGTGGAAGGTGAGCATCGGGCCGTGGATGGGCCAGCGCAGGCCGGGACCGTCGGTGATGGACAGGTCGATCTGCTCGACGGTGGCCTCGCCCGCGGCCACCATGTGCAGGGCCTCTCGCCACAGCGCCTCCTGCAGGCGGTTGGCGATGAACCCCGGCACCTCGCGGTCCATGGTGATCACGGACTTGCCGGCGTGCCGGAAGAAGTCGCTCGTCCAGGCGACGACCTCGGGTGACGTGTCGGTGCCGCCGACGACCTCGACCAGCGGGATCAGGTACGGCGGGTTGAAGGGGTGGCCGACGACCGTGCGCTCCGGATGGGCGCACCGCACCTGCATCTCGCTCATCCCGTACCCCGAGGTCGACGAGGAGATGACGACGTCCGGTGGTGTGGCCGCGTCGATGTCCGCCAGCAGCGTCCGCTTGAGCTCCAGGTCCTCAGGTGCGCTCTCCTGCACGAAGTCAGCCTGGGCGCAGGCGGCCGTCAGGTCGTGCTCGACGACCAGGTTGTCCAGGTCGGCTCCCGCAGCGAGCCCCAGCTCGGTGAGCGCCGGCCAGGCCAGGTCGACCAGGTGCCGGAGGCGGGTCTCGGCGTCCTCGGCCGGGTCCCACGCGACGACGCGGTAGCCGCGGGCCAGGAAGTAGGCGACCCAGCCGCCGCCGATCACGCCGGAGCCGACGCAGGTGACGGTGCGGACGTCCTCGGGAGCAGGCCGCGTCATCGTGGCTTCAGCGCGAGGATCTCGCGCCCTTCGTCCGGGGTGGCGACTTTCGCACCCATGCTCTCCACGATCGTCCTGGCCCGCTCGACCAGCTGGGCGTTGGTCGCCTTCACGCCCTTGCTCAGGTAGAGGTTGTCCTCCAGCCCGACCCGGACGTGACCGCCGAGGAGCACCGACTGCGCCACCCACGGCATCTGCATGGAGCCGAGCGCGAACGACGCCCACACGGCGCCCTCGGGGACCTGGGCGACCATGGCCGCCAGGGTCAGCGGGTCGGCCGGGGCGCCGTACGGGATGCCCATGCAGAGCTGGTACATCGCCGGCGCGTCGATCAGCCCCTCGGCGACCAGCTGGTTGGCGAACCACAGGTGGCCGGTGTCGAAGATCTCCATCTCCGCACGGACGCCGAGCTCCTGGATCTTCTTGGCGCCCTCGCGCAGCATGTCGGGCGTGCTGACGTAGACCAGGCTGCCCTCGCCGAAGTTCAGGCTGCCGCAGTCGAGCGTGCAGATGTCGGGGAGCAGCTCCTCGACGTGCGGGAGCCGGTCGACGCCGCTGACCAGGTCCGTTCCCTCGGCGAAGGTCGTGGGGTCGTGCGGGTCGAGCACCAGGTCGCCGCCCATGCCCGCCGTGGTGTTGATGATGACGTCGACGTCCGAGGCGCGGATCCGTTCGACCACCTCGCGGTAGTAGGCCACTTCCCGGGAGCCCTTGCCCGTCTGGGGATCACGCACGTGGATGTGCACGATGGTCGCCCCGGCACGAGCCGCGGCGATGCCCGACTCGGCGATCTGCTCCGGCGTCACCGGCACGTGCTCGGAGCGGCCGACGGTGTCGCCGGCGCCGGTCAGGGCGCAGGTGATCATGACGTGCCGGTTCATGGTGCGGTTCACGCGTGCTCCTTCGAGTTCTGGTGTTGCGGGACGGCATCCAGCAGGGCGTGGAGGCCGACGTAGCTGAGGTCGCGCGCCTGGCGGTCGACCAGGAAGTCCTCGTAGGGCCACTGCGAGGTCTTGACCACGACGGCGCCGGTCCGCCGGTCGGCACACGCGAACTGGCCGCGGCTCCCGTCGGCGGTCACCCGGTGGCCGGCGTCGTCCATCGGCCACCAGTGGTAGCCGAACCCGGCGTGCGTGGTGATGCTGCTCGGCAGCCGGCCGACGGCGAGGAACGGGTACGCCGGTCGGGCGGCCGCCTCGATCCAGTCGAGGTCGATCAGCCTCCCGCCGCCGATGCTGCGGCCGTCCACGGCCAGGAGGGCCACCCGGGCCCAGTCGCGGGCGGTGGCCGCCAGGCCGCCGCCGGCCAGGGCGACGCCGTCGCCGTCGACGGCGACGAACGCATCGTGCGTACAGCCGAGCGCCCGCCACAGCCGCGCGACGTCGTCGGCGTAGGTGAGTCCGGTGGCGCGCTCGCGCACCCAGTCCAGCACCTGCGAGTCGGCTGTGCAGTAGCTCCAGCGACTGCCGGGCCGGACGCCCGGTCGCACCCGCCGCAGCAGGTCTCGCGAGACGCCTCCGCTGGCGAAGCACCCCAGCAGCCGGGAGGCCGGGCTGTCCGGGTCGCGGTGGTCCTCGACCCAGTCGACGCCGGTGGTCATCGTGACGAGGTCGAGCACGGTGGTGCCGTCGTAGCCCGTGCCCGCCAGGTCGGGGACGTGGTCGGTCACCGGGTCGGTGAGCGTCAGGACGCCCTCACCGACGGCCCGGCCGACCAGGTGGGCCAGCACCGACTTGGTCATCGAGGCGCCGAGGAAATGGGTGCCGGCGTCCAGCCCGTCGGCGTACCACTCGTGGACGACGGTGCCCTCGTCGAGCACCAGCAGGGACGTCGACGACGTCTCCGCCACCCACTCCGTGAGCCCCCGCGAGCGACCGCCCCCGGCGATCTCGACCGAGACCGGTCGGGGATCCGACGGCAGGCCGACGCCGGCGGTGCCGGGGATCCGCGCGTGCTCCCGTCCCCGGTCGTGCTGCGGGTCGATGAACGTGAGGGTCGAGAGCCGGGACCCCGCGATGGAGGTGACCACTTGTCTCAGTCGATCCTCGGACTCTTGGAGAGGAGGTTGCGGGTGTACTCCTCCCGGGGCGTCTCCATCACCGTGACGACCGAGCCGGACTCGACCACGCGGCCGGCCTTGAGGATCTGCACGCCGGAGCCGATCGAGCGCACCAGCGCAAGGTTGTGGGTGACGAACAGCATGCTGATGCCGCGTTGCTTGCGGAGCCCCTCGAGCAGCGCCACGATCGAGCCCTGCACCGAGACGTCGAGCGCCGAGGTGATCTCGTCGCAGATCAGCACGTCCGGCTCGGCCGCCAGTGCGCGGGCGATCGCCACGCGCTGACGCTCGCCGCCGGAGAGCCGGCTCGCCTGGTACTTCAGCATCCGCGGGCCCAGTGCCACCTGGTCGAGCAGCTCGACCACGCGCTCGGTGGCCTCCTTGCCCGACGCGATCCCGAACAGCTCCATCGGCCGCTTGACGATCTGCTCGATGGTCAGTCGTGGGTTCAGGGAGAGGTACGGGTTCTGGAAGATGTACTGGAGCCGCTTGCGGCTCTCGGCGCTGCGCTGCCGCGCGCTGTGCGCCAGCGGCTGGCCGTCGAAGGTGATGGTGCCGGTCCACTCCTTGTGGAGGCCGCCGACAGAGCGGGAGATGGTCGTCTTGCCGCTGCCCGACTCGCCCACCAGGGCGATGACCTCGGCCTTGGCCAGGTCGAAGGTCACGTCGTAGACGACCTGCGTGCGACCGTAGAAGATGTTCAGGCCCTCGATCGCGAGGATGATCTCCCGCTTGCGGTCCGGGTCGGCGTCGGGCACCTTGCCGCGGGAGATGTCCCAGGTGCCGATCTCCTCGACGCGGATGCACCGGACCTGGTGGTCGGGAGCGATCTCGCGCAGCTCCGGCACGTCCTGGCGGCAGGCGTCCACGGCGTACGCGCAGCGGTCGTTGAAGCGACAGCCGCTCGGGCGCGCACCCGGCGCCGGGGTGCGCCCCGGGATGCCGGTGAGGGCACGCGCCTGGCTCAGGTGCGGGATCGAGTCGAGGAGGGCGCGGGTGTAGGGGTGCGAGGGCGCCTTGAACATGGCGTCCCGAGGTCCCAGCTCCACGATCTGGCCGGCGTACATCACCGCCACCCGGTCGGCGATGTTGGCCACCACCGCGAGGTCGTGGGTGACGTACAGAGCGCTGACGCCGTGCGCACGGCAGAGCTCGGCCATCGTCTCGAGCACCATCGCCTGCGTCGTCACGTCGAGGCCGGTCGTCGGCTCGTCGAGCACCAGCACCTTGGGCTTCGGCAGGAACGCCATGGCCAACGCGACGCGCTGCACCTGGCCGCCGGAGAGCTGGTGGGGGTAGCGACTGAGGAACTCGTCGTCGTTCGGCAGGCCGACCTCGGCCAGCCCGTCACGGGCGCCCTGGAGCCGCGACTCCTTGGTGCCGATGCTGCGCAGCTCCAGGAGCTCCACGATCTGCCGGCCGATGCGGATGGCGGGGTTGAGCGCGGACGCCGGGTCCTGCGGCACGTAGGCGATCTCCTCGCCCCGGACCTTTCGCACCTCCTGCCACGGCATGCCCAGCACGTCGCGGCCCTCGAGGAGCACCCGGCCCGAGCCGATGTGAGCGCCGGCCCGCGAGTAGTTGAGCAGTGAGGTGCCGACCGTCGTCTTGCCGGAGCCGGACTCGCCGACCAGGCCCACGACCTCGCCGGGTTTGAGCACCAGGTCGATGTCGTCGACGACGTCGATGTCCTTGCCGGTCAGCATGACGCTGAGGTCCTCGACGACCAGGCCGCCGACCCTCTCGGCGGGGGCGTCGCTCGTGGCGGTCATCAGTTGTCCCCTCGCTGGGCTACCTGTGCGATGCCGTCGGCCATCAGGTTCGTGCCGATCGCGAAGATCGCGATGATCAGCACCGGCGCCAGCACGGCCCACGGCTGGGTGGACAGCCCCAGACGGTTCTCCTGGATCATCTGGCCCCAGTTGGCCGCACCCGGGTCGGCCGAGAAGCCCAGGAAGCCCAGGGCGCCGACCAGACCGATGGAGTAGGTCAGCCGGAGGCCGCCCTCGGCGAGCAGGGGGGCGTTCATGTTCGGGAGCACCTCGGCCAGGATCACCCGGCTGCGCTTCTCGCCGAGGGCCTCGGCCGCGATCACGAAGTCACGCGACACGATGCCGAGGGCGACGCCGCGCGCCAGGCGCGCCACGCGCGGGGCATGGGAGACACCGACGAGCAGGATGAGCACCCAGGCCGAGGGCCGCTGGAGCGCCGTCAGCACGACCAGCGCCAGCAGGATCTGCGGGAAAGAGAGGATCACGTCGTTGAGCCGCATCAGGATCTCGTCCCACCACCCGCCCGCGTAGGCCGCGACGACGCCGATGGCGATGCCCAGCACCATGCCCAGCAAGGTGCCCAGCAGGGCGATGAGCAGGATCTCGCCGCCGCCGTGCATGACGCGGCTGAGCACGTCCTGGCCGAGGTAGTCGGTGCCGAAGACACCTGCGGCCTTGTTGTACGGCGGGCCGGCGACCTCGTTCTCGCTGTAGGGCGAGAGGTAGGGCGCGAAGATCACGAACGCGACCAGCAACAGCGTGATCCCGAGGCCGACGGTGAACCGCTTCTGCCGGAGCGCCTTCTTGAAGGTGCCCGGCTCCGCCGGCGCGATGGGCGGAGGAGGCACGGGCTCTTCGCCGGAGAGCGAGACGTGCTCGTGCGAGCTGTCAGCCGTCATGACGAGATCGCCGTCCTTGCTCGGGGAGTCAACAGGATGGACAACAGGTCCGCGACCAGGTTCACCACGACGTACACGCTGGCGATGATCATGCTGAGCGCCTGCACGACCTGGACGTCGTGGTTGCGCACGGAGTCCACCAGCTGGAGGCCGATGCCGGGGTAGGAGAAGAGCGTCTCCACGACGACGACACCACCGGCCAGGAAGGCCAGCTGGAGGGCGATGACCTGGATGCCGGGGACGATGGCGTTGAGCAGCGCGTGCTTGCGCATCACCACGCCCTCGGGGATTCCCTTGAGCCGGGCCAGCTCGACGTACTCGCTGTCGATGACCTCGAGCAGCGAGGCGCGCACGATGCGGGAGACGTACGGCGAGACCCACATCACCAGGGTCAGGGTCGGCAGGACCATGACCTTCCAGTTGTCCCACGGGTGACCCGTGGGCGAGCTGATCGTCACGGCCGGGAAGATCTTGAAGACGGTCGTGGCCAGCAGCGCGAGCAGCAGCACGCCGATCACGAACTCGGGGAGGCCGGCCAGGGCCAGCAGCACTGTCTGGATCACGGTGTCCGGCCGGCGCCGCCGGTAGTGGACCGAGATCATCGCGACGAGGAACGACACCGGGATCATCACGATGGCGGCCAGGAAGACCAGCATCGCGGAGTTCTGGACCGGGCCGCTGATCAGCTCGCTCACCGGCCGGCCGCTCGCGAGCGACGTGCCGAGGTCACCGGTGAGCAAGCCGCCGAGCCAGTCGAAGTAGCGGGTGAAGATCGAGGCGTCGGCGTTGAGCAGCTTCTCCAGCTCCGCGACACGACCCGGGTTGGCGTTGTAGTCGCGGCCGAGGATGGCCCGTATGGGGTCACCCAGGGCGGCCGTGGCGAGGAACACCAGGATCGAGACCAGCCACAGCGTGAGCACGGCCAGCCCGAGTCGGCGGGCGATCCACATCGCCCAGGCCGCGGCGCCGTGCTGGCGCCGTGGCGGCGCGACCTCTTCGAGGGGACTGGGGATGATGGTGCCCAGGTCTGTCATGACAGCCCGATGGTCGGGTTGCTCATCTCGCTGGTCATCAGTTCTACCGGCCCTACTGGACCGAGACCTTGTTGAACTTGTAGGAGCCGAGTGGCAGGTACTTGCTGCCCTCGAGGCCGTTCACCGCGGGCCCGAAGCCGTCCACCTGCTGGCGGAAGCCCCAGATGATCAGGCCGCCCTCGTCGTACTCGATCTGCTGGGCCTGGTGGAGCAGGTCGTTGCGCGTGGTCTCGTCCAGCTCCTGGGCCGCCTGGTTGACCAGGTCGCGGTGCTCCTTGTTGTCCCAGTGGGTCTCGTTGTAGGTGCCACCCTCGCTGGGTGGGAACGTGCCCACCACGGCCTGCGGGATGTAGTTGCGGGTGTTCCAGAAGTCCTGCGCGAAGGTGTACTGGAGGTACTGGTCGTCGTAGAACGGCGACTTCTTGGTGACCTTGACGTCCACGCCGGCGGCCTTGGCCTGCTCCTTGAACAGGTTGGCGGCTGCGGTGGCGACCGAGCCGATGTCGTCGCCGGTGAACAGCTCGACCTGCAGCCCGCTCTTGCCGGCCGAGGCGAGCAGCGACTTGGCCTGGTCGATGTCCTGCTCGCGCTGCGGAAGGTCACTGGCGAAGGCGGTGTCGAGCGGTGCGTACATGTCGTTGCCCAGCGAGCCGTAGCCGCTCAGCGCCTGGTCGATCATCTGCTGGCGGTCGACGATCAGGCGGAAGGCCTGGCGCACCTTGACGTCGTTGAACGGCGCCTGGTCGACGCGCATGGTGAACGGGACCCAGGCGCCGGTGTCGGTGACCAGCGTGCCGCCGCCCGCGCCCTTGATCGTGTCGACGAGGTTGTAGGGCAGGTTGTCGACCGTCTGGATCTGGCCTGCCTGCAGCGCGTTGACCCGGGCGCTGTCGTCGGTGAAGTCCTGGATCTGGAGCTCGTCGATGAAGGCCGCGTCGCCCCAGTAGTCGGTGTACTTGGTGAACGTGCTCGTCTTGCCGGGGTCGAACGACTTGTAGGCGAACGCGCCGGTGCCGACCGGGTTGGCGGGGTCGTACTCGCCTCCGGGGATGATGCCCAGCGTGTACTCGGCGAGGAGCGAGTCGAGGACCGCGTAGGGGTTCTTCAGCACCAGCTGCAGCGTCGTGTCGTCGACGACCTTCGTGGCGTCGAAGTCGATGATCGTGGACAGCTGGCCACCTGCGGACAGCGGAGCCTTCGGGTTGGCGACGCGCTGGATGCTCTTCCAGGCGTCGTCGGCGGTGACCGTCTTGCCGTTGTGGAAGGTCACTCCCTGACGCATCTTGATCGTCCACGTCTTGGCGTCC
This sequence comes from uncultured Actinomycetota bacterium, assembly GCA_963782155.1. Classification (GTDB taxonomy): domain Bacteria; phylum Actinomycetota; class Actinomycetes; order Propionibacteriales; family Nocardioidaceae; genus Nocardioides. The sequence goes on from CAWAIZ010000008.1 coordinate 215,672, forward strand.
GTGGACCCCTCGATGGACTCGGCCAGCGCCGGCTCGAGCTCGTAGTTGCTGTTCCAGAACAGCAGCGGCTCATAGAGGTTGTTGACGCGCGCGATGTCGGCCGCGGTGACCGGCGCGTGCGGGTCGAGGGTGTCCTTGCTGCTGCCGCCGGTGGCGCCGTGGATCAGGATGCCGCCGGAGCCCTGGGCCCCCCCGCCGTCGTTGCCACCACCTCCGCCGCCACTGTCGTCGCCGCCGCAGGCGGCGAGGAAGCTGCTTCCCGCGACAGCAGCCACACCGATCCCCGAGTACTTGAGCAGCTGGCGCCGGGAGAAATCCCGGGTGAAGCGTGAGTTCTGGTTCACTTGGTGACTCCCCTGTTGCACGATGCGAACGGGCCGACGTGACCTGGGCAACATAAAGCGGTTCAATGCGCTGGTCAATGACGCTGCGGAAACGGACACCAGAATGAGACGGACGGCCGACGGCACGGCGGGCTCGACCCGGGTGCAGTCGGTGGAGCGTGCCGCCGTCCTGCTGCGTGCCGTGGCGGCGGCCAGCGGTCCGGAGGCCTCGGCCACCGCACTGGCCGAGGCGGTCGGCCTCAACCGCACGACGACCTGGCGCATCCTGAGCACGTTGGAGAACCAGCGACTGGTCATGCACGACAAGGAGACCGGCTCGTACTCGCTGGGATTCGGCCTGATCGACCTGGCCGGTCAGGCCGGGAGTGCCGCCCTGGTCGCCGCCGCCCGTCTCGTCCTGCAGCACCTCGCCGCGGAAGCGCGCGAGACCGCCGCCCTGGCCATGGTGCGGGGCGGTGTGTTGACCTACGTCGCCGAGGCGAGCGCCGGAGCCGTGGTGGCGGCCGGCTGGCAGGGCCGGGAGGTGGCGGTCCACGCGACCTCGACCGGCAAGGTGCTGCTGGCCTTCTCCCATCCCGCCGACATCCCGCTGCTCCTCGGCGTTGCCCGCGGCCGGCGGCTGCCCCGCTACACACCGTCGACGATCACGTCGATGACCAGCCTCGAGAAGGAGCTCGCCATGACCCGCGAATCCGGCTACGCCGTCTGCAGGGGAGAGTTCGAGAGCACGGCCTGGGGTGTGTCGGCCCCCGTGCTCGACGTCGCCGGGCGTCCCGTCGCGGTTGTCAGCGTGTGGGGTCCCAGCGACCGGCTCACCGAGGACCGCTTCGAGGCGCTGGGCAAGCTCGCCATCGCGGGGGCCTCGGCGATCGCCGGGAGGGGAGCCTGATGGCCGACCGCACCCGCCTGCCCCTCGACGTCGACACGACGGCGCGGCCGATCCGGCCGGTCGAAACGGTCCCCGGGTCCCCGAACGTGGTCGTCATCCTCATCGACGACATGGGCTTCGGCGCTTCGTCGGCGTATGGCGGCCCGTGCGAGATGCCGACCGCCCAGCGGCTGGCCGACGACGGCCTGCGCTACAGCCGGTTCCACGTCACGCCGCTGTGCTCGCCGACGCGACAGGCGCTGATGACCGGACGCAACCACCACTCGGTCGGGATGGGGGTCACCAGCGAGATGTCGACCCCCGAGCCGGGGTACCACGGCTACCGGCCGGCCAGCGCCGCGACGATCGCCCAGATCCTGAGCGGCAACGGCTACTGCACGGCCGCGATCGGCAAGTGGCACCAGACCCCGCCGGTCGAGGTCAGCCCGTCCGGCCCGTTCCCCCGGTGGCCGATGGGCGAGGGCTTCGACTTCTTCTACGGCTTCATGGGCGCGGAGATGAACCACTGGTACCCGCAGCTCTACCAGGGCCGCTACGCCGTCGAGCCCGACCGGCTGCCCGAGGACGGCTACCACCTGTCGGAGGACCTCGTGGACAACGCGATCTCCTGGGTGGAGAACCAGCAGGCCATCACCCCCGACCGTCCGTTCTTCACCTACATCGCCCTCGGCGCCACGCACGCGCCGTTCCACGTCGCGGCGGAGTGGCGGGACAAGTACGCCGGCCGGTTCGACGCCGGCTGGGACGCGCAGCGTGAGGAGACCCTGGCCCGCCAGAAGGAGCTCGGCATCGTGCCCGAGTCGGCCGACCTTGCTCCGTGGGCAGAGGGCGTGCCGCACTGGGACGAGCTCGACGAGACCGAGCAGCGGGTCGCGGCGCGGTTCATGGAGACCTACGCCGGGTTCGCCGAGCACGCCGACGTGCAGATCGGTCGCTTCGTCGACGCCCTCGACGACATGGGCGTCCTCGACGACACGCTGATCTTCTACCTGCTCGGCGACAACGGGGCCTCGGGCGAGGGCGGCCCACGCGGCACGTTCCGCGAGCACCTGGTCGGTCACGGCATCCAGGACGAGACCGCCGACATGGCGGCTCGGCTCGACACGCTCGGCGACGCGACGACGTACGGCATCTACCCGGCGGGCTGGGCGCTGGCGATGAACACGCCGTACCCCTGGACCAAGCAGGTCGCGCACCTCGGTGGCACCCGCGACGGCATGATCGTGCGCTGGGGCAACGGCATCGCGGCCCGGGGCGAGATCCGGCACCAGTGGCACCACGTCATCGACGTGCTGCCGACCATCCTCGACGCGACCGGGCTCGACGCCCCCGCGTCGTTCGGCGGGGTCGAACAGCAGGCGATCGAGGGCACCAGCCTCCACTACAGCTTCGCGGACGCCGATGCGCCGGACCGGCACACCACGCAGTACTTCGAGATGATCGGCAACCGGGGCGTCTACCACGACGGCTGGACCGCCGTGACCCGTCACGGCGTCCCGTGGGAGATGGTCGAGACGCCCAAGCGGCCCTTCGACGAGGACGTCTGGGAGCTCTACGACCACGCCGACGACTGGAGCCAGGCCCACGACGTCGCCGACCAGCATCCCGACCGGCTGCGCGAGCTGAAGGAGGTGTTCCAGCGCGAGGCCGAGAGGTACAACGTGCTCCCGCTCGACGATCGGGTGACCGAGCGCGAGAACCCGGACGTCGCCGGGCGTCTCGACCTGCACCTGGGCCGCCCGGCGCTGTCGTTCGGGCCGCGCATCGGCCGGCTCACCGAGGAGGCGGCGCCCAACATCAAGAACCGCTCCCACGTCGTCACCGCCGACCTCGAGGTGGTCACCGGCACCAACGGCGTGGTGGTCGCCCAGGGTGGCCGGTTCGGCGGCTGGTCGCTGTACGTCGTGGGCGGCGTGCCGCACTACGCCTACAACTTCGCGGGCCGCGACCTGACGGTCGTCCGGGGTGGGAAGCCCATCCCGCCGGGCCGCCACGACCTGGTCGTCCGGTTCGACTACGACGGCGGCCCGCCCGGCAGCGGGGCGCAGGTGACCCTCGAGGTCGACGGAGCGGCGGTGGGGTCGGGCCGGATCCCGGTCACCACGGCCTACTACTTCTCCTTCGACGAGACCTTCAACGTCGGGGTCGACCGCGGCACCCCGGTCGTCGACGACTACCTTCCGGTGCGCAACCGCTTCGAGGGCCTCATCCACCGGGTGCGCTTCGACCTCGGAGAGGTCGCCGACCCGGGCAGCGACGCCGAGCGCGCACGGGTGGTGACGGTCCACCAGTGACCGGTTGCTGCTCCCCTTCCCGAGAGCCGGGCGGCGTGCCGGCGGCCGGTCCGTCGACTGCGCGGCGAGAAGGCGATCCGCACGCCGGCCTGGTGGAACTGGCCGGTGGCAGCACCCTCGTCGGCAGCGACGACCCGGACCACCCGGAGGAATGGCCGGTCCGCGAGGTCGAGGTGGCGGCGTTCCGCATCGCCCGCTGCGCGGTCAGCAACGCCGAGTTCGCGGCGTTCGTCGACGCGACCGGGCACCGCACCGAGGCCGAGCAGTTCGGCTGGTCGTTCGTCTTCGGCGGCTTTCTCCCCGACGACTTCCCGCCTACCCGCGGCGTGGCCGCGGCGCCGTGGTGGCGCGAGGTGCCCGGTGCCGACTGGTCGCATCCCGAGGGTCCGCACTCCTCGGTGGCCGACCGGGAGAACCACCCCGTCGTGCACGTGTCGCGCCGCGACGCCGAGGCGTACGCCGCGTGGTGGGGCGGCCGGCTCCCGACCGAGGTCGAGTGGGAGCTCGCCGCGCGTGGCGGCCTGGTGGGGGAGCCCTTCCCGTGGGGCGACGAGCTCGAGCCGGGCGGCGAGCACCGGATGAACGTCTGGCAGGGCAGCTTCCCGGCGGAGAACACGGCCGAGGACGGCTGGCGCGGAACCTGCCCGGTCGACGCCTTCGCGCCCAACGGCCACGGCTTGCGCAACAGCACCGGCAACGTCTGGGAGTGGTGCTCGGGCACGTGGTCCGGCGTCGACCCCAGCGGGGTCAGCCGCGGTGGCTCCTACCTGTGCCACGCGTCGTACTGCCGCCGCTACCGGGTCTCCGCCCGTCAGCCGCACGCCGCGGACTCGACCGTGGGCAATCTCGGGTTCCGGATCGCGGGGTAGGCCACACCGAGGAGCGCGACGACCCCGAGCACAGCACCACGGCCAGTGAGGCTCGGCGCGGTTGTCGTCGGGGGTGCTCCCCACGGGCCGATCCTTGCGGCGCCACACTTGGTCCATGGTCACCACGCGGATCCCCGGCTTCGTGCTCACCGACCATGTGGTGGAGGTGCCGCTCGACCACACAGCGCCCGATGACGGCCGCACGATCGAGGTGTTCGCGCGCGAGGTGGTAGCCGTGGACCGCGAGCACGACGACCTGCCGTGGCTGCTCTTCCTCCAGGGCGGCCCGGGTGGGAAGTCGCCGCGTCCGGGCGTGGGGGACGGGTGGCTCGGGCACGCCACCAAGACGCACCGGGTGCTGCTGCTCGACCAGCGGGGGACCGGCCGCAGCACGCCGCTGACCCGCCTGACCGTGCGGGGCTGGTCGGACGCCGACATCGCGGCGTACCTGCGGTTGATGCGCGCCGACAGCATCGTGCGCGACGCCGAGGCGCTGCGTGAGCGCGTGGCGGGCGGTCGCCGGTGGGAGATTCTCGCGCAGAGCTACGGCGGCTGGGTCACCCTGACCTACCTGTCCCTGGCGCCGCGGCACCTCGACGCCTGCTACGTCACCGGGGGCCTCCCCGGCCTGACCTCGACGGCCGATGATGTCTACGAGCGCACCTACCCGCGGGTCGCTGACAAGAACACCGAGTTCTACGCCAGGTACCCCGACGACGTCGCGCTGGTCCGCCAGATCGCCGACCACCTCGACGCCCACGAGGTGCTGCTCCCCGACGGCGACCGGCTGACGACCCGGCGGCTCCGCCGGCTCGGCGCCGGCTTCGGGATGAGCTACGGGTACGAGCAGCTGCACTGGCTGCTCGACGAGGCCTGGCACGGCGACGAGCTGTCGGACGTGTTCCTGCACCAGGTCCTGGCGCAGACCGGGCATGTCGACGGACCGTTGTTCCCCTTGCAGGAGTACATCTACGGCCAGCCCGGCTCCGGCGCGAGTGCCTGGGCCGCGGAGCGCGCGATGGGACAGCACGCGGACTTCGACGAGCAGCACGACCCGCTGCTGTTCACCGGCGAGATGTTCTACAGCTGGATGTTCGAGGAGGTCCGCGCGCTGGCGCCGTTCCGGGGGGCGGCCGAGCTGCTGGCGGGGTACGACGACTGGGGGCCGCTCTACGACCTCGACCGGCTGGCGGCCAACGAGGTGCCGGTGCTCGCCGCCGTCTACTTCGACGACATGTACGTCGACTCGGGTCTCCAGCTGGACACGGCGAGGTACGTCGGGAACGTGCGGGCTTGGGTCACCAACGAGTTCGAGCACGACGGTATCCGCGCCGATGGCCCTCGCATCCTCGGCCGGCTGATGGACATGCGGGCCGGCCGGGTCTAGCCGAGCTGGGCCTCTGTGCCTGCTGACCGGGGGCACGTTGAGGCCGAGTTAGCGTGAAGCCACCGACGACTTGGAGGCGTACGTGTCCGGTTATCCCGTCCTGCTCCACACGGCCATCGATGCTCGGGACTGCCGAGCGCTGGGTGAGTTCTACCGGCAGCTGCTGGGTCTGCGGTACCGCGACGGCGAGGAGCCACCCACCGACGGCAGCCCCGACGACGCCGACTGGCTGGTCCTTCTCGACGACAGCGGCAACCGGGTCCTGACCATCCAGGAGAAGACGGAGACGACGGCGCCGACCTGGCCCTCCGAGGAGGTGCCCATGCAGATGCACATGGACTTCCGCGTGCCTACCGTCGAGGACCTCGAGCACCATCGCGAGCGGGCCGAGGCCTTGGGCGCCCGCCTGTTGTACGACCGCTCGAAGGACGACGGTGAGCCCCTCTACGTGCTCTCGGATCCGGCGGGGCATCCCTTCTGCCTGCTGGTCCAGTAGGACGCGCGCGGCGGTTCCCCGCTCCGGAAAAGTATGTCGCGAATCACGGAATACCCCGAGGGGGTATAAGCGCTCACCTTTCACACATACCCCCCAGGGGTACCTACCACCAGTGTGAAGGAGCAGCACATGTCAACGCCACAGGCCTTTCCCGGCCGGCCCCGGCACCGGCTGGCGCTCGGCGTCATCGCCGCGGCCCAGTTCATGGTCATCATGGACACCTCGATCATCGGCGTCGCCCTCCCGCGCATGCAGGGCGACCTCGGGTTCTCTCCCGGCAACCTCTCGTGGGTGTTCAACGCCTACGTGATCGCTCTGGGCGGGCTGCTGTTGCTGGGGGGGAAGCTCTCCGACGTGCTCGGCGCGCGCCGGGTCTTCGCCGCTGGCTGGGTGGTGCTGGCCGGCGGTTCGCTGGTGGCCGGCCTGGCTGACAACGTCTCCACCGAGCTGGTCGGCCGCGCTCTGCAAGGCGCCGGCTCCGCGCTGATCGCACCGTCCGCGCTCACCTTGCTCTTCATGCTCTTCGGAGCCAGCCCGAGAGAGCTGACCAGGGCGCTGGCGATCTACGGAGCGGCGGCACCAGCGGGAGGCACCGCCGGCGTGTTCCTCGGCGGCCTCATCACGGAGTACGCCTCGTGGCCGTGGGTGTTCCTCATCAACCTCCCGATCGCGGCGGTCGTCCTCGTCCTGGTGCCGCGCGTGCTGCCGGCCGGAGCAGGCACTGGTGGCCGGGTCGACATCCTGGGTGCCGCTGCCGTCGTGGCCGGTCTCGCAGCCGTGGTCTACGCGGTCGTCGAGGCGCCCGAGGTGGGCTGGACGGCCACCTCGACGTGGGCCGTCCTGGTCGGTGCCGGTGTGTTGCTGGCCGCGTTCGTCGTCCGGCAGGGGAAGGGTCGCGATCCCCTCGTGCGGCTCGGCATCTTCCGGTCTCCCGGCCTCGCCGCAGCCAACCTTGCCCAAGTGCTCCTCGGCGCGGCTTGGATCCCGATGTGGTTCTTCCTCAACCTGTACCTCCAGGAGGTCCTGGGCCTCTCGGCCTTCTCCTCCGGCTCGGCGCTGCTGCCCATGACGGCGCTGATCATGCTGGGCATGATCGTCGCGGCCCCGCGGGCCATTGCCGCCTTCGGTCCGCGGTGGGTGACGGTCTCCGGGCTCCTGCTCTTGGCCGCGGGCCTAGGTTGGCTCTCGTTCGTCGATCCCGACGGGTCCTACGCGGTCGACGTGCTGCCCGCCTCGCTGGTAGCAGCGTCGGGCATGGCCCTGGCCTTCATCCCGACGCTCGGCATTGCCATCTCGGCCGCAAGGCCGGAGGAGGGCGGGCTGGCGTCCGGCATCGTCAACACGTCGTACCAGGTGGGGTCGGCTCTCGGGCTCGCGGTCATGACGGCAGTCGCGACGGGCCACGGCGCCGGCCGGCTCGGCGAGGTCCGGAGCCTCACCGACGGGTACTCCGCGGCCTTCGTCGGCGCAGCCGTGGTCGCCGTCATCGGCGCGGTCGCGGCGGGCGTGCTGCTACGGCCTTCCTCAGCGGGGCGCGTGGCTGAGGGCGAGCCTGACCGAGAAGCCAGCGAGCAGGCGAGCTGAAGGTCAAGGCAGAAGGTCGGGTCAGACCTGTTCGGCTGCTCCGCTCTCGAGGAGCTCCTCCACGTGGGTGATCCCCCATGCCTCCAGTGCCGCTCGGGTGTCGCCGCCGGCCGTGCTCGGGCCCGTGGTGAGGGTGGCCTCGGTGCGGGAGAAGCGGGGAGCCGGAGCGGGCTGGAGCTGGCCGTCCTTGGTGACGAAGACGTCGCGCGCCCGCAGGTGCGGGTGCGCGGCGGCCTCGCTGAGGGGGAGGACGGGACTTACACAGGCGTCGGTGTGCTCGAACACGGCCGTCCACTCTGCCTGGGTCCTGGACCGGAAGGTCTCGGTGAGGGCGGTTCGGAACGCGGCCGGGCTGGACGTGGTCGCCGGGTCGATCCCGAGGAGGCCAAGCAGCACGTCGCAGAACTGTGGCTCCAACGGCGCCACCGCCATGTGCCTGCCGTCGGACGTCTCGTAGACCGAGTAGCTCGGGACACCACCGTCGAGGAGGTTGACGGCGCGCGACTCCACGGCGCTGCCCCCGGCCAGCATGCTGGCCCACATCATGTTCAGGTGGGCGGCGCCGTCGACGATGGCCGCATCGACGACCTGGCCGTGCCCGCTCGCGCGCGACTCGACGTACGCCGCCAGTAGTCCGATCACCAGGTAGGTGGACCCGCCGCCGAAGTCGCCGACCAGGTTGCTCGCGAAGTGCGGTCGGTCCGGGTCCTGACCCGAACCGTGCAGCGCCCCGGCCAGCGAGATGTAGTTCAGGTCGTGGCCCGCGCGCTGCGCCAGCGGTCCGGACTGACCCCAGCCGGTCATCCGGCCGTAGACGAGCGCGGGGTTGCGCTCGAGGCATGGGTCGGGCCCGATGCCCATCCGCTCGGCGACCCCCGGGCGCATCGCCTCCACGAGCAGGTCCGCGCCCTCCACCAGCGTCAGCACACAGTCGATCGCCTCGGGCTTCTTCAGGTCCAGCGCGACGCTGGGACGGCCGCGCGTCAAGAAGTCCGACGTCCTGGGTCCGGCACTCATGGATCCGCCTCGGGGTCGCTCGATGCGGATCACGTCGGCACCGAGGTCGGCGAGGATCGTCGCGGCATGCGGTGCCGGTCCGATACCGGCGATCTCGATGAGCCGCAGGCCTCGCAGTGGCCCGGTGCCCTGACCCAGCGCGTACGTCATGGAGTGATCCTCCGCCCGATGGGTCGCTGGATCGGGCATTCGCACCGACTCGGAGCCTCGACGCCGTCGAGCAGGCACCGCGGAGATGACCACCGAGCCCTCACCGACCGCGGACGCGACCCGCTGGACCGACCCGTCGGGGATCGGGCTCTCCTCGCGCCCCGCGTCTCAGCTGAAGGTGACCCGCACCGGCGCCGAGGTCGTGGTGTTGCCCGCCACGTCGGTCGCCACGGCCGTCAGCGTGTGGGTGCCGCGGAGGTTCGGCTTGGGCTTCCACACGGCGGAGTACGGCGCAGTCTGGTCGGTCGAGAGCAGGCTGCCGTCGAGGTAGAAGGACACGCTCGCGATGCCGGACCCGGACCCTGATCCACTGCCGATGTCGGTCGCGGTCGCGGCCAGGTTGACCGTCGCCTTGCGCGCCACCGCGGTTCCGTCGACCGGCGAGGTGATCGCGACGTTCGGTGCGGCGGCGTCGACCCTCACGAGCACGGACCTGACCCCTTCGCTGTTGCCGGCCACGTCGACGGAGAAGTAGCGCAGCGTCGTCGTCTCGGCCAGGGTCAGGGGCGAGGTGTAGGCCGGGCTCTGAGTCGTCGGTGTGCTGCCGTCGGTCGTGTAGTGCGTCGCGGCCACGCCCGAGCCGCTGTCGGTGGCGGTGAGCCGGGCCGTCACCGGAGCGCGGTACCAGCCCGTGCTGCAGGCCACCGCGTTGCACGTCGCCGAGGTGGTCGGCGGGGTGGTGTCAGCAGGGGGAGTGGTGACGGTCGGGGAGGTGGAGACCGTGGACGAGGGTCCGGCGTTGTGGCAGGCCTGGGTGCCGGAGTCGGAGAACGTGCCCGTGACCGGCACGAAGCTCCAGTCGTAGCTACCGGCGCGCAAGGTCATCCTGATCACCCCGAACACGTTCTGGCCCGAGAGGACCAGCTGGCTGTTGGCCGCCCGGGTGCCCGAGGGGGTCACGAAGCTCTCGCCGCCGGTGCCGACGACGAACTGGCGGACGCCGTTCGCGTCGGCCTGCCCCGACGCGTTCTGCAGCGCGAAGCGCTCGTACCAGTGCTGGTGCCCGGACAGCACCACGTCGGCGTGGGCGTCGTACAGGGCCTGCCAGAACGCCGAGAACGTCGAGTCGCCCCCGGACGAGGTCGAGGCGAAGCGTGGCTTGTGCCAGTACGCGAGCGTGCACGAGGCCGAGCGGTGAGTCGCCAGGTCGTTGCGCAGCCAGAGCTCCTGCGGGCTGCCCGCTCCGCACCCGCCGACCTTCGCGCACTCGCTGTTGAGGACGATCAGGTGCCAGGCGCCCAGGTCATAGCTGTAGTAGCCCTTCGTGGGGTCTCCCGCGGCCGCTCCGAAGTAGGAGTAGTAGCCGAAGGCGTTGGCGGTGCAGCCCGTGCCGCCCGACGACTGGTACTCGTGGTTGCCGGGTGCGGGCCTGGTGATCGCCTTGTACTGCCCCCAGCTCGGGTCGTAGGCAGCCTGGAAGTCCGAGAGGCCGCCGCAGGCGTACTGGAGGTCGCCCAAGGGCAGGACGGCGTCGGCCCCTGCCAGGAGGGCGGCGGTGTGCAGCTGTCGGCAGTCGGTGGGGGTGCCCTGCCCGCCTTCGTACCCACTGTTCAGCGGGTCGCAGGAGATGTCGCCGGCCGCCGCGATGACGGGGTCTCCCGCCGCGCTGGCCGGCTCCTGCCCGCGGGCGACGATGACCATCAGCGCCGCGGCGGTGGTCATCACCAGCACGGTCAGAGCCAGCGACGCCTTGCGTGGCACTCTTGTCGCCATCGGTCGGTCCTCCCGTGCCTGTCCGAGGAGAAGCGCCACCCAGCGCCGCGGCGCCAACCTCACACGGCTCAGTCACCGCGTCATCATCGGTTCGCATCAGGCGGCGTACGCCGAACGGACGGGCCGCTACCGGCCCGGAGGCCTGTCCAGACCGGTGGTACGAAGTCCCGCGCACCCCTTCCGCCGGGCCCCTTGTTGCCATCACACTTCGCTCACTGGAGCTGGGGAGGCTCCGGGGGGATATTCCGCACCGCGACACCCCGCAGGAAGACCCCCCACATGTCCACCACCCACCCCCTCAGGAAGCCGTTCGCGGCCACGGTCGCCCTCTTGGCGCTGATCGCGCTCGGCGCGCTCGACCACACCGGACTCGTCAACGCGTCGGCAGCGACGTCGGTGGTGAACCCGTCGCTGGAGACCGACGCCGACAAGGACCGCGTTCCGGACTGCTGGCGGCCGCAGGGGGAAGGTCGCCACAAGTTCACCTTCGCGTGGAGCACGGCCGCGCACAGCGGGAGACGTGGCGAGAAGGTCACCGTCAGCGGCTACCGGTCCGGCACGCGCGGGCTGTTCGTCCAGATGGGCAGCGCCGGCTGCGGGCCGACGGTCCAGCCGGGACACCGTTACGCACTCAGCGTGTGGGCCAAGACCGCCGGAGAGGCCCACCTGACGGCGTTCTACCGCAACGGTTCCGGATCATGGGTGCGGTGGACCAGTGGTCCGGCGCTGCCGCAGACGAGCAGCTGGACCAGGACCGAGTACCTCACGCCGGAGCTCCCGGCGAATGCCACCGAAGTCAGCTTCGGGGCAGAGCTGTGGTCATCGGGCAGCCTCACCACGGACGACTACGAGCTCACCGACCCCGCAGCACCGACGGCCACGCCGACGCCGTCGCCGACCGCGTCGCCGACCGCGGTGCCGACCGCGTCGCCGTCGTCCCCGACGACCACGTCGGCCACGGCGTCGCCCACCCCCACCGCGTCCAGCAGCACGTCGTCCCCCACCTCGTCGGCGCCGCCGCCCGCCAGCGGCTACTTCACCCAGCTGGTACCGCCCGGCAACGCGACAGCGCTCCCGAGCGGCAGCACGTGTGCCACCGCGGTGCGCCGCTCCACCTGGGAGCCGCGGCCGGACAACGACCGGCCCAACCACACCCTGGTCAACGCCGCGGCGGTGCACAGCTCGTTCGCGCAGCGGCCCCGCACAGGCGTCGACATCGACGACTACGACCCCCGCTGGGACTCCTGGCTGCTGCCGCGCGTCGACGGCCAGTTCACCGGGACGACCGACGAGATCATCCAGTGGGCCGCCTGCAAGTGGGGCCTGCCGGACAACTTCCTGCGCGCCGAGGCGGAGGTCGAGTCGACCTGGGTCCAGTACGACACCTACCCCTCCGGTCGGTGCGTCTACCAGTACGGCTGCGGTGACTTCTTCAAGTCCGAGCCGTACGCGGCGCGCAAGACCTACTGCACGGGCCTCGCATCCAGCGGCGGCTACGACTACCAGAAGGACTACGGAGACGGCCTGTGCCCGAAGACCTTCGGCATCGTCGGAGTGATGTCCTGGTGGAACCCGTCGTGGGGCAACAGCTGGGCGGGCAACCAGAACGGCGCCTTCCCCTTCACCAGGGACTCCACCGCGATGGCCCTGGACTTCATGGCCTCGCAGGTCCGCGGCTGTTACGAGGGGTGGGAGTGGCAGCTGCGCGGCACAGGCTATGCCGCGGGCGACCTGATGGGCTGCGCCGGCACGTGGTACTCCGGCGGCTGGCACGACGCCGGAGCGGAGGACTACATCGCCAACCTCCAGAAGACCCTCGGCGTTAAGCCCTGGCTCGACCCCGACTTCAGGAACTGGGGTCCTGACTGCGACCCGACGTACGGCTGCCCGGGGGCCACCGTCCTGAGGTGAGGCCTGGCCCGGCGGCTCGGGACGAGACGGCCCCCATCGACCGCGTCCGGTGAGAGAGGGTCCGGTCGATGCCGATGTGCCACGATGGACCGGGTACGGATCGAAGCAGGTTCCCTTGCGCGAGATTCTGGAGTGCCCGGTCTCATGACTCTCGATCTGTCCTCGATCCAGGACGTGGTCGAGGGCGTTCGCGCCGAGATGCGCTCGGACACAGCCACGTTGCTGCTCGTGGATGAAAGGGGCACGGTCCTGGAGCCGGCCGCGTCGTCCGGGCTCGGCGGTCGGTGGCGCGGTGCCACCCACGTGCGTCTCGGGTCGGGCTTCGCAGGAAGAGTGGCCGCAGACGGACGTCCGGTGGTGTTGGACCAGGTCGACGAGACGTCGGTCGTCAACCCGATCCTGCGGGACGCCGGGGTCCGCCGGCTCCTCGGCGTACCCGTGTACGGCCGGGACGGACTCCTGGGAGTCCTGCACGTCGGGAGCCTCGGCGAGCGCTCCTTCACCGCCGATGACGCCGCCCGCCTGGAAGAGATCGCGGCGGGGATCGGGCAGCGACTGTCGGACCGCAGCAGGAGCGACGCCCACATCGCAGCGCTCGCGTTGCAGCGCAGCCTGCTGCCCGCCGCGCCGCCCGCGATCGAGGGCCTCGACATGGCCGTCCGCTACCTGCCGGCAGAGGGCGATCTCGGCGGAGACTGGTACGACGTCTTCGTTCTGCCCAGCGGCAAGGTCGGCCTGGTCATGGGCGACGTCGAGGGTCACGGGCTCCGGTCCGCGGTCGTCATGGGGCGCCTGCGCAGCGCTCTGCGCGCCTACGCGCTCGAACACGCGGACCCGGCCGAGGTGCTGACCCGGCTGGATCGCAAGCTGAGCCACTTCGAGCGCGGGATCACCGCGACGGTGATCTATGCGGTGACCGAGCCGCCCTTCGACACGGTGACCATCTGCACCGCGGGGCACCCATCCCCGCTTCTCGCGGTCAGCGGCGGGCCCGCGGCCGAGGAGGCGCGCGTTCCCCCCGGCCTGATCCTCGGTGTCCACCCGGAACCTCAACGCCACAGCCACGTCCTCCGCGTCGAGCCGGGAAGCGCCCTGGTGTTCTACACCGACGGTCTCGTCGAGCGTCTCGGCGATGGCTCCAACCGCCTGGACAGGTGGCGGGAGCGCATGGACCTCGTGTGCCGATCGATCCGGAGCGACCAGGATGCCGAGACGATCTGTAGCCGCGTCATCGCCGCCGCTCTCGGCGACGAGCGCGTGGAGGACGACGTCGCCGTGCTTGCCATGTGCAGGAGGTCGTGAGGCCCTGCCTACTGGACCGCGAGCACGTCGATCACGAACCACAGGGTCGCGTTGGCAGGGATGGCACCGCTGCCCTGCGCGCCGTACCCGTAGGCCGGCGGGATCTGGATCAGCACCCGGCTGCCCACCTTCACCCCGGTGAGCCCGATGGTCCAGCCCTGGATCAGGCCGGACAGCGCCGAGGTCAGGGGCTGCTCGGAGAAGCTCTCGTCGAAGGGCGCCTCGGCGTCGTACGTCGCTCCGAGGTAGTCGATCTCGACGCTGTCGGTCGCCTTCAGCGCGGCGCCGTCGCCCTGCTTCAGGACGACGCGCTGGACGGGGGTGTCGAGGGCGGGCTCGTCGATGCCCGAGAAGTCGAGGCCCGTGGGCTTGCCGTCCTTCTCGACCACCGACGGCTGGGTGTCCGGTGAGGCGTCGTGGGCCGCGTCGTCGGTCGGCGTCGGCGACTCCTGCTGCTTCTCCATGAGATCGGCCACGAGCACCACGGTGTCGTCGACCCCGATCCCCAGCTGGTTGCCCTCGACACTCTCCCCGAAGAGCGCCTTGGCGGTGGTCACGGCCGCGACGCGTGAGCCGTAGGTCGCTCCGCTGAACAGCGCGCGGAACACCTCCCCGGCCTGCTCGGCGTTCGGGATCGCCTCGGGCGAGCCGTTGTCGTAGTCGCTGTACAGGTCCTTCCGGGTGGAGCCGTTCCCGACGTACAGGAAGGTGCTCACCGTGTCGCCGTCCGCCACGGGGTCGCCGTCGCCCTGCACCAGGGTGGTCACAGTGGTCGACGCCGGGAGCTCGACCTCCGAGGTCCACACGGCGGTCAGGCTCGTGCCGACGTCGCCGCTGAACCAGACCTCCGACAGCTCACCGGTCCGGGGCGCCTGCGACGACTCGGACTTCGTGCCGGCGTCGTCGGCGCCGCTGGACGCGTCGCCACCGCAGGCGGCGAGAGCGGGCAGGAGAACGGCGGCGCACAGGGCTGCCACGCGACGGTGGAGTCGTCGATGCACGGAGGGCCCTCCTGGTCGGGGCGGAACGCAGGACGCGCTCTCACAGCAAAGCCTCCGACCGCGTTGCCGCCGGTCAGAGGCTTTCCGTACGCCATCAGGGACTCGAACCCCGAACCCGCTGATTAAGAGTCAGCTGCTCTGCCAATTGAGCTAATGGCGCTTGGTGTGAAGCGACGTCAACCTTACCGCTGGGCCGGGGAGGCGTGAAATCGCAGCCGGCTGCCCGCTCGCTGGCGGGAATGTTCAACATTCAACTACTGTTGGACCGGGCACCTGCAGACAGCAGCCCCCGAGGAGGTACCCGATGCCCGCCGTCACCGTCGACGACCCGACCACACTGTCCCGCTTGAAGCAGCCCGGCCTGGGCGACCAGGCGCGCCCCGTCTGGCAGGTGACCACGGCCCCGAGCGGCTACGAGGGCGAGGGCTTCCCCGTCCGGCGCGCCTTCGCCGGCATCGACATGGCACTCCTCGACCCGTTCATCATGATGGACCAGATGGGCGAGGTGGACTACGCGCCGGGAGAGCCCAAGGGCACCCCGTGGCACCCGCACCGCGGCTTCGAGACCGTCACCTACATCATCGACGGCGTCTTCGACCACCAGGACTCCCACGGCGGTGGCGGCTCCATCACCAACGGCGACACGCAGTGGATGACCGCCGGTGCAGGCATCCTCCACATCGAGACGCCGCCGGAGTGGCTGGTGCAGCAGGGCGGCCTGTTCCACGGCATCCAGCTCTGGGTGAACCTCCCGAGCTCGGACAAGCTCGCCGCGCCGGCCTACCAGGACATCGGCTCCGGCCAGGTGCAGCTCCTCACGTCATACGACGCGGGGTCGCTCGTGCGGGTCATCGCCGGCGAGGTCGACGGCCACCGCGGCCCCGGCTCGACGCACACGCCGATGGCGCTGGTGCACGCGACGATCGAGCCCGGCGCCCGGCTGGACCTGCCGTGGAACAACGAGTTCAACGCGCTGGTCTACGTGCTGAGCGGTCACGGCTCCGTCGGAGTCGACGGCCGGCCCCTGCGCAGCGGGCAGGCGGCCGTGCTCGGCAGCGGCGACTACCTGACCATCGCCGGCGCGGAGAAGCAGGAGAGCCGCACGCCGCAGCTCGACGTGATCGTGGTCGGCGGCCGGCCGATCCGCGAACCCCTGGCCTGGGCGGGCCCGTTCGTGATGAACACCAAGGCCGAGGTGCTGAGGGCCTACGAGGACTTCCAGCACGGGCGTTTCGGCCACATCCCTGGTCACTGACGGGGTGGCCGGGCCGGTAGGCCGCGCCGCCGGGCGCCCTGGTCTACGAGGTACCTGCCCGACGCCCGTACGCCACGCAGTCGAGGCACGCAGTCTGGTCCACGTTGCCGGAAGACCGGTCGACGCGTCACCATGAGGTCGTGACGGGCCTCCGGGTCCGCGCCTCCGGCTGCCACGCGACCCCCCAATGTCGTGGAGTCGGAGTGGCGAGGGTTTCCGCCACACCGCCCCCACGGCAGCGGGGCCCTCGCCTCCTCAGCAACGACGCCCGCCTCGCGCCTCACGGGCGCGGGGCGGGCGTCTGCCTTGGGGTGAGTGACGGGACTTGAACCCGCGACATCCGCGACCACAACGCGGCGCTCTACCAGCTGAGCTACACCCACCATGGGCCCCGGATCGCCCACAAGGAGCGCCGAGGCCGAGAGAAGTCTAGACGGAGCGGGGTCCGTCCTCGGAATCCGGGCCGCGCAGGGCCGAGTCCAGCGTGGGGCCGTCGTACGGCACGTCGTCCGGCAGCTGCATCGCGTGCGCGGCGACGTCGTCGCCGGCCTCGCTGCCGGCGTCCGGGCCGAGGCCGGTCAGCGTGCCGCCGTGCTTGGCGGCCAGCGTCTTGGCGCTCTCGCTGTCGGGTCCCGGCGGTGGCACGAAGACCGCGTCGCGGTAGTAGCGCAGCTCCTCGATGCTCTCCCGGATGTCGGCGAGCGCACGGTGGTTGCCGCGCTTGGCCGGGGCATGGAAGTACGCCCGGGGGAACCAGCGACGTGAGAGCTCCTTGATCGAGGAGACGTCCACGATCCGGTAGTGCAGGAACGCCTCGAGGGTCGGCATGTCGCGGATCAGGAACGAGCGGTCGGTCGCCACCGTGTTGCCGGCGAGCGGTGGCCGGCTGCCGTCGGCGCAGTGCTCGCGCACGTACGCCAGCACCTGGGCCTCCGCCTCGGCCGGGGTGACCCCGCCGTCGAGCTCATCGAGCAGGCCGGAGCGCTCGTGCATGGTGCGGACGTAGGGATCCATCTGCGCCATCGCCTCACCGGGAGGCTTGATGACGATGTCGACGCCCTCGCCCAGCACGTTGAGGTCGAAGTCCGTGACCAGTGCGGCCACCTCGATCAACGCGTCGGCGATGACGTCGAGACCGGTCATCTCGCAGTCGATCCACACGAGTCGGTCGCTCACGGGCGCCACCCTACCGATGCGGGCCGTCCTCAGCGCGTCCCTCCTGAGGCCGACCACTCAGCCTGACTCCGGGGCGCTCACCTAGGCTCGGGGACGTGAAGGAGTGGTTCGGCACCCTCGCGCGGCTGGTCGTCGGCGGGGTCTGGCTGGCTGCCGGCCTGCTCAAGGTCACCGACGGCGCCGCCAGTGTGCGGGCCGTCCGCGCCTACGACCTGCTGCCCGAGTCGGTCGTGCCGACCGTCGGGCACGCGCTGCCCGCGCTCGAGATCGTGGTCGGGCTGGCTCTCGTGCTCGGCGCGCTGAGCCGGTGGGTCGCCGTCGTGTCGGCCCTGCTCCAGGCGGCGTTCATCGTCGGGATCGCCTCGGCCTGGGCGCGGGGTCTGCAGATCGACTGCGGCTGCTTCGGCGGCGGCGGTTTCGACGCCGACGCGACCTCCAAGTACCCCTGGGAGATAGCGCGCGACTCGGGCCTGCTGCTGTTGTCCCTCTGGCTGATCTGGCGGCCGCGCACGCGGTTCGCCCTCGACTCCCTGATCTTCCGTCCCCTGCCCGATTCGCCCGAGAGGTCCGACCATGTCGACGAGCAAGCCACAGTCCACCGCTGAACGGGCGGCGTCCGCGCTGCGGGAGCAGCAACGGGCCGAGCGCCGCCGGCAGCTGGTCGTCGTCGGGGCCGTGGTCGCCGTCCTCGTGATCATCGGCGGCTTGACGTGGTTCGCGATCAGCCGCGGGGACACCACCGGTGAGGCCGTCGCGCCAGGTGACACCCCGACGAATGTCGACGACTACAACGTCGTCGTCGGCGACGCCGGCGCTGCGACCACGCTGAGGTTCTACGAGGACCCGCAGTGTCCGGCGTGCCGCGACTTCGAGTCGCAGGTCAACGACGCTGTGCAGGCTGGTATCGCCGACGGCAAGGTCAAGGTCGAGTACCACATCGTGTCCTTCCTGGATCGCGCGTCGACGAACCAGTACTCCTCGCGCGCGGCCAACGCGTTGTACGTCGTGGCGAACGCGGCCGGTCCCGACGTCTTCAAGGCGTTCCACGACCTCCTCTACGCGAACCAGCCCGAGGAGGGCAGCGCGGGCCCCGAGAACGACCAGCTCGTGGACTGGGCCGTGCAGGCGGGGGCCGTGGAGGACGAGGTGCGACCCGGGATCGAGGACGGTGCCTACGACCAGTTCGTGGTCAACTCCACCGACGCCTGGTCGAAGGACGGCTACACGAGCACGCCCACCGTGCTCGTCGACGGCAAGCAGTCGGGCGACCCGGTCACCGACGTGACGCAGGCCGTGCAGTGACGGTCTCGACCGCCTTCATCGGGCGGCTGCCGAAGGTCGAGCTCCACGTCCACCACGTCGGCTCCGCGTCGGCGCGGATCGTCGCCGAGCTCGCCGAGCGCCACCCCGGCGTCGTGCCCAGCGACCCCGACGAGCTGAGGTCGTTCTTCGCGTTCCGCGACTTCGCGCACTTCATCGACGTCTACCTCGCGGTCGTCGACCTGATCCGCACGCCCGAGGACGTCCGGCTGCTCACCTACGAGGTCGCCCGGGAGATGGCTCAGGGCCAGCGGATAAGGTACGCCGAGCTGACGTGCACGCCGTACACGTCCGTCCTGCGCGGCATCGCGATCGAGGCCTACACCGACGCGATCGAGGACGCCCGGGTCGCCGCGGAGCGGGACTTCGGACTCGTGCTGCGCTGGATCTACGACATCCCGGGGGAGAGTGGTCTGCCCGCCGCCGACGCGACGCTGGACTACGCGCTGAACCACCGGGTGGACGCGTTGGTCGGGTTCGGGCTGGGCGGGCCCGAGATCGGGGTGTCGCGTGCGCAGTTCCAGCCGCACTTCGATGCGGCCCGCGCGGCGGGGCTGCACAGCGTCCCGCACGCCGGCGAGACCACCGGGCCCGAGACGGTGTGGGAGTCGCTGCGGCTGCTCGGCGCCGAGCGGATCGGCCACGGGACCTCCAGCGCCCGGGACCCCGAGCTGCTCGCGTACCTGGCCGAGCACGGCATCGCCCTCGAGGTGTGCCCGTCCTCCAACGTCGCCACCCGGGCCGTGGCCTCGCTCGCCGAGCACCCGCTCCGCGCGTTCGTCGAGGCCGGTGTGACGGTGACGATCAACTCCGACGACCCGCCGATGTTCGGCACCACGCTGAACGACGAGTACGCCGTCGCCGCGGACCTGCTCGGTCTCGACGAGCCCGGGCTGGCCGAGCTCGCCCGCGCGGCCGTGCGCGCGTCGTTCGCCGACGAGGGTGTCAAGCGCCGGGTGCTGACGGAGATCGATCAGGCTTGACCGAATGTCTTCCATGGAAGATAGTTACTTTCCATGGAAGAGAACCTCACTGCCTTCGAGGAAGCACGACTTGACTTCGACGCCCTGGTGCCCCGCTTCTCGGCCGCGATGGGGCGTCTGGATGCGGTCGCCGGCGTCGGCCTCGACCCGCGGCTGCGCGAGCTGGTCCGGTTGCACGCCTCGACCATCAACGGCTGTGCGTACTGCGTCGACATGCACAGCAAGGACGCCCGGGCCGCGGGGGAGACCGAGCAGCGGCTCTACTCCCTGGGCGCCTGGCGCGAGGCGCCGTGGTTCACCCCGGCCGAGCGGGCCGCGCTCGCCCTCACCGAGGCGGTCACCCTGCTTCACGAGGGACACGTACCGCGCGCGGTGTTCGAGGAGGCCGCCCGGCACTTCGAGCCCGAGCCACTGGCCCAGCTGATCTCGCTGCTGGTGACCATCAACGCGTGGAACCGGATCGGTGTGGCCACCCGCTGCTGGGAGCCCGGCAGCTACCAGCCGGAGAGCTGACTGGCGCACCGCGGGCCCGTCTCCGGCGAGTCGCGCGCGACACGCCGTACGCCCCGAAATTGCTGCCCAGGGGCCTTGTCACCGGCCGCCGGCGCGGGATAGAACTCTGCTGTCGGAAGGACTTCGGTCCGGAAGACACCGAGGCCCCGGAAACTCATACTTTCCGGGGCCTCACCTTCATTTCAGCTCGGTGGGCACGTCGGCGAACCGGATGAGGGAAGGCAAAGGCCCCGCAAGCTCATACCTGGCGGGGCCAGGACCTTTGTATCCCGGTCGACTCGGCATTCCCGGGATCTTCGCGGCGTGTCGGTCCGGTGTCGGTCCTGCGTGCTAGGCGTTCCCGGCAACCCGGTCGAGCAGCAGCCGGAGCGGCGGCCACCCGTCGCGACCGCGGCGGACCGCGGCGTAGGCCCGCAGCTGCGCGCCCGGCTGGGCGAGCGGCAGCACCCGGACGCCTGGCCCGCCCTTCCAGGCCCGGGGGAGCAGGCCGACCCCGCGGCCGGCCTCGATCAGGTCCTCGACGAGCTCGAGGCTGTCGATGCGGTGCGTCACCCGAGGGGTGAACCCGGCCAGCGACCCGAGCGTGCGGACGACGTCCTCGTCGGCGGTGTTGCGCGAGTTCACGATCCAGGGCCGGTCGGCGTACGCCGCCAGGTCGGCCGGTCCGCGGCGGGGTCCCGCGCCCGCCGGGACGCCCAGCCCCCACTCCACGTCCCACAGGGGAGTGGCGACCACATCGGGTGGCAGCGAGAGTGGCGCGAGGTTGTAGTCGTAGACGAGCGCGAGGTCGACGTCGTCGCGGGCCAGGAGGTCGAGGGCCTCGATGGGCTCGTACTCGTGGATCAGCACCTGGACGCCGGGGTGGGTCTCCCCGAGGTCGCGCACCACCGGCAGCAGCGAGCGTCGGATCGCCGAGGCGAACCCGGCCACGGCGACGAGGCCGACGGGCTCCGCGTCGGGGTCGAGGTCCAGCCGGGCCGCGTCCACGGCGGCCAGGATCGCGATGGCGTGGTGCGCCAGCCGCCGGCCCGCCGGCGTGAGCCGGATGTTCCGCCCGACCGGCTCGACGAGCGGCGTGCCGGCCTCGCGGGCCAGCGCCGCGATCTGCTGCGAGACCGTCGAGGTGGTCACGCCGGTCTCCTCCGCCACGGCGCGCATCGAGCCGAGCCGGGACAGCTCGACGAGGAGCCCGAGGCGGCGTACGTCCATGACCCCATCGTTCACGAATCCCGAACGGTATGTCCAGCAAAGTCATGTGGACGCGGACGGTTGTGGTCGGGTCGAATGACCCCATGACCCTCCTCGAGGCCCCGCAAGTCCGGCGCTCCGGCGCCGGTGTCGGCACCTCGATGGCGGTCGCCTCGATGCTGTGCGTCCAGCTCGGCATCGCCCTTGCGGTGGGCCTGATCGACGACATCGGCGCCGTGGGCACGGCGTGGCTCCGGCTCGCGTGGGCAGGGGTCATCCTGCTGGCGTTCGTGCGGCCCCGGCGGGCCGACTTCCCGGGCCGCACCCTGGCTGCCTGCGTCCTGCTCGGCATCGTCACGGGTGGGGTCACCTTGTTGTTCATGGCTTCGGTCGCGCGTCTACCCTTGGGGACCGCCAGCGCGCTCGAGTTCCTCGGCCCGCTCGGCGTGGCCGTCGTCCGCGGGCGGGGGGTCAGCAAGACCTGGCCGGCCCTGGCAGCCGTGGGCGTGCTGATGCTGACCCAGCCCTGGGAGGGCGAGGTCGACCTGCTGGGCGTTGGCTATGCGCTCGCCGCGGCAGCCTGCTGGGCGGCGTACATCCTGCTCACCCAGCACGTCGGCGACGGCGTCGAGGGCGTGAAGGCCTTGGCGGTGACCATGCCGGTCGCCGCGCTCACCGCGACCGTGGTGGCGGGGCCGAGCACGTTCGGCCGGCTGACCCCGGAGATCCTGCTGCTCGGCATCGGTCTGGCGGTCCTGCTGCCGGTGGTGCCGTTCACACTGGAGCTGCTCGCACTGCGCCGCCTGACCACGTCGGCCTTCGGCACCTTGATGAGCCTGGAGCCCGCCTTCGCCCTGCTCGTCGGCTTGGTCGTCCTGCACCAGGTACCCGACGTACTCGCGGCCGCCGGCATCGCCTTCGTGGTCGCCGCCGGCATCGGCGCCACCCGCACCGGTGCCCGGGCGGTTTCTGAGCCCGTCCCGGGATAGTCCCGGACGAAAATCACCTCTCGGAGCACGAATCGAGGTGATTTTCGTCCGGGACTATCCCGAGGCGCGCGCTTGGAGGTACCGCTGCTCGGGGACGCTGGTGGCGAGGCGGGCGGCCAGCTCGTACGCCGCCCGGGCCTCCTCGCGGCGGCCGGCCCGCTCGAGCAGGTGGGCACGTACGGCGTGCAGGCGGTGCGTACGCCGGAGGGCGGGGTCGTCGAGCAACGGCTCGACCAGTGCGAGGCCGGCCTCCGGACCGCGGGTCTCGGCGACGGCCACGGCACGGTTCAGGGTGACGACCGGGCCGGGCGTGAGCTCGGCGAGCATGTCGTACAGCGTCTCGATCTGCGGCCAGTCCGTCTCCACGGCCGTGGGCGCCTCCGCGTGCACCGCCGCGATCGCGGCCTGGAGCTGGTAGGGACCGACCGGGCCGGACGGGAGCGCGGACTCGACCAGCGCGACGCCCTCCGCGACCAGGTCGCCGCGCCAGGTGGACCGGTCCTGCTCGGCCAGCGGCACCAGCGCGCCGTCGGCCGACGTACGTGCCGCGCGGCGCGCGTCGGTCAGCAGCATCAGCGCCAGCAGGCCGGCGACCTCGGGATCCGACGGCAGCAGCGCGTGCAGTCGCCGGGCCAGCCGCACCGCCTCGTCGGCCAGCGAGACGTCGACCAGCCCAGCGCCTCCGGTGGCGGTGTGCCCCTCGGTGAACACCAGGTACAGCACGTGGGCCACCGCGGCGACCCGCGCCGGGAGCTCGGACGGGGGAGGTACTGCGAAGGGTGCGTCCAGATCCCGCAGCCGCGCCTTCGCCCGGCTGATCCGCTGCGCCATCGTGGACTCCGGCACCAGGAAGGCCCGCGCGATCCGGTCGGTGCTCAGCCCCCCGACGGCCCGCAGCGTCAGCGCGACCTGCGACGGCCGGGTCAAAGAGGGGTGGCAGCACAGCAGCAGCAGGGCGAGCGAGTCGTCGTGCTCGCTGACCTGCCCGGCCTCCTCGAACCCGAGCGCAACCTCTCGTCCGGTGCGGGAGCGCTCGGCCCGGCGGGCGTCGACGAGCCGCCGCGAGGCGACCCGGATCAGCCAGGCGCGGGGCTCGTCGGGTACCCCGTCGACGGGCCACTGCCGCGCCGCGGCGAGCAGCGCCTCCTGGACGGCGTCCTCGCACGCCTCGAAGTCGCCGTACTTGCGCAGCACCGCCGCCAGGACGTGCGGCGAGGTCTCCCGCCACACGTCCTCGTACGCCGTACCGGAACCGGTCACCCCTCGGGACCGTCGCCCCACATCGACGGCCGCAGCTCGATGGTCCCGCCGGGCTGGGCGAAGTGCGCCGCGATCTCCTCGGCCCGTTCGCGCGTCTCGCAGTCGATCAGGAAGAACCCGGCCAGCTGCTCCTTGGTCTCGGCGTACGGCCCGTCGGTGCGCAGGTGGCCCTCGGGGGTCCAGCCGTACAACGTGCTGGACGCCGGGTCGGCCAGCGCCAGCGCCGTGACGAACTCGCCGGAGGCGTTGATCTCCTCCATCAGAGCCTCGAAGCCCCGGCCGGACTCGTCGTGGTACTCCTGGCTCTGGGCGCGACCCTCCTCGGTGAACTGGTCGGTCGGGTGGCCCCACGGCTGGGGGTTGGAGTGGATCAGGATCACGTACTTCACGGGTCGTCCCTCTCGGATCGGTGGTGGTTGTCGACGGGGACGTCGGAGCCGGCCGGCGGTTCTCGACATCATCTCGTGCCCGGACCGCATCACCGGCCCATCACCGGCCCATCACCGGCCCATCACCGGCCCGTGACTGACTCTTGATTGGCCCAAGGAAACATCTTGCGAGTGGCCCATCCGTGTGGGCCGCAGCATGGCTAGCCTCGCGACCGATGATCTCGATCGACCTCGACGTGACCGCCCTGGCACGGACCCGGATCGCGAGCAGCGCGGTGTGGGAAGTCACCGCCAGCCTGGCCGTCCTCTTCCGACCCCAGCCGCCCGTCCTCCATGCCCGCCTGCACGCCGACCTGCGTGACCGGGTCCGAGAACGGACGCCGGAACGGATCGGCTTCGACGTCCGCCTGCTGGCCGACGTCGCGCGGGCACCCGACGGGTGGGTACCGCGCGCGCTCACCCCGGCGCCCCTCACCGGGCACCTCACGGCCGCGGACCAGCTCGCGCTGGTGGCCGCGACCCCGACCGACGTGGCGGCCGACGATCTCGCCAGCCTCCGGTCGGCGTACCCGGACAGGTACCTCTCCTGGACTCCCACCGAGTACGCCGAACGGCTGGCCGCCGCCTTGACCGGCTACTGGTCCGCGCTGCTCGAGCCCGTCTGGGAGCGGGTGCTGGCCATCCAGGACGCCGACGTGGCGCACCACGTGAACGTGCTGGCGGCCGAGGGCCTGGCCGCGACCCTGCCCGAGATGCACGCGGACATCTCCCTGACCGGGGACGTCCTCGAGATTCGCGGCCAGGGCCCGCGGCGGGCACCCACCGCTCGCGGCCGCGGGCTCTGGCTCGTGCCCTGTGTCTTCCGTTGGCCCGATGTGCTCGTCGGCTCCGACCTGCCCGAGGGCGCCTGCCTGGGGTACGGCGCACGCGGCGCCGGGCTGCTCTGGGACGACGGCGGCGCGCCGCCCCGGTCGCTCGCGAGCCTGGTCGGCCGGTCCCGTGCGGCCATCCTCGGCGAGCTGGACGTGCCTCGCACCACCACCCTGCTCGCCGGCCGCGTCGAGCTGTCCGCCGCGACGGTGAGCGCGCACCTGTCGGTCCTCGTAGGGGCCGGGCTGCTGACGTCGCAGCGAACGGGACGCCGGGTGCTCTACCGTCGTACGCCGTTGGGCGAACGCCTCGTCGCCTGCTCCGCGGGCACGATGAGGGAGCTGCACGGCTGACTACCATCGCGGGGGTGCCCGACGCCCACGATCGGCCAGACGATCCCGTCACCCAGTTCGGGCTGGACCTCCACGTCGAGACGCACCAGTCGCGACGGCGCAGCAGTCTCGAGGACGCGCTGCGCCGCGCCATCCGGGCCGGCCGGCTGGCGGCCGGGCAGCGGGTCCCGTCCTCGCGCGCGCTGGCCGAGGACCTCGGCTGGGCCCGCGGCACCGTCGCGTCGGCGTACGAGCAGCTGGTCGCGGAGGGGTACCTCGAGGCGCGCACCGGCGTGGGTACGACCGTCGCCCGGGTCGGCACGGAGTCCCACCCTCCGACGGCGGCGTCATCGCGACTCACCGGGCGGCTCAGCCCCGACCTCCTGCCCGGTGCCCCGGAGCCGGGCGGGTTCCCCGTAGCTGGCTGGCTGCGTGCCGCTCGCGAGGCGCTGGAGGGTGCCAACCCGCGCTCCTTCGACTACGGCGACCCGCAGGGGCACCCCCGGCTGCGCCGCTCGCTCGCGACGTACCTCGGCCGCGCCCGCGGCGTCAGCGCGGACCCCGGTCGCGTGGTCGCGACCGCGGGGGTCACCCAGGCGCTCTGGCTGGTGGCCCGGGTGGTGGCGGCTCGTGGTGGTCGCACGATGGCGATGGAGGACCCCTGCCACGGACCGCACCGGGACGCCGCCCGCGACGCCGGGCTCGACGTCGTACCCCTGCCCGTCGACCACCACGGCGCCCTCGTGCCTGAGCTCGACGGCCTCGCGCCGGACGCGGTGTTCGTGACCCCCGCGCACCAGTACCCGCTCGGCGTCACCCTCTCGCCCGAGCGGCGCCACGAGCTGGTGGCGTGGGCGCGGCGCTCCGGCAGCCTGGTGATCGAGGACGACTACGACGGCGAGCTGCGGTACGACCGCCGGCCGGTGGGCGCCCTCCAGGGCACGGCGCCGGACCACGTCGCGTACGTCGGCACGGCGTCGAAGGTGCTCGGACCGGGCGTCCGGCTGGGCTGGGCGGTGCTCCCCGACGGGTGGGTGGAGGAGGTGACCAGGGCCCAGGACGTCGCCACCCAGGGGCTCGACGTCACCAGCCAGCTGACGTTCGCGGCCTTCCTGGACTCCTACGCCTACGACCGGCTGGTGCGGTCCCGGCGCGCGACGTACCGCCGACGGGTCGCGGAGCTGGTCGACGCGCTGGCTGCCGGCGGCCCGTTCACCACGTCGGGCATCGCCGCGGGCGGCCACCTCCTCGTCTTGTTGCCGGACCGGGCCGGCATCGAGCAGGAGGTCACCGACGAGGCGGCTACGCGCGGGCTCGCCCTGCTGGGCCTCGACAGCCAGCGGCACGGCCCGGCGGCGCACCCACCGGCCATCGTGCTCGGCTACACCCGGCCTTCGGCGTTCGCCTGGCCACCGCTGCTTTCCCGCTTCGTGGAGATCCTGCGGGACGTGGTCCACTGACCCCCGTGTTCGGGTACGTCATCAGGCGGCTGATCGCCGGCGTCATGGTCCTCATCGTGGTGTCCATGGGCGTCTTCGCACTGTTCTTCTACGGCCCCAACGACCCGGCGTACCAGTACTGCCCGGAGACCCGCTGCACGCCCGCGAAGCTCGAGGTGATCCACCACAGCATGGGCCTGGACCGGCCCGCGCCTGCGCAGTACGTCGAGTACATGAGCGGCTTCGTGCAGAGCCGCACGATCACCAACGGCGGCATCTCGGTCGACTGTCCGTGGCCCTGCCTGGGCGTGTCGTTCAAGTACCGGGTCAACGTGCGCGACTACCTCATGGAGAGGGTGCCGGCGACGTTGTCGGTGGCTCTCGGGGGCGCCGTCTGCTTCCTGGTGATGGGGGTGGGGATCGGCATCATCGCGGCGCGAAGACGCGGGACCACCAGCGACAAGGCGATCATCAGCACCAGCCTGTTCGTGGACGCGATGCCGTCCTATCTGCTCTTCCTGCTCTCCTGGCTCTACCTCGTCCAGCGCCTCGGCTGGTTCCCCGACACCGGCTACTACTCGCCGTTCGTGGAAGGTCCGGTCAAGTTCGTGAACGGCATGCTGCTGCCCTGGGTGGTCCTCGGCATCGCCTCCGCGTCGTACTACGCGCGGTTCAGCCGGGGCAGCATGATCGAGGTGATGGGGGAGGACTACGTCCGCACCGCCCGGGCCAAGGGAGTCTCCGAGGGCAGGATCATCCTGCGGCACGCGCTGCGCGCCGCGATCGTGCCCGTCGTGACGATCTTCGGCCTCGACTTCGCCGGCCTGCTGACCGGGACGATCTTCGTGGAGAAGATCTTCGGCATCCAGGGCCTCGGCCTCGCCGGCCTGGACGCCGAACGCCGCGTCGACCTGCCCATGGTGTCCGCGAGCGTGCTCATGGCCGCCGCCCTCATCGTGCTCGCCAACATCGTGGTGGACATCCTCTACAGCGTCATCGACCCCCGGGTCCGCCTGACCTGACGTACCGCTCCGATCGGTGGTTGAGGTGCGAGGAGCGCGCGGCCGTTCGGTGGTTGAGGTGCGAGGAGCGCGCGGCCGTTCGGTGGTTGAGGTGCGAGGAGCGCGCGGCCGTTCGGTGGTTGAGGTGCGAGGAGCGCGCGGCCGTTCGGTGGTTGAAGTGCGAGGAGCGCGCGGCCGTTCGGTGGTTGAGGTGCGAGGAGCGCCAGCGACGAGCCTCGAAACCCACCCGTCTGTCGCGGTGGTTTCGAGGCTCGGCCGTGGACGGCCTCGCACCTCAACCACCGAACGACGGCCTCGCACCTCAACCACCGAACGACGGCCTCGCACCTCAACCAGCGAACGACGGCCTCGCACCTCAACCAGCGAACGGTGGCCTCGCACCTCAGCCACCGAAGGGCGTCGGGGCCACGTCGGGAGAGGCCGACCGGACCAGACCGCGCTGGACCAGTGCCGGCACGCATCGGGTGGTTCGCGTGATGCCGATCGGCTCCCCGACGTCTCCCCTGTATGGGGTGACGTCGCCGTCACCTCAGGTGCACGGGGTTCGAGGGGGCTCACCCTGTACGCGACGCCGTTCCCCGCGCCTACCTCTCACGGCGCGGGGGACGGCCCTCGGGATCCGATGCCGGACGCGACGCTCTCGATCTCGGCACGCCCGCCGTGGCTGTCCGTCGCCGGGGTCTGGCCGACCACGACGTACCGCTCCACGCGGGCCCGGCGGGGCAGGTCGAACTCGTCCCACGACACGTCAACGACGTGACGTTTCACGGTCCACCCCAACGGCTCGCGATCCATGCCACACTCCTCGTGGGAGGCCATCCAGCCCCTGTGTGAGAGGACAGCCCCGGTAGGACCAGCATGCCGTGCCGGGGCCTTTGACGCCTCCCCGGTACAGTCCGGTTGCCGATCGGTCAGAGGTATGTGAAGTGGAACCAGGCGACGAGCTGACCAGGCTCGCTGACGCGGATCTCGTGGCCCGTGCTCGCTCGGGCCAGGACGCGCCGTACGCCGAGCTGTTCCGCCGGCACCAGCCGGCGGCGATCGCCCTCGCGAGGACCCTCACCGACCGGGCCGCCGCCGACGACGTGGTCGCCGAGGCGTTCGAGAAGCTGCTGCTGCGCATCCGCGCCGGGGGTGGTCCGCAGTCGGCCTTCCGGCCGTACCTCCTGCAGACCGTGCGCACCGTCTCCGTCGACGCCTCGCGGCGTACCCGCCGTCTCGTGGTCGCCGAGGACCCGCACGCGACCGCCGATCCCGATGCCGAGCCGGACGACACGCTCTTCGACACGGTGTACCAACGAACCACTCTCGCCCGCGCCTTCGGCGCCCTGCCGGACCGGTGGCAGACCTTCTTGTGGCTGTCCTTCGTCGAGGGCGCCGATCGCACGGAGATCGCCACGATCCTCGGCGTCAACGTAGGTGGGGTCTCCGCCCTGGGCTATCGCGCCCGCGAGGGGCTGCGCCGCGCCTACCTCGACGCGCATCTGGTCGGGGCGCCCACGCGCAACTGCTCCGAGGTCTGGCCGATGCTGTCCGGCGCCGTCCGCGGCGGGCTGACCCAGATCCAGCGCAAGCGCGTCGAGGAGCACATCGGCGTGTGCGAGTACTGCCGGTGCGCCCTCGCCGAGCTCGACTCCGTCAACTCCAGGCTCGGTGTGCTGCTGGCACCGCTCGTCCTCGGCGCGGCCGCGCCGGCCTACCTCGACGTCCTCGGTCAGGCCCATGGAGCCGCAGCCGCGGCCGGCTCGCTCGGGTACGGCTCCGTCGAGGCCGGCACCGCGGTCAAGGCCTCGATCGTCGGGCTCGTCAAGGGCGGCGCGGCGAGCCTCGCCGTAGTCGCCTCCACCTCGACGGTGGCGCTGGTCGCGATGATCGCGATCTTCACGGCCCCGCCCGGCTCCGAGCCGTCGGCCGACGGCGGACCCGACCAGGTCACCTCCGACGTGGCCCGCGACCTCGGCAGCCAGCCGACCGTCGCGGACGCCACCAGCCCCGACGGCACGACCGATGCCAGCGAGACTCCTGCCCCGGCGACCAGTCCCGGTGCCCCGACATCGACGGTGACCGGAACCGCCGGCCCGCCGACCGCGACGAGCAACCCCTCGGGCAACCCGACGACCGCCGGACCGACCTCGACCGCCCAGCCCACCGGCGCGCCGACCACGCTGCCGACCGGAGCACCGACCTCGACCACCGGCCCCACCGCCGGACCCACCGTGGGACCGACGGGTGGCGGCCCGACGACCACCGACAAGCCGACCGCGTCTCCGACCGTCGGGGCCTCGCCCACCCACTCCCCGACCGGAGGCACGCCCACCTCGTCGGCGACGCCCACGCAGGAGCCGCCATCCCGGCCGGAGGCCGTGACGGCCCGGCTCGGCGGCATGACGCTGACACCACGTCCCGAGACCCCGGGCATGCCCATGAACGTCGCGGTCCCCGTCGCGTTGAGCGGTGGCACGGCCGACCTGATCATCGTGGTGACGGCGCCCGGCTTGACGAACTTCGCGGCCGTATCGGGCCCGGCGTACGGCGCCTGGACCTGCGAGGCGATCACGCCGATGGCCGGCAACCCCAAGGTGGCCAGGCTCGAGTGCCGGCTGCCCGGTGCCACGCCGAGCGCCCCGCTCGACTTCGGGCTGAACATCAACTACGTCGGCGACACCGCGGCCGTGACCACGGACCTCAGTGTCCAGGCGCCGGTGGTCGACACCAGCTCCGGCGACGACTCGGCCTCGGCGGCGCTGCCGGCCCGGCACGGCTGATGGAGCACTGGGCTTTCCGGATGAACACCTAGTTTTTCTTGACTCGTTCCAAAAAGCGCGTTTGGATCGAACGGTGACCCCGCCCACCGACTCCCCGCAGCGACTGCGCGGAGTGGGTCTGCGCGTGACCCGGCCACGGTTGGCCGTGCTGGCGGCCGTCGCCGAGCTGCCGCACGCCGACACCGACGCCCTGATCGGCGTCGTACGACGTGACCTGCCGGAGGTCTCGCACCAGGCGGTGTACGACAGCCTGCGCGCGCTGACCGAGGCCGGGCTGGTGCGGCGGATCCAGCCCCGCGGCTCCGTGGCGCGCTACGAGTCGCGCGTTGGCGACAACCACCACCACGTGGTGTGCCGCTCGTGCGGCCTGATCGCCGACGTCGACTGTGCCGTCGCGGAGGCGCCCTGCCTGGTCGCGTCCGACGCCGGCGGCTTCGTGATCGACGAGGCCGAGGTCATCTACTGGGGGCTCTGCCCCGCCTGCGCCACCCGAACGTCTGCTTGAACCAACCCACCGAGAAGAAGGAGCTGGACACCTGTGTCCGAGAGCGAGAACCCGGTCATCGACGCACCCGAGGTCAAGGGTCAGCGGCCCCGCACCAACCAGGACTGGTGGCCCAACCAGCTGAACCTGACGCCGCTGCACCAGCACGCCCCGAAGGGCAACCCGATGGGCGCGGACTTCGACTACCAGCAGGCCTTCGCCGGCCTCGACGTCGAGGCGCTGCGCCAGGACGTGCTCGACGTGCTCACGACGTCGCAGGACTGGTGGCCGGCGGACTTCGGCCACTACGGCGGCCTGATGATCCGGCTGAGCTGGCACGCCGCCGGCACCTACCGGATCGAGGACGGCCGCGGTGGCGCCGGCGACGGCGGCCAGCGGTTCGCGCCGCTGAACAGCTGGCCGGACAACGCCAACCTCGACAAGGCGCGCCGGCTGCTGTGGCCGGTCAAGCAGAAGTACGGCGCGCAGGTCTCCTGGGCGGACCTGCTCGTGTACGCCGGCAACGTCGCCCTCGAGTCGATGGGCTTCGAGACGTTCGGGTTCGCGTTCGGACGCGCGGACGTCTGGGAGCCCGAGGAGATCTTCTGGGGTGCCGAGGACGCCTGGCTCGGCGACGAGCGGTACACCGGCGAGCGCGAGCTGGCCCCGACCCTCGGGGCAGTGCAGATGGGCCTGATCTACGTCAACCCGGAGGGCCCGAACGGCAACCCCGACCCGCTCGCCGCGGCCCACGACATCCGCGAGACCTTCCGCCGGATGGCGATGAACGACGAGGAGACGGTGGCGCTGATCGCCGGCGGGCACTCGTTCGGCAAGACCCACGGCGCCGGATCGGGCGACCACGTCGGGCCCGAGCCGGAGGGCGCGCCCCTGGAGAGCCAGGGCCTCGGCTGGCACAGCACCTACGGCACCGGCAAGGGTGCGGACGCCATCACCAGCGGCCTCGAGGTGACCTGGACGCCGACGCCGACCCGGTGGGGCTCCGGCTTCTTCGACAACCTGTTCGGCCACGAGTGGGAGCTCACCTCGTCCCCGGCCGGCGCGCACCAGTGGACGGCGAAGGACGCGGAGGCCACCATCCCCGACGCCTTCGACGGACCGAAGCGCAAGCCCACCATGCTCACCACGGACCTGGCCCTGCGTGAGGACCCGGTGTACGAGAAGATCTCGCGGCGCTTCCACGAGGACAACGACGCGTTCCGGCTGGCGTTCGCCAAGGCCTGGTACAAGCTGCTGCACCGCGACATGGGACCGGTCACGCGGTACCTCGGCCCGTGGGTCCCCGAGGCCCAGCTGTGGCAGGACCCCGTGCCGGCGGTGGACCACGAGCTGGTCGACGACGCCGACGTGTCGGCGCTCAAGGCCACGCTCCTCGACTCCGGACTGTCCGTCGCCCAGCTGGCGACGACGGCCTGGGCGTCGGCCGCCACGTTCCGGCAGACCGACAAGCGCGGTGGCGCGAACGGCGCCCGGATCCGGCTGGAGCCGCAGCGCGGCTGGGACGCGAACGCCGGCGTGGCCGACGTGCTCCCGGTGCTGGAGCGGGTGCGCCAGGAGTTCAACGACGGGCAGAACGGCGGCAAGCGGGTCTCGCTCGCGGACGTGATCGTGCTCGGCGGCGGCGCGGCGGTCGAGAAGGCCGCCCGCGACGCGGGCCATGAGATCACCGTGCCGTTCTCGCCGGGGCGTACCGACGCCTCGCAGGAGGACACCGACGTCGAGTCCTTCGACATGCTCGAGCCGCGGGCCGACGGGTTCCGCAACTACCTGAAGGCGGGCGAGAAGCTCCCGGCCGAGACGCTGCTCGTGGACCGGGCGTACATGCTCGGCCTCGGCGCACCCGAGATGGCCGTGCTCGTCGGCGGGCTTCGCGCCCTCGGTGCGAACAGCGGCGGGTCGTCGGCGGGCGTGCTCACCGACCGGCCGGGCGTGCTCACCCCCGACTTCTTCGTCAACCTGCTTGCGGGCGGTACGGAGTGGAAGGCGTCGCAGTCGGAGGAGAACGCCTACGAGATCCGCGACGCCGCGAGCGGCGAGGTTCGCTGGACCGCGTCGGCCGTGGACCTCGTGTTCGGGTCGAACTCCCAGCTCCGGGCGATCGCCGAGGTCTACGCCAGCGCTGACGCGGAGGAGAAGTTCGTCCGCGACTTCGTGGCCGCGTGGGTCAAGGTGATGGACAACGACCGCTTCGACCTGCGCTGAGGAACGCTTCGTCCGGTGCCAGGGTGTGCTCATGACCCGGGTCTCGCTCTCGCGCCTGCCGGGCGAGCGCGCCCTGGTGGCCGACGGTGGCGAGCGGCGCGAGATGGAGATGGCCGACCTGCCGGCGTACGTGCGGGCGCGTGAGGCGGACGGTCCGCGGTGGGTGTGGGACGACACGGCGCGGTGGTACCCGCCGCTGCTGGCCGTCGGCGTCCGGATCGGCCGCTGCCACGACCTGCGGCTCGGTCACCACCTGTTGCGACGGGCACCAGCGGTCGACGGGCTGCTGCTCGACGGCGAGGAGTCGGAGCACTGGGACAGGCTCGGTCCCAGTGCGGTCTCCGAGCCGGTCCTGTTCTCTACCGACGCCGCGACCGAGCACCTGAGCGCCGACGTCGAGGACGAGCGGCAGCTGGCCGCGGTGGCGGCGTCGCCCGACGCGGCCCGGCTCGGCCTGCTGCTCGCGGCCGAGTCGGCGGGAGCACTCGTCGCGGCCGAGATGACGTACGCCGGCATGCCGTGGCGGGTCGACGTCCACGAGTCCCTGCTCACCGACCTGCTCGGGCCGAAGCCGCCGCGCGGCGCCCGGCCGCAGAAGCTCGAGGCGCTCGCCGCCGAGGTGCGGGCCGCCTTCGACGCACCGGGCATGAACCCGGACTCCCGGCCCGATCTGCTGGTGGCGCTGCGCCGTGCCGGCGTGGAGGTCGCCGACACACGGGCGTCCACGCTGCGCGCGGTCGAGCACCCGGGCATCGCCCCGCTGCTGCGGTACAAGCAGCTCTCGCAGCTCTACTCGACGTTCGGCTGGGCCTGGACCGACCAGTGGGTGAGCGGCAACCGGTTCCGGCCGTCGTACCAGCCGGCCGGCTCCACCACCGGGCGGTGGTCGTCCAACGGCGGCGGTGCGCTGTCGTTCCCCTTGCTGGTCCGGCCGGCGGCGGTGGCGGACGACGGTTGGACGTTCGTGGTCGCCGACGTCGCGCAGCTCGAGCCCCGCGTCCTGGCCGGCATGAGTGGCGACCGCGCCCTGGCCCGGTCGGCTCGGGGCGCCGACCTCTACCAGGGCATGGTCGACGACGGCGCGGTGGCCAGCCGCAAGGACGCCAAGCTCGGCCTGCTCGGCGCGATGTACGGCGCGACGAGCGGCGAGAGCGGCCGCATGGTCGCGGGGCTCACCCGCCGCTACCCCGAGGCGTTCGGTCTGGTCGAGCACGCGGCTCGGGACGGGGAGCGGGGCCGGGTCGTCCGCACCCTGCTGGGACGCGGGTCGCCCACCTGGGGGGACGCCTGGGACCGCGAGATCGACGACCCGCCCGCCGATCCGGAGGCTCAAGCACGGTACCGACGGGCCTACGGCCGCTTCACCCGCAACTTCGTGGTGCAGGGCACCGGCGCCGAGTGGGCGCTGTGCTGGATCGCGGACCTGCGCAACCGCCTCTGGCGTCTGGGCGAGGACGGGCCGCTCGACGCCCGGCCGCACCTGGTGTTCTTCCTGCACGACGAGGTCGTCGTGCACACCCCGGTAGGGCTGGCCGAGACGGTGGCCGAGCAGGCCACCGAAGCCGCGGCGACCGCCGGGAGCCTGCTGTTCCGCGACCTCGCCATCGACTTCCCGCTCAACATCTCCGTCGTGCGGTCCTACGCCGACGCGGGGAAGCCGGGCGCGAGCGCGTCCGTGGACGGATAGTCAGAGCTGCATCATCGCGGCCGCGACCAGGTACGCCCGCGCCACCGACTCCGGGGCCTCCCCGCGCGAGGGCGGTCATCGTCCCCTCCGCACCAGGCAGGTGGCTCCTCCGATCGCAACGAGACGGTCCTGGTCGTCGACGATACGGGCGCTGGTCACCATCGTGGTCGTGCCCGCATGGACGACCTCTCCCGTGCAGACCAGAGGTCCCGCCGTGAGGAGGCCGGGACGCAGGAACCGGATGTTCATCTCGCCCGTGACGTACCCCGTGGCAGCCGGCAACAGGGAGTGCGCGGCGCACCCCATCGCCGTGTCCAGCATGGCGGCGAGGATGCCTCCGTGCACCAGGCCGAAGGGGTTCAGGTGGAACTCGGCCGGCTCGAGGGCGAAGGTGACCCGGCCCGGCTCCGCCTCGACCGGGACGATCCCCAGGGTCCGCAGAGCCGGTGGGACGGGCAGCGCGCCGGCGCCGATCGCGCGCAGCACGGCGAGGCCGTCCCGCTCGATGCCCGCCTCGCGGATGGGTTGCGGGTCCTGCCAGTCGTAGGTGCGCTCTCGTGTGTCAACGGACATGGGAGCCACCTACGAGCCGGAGCCGTCGTACGGCCGCGATCATGCCGCCACCGCCATCTTGCGAGCAGCGTGCGCGAGCGACGTGCGCACCACGAGAGGATGCACCCTGCGCACGAGCGCGGAGTACGCGCGACCGCGGCGGTTGTGGACCTCGACGATCGTGCTCACGACGACCCGGTCCGACTGGACGAGCACGGACGCGCGGAAGCCCAGGTGCCTCTGGTCGATGCCGAGGAGCACCTCGTCCGGGCTCCAGGCCACGATGTCGAAGACATGGCGCCCACCGCGCTCGATGCCGACCAAGCGGACGAGGACCTCGCGCACCCCGAAGAGGACGCGGACCAAGGGAGTCGGAGCCCGGAAGATCGCGTCCGCCCACTCCTCGGGCGGCCGGACCTTCGCGCGCCGAGGGATGGCGACGGCGTACGCGTCGGACCAGTCGACCCGTGGCAACGCGCATGCGAGCAGTGGGGTGCTGGGGACCGGGACGGCCGCGATGCGGCCGGGCCGCACGGGTGCGACCACGGTCAGGTGGTGCTGTCGTCCGGCATTGGACCGGAGGGTGTGGCTGTGAGCTGACATGTTGGTCTCCTCCATACGCCTCCGTATGGAGGACGGCCATACGGTAGCGTATGGACATGCCAACAGGAAAGCGGGAATCGTTGACGGCGGCGGACTGGACGGAGGCCGCGCTCGCAGCACTTGCGCGGGGAGGACTCGCGGCCGTCGCGGTGGAGCCGCTCGCGAAGGAGCTCGGTGCCACCAAGGGCAGCTTCTACTGGCACTTCGCCGACCGGAACGAGCTGCTCGCGTCGGCCCTGGCGCTCTGGGAACGGCGGGACACCGATCGTGTGATCGGCGCGATCCCGGCGACCGACGACGTGATGACCCGGTTGCGCAAGCTCCTGCACCTGGCGTTCGCGTCCGTTGCGGACGACGCCGCCGGACCAGGCGGCACCGTCGAGCTCGCCCTGCAGGCGAGCGCAACTCACCCCCTCGTGGCGACCACGTTGCGCCGCGTGACCAAGCGACGGCTGGCCTTCCTGACCCAGCTCTTCACCGAGCTCGGTCTCTCACCCGCCCGCGCCCGTGACCGAGGTCTGCTTGCCTACACCGCGTTCCTGGGACACGCCCAGGTCGCGCACGCCACCCCGGACCTGCTGCCGCGGGGCCGAGCCTTCTCCGCGCACGTCGACCAGGTGGTCGACGCGCTCGTGCGCGCCTGACCCTCCTGGCCGGTCAGCCCCCGACGGGGATCCGCATGCCCTCACGGGCGACGACGGTGGGGAGCGGCAACTGCACGAGTTCGAGGATCCGGTCCAGCTGGTCGTCGGTGCGGACAGGGGAGTGGTGGAAGAGGACCAGCTGTCCGACGCCGGCCTTCGCGGCGATGACCACCGTCTCCTCCACCGTGGCGTGCCCGTAGGCGTCGGACAGCGGTCGCTCGGCCTCGGTGAACTGGGCGTCGTGCAGGAGGACGTCTACTCCCTCGATCAGCTTCCACACCTCCGGGGCGATGCCTTGCGTGGGGGCGTGGTCGGGAAGGTACGCGAACGACCCCGTGTCGCTCGCCACCCGGTAGCCCAAGGTACGTCCGCCCTTGTGGTTGATGTCGACGGCAGTGACGTCGAAGCCTTCGATGGCCGCGACGCCTTCCGGTGACGGTAGGAAACGCCAGGTCCCGAGCAGCCCCTCGGGCTCGATGGGGAAAGACGGCGGCGAGAACATCCGGGCCAGCAGGTCCCGCGGCGAGACGCCGTCCTGGGCGGGGACATGCAGGTCGACCCGGGCGTCGGGGTGATCCACCGCCCGGCAGAACGGCAACCC
Organism: uncultured Actinomycetota bacterium; assembly: GCA_963782155.1. Taxonomy (GTDB): domain Bacteria; phylum Actinomycetota; class Actinomycetes; order Propionibacteriales; family Nocardioidaceae; genus Nocardioides. The sequence continues at coordinate 252,984 of CAWAIZ010000008.1, forward strand.
CTCGACGTGGTCCCAGTGCAGGTGGCTGAGCAGGATCGACCCCCGGAAGGCTGCGGGACCGAGCAGGCCGGGGAGCGAACGGATCCCGGTCCCGGCGTCCATCAGGAGGGTGGGCGCAGACGCGCCGTCGGCGGTGACGGCCACGCACGACGTGTGCCCGCCGTACCGCACGTAGTCAGGGCCTGGGGCCGGCGTCGAGCCTCGAACGCCCAGCAGCACGAGTTCCACGGGCCAGACAGTAGGCCCTCAGCCCGCACTCACCCCGATCAGCCACGGATGGTCGGTGATGGTGTCGGGCGCAGCGACCTCGCTGACCTCGAGCTTCAGCTTCGGCGTGAAGGCGATGCAGTCGATGTTGTGGGAGACGATCTTGAGCGACTGGGCACGCAAGATGGCGTACGGCGACTTGATGTCGTCACCGGCGTCGCGGAAGTTCATGTCGGCGGTGACGACGATGGCCCAGCTCATGGCCTTGGCGAAGGTGAGCAGCGCAGCGAACACCTCCATCTGCCGCCCGAACTGGAGGGCCCGGTCGACACCGGCGAGCAGCCTTCCCGTGGGGCGCTCCTGGACGGCGGCGTGCGGGTGGAGCACGACATGACAGACCGGGCCCACTCCGTCGACCTCGAACGTCGCGTAGGTGATCCACCGCTCGGGCGCGATCCTCAGGGGCGTCGAGGCGTGGCAGCCGAACACCTGGCCGGATCCCAAGGAGCGCAGCTCCTTACGGACCAGGATGGGGTTGTCCCGTTGGCCGCGGCGCTTGTCCCTGCCGCCGGTCTCGACCACGAGCCGGTAGTCGCTCATGCGGGCCAGGGCGGGCAGGACGCCGTACGCCTCGGTGAGCCCGACCATCGTGGCCCCGTGACTGCGGATCTCACGGGTCACGATGATCGGGTGCTGTCTGGCCGACGGGGCGTGCAGCGGAGCGTGCAAGACGGTGAGACCCATCCCCCTCAGCCGATCGGCAGCAGGTCGACGACGTCCTTGGGGGCGGCCACGACCTTCGGCTTCACCGCCAACAGCGCCGCGATGTCGATGTCGCCAGGGTCGCCGTGGACGTTGTCGGGTACGTGCTGGTGTCCCAGCCACCCCGAGTAGGCGACGTACTTGCCCGGCGACAGCCTGACCCCGTTCTTGGCCCCGAACGCTCCCGCCGCGCGGCCCTGGTCGAAGGACTTCCACTCCACCGTGCTGGCCGGGGCGATGCCGCGGTGCTCCTCCAACCACCGCATCAGGCGGCCGATGGTGGTGACGTACCAACTCGGCCAGTCCTTGATGAACAGGCCCTGGGGCCAGGAGCTGCGGTTGCGCTCGTCACAGGTGCCGACGATCTCGATCTGGATGACGTGGGCGCGGTTCTCCTTCAGGGCGGCGTTCTCGTCGCGCAGTGCGGTGGCCCGTGAGTTCAGCGGGTAGTGCTGAAAGATCTCCCCGCGCTCCAGACGGAAGTTCGGTGCCACCGTGAAGTGCGGTACGCCGCCGTCCGCGTAGGCCAGGCGAGCACCGGCGTAGGTCTTCCCCTCGGTCGTGTGCAGGACGCCCTTCCAGTGGGGGGTCCCGGAGTTCCAGGGAGCCGTCTCGGTCTGGCCTGCGATCTGGTCACGGGTCGCCATCGGGCACCACACCGGTGACGGCGGGCCGCCGCCGCCGGCCAGCCCGCGCGCCTGCGGCGCGGCCAGCGTGGCGACGGGCGCATCGCCGACGACCGTGAACCCGAACCGCTTGCCGAGCTGGGTCAGGGACGTCTTGCCGGGCAGGCCGTCGGCGTCCTTGCCCGTGAAGCCCAGCGAGCGCTGGTAGGCCTGGTAGGCCGCGCGGGTCTTGGTGCCGGCGTACCCGTCGGTGGCCCACGTACCGTCGAGGAACCCCAGCGCCATCAGCGCCATCTCGACCGGGCGTACGTGTCCGGGGAACAGGCCGTCGCCCTGTGCCCGGTCCGGGTCGGAGCGGAACGCCGCCACGATCTTCGCCACGTCCACGCGCTGCTTCTTGCTCGGCGCTGCGAACGCCACCAGCAGTCCGGAGTCGGTCCGGTCGAACACCGGCGCCCGATGGTTCATGTAGTGGTAGGGCGCGACCCGCTCCTCGTAGTGCAGGTGGAACGGGATCGACCGACTGCTGGTGTGGCCCGAGAGCGCGACCTGCTCGCCCTCCTTGACCGCTTGTCCGTCGCGGCAGTTCACGCTCGAGAGGTGGGCGTACATGTGCATGATCTCGCCGGTCTGGATGATGACCTGCGTCCCGTACGCCGGCCCCCATCCGCCGGGTCCTGCGTGGAGGACCGTGCCGGCACGCGTGGCGAAGACGGGCAGAGGTGACCGAGCGCGGTAGTCCCGGCCCGTGTGGTATCCCGCATCCCAGGAGCCCGGGGTGCGGAAGTCGCAAGTGACGAAGTCCAACTCTGTCGGGTGTGCCATGGGACTACGTTTCTCGCCCGCGTGTGCGCGCACAATGACCCGTTGTGACTAGTGTCGCGCGTCAGAAGCTCGATCGCGCGCAAGCGCGAGGGCGACAGGGTGGATCGAGCCGGGCAGACGGTTCCTTGCTACAGCAAGGCGTGCCCGGGCCCGACCGCCGGCGCGCGACTCGTGTGCTCGCCGGACGCACGGTCCGAAACCCCGCAAGATGCAGCAATGTGAGCCTCGGGGACGGGACAATCAGGTTCATGACCAAGCGCGTGACGATCCTGCTGACCGACGACCTGGATGGCGGTGAGGCCACCCAGACGGTGAGGTTTGCGCTGGACGGCCGGGAGCTGGAAATCGACCTGACCGACGAGAACGCGATCAAGCTCCGCAAGACCCTTCTCCCCTTCATCGCGGCAGGCCGACGATCGGGAAACCGCATTGACGGCTCGCAACCCTCGAGGGCTCGGGCCAACACCTCGAGCAAGATCAGGGACGACCTGACCGACGTCCGTTCCTGGGCGAAAGCAAACGGCTACGACGTCTCCGACCGTGGTCGGGTCAAGGGTGACATCCTCGAGGCCTATCTCGCGGCGAGCGGCTGAGGCTCGGGAAGCGTCGAGAACGACCACTCGATGTGGGAGCGATACGTGTCACCCGGGACGACGACCGCCGACGGCCACTCGGGATGGTTCGGCGAGTCGGGGAAGAGCTGAGGCTCCAACGCTACGCCGGCGTAGCGCGGCAACGGCGTGCCGTCGACGTCCACGCGGGTGCCGTCGAAGGTGCCGCTGGTGAACACCTGCAGGCCGGGCTGGTCGGCGCCCACTTCCAGGCGTAGCCCGGACCGCTCGGATCCCAGAGCGGCCACCGGCCGCATGCCGCTGCCCCGTACTACGAAGTTGTGGTCGTAACCCCCTGGCAGGAGCGGGATCGTCCGGGAGAGAAGGACCTGCTCTCGGAGGTCGAACGGCGTTCCGTCCACATGCCTGTGGACGCCAAGCGGAATCCCGGTCCCGTCGACCGGTGTCCAGTAAGTGGCCGGTACCCACAGTCGGTGGTCCTCGACGGTGCCCGCGCCGTCGAGGTTGAAGTACGCGTGGCTCGTCAGGTTGACGACCGTCGGTGCGTCGGTCGACGCCTCCAGGACGAGCCGGACCGAGTTGCCGACGATCTCGTAGGAGGCACTTGCCTCGACCGTGCCGGGAAATCCCATGTCCCCGTCCGGACTGACGAGCCGGAACACCGCACGATCGGACCGATGGTCCTGCACCTTCCACAGTCGCCGGTCGAAGCCGTCCGGGCCGCCGTGCAGGGCATTGCCACGGTCGTTGACCGGCACCCGGACGTGACGGTCGTCGAGCCCGAAGTGGCCATGCGCGATGCGGTTGGCGTAGCGGCCCACGACACCGCCCAGGTAGTACGGCGAGTCCAGGTATGTCGCCACGTCGGGGTGGCCGAGCACCACGTTGTGCCGCTGCCCGTCGCCACCGGTGACCTCCAGGCGGTGGACCGTCGCTCCGAGGGTCAGCAGGCTCACCACCGGTCCCGGGGTGGCCCCGATCTCCAGCCGTTCCACGCGACGGCCGTCGGGCAGCGCTCCGAAGGCGCCCCGGCTGGGGGGTGTGGACGGGACGTCTCGTTCAGCGGCTGGCAAGGGACCCACAGGCATAGGTTACATCGTTGTGTATTGCCTATTTCCAACGTAGTAATGCACGGCAGTGGCCAGGACCAGTCCGACTGGCTGAACATCGGCAGCGTCCCCACATCATGGACAACCTGCTTGCCGACGGTGAGACCGAGCCGGCCGTGATCGTCACCACCAACTCCCAGTACATGGGAGCCTCGCCCTACACCACGAACCTCGAGGGCACGATCATCCCGTTCGTCCAGAGCCACTACAACGTGTCGACGAACCGCATGGACCGAGCGTTCGCAGGCCTGTCGCTGGGCGCGTCCATGACGATCAACATCATCAACAACAACCCGCTCCGGTTCGGCTACTACGGCGTCTTCAGCTGGACCCCTCCGCCGCGGACGACCACCGCCAACATCAAGCAGGCCTACATCTACATGGGCTGCGGCGCGTGGGACAACCTGAACCTGTGCGTGCGTCAGGACCAGCTCAGCGCTCGACGGCCTGGTCAACTACAAGTTCGACAAGATCGCGGGTGGTCACGACTTCAACGCCTGGCCCCAACTCTTCGCGAACTTCGCGAAGGGACTTACGACGTGACCTTCACCTCCAGTGACGGCACGAGGACCTACAGCCTGTCGACCTCCCAGACGGTGACCATCACGGTGCGAGACGTCACTGCGGCCGAGCAGCTCTCGGGGCTGAAGTCGGCGGTCACGGTGCTCGACGTGAACGGCGGGATCAAGATCGCCCTGACAGTGAAGATCGACCAGGCCTCGAAGCTCGTCGCAAAGGGCAAGACGGCCGAAGCGGTCAGCCTGCTCGCGGACGACTTCGTCGGCCAGGTCACCAGCCTGCTCACCGGGGGCAAGCTCACCGAGGCGCAGGCCTCGGCGCTCACCGCCGCGGCCCAGGAGGCAATCCAGAACATCACCTCCTAGCGGTTCGACCCCACCACCTGGGCGGGGCCGTCGGCACGGGAACACCCGTGTGGACGGCCCCGCTCATCCGATTTTTCGGCTTGATCACGTCATCACAAAAATGTTTTACAACGTCGTAAGAAGATCTTTACCACGTCGTAAACACCGGTTAGCCTGCTGATCGCGAGGTGCCTTCCGGCCCCCGACCGCCGTTCCAGGGAGGAAGAGAAATGAGTGCGTTACACGTGAGAAGGCAGCCATTGGCGGCCGCGAGGGGGACGGGCGGGCGCCGGCGGCGATTCCCCGCGTTGGCCGCCGCGCTGTCGCTGGCGGCCGCGATGGCCGTCAGCCTGACCTCAGTCTCGGCCCAAGCCGCGGACGTGAACCTTACGCCCGGGCCGACGATCGTCGCCGACTCCAGCTCGCCGACCGGCTACACCGGCCACTTCGTCTATTACAACCCGACCGCGACCAGTGTCCGGTTCGTGGCGGACATCGCTCTGCGCAACTGGGCGGACCTGAGCGACCCGACGGTCTACCAGCCCCAGCAGTACCGGCCGGGCCTCATGCGCGGAGGCGGCGCCTACGACGTCGAGATGACCAATGCGGGCGACGGCTACTGGGTGACCGACGTGCCGCTGGCGGCCGGCGCCAACCAGTACTGGTTCTACGTCAACAACAACACGAACCTCTGGGTGGCCGACCCCGCCAACTCGCCGATCTACGCCCCCGACGGGCTGACCGGCACCGCCCGGCGAGCCTTCAACAAGGTCAACGTGCCCTACGACGCGGCGAAGCAGGACTTCGCGCCGCTGGCGGCCCGCGTGATCGAGAACCCTCGAGCCGATGCCCCGCACGGCACCTGGAGCTATGTGCCCGTGCAGATCGGTGCCACCGCGCGCACGATGGGCGTCTACCTGCCGCCGGGCTACGACGCGAACCGCGCCGAGCCCTACAAGACGATCTACATGCAGCACGGCGGCGGCCAGGACCAGTCGGACTGGATGAACATGGGTGACGTCCCGGTCATCATGGACAACCTGATCCAGGACGGCGACACCGAGCCCGCGGTGGTCATCACGACCAACACCAACTACCTGGGCAGCGCGGCGCAGGGGTACCCCAACCTTCGCAACGTCGTCATCCCGCTCGTCGAGAGCAGCTACAACGTCTCGACCCAGGCGATCGACCGCGCGTTCGCGGGTCTCTCGGCGGGTTCGTCCGTCACGCAGAACCTCGTCAACTTCGACGCCACGAAGTTCGGGTACTACGGGCCGTGGAGTGGTGGCGCCTCGGTGCGTGCCACCACGCCGGACGTGGACAAGCCCTACATCCTGTACGGCGGAGGGCGCTGGGACTTCGGTCTGCCCAACGCGACCACGGTGGCCAACCTGGACCAGACGGCGTTCGTGGAGAACGTGGTGGTCGCGGGTGCGCACGACTTCAACACCTGGAACCAGATGTTCACGACGTTCGCTCGTGACTACCTCTGGCACCCCGGGGCGTTCATGGCGGACAAGTTCGCCGCCCTGAGGAGCTCCGTCGCGGCCACAGGCCTGAACGGGGGCAACAAGAACGCCCTCACGGTCAAGCTCACCCAGGCGGAGAAGCTCGTCACCAAGGGTCATCACGACGAGGCGCTGGAGGTCCTGGCCGGTTACATCGACCAGGTGAACAGCTTCCACAGCTCCGGCAAGCTGACCGACGCGCAGGCCTCGGCCCTGCTCGCGACCGCACAGAAGATCAGCTCCAACCTGGCCTTCTGGCAGCAGTGATCAGCTGTCGCTGAGGACGTGCCGCCGACGGATGCATCCCCGTCGGCGGCACGTCCTGGCACGTCCGGGCGACGAGGTCAGGAGGTCAGCTCGACCTGGGGCGAGTCGCCCGCCCGGTCCAGGCCCGGCGCCATGCCGGTCGACTCGCGCGACACGATCGAGAAGGCGGCCTTCACGGTGCGGGGCGGAGCCTTGACGCCCTTCTCGTTGATCCTCTCGACCAGCAGCTCGACGGCGGTGGCCGCTATCTCCTCGCGACCGGGGTCGACCGTGGTGAGTGAGGGAATGGCGTACTGACTCTCGTCCACGTTGTCGAACCCCACCACGGCGACGTCCTCGGGCACGCGGAGGCCGACCTCCTGCAGGCCGCGCAGCACCCCGAGGGCGAGGGCGTCGTTGAGGGCGAACACGGCGTCGAAGGTGAGGCCCTCGGCGATCATCTCGTGGATCGCAGCTGCCCCGCCGGCGCGGTTCCAGTGCGAGGTACGGCGGATGAAGCGTTCGTCACTCGGGATGCCGGCCCGCTCCAGTGCTCGGCGATACCCGCGCGTGCGCAGGCTCCAGGAGCTGGCATCGGTGTCGTCGTCCCCTTCGGCCCCCACCAGGGCGATTCGGCGGCGCCCGATGGACAGGAGGTGTTCCACCGTCGCCGCAGCCGAGGACACGTTGTGCATGGTCACGTGGTCGGTCGGGCCGTTGAAGATGCGCTCGCCGAGGAGGACGAGCGGGAACGGGACGTCGAGCAGCGATGCGTCCGCCTGTCCCATCCCGACGGGGCTGAACAAGATGCCGTCGGTGAAGTGCATGCGAGCACCCGAGATCACCAGCAGCTCCGTGTCGCGATCGCCGTTGGTCTGTTCCACGAGGACACCGAGCCGTTGCTTCTCCGCGGCTCGGATGACGGCGTCGGCCAGCTCGGCGAAGTAGTTCTCCCGGAGCTCCGGCACTGCGAGTCCGATGATCCCGGTCTTGCCCGAGCGCAGGCCCCTGGCCGTGAGGTTGGGCCGGTAGCCGAGCTCGGCGATGGCGGCGAGCACCCGGCCCCGGGTCGCGGGGCGGACGTGCGGGTAGTCGTTGATGACGTTCGACACCGTCTTGACCGAGACGCCCGCAATCAGTGCGACGTCGTGCATGGTCGCGCTCATGGGACTCTCCGTCCTTATGCCTGCTCTCGGGTGTCTCGAATCAGGATTCTAGCGGCCCGTCGCCGGGTCCGGTGACGGGCGAAGACGCACGTCGCGGGTCCTGTCCGGGAATCCGCGGCAAGGTGCCGGAAACTTTCCGGTTACAGATGCTTGACAGTTCGTTCTACAACGTTGAAAATCAACGGGATTGCAGTCATCAGTGGCCGAGTGGACGTCACTTTCGTCCAGTCAGTCCGGTCCGAGGTGCATCGTTGAAGACGTCCAGCTTCCGAAGGGAAAGTCCAGTGAAGACGAGATCAGTCATTGCTGCTGCTACCGCGACCGGTGTCGCACTCGTAGCCACGCTCTCGGGATGCGGAGGTGGCGGAGACGACTCCGGCGCGAGCGGCGGAGGTGGGAAGAAGGCGACCAACTGCACCAACACCATCAAGAACAAGCAGGCGCCGGTGGTGACGCTGTGGGCGTGGTACCCCAACATGGAGAAGGTTGTCGACAACTTCAACTCGGGGCACGACGACGTCCAGGTCTGCTGGACCAACGCCGGCGCCGGCGGTGACGAGTACGACAAGTTCCAGACGGCCGTCAGCGCCGGCTCAGGAGCTCCTGACGTCGTCATGCTGGAGGCGGACCGGATCCCGACGTTCCAGGTCCAAGACGCGCTCGTCGATATCAAGGACCTCGGCTACGAGGACGTGAAGGCGAACTTCAGCGACGGGGCCTGGAAGGACGTTTCGGTCGGGGACGGTGTGTACGGCGCCCCGGTCGACGGTGGGCCGATGGGGATGATCTACCGCAAGGACGTCTTCGACAAGTACAAGATCACGCCGCCGACGACGTGGGACGAGTACGAAGCGGCAGCCCAGAAGGTCAAGGACGCCGGCGGTCCGCTGTTCGGCGACTTCCCAGCCAACCAGCCCGCCTACGTGACCGCGCTGCTCTACCAGAACGGCGCCCAGCCCTTCACCTACTCGACCTCCGACGGCGGCACGATCGGCATCGAACTCGACAGTGATGAGGCCAAGGAGGTGCTGGACTACTGGGCCGGGCTGACCTCGAAGGGCCTCGTCGGGACGCAGGACCAGTTCACGCCGGAGTACATCTCCGGGGTCATCGGCGGCGACTACGCGACGTACCTCTCCGCCGCGTGGGCTCCCGGCTACCTGCAGGGCGCCGGCGTGGGAGAAGGGGCCGACAAGGATGTGTGGGCGACAGCACCCCTGCCGCAGTGGGACACGAGCAACCCGGTCCAGGTCAACTGGGGCGGCTCGGCGTTCTCGGTGACCAAGCAGGCCAAGGACCCGGAGCTCGCCGCCGAGGTTGCCTTCGGCGTCTACGCCGACGACGCATCGCTGGAGGAGGGGTGGAAGAACCAGATCATCTTCCCGCTCAACCTGAAGGTGCTGGACGACCCGGCCTTCGTCGACTTCAAAGTCCCGTTCTTCAGCGGCCAGCAGGCGAACAAGGAGGTGTACGTCCCCGCGGCGAACGGTTACCAGGGCATGACCTACACGCCCATCGGCCAATACTTCTACACCGCCTTCACCAAGCAGATCGCCGCCATCGACGACGGTTCCGCCTCCGGGGCCGAGGCGGCCGACGCGTTGCAGAAGGATGTCGAGGGCTACGCCAAGGAGCAAGGGTTCACGGTCGAGTAGCCAGGTGACCCCCACGGCTGGCCGGTCCCTGAGCCACGGATCGGCCAGCCGTCGTATCAGCTAGATCTGGAGACACCATGACCGTCTCGTCCACGTCAGTCGCGACGACCGATGCCCAGGAGCGGCGTCGGCGCCGCCGCTCGCCGGCCAGGCGCCAGAACCTCGCCGGCTGGCTTTTCGTTGCCCCCTTCGGGATCGTCTTCGTCACGATGCTGATCCTCCCGCTGGGGTACGCGCTCTACCTCAGCCTGTTCCAGAAGCGACTCATCGGTGGCACGCACTTCGTCCTGTTCCACAACTACGTCAAGGCCTTCCAAGATCCTTCGTTCCTCGACGGCGTCTCGTTCGTCGTCCGCTTCTCCTTGGTGCTTATCCCCTTCCAGATGGCCATATCACTGGCCATCGCGCTGATGTTGGACGTGATGGTGGATCGATTCGCGAGGTTCTCGCGGTTGATGATCTTCATGCCGTACGCAATTCCCGCCGTCATCGGAGCCCTCATGTGGGGTTTTCTCTACAGCAAGAACTTCGGCCCTCTCGCCGACATCTTCTCCACATTCGGCACGACGGCGCCCGACTTCTTGAGCACGAAGCTCATCTTCTGGGGGCTACTGAACGTCGTCACGTGGCAGTGGGCGGGCTATTACATGATCATCCTGTTCGCGGCGCTCCAGGGCATCGACCCCACCCTCTACGAGGCGGCCCGCATCGACGGCGCCTCGCAGTGGCAGATCGTGCTGCGCATCAAGGTCCCGCTCCTCGCGCCCGCACTGCTGCTGATCCTGGTCTTCGCCCTGATCGGGACCCTCCAGTTCTTCAACGAGCCGAAGATCCTCCAGAGCCTCGCGGCCGGCGCGATCCCCGAGGACTTCACCCCGAATATGTACGCCTACCAGCAGGCCTTCAGCCTGGCGAACTACAACTACGGCTCGGCGATCTCCTTCTCGCTCGGTGCCGTCGTCTTCGTCTGCGTCTACATCTTCCTGTTCGCCACCCGTAAGCGAGGGAGCTTCCTGTCATGACCGACGATGTCTCGTCGCGAGCGGCGTCGCGGAGCCACGGCCAGCGCTACCTACCGCTCCAGATACTGCTGGCCTTTCTCGTCGTGTACTTCCTGGTCCCCTTCTGGTGGTTGATCATCAACAGCTCCAAGAGCTCGGCCGGTCTCTTCGGCGGCGGCAACGCCCTGTGGTTCTCCGGTGACATCAACTACGTGGAGAACATCAAGCAGCTGTTCACCTACGGGGGCGGCATCTACGCACGGTGGCTGCTCAACTCGGCGTTGTACGCCTTCGCCGGAGGGATCGGGGCGACCGTCCTGGCCGTGCTGGCGGGGTACGGGTTCGCCAAGTACCGGTTCGCTGGCCGCAGGGTCGCATTCGCGGTCCTTCTCGGGGCGGTGATGGTGCCGACGACCGCGCTCGTCATCCCCACCTTCATCCTCTTCTCCAACATCAACCTGACGAACACGATCTGGGCGGTGATCCTGCCGACCTGGCTCAATCCCTTCGGCGTCTACCTGATGCACGTCTACGCCCGCGACGCGGTGCCGGACGAGCTCCTGGACGCGGCGCGGGTCGACGGGGCCGGTGAGTTCGGGACCTTCATCCGGATCGCAGTCCCCCTGATGCGACCGGCCATGGTCACCGTGCTGCTGCTGTCGATCGTGGCGTCCTGGAACAACTACTTCCTGCCCCTGGCCATGCTGTCGGACAACCGGCTGTTCCCCGTGACGGTCGGAATCGGGCTCTGGCAGTCGACGGCCTCGACCTACGGCGCAGCCGGGGGGCAGAGCCTCTGGAGCATCATCATCCTCGGCTCGCTCGTCTCGGTCGTGCCGTTGATCATCGCGTTCCTCACCCTTCAGCGCTACTGGCAGGGCGGCCTGTCCATCGGAAGCCTGAAGTAGACCCTCCCATCCGCCTTCACCACTAATCGTCCGAGGACCCATGATCCGCGCTCACCTCACCATCGACCCGCACTTCGTCGTCGGGGACGTCAACGCACGGCTGTTCGGCTCTTTCGTCGAGCACCTCGGCCGCTGCGTGTACGACGGCATCTACGAGCCCACCCATCCCACCGCGGACGAGGACGGCTATCGCAAGGACGTCGTGGCGCTCGTGCGTGAGCTCGGGGTCACCGCCGTCCGCTACCCCGGCGGCAACTTCGTCTCCGGCTACCGGTGGGAGGACGGCGTGGGACCACGGGAGCTGCGTCCGCGTCGCCTCGACCTCGCCTGGCACTCAACCGAGACCAACGAGGTCGGCCTCAACGAGTTCGCCACTTGGCTGAAGAGGGTCGGCTGCGAGCTCGTGTACGCCGTCAACCTCGGCACGCGCGGCGTCCAGGAGGCCCTCGACGTCCTCGAGTACTCGAACATCAGGTCGGGGACGGCGCTCTCCGACCTCCGTGCAGCCCATGGATCCACCGAGCCGCACTCGATCCGCATGTGGTGCCTCGGTAACGAGCTGGACGGGCCCTGGCAGCTCGGGCACGGTACTCCGCGCAGCTACGCCCTGCTGGCCTCCCAGACGGCCCGGGCCATGCGCCAGCTCGACCCCGATCTCGAGCTCGTCGTCTGCGGCAGCTCCGGCGCCGGCATGCCGACATTCGGCGAGTGGGAGCGCGTCGTGCTCGAGGAGACCTACGACGACGTGGACTACATCTCCTGCCACGCCTACTACGAGCCGCAGGACGGCGACTACGACAGCTTCCTGGCCTCGGCAGTCGACATGGACCGCTTCATCGAGTCCGTCGTCGCGACCGCGGACCACGTGAAGGCGCTCAAGCGCAGCACGAAGACGATGTACATCGCCTTCGACGAGTGGAACGTCTGGTACCAGTCCCGATACAACGACGTCGACCGCATCACCGACGTCGACACCTGGCCGGTCGCGCCGAGACTCCTCGAGGACGCCTACACGGTCATGGATGCCGTGGTCTTCGGGAACCTGCTCATCGCGTTGCTGCGGCACGCCGACCGCGTGAAGTCGGCCAGTCTCGCCCAGCTGGTTAACGTCATCGCGCCGATCATGACCGACCCGGGAGGCGATGCGTGGCGGCAGACGACCTTCTTCCCGTTCGCCATCGTCTCGTCACTGGCCCGGGGGACCACTCTCGAGCTGAAGCTTGAGTGCCCGACGTATCCGACCGAGCGTTACGGAGACGTGCCGGTGGTGGATGCCGTCGCTACCCACGACGCGGGGGCGGGATCCACGGCGGTCTTCCTGGTGAACCGGAGCCAGACCGACGAGGTCACCGTGGACATCGACGTCTCACACCTCGGCGGCGTCGAGATCGGCAGCGCTCGGACCCTCCACGACGAGGACGTCCACGCAGCGAACGTGCGCGACGACCAGGAGAGGGTCGGCGTCGACGACAACGCGACCGCCCACCTCGACGGAGAGGTCATGCGACTGACGCTCCCGCCGGTGTCCTGGACCGCGGTGACGCTCGAGTCGTCGAACCGAAGTCAGGGCGCGCAGTGAAGCTGGTCCAGGTCGACGGATCCCAGCTGGTCGTCGACGGCGTGCCCCTGGTCCTGCGTGGCTGCGGGCTGGGCGGGTGGATGAACATGGAGAACTTCATCACCGGCTACTCCGGCTCCGAGTCCCAGATGAGGCGCGCCATGACCCGGGTGCTCGGACCGGGCGGCGCCGCGGCGTACTTCGGACGGTTCATGCAGGTGTTCTTCGCCGACGAGGACGCGGCATTTCTCCAGTCCCTCGGGTTGAACTCGCTGCGCATCCCCTTCAACTACCGGCACTTCGAGGACGACGAACGCCCCTTCGAGATCAAGGAGGAGGGCTTCGCCCTGCTCGACCGGGTCATCGAGGCGTGCGCGCGCCACGGGATCTACACGATCCTCGACCTTCATGCCCTTCCGGGGGCCCAGAACCAGCACTGGCACTCCGACAACCCGACGCAGTGGGCGCACTTCTGGGCACAACGGCAGTTCCAGGACCGCGTGGTGGCGCTGTGGGAGCGCATCGCCGACCGCTACCGCGAGCACCCGTGGGTGGCCGGCTACAACCCCGTGAACGAGCCCGCCGACGTGCATGGCAACTCCCTCGGGCCGTTCTACCGCCGCCTCGAGGCCGCGATCCGGGCCGTCGACCCGGGCCACGTCCTCTTCCTCGACGGCAACCGCTTCTCCACGCAGTTCGACCAGCTCGGGGACCCGCTGCCGAACTGCGTGTACACCGCGCACGACTACGCACTCCCGGGATTCGTCGACGGTGGCCCGTACCCGGGGGAGACACGAGGGGCGTACGTCGACCGGGACCGCCTCGAGGAGACGTTCCTGGCTCGCACGGAGTACATGAGGGAGACCGGGACCCCCGTCTGGGTCGGTGAGTTCGGCCCCGTCTACACCGGCGAGCCCGACCGGGACGAGCAGAGGTACCGCCTGCTCCAGGACCAGCTCGAGATCTACGACCGTCATGGGGCGAGCTGGTCGCTGTGGACCTACAAAGACATCGGCCTCCAGGGAGTGGTGCACACCGATCCGGACTCGCCCTACATGAAGCGGATCGCCGGCGTGCTGGAGAAGAAGGCGCGGCTGGGCGTCGACGCTTGGGGGTCGACGGACGCGGGCGTGCGAGACATCCTCGAACCAATCGAGCAGCTCTTCGCCAGCGAGTTCCCGGACTTCGCTCCGTACCCGTGGGGTGCAGCCCGCTGGATCCACGGCCACGTCCGCCACGTGATGCTCGCGGAAGCGATGGTCGACGACTACGCCGCTGCCTTCGCGGACCTCACAGCCAACGAGGCAGGCGTCCTCGCCGATGCCTTCGCCTTCTCTAACGTGCGCGCACGCCCACGCCTCGCCGAGATCCTCCGGTCGACGACGCCGTGACCGGACACCTGCTGCCGGGCCCGGGCGATGCGAGCGTCCGCGGCGAGGACATCCCGTGCGTCACCACGGCCGTGGCGGACGAGTTCCGCGGGCCGATCCCCGTGGGCCCGTTCGAGGTCTACGGCCGGTTCGCTGCCGGGGCGACACCGATCCCGCAGGAGGTCGTCCACTGCCTCTACGACCGCTACCAGAACGTCTATCGGCAGGCCGACGGCGACCGCCGAGAGCCTGCGCCGTCATGAGAACCGACGCGGCGGTCGAGGCGATCCGCACGGGTCGCGCGGTCCTCGGCATCGAGCTGGGGTCCACGCGGATCAAGGCCTGCCTCATCGCGGACGACGAGGACGCGACCGTGCTGGCCACGGCGGGTCACGCGTGGGAGAGCGAGTTCCGCGATCAGGAGTGGACCTACTCCCTCAGCGCGGTGTGGTCCGGTCTGCAGGCCGCCCACGCGGACCTGGTCGCCGAGGTGAGCGGCCGGTACGGCGTCCCTTTGGAGCGGGTTCGCGCGATCGGCGTCTCCGCGATGATGCACGGCTACCTCGCGTTCGACCGGACCGGAGAGCTGCTGGTTCCCTTCCGCACCTGGCGCAACACGAATACGGCCCCCGCCGCCGCAGCACTGACCGAGCTGTTCGGGGTCAACATCCCGCTGCGCTGGTCGATCGCCCACCTCTACCAGGGGGTTCTCGACGGCGAGCCCCACGTCGCTGACGTGCGCTCGGTCACCACGCTCGCGGGATACGTGCACGGAGCGCTCACCGGCCGTCGCGTGCTCGGCATCGGGGATGCCAGCGGGATGTTCCCCATCGACCACGCGTCGCGCACGTACGACGCCGACCTGGCCGTTCGCTTCGACGTGCTGACCGCGGACGCCCTTCCGCCCGTGCTCGAGCTCTTGCCTGAGATCCTCGTCGCAGGAGAGCCAGCGGGGACGTTGACCGCCGACGGCGCCGCGCTCCTGGATCCGACGGGGGCGCTTCGTCCCGGTGCCGTGCTCTGCCCGCCCGAGGGGGACGCCGGCACCGGCATGGTCGCGACGAACGCGGTCGCGCCGCGCACCGGGAACGTGAGCGTCGGCACGAGCGTCTTCGCGATGATCGTGCTCGACCACGAGCTGGCGCACGTCCATCCCGAGCTCGACCTCGTCACCACGCCGGCAGGGGACCCGGTCGCCATGGTGCACTGCAACAACGGAGCCGCCGACCTGGAGGCGTGGGTGGGGCTGTTCGTCCGCTTCGCCGAGCTCGCGGGTCTGGCCGTCGATGTGGATGCCGTCTTCGCGAACCTGTTCGACGAGGCACTGCAGGGAGAACCCGACGCCGGCGGGGTCCTGGCCTACAACCACCTCGCCGGAGAACCCATCGCAGCGCTCGAGGTGGGCCGCCCGCTGGTGGTCCGGACACCCGACAGCCGCTTCACGCTTGCCAACGTGATGCGTGCGCATCTGTACGGCGTCTTCGCCACCCTCGCCCTCGGCATGCGCGTGCTGGCCGACGAGGGGGTCGCGCTCGACCGGCTGGTCGCCCACGGTGGCGTGTTCCGCACCACCCACGTCGCCCAACGGTTCCTGGCCGCCGCCCTCGACGTGCCTGTGGCGGTCGGCGACCACGCCTCGGAGGGTGGTGCCTGGGGGATCGCCGTCCTCGCGTCGTACGCCGTCGAGGGTCACGGCTCGCTGAGTGAGCACCTCGACCGTCGGGTCTTCGCCCGGTCCGGCTTCGCCTCGGTCGATCCGCTGTCCGTCGACGTCACCGGTTTCGCCGCCTACCTGCACACCTACCGCGCCGGTCTCGCCGTTGAGGCCGCCGCGGTCGACCACCTCTGAAGGACCCGCCATGAACCGCACCCCGCTGACCACCTCCTTCGAAGACCAGGAGATCTGGTTCGTCACCGGCAGCCAGACCCTGTACGGCGAGGAGACGCTGCGCCAGGTCGCGGAGCAGTCCCAGGCCGTGGCCGACGGTCTCGGCGCCCTTCCCGTGAAGGTCGTCTGGAAGCCGGTGCTCAAGGACGCCGACAGCATCCGCCGGATGGCCCTCGACGTGAACGGGAGGGACGAGGTCATCGGCGTGATCGCGTGGATGCACACCTTCAGCCCGGCGAAGATGTGGATCGCCGGGCTCGAGGCGCTCCAGAAGCCGCTGCTGCACCTGCACACTCAGGCGAACGTCGAGCTGCCCTGGGCGGACATCGACTTCGACTTCATGAACCTGAACCAGGCCGCGCACGGTGACCGGGAGTTCGGCTACATCCAGACCCGCCTCGGTTTGGCTCGCAAGACGGTCGTCGGGCACGTGTCCAACCCTGCCGTGCAACGACAGGTCGAGGACTGGCAGCGTGCGTCCGCCGGCTGGGCCGCGGTCCGCACCCTCAAGCTGGCAAGGTTCGGCGACAACATGCGCTACGTCGCCGTGACGGAGGGCGACAAGACCGAGGCCGAGCTGCGCTTCGGCGTCCAGGTGAACACCTGGGGGGTCAACGAGCTCGCTGCCGCCGTGGATGCCGCGCCGCCCGTGGACGTCGACGACCTCGTCTCGGAGTACCTCGACTTGTACGACGTGAGCGACGAGCTCCTGCCGGGCGGAGCGCGACACCAGTCGCTGAGGGACGGCGCCGCGATCGAGGTCGGGCTCCGTTCCTTCCTCGAGGACGGCGCGTTCGGTGCGTTCACCACCTCATTCGAGGACCTCGGCACGCTCACGCAACTGCCCGGGCTTGCGGTCCAGCGCCTGATGGCCGAGGGGTACGGCTTCGGCGCCGAGGGCGACTGGAAAACCGCCATCCTGGTGCGCGTCGCCAGTGTCATGGGCGCCGGCCTCCCCGGTGGGGCGAGCCTCATGGAGGACTACACCTACGATCTCGTCCCCGGAGAGGAGCGAATCCTGGGCGCGCACATGCTCGAGGTCGCCCCGTCGCTGACGACCGCGACGCCGCGGCTGGAGGTGCACCCGCTGGGCATCGGCGGCAAGGACGACCCGGTGCGACTCGTCTTCACCGCGGATCCCGGGCCTGCGCTCGTCGTGGCGATGAGCGACATGCGCGACCGCTTCCGACTGGTCGCCAACGTCGTGACCATCGTGGAGGCGCCCGACCTTCCGCGGCTGCCGGTCGGCCGAGCGATCTGGAAACCCCAGCCCGACTTCGCGACCAGCGCCACCTGCTGGCTGATGGCAGGCGCCGCGCACCACACCGTCATGACGACGAACGTGGGAGTCGAGGTGTTCCGCGACTTCACCGAGATCGCTCGGACGGAGCTCCTGGTCATCGACGATGCCACGACCCCGCGCCAATTCCAGCACGAGCTCCGGTGGAACCAGGCTTACTACCGTCTCGCGCAGGGCATGTGACACAGCGCCCGCGTCACGCCTGCATGAGGAAGTCCGCCAGCAGACGCCGGAAGTCCTCCCGATGCTCGACCGGGCGACCAGGTCCGCCGCAAAGAAGGCCGAAGCTCGACAAGTCAGCTGGTGAGAGCCAGGCCGACGGCAAGAAGACCCTCGACTTCGGGCTGACCGCTGGCTCGCGCGACGTGCCATAGAAGTCGAGCGAACGGTCATCCGGCCCAGCAGACTGCACTACATCGCGCCCCGAGAGTGGCGCTCCCGACAGTGGCGCTCCCGAGAGAGTGGCGCTCCCGAGAGAGTGGCGCTCGCGAGAGTGGCGCTCGCGAGAGTGGCTCCCCCCACAGTGGCGCCCCCGACACTTGTACGTGCGACCTCAGAACGCGCAGCTTGATCGGTGCTGTAGTTGCCGTCAGCATCGATGGCCGGAGCTTGAACCAGCTTAGAGAAGCTCGATGCCGGGTGCGGCTCGAAGGTCGTCTGGAGGGCGGTGAGAAGGACCAGCGGACTGTCACCCCTTCCGAACGTCTCCCCCGTCGTGATCCCGATCGTGCTCATCTCTTCGTCCGCGGTAAGCAGCTCCGAGAACAGGTGCGCTCCAAGAGGCCCGACTGCTCCTCACTGAACCGGAATTGACGAGCCGGCCGGACCTACAGAGGGCCAGGGAGCGAGTTGACCGGCAAGAGCCCTGCAAGCAGTGACCACAGTGTTTCAACTTGGTCCCGTTAGGACCGACAGTGCCTGGGATCTCAGGAAACCCAGGCCAGCCGGTAGCCGACGCCGCGGACGGTGTCGATTCGGCAGCTATCGACACCCTCCTCGGCAAGCCGGCGGCGCAGCCGCTTGACGTGGGCAGCGACGCGGTCGCGCTCACGGTAGCCCGAGCCGAACATGATGCCGGCGAGGCGCTGGGCACGCACCGTGTGGTTGGCGGAGACCATGAGCTCGCGCAGCAGGCGGTACTGCGCGATGGTCAGCACCAGGGTGCGTCCGTGGTGGGAGATCTCCCAGGACTCCTCGTGCAGCACCAGTGCCCGTTCGGGTGCCGACACCAGTCCGGCCAGCATGACGAGGCTCTTGGCCAGCTCGAGGCCGTATTCGCCGTCAGGGGTCAGTCCCTGGCCGGCGACCCGTCTGGCTTGGTCGTCGAGCATCGTGCGTGCGATGTCCAGCACGGTCCGGCCTAGGGTGCTGACGTGCAGCGCCACCGCAAGTGACGGCTGCCCGAGATCGGCAGTCACGCGCTGAAGGTAGTCATCGGCCGGGCCGACGACTACCACCCCAATGGGTGTTGTCCCAGGACGCCGTGGGACCGAGCGGTCTTGTGAATGCCGTCACAAGATGTCCGCAACTTGTCTCTCATCTGAACCACTCGCGTCCTGGTGTCACGAGGTCGCACGTTCCGATACTTCACGAGACCGTGGCCTCGGAGGCTGCGAACCACCCAGGAGGCCCCATGTCGCGTCTGGTCCGAACCCTGGCCCGGCTGCTCACCGTCCTGTTGGTCGTGAGCGTCGTCCAGGTGACGCAGGCGGCTCTCACGCCCGCTTCTGCCGTGGCGGCTCCGTTGGTCGACGTGCCGAGACTCCTCAACGGCAACGGTGCACGGCTGACCTGGCGCCGGGCGACCGAGAGCGACTTCCAGCGGTACGAGATCCACCGCTCCACCAGCCCGGGCTTCGCGGCGTCGGCGTCCACGAAGCTGGTCGAGATCGGTTATCGGCCGTTGACCATGTTCACCGACACGACGGCGAAGGGCTCGACCACCTACTACTACAAGGTCGTCATCGTCGCCGTCTCGGGGCGGGCGGAGTCCGAGGTCAAGGCGGTCCTGCCCGCCACCGGGACGAGCAGCCTGACGATCCCCGCGGCGCCGGAAACCGTGGCGGGCACCACGATCGGCCAGGAGGCGGCCCAAGCAGCGACGCCGTGCGGCGACGACACCAGCTCTGGCGCTGCCCCGCGCCTGTACGTCGGCACCGACGCCACGTGGATCCAGCGAGCGCTTTTGCGTTTCGACGTGCGGGAGATCCCCGCTGACGCCGTTGTGACGTCGGCCAACCTGGCGCTGACGTGGGTGCCGTCGACCACGACCGACACCGGCGTGCGCGCCTACCGTGTGACCCAACAGTGGAGCGAGGGTAGCGGTGCCAGCTCGTCGTGCTCCGGTGGCGCCGGCGCGAGCTGGCGCGAGTCGCAACCGGGTGTCCAATGGAGGACAGACAGCGCCGAGACGAGCGGTGGCACCTACACCGGCAGCGGGATCGCGCCTAACGCTGCGTCCCCCAACCGGACCGCGGCGGGAACCGACACCTTCGATCTCAAGTCCGTGGTTCAGGCCTGGGCCAACGGCCAGCCGAACTTCGGCGTCCTGCTCCGCCAGCAGACCGAGTCTCGTGCGACTCCTTCCCTCGTCACCTACTACTCCGACGACGCCACCGAGACCACGCAGCGCCCCGCGCTGACCGTGACCTGGAACGACCCCAGCAAGACAGCCGTGCCGACCCTGTCGGTCGACGCCACGAGCCCGGCCCCGAACCAGGTGCTCTCCGGCTCCACCACACTCGGCGCCAACGTCTCGTCCGCGACCGGCCCGGTGACGGTCCGCTACTTCGTCGACAACAGCCAGGTCGGCGCCGCTGACACGGACGCCCCGTTCACCACCACGTGGGCGTCCTCCTCGATTCCCGACGGCACTGCGCACACCTTCCGCGCGGAAGTGACGGACGCGGCCGGTCAGGTGAAGAGCTCCAGCGTGCCGTTCGCCGTCGACAACTCACCAGCTCCCACCAACGTCACGATCCAGAGCCCGGCCGCTGGCTCCACGCAGTCCGGGACGGTCGTCGTCACGGCCACGGCCACGGACGACAAGGCGGTCGACGAGGTCGCCCTGACGGTCGACGGCACCGTGGTCTCCAGGGACAAGGCCGCGCCGTGGTCACTGACCTGGGACACCAAGGACGCACTCGTCCCGGGGTACCGGGGCAAGGCGTACACGCTCAAGGTCGAGGCCACGGACTCGAGCGGCCGGAGCACCGAGTCCACCGTCCGCTCGATCTACGTCGACAATGACACCTCCACCACCAAGCTCTACCGCGCCACCTTCGGCCTCAACGGGTACGGCACCACAACCGCGGCGTTCGAGGTGCCGCCGATGGTCGACACGATCCAGACAACCTCCACGGCCCTGACAGAGACGACCCCAACTGGGGACGGAAACACCGGCACCAAGGGTCTCATGCTCAGCTCGGAACCGACGTGCGACGCCTGTGTCAGTGGCACGACAGCACTCCGGTCGACGAGCACGAAGTCCGGGCCCACGCTGCAGCCGCAGGCGACGACGGTGGACACGCAGTCAGTGATCGCCACGCCCGCACCGGACGACGGGGGCAGCCTGCCCACGACCGGCGGGGGCGGCGGCGGTGGCGGCAGCACCACCAATCCCAAGCCCCTGGCGGATGGCGCCTTCCGTCTCGACGTTGACGTCACGAACACCTCTCCGGTGGCCTGGAAGTCCGGTGGTCCCGGTGGCGTAGGCCTGCAGCTCTGGTACCGCTGGGTCGCCGACGACGGCACGGTCGTGTACGAGGCCCCAGGCAACGACTACTTCCCGAACAACCTCAAGAGCGGGGCGGTGAAGACCATCCCCGTGCTGGTCCGGCAGCCTCCGCTTCTTGGCGGTGCCGAACGCGATCGGCTGCACCTGCGGTTCGACATCTACGACTCTGCCGCGAACGTCTGGTTCGCGGACCGTGGCAACAAGCCGATGGACCAGCCGGTCGTGGTCAACCACGCGCTGTCCGCGAACCTGGGCCTCGAGCGCTACTGGCAGTACGAGCAGGTGGGCACCGGCGCCGGCGGCAACGCGCTGGTCAACGTCGGCAACGGCAACCTGTTGTGGCGCTACTCGCCGTGGGCGACGCCCGGCCGCGGGATCGCGACGATCGTCGACCTCACCTACAACTCGCTGGAGGAGCACTCGGACTCGCCGGCCGGTGAGAACGTCTCGCTCAACATCTCCGGACTGCTCCGGTTCGGCTCCCGTCTCGACATCCACCCCAACAAGGCCGACACGCTCAACGGTCAGTCCAACCGCTACGTCCGGTTCATCGACGGTGACGGCACCATGCACTCGTTCACCGGGGCGTTGGACGCCTCGGGCGCGGTCGTGTGGACCGAGCCGGCCGGCGTGAACCTCTACCTGACCAGCAACCCGAGCACGACCGACCCCAAGCGCTACTGGCGGATGACCCGCCCCGACGGCATGACCTACTGGTTCGACCAGGACGGCTACCCGCGTCTGGTGCAGGACAAGAACGACAACGTGCTCGAGTTCGAGCTCGTGGACACGGAGGCCGGCCAGGACCCGGGAGGTCCGAAGAAGCGGGTGAGCCGGATCATCGACGCCGCCAACCGTGCGTATGTCGTCGACTACTACGAGAAGGACGAGGTCAAGGGCGGGCGGGTCCGCGGGAACGTCCAGTCCCTCACTGACCACTCCGGCTCCAAGCTCGTCTTCGACTACTACCACGACGGCAATCTGCGGACGCTCACCCAGGTCGGCGGGATCTCTCCGGAGGGTGTTGCTGTCAAGGACCGCACGATGGTCTTCACATACACCAACCCCCGGGGAACAGCTCCCGCGATCACCGATGCGACCGCACGGAAGAACCCGCCGCTCAACACCACGCAGAGCGTGAAGCTCTACTCGGTCATCGACTACCTGGGCAACGAGACGAGCTTCAGCTACTGGGGCTCGACCCCCGACGCGAAGAACCGATGGAAGCTGAAGAGCTGGACCGACCGCGAGCAGAACACGACCACCTTCACCCACGACTGGGCGAACCGGGTCATGACGTCGGACGCCCCGTTGCAGCGCGACGTCGAGTACGGCTACGACGCCTCCGGTCGTGTCACCCGGATCGTGAACCCCAAGGAGGACGCGACGACGGTCGCCTGGACGACGGACAACAAGGTCTCGCGGGTCACCCTGCCGACCGGCAAGACGCAGCGGTTCGAGTACGACGAGAACGGTTACACCACCAAGATCACCAACGAGGCGGGCGAGTCCAGCCTCCTGTCCTACTACCGCAGGCCGGTCGACGCCCGCGACACCCGTAACCACCTCGGGTTCCTCAAGACGCGCACCCTGCCCAAGGGTGCGGTGACGGCCGACCCGGACGACTACACGTGGTCCTTCGGCATCGACGCCCGGGGCAACACGGTGACGGTCACCGACCCCGAAGGCACACGGACCGCAGCCGGGGGCGACTACACGACCGCGTACGAGTACGGCGCTCCCGGCACTGCCCTGGCTGGGCTGGTGACCGCCCAAGTCAAGCCGATGGGTGGACGATCCGTGTTCGAGTACCACGCTTCGGGCCAGGTCTCGCGCATCACCGACGCCGTCGGGTCCGTGACTACCTACGGTTTCGACCCGGACTCGCAGGTCGTCTGGACTCAGGACGCCGAGCACCAGAGCTTCGGCGGCACCGACACCCGCGCCTTCCGTTCGTACTTCGACTTCGACGAGTTCGGCCGTGTCGTCCGACGCAGCGCACCGGAGTCCACGCAGACCCTCCGCGGCCAGCTGATCTGGTCGGTGAGCAAGTACGACGCCAACGACAACGTCCTCCGCGAGCTCGTGCCGGTTGTCGGCACCGTCTCCGGGGCACCCGATCCCGAGACGGCCCCGGCGACGGTCGTGAGCTACGACCGGATGGACCGGTCGCTCCTCATCACCGGTCCCGACAAGACGGTCGATCCCCAGGGCGAGCGCACGCGCATCGCCTACGACGCCGCTGGACGCTCGGTGTCCACGACCCGGCCGAAGGGCGTCGACACGGCGGGCCAGGACTACGCGGTCGTCACCGACTACGACATGCTCGACCAGCCCGTGTCGGTCAGCCGGTTCGGGGCGGTCGGCGAGCCCGCGCGACGGAGCTTCGCCTGCTACGACCTCGCAGGCGACCTGGTGGCAAAGGTCGGTGCCCGGGCCGGCCGCACGAGCGTGGACTGTGCCGCGCTCGCCGGCGCCCGTTTCGTGACGCGGATGGAGTATGACGCCGCGCACCGCCTCACCAAGGTGACCGACCCGGAGGGCCGGGTCAGCACGACGTCCTACGACACGAACGGTGCGGTCGAGCAGGTCGGTCGGCGCATCACCCGGACCGTCCCCGAGCGCTGGCACCGGACGAGCGTGACCTACGATCAGCGGGGACTGGCGGTGGAGCGGCGCGAGACCTTCAGCACCCGTCCGGAGCTGAAGACGGTCCTGAAGTACGACCAGGAGGGTCGGCAGACCCTGCAGGCCTCCCCGCGCGCGGTCGACGCCGACGCCGGGGCCGGGGTGTACGCCGACTTCAGCTCGCGCAGCGAGTACGACCTCGCCGGCCGACTGGTGCGCAGGCTCCTGCCGAAGGAGGGCGCCGGAGAGCAGCAGTACGTGCACCTGTCCTACGACAAGCTGGGCCGCCTCGCCTGGCAGTCGTTGCCGACGAGCGAGGGTGACCCGAGCAAGGTGTCGGCCCTCGCCAAGACGCAGACGACCTACTTCGACCCCGGCTGGGTCCGCACGCTCGACAAGAACTCGGTCCCAGCCGTGCTCTTCGACTACGACGCGCTGGGCGACCAGACCGGCCGCGTGCCGGCCAAGCCCGGCACCGACGCGGACTGGAACTACGACAAGCGGGTCACGTGGACCTTCACGCCGGACGGCCAGCGTGCCACCCAGACCGAGCGCGACGGCAGCACGTCGTGGTGGAAGTACGACGCCCACAACCTGCTGGTCGACGCCAAGGACCCCTCGGGTGTCTCGATGGGCTGGGACGGCGCCGTAGAGACGAAGGTCGCCTACAACGGCTTCGACGAGGCGACCAAGATCCGCACCCGCAAGTCGGGTGAGGCCGGCTGGAAGTTCGCGGCCTACACATTCAACGAGGACGGGCAGCCGACTGTGCGCCTGGAGAACGGGCGGGAGGATGCCAACGGCGTCCAGGTCGACCGGCCTCGCCGTGTCGAGCTGACCTATGACGACAGCGGCTTCATGACGACGCAGCTGAACCTCGGCGCCACCGACGCGTGCTCGGGCGACGAGAAGATCGTGATGTCCTACACCGACACCGGGTGGGAGTCCACGCGCGACCTGTGGCGGGGCGGAGCCGGCTGCGGCGCCGACCCCTCGACGTGGACCAAGCGCCAGACCACCACGTGGGACCAGTACGACAACGGACTGCTCAAGCAGCTGGTCACCAAGAACGGGTCCGGAGCCCTGACCGAGTCGCACGACGTCAGCTACACGACGACTTCCGGCCGCTACGAGGACGGCAACCGCGTCGTCGACCACTACGTGCTCAAGCGGGCGGACGGCGTGACGGCCAGCGACTGCACCGCAGCAGCCCCTTGTGATCGCAAGTTCACCTACGACCCACGTGGCCGCGTGCTCGTCGACCAGATCAAGGCCGACAACATCGTCCGCTACACGCTGGACGAGCCTGGCATGCTCCGCGGGGACAACACGATCCGCGCGGGTAACGTGACGACGACGGTCAAGCTCGGCACGACGACCAACCAGTACTACGCGGGCGGGCAGCTTGTGGAGTCCCGTGCCACGAACGGCGGGGTCAGCACCACCAGCAAGTACTGGTACGACGACTTCGGCAATCAGGACTGCGTCACGACCGGGACGGGAACCCAGGCGGACTGCAACTCCCCACGCGACAAGGCCAAGGCCACGGTCACCCAGGAGTTCACCTACGACTCGTTGAACCGGATGCTCGCCCAGGCGAAGTACACCGGTGGCGGCACGGCCACCGACTGGTCGCAGTACGTCTTCGACGCCCTGGACCGGGTGATCGAGGAGACCGAGAACCACGTTGGGCTCGACAACGACCGCACGACCGACTTCTCCTTCAACGGTCTCACCACGCAGGTCGGCCAGGAGGTCCAGACAGGGGGCACGGACGCCAGGACGAAGACCTACAGCTACAACTCGCAAGGTCAGCGCATGTCGATGACCGACCAGCAGACGGGCCAGCCCGACTCGACCCAGCAGTCTTACAGCTATGCGGTCGACGTCCACGGCTCGGTCAGCCAGCTGCTCAGCATGGACGGCAAGGTCAAGGCGTCCTACGGCTACGACGCCTATGGCAACGCCGACACCTCGGACACCGGCACGGGCTCCGACAAGTCTCTGACGACCGGTGACATCGACGACCAGGACCCGCTCAACCCGTACCGGTTCACCGGCAAGCGGATGGACTCCGGCACTGCGGCGGAGAACCAGAACGCCACCAGCCTGGACATGGGGGCCCGACGCTTCGGCCTCGACACCGGACGGTTCCTCCAGGAGGACATGTTCATGTCCTCCCTGGGCGACCTCGGGTTGTCGATGGACCCGTTGAGCCAGAACCGTTACGCGCTGGCCGGTGGCAACCCCGTCTCCAACATCGAGACCGACGGCCACATGTTCGCGGCCGATGGCGGTGGGGGGTCCACCAGCAGCGGAGGCAACAGCACGACGTCAACGAGCTCGTCGACGACCAGCAGCAGCTCCGACGACGAGGACGAGAGTGACGACGACAAGCCCTGGTACGAGGACGCCTGGGACGCTACCAGCGACTTCGTCTCCGATCACAAGGCCGACATCGGCGGGGTCGCCGCCGGGATCGGTGCCGGCGGGGCGTGTGTCGCCGCATCGTCGCTGACCGCCTTCACCACGGCCGTGGCCTGTGGGGCGGTCGGCGGTGCGGCGGGTTCCGCCGCCCACGCGGCCCTCGACGACGACGACGAGAGCGCCGGGGAGTTCGCCGCCGAGGTGGCAGGCGGCGGGGCGCTGGGTGCCCTCACCGGCGGCGTGGGCAACAAGGTCGCGCCCTTCGTCAGCAAGGGAGCGGGATCGCTGTTCTCGAAGCTGAGCGGTGGGGTCGGGAGCGGCGGTTCCGCGGCGGCGCGCAGTGCGATGTCGTCGGAGTTGAAGTCCTCGGTCAGTGCCGTCCACTCCGCCCTGGACGACGAGTACGCCCAGACGATGCGCACCACGGCGGTGATCAGAGCCCAGCAACCGGGGGGCGACGTCGTCGACGTGTACGCGGGGAGCGGGACCAGGGGTCTGGCCGGCAAGCAGAAGGACGCGGTCAAGCAGATGGGCGGCATCGCCGCACCCAACATCTCCGGAGACGCGGAGACCACTGCTCTCTCCTACGTCACCGGGAAGGGATGGACACCCCTCGCGGGGGCCGTGAGCCGACCCTCGTGCCCGATGTGCACCAACGCGCTGATGGGCAGCGGCGCCCAGTTCACCGGGCCAATGGGGCCGTATCGTTTCCAGGGCCAGCAGACGTTCAACCAGTCCGAGTTCTTCTGGTTTGGGGAGTGATGAACGCAGACGGTCTGAGGGGGCAGGCGCAGGGCCTGTCCCCACGCGCCCGGATGGCGCTGGGATTGATCCTCACCTGGCTGGTCAGCCCGATGCTGCGCTTCGACGACACCGATGAGGGTCGTCAGCGCAGCAAGGAGTGCCGCCAACTGCTCGACCAAGCGTTGGGCGACGTCGAGCAGGGGCCCGCGGCGTCCCTGATCGAGGAGGTCGCCTCCGCGGAGGAACTCCAGCTCGAGGAGGAGCCGGAGGGCCCGGCCAGCTACCGGGTCGACGTCCTGGTCGCCCTGCTCTACGCGCTACGCAGTGGGCAGGGGGACGAGAAGGCCTTCCGCTCCTGCTTCTCGCGGGTGGAGAGCACGCTGGAGTTCGCCGCAGAGGCGGGACTCGCAGACGAACCCATGGGGCTGGACGACCAAGTGCTCGAGTGCATCGACCTCCTGGACCGTGCGGAATCAGTCGACCAGACCCTGCTCGCCCGGCTGCAGGACGCCCTCGCGGACTCGCGAGACCAGCTCGCGCAGAAGGCCTGAGAGGGCGACCACGCACACGACCACGCACAACGACCA
Source organism: uncultured Actinomycetota bacterium (assembly GCA_963782155.1). Lineage (GTDB taxonomy): Bacteria > Actinomycetota > Actinomycetes > Propionibacteriales > Nocardioidaceae > Nocardioides. The sequence goes on from CAWAIZ010000008.1 coordinate 280,670, forward strand.
CGCACCTGCCCGGGAATCGCCACGGGTCGGGTCCGTCCCTCGTTAGTCGTCGGGTCGCTCGGCAAAAACGGCCTCTGACCTGCGAAAACGTCTGGCGCCCCCGACAGGATTCGAACCTGTGACCCGCGGATTAGAAGGCCGCTGCTCTATCCAGCTGAGCTACGGGGGCTGGGCGGAGACCATTGTGACCGATGGGACGGCCGGCGCGGCGAGACACCAGGACGTCCGTCTCAACCACACGCGACAGCCGGACCCGTGGAACGGGCCCGGCTGTCGGTGGTAGGTGAGGTCAGTGGGCGAAGCGGCCGTGCAGGAAGGCGTAGCCGCGAGGGGCGGGCGCGGCAGCGGGGGCCGGGCGACCGGCAGCGTGCGCGCGGACCACGACGACGGTGACGGCGACGATCGCGGTCAGGACGGCGATGGCGATGAGCGCGAAGAGGACCGAGACGGTGGTGGTGTCGATGATGGTCATGGCGGCTGCCCTTCGGACTGGGGACCCGGTGGGCCCGATGAGGAGGACACTCCTCCGTCCGGGCCCGACGTACCGTCCGCTTGCCGACACAACTCAACCTTCGGTGGTCGAGGTGCGTTGACGTTCACGTCGGCGTCACGTCGTACGGTCGTGGCCATGAAAGGCACCCCTGCACCCGTCCTTCAGCTGCGCGTGATCGTCGAGGCCGACGACTACGACGACGCTGTCGCCTTCTTCCGTGACGCCTTGGGGATGCCCGAGTTCGCGGCGTTCGCGACCGGTGGCGACGACCGGGTGGCCATCCTCGAGGCCGGACGGGCGACGCTCGAGATCGCGAGCCCGGCGCACAAGGTCGCCATCGACGAGGTCGAGACGACGGGCGGGGCCAGCTCGGCCCGGATGCGCCTGGCGTTCGAGGTCGCCGACACCGAGGAGATGGTCGGCCACCTCCAGGAGGCGGGCGCGCGACTGGTGTCGCCGACCGTGATGACGCCGTGGCGCTCCCTCAACGCGCGGCTCGACGTGCCGGCCGACCAACAGATCACGCTGTTCCAGGAGACCGAGACCCTGGAGGAGCGCTCCCGCCGCGAGGGCTTCGAGCGCGACGTCGCGCGGGACTGAGGCCGGACGCCATCGGTGGCTCGGGGCTCGCGCCGTCCCTGGTCGTCTGACTTTGCTGCGCGGAGCTCAGGAGTCGCTCGAGAACGCCGCGTCGAAGGCGGCGTCCGGGGCGTCGAAGGCCAGGTCCCGCACGAACTCCAGCGCCTCGGGAGCGCCGCGGAGGCGGTCCATGCCGGCGTCCTCCCACTCGACCGAGATGGGGCCGTCGTACCCGATGGTGTTGAGCATCCGGAAGCAGCGCTCCCACGGCACGTCACCGTGGCCGGTGGACACGAAGTCCCAGCCGCGGCGCGGGTCCGCCCACGCGAGGTGCGAGCCGAGGCGGCCGTTGCGGCCGTTGCCGACCTGGAGCTTCGTGTCCTTGCAGTCGACGTGGTAGATCCGGTCCTGGAAGTCCCACAGGAACCCCACCGGGTCGAGGTCCTGCCAGACGAAGTGCGACGGGTCCCAGTTCAGCCCGAACGCCGGCCGGTGGCCGACCGCCTCGAGCGCGCGGGTCGTCGTCCAGTAGTCGTAGGCGATCTCGGAGGGGTGCACCTCGTGGGCGAACCGGACGCCCTCGCTGTCGAAGACGTCGAGGATCGGGTTCCACCGGGTCGCGAAGTCGTCGTACCCCGCGTCCACCATCGCCTGGGTGGCCGGCGGGAACATCGCGACGTACTTCCAGATCGACGAACCGGTGAAGCCGATGACTGTGTCCACGCCCAGCTTGCGCGCGGCGCGGGCCGTCATCTTCATCTCCTCGGCGGCGCGCTGTCGCACGCCCTCGGCGTCGCCGTCGCCCCAGATCCGGCTGGACAAGATGCCCTGGTGGCGCTCGTCGATCGGGTCGTCACAGACGGCCTGGCCCTTGAGGTGGTTGGAGATCGCCCAGACCTTCAGCCCGTACTTGTCCAACATGGCGAGCTTGTCGCTGACGTAGGAGTCGTCCTCGACGGCCTGCCACGGGTCGAAGTGGTCGCCCCAGCAGGCGATCTCCAGGCCGTCGTACCCCCACCCGGAGGCGAGCTGGCACATCTCCTCGAAGGGCAGGTCCGCCCACTGGCCGGTGAACAGCGTGATCGGTCGGGTCATGTCGGCTCCTCGCGTACGTCGGGTGTCAGGCCGGGACGGGGACGGCGGTCGACTGCCAGGCTCCGGCCTCGGCGCTGCGCTCGACGGCCGCGAGCACACTCTGCACCTGGAGCCCGTCGGCGAAGGACGGGAGGGGCTGCTCTCCCCGCCCGATCGCGGTGACGAGGTCGACGACCTGGTGGGTGAAGCCGTGCTCGTAGCCGAGGCCGTGGCCGGGCGGCCACCAGGCGCCGACGTAGGGATGGGTCGGCTCGGTGACCAGGATCCGCCGGAATCCGGTGGTCTCCGCGGGCTCCTGGGCGTCGTAGAAGTGGAGGACGTTCATGTCCTCGAAGTCGAAGGCGAGGCTGCCGAGCGAGCCGTTGACCTCGATACGGATGGCGTTCTTCCGGCCGGTCGCGAAGCGGGTCGCCTCGAAGACCCCGACCGCACCGCCGTCGAACCGTGCGAGGAACACCGCGGCGTCGTCGACCGTGACCCGGCCGGTCGGTCCGCCGTTCGCCGAGGCACCTCCCAGCAGGGACCCGGAGTCGGCGGCAGCGAGCGGACGCTCGTGGACGAACGTCTCGAGCAGCCCGCTCACGTTGGCGATCCGGTCGCCGGTGATGTGCTGGGTGAGGTCGACGATGTGCGCGCCGATGTCACCGAGCGCCCCCGAGCCGGCCTTGTCCTTCTCGAGCCGCCACGACATCGGGGCGGTGGAGTCGGCGATCCAGTCCTGCAGGTACTGCGCGCGGACGTGGCGGATGTCGCCGATGCGACCCTCCTCGACCAGCCGCTTGGCCAGCGCGATCGCCGGCACGCGGCGGTAGGTGAAGCCGACCATGGCGAGCACGCCGTCGGCGGCCGCACGGTCGGCGGCGGCGGCCATCGCCTGCGCCTCGGCCACGGTGTTGGCGAGCGGCTTCTCGCACAGCACGTGCTTGCCCGCCTCGAGGGCGGCGATTGCGATCTCGGCGTGGCTGTCGCCCGGCGTGCAGACGTCGACCAGGTCGATGTCGTCGCGCGCGAGGAGATGCGTCCAGTCGGTCTCGGTGGTCTCCCAGCCCAGTCGCGCCGCGGCCTCCGCCACCCGGACCGCGTCACGACCGCACAGCGCACGCATCCGTGGCGTCAGCGGCAGGTCGAAGAATCGCGGCGCCGAACGCCACGCCTGCGAGTGGGCTGCACCCATGAAGGCGTGACCGACCAGGCCCACCCCCAGCTCGGGAGCGCTCGTGTCCATGGGCAGGTCCTTCTCGTACGTCGATGGGGGTCGGTCTCCTGGGGACCGGCCGGGCCGTCTCGCGAGCGACCCGGCCGGTCCCGTCAGGGGTTGTGCGTCAGGACTCGAAGCAGAGGTCGGTGTACTCGTCGACGTTGTCGGCGGTCACGACCGGTGCGTTCAGCACGATCCGCTTGGGCACCTCGACCTGCACCAGGTCGGAGAGGCCCTTGTCCTGGGCGATGAGCCGGGCGAGCTTGATGCCGTCGGCTGCCTGGGTGGGCGGGTAGATGACGGTGGCCGCCATCGAGCCGTCGCGGATCCAGTCCATCGCGTTGCACGAGCCGGCGCCGCCGATGAAGGTCATCTCGTCGCGGCCGGCGTTGTCGAGGGCCGCCTTGACGCCCACACCCTGGTCGTCGTCGTGGTTCCAGAGGATGTCGATCTTCGGCGCGGACTGCAGCAGGTTGGAGGCCTGCTCCTCGCCGGACTCGACCGTGAACTCCGCCGCGACCCGGTTGTCGACGTTCTGTCCGCAGGACTTGAGCGCGTCCTTGAAGCCCTGGGAACGGTCCTGGGTGAGCGGCAGCGCGTCGATGCCGGCGATCTCGGCGACCACCGCGTCATCGAGCCCCTTCTCCTCGATGACCTGGCAGGCGTAGGTGCCGGCCGAGACGCCCATGCCGTAGTTGTCGCCGAGGATCGTGGCTCGCGCCGCGAACGGCGAGGAGAACTCACGGTCCACGTTGATCACGGGGATACCGGCGTCCATGGCCTCGGTGGCGATGTCGGTGAGCGCCGCGCCGTCGGTGGGCAGCAGCACGATCGCGTCGACCTTGTCGTTGATGAAGGTCTCGACCTGGCTGATCTGCTGGCTGGGGTCGTTCGTGCCCTCGGCCGTCTTCAGCTCGATGTCGTCGTACTTGTCGGCCTCGGCCAGCGCCGAGCTGTTGATCGCCGCGAGCCAGCCGTGGTCGGCGGCCGGGCCGGAGAAGCCGATGGTGACGGTGTCGCCGGTGTCGTCGTTGGCCGACACCGCCTTGGTGTCGCCGCCGCCGTCGCCCGAGGCCTCGGAGTCCGGGGTGTTGCTGGTGCACCCGGTCAGGAACACCAGGGACGCGATCGCGACGCCGGACGCTACCCGGAACGGGTGCTTGATGGGACGTGACATGGAATGTGCTCCTCGATGCTGGAACCGCGGTTCCGGTGGTGGTGGACCCGAGTGGGGTACTGCCCTGTGCTGCTAGGTGGTGCCGATCAAGTACTGCCGGTGTTGCTGCGCGCCGCCAGTCGCTGCTGGAGCAGGACGGCGGCTACGATGATGAGTCCCTTGGCCACGGACTGGGCCGAGCTGGACAGGTTGTTCTGCGTGAAGACGTTGTTGAGCGTGGTGAAGATCAGCACGCCGAGGACGGTGCCGACGATGGTGCCTCGACCGCCGGAGAGCAGCGTGCCGCCGATGACGACCGCAGCGATCGCGTCGAGCTCGTAGAGCGTGCCGTGGGTCGAGGACCCGGTCGAGGTGCGGGCCACCAGCATCACCGCGGCGATGCCGCAGCACAGGCCGACGATGGCGTAGAGCGCGACGGTGTGACGGCGTACGTCGATGCCGGCCAGGCGCGCGGCCTCCGGGTTGCCGCCGACGGCGAAGGTACGGCGACCGAACGTCGTGCGGTTCAGCACGACCCATCCGACGACCGCGACCAGCACGAAGATGATGACGAGCACCGGGATGCCGATGACGTCGGCGCGGAAGAAGTCGGTGAAGCCGGAGACCTTCACGATCTGGGTACGCCGCTGGGCGATGATCTCGGCCAGCCCCCGGGCACTGGCCAGCATGGCCAGCGTGGCGATGAACGGCACGACCTTCCCGTAGGCGACGAGGACGCCGTTGACCAGTCCGCAGGCCGTCCCGACCACGAGCGCGGTCAACACCATCAGTAGCCAGTGGTAGTCCTCGGCCATCGTCTGGGTGGCGAGCGTGGTGGACCACACCGAGGCAAGGGCCACGATCGCGCCCACCGACAGGTCGATGCCGCCACCGGTGATCACGAACGTCATGCCGACCGACACCACACCGATGACCGCGGCGAGCCGCAGGATGGTGAGCGCGTTGTCGACGCTGGCGAACTGCTCGCCGGCGGTCCAGACGCCGACACCGCACAGGATGAGCAGGGCGACGACCAGGCCGAGGTTGCGGCCGACGGAGGACCCCATCACCTGCGCGGCGACGCTCCCGCTCGGCGGGGTGCCGCTGCCGGCGAGGGACGCCTGGGCCGTTGCGTCGGTGCCGTGGTGGCCGGCCGCCTTCTCGGGGGCCTGTTCCTGCGTCACGCGGCACTTCCTTCCATCACCAGGTCCAGGACCTTGTGCTCGTCGATGTCCTGCGCCGGACCCTCGTGCACGACGACGCCCTCGCGGACGACCAGGACGCGGTCGGCCAGGCCGAGCACCTCCTCGACCTCGCTGGACACGACGACCACGGCGAGCCCGCGGGCCGCCAGGGAGCGGATGAGGGCGTAGATCTCGCTGCGGGCGCCGACGTCGACGCCGCGGGTGGGCTCGTCCAGCAGCAGCACGCGGCAGTCGCGCAGCAGCCAACGCGCGAGCACGACCTTCTGCTGGTTGCCGCCGGACAGGTTGCGGACCGGGCGGTCGACGCCGGTGGGGCGGACGTCGAGGGACTCGGTGAGCTCGCGGGCCTTTGCGCGCTCGGCGCCGCGGTCGAGGAAACCCGCGCGGGCGAAGCGGCTCATCGAGGACACGGTGATGTTGCGGTAGACCGCCTGGTCGAGCAGCAGGCCCTGGCTCTTGCGCTCCTCGGGGGCCAGGCCGATGCCGGCGCGGACGGCGCCGCCCACCGAGCCCGCGCGCAGCCGCTTGCCGTCGACGGTGACCGAGCCGGCCGACGCCTTGCGGGCGCCGTACACCGTCTCGAGGATCTCCGAGCGGCCGGACCCGACGAGGCCCGCGAGGCCGACGATCTCGCCGGCGCGGACGTCGAAGGAGACGTCGGCGAACTTCTTGGGCAGCGCCAGGCCCTCGACGTGCAGCACGACGTCGCCGTCGGACGCGGTCGCCGGGCGATCGGGGAAGACGTACTCGATGTCGCGGCCGGTCATCAGCCGGATGAGGTCGGCGGTGGTGGTGCCGCGGGCGGGGAGGTCCGTGGCGACGGTACGGCCGTCCTTGAGGACGGTCACCCGGTCGCCGACCTGGCGGATCTCCTCGAGGCGGTGGGAGATGTAGACGACCGCGACACCCTGGGCGGTGAGGTCGCGGATGACCCTGAAGAGGGTCTGCACCTCCTGCTGGTCGAGCGCGGCCGAGGGCTCGTCCATCACGATCAGCTTCGTGTCGTGGGAGAGCGCGCGGGCCATCGAGACGATCTGCTGGCCGGACGCGGGGAGGGTACCGACCTCGCGGTCGACGCGGATCTCGGAGTGGCCGAGGCGGTGGAGCAGGTCCCGCGCCGCCTTGCGCGTCTCGCTGCGCTTCAGCACGCCGCCGCGCGACATCTCGTGGCCGAGGTAGATGTTCTCCGCGACGCTCAGGCCACCGACGAGGTCGAGCTCCTGGTAGATCGTGGAGATGCCCCGCGCGATGGCGGCGTTCGGGTTCGCGAGCGTGACCTCCTCGCCGCGCCACTGGATCGTGCCCTCGTCGGGGCGGTGGGCGCCGGCGAGCACCTTGATCAGCGTGGACTTGCCGGCGCCGTTCTGGCCGAGGAGGCAGTGCACCTCGCCGGCCCGGACGTCGAGGTCGACGCCGTCGAGTGCCCGCACGCCGGGGAAGGTCTTCACGATGCCGCGCATGTGCAGCAGCAGCTCCTGCTGCTCGTGCGACTGCTCGGCCACGTGGAGTCCTCCCTCGGACGCGGCGTGACGACCGTCACTGCCGCTTGGGCGAGGAATCTATGGCGCTAATCGCAAGTTGGCAAGAGTGAAACGCAAGAAACTTTCGAAAGCATTGCGTGGAGCCTCGTTCCGCCGACTCGCGTCAGGCGACGGCGTACACCGCGTCGCTGATCAGCCGGGCGGCGCCGATGACGCCGGAGTCGCCGCCGAGCTCGCTGAGGACGACGGGAAGGTTGCCGGTGGCCAGCGGGAGGGACTGGCGGTAGATCGAGCTGCGGATCTCGGCGAGCAGGGAGTGGCCCAGCCCGGCGACGCCACCGCCGATGACGATCAGGCCGGGGTTGAAGAACGAGACGAGGTTGGCCAGCACCGTGCCCACGCGCCGGCCGCCCTCGCGGGTCAGGGCCAGCGCGACGGCGTCGCCACGGACCAGGGCCTGACCGACGCTCGCGGCGGTGAGGGCGCCGTCCTCCTCGAGCAGCTCCGCGAGCACGGCCGACCGGCCGGCCTGCGCCGCGGCCATGGCGTCCCGGGCCAGCGCCGCGCCGCCGAAGAACGCCTCGAGGCAGCCGTGGTTGCCGCAGGCGCAGACGGGGCCGTTGCCGTCGAGGCGGATGTGGCCGATGTCGCCGGCGCAGCCGTCGGCGCCGCGGTAGAGGTGGCCGCCGACCACGATGCCGCAGCCGATGCCGGTGCCGATCTTGACGAAGAGGAAGTCCGAGGCCGACCGCGCGACGCCGGTGTGCTGCTCGCCGAGCGCCATCACGTTGACGTCGTTGTCCAGCAGCACGGGGGCGCCGAGCTCACGGGAGAGGGCGTCGCGGACGGGGTACCCGTCCCAGCCCGGCATGATCGGCGGCGAGACCGGGACGCCGCCTTGGAAGTCGACGGGGCCGGGTACGCCGATCCCGACGCCCGCGGGCCGCTCGACGCCTTCGGTGGCCAGCAGCTTGCGTGTCGTCTCGAGCGCGGAGGCGAGCACGGCCTCCGGACCGCGGCGGATCTCCAGGGACTGGCTGTCTCGCGCCAGCACCTGGAGCCGTCCGTCGGTGACGGCGACGCGCATCGACGTCGCGCCCAGCTCGATGCCCACGAAGCGCAGACCGGGGTCGAGGTCGACGAGCGTCGAGCGGCGACCGCCGCGGGACGCGGCCGGCCCTCCGTCCACGGCGAGGCCGAGCTCGACGAGCCGCCCGGCCTCCGCGGCCACCGTGGTACGGGAGACCCCGAGCCTCCCGGCCAGGTCGATCCGCGAGAGCGGTCCCTCGTCACGGACGTAGGTGAGGATCCTCGACTGCGTCGGCGTCTCGGCCCGGCCGGAGAGGAAGTGCGCCATCCGCGCATGCTCCCACGCGAGGTCTCCCAGGGGCAGGTGCTCGGCCATGGTGCCTTTCGGACTGTCAACGACGACTTTCGCCTTTGCCTGCGCAGAGAATCGCATGATTCCTGCGAAAGATCTTCCCTCGCGCCCGGGTCTGGACTAGCGTCCGGGCTTGTCGCCCCTCGGGGCGACCGGGTGGGGGCACCTCCCCGCATGGGGTGCCCCCGCCCCGGCAGATCGACTTCCGTCTCTCTGGGCGAGACTTTTGAAAGAAGTAACCGAAAGATCTTCACATCTCGACGCTTCGGCAGTAGCGTCCCGACCCAAGTTCGACCGTGATGCGGGCACGGGTCAATCCGGTCGAGGTGCGCCTGTGGCGCACGTGGAGGTCATCTCAGTGAGCAAGTCACATCTCAGCAAGTCCAGTCTCAGTCGTCGCCAGATGCTCGGGATCGCCGGCGGCGGGATCGCCGCGCTGGCGGTCTCACCCCTCAGCGGCGCCCCGGCCTTCGCGGCGAACGGTCGGCTGATCCCCCCGTCGAAGGTCGGCACCATCGCCTACACGCAGCGCGACGTGCCCGGACGCCTCGCGATCTCGACCGGGCAGGCTGTCAAGGGCTACCTGGGTGGCGCCAACTTCCCGAACGACCCCACCGACCTGGGTCCGCTGGTCGACCTGCCCGGCGGCTGGAAGGAGCTGTTCGAGTTCTACGCCAAGGTCGGCATCAACCAGGTCGAGTTCGCGGGGTACGGCCAGAACGCGCAGAACCCGGGCGGCACCGCGTCGTACGGTCAGGGCACCGCCGAGCAGCGTGCGGCCTACCTCGCCTACGCGCGCACCCTGCGCGGCTTCCTCGACGACAACGGTCTCGAGGCGATCGGCAACCATGGCTTCGTCCCGAGCACCTGGAACGGGCCGAGCAGCGCCGGCGGCGCCATGACCGACGCGGACTACACCCGCCTGCAGACCGAGCTGGAGTTCGCAGCGATCCTCGGCACGCCGTTCATGGGCACCGGCAGCGACCCGACGAGCGCCAACAACCGCAACATCGAGCCCTGGACGATCGCGGGCGAGAAGTGGACGGCGCTCAACGTCATCAGCCGTCAGTGGGGCATCCAGATGTACACCCACAACCACTCTCCGGCGTACAACTTCCTGCAGGACGGTCCGATGGTCACCGTCACGCAGGACCGGGTCACCGGCAACCCGATCGCCCCCACCCTGGTGCGCGCGGAGTCCGGCAAGCGCTTGATGCAGCACTACCTCGACGTCACGGACCCGGGTCTGGTCGTGGTGGAGATGGACATCTACTGGGCGCACGTGGCGCGGCACCAGCACCGCTGGAGGTTCGACGAGAACGGCCAGCGCGTGGAGGACATCTTCGACCCGCTGGCGACGGTGGCCAGGCAGACCAAGCGGTACCCGCTGTTCCACGCGAAGGACGGCGACAGCACGGGCGCGGCGCCCGGAGTCGGCAACGGCTACGAGATGATCCCGTTCGGCGACAGCCGCAGCGACATCGACTACCGGACCTTCTTCAAGAAGGACGGGGCGAAGGGCTCCCACAACCCCAACTACGAGCAGGACAACGCGCCGAGCGCCGCCGACCCCGGCCAGTCCCTCAGGTTCACCGCCATCAGCGCGACGAACATGAACGGGCTGCGCGGCTGAGTCTCGCGCTCGGCTCCGACAGTCCCCGGACCTGCGGGTCCGGGGACTGTCCCTAGCTCCAGCTGGGCAGTGGCTCGGCGCTCACCGGGGTGATCTCCGTGGTGCACACCTTCATGCCCGGGAGCAGGAGCTTGTTCAGCTGGTTGAAGTCGTCGGCCTCGACGACCAGATAGATGGTGTGCTCCATGAACGCGCCGTAGACGCCGTGCACGGTCACACCCTCGACCGAGGAGTCGTGGAACTTGCGCGACCCGCCGCTGCCGTACGGGCAGTCCTCCGGCGCGTGGACCTGCGTGATGTGGAACAGCATGCGTCCCCCCGGGCTAGTGGTGCTGGCCACGACCGTCGCGGCGTGGAGCCAGACTGTCACCGTCGGGGTCGGCCGGGAAGGTGCTGGGCGCGGTACGTCGGCGCGACCACCGCCGGTACCCGCTCTGCGCCGCCGTGAACAGCAAGGCCCCCACCACCGCGACCACCAGGGCCGTCCTGGTGTCGGGCAGGATCGTCGCGCCGGCGACGCCGATGGCGGCGTACGTCGCGGCCCACAGCACCGTGGACAGCACGGCGGCTGCGGCGAACCGGCGCCAGGGGTACCCCGCCACCGCGGCCACGAGGAGCACCGGCAGCCGCCCGGCCGGCACCAGTCGCGAGATGACCAGCGTGCGCAGCTCGTGGTGCCGGATCCCCTCGCGCACCTGGCCGAGGCGGGACAGGTCGTCACGCCGCAGCCACCGCATCCGCAGCGCGAGCGGCTCGCCGGCCGAGCGCAGCGCGGCGTAGGTGACCAGGTCCCCGGTGTACGCGCCGAGGGCGCCGACCAGCACCACCGGCACCAGCGCCCAGGGCTCGTGGTCGGCGGCGATCACGGCGGCGGCGCTGACCGCCGCGCCCGTCGGCAGGATGGGAAGCACGGAGCCGAGGGCGACCACGGCCCAGAGGGCGAGGTACGTCGAGGGATCGAGCGCGACGTCCTTCATGCGAGCGCGATCCGTTCGCCGTGCGCGGCGACCAGCACCTCGGGGTCGCCGGCCCGGTCCAGGGCGGCGGCGAAACGGCGGCCCGGCGAGACGAAGCGCCGCTCGTGGTTGCCGGGCGCGACTCGCTCCAGGCCCACCGGCCAGAACGTTCCCCAGTGCACGGGCACGGCGTACCCGGCCCCGACCCGGCGCACCGCCTCGGCCGCGGTCTCCGGCGACAGGTGGGTGGCGGGCAGGGTCGGCCCCCAGCCGCCGACCGGCACCAGCGCGAGGTCGACGGCCGCGACGTCGGCCATGTCGTCACGCAGCCCCGTGTCGCCGGGGTACCAGCAGGAGCGGCCGGCCGCCGCGACCCGGAAGCCGAGCGCCACGCCGTCGCCGCGCGCCATCGGACGCCGGCCACCGGGATGGGTCGCCGGCAGCACCTGGACCCGCGCACCGCGGACCTCGACCTCGTCGCCGGGCCCGACCGTCAGGACCTCGGCCGCGCCCAGGCGGGCGAGCAGCTTCCCGGCGCCGCGCGGGGCGACGAGGGTGACGTCCGGCCCGAACCGGCGCAGCGACGGCAGGTGGAGGTGGTCGTGGTGCATGTGGGAGACCAGCACCAGGTCCGCGTCACAGGCCGTCTCCGGCGGCGTCGTACCCCGGCGACGAAGGTGTGCGAGCCGGTCGGCAAGCAACGGGTCGACCGCGACCCGGAGGCCGCCGAGCTCGACGGTCGCCGACGAGTGGCCCCACCACGTCACCGCGAGGTCCGTCATGGCGCCGGTCATCGGCTCGTGGTCACGGGCGTCGGTCCGGCCGCCTGCGGTGAGTCGGCCGGGCGCAGCCCGAGCTCCTCGAGCCGCCCGACCAGGACGTGGTGCAGCCGGACGCCGGTCAGTGCGGTGGTGGGGACGGTCCAGCCGGAGGGGTGCAGCACGAACGCCGAGTTCTGCCAGCCGCCGAGCCCGCCGTGCGAGCCGACCAGCTCCTCGAACGCCGCCACCTCCTCGAGGCTCTCGTCGTAGGCACCGAGCAGGATCACGTCGCCGACGTCGGCGCGCGCGGACAGGGCGACCAGGTCGGCGGCGGCCCGCCGTCCGTACGCCGCCAGCGGGTCGCGCCCGTGTCCCGACACGACCAGGGGCGTGGCCCCCGGCCGCAGGTCGACCCGGCCGCCGGGCGCCTCGACGGCGAGGTCCCCGTTGGTGAGCAGGGTGACGACCGCCCCCACGTGCTCGTGACCGGCGAGGCCGTCGACGAGGTCGGGGTACCGCGCGTCGACCTCCTGACGGGTCAGCCGGCCTTCACTGTCGGTGAGGTAGACGTGGGCGAGGCTCCCGGAGACCGCGACGACCACGTCCGAGGCCGGTTCGACGGCACCGCGGCGGCGTACGTCGTCGTGGTCGGACCGCGTGGCGCTGCGGGCGGCGCGACTCACCACGCCGCCGAAGCCACCCGCACCGGCCGCGAGAAGGGTGGCCGGGATCCAGGTCTCGTCGGGCGGTGACTCGCGGGTGGCGTTGACCACCGAACCGGTCGTCAGCTCGTCGACGACCGCTTGGAGAGTGGTGCCGGCGAGCTGGCGGAAGGTCGAACCCTGGGCCTGACCGTGGTCGGAGAGCACCACGATCTCGTACTGCCGCTCGACGACGTGCACGAGCTGGTCGAACAGGTTGAGCACGCGGTCGAGGTTCTCCAGCGTGCGCAGGGACTCCGGCCGGGTCGGCCCGGCGTGGTGGGCGACCTCGTCGTAGTCGACGAAGTCCACGAACACCACGGGCGTGCCGTCGGTGAGGTGCTCGGCGACGATCGAGACGTTGAGGTCGCGCAGCAGCACCGTGGTCACCCCGCGCAGCAGGACGAACGCGCCGCCGCGATGCACGCGCGGCTCGACGCCGCGCATCCGCTGGCGCCGGGCCTGGTGCCACTCGGTGATCATCTGCCCGGCGAAGAGCGTGATCGAGCGGGTGAAGCCGACGCGGAGGGAGGCGTAGGACGCCGCGCCACGATCTCGCGCCGGGAGCCGCGCGTCGCTGAGCGTGAGTCGCCGGACGGGGGCGTCACCGCTGAAGATGTTGGAGACGCTGGCGCCGCCGTCGCGCAGCAGACCGTCGCCCGTCGACAGCTCGGCCTCCACCTCGGCCACGTCCGCGGGCCGGCTCATGGTCAGCAGGCGGCCGCGCGTCTTGTCGTACCAGCGGAAGCCGGGCACGGAGCGGTCGTCGCCGTGGAGCAGCGCTGCTTGGGCCGCGGGGGTGGTCGCCGGCATCCCCGTCTGCCAGCCCTTGAGGATGTGGCTCCCCGACCGGACCCACCGCGACATTGTCGGCATGCTGCCGGCCGCGATGGCCTGCCGGAGCACGGGCTCACTGACGCCGTCGAGCTGGACGACCAGCAGACCGGGACCGCGGCTGCCCGCGCGGTCGGTGTGCCTGACCGCCCGGCCGAGGAGCTGCCCCAGGAACACCTCGTCGCTGCTGGTGTCGACGAGCCAGTTCACCGCCGCCGCCGCCACCGCGGCCGCCCACGACGCGACCAGGACCTCCCCGAAGGTGAACGGCCTCACGGTCGGGACCAGGCTGAGTGCCAGCCACAGGACTCCCGCCTGCGCGAGCAGCCCTGCCACGAGCAGGCCGAAGACGCCGGTGAGCACCGTCAGCCGCGTGATCAGTGGGCGGAGCAGGGCACCGAGCGCCAGGGCCAGCACCGCCAGCGACGCGACCGACTCGGCGCCGCGCTCGACCTGGACGCCGGGGAGCAGCCAGAGGCTCGCGGTCAGCGCCAGGAACGAGGTGACGAACGACCGCACCACGCCCCGCACCCACGACCAGGTGGGCCGCCACAGCGCCAGCTGCGCGCGGCCGAGCCGCAGGCGCGTGCCGACCGAGCGCGAGGCCCGTAGTGCTGGTGCATCCACTCCGGCAAGGGTACGGCGGCGGGCACGCGCCGTCGTACGCGTTCAGGGTCCAACCAGGGTCGGGGGCGCGTGCCGCGGTTTCATCAAGGTATGTAGGCGAGCCATCACTTCCCCAGGTCTGCAGCACTAGGGAAGTGCGGGTTCGCCTGCATACCTTGATGAAACCCCCAGCGCCAGGCCGAGCCAGCGGGGTGAGTCAGCCGCGGTGCTCGGCGAACCAGGCCTCGACGTCGTCGGCGGTGCGGGGGAGGGAGTCGGAGAGGTTGCGGGTGCCGTCGGCGGTGACGAGCACGTCGTCCTCGATGCGGATGCCGATGCCGCGCAGCTCCTCCGGGACGAGCAGGTCGTCGGCCTGGAAGTACAGGCCCGGCTCCACGGTGAGGACCATGCCCTCGGCGTAGGTGCCCTTGGCGTAGGCCTCCGGTGCGGCCTGGCCGCAGTCGTGGACGTCCATGCCGAGCATGTGGCTGACGCCGTGCAAGGTCCAGCGGGCGTAGACCTTCGACTCCGGGTCGAGGGCCTCCTCGGCGGAGACGGGCAGCAGCTTCAGGTCCTCCAGGCCGTGCGCGAGCACGACCATCGCGGCCTTGTGGGAGGAGTCGTAGGACTCGCCCGGCCTGACCGCGGCGATGCCGGCCTCCTGCGCGTCGTACACGAGCGTGTAGAGGTCACGCTGCAGCGGCGTGAAGGTGCCGTCGACGGGCAGCGTGCGGGTCACGTCGGCGGTGTAGAGGTTGTGTCCCTCCACGCCCATGTCGAGCAGCACGAGCTTGCCGGGGTCGATCGTCCCGGTGTTCTCGATCCAGTGCAGCGTGGTGGCGTGCGAGCCCCCGCCGACGATCGAGTCGTAGCCGATGTCGTTGCCCTGCGCGCGGGCGCGACGGAAGAACGTGCCCTCGATCCAGCGCTCGCCGAACTCCAGGACGCGGCTCCACTCGGCGACGCTGTCGGAGAACCCGAGGGCGGTGACGTCGCAGGCGTGCTTCAGCTCGCCGACCTCCCACTCGTCCTTGATCAGCCGCATCTCGGAGATCACGCGGGCGAAGTCGGCGTCGAGGGAGTCGTCGCCGGACACCAGGGCGTCGACGGCCTGCGAGACGCCCCGGTGCACGCGGGTCTTGCCGCTGCCGCCGAGGGCGGGCGCGAGCTCGTCGAGGTGGCGGACCTCGATGCCGAGCGACGTGGAGACCTCGCGCAGCGACGGTCGGCGGCCCACCCACAGCTCGCCGTACTGGCGGTCGCGGAAGAACTCGTCGGTCTCGCGGGTGGCGCTCGGCCGCGCGTACAGGACCGCCTCACCGTCGTCGATCACCAGCACCGCGTCGGAGGTCTGGTTGCCGGAGAAGTAGGTGTGCGCGGTGTCGGAACGGAACCGGTAGTCGGTGTCGTAGGACCGCACCTTCCAGGTGCCGGCCGGGAGGACCAGCCGCTCGCCCGGGAACATCTCGGCGAGCTTGCGGCGGCGCTCGGCGGCGTACGTCGTGATGGGGTGCTCCGGGAGGTCGACGTCGGTGCCGCCCCAGCCCTGGCGCATGAACTTCGAGTAGGCCTCGGGCACCGCCGGGTCGTGCGATTCGGTCTTCAGGTCAGTCTCGTCCGACATGCCTCTCACCTTACGCCGCACGCGACCGCACGTACCGAGCCCACGGGTGACCAGCCGTTACGCTCGCCGCATGCCCGGGACGGTGATCGGCCAGCCGCGGCCGCGCCGCCGCGACACGCTGGCCTTCACCGTGGTCGTCTCCGTGCTGGTCGTGCTCGGCGGCGCCGGCATGCTCCTCGTCCTGGCCCTCTCGGGCGCGCCGGGCACGATGCTGATGGCGGCCGCGCTGGCCACCGTGCCGGTCCTGCCACTCGTCGGCTGCTACCTGTGGCTGGACCGCTACGAGCCCGAACCCCGCCGCCTGCTGGCGGCGGGCCTGCTGTGGGGCGGCTTCGTGGCCACGGCGGTGGCGATCGTGCTGCAGGGCATCGGCGGACTGTTCGTCGGCATCAGCGACGAGACCAGCCTGGCCGTGGTCGCGCCCGTGACGGAGGAGGCCACGAAGGGTGCGTTCCTGCTGCTCCTGCTGTGGTGGCGGCGCGCGGAGCTCGACGGCGTGCTGGACGGACTCGTGTACGCCGGCATGGTGGGCATCGGCTTCGCCTTCGTCGAGAACATCCTCTACCTCGCCGCCGCCTACAACGGCACCGACGGCACCGGCCCGGGCGGCACGTCCGCGCTGACGACGACGTTCGTGGTGCGGTGCCTGTTCAGCCCCTTCGCGCACCCGTTCTTCACCAGCTTCACCGGCATCGGCGTGGGCATCGCGGTGGCCAGCCGGAGCCGCTCCCTGAGGGTTGCGGCACCGCTGGTGGGGTACCTCGTGGCCGTGACGGCGCACGGGATCTGGAACGGCTCGACGCTGTACGACGCCAACTTCATCCTCGTCTACTTCGTGCTGATGGCGCCCGCGTTCCTCGGCGCGGTCGGCTTCGCGGTGTGGGCGCGGCGCTCGGAGCGGCGGATGCTGGCCGCCGCGCTCGGCGACGCCGCGAGGCGTGGCCTGATCCCCGGCACCGACATCGGCTGGGTCGTCGACCTCGGCGCCCGCCGCCAGAGCCGGGCGTTCGCCAAGCGGATGGGCGGGGACCAGGGACTTCGGGCGATGCGCGACTACCAGCAGGCCGTGGTCGAGCTCGGCTTCTTGCACAGCAGGTACCTTCGCGGGACACCGCCGCCGGACTTCGAAGAGCGCGGTCACGAGTACGTCGCCCGGATCGCTGAAGTGCGCCCGCGCGTCGCCTTCCCCGGACAGGTGGTGCCAGCACGATGAGCCATGGCGGCCACGTCGGCGGCGCGCACCCGTACGACGCCCAGATGCTGACCTCGCTGGTTCGCCTGCGCGGCGCGCTCCAGAGCGCCGTGCTGCCGCTGGAGCTGCCGGGTGTTGCCGAGCGGCGTACCGACCGGCGCGAGATGGTCGACCAGCTCGAGGACTACGTGATCCCGCGGGTGATGACGCTGGACGCCCCGCTGCTCGCCGTCGTCGGCGGCTCGACGGGCGCCGGCAAGTCGACGCTCGTCAACTCCCTCGTCGGCGCGCGGGTCACCGAGCCGGGCGTCCTGCGGCCCACGACCAGGTCCCCGGTGCTCGTGCACAACCCCGCCGACGCCGGCTGGTTCGGGCAGGACCGGCTGCTCCCCGACCTCGAGCGCGTGCAGCGGGCGACGAACGACCCCGGAGCCCTCCAGCTCGTGCGGTCGGAGAACGTGCCGGCCGGGCTGGCCGTGCTGGACGCCCCCGACGTCGACTCCGTGGAGGAGAGCAACCGGACGCTCGCCGCGCAGCTGCTGGCCGCGGCCGACCTCTGGATCTTCGTGACGTCGGCAGCGAGGTACGCCGACCAGGTGCCGTGGGACTTCCTGCGTCAGGCGGCCGACCGGTCGGCCGCGGTCGCGATCGTGCTCGACCGCACGCCGCCGGACGCCGTGGACACCGTCGCGGCGCACCTGGCGCGGATGCTGGCCTCCCGTGGGCTCAAGGACTCTCCTCTCTTCACCGTCACCGAGGGCCCGGTCAGCCAGGACGGCCTGCTGCCTCCCGAGTCGGTGGCCCACATCCGGCGCTGGCTCAACGACCTGGCCGAAGACGCCGGTGCCCGGTCGGCGGTCGTCACCCAGACCCTGGACGGCGCGATCCGCACGCTCACGCGGCGTACCCATGACGTGGCCGACGCCGTCGCCGAGCAGGTCGCCGCTGAAGCGCGGTTGCGCGCGGACGCCGACCGCGCCTACGACCGTGGCATCCAGGACGTCGTCGACGCCACCGCCGACGGCACGCTGCTGCGCGGCGAGGTGCTGGCGCGCTGGCAGGAGTTCGTGGGTACGGGCGAGCTGTTGCGCGGCCTGGAGACCAGGGTGAGCTGGGTCCGCGACCGCCTGGTCAACGCGATCAAGGGCAAGCCCCAGCAGGCCGAGCGCGTCACCGTCGCGGTGGAGTCCGGGCTGGAGACGCTGATCCTCGAGCACGCCGAGGCCGCGGCGGAGCGGGCCGAGGCCTCCTGGCAGTCGCTGGCGCCGGGCCAGGCGCTGCTCGCGGACGCGGGAGAGGACCTGGGCCGGGCGTCACGTGACCTGCGCCGCAAGGCCGAGCGCGCGGTGCGTGACTGGCAGCAGGACGTGCTGGAGATGGTGCGCACCGAGGGGGCCGAGAAGCGGAGCACGGCGCGGTTCCTGGCGTTCGGGGTGAACGGCCTCTCGGTCGCGCTGATGGTCGTGGTGTTCTCGCACACCGCCGGGCTGACCGGCGCCGAGGCCGGCATCGCGGGCGGGTCGGCCGTGCTCGGGCAGAAGCTGCTCGAAGCGGTGTTCGGCGACCAGGCCGTGCGGACCCTGGCCGAGCGCGCGCGCCGCTCCCTCGGCGTACGCGTGCGCGAGCTGTTGGACGCCGAGCGGGCGAGGTACACCCAGCTGCTGGACTCGCTGGCTCTCGACGCGCAGGTCCCCGACGCCCTGCGCAACGCCGCCCGGCGCGTCGACGACGTGCGGTACCAGTCGGTGCGGGGATCGGACCCGCTCTCCGACTAGGATTTGGAGCATCTGAGCCGGGAGACACGCCGCCGACCGCACCGCAACGAGGAGACCATGACGTCCTTGCTGGAGGGGGCCAAGAAGCTCGTCTCCCGCGGCAACGACACCTCCGCGCGCATCGACGGGCTCGACGCGGCGATCGCCGCGTCGCGCGGACACCTGCCCGACGAGCTGCTCGACGGGAGCCAAGCGGTCCTCGACCGGGTCTCCGGCCGGCTGTGGCTCTCGGCCGACCACACGGTCGTCGCGATCGGGGGCGCGACGGGGTCCGGGAAGTCGTCGACGTTCAACGCGCTGACCGGGCTGGAGCTGTCCGCGGTCGGCGTACGACGACCCACCACGTCCTGGGCCACGGCCTGTGTGTGGGGGGCCCATGGTGCCGACGACCTGCTCGACTGGCTGGGCATCCCGCCGCGGCACCGGGTGGTCCGCGACTCGATGCTCGAGGCGAGCCGCGAGGACGACAAGCTGCGCGGCGTGGTGCTCCTCGACCTGCCCGACCACGACTCGACGGAGGTCTCGCACCACCTCGAGGTCGACCGGCTCGTCCAGCTCGCCGACCTGATGATCTGGGTGCTCGACCCTCAGAAGTACGCTGACGCGGCGGTGCACGACCGCTACCTCGCGCCGCTCGCCACGCACCGCGCGGTGATGCTGGTCGTGCTGAACCACGTCGACACCGTGCCGCCCGACCGGCTCGACTCGATGCTGTCCGACATCCACCGGCTGCTGGACGCCGACGGGCTCGGCGGCGTCCCCGTCATCGCCACCAGCGCGCGCACGGGCGAGGGCGTCGACGCACTGCGCGACGAGATCTCCTCGCGTGTCGCGGCCAAGAAGGTGGTCCGCTCGCGGCTGGAGGCCGACCTCCGGGGGGCCGCGCAGCGCTTGAGCGAGGCCACCGGTTCGGCGCCGACTCCCAAGCTCTCCCAGGACCGTGTCGCCGCCCTCGAGGACGCGCTGGCCGACTCGGCCGGCGTCCCGACGGTGGTCCAGGCCGTGGAGGCGTCGACGCGGACGCGCGCTGCCCGGGCGACCGGCTGGCCGGTGACCGCGTGGCTCTCCAAGCTGCGCCCGGACCCGCTCAAGCGGCTGCACCTCGACCTCGGCTCGTCGGGTCGCGAGCTCTCGGGACGCTCCCGGACCTCGGTGCCCGCGCCGACGCACGTGCAGCGCGCCCGCGTCGACTCCGCGGTGCGGGGCGTCGCCGACGACGTCGCCAAGGACCTCACTCGTCCGTGGTCGCAGGCCGTGCGCGAGGCGTCTCTCTCGCGCAACGACGACGTGAACGACCGCCTCGACCGTGCACTCGGCGACGCCGACCTCGGTGCCGCGAGGATCCCGGTGTGGGCGGGCTTCGTGCGCGTGCTGCAGTGGCTGCTCCTGCTGGTGGCGCTCGGCGGTGCGGTGTGGCTCGGGGCGTTGTTCGCCGTGCGGTACCTGACCGTCGACCTGCCCGAGACCCCCGACGTCCAGGGGTACCCGCTGCCGCTGCTCATGCTCGTCGGCGGCGTAGCACTCGGGATCCTGTTCGCCCTGTTCTGCCGCCTCCTGGTCCGGGCCACGGCCCGCAGGCGCGCGAGGCGCGCGGACCGCAAGCTCCGAGCGGCCATCGCCGAGGTGGCCGAGGAGCTCGTCCTGCAGCCCGTCCGCGAGGTGCTCGCCGGGTACGAGACCGCGCGGCGCGGCCTCGACCGGGCCCTCCAGTAGCCCGCTTTCCGTCCACAGCCCCGATCCCGGCAAGCCTCGTCCACAGGGGGTACGCCGTCCGGGCCGGTGGCGTCGGTGCCGGCGCGTTGCATCGGTGGTCGAGGTACGAGGCCGCCAGGCCCGAGCCTCGAGACCACGACGACGAGGAGAGAGCGATGTACGAGACGACCGTGACCCTGCAGGGCAACCTGGGCACCGAGGTGACGAGCCGGGTGGCCGGCGACTCCCTTGTGGCCAGCTTCCGGGTGGCCTGCACCCCGCGCCGCTACCAGCGCAAGACCGAGTCCTGGGGCGACGGCGCCACCCAGTGGTACTCCGTGACCGCCTGGCGCGGACTCGGCGAGAACTGCGAGCGGTCCCTTCGCCGCGGTGACCCGGTGATCGTTCACGGCCGGCTGACGGTGAACACCTGGGTCAACCGCGACGGCATCGAGATGAGCTCCCTGGAGGTGGAGGCCACCCACGTCGGCCACGACCTGACCCGGGGGACCGCCGTGTTCACCAAGACACCCAAGCCCGCGGCCGCCCCCACGTCGTCGGTGGAGACTCCGCCGGACGTCCAGGACTCCGCCGCGTGAGGGCCGCAGCCCGCGCGACAGCAGGTCGAGATTGGCCATCCTGCCGGGGTGGACGGGCGAACCGAGGTGGTCGACAGGGCGAGGGCCGGCGAGCCCGACCTGCGATGCGCGTGCTGACCGCGGCCGGTCGGACGACCGTCGGCCGCTGACCCGACGCTGCTGTTCACTGGTGTCGTGGCAGGAGGTGGTCAGCGCGTCGCGACGGCGCAGCTGGACGGTGTCGGCCGGGTGGCCGACCGCTGCTGGTCGTGGCACCAGGGTGGCTGAGCCACCTCGAGCTGGGCTGGTCCATCCCGGCCGAGCGCATGTTCCACGAGGCGCTGTCGTCGGGGCGCACCTTGGTGCGTTACGACCGCGCAGGCTGCGGCCTCTCGGATCCGTACGACGGGCCACGGACCATGGCCCTCGAGCTGGCCACGATCCGCGCCGTGACCGAGGCGCTCGGAGCCACCCGTTTCGACCTGCTGGGCTGGTCTCTCGGCGCCCCGGTGGCCGCGCAGTGGGCCGCGGACAGTCCGGAGACGGTCTCGCGGATGGTGCTGTACGGCGGCTGGGGGCTGGGATCCGACCTGCTCACCGACCTCTTCGCCCCGGAGACGGACGCCGGGACGCGGCGCGCCCTCGCGCAGTACCAGCGCGCCGCCTCCTCGGCCGAGACAGCCGTGGCGTTGCTCACCTTGGCCTACGACCTCGACGTCCTCCCGGCCCTCGCCCGCGTCGCTGCGCCGACGTTGGTGCTGCACCGACGGGGGGACCGAGCGGCGCCGGCCGCGCAGAGCAGGGTCCTGTCCGAGGGGATCCCCGGCGCCGAGCTCGTGGAGCTCGACGGCAGGTCGCACCTCCCGGCCACGGGGGATTCGCAGGCGGTGGTCGACCGGGTGCGTCGTTTCCTGGGGCTGCCCCGGTTGCGGCGGTCCGTGCCGACGAGCCTGACGCCGCGCCAGACCGAGGTGGCGGCTCTCGTCGCCGACGGTCTCACCCCGCACATGGGCGTCTCGCACCTCCTCTTCGCCGTCGCGTCCACCGCCTACATCGCGATCGGGATCCGGTTCGAGGAGCGCGACCTGCGGCGTGCGTTCGGTGCGACGTACGACGCCTACGCGGCGCGCGTGCCGGCGTTGCTGCCCGGGCTCCCCATCGGGCGTCGAGCTCGGTCGGATCCTCCTTCTGGCACAGTGGCGAATCCCGAGCCTGAGGAGGACGAAGCGGGATGGGTGAGCTGCACGTCAACATGAACATCACGCTGGACGGCGTGATCCAGGCCAACGGTGGACCCTCCGAGGAGGACGCCGGCTTCGAGTACCCCGGGTGGGAGAGGCCGTACGGCGATGAGGAGTCCGGCGAGCAGTTCGTCGCCGACGTCCAGGCATCCGACGCACTGCTGCTCGGGCGCACGACGTACGACATCTTCCGCCGCTACTGGCCGGGCAAGACCGACGAGATCGGGCTGGCCTTCGACCGCGTGCCCAAGTACGTCGCCTCTCGCGGCACGCCGGAGCTGTCCTGGGACACGAGCACCCAGCTCCGGGACGCGGGCGCCGAGGTCCGTGACCTGCGTGAGCGGCACGAGCAGATCCACACGTGGGGGAGTGCGGACCTGCTGCAGACCCTCTTCCGCGAGGGCCTGGTCGACCAGGTGAACCTGTGGGTCTGTCCCGTGGTGATCGGTCAGGGCAAGAGGCTCTTTCCCGAGGGCACGACAGCTCGTCGGTTCGCGCTGGCCGAGCCGCCGAGGGCGTACCCCGGTGGGGCGACGCTGATGCGCTACCGGTGCCTCGAAGGCTCGCCGGAGACGGTGTCGAGCGCCGCCGACGCCGAGGGCTGACGGCGGGGTGCGTCGTGCGGTAGGTCCTCTCCTTGCAGTGACCGTGGCCCTGGTGCTCGCCGACTCGGCGGTGGTGACGCTCGCGCTCCCCGACATCCTTCGGCACCTGCAGGCATCGGTAGGCCAGGTCGCGTGGGTGTTGATCGCCTTCAACCTCGTGCTGGGGCTGGGCGCGGTGCCGACCGCGATGGTCTTCGCCGGCAGGCAGCCGCGGGTCTTCGGCGCCGTCGGGATCGCCGTCTTCGCGGGCGCGTCGGCCTGGTGCGCGTGGGCGGGCTCGATCGAGATGCTGGTGGCGGCTCGGTGCGTGCAAGCGCTGGGAGGCGCGCTGGCTCTGGTCGGGTGCCTGGAGCTCTTGATCGCGGCGTACGGCGAACGTCGCGGCGTCGCGGCCTGGGTCGTCGCGGGAGTGATCGGCACGGCGACCGGCCCGGTCGCTGGTGGACTGCTCACCGAGGCGTTCTCCTGGCAGGCCATCTTCGTGGTGCAGGTGCCGGTCGCGGCGCTGGCGGTGCCGGCGGCGCTCGCCGTCCGTGTGGTCCCACCATCCGCGACCGACCGGCACCGACCGGCAATCCGCCCGAACGTGACGCTCGCCCTGCTGTCGGCCGCCCTCACCGCAGCGCTGTTCCTGCTGGTCCTGCTGCTGGTGGAGGGCTGGCAGCGCTCACCGGCCACCGCGGCCGTGACCGTGTCCGTCGTACCCGTCGCCGCACTGGCCGCTCGTCCCCTCGCCCGCCTGCTGCGTCCACCGGCCAGGGTCGAGGTCGGGGCGGGCTGCTTCCTCATCGCCGGGGGTCTGGCCGGGCTCGCGGTCCCGCCGTCGGCGGACCTCGTGTGGACGATCGCGCCGCAGGCCCTGGTGGGCCTGGGTCTCGGGCTGACCGTCGACCGGCTGACTGCTCAGGCGATGGAGATGCGCCTGCCGCGCATCCACCACGCGGGGTGGACCATCGGCGCTCGTCACCTCGGCGTGGTCGTGGGCCTCGCCATCCTGACGCCGGTGTTCACCGCGGACCTGCAGGACGCCCAGGTGCCCGCCCAGGAGGCGATCACGTCCTTGGTGCTCGACGCACCGTTGCAGCCCGACGACAAGATCGCCGTCGCCCAGGCCCTCGGCGACGCGCTGACCGACCAGCAGGGACGGGTCCCGGACCTGCACCGTGCCTTTGCGAGCCTGGACGTCGCGCCCGAAGAGCGGGCCGCCGCGGACCAGCTCGAGCGCGACCTCGACGCGCAGCTGCAGCGGGCCGCCACCCGGGCGTTCCGCGACTCGTTCCTCATCGGCGCCGGGTTGGCCCTCCTCGCCCTGCTCACCGTGCTCGCCCCCCGGACTCGGGGGAGGGCCGCATGACCGCCCGCGCCGCCCCGCCGGCTGCCCTGCCGGCCCTGGCGCTCGTGCTGGTGAGTGGAGTGCTCTGGGTGCAGCTCGCCCAGGGGGGCGGGACGTTCGAGCCGCTCCACTCGGCGGACCCGTGCGTCGAGCGCGCGGTCACCTCCCGGGCCGAGGGCATCGACGGCCTCACCGAGCGCCTCGTGCTGCTCGGCGTCGACGGCGCCGCCTGCCGTCTCCACATCAGCCGCGAAGCGCTCACGTTGGAGCTCGCCCGACCCGGCTATCGCACCGAGGCCGAGATCGACGCGCTGCGGGCGGGGTTACACGACGGCGTACGACGGATGAAGTCCGACGGCTCCCTGCCGCCGATCTCGGCCCTGGTCGACGAGGCGCTCGACAACGCCGACCTCAACGGGTTCCTCGAGGCCGCCATCCGCGCCCTCCCGGACTCGGTCGTCGACGCGGCCCTCAAGACCGACGACGTCTTGGACCGTGCGATCGACGACCTCGACGTGCGCACCCTGCTGGCGAACATCGACGACCAGCACGACCTCGACCAGCAGGTCGAGGCGGCGGTCACCCAGGCCGTCAAGGACTCCCTCACCGACCGGCTCCGCAACCTCTTGTGAGCCAGCCGGCCGACGCTCGAACGCAGCTGACCCGATGTCGAGAATCCCTCGGCGGCTCCGTCCCTGACCAAAGACCTGACGAGCAGATGGAGGAACAGGACCCATGTCACACATCAAGCAGTTCGACCACGTCGGCATCACCGTCGCCGACCTCGACGGGGTGGCGGCGTTCTTCGCCGACCTGGGTCTCGAGATCGAGGGCCGCACGTTCCTCGAGGGCGAGTTCATCGACGCGGTCATCGGCATCCCGGACGCGAAGAGCGAGATCGTCATGCTGCGGCCGCCCGGCGGGGGGACCGGGGTCGAGCTCGCGACCTTCGTCAGGCCCGACCACCAGCCCGGGTCGCCCGCGGCGATGGCCACCGAGCTCGGTCTGCGCAGCATCTGTTACCGCGTCGAGGGCCTGCAGGCGATGGTCGACGACGTGGTGGCGAAGGGGTACGGGCTGGTCGGCGAGGTCGGCCGGTACGAGGACACCTGGCTGATGGCCCACATCCGCGGGCCGGAGGGCATCGTCGTCTCGCTCACCGAGAGAATTGCCTGAGGCGGTCGTCGCCGCTGCGTGGTTTGCTGTCTGGCAGCGATTTCGGGAGACCACGACCCCGAGGAGTCATCATGAGCGAACCCATGCGCCCCTCAGCCGACACCCCGTCGGGAGGGACCGAGCCCGACCCGGGCCGATGGTGGGCGCTGGTGGTCCTCGCGGCCGCACAGCTGATGATCATCCTCGATGCGTCGATCGTGAACATCGCCCTCCCGTCAGCACAGGCGGACCTCGACATCAGCAATGCGAACCGACAGTGGATGATCACCGCCTATACCTTGGCGTTCGGCGCGCTGCTCCTGCTAGGGGGCCGGGTCGCCGACTACACAGGCCGGAAGCGGATCTTCATCATCGGCCTGATCGGGTTCGCCGCGGCCTCGGCGATCGGTGGTCTCGCGCCCAACCAGGAGCTGCTGTTCGGAGCTCGCGCACTCCAAGGGGCCTTCGCGGCCCTGATGGCGCCCGCCTCACTGGCCATCGTGACGGTCACGTTCACCGAGCCGAAGGAGCGCGCCAAGGCGTTCGGTGTGTTCGGTGCCCTGTCCGGCGGCGGTGCCGCGATCGGCCTGATCGTCGGCGGCGTACTCACCGAGTACGCCTCCTGGCGCTGGTGCCTGGGGGTCAACGTGCCCTTCGCCATCATCGTGGCGGCGGCGGCGGTCCCGCTCGTCCACGAGAGCAAGGCACACGGAGACACCAGGTACGACGTCCCCGGCGTGCTGCTGGCCACGGGCGGCTTGTTCTCGCTGGTCTACGGCTTCACCGAGGCCGCCCGGCTGAAGAACCCCGACGACCCGAGCTCCACGGAGGTGCAGGGGTGGGGCGACCCGAGCACGCTGACGTTCCTGATCGCCGCCGTGGTGCTGCTGGTCGGGTTCGTGGTCTGGGAGCGTCGGGCCCGCAACCCGATGCTGCCCTTGCGCGTCGTGCTCGACCGCAACCGCGGTGGGTCGTTCCTCTCGTTCCTGTTCGTGGGCGCCGGGTTGTACGCCATGTTCCTGTTCCTGACCTACTACTTCCAGGTCAACCTCGGCTACACGCCCCTGAAGGCCGGCTTCGCGTTCCTGCCCTTCAGTCTCGGCATCATCTTCGCCGCCGGTTTCGTGTCCCAGCTGCTGCCAAGGGTCGGTCCGAAGGTGCTGATGGTGCCCGGGCTGGTGATGGCGATCGTGGGGATGCTGTTGCTGACCCGTGTCGACCAGGACTCGTCGTACTGGGTGCTGGTGTTCCCCGCGATGGTGATCATGTCGGTGGGCCTGGCCGGAGTCTTCATCCCGGCGGCCAGCACGGCCCTCGTCGGGGTCGAGAGCCATGACGCGGGGGTCGCCTCCGCGGTGCTGAACACCTCGCAGCAGATCGGTGGCTCCCTGGGCACCGCGCTGCTCAACACCCTGTTCGCCGGAGCGGTCACGGCCTACTTCATCGACCACCCGCCGGCCTCACCCGACCAGGTCGGGCAGATCCTCCCGCTCGCCTTCATCCACGGCTACCACGTCGCGTTCTTCTGGGGTGCGGTCCTCTTCGCGTGCGCCCTGGTCGCGTCGATCGTGCTCATCAACGCGCACAAGGAGGACATCCCGGCCGACCCGGCGGCCGTCGGCGACCCCGTGGAGTGAGGTCAGGAGGGCTGGGGGCCGACCCCGGTGGCGTCTGCTGCCGGCAGCCCGTCGCTCTCCTTGAGCTCCACGAACAGGACGCTCGTCGGCGTGTTCCCGATGTTCTCGCCGTGGTGCTCCTGCGCCGGCAACCAGGCGACGAGTCCGGCCTCGAGCTCCACCTCGCGCTGGACGTCGCCGGAGACGAGCCGCCGCTCGAAGCGGCTCAGCGTGTACATGACGCTGTCGGGATGCTGGTGCGGAGTGGTCTTGTCGCCCGGCTGGTCGGAGTACTCGAGCACCCGGACCCGGTCGTTCTCGAAGACGACCTTGTAGTGCTCCGGGTTGGTGACGACTGGATCCAGGCTCATGAGGCACAGGATGTCAGGCCGGCGGCGGCTCGTAGCCGAGCCACGCGTCGTCCTCGGCGATGGCCTGCAACTGGTCGAGCGTGAGCGGCACGGTCGCACCGGCGATGGTCGAGCCGCGTCCCCACTTCTCGTCGGTCGAGTTCGACGCGGCGACGTACACCAGCCCGCCGTTGGACCGCACCAGCACGACCTCGTTGACCACGACGCGA
Source organism: uncultured Actinomycetota bacterium (assembly GCA_963782155.1). Classification (GTDB taxonomy): domain Bacteria; phylum Actinomycetota; class Actinomycetes; order Propionibacteriales; family Nocardioidaceae; genus Nocardioides. The sequence continues at coordinate 308,140 of CAWAIZ010000008.1, forward strand.
CCGGCGGTGGTCACCGAGCGGCGGCCGATCACCTCGCCGTCCGGAGTGGTGATCTCGACGCAGTCGTCGTGAGATAGGAGGTTGCCGGGGCAGGAGTACCTGCTGGCGCGTTGTCCCGTCACGTAGAGCATCACGTTCAACCCACCAGCGGGCGTGCCATCGACCGTCAGGTCGGCCAGCAGGTACCCGGGGCTGTTCGTCTCCGGTTCGCCTGGCGCCCGGTCCTCGTTGGTCAGCATCGGGTCCGTCAGCCCGATGCCGGCCGGCGCCACCCCGTCGAACGTGGTGGCCATCTCGGCGGCGGGCATCTGGGTCCACGCATCGTTGTCGACGAGGTGTGGTGTGGGTTTCGGCGTCGGGGTGGGTGTAGGGGTCGGCGTGGGCGTCGGGTCGGTGGCCACCTGCGAACCTGCGGTCGAGTCCGAGCCGAGAGAGGCCACGACCGGTACGGCGACCAGGGCGGCCGCGCACAGGCTCCCGGCCGCGGCCATCACCCGCCGCCGGCGCCGCAGCCGTCGACCGCCCTGGGTGGCCGCGGCCGTCAGGCTCGGGACGGGGGCGGTCAGGTCGTCGGTGGCGCGGTGCAGCACGTCGCGCACCAGGGTCTCGTCGGTCATCGCTGGCTCCTTGGGACGTCGTCGAGGACGGGCTGATCGGAGAGGGCGGCGCCGAGGCGGCGCAGGGCACGCAGGCTGCGGTTCTTCACCGCGGCCTCGCTGAGGCCGAGGGTGCCGGCGGTCTCGGCGACCGAGCGGTCGTCCCAGTACCTCAGCACCACGACCGCCCGGTCGCTGCGGCTGAGCCCGCCGAGGGCCTCGACCAGCGCCAGGCGATCGACCTGGGCGTCCGCGGGATCGGCGAGTCCGCCGACGTCGGTGGGTGGCTCGGCGACCGGCAGCTCGCCGCGCCACCGTCGCCGCCGGTCGGAGAGGAAGGACTTCATGAGCACGCCGTGCACATAGGCGACCGGGTCGTCGGCACGACTCACCCGTGACCACGCGGCGTACGCCTTGGTCAGTGCCGTCTGCACCAGGTCCTCCGCGGCCGGGCGGCTCCCGGTGAGCAGCCAGGCCTGCCGGTAGAGGTGGTCGGCGCGGGCCGCCACGAAGTCGGAGAACTCTTCGTCGGTGCTCATGCCTGGTCCATGTCTGGTGTCCGTCTCCCTGCCGATCGGTGGCCGTCATGAGTATCGACGCGCCACCCGGAGGGAAGGTCTCACCTGGCTGGTGAATTAACCGTGCGCTCGGGGGCACCCGTAGGGTTTCCGATCATGGCTGAGTACGTCTTCACACTGCGCAACGTGCGCAAGGCCCACGGCGACAAGGTGGTCCTCGACAACGTCACGCTGTCGTTCCTGCACGGCGCCAAGATCGGCGTCGTCGGCCCGAACGGCACGGGCAAGTCGACCCTTCTCAAGATCATGGCCGGGCTCGAGCACGCCAACAACGGCGACGCCATCATCGACCCCGATGCCACCGTGGGGATGCTCCAGCAGGAGCCGCCGCTCACGGAGGGCACCACGGTGCTCGACAACGTCGAGGAGGCCGTGCACGAGATCAAGGGCAAGATGAAGCGCCTCGAGGACGCCTACATGGAGATGGGCGACCCCGATCTGTCTGCCGCCGATCAGGACGCCCTCATGAAAGAGACCGGCGACCTCCAGACCGATCTCGACCACGCGAACGCCTGGGACATCGACAGCCGGCTCGACCAGGCCATGGACGCGCTGCGCTGCCCGCCGCCGGACGTCCTCGTCGACAACCTGTCCGGTGGCGAGCGCCGTCGGGTGGCGCTGTGCAAGCTGCTGCTCCAGCAGCCCGACCTGCTGCTCCTCGACGAGCCCACCAACCACCTCGATGCCGAGTCCGTGCAGTGGCTGGAGGGCCACCTCGCGTCGTACCCCGGCGCCGTGCTTGCCGTCACCCACGACCGGTACTTCCTCGACAACGTGGCCGAGTGGATTCTCGAGCTCGACCGCGGCAAGGCCCACCCTTACGAGGGCAACTACTCCACCTACCTGGAGACCAAGCAGGCGCGACTCAAGATCGAGGGTCAGAAGGACGCCAAGCGCGCCAAGATGCTCGAGCGCGAGCTCGAGTGGGTCCGCTCGAACGCCAAGGCCCGCCAGACCAAGAGCCGCTCGCGTCTCGCGCGCTACGAGGAGATGGCGGCCGAGGCCGACCGGATGCGCAAGATCGACACCTCCG
>CAWAIZ010000009.1:0-213759 GCA_963782155.1 uncultured Actinomycetota bacterium
CCCTGGAGCGGCGTGAGCCCTGGGGGGTCTGGGGAGGTGAGCTGTTCCTGCAAGGAGTGGTGATCCCCCGCAAGCGTCCCCGCGGCCGCCCCCGGAAGAACGAGCCCGCGTGGCCCGCTGCCTGAACCGTCACGACAGTCCAGACCGCTAGCCGCAACCACGATCGAAGGATCTGACGAACCCACCATGTCGAACCTCCAGAACCGGAGAAACACCATGAACACCATGCACGAAGCCCTGGCGCGGGCCCAGATGTCCGCGCGCCTGGGAGAGGCGCAACAGCTCCGCCGTGGCCACCAGCTGGTCATGGCCCGTCGTCTCGGCCGGAAGGCCGAGCAGGCAGCGCAGCAGGCCCGTCTCGCCATCGCGCGCACCATCTGACCGCCGACGAAGAGTTGCCCTCGCGCCCTCTTCTTCCTTCACGAAGGACCAACCACCACACATGTCGACCCACCAGAACCGGAGCACCAAGATGAATCTCATGCACGAAGATCTCGCACGCGCACAGATGCGCGCGCGCCTGGGAGAGGCGCACCAGCTGCGGCGCGGCCATCACCTGGCCCTCGCCCGTCGCTTGAGCCGCAAGGCCGAGCAGGCCGCTCAGCAGGCGCGACTCGCACTCGCTCGAGCGCTGTGACCTCACCTCGATGACCTGATCGCGGTGACACCACGAGGCCGGGTACGACGAACCGATCGTCGTACCCGGCCTCTGTCTTTCCCGGCGTACGCTCCTGAGCGTGAAGACCTGCGACTTCTGCGGCAAGCAGGCCCCGGAGGCGGAATCCCTCACCTGGACCACGTCGGTCGAGAACAAGCGGCAGCGCACGTACTGCGACACCTGCTCCCGCGAGCACCTGCGGGCGATGGAGTCCAAGCTCGACTCCGAGTGGTGGTGAGACTCACGCCCAGCTGCAGCCGCAGTGCGGGTGCCGCGTCCAGGACCGGTGAGGCAGGGCGAGGTCCATTCCGACCGTGATGGTCGACGACCAGGTCGCCGGGCGCTCGCCCTCGGCGTACGACGTCAGGTCGCGCACCGCGAGCGCAGCGGCGGCGTGGGCGAGGACCGGGTCGTAGGGTCCCGGGACCGCGTCGGTGTCCTCGAGCTGTTCCAGCACCAGCGCGCGGCGCGGATCGTCCTCGCCGAGGTGGGCGTCGAGGCAGCGCAGGCAGGCGGTGACACCGGGAACCACGAACGGCCCGAGCCGCGCACGGCTCGCATCGAGGGCCAGGAGCAGGTGAGGGTGGTCATCGCGGACCAGCCGGTCGACCTGGGACCGCGGCGGCTCGCCGACGGAGACCAGCAGGGTGACGGTGGGTCGGGAGTCCCTGCTCGCAGACCGACCGACGCCGGCCCGGGTGAGCCAGTCGCGGACGGTCGAACCCCACCGCTCGGGCGCACGGACGTCGACGACGCACGCGGCGCGGGCCGCGAGGCGGATGACGGCCTCCGGGCCATGGCAGGCGAAGACCGCCGCGGCGGCCGCGCGGCGTCCGGCGACCTCCCGGGCCTCGACCACCAGCCCGTCGGCCACCAGGCGCTCGAACGCCACGCCGGCCTCGGGCGTGAGGCCGGCGACGCCGGACCCGGCCTCGAGGTCGTTCAGCAGGCGGCGGATGCCCGGCGTGTCCCGCAGCACCAGGCGCGGCTCGTCGATGCCGACCTGGAGGTGCGTGTCGTCGCGCCGGAAGACCCGCAGGCCCGGCCGAAGCACGGGCCGGAGCACGGGCCGGAGCACCGGCCGGCTGCTTCGCTGGGACGCCACGTCCCGCACGCTGCCACGGACGGGCGGGCGACGTGGTCGCCTCTCCACAGCCAACAGCGGCGCCGCCCGGCCGTAGCCGGGAGGCGCCGCTGTGAAGACTTGATCAGGCCTTGCCGAGGATGCGGTTGAGGTTGATGCCGCACACGGGGCACTTGGCCTTGGCCATCCGGGTGCCCTTGTCGTTCACGTGCACCTCGCCCTCAGCCTCTCGCTTCTCCTTGCACTTCACGCAGTAGAACTCGCCGCTCCAGGTCTCCGCCATGACGGCCTCCTTGCCTTCTGTTCTCGGTCGTCGCGACGGGGTTTCTTGGGGGAAGCCCGTCGGAGCCCAGCTCGGTGCCGCTAGGCCATTCTCGACCCTACGGCACCCGTGTCTGAGCGTGAAACAGGCGCACCGAGCGGTGCCACGCGAGTCTCAGGGGTCCTTGGTCGCTCACTAGCCTGCGGACATGACCCATCTGCGCATCGAGCGACCCTCCGACGGGGTGGTGCTGCTCACCCTCGACAACCCGGACCAGCGCAACGCGATGTCCGACGACATGACGGCTGCGTGGGCCTCGGCGGTGGCCGAGATCGCCGCCGACGCCTCGGTACGGGCGGTGGTGGTCACCGGCGCGGGGTCGGCGTTCTGCTCCGGCGGGAACACGTCCTGGATCGCGAGCGAACCCGACGCGACGGTCGAGGACCTGCGCACCCGCATGCTGCCGTTCTACCGGGCGTGGCTCGCCATCGGCTCGCTCGAGGTCCCGACGATCGCGGCCGTCAACGGCCCCGCTGTTGGCGCCGGGCTCTGCCTGGCGTTGGCGTGCGACATCCGGTACGCCGCCGGCTCGGCGCGCCTGGGCGCGCCGTTCGTGCGGCTGGGCATGCACCCCGGCATGGCCGCCACCTGGCTGCTGCCCGAGGCGGTCGGGCTGGCAGCCGCGCGCGACCTCCTGCTGACCGGCCGCACCGTGGACGCCGACGAGGCCCTCCGCCTCGGCCTGGTGTCCCGGGTGATCCCCGACGGCGAGCTCCTCGGCGAGGTGCTCGCCACCGCCGCCGGCATCGCCGCGACCGCGCCGATCGCCAGCCGCCTCACCAAGCTCGCGCTGGCCGACGGCGGCCATGCCTCGTCCGAGGCGGCCCTGCAGTGGGAAGCGCTGGCCCAGCCGATGACGCTCGCCACCGAGGACCTCCAAGAAGGCATCCGCGCCGCCCGCGAGAAGCGGCCGCCGGAGTTCAGAGGGCGCTGACCGCGGGCACAAGGTTGCGGGTGCGGGTTCTGTGCACAGGGTTGCGGGCACAGGGTTGCGGGCACAGGGTTGCGGGGTCCGGGCACAGGGTTCCGGGCGCAGGGAAGGGGCTCCCTGCCCGTCGCGCGACGCTTGCCTTCCCCTTGCGAACGTCGCCTCCCGGACTGGGAGCCCCATCTGCGTCCACGCTAGGCGCGGTGTCCGCGCCCGGTCAACGCGAGCACGGGTCGTCCTGTGGACATCCTGTGGATAAGTCTGGGGACAACGTGGGTGTGTCGGTGCAGGAGCGGTGGACAGGTAGCCTCGGGACGCCCCGGCCTGTGGACGACGCCCGGCGCGTACCCGGCGTACGGGCCGCTGACCAGCCACGATGCGGTCGGCGTTCGTCCACCGGGTGTGGAGAGAAGAAAGTTCGAGGGAGATGGCCGCCAGCAGCAGTCCGAACGACGCAACGTTCGGCGGGGGACCAGTCGCCGCCCTGCGCCGGATCGCGTTCCTGATGGAGCGCGGCCGCGAGGAGACCCGACGGATCCAGGCCTTCCGCAACGCGGCCGCGGTGATCTTGCCGTTGCCGCACGACGAGGTGGCCGCGCGGGTCGAGGCCGGCACCCTGACCGACCTCGCCGGCATCGGACCGAGCACCGCGACCGTGATCACGGACGCCGTGAACGGCGTGCTGCCGGAGCGGCTGGCGAAGCTCGAGGCGGCGTTCGGGCCACTGGTGAAGGGCGGCGAGGAGGTCCGGGCCAAGCTCAGGGGCGACCTGCACTCGCACTCGGACTGGTCCGACGGCGGTTCGCCGATCGAGGAGATGGCCTTCACCGCGATCGAGCTCGGCCACGCCTACCAGGTGCTCACCGACCACTCGCCCCGGCTGACCGTCGCCAACGGACTCAGCGTCGAACGGCTCACCCGCCAGCTCGGCGTCGTCGATGCGATCAACGACCACCTGAGCGGAGACTTCACGCTGCTCAAGGGCATCGAGGTCGACATCCTCGACGACGGCTCACTCGACCAGACCGACGAGATGTTGGCCCGGCTCGACGTCCGGGTCGCCAGCGTGCACAGCAAGCTGCGGATGGACAGCACCCCGATGACGACGCGGATGATCGGCGCGATCCGCAACCCGTTCACGAACGTGCTCGGCCACTGCACCGGCAGGATGGTGATGGGCAACCGCGGCACGCGACCGCCGTCGACGTTCGACGCCAAGGCCGTCTTCAAGGCCTGCGTCGAGCACGACGTCGCCGTCGAAATCAACTCGCGTCCCGAACGGCGCGACCCGCCGACCAGGCTGCTCGAGCTCGCCCGGGACCTCGGCTGCCTGTTCTCGATCGACAGCGACGCCCACGCGCCGGGACAGCTGGACTTCCTGCAGTACGGCGCCGAGCGCGCCCACGCCGCCGGCATCGACCACGACCGCATCGTCAACACGTGGCCGAAGGACGAGCTGTTGGCCTGGGCGAACCCCGACCGTTAGATCGGGTCGCTGACGGCGCTGGGTGGTCGGCGTTACGGTGAGTCCATGCCCGACGCCGAGGTGGAGGTACGCCGCTCCAAACGGCGCCGCCGCACTGTCTCGGCGTACCGCGAGGGCGACCGCATCATCGTGCTGATCCCGGCGTCACTGACGCGTCGTCAGGAGGCCGAGTGGGTCGAGGCGATGGTGGCGCGGATCGAGAAGTCGGAGCGCCGCCGCCGGCCGACCGACGACGACCTCCAGGAGCGGGCGGTCGCGCTGAGCGACGAGTACCTCGGCGCCCTCGCCCAACCCGTGTCCGTGCGCTGGGTCGAGAACCAGCGGTCCCGGTGGGGCTCCTGCACCCCGGGCGACCGGACCATCCGGCTGTCGGCCCGGCTCCAGGGCATGCCCCAGTGGGTCATCGACTACGTGCTCGTGCACGAGCTCGCCCATCTGCTCGCGCCCGGCCACGACGCGGCGTTCTGGGCCTGGGTCGACCGCTACCCCCACGCCGAGAAAGCCAAGGGCTACCTGCTCGGCTGGTCGAGCGCCGCGCGGCTCGAGGACCCTCCCGGCGAGGAAGTCGACTGAGAGCTCGGGTCTCGACACGGCTCGAGGACTCTCCCGGCGAGGACGTCGACCGAAGCTCGGGGTCTCGATACGGCTCGAGGACTCTCCCGGCGAGGACGTCGACCGAAGCTCGCTGGTCGAGCCGGGCGAGCGCCAGCGAGCCCGTGTCGAGACCTGGCGAGAGTCGGGGTCTCGACACCGCCTCGCCTAGCGGCTCGGCGGGCTCGACCAACGAAGGGTCGAGTGCAGCGCGGCTAGAGGACTCTCCCGGCGAGGAAGTCGACCGAAGCTCGGGGTCTCGGCACGGCTGGAGGACTCTCCCGGCGAGGACGTCGACCGAGAGTCGCCGTCTCGACACCGCCTCGCCTAGCGGCTCGGCGGGCTCGACCAGCGAAAAGCCGAGCGCGCCCGGCTGACCAGTGCCACCACCTCGTCCCCGAGGCCCTCGGGCAGCGCGTCGGCGGGCCACCAGCGCACGTCGAGGGACTCCTCGCTGACCTTGTGACACATACCGGCCGGTGCGGTCGCGGCGTACCTCACGTCGAGGTGGTGGACGGTGCCGCGCGGATCGCAGAACCCGACCGCTTGCTCGTCGAGGTGCACCGGCTCGGGGTACAGGCCGAGGTCGGTGAGCCCGGACTCCTCGCGGGCCTCGCGCAGGGCCACTCCGGCGAGCGTGGTGTCGCCGGGCTCGCAGTGGCCGCCGAAGGCGAACCACCGCCGGGCCTTCTTGTGCAGGTTGAGCAGCACCTCGCCGCCGTCCGCGGACAGCACGAGAGTCCCGGCCGTGATGTGGTCGGGGAAGCAGGACCGCTCGAGCCCGTCGGGGTGCGCCTCGAGGTGCGCGACGTACCTGGCCCGCAGCGTTTCCTGGTCGCCCGACGGCGCACGCCAACCGCGCAGCGTGGCCAGCGCGTCGTCGTGGAGGGTCACTCCTTCGGGTCGTCGGTGCCGACGTGCCCGTCGTCGCCGTCGCCGTCCAGCATCTTCTGCAGCGCGGCGTTGAAGTCCTCCTCGGACATCTCCTCCGGTGCCGACGCGCCCTCGCGGAAGCCGAGCGGGTCGTCGAGGTCGTCGGCGGTCGGCAGCAGCGCCGGGTCCATCCAGACGCCGTCGCGGGCTTCCGCGCCCTGGCGGGTGCGCAGCGAGCCCCACAGCGTCGAGGCATCGCGGAGCCGGCGCGGGCGCAGCTCGAGGCCGACCAGTGCGGCGAAGGTGTCCTCGGCCGGACCGCCGGCCGCGCGGCGGCGGCGTACGGCCTCCTGCAGCTTGGTGGCATTGGGCATCCGCTCGGCGGTGGCCTGGCTGACGACCTCGTCGACCCAGCCCTCCACCAGCGCCAGTGTGACCTCGAGCCGCTCCAGCGCGGCCTGCTGGCCGGGGGACTTCTCCATCTCGAACATGCCGCCCTCCATCAGCTCGCGCATGGAGTCGGGGTTGTTCATGTCGATGCCGCGCATCTTCTCCTCCAGCGAGCTCTGGAGGTTTGCGGTGTTGACCTCGATGCCCTGGGCGTAGTCGGCGACGGCGCCGAGCAGGTGCTCGCGCAGCCACGGCACGCGGGCGAACAAGCGCTGGTGCGCGGCCTCGCGGAGGGCGAGGTACAGCAGGACGTCCTCCTCGCTGACGTCGAGCCCGCTCGCGAAGTCCTTGACGTTCTCCATCACCAGTGCGGCCTTGCCGGGCTCGCCGAGCGGCAGGCCGACGTCGGAGGCGCTGAGCACCTCGCCGGCGAGCGCGCCGAGGCCTTCGCCGACCTGCGAGGCCAGCATCGCGCCGACGGCCTTGCCGAGCATGCCGACGATCGGGCCCGTCATGCCCTGCGCCTCCGCGGGCAGCGCGCTACCGATCGAGGAGACCGACGACTGCGCGATCGGCTCGACCAGCCGCTTCCAGCGGTCGATGGTGCCGACGATCCACTCGGCCCGGCTCCACGCGGCCGTCGACTGCACGCCGGATCCGAACTCGGTGGTCTCGTCGAGCCACAGGTCGGCCAGGCGAACGGCGTCGGCGACCTGGTCCTGCTGCCTCTGGGTGGGCGAGGGGTCCGTCTCGGTCGCGACCGTACGGCGCGCCATGTCGGTCGCGGCGTCCCAGTTGAGCGGCCCGTCGTAGGGCTGCATCATCGCCTGGATCTGGCCCATCAGCGCACCGAGGTCGGGCATCCCCGGCCCCATCTGGCCGCCGGGTCCGAAGAGCGCGCCGAAACCGCCGCCCATGTTGGCGAAGAACTGCTCGAAGGGCGTGCCCTTGAACGGGTTGTCGTCCCGCTCCCTCCCGTCATCGGGAACGTCGTCACCCGGGGTGTTCGTCATGCCTCCACGGTACGGCCTTGGTCATAGGGTGGGAGCCGTGGACGTGTTGCGCCTGGTCGACATCCGCGACAGCCCCCTCGATGTCGAGGAGGTCCTCGCGTCGCTCGACGACGACACCTCCGGTGGGGTCACCGTGTTCGTCGGCCGGGTGCGCGACCACGACGGCGGCCAGGGGGTTACCGGTCTCGAGTACTCCGCCCACCCGAGCGCCCTCGGCAAGCTGCGGGACGTCTGCGCGCAGGTCGCCGCGTCCTACGACGTCACGGCGCTCGCCGCCGTGCACCGCACCGGCACCCTGGCGATCGGCGACATCGCCGTCGTCTGCGCCACGGCGACCGGCCACCGCGGCGAGGCGTTCGAGGCGACACGTGCCCTCATCGACACCCTCAAGGCCGAGGTGCCGATCTGGAAGCACCAGAGCTTCGTCGACGGTTCGGAGGAGTGGGTCGGCTCGCCGTAGCCCTCTCGTAGGGTCGTGTGCCCCACGACGCGCCCGGGCGCGTCCTCAGGCACACGACCCGCACGCGTCCCTACCCTGGCTCAGGTGGAGATCCTCCTCTGGCTGGTGCCGCCCGCCGTCGTGACGCTGCTCGCGATGGCGTGGGTGTCGTGGCTGGGCCGCGAGGGACGCGGCGAGGTCGACCGCGATGAGGCCGTGCGTCGCATGTCGAAGGCGATGGCGAAGGACAACCCCGCCCTCCGGCGTCCGCTCCCGGCGCCCGCGCGCGAACGCAGCACCGGGATCGCGGTCCGACGGTCGGTGCGGACCCCGGGCGAGCAAACCACCCGACGCGCATCCTGACTTCTCCCAGGTGAGAGGCTTGCGCGCATGACGGAGCGCACTCTGGCCGGCCTGGTGGCCGTGGTGCTCCTCGGTGCGCTCGTCGCCTTCGCCGTCTTCCGGCCGCTGCCGTACGTCAGCTACGAACCGGGCACCACCACCGACCTCCTCGGCAAGTCGGGCGGCAAGGAGATCATCCAGGTCACCGGGCACAAGGCGTACCGCGACAACGGCGAGCTCCGGATGACGACCGTCCTGGTCTCCACGCCGGGCGCGCGCCTGGACCTGTTCACCCTGATGTCGGACTGGCTGAACCCCGTGGACGACATCTACCCGTACGCCGCGGTCTACGCCCCGGACCAGTCGAACGAACAGCACCGCCAGGAGGGCCAGGCGGAGATGGTCGACTCCCAGCAGGCCGCCACCGCGGTGGCCCAGGAAGAGCTCGGCTTGGATGTCGTGCACGTGATGGTGCGTGGCGTCACCAAGGACCTGCCCGCCGCGGGCCACCTGCGCAAGGGCGACGAGCTGGTGCGCATCGCAGACACCGAGATCCACTCCCGTGCCGACGTCCAGGCGGCGATCACCGGTGCCGCGCGGGACCAGGCCCTGCCGTTCGTCGTACGCCGCGGGGGCGAGGAGGTCACCACCTCCATCGCCCCGACGGTCGTCGACGGCAACCAGATCGTGGGCATCCAGATCGGCGTCGACTTCGACCACCCCTTCGACGTGAAGGTGCGCATCGACCCGGAGATCGGTGGCCCGAGTGCCGGGTTGATGTTCTCGGTGAGCATCTACGACACGCTGACGCCGGGTTCGCTGACGGGCGGCCAGGCGATCGCGGGCACCGGGACCATGGACGAGAGCGGTTTCGTCGGTCCCATCGGCGGCATCCGGCAGAAGATCGTGGGCGCCCGGGACGACGGCGCGCACCTTTTCCTCGTCCCGCCCGACAACTGCGACGATGCGCTCCACGCCGAGAACGGCGACATGCGTTTGGTCAAGGCGGTCACCATGCATGCAGCGGTGAAGGCAGTCGAGGCATGGGTGAAGAACCCTGACGCGAAGCTGCCGGCGTGCCGCGAGACCACGGAGCGGAAGGCCGACGGATGACGGTGAGCGGGCCACTCGACGACCCGATCGAGGGCGTCGACCCGGCGCTGGCCGCCGCCGTGCTGGAGATCGAGAACCACATCGCCACCGGCGGCTGGGACCAGCCGGCCCGGCTCTACGCCCTGGTGCCGACCGCCGAGCTCGTCGAGAAGGAGCCGTTCCTCGCGCACGCCATGGGCCTCGACGAGGCGGCCGAGCAGGGCTCGTTCACGCCCGTCGAGCAGGAGGCCATCGGCGCCGACGCCGACCTGGAGCGCAAGCTGGCCACGATCGCCTGGCCGCCGGGAGTGGTGGGCTGTGCCGCCGTGGTGGAGCGGCTGGTGCTCCCACCCGCGGCCGACCCGAGCGTGCTCGAGGACCCGGACAGCGCCGCGGCGTACGCGCGCGAGCACCCGGACCGCCAGGACGTGCGGATCGTCGCGGGCGCCACGCGCGCCGGGGCGACGTACTGCGCACTGCGGCTGCGGGCCGCCGACGACGACATGTCCGTGCTGACCGGCGCCGATCTGGTGCCGGGGCTGCTCGCGCTGCTGCGTGAGACTCTTGAAGACGACGAGGATGACTGAGTGAGCGACCGATTCGACGACGACCTGCCCGAGGAGCCGGTGCCGGCTGTCCGGGCATCTAGCCGGTCTCGCGCGCTGCTGATCACCGGCCTGGTGCTGGTGCTGGCGTTCTTCGCGCTGACGACCTTCGCCACCATCTACACCGACCGGCTGTGGTACCGCGCCGAGGGCTACGGCGAGGTCTTCACCAAGCTGTTCTGGACCCGCACCGTCCTGTTCCTGGTGTTCGGGCTGATCATGGCGGTCGCGGTCGGTGTGAACATGTACTTCGCGCACCGGTTCCGCCCGTTCTTCCGGCCGGACTCACCGGAGCAGGCCGGCCTCGAGAGGTACCGCGACGCCGTGCTGCCCGTGCGGAACTGGCTGGTGGCCGGCGTGTCGGTGGTGATCGGCCTGTTCGCCGGCACGGCGGCCGCGGGGGAGTGGCGGACCTACCTGCTGTGGGCCAACCGCACGTCGTTCGACCGCACGGACTCCTTCTTCAACAAGGACATCGGGTTCTACGTCTTCGAGCTGCCCTGGTTCCACTACCTGGTGAACTTCACGATGGCGGCGCTCGTGATCTCGTTGCTCGCCGCGGCCACCGTCCACTACCTGTACGGCGGCATCCGGCTCCAGACGCCCGGCGACCGGCTGACCGGCGCCGCGCAGGTGCAGTTCTCGGTGCTGCTGGGGCTGTTCGTGCTGGCCAAGGCCGTCGACTACTGGCTCGACCGCTACGACCTGGTCAGCGCGTCCGGCAAGCTCATCGACGGCGTCACCTACACCGACGACCACGCGGTGCTACCCGCCAAGAACATCCTGCTCGGCATCGCGGTGATCTGCGCGGTGCTGTTCTTCCTCAACATCTGGCGGCGCACCTGGACCCTGCCCTCGGTCGGCCTGGCGCTGCTCGTGCTGTCGGCGGTCCTGCTCGGGATGATCTGGCCCGGCATCGTGCAGGCCTTCCAGGTCCGACCGACGGAGCCGGACAAGGAGGCGCCGTACCTTGCGGCCAACATCGCCGCGACACGGATGGCCTACGACGTGCAGGACGTCGAGGTCACCGCTTTCACCGACCAGTCGCTGTCCGGGACCGAGGACGAGGGCGCGATCCTGGCCGACACCGCCTCGGTGCCGCTCGTCGACCCGCAGCTGGTGCACCAGTCGTTCGAGCAGATCCAGCAGGTCCGGTCCTACTACTCGGTCGCCGACGTGCTGGACGTCGACCGCTACGACATCGACGGGACCGACCGCGCCCTGGTGCTGGGCGTGCGCGAGATGGACCAGAGCGGCATCTCCGACGACGCCCGCAACTGGTCGAACCTCCACACCGTCTACACCCACGGCAACGGGCTGATCGCCGCCTTCGCCAACCAGCGGCCGGCCGACGACGGCACAGAGGGCACCGAGATCCAGTGGGCCGAGGGCCAGCAGGCGAACCAGAAGGCCCTGTCGGAGGCGACCGGCGGCTACGAGAGCCGCGTCTACTACGGCGAGGAGAGCCCCGACTACTCCATCGTCGGCAAGGTGGCCGGAGCTCCCGACGTCGAGCTCAACCTCGGTGGCGACACAGACAGCAGCGACACCACGACGTACGGCGGCAAGGGCGGCGTCGACGTCGGCAGCACGTTCCGCAAGCTCCTGTACGCCGTCAAGTTCGGCGACCCGAACTTCGTGCTCTCCGAGCGGGTGAACGCCAACAGCAAGGTGATCTACATCCGCAACCCGCGAGAGCGCGTGCAGAAGGTCGCGCCCTGGCTGACCGTCGACTCCGACCCGTACCCCGCCGTGGTGGACGGCACCATCCAGTGGGTCGTCGACGGCTACACCACCACCGACCGCTACCCACTGGCGGAGAAGGAGTCGATCCAGACGATGACCGACGACTCCCTCACCCAGGCCAACAACCTGCCGATCGTGCCGACCGACCAGATCAACTACATGCGCAACGCCGTCAAGGCGACCGTCGACGCCTACGACGGCACCGTGCGGATCTACGCCTGGGACGACTCCGACCCGATGCTCAAGGCGTGGAGCAGCGCCTTCCCCGGCACCGTCCTGCCGCGCGCGGAGATGCCGGACGAGCTGGTCGACCACCTGCGCTACCCCGAGGACCTGTTCAAGGTCCAGCGCTACCAGTTCGCGCGCTACCACGTGACCGACGCCAGCGCCTTCTACAACAACAGCGCCCGCTGGGAGGTCCCGCCGGACCCCGAGCAGCGCGGCAAGCTGCAGCCGCCGTACCGGATGTTCGTCCAGGACGCCGACACCGGCCAGGACCAGTTCGCGATGACCTCGGTGTACGTCCCGTTCCGGAAGAACAACCTGGCGGCGTTCGTCTCGGTGGACTCCGACGCCACGTCGGACACCTACGGGCAGATCCAGGTGCTCCAGCTGCCCAACGAGAACACGCCCGGCCCGGGCAACATCGCCAACGAGATGCAGTCCGACGACCGCGTCACCAGCGAGCTGTTCCAGTTCACGCAGGGCGCGTCGCAGGTGAGGTACGGCAACCTGCTCACGCTGCCGGTCACCGGCGGGCTGATGTACGTGCAGCCGGTCTACGTCTCGCGCACCAACTCCACGGCGAGCTACCCCATCTTGCGCAAGGTCCTGGTGTCGTACGGCGACCAGGTCGGCGTCGGCGACACCCTGGAGGAGGCGATCCTCGACGTCCTCGGCTCCGACACCCCACCCCCGGACCCAGGTGATGGCGGCACCGACAACCCACCGGACAACGGCAACGCCGACATCCCCGCCCGCGTCCGCACCCTCCTCGCCCAGGCCGAGCAGGACTTCGCCGCCGCCGACCAGGCGTTCAAGGACGGCAAGGTCGGCCAGTACGTCACCCTCCTCGAGGCGGGCCGGCAGAAGGTCGACAAGGCCATGGCGATCCTCAGCAAGACCAACGGCGACGTCCAGCCGACCGACCAGCCGACCGACGAGCCCACGGACGGCGCGACGACGGGTTCGACCGACGAGCCGACCACCGACCCGACCACCGAACCGTCGGGCTGACACCCGATTTGGGTTCACCCCGCGACGGCTAGTAACGTTGCGGTCACCGACGCGGGGTGGAGCAGCTCGGTAGCTCGCTGGGCTCATAACCCAGAGGTCGCAGGTTCAAATCCTGCCCCCGCTACAAAGTTCCAGCAGGTCAGAGGCGGTTTCCGGAGAGATTCGGGAACCGCCTCTTCTGCCGAGTGACCGATCGGTTACCGCGACACGGTCCCCGCGACTCGGCAAGACTTGCCATCAGTGACCTCTGGGTCACGTACCGGGCCTCGAATTCTGTGACCAAGCTGTCGCCGCTGGATTGGGAGGACATGCTCGGACGCCTGCAGAGTCTGAGACCTATACGGCGTCCCCCCAGGACGACCCAGAGATCAGTAGGCCCGACGTCAGCGTCGAGCGAGGGTGTCGGGTGGTGAGGCGGGTGAGAAGGACGCCGAACTGACCTCAGATGTGGGTCGATCCGGGGTGGTCGGACACACCGACCCCAGGGTGACAATCGAGCACTACATCCGGCGAAACGAGCACGTGAACCCGCTGACCGCCGACCTCCTCGACGCGGCGTTCGCACGAGAGAGGGGACGGGTCGTGACCGCGAGAGCTTATGTGCGTCACACTGCCATGTTGTTCGGGAAAGAGCATCAGCCCGCTGACAGCGGAGGCTCCGTGTTTTCCGAACGGGGAAGACCTTCTCGAGGGCCTGGGCTCCTAGCGTGGCCCCCTCGCGTGGCTGCCCTGCCCGGTCGAACTCCTGCTGCAGGCGCCGACGTCTCCGGTGGGTCTCGCGCAGCTCGGCGATGAGTTCATCGACCTCGACCGCCTGATCGGACCCCTGCGGCAAGCTTGCGCATCTTCGCGAGCCGTCTGGCAGCAAGTCGGTAGTGCTGGGCGTCGGCCTCGACCAGCTCGTTCTCGACGAGCCGCTGGTGGATCGGCAGCACCGCGAGCGGGTCGTACTTCGAGGGACGTGCCATGACTTCATGGGCGACCACGTCCTGCCCGCGGAAAGTGGCGGTGACCAGCGCGTTGTCGCGGTACAGCCAGTCCGTGGCGAACACACCGACCGCCGACGCCGTGGCCATCGTGGCGGCCGTCGCGCCGGTCAACAAATAGGCGTCGGGAACCAAGGTCGACCGTCATACATACGACCGGTCCTCCTTCAGATGAACAGGAGTTGGGCGCCGTCGGTCTTCTCGATGAAGTCGCTGGCGCTGATGATTGCCTCGACGTCGTCGTAGAGGTCGTCCTCGGTCAGGTGGTTCATGTCGGCCGACATCCGGCAGGCCCATAGGTGTCCGCCGGAGGCGACGATCTGTTCCAGGAACTCCGGGACCTCGGGTACGTCGAGGTCTGCGATGGACTGCTTGAGCTTTGCGGTCGCCATGGCGGTCATGCCGGGGAGTCCGCCGAGTCCTTGAGGCATGTGCGTGGCGGTGTTGCCGAGCATCGTGAACTTCAGGTCGCCCATGGTCTTCTTGTTGATCATGTCGAAGCCCCAGAAGGTGAAGAAGAGGTGGGTCTCGACCCCTTCGCCGAGGGCCGCGTTGGCCAGGATAAGTGCGGGGTAGGCCATGTCCAGGCTGCCCTTGGAGCAGATGATGGCGAGCTTGCGTCCGCCGTGTGCGCGGCTCTCGAAGTCGGGGACGATGGTGGGGGAGGTGTAGATGGCGGTCATGGAGACACTTCCTTTGTCGAGGTGGGCTGGGGCGGGGTCAGACGCAGCCGTGCGGCTTGGGCAGGCCGGAGACGTAGGCCAGCTTCTTGGCCGGCTTCTGGGGGAAGAGGGCGAAGAGCTGCTTGACGGGGATGCCACCGCGGGTGGAGACCCTGCGCAGGGTCGCGGTTTCGCCCCGTTCGGCGAAGTCGTCGCGTAGGAAGCGGATGGCCTTCCAGTGCTCGTCGGTCAAGGTGATGCCGATCGCCGCGGCAAGTGCCTTCGCGAGGTCCTCGTCCCACTCGCCCGGATCTGTGAGGAAGCCTTCCTTGTTGACCTGGATCGGGCGCCCGGCGAGCGTGGTGACAGACATGGCTACATCTCCTTCTGGTTGGTGTCGGCGTGCTTGCCGAGCATCGACATGTGGGCGGGCAGCGGCAAGGCTCGGCCGGGGAGCAGGACGTTCCAGTAGATCCAGCGGAACGCGAGCTTGCCGAGGTGGTTGCGTCGGGTCTCCTTGAGCAGGGCCAGGGGTCCGGCCACGGGCAGGGGGTAGGTGCCGGCAAGCGGCTCGGTGTCGTAGTTGAAGTCGATCAGCAGTCCCTTGCCGTCGCCGGACTCGATGAAGCAGTTGGCGTGGCCGTCGAACGAGCCGGTCATCGGCTCTCCGGCGATGAGCTGCAGGAAGTTGTCAACGAAGATCCCCACCGAGAAGTGCGCCACTGACCCGGCCTTCGAGGTCGGGATGTCGGAGGAGTCACCGACGGCGAAGATGTTGGCGAACGCGTTGGCCTGCAGGGTGTGCTTGTCGACCGGGATGTAGTTGAGCTCATCGCCCAGACCGGAGCGTTCGACGAAGTCCGCGCCCATATTGAGTGGCACTGTGACGAGGAGGTCGAAGGAAACTTCGCGCTCGTCGTAGGAGACGAGGGCCTTGCGCTCGACATCGACGTGCTCGACCAAGAAGTCGGACTCGACGAGAATCTTGCGCTCCTCCAGCATCGACCCGAGCTGCTCGGAGGCGACCGGCTTGGTGAACGCGCCCGGCAGCGGGGTGACGTAGACGAGCTCGACACGGTCGCGCAGCCCCTTCTCACGCAGCCAGGCCTCGGCCAGGAACGTGAACTCCAGCGGGGCGACCGGGCACTTGATCGGCATCTCGGTGATATGCACGACCAGCCGTCCGTGGTCGAACTCCTGCAAGGCCGCGGCCAGCGCCTGGGCTCCCTCGAGGGTGTAGAAGTCGAAGATGCTGCGACGCCACTCCTCCCCGAGCATTCCGGGGGTCTGATCGGGACGCGGCGAGGTGCCAGAGGCGATGACCAGGTAGTCGTAGGTCAGGGTCCGTCCATCCATCAGCGCCACGGTGTTGTCGACCCCGTCGACCCGGTCGACCTCGCCGATGACGAAGTCGACATCGGTCGGCAGGAGGGAACGGCGCGAGCGATTGATCTGGTCGGGCGAGTATTTCCCGAACGGGAGGAACAGGTAGCCAGGCTGGTAGGGATGGACGTCGTCGCGGTCAACAACCGTGATGTCCCACTCGGCCATGTCCAGCCGGCGACGGAGTTTGTTGACGATCATCGTGCCCGCCGTACCCGTACCGAGAACCAGCAGTTTCCGCTTCACAGCCCACTCCTTCGCCGCAAGGGAACAGGTTCTTGTCCCACCTCCACGCTAGGAGTCGCCATGGCGAGGGGTCAGGGCCGGACGTCCCGGCCGGGTGGGACCGCCGTCACGAAGAACCGCGCGGACTCACTACCCATGTCACGCGAGGGAGAGGACCTTCTCCACCCGTCTTCCAGTCTGGTTGGGCTTGGTGTGTAGGGGCTGCCTTGGGTCCCGGTGAGGGCGTCGAGGTTGGTCGGTGTCGGGGAGGGCATGGAGGTATTTCTGGGTGGTTTGGAACAGGGTGTGGCCCACGCGGTCCATCACGGACTTCAGGTCGGCTTCGCCGTCCTGTGGGCTAGTGCTTCTTGGACACCTCGACGATGGTCTCGACCGTCAACGTTCGGCGGAGGAAGTCGATGTTGCGGGTTTGAGCGCGACGAGCTCGCCCCACCGCAGCCCGGTCTCGATGAGCGTTTCGACCATCAGCCGGTGCTGGGCGGGCAGAGCGGCGATCAACCGCTGGTACTTGGCCGGCGTCAGTGTCGGAGACCGCCTGGTGATCACCTTGGGCAGCTCAGTGTGGTCGCACGGGTTGTGCACCAGGATCCGGTCCTTAACGGCCCGGCCGAAGATCGCGGCCAGCATCACGTGGTACTTCCGCACCGACCTCGGCGCCCAGCCCGGAGGCGAGGGCCTGGGTGACCCAGTCCTGGACCAACGAGGGGGAGATGTGGTTGAGCCGGCGGTGTCCGAAGAACGGGTAGAAGTGCTTGTTCAGGTAGGACACGTACGCGGCGCGGGTGGTGGCCGCGAGGTGCTTGCGCGGCAGCCACTCGGAGGCGACGTAGTCACGGAACAGCACGTCTCCGCGTGAGGTGTCGTGCAAGGCGCCGGCGAGGACCTTCTGC
Organism: uncultured Actinomycetota bacterium; assembly: GCA_963782155.1. GTDB lineage: Bacteria > Actinomycetota > Actinomycetes > Propionibacteriales > Nocardioidaceae > Nocardioides. The sequence goes on from CAWAIZ010000009.1 coordinate 16,973, forward strand.
TCTTCGCGGCGCCCGGCGCGTTGGGCTTCGCGGCCGGTGGAGTAGGAGCCGGCGGAGCGTTTGTGACCGTCGGGGTCGACGTACATCCCCAGTCCCTTGGCCTGGTGATCAGGCGCTGCCGCTCCACGGCGCGGGCACGAGCACCCAGATCACCTCGGCCGGCCGGGTCTGGCTGGCGTTGACCCAGGAGTGCGGCTCGCCTCCTGCGAAGGTGAGGGCGTCGCCCGTGCCCAGCCTCTGGCTGCCGTTGGCGAAGATCAGCTCGACGGCCCCCTTCAGCACGTAGAGGACCTCCACCTCGCAGTTGATGGTGTAGAGGTCGGTGCCTCCCGTTCCGCCGGGCTCGATGGAGGACTGCACGAGCTGCAGCTTCGCCTGACCGCGGGGTGTCATCAGCTTCTCGGTCACGCCAGTGCCGCCCAGGTTGATGGCCGGCGCCTCGTTGCGCCGTACGAGTGCGACATCGGGGGCGCTGAAGAGACTGCCGACCTCGATGCTCATGACTTCGCAGAGCGTGATCAGCGACGCGACGCTCGGCGACGTCTCGTCGCGCTCGATGCGGCTCAGGAACCCTTTGGTCAGGCCGGAGGCGGTCGCCAGCTGGTCCAGGGTGTAGCCGTTGGCCTTGCGAGCGGCCCGCAGCTTCGATCCGATCCGGACCTCGTTGGTGGGGGACAGCGGTAGCGGTCGCACGGGGGTTCCTCCTGAGGCAACTTTTGTTGCCGAATGTAGCCGAACCTCTTGACACGAGCAGCATGGCGCACCGATGCTCGTGTGACAACCTTTGTTGTCTGCGACACAACTCGTTTGGAGAGTAACCATGAGGCTTCGTCCGCTGTCACTCGCCCTGGTCGCCCTGGCCGCCCTCGTTTCCTCCGGCTGTGCCGCGCCGGAGGAGGACAGCCAGGCCTCCGGTGGTCCCAAACCCACAGCCGAGGTCAGCTCGCTCGAGAAGGACGAGGCGACCGCGGACATGCTGCCCGACCGCATCAAGAGCGCCGGGGTCGTGAAGGTGGCCTCGGGCGTGAGCTTCCCGCCGATGGAGTACTTCGACACCGACAACAAGACGGTGCTCGGGTTCGACGCCGACCTCGGGAAGGCGCTCGGGGAGGTGCTCGGGGTGGAGTTCCAGTTCCAGAACACCAACTTCGACGGGATCATCGGCGGGCTCGCCGCCGGCCGCTACGACCTGAGCCTCACCTCGATGATCGACAAGAAGGAGCGCCAGGCGGAAGTCGACTTCGTCGACTACCTCAACTCCGGCATCAGCTTCATGGTCGCCAAGGGCAACCCGGAGGGGCTGACCGAAGCGATGGACCTCTGCGGCCGGACTGTCGCCGTCGAGAAGGCCGCCACGGGCGACATCGTGGCCGACGACATCTCGGCCGACTGCGTCAAGGCCGGCAAGGAGGAGATCAAGAAGCTTCCCCTGCCCGAGCAGGTCGGTACGCTCCAGGCGCTGTCCTCCGGTCGCGCCGACGCGGTCCTCGCCCTTGACCTGACGCTCGCTTACAACGTCAAGCAGCAGCCAGACGACTTCGAGATCCCCGGCGAGCCCTTCGGGCTGCTGCCGGTCGGCATTCCCGTCCCGAAGGACGACCCGGAGCTGCGCGACGCCGTCCAGGCTGCGCTGCTCAAGGTCCAGGAGTCAGGCACGTACGACGAGCTGCTCGCCAAGTGGAACCTGACGTCCCAGGCGCTCGAGGGAGCGCCCATCAACACGGGCACCTGACCGATGAGTGCCGACACCGCCACCCCGGCCAACCCGGCGGTGCACGCCGACGAGGAGATCGTCCGCCTGCGTCATCCCTGGCGCTGGGTCGCCGTCGCCGTCATCGCCCTGTACGCCGCGCAGGCGGTCCACTTCGCGGTCACCAACGACGCACTGCGGTGGGATCTGGTCTGGGGCTACCTGTTCGAGGAGTCGATCCTTCGCGGGCTCTGGATGACAGTGAAGCTGACCGTCGTCGCGATGGCGGTCGGCGTGGTGCTCGGCACCCTGCTGGCGGTCATGCGGCTGTCCGACAACCCCGTGCTCCGTGGTTTCGCGGGCGCCTACGTCTGGCTGTTCCGGGGCACGCCGATCGTGGTGCAGCTGCTGTTTTGGTTCTTCCTGGGGACGGTGCTGCCGACGATCTCCATCGGGCTGCCGTTCGGCCCGGACCTGGCTTCGTGGCCGACCAACACGGTGATCACCCAGTTCACTGCCGCCATCCTCGGCCTGGGGCTGAACGAGGCGGCGTACATGGCCGAGATCGTCCGGGCGGGCATCGGCTCCGTCGACCATGGGCAGAGCGAGGCCGCCGAGGCGCTCGGGATGAGCCCGGCGACCACCTACAGGCGCGTCGTGCTCCCGCAGGCAGCGCGGCTGATCGTGCCGCCGACCGCCAACCAGACGATCTCGATGCTCAAGCTCACGTCCCTGGTCCTGGTGATCGGGCTCCCCGAGCTCACCACGACAGCGCAGATCATCTATGGGCGCAGCCTGCAGCAGATCCCACTCCTGATCGTGGCGAGCATCTGGTACCTCGTGCTGACCACGATCCTCACACTGATCCAGTCTCGCCTGGAGAAGTCGATGAGCCGCGGTGTGAGTCGCTCGGGCACCACCCGGCGTACCGGCCTGATGTTCAGAGGAGCACGCGCATGACCGCCACCGCTGCCCCGATGGTCGAGGCGATCGCCGTGCGCAAGGTCTACGGCAGCAACGAGGTGCTCAAGAGCATCGGCCTGACCGTGCGGGCCGGCGAGGTCGTCTCGCTTCTCGGCCCGTCGGGCTCGGGGAAGAGCACCTTCCTGCGGTGCATCAACCACCTCGAGCGGGTCGACGGCGGTGAGATCAGCGTCAACGGACACCTGGTCGGCTACCGCCGGGCCCACGGCAAGAAGTACGAGCTGAGCCGCAAGGAGGTTGCCGCCGCGCGTCGCGACGTGGGGATGGTCTTCCAGCGCTTCAACCTGTTCCCGCACCGGACGGCCCTCGAGAACGTCATGGAGGCCCCGGTCTACGTCAAGCGCCGCAGCAAGGACGAAGTACGTCGGCAGGCCGAGGCCCTCCTGGAGCGGGTCGGACTCCAGGACCGAGCGAACCAGTACCCGTCGACGCTCTCCGGGGGCCAGCAGCAGCGGGTCGCCATCGCCCGGGCGCTGGCCATGGAGCCGACGCTGATGCTCTTCGACGAGCCGACGTCGGCGCTTGACCCCGAGCTCGTCGGCGAGGTCCTCGACGTGATGAAGGGACTGGCCGCCGACGGCATGACGATGATCGTCGTCACCCACGAGATCGGGTTCGCCCGCGAGGTCTGCGACCGGGTGGTGTTCATGGATGACGGCGTGATCGTCGAGCAGGGCACCCCCGCCGACGTCTTCGGCAATCCGCAGCACGCCCGCACCCGCTCATTCCTCTCGAAGGTGTTGTGATCCGATGTCACCAGAGACCACAGCGACCGGCACCGGCATCCGCGGACCGGTCGACGCGACCGTCGTGCCCCGCTACGGGGGGCCCGCCACGTTTGCTCGGCTACCCCGCCTCGACGAGGTCGGCCGCGCCGACGTCGCGATCGTGGGCGTGCCGTTCGACTCGGGCGTCAGCTACCGGCCCGGCGCCCGCTTCGGGCCCGGACACATCCGTGCGTCGAGCAAGCTGCTGCGGACCTTCAACCCCGTCCAGGAGGTCGAGCCGTTCGCCGTCCAGCAGGTGGCGGACGCCGGCGACATCGCCTGCAACCCGTTCGACATCGACGACGCTGTCAGACAGATCGACGAGGGCGTCCGCGACGTTCTCGACGTCAGCGGCAAGCTGATCACGATCGGGGGTGACCACACGATCGCCCTGCCACTGCTGCGAGTCATGCACGAGATGCACGGTCCGATCGCGGTCGTCCACTTCGACGCACACCTCGACACCTGGGACACCTACTTCGGGGCTCCCATCACGCACGGCACCCCGTTCCGGCGGGCGAGCGAGGAGGGTCTGATCGACAAGACGGCCAGCATGCACGTCGGCATCCGCGGCCCGCTGTACTCCCGCGAGGACCTCACCGACGACCAGGTGCTCGGCTTCCAGGTCATCGGTGCCCACGACATGGACGACATGGGCTGGCGAGGAGCAGTCTCGCGGATCCAGGCCCGCGTGGGGGACCGGCCGACCTACGTCTCGCTCGACATCGACGTCCTCGATCCGGCTTACGCACCCGGCACCGGAACCCCCGAGGCCGGAGGCCTGACCAGCCGTGAGTTGCTCAACATCCTGCGCGCCTTCAGCGGGCTCAACCTCATCGGAGCCGACGTCGTCGAGGTGTCCCCGGCCTACGACCACGCCGAGATCACGGGCATCGCGGCCGCTCATGCGGCGTACGAACTGGTCAGCGCCATGGCGCCCAGCCCTGCCGGCGTACAGGCTGCGGTCCATGGGTGAGTACGAGTCGGACGAGGTGACCGGTGGGGCGGCCGTCATCGACGCGCTGGTCGCCCACGGCGTGCGAGACGTGTTCGGGATCCCGGGGACGCACAACCTCGAGCTCTATCGCTACCTGCCCGACTCCGGGATCCGGCACGTCGTCACCCGGCACGAGCAGGGTGCGGGGTACGCCGCCGACGGCTACGCCCGCGTGAGCGGCCGGCCGGGCGTGCTGATCACGACGTCGGGGCCGGGGATCACCAACGCGATCACGGCCCTCGCCACGGCGTACGCCGACTCGGTCCCCGTCCTGGCGATCTCGCCCGGTCCGCCGAACGGCCAGGTTGGCGCAGACGTCGGCTGGCTCCACGAGGTCAAGAACCAACAGGCCGCACTCGAAGCCGTGTGCCGGCGCAGCATCCGGGTCGTTTCGGCCGAAGAGATCCCGGAGGCTCTCGCTTCGATCTTCGACGAGTTCGCGACCGTGCGCCCGCGGCCGGTGCACGTCGAGGTTCCCGTCGACGTCCTCGAAGGTCCCTGGCTCCGGCGCCCGGCACCGGTCCGGTCCCGGGCGCTGCCGGTGGGTCCCGGCCGGCCCAGGCTCGAGGAGATCGCGACCGCGCTCGACGGCTCGCGGCGCCCTCTGCTCGTCGCGGGTGGTGGCGCGAGGGGCGCGTGCGACGAGATCCGCGCGTTGGCGGAGTACGGCATCCCGGTGCTGACCACCGTCAACGGGAAGGGGATTCTCGACGAGACCCACCCGGCCGCCCTCGGGGCCGGCATCCGCCTCCCTGCGGCGCACCGCGCCCTGAACGACGCCGACCTCGTGATCGTCGTCGGCAGCGAGCTTGGCGACTCCGACCTGTGGGGCGGCGTTGTCGACCCCGGCCGGCCGGGCGAGCGGACCGTCGTCCGCATCGACATCGACGCGACCCAGATGCACAAGAACGTCACGGCGGACCTCCCGATCGTCGGCGACGCCGCCGTCGTCCTCGGCGGGGTCGCCGAGGTGCTCGGCGAGCTAGGGTTCACCGCACGTCCTGTGACGGCAGCCATCCGTGACGAGATCGCTGCTGATGCGGCTGTCGACGCGGCCCCGTGGGCGGAGATCCAGCGGGTCCTGGCCCGGGCACTGCCCGCTGACACCGTGGTGGCAGGGGACAGCTCGCAGGTGACCTACTACGGCACCGTCCACCATTGGCCCTTCACGCCGACCAACCGGTTGCTCTACCCGACCGGCTACGCCACGCTCGGATACGGTCTCCCGGCCGCCATCGGAGCCAAGGTCGCTGACCCCGAGCGCGCGGTCGTGGCCCTGGTCGGCGACGGGGCCGCGATGTTCAGCATCCAGGAGCTGATCACCGCCACTGAGCTGGGGCTCGCCCTGCCTGTCGTGATCGTCGACAACGGCGGCTATGCGGAGATCCGCGAGCAGATGGTCGACCGGGGGATCGCGCCCCAGGCCGTGGACCTCTACCGCCCGGACATGCCCGCCCTGGCGCGCGCCATCGGCGCGCACGGCGTGGTCGCGAAGACCGTCGAGGAGATCGGGACCCTCGCAGCCGAGGCTTTCACGGGGGACCGGCCGACCGTCATCTACCACCGCGTGGACTGAGGCTGAGAGCGAGTGCGTCGTTGACGGCCGGGCGCCCTGGTTGACGCGGTCGAACGAGCGGAAGAGTCACGAGAAGCTGCGCGGGGCGCCGGTCAGAGAACCTTGGAGAGGAACGCTCGCGTGCGGTTGTGCTGCGGATCAGCCAGTACGTCCCGCGGGCGGCCCGCCTCCACGACCACGCCGCCGTCCATGAACACCAGCGTGTCGCCGACCTCGCGGGCGAAACCCATCTCGTGGGTCACAACCGCCATCGTCATGCCGTCGGCGGCGAGCTGGCGCATCACGTCGAGCACCTCACCCACCAGCTCGGGGTCGAGCGCGGAGGTCGGCTCGTCGAAGAGCATCAGCCGCGGCTTCATCGCCAGGGCCCGTGCGATCGCCACCCGTTGCTGCTGGCCGCCGGACAGCATGGCCGGATAGGCGGCGCGCTTGTCCTCGAGACCGACCCGAGCAAGCAGCTCGATCGCCTCGGCCGCGGCCGCCGCCTTCGGGGTGCCGAGCACCTGGATCGGTGCCTCCATGACGTTCTGCTGCGCCGTCATGTGGGGGAAGAGGTTGAACCGCTGGAACACCATGCCGATGCCCTGCCGACGGGCGGCGATCTCCTTCTCGCGGAGCTCGTAGAGCTTGTCGCCCTTCTCGCGGTAGCCGACGAGGTGCCCGTCGACCCGAAGCGTGCCGCCGTCGATCCGCTCGAGGTGGTTGATGCAGCGCAGGAAGGTCGACTTGCCTGATCCTGACGGGCCGATGAGGCACATGACCTCGCCGTTGGAGACGTCGAGGTCGATGCCCTTGAGCACCTCGAGGCTGCCGAAGTGCTTGCGGACATCCCGGGCCTGGACCATCAGGTCACTCATCGTTGCCTCCGGAGGGTGAGGTTGCGACCGATCGCGCCGAGTACGCCGCCACGCGCTGTGGGCCGGCTGCCGCGGGCGAAGCGCTTCTCGACGTAGTACTGGAAGACGCTGAAGACCGAGGTCAGAACGACGTACCAGATCGACACCGTGAAGAGCAGCTCGACGATCGCGAGGTTGTTGGAGTAGACCTTCACCGCGGAGTTGAGCAGTTCGGGAAACTGGATCGCGTAGGCGAGCGACGAGGTCTTGAGCATGTTGATGAACTCGTTGCCGGTCGGAGGGACGATCACTCGCATCGCCTGCGGCAGCACGATCCGGCGCATGGTCCGCTGCGGGGACATGCCGAGCGCATGTGCCGCCTCCGTCTGGCCCTCGTCCACCGAGCCGATGCCGGCGCGCACGATCTCTGCCATGTAGGCGCCCTCGTTGATGCCGAGGCCGAGGAGCGCGGCCACGAACGGCGTCATCACGTCGTTGGTCTGCCAACTGCCCACTCCAGGGAGCGAGAGAACCGGGAAGACCAAGGAGAGGTTGTACCAGACCAGCAGCTGCACGAGCACGGGCGTCCCGCGGAAGAACCACACGTACAGCCAGGCCACCGACGAGGTCACTGGGTTGTGCGAGAGCCGCATGACCGCGGCCACGACTCCAAGCGCGATGCCGAGCACCTGTGCCGCCACGCTGATCAGCAGCGTGTTGAGCATGCCCCTGACGATGCTTTCCTGGAACAGGAACTGGCGCGTGATCGCGAAGTCGATCTGGCTGCTGGCGAACGCTCGGACGAGCAGGACCAGAAGGGCGACCACCGTGGCGGCGCTGACCCAGCGGCCGTAGTGCCGCACCGGCACCGCGACGACGCCCGCACTAGCGGTGCTCATGATCCCGTGTTCACCGTGGCCGAGTCGATCGCACCGAGCGGGGTCTGGTACTTGTCGATCAGCTGGCCGTAGGTTCCGTCGTCGATGATCGCCTGAAGTGCCTTCTGGATGGCGTCGCGCAGGTCGGTGTTGTCCTTGGCCACGGCGATGCCGAGTGGTCCGGCCTGGATCTGGTCACCGACGACCTCGAAGTCTTTACCACCCCCGGAGGTGCGGGCGTTGTAGGTCGCGACCGGGTAGTCCTGCATGCCGGCGACGGCCCGGCCGTTCTTGACCTGCAGCATCGCCTCGGTCTCGCGGTCGAAGGACAAGATGTCGATGGGGTCGGAGCACTGCTTGCTCTGCTCCTGCGCATAGCCCTCCTGCGTGGTCGCGCGCTGGACGGCGATCGTCTTGCCGCACAGGTCCGCCAGCGAGGCGATCCCTTCAGGGTTGCCCTTCTGGACGAGGATCATCGCCCCAGCCCGGTAGTAGTCGACGAAGTCGACCTTGGCCTGCCGCTCGGCGGTGTCGGACATGCCGGAGATCACCGCGTCGATCTTCTTCGAGGCCAGCTGGGTGATCAGGCCGTCGAACGAAGCGTTGTTCCACTCGAAGGTGACCCCGAGCTGCTCGGTGAGGGCGTCGGTGAGCTCCTTGTCGAAGCCGAGCACGGTTGTGCCGTCGGTGTCGTAGTACTCCATCGGCGCATAGGCGATGTCGGAGCCCACCTTGATGACCTTCGAGTCCTGATAGGCCTGAGGGAGCTGGTCGAACAGCGAAGCCCCGGAGCCCCTCGCCTCGGGCGTGGTGTCACTGGCGCCGTCGGCTCCGCACGCCGCCAGGGTGCCCACGCTGAGGAGGGTCACGGCGGTGGCCACCACCATCTTGATGTGCAAACGGTTCCTCATGGTCAGTCGCTTCCTTCGTGGGATGGGTTGGGTCGAGAGCTGCGTCATCACAGCGGAAGGGAGGTGATGGAGACGGTGCAGGCGTCCAGCACGTCGTGCCGTACGTCGACGCCGATGCCGGGGCCCGTGGGGACGGCGAGGTGGCCGTCGACCAGCTCGAACGGCTCGGTCAGGTCTTGGGCGTAGTAGCGCGAGGATGCCGAGGTGTCACCGGGCAGCACGAACCCCGGCAGTGCGGCGAGGGCAACGTTGGGTCCGCGTCCGATGCCCGTCTCGAGCATGCCCCCGCACCACACGGGGACCCCGTTGGCCTCGGCGATGTCGTGGATCCGCCGGGCCTCGAGGTAGCCACCAACCCTGGCGGGCTTCACGTTGATGATGGAGCAAGCGCCGAGCGCGATTGCGGTGGCGGCGTCCCGGGCGGAGCAGATCGACTCGTCGAGGCAGATCGGCGTACGGACCAGCTTGGCCAGCTCGGCGTGCCCCCGGAGGTCATCCTCCGGCAGCGGCTGCTCGATGAGCAGCAGGTCGAAGGGGTCCAGCTTGGCGAGGTGGCGGGCGTCGGCGAGCGAGTACGCCGTGTTGGCGTCGACCTGGAGCAGCAGCTGGTCGCCGTATCGCTCGCGGACGGCTCGCACCGGCTCGACGTCCCAGCCGGGTTCGATCTTGAGCTTGATTCGCACGTATCCCTGGTCGAGGTAGCCGCCGACCGCGTCGAGCAGCTCGGGGAGCGTGTCCATGATCCCGACCGACACTCCTGCCGGCACCCGGTCGCGGACCGCTCCGAGGTAGCTCCCGAAGGACTGGCCCAGGGCCTTCAGCTCGGCGTCGAGGATGGCGGTCTCGAGCACGTGCTTGGCCATCTGGTGGCCCTTGACCGGCGCCATAGCGGTCTTGACCCGGCCGGCGCTCAGGGCCGGCCCCAGCGCCTGGACCCGCGGCACCAGATGGTCGCGCAGCACGAGCTCGGAGCCGCCGAGGAACTCCGAGCTGTAGAGCGGGTCGGGCTCGGCGCCGCTCTCGGCCCAGCCCTCGGCGTCCTCGGTCACCACACGCAGCAGGAAGGTCTCCCGGTCGTGTGAGGTGCCGAACGAGGTCCTGAAAGGGCTGACGAGGGGCAGCCGGACGTAGCGGAGCTCGATGTGCTCGATCTTCACGCCGAACCTCCCGGGGAGAAGTGGTACCAACCGGAGTGGGTCATCCCCGTCGCGCAAAGCCCGCGTCGCGATGCGTCGGCGAAGGCCTCGCGGACCAGGCTCCGCCAGGCCACCGTGGCGATAGGGTCGGTTCGCCGCAGCGCGACAACGTCTCGGGGCACCCGACACCAGGCCGAACCGTCCGACACGGCGTACGTAGGTTCCCCGTCGGGTCCGCGGGTGAGGACCAAGCCGCGGTCGAGGTCGGGCTCGGCCGGCTCGCGCGCGGTGCCCTCGCTGGCGGCGACGGCCTCCGGGGAGTCGAGCCGCCAGAGCGCGACGAGGCGGTCCGCCTCGTCTCCGGTGTTGATGTCGTCGACCATCCGGCCGTAGAAGCTCTCGACGTAGTCATCCGCAGCTGCACCCAGCTTGGTCAGGTTGAAGCGGGCATTCCGTCCGACCAACGGGTCGAACGTCCAGCGCATCGAGGTGAGCCCTCGCTCGAGGGCCCAGCTGCGTTGTCGCAGCTTGATCGCGTGACCGACTCCTCGGTCCCCGGCATCCGGCCGAGCGCCGGCGATGAGCGAGTACGTCGTGGCGTCCCGGCCGAGAATCAGCGCTGCCGCACCGGTCAGCCGGCCCTCGTGGTCGTGCGCGACGGTCACGGCGCCACCGGCGTGGACCAGGCTCCGTAGCAGTTCGCTGTTGATCGGCACGCCCTCGCTGTTGCGCCCCCAGACCTGCTCCCACAGATGGGACACCTCTCGGAGGTCGGCCATCTCCTCGACCTCCGAAGTGGTCACACCGGCCCTCGCCGCAGCGGTATCCGCGATCCGCCGCGCCTGGGCGGCGACATTGAAGGTCGAGGTCGTCACGCCAGCAGCCTCGGGCAGGGAACCAGTGGAGCGACTTGTCTCCCGTCACAAACAATATTTGAATGTTGGTGCACCAGAACATGCCCACGTAGGGTGCGGATGTGCGATCGGCGAGCGTGGGCGACCTGCTCGATGCCCTCCAGGCTGCCGGTGTGACCCTGCTGTCATCGCCGGCGGGCCGGGCTCTCGGCATCCGCCGTGCGGTCCTGCACGACCCGCGGCGTCCTCTGTCCGAGAACAGGGGAGGGATCCTCCTGGTGCCGGCCCTCGACCCGGAAGGGCACGTCGTCCGCGCGCTGGTCGAGACGGCCGCGAGCCAAGGTTTCGGAGCGGTCGCCGTCCAGGCGTTCGGGGTGGACGCAGCACCGCTGGCGACCCTCGCCGACCGCTTCGGAGTGGCCTTGCTCGGCGTGCCCGAGGAGCTCGACTGGCTCCAACTCGCTTCTCTGGTCACCGCCGTCCTGGACTCGGCCACCCAGGCAGGACCGCAGGCTTCCGCGGTGGGAGACCTGTTCGCTCTGGCGAACGCGATCGCAGCGGCTGTCGGCGGCGCAACGGCCATCGAGGACTTCCAACGCAGGATTCTCGCCTACTCCCACGTAGAGGGGCAGCCCACCGACGCCGAGCGCCGAGAGGGAATCCTCGGCAGACAGGTGCCCGAAGTGCCGGAGAACCCCGACCAGTACCGCGCTCTCCACCGGTCCAGCGGCGTCCAGCGGTTCGGCGCCGAGCCGCCGGCCCTCCCGCGGGTCGCGGTCGCCGTGCGGGCCGGAGCCGAGTTGCTCGGCAGCATCTGGGTGGTGGACGCCGACGGCTCTCTCGGCGCCGACGCCGACCAGACGCTGCTCGCGGCCGCCGACATGGCCGCTCTGCACCTCCTGCGGGGACGCAGCGCGGAGGACCTGGCCCGCCAACGACGCGTCGAGCTGGTGGGCGCCCTGCTCGAAGGCCGGGCCGACCCGGTCCGGACCGTCGCCCAGCTCGGACTCGACGCCGCCGGTCCGTTCGCGATGCTCACGTTCGAGGCCGTGGAGCCCCCAGACGCCTCGCTCCAGCTGCACCGGGTCGTCGATCTGGTAGCGCTGACCGCGGAGACCCGGGTGGGCCGTGCTGGCAGCGCCCTGGTCGGCGGCACCATCTATGCCCTCGTGTCCGGCGCCCGCATCGGAGAAGAAGTCCTGATCCGGCTGTGCGAGGACGTCGTAGGCCTCGTGCGGCAGTCGCTGCGCATCGGACTGGTAGCCGCCGTGGGTGCTCCCGCCGACCAACCGGCGGGCATTGCCGCGTCACGTGCCGAGGCGGACCTCGCCCTCGTCCTGCTCCACCGCCACCCCCAGCTCGGACCCGTCACCAGCGCCACAAGGGCTTCCGATCAGCTCTCGCTCCTCGGACTTGCGCAGGTGCTCGAAGCCCGGCCCGATCTGGTGTCAGCCCGCGCCCGAGAGGTGCGCGAACACGATGCCGCTCACGGCACGGCGTACGAGCGGGCCCTCGCTACCTGGCTCGACTGCCAACGCGACGTCGCAGCGACGGCTGCCCGGCTGTCGACCCACCCCAACACCGTGCGGTATCGGATCCGGCGTGCCGTAGAACTGTTCGGTCTCGACCTCGGCGATCCCGACGAGGTGCTTGTCCTGTGGCTGTCGCTGCGCGCGGCCGCCGATTGATCGCCTTGCTAGACGGCCCATGAGGCGATGGGAGTGCTCAGCGAGATCTCGGGGTGGGTCACCGATCAGGCCGGTGCGGACGTGGTGGTCTTCAAGCGGTCGATGGCGGCGGGCTACTCGGGTGTCGCCAACCCCCTGTTCTACCGGGAGAACACCTCGATGCTCTTCGGTGACGCCAAGGACCGCGTCGAGGACATCATCCGCGCCATCTGAGGCGCCGACACGTACGACGGAAGGAACGGTCATGGTGGAGCAGGCGGACGAGGCGGAGGTCCTGTACTCCGTGGTGGACGGGGTTGCGCACGTGGAGCTGAACCGGCCGTGGACCCCGTCGTAGCCGGGGAGTCGGCTCGCTTCTTGTCGGCGTTCACCGCCATCGGGCTCACCCCCGACAGCAGCACCTCGTGGTTCCTTCCCCGTCTGCGTCGGAACTCACCGCGCCATGGAGGTGACCCTGCTGAACCGTGTGCTCTCAGCCCAGGAGGCCCTCGACTGGGGTCTGGTCAACGCCGTCCACCCGGACGATGAGGTGGTCGCGGTGGGCCTGGCACTGGCCGCGCGGCTCGCCGGCGGTCCCCGAGCGGCGTACGGCGGCACCCGTCGACTGGTGCGGGACGCGACCAACGGCGGCCTTCGCGAGCACCTCGACGCCGAAGCGGCAAGCATCGTCCGCGAAGCCTCGTCCGCCGACGTCGCCGCGCTGGTGCGTGGTCTGCAGCCGGGCGGCTGACACGCCGAGCCGGTCCACGTCCAGAAAGCTGGCGACGACGCTTTGGAGCCAGGCCGAACCGATACCGCAAGTCATCTTGTGAGCAGCGCAGCAGGTCGGGCGTCGTCTGGCTGAGGCCAGCTACAGCTGGCCTTGGACTCTGCGGGGACGACTTCGGTGCGCCAAGAGCCGACCCGAACAGCTTCATCCAGGTAGACGCAGGCACGGTCTCCGACGGGATGACGCTTGGCTGGAGTGTGGCTGTCACTCGGTGACACCTACGCTCCACCCAAGGCGCCACCTTGAACCGACGCCGCGCTCGCCGTGCCCCGGCAGCACGGCACGACATGCACCGGCAGACCCTGTGCCCCGGTCAACCGCACCTGGGGGGCAGCGCCCTGACGCCCATCATTTCGATGGTTTTGCCTTGAGGTGCAGTCGATAGGTGAGCTCGCTGTGGACACCGTCGTTCCTGACCTGGATCGCGTTCTTGTCGCTCAGCGCAGGATCGAAGATGAAGCCAGCCGGGGCGGTGAAGGTGAGCGTGTAGATGTAGTTGACATTCTTCTTTGCCACGGACTTGAAGTTGCCGCCCACCAGTTCCCAATCGGCGAAGAGGAAGCCGGACCAGGGCGTGGTGGTCATGATGGCCGTGGCTGGCTTCGCGATCGGGCTGCCGACGGTCGGCGCCTGCGGGGCGTTGAGGATGGTCTTCACGGCGCTGATCTTCTGGATGGCTGGGACCTCCGGCCCGTTCACCCAGATGGGGTTGGTGATGGCCAGACGGTTGCCGGCCGAGACGGCCGCAAGCGCGTACCACTGCTTGCCCTGGACCCCGTTCGCGGTGAGCGTGAAGTTCCTCGAGTTGGTCAGATCAGCGCCGCTGTAGGTGGTGCGGGAGACCAGGTTCTTCAGTGGGAAGGGGCCGGTCCCGGTGCCGGTGCCGGTGCTGCTGAAGACGTAGATGTCGGTGATGTTGCCCAGCGCAGACACGTTGAAGTCTGCCGTGAAGGTGCCGTTCTGATCCGCCCGGTAGGTCTCGCCGTACACCTTGCCGCTGGTGGGTGCGATGAAGACGCCGCTCGAGTTGAAGCTGTGACCGGCCGCCTGGCTCCTGCCGAACTCGATGGAGAAGTCATCGAAGCCGGCCTGGCTCTTGGCGTCGCCGTCCTTCACGTAGACATACGACCGCCTGCCTCCGCTCCCCGTTCCGCCACCCGAGTCGTGGATGTCGGTGGAGGCATGGATGTAGTGGGGCCTCTTCACCGTGACACCACGGTGGGTGCCACCGATCAAGTAGGCACTCCAGAAGTCGAAGGCCTCGTTGAGAGTGGTGGCACTGAACTGCGCTTCGATGCCGTCGAAGTCCTCGCTCATGCCCCCGGGCACGGTGCGGTCGTCATCGGCGAGGAAGAGCCCATAAGAGCTGTTCGGGTGGTTGGCGCCGATGGCGACGCCGGCATTGTGGGCGTCATCGAGGATGCCCTGGTGGGTGGCGTTCGTGTTGATGATGGGATTTTCTTGAGCGCAGTCGCGGAAGCGCTCGTAGGCGGACTGGGTCATCGGCATGATGTCGTGGTGACCCCAGCTCGGCGTGACCTCTTCGGAGGGCATGTAGCCGGTAGCGCCTAGCGTGCGCGACCAGCCGTACACCGGGCAGTTGTCCAGCACGTACTGGTGATCGTCGAGAGTGGGCACTTCCAGCCCGGCGGTCACCTGGGCTTTTGCGACCACCTCCGGCGGGGAGAACGCGTCCGACCTGGTGCCGTGATGATGGTTGTCGACGCCGTACCAGTCGGTGGGAGCGCTCAGGGGCTTGTTGATGACGACGGTGCGGGAGGGGTCCGTTGTCGTGTTGCCTGCGACCGTTTGGGAGAACGTGTTGGTGTTGGTCGTGTAGGAGTAGAAGCCGAAGCCCTCTCCCCAGGCGGTGGCCGAGTAGTTGCCCGGAGCGACCATCGCGGTCACCTCGCCCTTCTCCACCGAGCCGTCCGCGCGGTTGTCTGAGAAGAAGAAGTTTCGTCCGGTGAAGGTGATGAGGGGGTTGGCGCCCACCGAGACCCTTCCCCACACGGGATCGCCGTTCTGGTCCTGGAAGTTGAACGTCACCGGCACCTTGTAGTTGCCCGTCTGCAGGTCGACGCCGCCCACCGGCACCGAAGCGCTGGTGAAGTTGGCGCTGGCCGTACCGGGGACCGTGCCCTCCTTCTCGACCCGCAGGTTGTAGGTCTGGGCCGCGTTCTCATTCGGGAGGTCGATGCTGTAGTGCCCGGTCTCGTCGCCCATCACCCAGCCGTGCAGCGAGGTGCCGCGGTACACGATGACGACCGGGTAGGAGACCGGGGCGCCGGCTGAGTCGGTCACGACGCCGGAGACGTTGAAGGTCTGCAAGTCCTTGTAGTCCGCCCAGAAGTCGTAGACCTTCTGCCAGGACGCCTGGTCGTCGATCATCAGGTAGGACTCGTACGACCGGCTCTCACCCTCCACAAAGGGGCGGTTGGCAAACAGGAGCTCGCGATAGCCCCTGGCGCCGACGAACTGACCGAAGGGGTGCGTCCGGCCGTCGGACCCGGGATTCATGCCGGGAGATATCAACGTCGTCGAGAACTGGAACTCGGGCTGGCCCGAGTCGTCGGCGACCCAGTTGTAGGAGTTGGCGGCCGTCAAAGCTGCCACTGTCTTGGTATCCACCCCCACCCCGCCCTTGTTCGAGATCACGACCTCGTTGTCTGCTGAGGTCGAGAAGCCCACGCCGTTGTTGTGGATCGTGTCGAACCAGTAGGCGTAGTCCTTGTCCGGCGCGATGCTGTAGTAGGAGATCACGTCGAGGTCTCTGGCGACGGAGACGCCGTTGAGGTTGTAGGGGACGGCGAACTTGCGGTTGACCTGGACCGCCGGCATGCCGTTGACATCGTCGATCGACTTGGTCTCGAAGTTGTAGTTCACCAGGTCGAAGTAGACGATGCCGGTGTTCGACGGCGCCCACGCATCCCAGGTGTTGAAGAGGAACTGCGCCGTGAGCACGGTGTCTGCGCCGAAGGTGGCGCCCTTGAGGTCGGCGCTCCCTGCCGGCACCGTGACGCGTCCGGCGTCCAGGATCGAGCCACCGGGGTAGCCCCAAGGGTCATCGGTGCCTGCCGCCAGCACGATGCCGACCCGGTCGTTCATGATCAGGATGTCGTTGGGGTTCTGGCCGAACCCATCCTGGAAGACTGCCGTCTTCCCGTCGGCCCGGCTTCCCAGGTAGGACCCGACCGTGCCGATGTACAGCTGTGGCGTCGAGACGCTCCCGTTGGCGATGGCGGGATCGATGGAGAACTTGATGGGGTTGTCGGGGTCATCTTGGACGACCCTCCCGGCCGGGGCCTGAACGGGAGCCTCGGCCTGGGCGACCGCGGATTGGGCCAGGACGGGGGCCGCGAGGCTGACACCGAAGAGCAACGCCACACTCGCAGCGAGTCTCGATCTGGCCTGAATCGCTGCCTTCATGGGGCTCTCCTCGGGATGAGTGTGATCTGCACGAGAATCAAGAAGGGCCGACTCGCCTGCCTGCTTCCCGCATCACGCCCGTGACGGAAGCATGCCCTCGCGCAACATCGCATCGTGCTGGATGCGTGTCAATGATCGCCGCTGAGCACCAGCCGGAGTCTTGGCTACGGGTGGCTGGACTCGCGCCGACCTGCTCATCCCGCTACACCCGCGTCAGCGCCGCTCGGTGACTTCTCAACCGGCCTGCTGCAGCAGTCGCTCCTGGTCGAGCACGGTGATCCGACCACGGCCCAGGGTGATGAGCCCCTGGTCGGCGAGCTCGCCGAGGATCTTGGTGGTGGTCTCGCGCGAGGTTGCGGCCAGCGCGGCCAGCTGCTCGTGGGTGAGCTTGACCTGGACACCTCGGCCGATGGCCCGGCCCGAGGAGGCGGCGGCGAGGGTGACCAGGGCGCCCGCGATCCGCTCGGGCACGGACTTGAACACGGCGTCGGAGAACTTCTGCTCCAGCTCGCCGATGCGACGGCCCAGGGTCTCGGAGATCCGGGCCGAGATTCTCGGGTCGCCGAGGAGAAGGCGGCGTACGTCGGTCTTGGTCATCACGCAGACGACGACGTCATCGAGGGCCTCGGCGAAGCTGTCGTGCATCTGCTGGCCGACGATGACCATCTCACCGAAGATCGTGCCGGGCTCGACGATCGCGGTGGTCAAGGCACGGCCGTCGGGGGAGACCCGGAAGATCCGGATCCGGCCCTTCTTGAGGATGAACAGGGTCTCCAGCGGGTGGTGCGGGGTGTAGACGAGCTCACCGGAGGCATAGGCCTTCATCGGTGCGGCCTGCGCCATCGCATCCATCTCGGAGTCGTCGAGGTCGCAGAAGATGTCGACCTCCGACATGCACCAGAGCTTGTCCGGGCCCGATCGGGCCGCGCGCTCGATGTCCACGTCTTCCTCTCTGCGGCCCGGCGACCAGGGGCGGGCGCCCCCAGCCAGGTCCTCGGGGTTGGCGATGGTCAGGCAACTGTGTCGTTCGGGTCCCATCGTCTCAGCCTTCTCGGAATGCGGGTCCTGGCGGCGGTACTGGCGGGTCGGGCGGCGGGACAATGCCTCCCGACCCGCGCGGAGGTGGGTCTCAGTGATGGGCGGCATCGGCCGTGGCCGGCAGGGGGGCCAGGGACCGGGCGAGTCCCACGGCGACCAGTGCGCCGAGGGCGACGCCGTACATCAGGTGCTCGATGATGAAGGTGCCCCAGCCGGCCATCTCGGCCATGTTCGTGATCGGGTCGCCGCTGTTGAAGATCGATGCCGCCAGCGGCAGGCCGATGTAGGCGCTCATCACGAAGACCAGGAAGCCGTAGGCCATCCCGACACCAGCGAGGGCGGCGAGGCCGAGTCGCAGCTTCGAGGCGATGAGGCCGAACCCGGCGCCGTACATCGCGCCGGTCATCATGTGGATCATCGCGCCGAGGATGGCGGGACCGAAGAGGAATGTGAACGCGTCGCCGTTCATCTGGTCGGCCTTCATCGACTTCATCATGTTCGAGTCGTCCGTGACCAGGGAGGCGATGTGGTACAGGGGCGTGAAGAAGCCCGTGTCCTTGGCGTAGGCGGCCATCATCGCGTACATCGCCATCACCAGGGAGGCGATCACCCCGGCGACGGCCCCGATGAGGACGGCCCGACCAAGGCTGCTGTGCGTAGCTGTGCGGGTCATGAGGGTCTCCTTGTGAGTTGTACTGGCCGAGGTCGGGTTCATGAGTCGATCTCGTCTCTGACCCGGTGAATGCTTCCGCGAGGCTGCGTCGAAGTCGGTGAGCGCGCTTACACAGCGAGGGAATCCCAGCCGAGCGGGGTACGTCGCATCTCGTGCTCAGGGGCTGCCTGAGCTCGCACCCTCGTCCGCGCAGCCGTCGCCGCCGCCTGGCAGCGACTCGAGGCCCGTGGTCTCCGGCCCCTGGGCGGCGTTCGACCCGCCGCGGGGTCGGAGGAAGGCCGAGCCGATCAAGGTCCCCGCGGCGATCAAGATGAGAGACTCCTCAGCCGCGGTCGAGCCGATCAACGCAGGACCATCGAGGGCGCCTGCCAGGGCCAGGATGCCCAGGACCGTTCCAGCGAGCAACGCGCTGCCGATCAGGGCCCGGAGCCCGTCTCTGCCCCGATGAGGGCGGTCGGGATTGCGTGTCGCGCCCAGTGGCCAGGCAAGGGCCGTCAGGAGTGGGGCGAAATGGTAGGTCGTGGTCGGGTGCGTCATCGCTAGGACCAGCCACCCGGCGGCCGCGGCGAGGCTCCAGCCGGCGCCCGCGATCGGCTTCAGCCTTCCCGACGCAGGCTCCAGCGCAGCGCCGACCGCGTCCGTGGTCCCCACCATGGCGAGCACGTCTCGAGCTGAGGGGTTGACCATGGCCTTGTCGCCGACGACCACGGTCGGCACCGTCTCGTTCCCCCGGGCCACGGAGCGGACCAGTGCGGCAGCCGCCGGGTCCTCCCAGATGTTCACCTCGGTACGCTCGACTCCGGCACGATCCAGCTCGCGGCGCAGGACACGGCAGAAGCCACACCCCGGCCTCCAGTAGACCGTCACGTCTGGCATCCCGGCCACCCCCGTCATCGCGGTAGCTCCTCGGGCGAGGATCGCGCGGCAACGTCGTGGACCGTACGGACCTCGACACCGTTCCGGAACGCGACGCGCCCCTTGATCCGGCGTACGAGGAACGACGGGCGCGGGTAGTACCAGGCCGCGTTCGGACTTGCCACGCCGTCGACCTCGACGTCGTAGTAGGAGGCCAGGCCCTTCCACGGGCACATCGTCCGGGTGCGGCTGGGCCGCAGGTGCTCCTGCCGCAGCGAGTCAGGCGGGAAGTAGTGGTTGCCCTCGACGACCACGGTGTCGACGCTGTCGGCCACGACTGTGTTGCCGAAGACTGCCTGCATCCTCATTGCTTCTCCTCGAGTCGTTGGGGATCCCGCGTCAGGGGTTTCGTTGCTGAGCCGACGGATGCGCGGCGGCGCGGGCGCCGTGCGGCGACGAGGACCAGTGCACCCAAAACGATGGCGAAACCCGCGGCCCCGAACCTCTGGACCCGGGAGGCAAGCCACCGCTGGAGCGATTCCGCCACGCTGACCAGCGGATCGGTGCCCGCGCCCGCGTGCAGCACCCGCAGCTCCCAGGCGCCGTACCAAGCCACGTAGGCACCGGCGAGCAGCAGGACCAGGCCGCCGATCCGCGGAAGGATGCCCCCGACCGAGCGCAACCGGGTCATCAGCCCGCCGCGAGCCAGAGCTGTGGCGACGGCCGCGGCTCCGACCACCAGGCCCATCCCGGCGGCGTAGACGAGGAACAGGATCAACCCCTCAGCGATGGAGCCGGACCGGAATGATGTCACCACGACAGCGAGAAAGGGAGCGATCGTGCATCCCAGAGACGCGACGGCGTAGCTCGCCCCGAAACCGGTCATCGAGGCCCAGCTCGCGGTCGGCGGCTTCCCGCGCCCGACACGGCGTCTGCCCACCGCGATCGTGGGCAGCCGCCGGCCCAGCGCCACCCACAGCCCGGCCACAGCCACCACGACCCCGAGCACGACGGTGAACGCCGGCAGGTAGCCCTGCACCGACGCCGCGATCGGCGCCACCGCCAGACCGAACACCAGGAACACCGCCGCGAACCCGGTCGTCAGCGCGGTCGTGGCGCGGACCGCGCGCATCACCGCGATCTGGCGGGGGAGCTTCTGGTGGTCCAGCACGAACAGCGACAGGTACGCCGGCAGCAGAGCGAACCCACACGGGTTCACCGCCGCCAGCATGCCCGCGCCGAGCGCGAGCCCGATCGAGGCGACATCCATGACGGTCAGCCCGCCAACTGCGCGACCAGGGCATTCAGCTGGGCGTCTTCCAGGTAGCCCTCGGACACGATCTCGCCGTCGGAGGAGATCACCGTGAACGTGCTCTGCGCGGTGACCCTGAAGTGCCGCCACAGCAGCCCGCGGTCATCGATCAGATGAGTCACGTTCGGGATGCGCGCCGCGAGGTCCTCGATCGCCCCCGCACTGTCCAGACCGCCGACACCGACCACGCTCACCTTGCCGGCGTACTGCTCTGCCAGGTGCGAGAGGTTGGGGATCTGCGCCCGGCAGGTCGGGCACCACGGAGCCCAGAACCACAGCACCGCTGGTTTGCCCTTCAACGTGCTGCCCTCGAGCGCCTCCCCGGAGAGGGTCGTCCCGGTGAAGTCGTAGTCGGCGACCTTCCCGGTCCCGATCGGCGCACCACCGGCGGCCTGGGACTCGCTCGCGGTGGTCGTGCCACACCCGGCGAGCGTGAGCAGTCCCATGACCAGGGCAGCGATGATCCAGCGCATACCCACGATCCTTCGCCAGATCCGGCCGGAGTTCTGTGAGCGCGCTTACGCAGGGCCGTTGAGCTGCGCAGGATGGCCATCTCTGGGACTGAAGCGAACCGTGGCTACGGTGAGGTGATGACGACCCAGCGCGCCGAGCACTCGCTGCCGAGCTCCGATCATCCGGTGATTCCTGGCGTACCCCGCCGACCGACCCTCCTGGTCTTCGACGTCAACGAGACGCTCTCGGACATGTCCCCTATGGGCCAGCGATTCGAAGACGTCGGGGCGCCCGCGCACCTGGCGAAGACGTGGTTCGCCGGGCTTCTTCGGGATGGATTCGCCCTGACCGCCGTCGACGCCACCGAGCCGTTCGCGCGGCTCGCGGCCGGGGCCCTCCGGGTCAGCCTGCACGGGATCTCGCTCAATCGAGAGGCCGAGGAGGCGGTCGAGCACATCATGGCCGGCTTCGCCGGGCTCGCTGTGCATCCCGATGTCACCGACGGAGTCGGCGTGCTGCGCGATCTGGGGATCCGGCTGGTCACCCTGAGCAACGGTTCTGCGCAGGTCGCCGAGGGTCTGTTCGAGCGTGCCGGGATCCGCGACCACTTCGAGGCTCTTCTCTCTGTCGAGCAAGCCGGCACGTGGAAGCCCGCCGCGGGCGCGTACGCCTACGCGCTCGAGCAGTGTGGTGTGGATGCCCTGGATGCCATGTTGGTCGCCGTCCACCCGTGGGACATCGACGGCGCCGCACGAGCCGGTCTCGCGACCGCGTGGATCGACCGGAACGGCGGCCCCTACCCGGAGTACTTCAGAACTCCGGACCTCGCACCACGGTCCCTGGGCGAGTTGGCCGACCAACTGCGCTGAGCCTCTCAGTCGGTGTCCGGAGCGCTCGCTCGAGCCGACCCACCCCCTCGGGATAGTCCTGCACGAAAAGCACCTCGAATCACCGGAATCGAGGTGCTTTTCGTGCAGGACTATCCCGGGTGCGGTCGGGTGAGGGCGTGATGTGGGGGCCCGACAGCCGGGGTCGGGCACGCGATCAGAGCGTCATATCCGCGTTCGGGTCTGGGCCGGGGTCGCCCCCAGTCACCGCGATCGCGAGCCTGGGGAGGTAGCTCTCCCAGCCTTGGCGGTGATGGGCCACGGCCTCAGGGTCGGGGAGCCCGTGGTGGGTGAGCCGAACGAGGGTGCCGTCGTCGGTGGCCTCGAGGGTGACCTCGACGGTGGTCGAGCCGGGCGGCACGACGGGGTCGCCCTGCCATCCCCAGGTGAAGACCAGGCGATGTGGGGGGTCGAGCTCAACGAACTCGCCGCGGGCCTCGATGCCCTCGCGCATGTGCACCAGGTAGAGGCCGCCCGGACTGGGGGAGATGGTGACCTCGGTGCCCATCCACAGCGCGTAGCGGGCGGGGTCGGTGAAGTAGGACCACACCACCTCCGGAGGCGCGGTGATGCGCGTGGTCACCTCGAGCGGCGCTGTGTTCACGGGTCCTCCTGGTTGCGAAGATCTGCCTCGACGACGGCCTTCAGGTCATCGAGCCGGCCCTGCCACATGGATTCGATCACGGCACGCAGGTGGCCCATCGCCTCCGGGTTCGCCCGGTACAGACGCGATCGTCCGTCGCGCCGCTCGGTCACGAACCCGGCCGCCTTGAGCACGCCGAGGTGCTGGGAGATCGCCGGCCAGGACACGTCGAAGCGGGCCGCGATCTCGCCTGCGGACAGCTCGTCGCGCCAGATCAGTTCGAGGATCTGGCGGCGCCGTTCCACGGCGATGACCTTGAGCGGGTCCATTGCTGCCTTCGTCGGTGGGTTGCGTCGTCGTCGTACCTCAGTCTATATTTAAGTCATCACTTAAACAACGATCTGCTGAGGTGGGTCGCTCGATGAAGAGGAGATACCCATGGACACCACGATCCTGGCGCTGGACGTCGACGCCGGGGCTGACGAGCTCGTCGAGATCCTGAGCACGACCGAGGGCATGCGCTCGGTCTGGACGTCGAACTGCGACGTCGCCGATGGCAGGGCGCGGTTCGGGTTCGCGATGGCCCCGGTTGACCTGGAGTGCACCGTGGAGGTCGTCGACGGCAAGAGCGTCCGCTACACCATCGAGTCCGGCTTCCCGTTCTGGAACGGCTCGGTCTTCGAGTGGGAGCTCGGCCCCGCGCTCCGTGCCGAGAGCGGTACCAACCTGCTCTTCCGCCACCGTGGCTTCGAGGACGGGTACCCCGAGACCGACCTGGCCTTCACCAGCCAGACCTGGGCGCTGATCCAGCAGACCATCAAGTCCCGGGCCGAGGGCGGAAGCCCGGGCCCGGCCCTGGGCTGACGGTCACCGGCGAAGGAACAGCATCATCATGAGGGTCACAACCCCTACAACTTCCGACTGCGCCATGCGCAGCCGCCCTGCACGCTGGCGTGCTTGTGGCGGAGCGAGAACTGCAGGACGCTGATCGGGTGGTCCAGCACGCGCCCACCGTCGACGCCTGGTTCGACAGGTACGAGAACCCTCAGAAGGAGCTCGTGCTCGCCGTACGCGCGTGGTGCTCGGGGCGGACGCGCGCGTGAACGAGTGCATCAAGTGGCAGGCGCCCACCTTCACCTACCAGGGCAACATCGCATCGTTCTTCCCCAAGTCGACCAAGCACGTCTCGCTGATGTTCCACACGGGTGCCTCGCTTCCTGACCCGCACGGGATCCTCGACGGCGATGGGGCCACCTCACGAACACTCAGAGTTCTCGACCACGACGACCTGGCTGCCAAGGCCCCGGCCATCCACGGGCTCGTGCGGGCCTGGATCGAGCAGCGAGGTGCCTGAGCAAGACCCGCACGGACGGGTCCGGCCCGGATCGGAGATCGTTCGCTACGACGCCAGGGAGCCGGCGAAGATCTGCCAGGCGAGAGCCGACTTCGCCACGAGGCTGAGCACCAGGTAGACCTTCTCGCCGTACACGTAGTCGCGCCACGGCCCGACCCGCCGGTACTGCAGCCACTGGTTGAGAGCGAAGCTGTTGAAGAACACGAACAGCGACACGAAGATGCCGATCACGAATCCGGGGACTTCCTCGGCAGCCACCAGGTTGTAGCCGATCGCCACCCATGGCGCCGCGGCGGCGATGCAGCCGAACCAGAACGGCTTCATCGTCACCGTGGAGCGATCCGGCGGGTTGGAGCTCTCCTGCAGCCAGCCGAACAGGATCATGGCCACGTTGGCGCCGGCGATGCCGATCAGTGCCGAGATCCCGTTGATGCCGGTGTACAACGCGATGAGAACGACCATGAGAGTCGCGCTGAAGGAGTACTCCACCCACCGGAACCGGTTGATTCCGGCGCGAAGATCGCTCTCGTAGGTGCGCCGGAAGACCGTCGCCGTCAGCATGTGGTCGAGGGCCGCGAGCAGGAGGAACATCGCGACCGCGGCGCCGATCGGCAGGTCGAAGAGTTCCTCGGGCGACCCAGGCGGTGTGCCGGGAGGACCGGCGGGCAGCGACCGGGTCACCGTGACGGCGAAGTCCGTCGCCAGCGCGAACACCGCCACCGCCTGCCCCAGATGCAGCAGGGTGAGGGCGAGGTTCCAGCCGCGCAGGGACCGCAGCTTGCTCTCGGTGACTCCGTCCGCGGCCGTGTGCTGCCCTCGCATCACTCCATCATGCACGGGCCACCACCACGCTCCGGTGCGGCCGCATCTTCTAGTGCGCCCCGGCGCCGCGCTGATCGGTTGCCGCCCGGGTGTCAGACCACCGGTAGGCAGACCGCTTCCTCAGGCCTGACGGCGACCTCGGCCACCCCACCCTTGGAGTCGAGGCTGACCTGGCAACAGTGAGTGATCTCCGCCCGCAGCAGGCGGCGACCGCGTTGGACGCGTGACTTCATACCGGACGTGGTGAGCCCGAGCTGTGCGGCTGCTTGCTCCTGGGTGAGCTCGCCCAGGTCGGTCATCTCGAGGGCCTGGCGGTAACCATCCGGGACCCTGCTCAGCAGCGTGTGCAAGCAGCCGGCCAGGAGCTCGTCGGCTCGTTCTTCCTCGACCTCGTCGACAAGGTCGTGCTCTGAAACGTCGACGGGGAGCGGACGCCGTACGCCGCCCCGGTGGTGGTCGGCGATCGCGCTGCGGGCGATGCGATACATCCAGCCGTCGAACGCGCCGACATCACGTAGCTCGTCGACGTGTCGGTACAGCCGGAGCAGCGCTTCCTGCGTGATGTCCTCGGCGTCCTGCGGATGGGCGACCCGACGGCGTACGAACGTGCGTACCGCTTCCGCCACCGCCGCTGCGTCCGTGTAGCAGCGACAGCTTCCGCTGGGTCCTTGCCCGCAGCAGTCGTCCATCGCGTCTCCTTCGCCTCACAGCATTGTCCGGTCACCTACCGGGACGTGGCCAGAGCCGGCAAGGACGCAGATTCGCCCGCGCCACCTCCACCGGTCTGGTCCAGCCGCTGGAGCCTGCGTCCTCGGCCACGTCACACCGTCTTCCAAGGCGCCGATCCCGCCGGGGTCTTGTCCAAGGGAGATGACGTGTTGGTGCCGCCAGTCCAGACGACCGAGGTGCCGATTGTGCTCGAGCTGTTCGCGCTCGACACCGTCACCTGTGAGCCCTGCGTGTCCGCAATGTCCAGCCTGCACGCAGCCGCCGCAGTACTCAGCCGCGAGCTGACCGACCAGGGGTACCTCGTCGCGACGCGAGTCGTCCTCCTCGAGAACGCCGCGCGCGCAGGGCAGCTCGGGATCTCCAGCTCTCCGACGGTGCGTGTCAACGGACATGACGTCGCCCTCGAGATCCAGGAGGAGCCCTGCTCCACTTGCAGCTCCCTGGCCGGAACCGGCATCGAGTGCCGCACGTACACGTGGGACGGCCAGCGCTTCGACCACCCTCCCGTGCCGCTCCTCGTCGACGCCGTACACCGTCACGTCGCCTCAGGAGCCCGTCGAGCGAGCCGGCAGACGCCGGCCGCGTCGCAGCCCACGAGCGTCGAGCGCTTCTTCGTCGCTCGTGACTCTGCGTGCTGACTCCCATGCCCCCACCCGCAGAACACCGACACGACCAAGGAGAACCATGATGTCCTCTCGAACGACCACACTGCCGCTGTTGCTGCCGGACTCACCCGAGTGGGACCTCATCCGCGGCACCTTCAATGTCCTCGACGACCTCAGGCCGGCCGCCATCGTCATGCCCGAGACCGCTCAGGAGGTCGCGGCCGCGATCGCTGAAGCGCGCGGTCGCGGACTGGACGTCGTCGTGCAGGCCACCGGCCACAACGCCGGCCCGCTCGGACCGGTGGACGACGCGCTCCTCATCAACACCTCACGCCTCACCGGCTGGGAGATCGACGCGCCTGCTCGCCGCGTCCGCGTCGGCGCCGCAACCAAGTGGGAGGTCATCACCCCGGCACTCTCCGAGCTCGGCCTCGCGGGCCTGCACGGCTCCTCGCCAGACGTCGGCATCGTCGGCTACTCCGTGGGCGGCGGCATCGGCTGGCTGGCCCGCAAGCACGGCATGCAGACCAACGCCGTCACCGCCTTCGAGGTCGTCACGGCTGCCGGAGAGCTCCTTCGCGTCGACCGCCACCACGAGCCCGACCTCTTCTGGGCGCTCAGAGGCGGCAACGGCAACTTCGGAGTCGTCACCGCCCTCGAGTTCGAGGTGTTCCCGGTCGAGCAGCTGTACGCCGGAGCAATGTTCTACCCCGTCGAGCTGACCAGCGAGGTACTCCAGACCTGGGCATCCCTGATGCCGTCGTTCCCGGACGAGATGACCACCTGGGTCAGTGTTTTCCATTTCCCGCCTGACCCGGCGCTGCCAGACTTCGCGCGGGGCCAGTCGCTGGTCGCTGTGATGGCCGCCCATCTCGGTAGCGAGCAGGAGGGGCGCGCGCTGCTGGCACCGTTCCGCTCTCTCGACCCGGAGGTCGACACCTTCGGCATGCAACCGACGGCCTTCCTCGGCGACCTGGCGATGGACCCGGTCGATCCGTTGCCCTACCGGTCCACCACTGCGTTGCTCGACGGATTGGCACCCGAGACGATCGCGGAGCTCTCCCGGATCACAGCCCGGGGGTCGGACGTGGCGCTCCTGCAGCTTCGGCACGGTGGCGGCGCCCTGTCGCGTGTACCGGAGGGTGCCGGCGCCCGAGCAAGCCTGCCGGGCGATGTCGTGCTCTACGCCCTCGGTGTCCCGACCGACCTCGACGCGGCCCAACCAATCACGGCCGCGCTCGACCACATCGATGCGATGGTCGAGGCCAACCGCGTCGGGCGCTATCCGAACTTCGTGGAACAACCGGCGCAGGCGCGGGAGTTCTTCGACGAGCGCACCTGGGCGCGGCTCCAAGCCGTCAAGGCCGCCCACGACCCCGAAGGCATCTTCCGCGGCAACCACCTGATCCCGGCTCCGTGAGCCGATCGTGCACGCGAGACCCTGACAGCCGAACGGCGAGGCAGAGGCGAAGCACAGCTCCACCGCTGCCGGCAACGGTTCCGTGACCGTGAGTCCAGGGGTGAAGAGGCAACCCCAGGTAAGACCCCTTACCCCCTGGGGTGGACAGGGGTGCCACCCTGCCGGACATTGGGGTCATCGCGCGCGCCTCCCGGCGCCGCGGGTCGACGGTCATCGGGGGGTGGGCGCATGGTTGACGCGCGGATCGGCCGGCACGAACGAGGTGGTGGCGGGATCCCGGCTCGGTGGGTGGCTTTGTGTCTGGTCGTGGTGACCTGTCTGCTGTTGCCCCCGCCGGGAGCCGGGGCGCGGCCGGCCGCCGCCTCCTACGGACGTCAGGCAGTGGCGGCGGGGCTCACGCTGTCGCCTTCGTTCCCGATCGCGGGGGAGAAGGTCAAGGCCCGCGGCTCGCTGCCGACCAAGGTGGCGCGACCCGTCGTGCTGCAGCGCAAGAAGGGCAGCGGCTGGACGAAAATGGTCTCCGGCCGCACCTCGGCCAAGGGGAGCTTCAAGCTGGCGCTGACCGCGCCGCAGAAGCCGACCGCCTACCGCGTGCTGGCCAAGGCCGTGACGGTGGGCAGGAAGCACCTGGCCCGGGTAGTCACCCCCACGCGAACCCTGAGGATCCAGGGGCAGACCGCGTCGTTGTCGGTGCCCGCCCAGGTCTCGTGGGCGCCGCAGCGCTGGCCCAGGCCACCTTCACCCCGGCGCGCGGCGGCCGCACGGTCACCCTGGAACGTCAGGTCGGCGCCGGCTGGCAGACCGAGGACACGGGCACCGAGGACACGCGAGGGTCGGTGTCCTTTCCCCTCGACACGTCGGCGGCCGGCTCGGGCACCTACCGGGTCGTGGCGGCCGCGGCCAAGGGTGCGGCGCCGGTGGCGTCGGCGGCGCGCACGATCGTGGTCCTGGCGCAGCCGACCCCTGTGGACCACACGCCACCGGGGCCGGTCGAGTTTCTCGAGGTCTTCGACAGCACCGCGAGCTCCATCACGCTGAGCTGGCTCAACCCGGACGACGCCGACTACCGCGGCGCGATGGTGCGCCGAGCGGTGGGCAGCACGCCGCCCAGCCTCGCCAGCGGCACCCTCGTGGCCGACCTGCTCGCGCCGGGGGACTTCCTCACCGACAGTGGGCTGACCGCGGGGACGACGTACACCTACGCCGTGTTCGCCCACGACGCGATGCCCAACTACGCCAACGCGGCGACGGTCACGGGGAGCACCTCCACCGACGGTGGGGGCGGAGACGTCACGCCGCCCGGCCCGGTCGGCGGCCTGGCTGTCAGCGGCACGACGACGACGTCGCTGACGTTGACGTGGACGAACCCGGGCGACGTCGACTTCGCGGGCGCCATGATCCGGCGGGCGGTGGGCAGCACCCCACCGGGGTCGCCCACGAGCGGCACGCTGGTGGCCGACAAGGCGCAGCCCGGCACCAGCCACACGGACTCGGGCCTGACCGCGGGCACGACGTACTCCTACGCCGTCTTCGCCCACGACGCCGTCCCCAACTACGCCGCCGGGGCGACCCTGACCGCCGCCACCCTCCTCGTGCCGGACACCACGCCGCCCGGTCCTGTGACCGGCCTGACGGTCGGCTCCGCCACTACCTCCTCCCTGACCCTCACCTGGACCAACCCGGGGGCCGCCGACCTGACCGGCGTGATGGTGCGCCGCGCCGTGGGGACCACGCCGCCCGCGGGCCCGTCCGCCGGCACGCTCGTCGTCGACAAGGCCGCGCCCGGGACGGGCCACGTCGACCAGGGGCTCGCACCCGGGACCACCTACTCCTACGCGGTCTTCGCGCACGACGGCGTCCCGAACTACTCGACCGCGGTCACCGGCCAGGGCACGACGTCCGCTGCCTCGACCAGTGACTGGGCGCAGACACAGCACGACCCGGGGCACACCGCCTGGTCGCCGGACGAGACGACGATCTCGACCGGCAACGCAAGCGGCGTCGCCGAGGAGTGGAACCTCCCCGGCGGGGGCGAACCGGCGATCTATGCCAATGTCCTTTACGTCGCCAGCACCGAGCCGCTCGCCGGGCAGGGCCTGCTGACGGCCTACGACCTCGGCACGGGCGGGCAGCTCTGGCGAATCGACACCGGCGCCTGCACGGGACCGGTCTCGGCCAACGCGACGCTGGTCGTCGTCGGCTGTGGGGAGCCCCGTGCCTACCTGCGTACGGGGGCCCACACGCTGGTCTGGGACGTGCACGAGACCGACCCGGGCGCGTCGATGCAGTACTTCCAGCTGACGGCCGACCGCCTGGTCGCGTGGACCAGCACCAGGGTGGCGGTCTACCGGCTCACCGACGGTCAGCGCGTGTGGCAGCAGCTGCTGCCGTCGGGCGCCGACTTCATCAACGACGTCGTGGTCAGCGGCACCACGCTGGTCGTGGCCTACAACGACCGGCTGCGCGGACTCGCGCTCACGACGGGGGCGCAGACCTGGGTCGACTCCGGCGTTCTCTCCTCGACGCTCGTCGCCGCGAACGGCTGGATCTATACCAACCACCAGGGCGCGGTGAAGAGGTACGCCGCCGGCGACGGTGCGGCGGGCTGGAGCGCGCTGCCCGACGGCAACATCTACCGCGTGCTCGGCGCGGACGCCGACACGGTGTACGTGTGGGAGGCGGTGTTCGACTTCTCCTCGCCGTACCCGTCGATCATCCACGCGCTCCGCCAGAGCGACGGCACCCAGCGGTGGCAGGCCGACGTGCCGTCGCGGGTCGGGGCCTTCGCGGTCGCGGGCGACGTCGTCTGGTTCACCTCGACCGGGATCTTCTCCCAGGAGCACGCGTCCGACCTGGTCGCGCTCAGCCGGGCCTCCGGCCAGCA
The DNA here is from genome assembly GCA_963782155.1 of uncultured Actinomycetota bacterium. Classification (GTDB taxonomy): domain Bacteria; phylum Actinomycetota; class Actinomycetes; order Propionibacteriales; family Nocardioidaceae; genus Nocardioides. The sequence continues at coordinate 47,103 of CAWAIZ010000009.1, forward strand.
GCTGGTCTCGAAGCATTTCGAGGACAACATGTACGGCGGCAACGCCGCGTTCGGCGGCGGGAAGGTGGTGTTCTCACAGGGTGGCAGCTTCGGAAACCCCGTGAAGGCCGCCCTACGGGTCTACGGCCTGGCCGGGCCGGTGCCGGTGCTCGCCACCGCGGCCCTCCCGCTGGGCCACACGGGCACGCCGTACTCGGCCACCTTGACGGCTGCCCCGTCCGGCGCGACCTGGACCCTGCGGTCCGGCTCCCTGCCCAGCGGGCTCGGGTTGGGCGCGAACGGCACCATCAGCGGCACCCCCACGGCCGCGGGCCTCTCGCGCATCACCGTCCGGGCGACCGGGACGAACGGCCGGTTCACCGAGCGCAGCTACCCGATCCAGGTCGTCACCGGCACCACCTGGAGCTGGGGGCTCACCGGTCGCGACGCGTCCCGCAACCCGTTCGTCCCGGGGAACGCGGTCCTCGGGCTCGACGCCGCGCCGTCGTTCGCGTACCGGTGGAAGACGGCGGCCCCGGGGGCAGCGATCACTGGGGGGAACCTCGACGCCGTGTGGGCGGGCGACCGCGTGTACGCCGTGCAGTGGGACGGCAGGCTCAGCGCGTGGGACACGACTGGCGCCGCGACGAACCGGGCGCCGCTGTGGTCGAAGCTGCCGACGGGGGACGGCGTCACGTTCGTCGGCCAGCCCAGCCTGGCGGGTGACCGTCTGATCGTGCGCGACAGCACCAACCACGTCCAGGGCATCCGGTTGACCGACGGCGCCAACCTCTGGACCACGACGGGCACCGTGACCTCAAACAACGGCTACCAGCCGATGCTGGTCTCCGGCACCGCGTTCTTCACCACGGGCGCCGACGACGCCTACGTCGCCTTCTCGACCACCGACGGGTCGGCCAAGTGGGCCGGCGCCACGACCGGGGTCGCCAGCACGTACTACGCCGCTGCCACCGACGGCACCCGGCTGTTCGTGCAGCAGGGCTGCGAGGTCTACGCGTTCAACGTCTCCGACGGCAACACCGCCTGGCACACGCCGGTCGACACCCGCACAGGCGGGGACTGCGGCGCGGTCTTCAGCGCCAACGGTCCGCCGGTCGTCGTGGACGGCCTGGTGTACGCCGTCACGCCGTTCGGGCGGTTGGTGGCCAACGCCGCCACCGGCGCACCGGTGCTGCGCTTCGCGTCCTACAACTACCAGCAGGGTCAGGGCGTCGTAGCCGGCGGCTTGTGGATCTTCGACAACGACGACAAGACGGTGGCCGTCGACACGGTCAGCGGGCAGGTGGCCTGGAGCGTGCCGGACAACGGGGAAAACATCCGCTACAGCGTCGTGGGCGACCTGGTGGTGGCGCTTAGCAACTACTCGATGGTCGGCCTGTCGCGCACCACCGGCGAACAGGTGTGGGACGCCGGCGACGTGGGCTCCCTCGGCACTGTGCCGACGCCGGTGGTGGGCTCGGACCGGATCCTGATCCTCTCGCAGGAGGGGGTGCGCGCCTTCGGTCCGCTGCTGGACTAGCTCTCGCGCAGCTGTGTGGCCGCACGGCGCCGTGACACATGAGGGACTGCGCCGCCCGGCCCTCGCTCGGCCGGTACGAGCGCACCCGGCCGAACCGCGTGCCACCACAGGTGGCGGCCGACGTCGGCGTGGACCAGCAGCCGGCGCCGGCCGAGGCGGCGGCGCAGCTCGCGGCGGAGGACCTCGTCGTAGCGACCGGCGTCCAGCCGGGCCAGGAAGTCCTCCTCGTCCTCGACCGGCAGCACGGCATGCACGTGACGGTTGCCGTCGCCGAAGACCCAGACGACGTGATCCCAGGTGAGCCAGAGCGTCTCGGCGTCGATGCCGTCCGGCCGCTGCCGGGGTCCGGTGTCCGGCGAGGAGAGCACCGGTACGTGCTCCGGTGCACTGGTCGTGCATGCGTCGGGCGAGGACGTGCGGACCTGGAGGCGCAGTGGGGCCCCGGCCACCAACCGGTCGACCGGCGTCGGGTCGACACCGTCGCGCAGGCACCAGGGCCTGGCCCAGCTCCAGGCGGTTGCCAGCAGCTCCGTACCCGGTTCGCGACCCTGAATCAGATCGGCGTACGGGCCCTCGACGGGCAGGAACCAGCCGAACTTCTCCCGGGAGGGGGCCACCACCGGCTGCGGGAGTCGGGGCGGCGGGACGTTCGCGAGTAGCGCCGCAGCGGCCGACCCGAGGAAGGTCATCCACGCGACGAGGTGCTCGCCCTCGGCGTACTCCCCGCCGACCTCCAGCCGTCCCCGTCGGGGTCGTACGAGCAGACCCGAGCTGGTCGCCGGCTCGGCGACGAGGGCGGTCGCCAGGCCGGCGTACCGGACGAAGCGACGGCCGACGTCGACCACCCGGTCGTCCGGGACGGTCACGTTGACGTGGGTGGAGAAGCCGCTGAGGCGGTCCGCCCCGACCACTTCGGCCAGCCGTTCGGCCAGGACCGCCCGCTCGGCCGCGAGCAGGGCGTCCACCGCGCGGGGAGCCGCGGCGCCCCACCGCACCGGCGGTGACGCCAGCTCGACCTCCTGGCCGTCCGCAGTCAGGACGACGCCTGACGGCAGCCGCCGCGCCCGCGGATCGCCGGGATGGAGAGCCCGCAGGTTGCCCGCGACACGCGGTAGCACCCGGCGGAAGTCCACCTGGACAGACCCGGCCCACACACGCAGCTCGTGCTCGACACCCACCCGGACGTCGGTAACTTGGAGCACCGCGCACCTCCCCCAGGTGAACCGGTCTACCCCCTGGGGTGGACAGATGTGTCGGGGGAGGCGCACATTGTTGCGCAGCATCGACTCTATGGGGGAGAGATCAATGGGGGAAAAGGGAAACATCACGTCCGACGAGCTCGTCGCCGCCGGGTCCGGCGCCGTGGTGGCCGGAGCGGGCACGCAGGTCACAGCCGTCTTCGAAGAGGCGGCGGGGACGATCAAGGACAAGGTGCTCGACAAGGGCTCCGACGCAGGCATCGCCGCGGCCACGGAGCACTGGCAGAAGCGCCGTGCCGATGGCTCGGAGGACCCGGGCGACGCGCCGCAGTCGAGCTGACGCCGTGACCTGGGAGGACACACGCGGGGCCTCCCGCGTCGTGGTGACGGGCGTGCGCCAGGTCGCGCACGCCGACGACGCCAAGTCGCGGGTCGACGAGGCGAGCCGGCTGCCGACCAAGTCACTGCGCCCGCGCGTGCTGGTGGGCGCCGGTGCGGCGGTCGTGGTGCTCGCCCTGATCGCCTTCCTCATGCTGCGCGGAGGGGAGGACACGACGGACCGCGCCGCGCTGACCAAGGCCCCGGTGACGCCGTCCGCATCGACGCCCATCGAGCCCACGGCGGCCGAGGTGCTTCGGGAGTCCGCGCCGTCCGGGGTCTTCAAGTTGGTCATCGTCGGCGTCTCGTCCACCACGCGGGGAGGACAGACCACGCCTCTGAAGGACCGGAGCGATCCCGTGAAGTGGACCCTGCCGGTGGCAGATTGCTCGGACACTCAGTGCAGCGGCACCATCAGCAGCTCGAGCGGGAGAACGTTCCCCTTCACGTGGGATGGCCGACGCCTCCTCGTCGCCCTTGACGACAGCGCGGAACGGGACAAGAAGAGGGCCTGCGTCGACATCCAGACCGGAGAGGTCCGGCCGATCGAGACGTCGGCAGCCCGACTCACCTGGCACTACCACTACGGCCCCTTCACGGGCTCGCCGGAACGGTTCGTGTCCAGGTCGGTGACCAGGACGACGTACGAGTTCTTCGGTGACTGCGAGCCACAGCCTGGCGATGACGTGAAGGCCGTCTACGAGTGGCGCATGACGGCGGTGCAGAACGGCTGACGTTCCTGGTCACGGATGACCCGAGTCCGTGCTGTTGCGTGTTCCCGCACGTCGAGGTGACCCTTGACGTAAGGTCGAGTGATCCGGCCCCTTGGCTCGCTGATCCCCCCGCGCAGGTCCCGCCCCGGCATCAGGCTGGAGCCCCCCTTGCGGCCGCAATCTCGTTCCCCACTGTCCGCTGCGCTGACTGCCTCCGTCAGTGGCGTCGGGCTGGCCATCATGCTGGCCATCCTGCTGGCCACCACCACGGTGCCGGCCTCCGCCGAGCCACCTCCCGTGGGGCTCGGCACCGCCGGTTCCTTCGCCGTCCTGGCTGGCGAAAGGGTCACCAACACGGGTCCGACCGTGGTCAACGGCGACCTCGGTGTCAGTCCGGGTAGCGCGATCACCAACTTCCCGCCGGGACTCGTGAACGGCGTGCAGCATGCCGCCGACGCCGTGGCCCTGCAGGCGAAGAACGACTTGACGACGGCGTACAACGACGCAGCCGGACGTACTCCGGTCACGGACAAGACCGACCAGGACCTCGGTGGCCAGACCCTGGTCGCGGGCGTCTACAAGGCGAACACCGCCATGGCCCTGACCGGCACAGTGACCCTGGATGCCGAGAACGACCCGAACGCGGTCTTCATCTTCCAGGCGGGATCGACCCTCATCACGGCCAGCAACAGCACGGTCGCGCTCATCCGTGGCGCCAACCCCTGCCAGGTCTACTGGCAGGTCGGCAGCTCGGCGACGCTCGGCACCGGGACGACCTTCGTCGGCACCGTGATGGCGCTGACCTCCGTGAGCATGCAGACGGGGGCGAACCTCGTCGGTCGCGTGCTGGCGAGAAACGGGGAGGTGACCCTCGACACCAACACGATCACCCAGACCGGCTGTGCCTTGCCGACCACCGCGCCCACCACCGCGACGGCGACGGCAACCCCTTCTCCGACGCCCACGGCCACGGTCTCGCCCACCGCGGGCGCACCCTCCACCAAGACCCCGCCCGGCGGCTCGCCGACGGCGACGGCCACGGGCACAGGTGGCCCTGGTGGCACGGGAGGAACGGGAGGTCCCGGCTCGGGCGGTCCCTCGACCCCGTCGTCGACCGGGCCTGCGGGCGGCGGCGGCGGAAACGGCGGCGGAGGCGGAACGCCCGGCGGTTCAGGGGGACCCGGCACGCCCAGGATTCCGACCGGACATCCGGGCACCGGACATGAGGAGGTCGCGCAGAGCGCCGGCACCGTGTGGTTGCTCATGGGCCTGCTGTCCCTCGCGGGGGCCGCCGGGGTCGGCGTCCTCGGGTGGAAGGTCCCCGCCCCGCGGGCCCGGCGCCGACACTGATGGGGGTCGGCGGGCGGACCACGTTGTGGAGGGGGGCGGCCATCGCCCTGTTGCTCTGCGCGGGCTTCTGCCTCGTGCAGTGGGGCGACGCATCCTCCCCACGGCCGGTCGACAGCCCGGCCGCGGACGGCACCGGCGCGACAGCGGTGACGAACGAGGCCCAGTCCGGACACGAGTCCACTCCGACTGATGCGCGCGCGCCTGCGCGCCCGGTCGCCATCAGCGTGCCGGCCATCGGTGTGGTCAGCACGCTCGTGGGGCTCGGCTTGAACGACGACGGCACGGTCGAGGTCCCGGCGGATCCCGCGCTCGCGGGCTGGTACCGGCTCGGCACCCGGCCCGGCGCACTCGGCTCTGCGGTCATCCTCGGTCACGTCGACTCCGTGATAGGGCCCGCGGTGTTCTACCGCCTGCGCACTCTGAGCCGCGGCGACCTGGTCAGGGTGCGTCTCGCCGACGGCAGCTCCGAGAGATTTCGCGTCCAGGGAGTGCGCGTCTACCTCAACGACCGGTTCCCCGCTCGGCAGGTGTACGCCGCGACGAACGGGCGCACGCTCAACCTGGTCACCTGCGGTGGGGAGTACGACGCCGCGCGGGGCGGCTACCAGGCGAACGTCGTCGTGCATGCCCGATGGACTGCCTCCGTCCGTGCCGCCGCATAGTCAGCCACCCATACCTTCTAGTGAACCGGCGGCCGGGGCGCTCGACGCGGACGCAGCCGCAGTCGCGGGTCGATGGTGCGCTCGGTGTCGATCTGGAAGCCGTGCGACACCCCCCAGAGCGCTGCTTGCGTACGTCGCTCGACGCCGATCTTCCGGTACGCCGACCGGATGTAGGTCTTGACCGAGTTGATGCTGAGGTAGGCGCGGTCCGCGATCTCTTGGTTGCTGAGACCCTGGGTGATCAGCGCGAGGATCTCCGCTTCGCGGGGCGAGAGGCCCGCCGGCCGGCCGGGCCAGTCCCCGGCTCCCTCCACGCTGCTCTCGTGGTCGCCGGCGAGGACGACGATCTCGCCGTCCATGATCCTCTCGAGGGCCGCCACGATCTCCGGTCCGGTCAGCACCTTCGACAGATAGCCCGATGCGCCGCCTTGCACCGCTCGCTCGATGAGGTCGGGTTGGAGGTTCCAGCTGTAGATGACCACCTTGGCGCCGCTCTCGCGGACGAAGTCCTCGAGGTCGAGGCCGTCGCCCTGCACCTGACCGAACGTGTCGTAGAGAACGATGTCGACATCGGTGATGACCGGCATGGAGGCCGCGGTCTCCACCACGTCGATCCGCTCGTCGGCCAGAAACTTTGCGACTCCCGCGATCACCACGGCGTAGTCGTCGACGATGGCTAGCCGGATGGGGCTGTTCACTGGGGGTCCATGGGTGCAGGGTAGTCCTGGTCTCGGCGTGACCCCGATCCTCCGGTCACCAGGATCACGTCTCGACGACGCGGTCAGGTTGACGTCGTCAGGGAATCTGGACGTCGCCGCGTGCCGCGCGGAACTCCTCCCGCAGCAGCTCCTGTGCGCCGGGCGCCGCCCCGATCCGGTCGAGGCCGAGCAGCGCGGCGCCGAGGATGGGTGGTGCCTCGACCACGCGGGCCGCCGCCTGGGGCGCCTCCTCGGCGAGCCGGCGGGTGATCTCGCGCAGCAGGCCCGCGTGGCCCGCGGTGAGCACGCCGCCGCCGAGCACCACGTCGATCGGCTCCCCGAGGACGCCGAGACGGCGGATCGCGGTGGCGGCCAGGGCCACCACCTCCTCGGCCTGCCGGCGTACGACGTCCAGGGCGACGCTATCGCCGGCCTCGGCGACGTCGAACAGGAGCGGTGTGAGCTCCAGGCACCGCTCCTCGGGCAGCGTCCGGACGTGCACCGCCTCGATGAGCGCCGCCATCGAGTCGAGCCCGAACTGCCGGGGGAGCGCGGTGCGCAGCATGGTGTCGGGACCGCGGCCGTCCTCGGCTCGGGCGGCCCACCACATCGCCTCCTGCCACAGGTGGCCGCCGCCGCCCCAGTCGCCCGAGATCTGGCCGACCGCGGCGAAGCGCACCGTGGTGCCGTCGGGCAGGACGCCGGTGGCATTGATGCCCGCACCACAGATCACTGCGACGCCGCGCGACTCGGGCAGACCGGCGCGCAGCAGCGCGAAGGTGTCGTTGACCACCTCGTAGGACGTCGCCCAGCCCGTCTCGGCGATCGCCGTCTCGATCGCCTCGTGCTGGACCGGCAGGTCGACGTTGGCCAGGCAGGCCGCGACGTGCCGGATCTGGACCGAGCCGGCCGCCGCGATCGCCGTCTCGACCGCCGGGGCGATCGCCGCCAGGGCCGCTACGGCGCCGACGCGGTCCGGCCGGAAGGGGCCGCCCCGAGCGCTGCCCAGCAGCCGGCCGTCCTCGGAGACCACGCAGACGTCGGTCTTGCTGTTCCCGGCGTCGATGGCCAGGACCGCCCCGACCGTTGGCTCGATCACGCCCACGGCAGGTGCTCCCGGTTGTGGGCGAGCAGCCGGTCGGTGAGGCCGTCGGCGAGCTCGACCTGACCGACCAGCGGGTGCGCGAGGAGCGCGTCGAAGACCCGTTGCCGGCCGCCGCGCAGGGCCGCCTCCAGGGCCAGGTGCTCGTACGCCGTGACGTGGCCGACGAGCCCGGCGTACAACGGCTCGAGGGGGCTGACAGGCATGGCCTGCACGCCGGAGCGGTCCACCGACGCGGGCACCTCGATCACCGCGTCGTCGGGCAGGAACGGCAGGGTGCCGGAGTTGCGGAGGTTCACCACCTGCGTCGAGGCAGGACCGTCGCCGAGGAGTCCCGCCGCAAGGTGTACCGCGGCCTCGGAGTAGAACGCGCCGCCGCGCCGCGCGAGCAGTTCCGGCTTCGCGTCGAGCGACGGGTCGGCGTACAGCTCCAGCAGGCGGCGCTCGATCTCGGCCACCTCGGCGGCGCGCGACGTGCTGGCCAGCTGCTCGAGGACCACCTCGTCGTGGGCGTAGAAGTAGCGCAGGTAGTACGACGGCACCACGCCCAGCGACGTGAGCAGGGACGGCGGCAGGCCGACCGACTCCGCGATCTGGTCCACGTGGGCCTCGAGCAGGCCGGGCAGCCGGTCCACGCCGCCCACTCGGGCGGCCCGCTCCCAGGTGAGGTGGTTGAGCCCTACGTGGTCGAGCTCGAGCCGCTCGGGATCGACGCCGACCATCTCGGCGAACCGGCGCTGGAGGCCGATCGCCACGTTGCACAGACCCACCGCGCGGTGCCCCTCCTGGAGCAGGGCACGGGTGACGATGCCGACCGGGTTGGTGAAGTCGATGATCCAGGCGTCCGGGGCGGCTCTCCTGACCCGCTCGGCGATGTCGAGGACGACGGGCACCGTGCGCAACGCCTTCGCGAGGCCACCGGCGCCGGTGGTCTCCTGCCCGACGCAGCCGCACTCGAGAGGCCAGGTCTCGTCCTGGTTGCGGGCCGCCTGGCCGCCGACCCGCAGCTGGAGCAGCACCGCCTCGACGCCGTCGAGAGCGGGCTCGAGGGTGGTCGTGGTCGTCAGCCGGGCAGGGTGCCCCAGCCGGGCGAGGATCCGGCGGCCGACACCGGCCACGAGCTCGAGCCGTTCCTCGGAGGGGTCCACGAGCACCAGCTCGTCGAGTGGGAACACGTCGCGCAGCCGCCCGAGCCCGTCCACCAGCTCTGGCGTGTACGTCGATCCGCCGCCCACCACCGCGATCTTCGTCATCCCTTGACCCCTGTCAGTGTGACGCCCTCGATGAAGGCCCGTTGGGCCAGGAAGAACAGCGCGATCACGGGCGCCATCACCATCAGGGTGGCAGCCATGGTGAGGTTCCAGTTCGTGTGGTGGGCGCTCTTGAAGGTGCCCAGTCCGTAGCTGAGCGTCCAGGCCGCCGGGTTCTCACTGGTGTAGATCTGCGGCCCGAAGTAGTCGTTCCAGCAGTAGAAGAACTGGAACAGAGCCACCGCGGCGATCGCGGGCCGGACCATCGGCAGCACCACCCGGAAGAGCACCTGGAGCTCGCTGGCGCCGTCCACCTTGGCGGCGTCCAGGTACTCCCGGGGGACCGTGACGAGGAACTGGCGGAGCAGGAAGATGGAGAAGGCGTCGCCGAAGGCCAGCGGGATGATCAGCGGCCACAGCGTTCCCGAGAGGTGCAGCTGCTTGGCCCACACGAGGTACATCGGGATGATGACGACCTGCGGCGGCAGCATCATGGTGGCGATCACCATCATCATCGCCAGCTGTCGCCCCCGGAACCTGAAGTGGGCCAGGGCGTAGGCGACCGGGACGCTCGAGCCCAGGGTGAGCGCGGTCCCGGCCACCGCATAGATGAGCGTGTTGCGCCACCACGTACCGACTCCGGGTGTCTGCCAGACGTCGACGACGTTGTGCCACTGGAACGGGTTCGGCCAGAGGTCCCGTGTCAGCGACTGCTCGTCGGTCATCAGCGCGGTGAGCGCCACGAACACGAACGGCAGCACGAAGAAGAGCGTGGCGGCGACCGCGAAGGTGTGCACCCCGACCCACTCGAGCCGGCTGCGCATCCGCGGCGTCATGAGTCGCCCCCGAGGAAGACGCTGCCCCGCCGCATCAGCACGGCTGCGAACGCCATGCTCAGCGCGAACAGCACGAGCGCGATCACGCAGGCCGCGCCGATGTCGAACCGCTGGAAGCCCAGGTTGTACACGAGCTGGGGCAGCGTCAACGTGGACTTGTCGGGGTAGCCGGGCTCCACCTGCTGGCCGGAGCCGCCGACCTGCCCGCTGGCCACCTGCCCGGCGATCAGGGGCTGTGTGTAGTACTGCATCGTCGCGATCACCCCGGTGATCACCGCGAAGCCGACGATCGGCCGCAGGTGCGGCAGCGTGACGAACCGGAAGCGGCCGACCGCGCCGGCCCCGTCGAGCTCGGCCGCCTCGTACTGCTCCCTGGGGACGTCGAGGAGCGCGGCCATGAAGATCACCATCAGGTCGCCGATGCCCCACAGGGCGAGCAGGGTGAGGGCAGGCTTCGACCAGGTGGGGTCGTTGAACCAACCGGGCTCCGGCAGCCCGAGCTTGCCCAGGACGGTGTCGACCGGCCCGGTGCCGGGGTTGAGCAGGAAGACGAAGGCCAGCGTGCCGGCCACGGGCGGGGCGAGGTACGGCGCGTAGAACAACGTGCGGAGCACTCCCGCTCCGCGCTTGATCCTGATCACCAGCATGCCGACGGCGAGTCCGAAGATTACCCGCAGGGTGACCATGACGACCACCAGCCAGAGCGTGTTGCGCAGGGCCGGCCAGAAGAACGGGTAGTCGCGGAAGACGAACCGCCAGTTGTCCAGGCCGTCCCACGTCGCCGCGCCGAAACCGTTGTAGTGGGTGAAGGAGAAGTAGGCCGTGGAGGCCAGCGGGTAGAGGAAGAACAGGCCGGTGCCGAGGAGCCAGGGAGAGAGGAACGCCAAGTTGCGCAGCGTCTCCCGCCGGCGCCGGCCGCGCGCCGTGTAGGTGCCTGTTCGGTGGTCGAGGGGCGAGCTCGCGAGCCTCGAAACCACCATCACCGGCCTCTCACTGCGCCTGCTCGATGTCCGTGTCGATCTGGCTGGCCACGCCGCTCAGACCCGCCTGGAGGTCGGTCTCCTTGCCCGACTCGTAGGCGTACCCGAGGTCCTGGAGGGTCAGCTGGTAGGCGCCGCCATTGGGACTGGCCGGCGTGGTGTTGCTGCCGGGGTCGGACGCGATGGCGATGAAGGCCTGGGCGTTCGGGTCCTGGCTGACGTCTGGCGAGGCCAGCGCGTCCATCGTCGACGGCACGTTGTGGATCGCGTTGGCGAAGTTCACGACCGCATCGGTGTCGGTGGCCAGGAACTGCACGAACCGCCACGCGGCGTTCTGCTTCTCGCTGGTGCTCGCGATGCCGACGATGGTGCCGGTGATGTAGCCCTTGCCGTAGCTGTCCGCCTGGTCGTCGGGAACCGGGAACGGCGCGACGCCGAAGTCGAGGTCCGGGGCGTCGGCCTCGATCATGCCGGCGCGCCACTCGCCGTCGATCGCCATCGCCACCTGGCCGGTCATGAAGGGGTTCTTGGCGCCCCACTCGTCGCCGAACGTCGAGCGGTACTTCTCGAGCTTGCCGTAGCCGCCGAGCTTGTCGACCAGCCCCTTCTGCCACTCCATGGCCTGGGAGAAGGCCGCGTCGGACGCGACGTTCGACTTCCCGTCGGAGGTGAAGTACGTCGGCGACCACTGCGCCGCGATGTGCGTGATCGACGACTCGTAGCCGTGGTAGTTCGGCATGAACCCGAGCTGGGAGAACGTGTCGCCGGACGCCTTGGTCAGCTTGACCGCGGCCGCGTCGAACTCGGACATGGTCCTCGGCGGTCCGTCGATGCCGGCTTCCGCGAAGGCGTCCTTGTTGTAGTAGAGACCGTAGGCGTCGCTCAGCAGCGGCAGCGCGCACTGGTTGCCGTCGTACTGCGTGTACTGCAGCTGCGCGGGCGGGAAGGTCGTGGCCGGGTCGATGTCGGAGTCGGCCATGAACGGCGTCAGGTCGGCGAACGCGCCCGAGCTGCAGAACTGGCCGACGTTGTCGGTGGTGAACGACGAGACGACGTCGGGTGCCTGAGGTCCGCCGGCCCGGAGCGCCTGGTTGATCTTGTCGTCGGTGATGCCACCGACCACCTTGACGTGCACGGTGGGGTTCGCGTCCTCGAACGCATCGATCGTGGCCTGGATGGCCTCGACCTCGCTGTCGGCGCTCCAGCCGTGCCAGAACGTGATGGTGGTCTCCGCGTCGGGGTTGTCCTCCGGGCCGCCTCCGGAGTCTCCGGTGCATGCGCTGACGGCGAGCGGCAAGCTGAGCGCCGTCACGGCGGCCACGAGACGGCGTCGATGGGATCGGGTCATGGTTCTCTCCTGGTGACGGGCCGTCCCGTGCGGCGATTGATGGTGTCGAACACGTCGTTGCGGGTGGCGGCCAGCGCCGTCTGGAGGGCGCCCGCGAGCACGGGGTGCTCCGAGACGCCCGCCAGCTCGAGCCGGGGCCGGGCCAGGGCGAGGGAGCCGACCTGTTCGTCGATCAGGTCGCGCAGCCTCGGCCCGCCCGCGGTCAGCACGCCGCCGGCGAGCACCACGAGGGACGGGTCGACCACCGAGACCAGGGCGGCGATGCCGAGCGCGAACCGCTCGGCGATCGTGGCGAGCAGCTCGTCGCCCGCACCCGGGGTGGTGAGCGCACGGGCGACGGCGGCCTCCGGGGTCGAGGCGCGGAGTCCGAGCGACCGGGCCAGGGCGAGGACCTGCGGGCCGCCGGCCAGCTCCTGGAATCCGCCCGCGTTGCCGCGGCGTACGTCGCGCACGAGCGGCGCACCGGGAACCGGCAGGAAGCCGACCTCGCCGGCACCACCCGTGGCGCCACCGTGGATCCGCCCGTCGATGACGATGGCGGCACCGATCCCTTCGTCGGCCCACAGCAGCACGAAGTCGTCCACACCGCGCGCGAGCCCCGAGCGCATCTCCGCGATCGCGACCAGGTTGACGTCGTTGTCGACGACCAGCGGCATCCCGACGGCGTCGCCGAGCTGGTCGAGCAGGTGTGCGTCGTGCCAGCCGGGCAGGTGCCGTGCGTACCTGAGTCGACGGTTGACCGGGTCGAAGGCACCCGGTGTGCCGATGGCCAGCCGGTGCAGCCCACCGCGCGTGATCCCGGCCGAAGCGGCGGCCCCGTCGATCGCGTGCAGCACGTGCGCGACGGCGTCCGTGCCTGCCTTGCGCGGCGTCCTGAGCTCGTAGTCGCCGACGGTCCGGCCGGTGATGTCGGCGACGGCGGCCAGGATCCTGGTGGGCGTGACGTCCAGGGCGACGACGTAGGCCGCGTCCGGGTTGACGGCGTACAGCTGGGCCCGCGGGCCCGGTCGGCCGTGCGTGTTCCCGCTGGTGATGACGAGACCGGCGTCGGCCAGTCGGGTCAGCAGCTGGGCGGCCGTGGGCTTCGACAACCCCGTCAGCTCTCCGAGGCGGCCCCGGGAGAGTGGCCCGTGCTCGAGCAGCAGCTCCAGTGCGGCGCGGTCGTTGATGCCGCGCAGCAGGCTCGGCGTGCCGGGGTTCACCGCACCGCCAGCAAGGTGAGCTGGGCGGCCGGCGCCGTACGTCGACCCGCTCGTGCCATGACCACCGCCAGTTAGATAGGAAACCTTCCTATTGATGGGGGATCATGGCACCGGGTCAAGAAGTCCGCAAGGCCCCGAACCAGCGAGTCAGCGCCTCCCCGAGCCCCGCGGCCGTCCCGCCGCCCACCCACGCCACATGCCCGTCGGGTCGGACCAGCACGGCGGTGGGGGCATCGACGGCCCCGATCACGGGGAGCTCCCAGGCGCCGTCGTACGACGCCTCGACCAACCGCACGCGATCGCCCCAGGGTCCCGACGCGACACTTCCTGGCTCACCGAAGTTGAGCAGCACGGCGCGGGCATCGTGGAGGAGCGTGAAGAACCGCAACGGTCCGTCGTTGCTCCTCAGGTCGAGGTCCGGCATGCGACGCCCGAGGAGCGGGTGCGCGCCGTCCTCGGCCTCGAGACGGATGTCGAGGCCGAGGTGCAGGCAGGCCAGCCGCACGCGGGCCGCGTCGACCGACATGAGGTCGGCCACGACGTCGGCTAGAGCGTTGACGCGGTCGTCCGCCAGCTGGGTCACCGCCATCGCCATCGTGTACCTCAGGACGCGGGCCGTGGACGGGTGTCGCTCGGCCTGGTAGCTGTCCAGGAGATCGTCCGGTGCGACGTCCTTGACCACCTGGGCGAGCTTCCAGCCCAGGTTCACGGCGTCCTCGACGCCGAGGCCGATCCCCTGCCCGCCGGTCGGGCTGTGGATGTGGGCGGCATCGCCGGCCAGCAGCACCCGCCCGGCGCGGTAGGAGGCCGCCTGCCGGGTCGCGTCGCTGAACCTCGAGATAGTGATGGGGTTGCGAACCCCGAAGTCGGTGTCGAACACCGTGATCAGGGCGTGGCTGAGGTCGGCCAGGGTGGGTTCGGTCGCCGGACCCAGCTGCTGTTCGGTGACGAGCACCTGCGTGGTCCGACCGTTGCCCATCGGGTTCAGTCCGTGGATCCCCGTCTCGTCGATGCGGACGCCCGTCGGCGTCTCCTCGGTCACCTCCACCTCCGCGATCAGCGTGGTCCTCGTCGCCGCCCACCCGGGGAACTCGATGCCGGCGACCTTGCGGATCGTGCTGCGTCCGCCATCGGCCGCCACCAGGTACGCCGCGCGCATCGAGGGGCCGTCGGTCAGGTGCACGTCGACCCCGTCGGCGTCTTGGGCGAACCCGGCGATCTCCCGCCCTCGGTGGATCGGCACGCCCAGCTCCCCGACCCACTCGGTCAGGAGGCGTTCGACCTCGCTCTGGACCAGGGCCAACGTGTACGGATGCCGGGTCGCGATGTCGCTGATGTCCACGGGCGCGTTCGCGAAGGATGCCGCCGCGAAGGTCTGCCCCGCGGCGAGGAAGCGGTCCGCGATGCCCCTCTGGTCGAGGATCTCGATCGTGCGTGAGTGGAAGCCACGCGCCCGCATCCCCACCAGCTCGGACGTGGAGCGCCGTTCGACGATCTGTACGTCGACGCCGGCCAGGGCCAGCTCACCGGCCAGCACCAATCCGGTCGGACCCGCACCGGCAACGATCACATCCACCATCAGGAACCTCTTCGCCCTTTCCCGGAATCGGCGATGTCGCGACCAGGACCCGAATGTGCCAGACGAGGCCCCCGCGGCCCAGGATTCGCCGCGGATTTGGGGGCGTGACAAGAGCCCGTCCGCGCGTATAGTCGGAAAGGTAGGCGCGCTCGCCGGCGCGCCGTCGCCCCGGACCCCGGCGATCTTGCCTTGAGCCAGCAAGGACGTGTCCCGTGAGCGCGCACAGTCAGTGGATCGCAGACTGCCCGACGAGTCGGGTACGCCGCCGCGTCGTCGTCGGCGGAGTGGTGCAGGGCGTCGGCTTCCGCCCGCACGTCTACGCGCTGGCTCGTTCGCTGGACCTGTCGGGGGCGGTGTGGAACACGAGCCAGGGCGTCGTCGCGGAGGTGGAGGGGGTCGGGGCGGACGTTGAGTCGTTCGTCCGGCGTATCCGCGACGACGCCCCACCTCTGGCGATCGTCAGCTCGGTCGAGTGCCAGGACGTACCTGCCGTCGGCGGCACCGGCTTCACCATCGGCGAGTCGGAGACCGCCACCGGTCGCACGTTCGTCTCGCCCGACGTCACGATCTGCGACGGCTGCCTCGCCGAGCTCGGGGATCCCGGCGACCGCCGCTACCGCCACCCGTTCATCACCTGCACGAACTGCGGGCCGCGCTACACGATCACCACCGGACTGCCCTACGACCGACCCGCGACGACCATGGCAGGGTTCCCGATGTGCCCGGCGTGTGCGGCGGAGTACGCCGACCCGGCCGACCGCCGCTTCCACGCCCAGACCATCTGCTGTCCCGAGTGTGGGCCGCGGCTCCGGCTCGTGGCGCCTGGCCGGGAGTCGACGTACGGCGACGACGCGCTCGCCGAGGCCCGGTCCCTGATCGCACGCGGTGCGGTCGTCGCGGTCAAGGGGATCGGCGGCTACCACTTGGCGTGTGACGCGACCGACCAGGCCGCGGTCGCCATGTTGCGCAAGCGCAAGCAGCGCGGTGACAAGCCCTTCGCGCTGATGGTCTCCTCGCTCGAGCGTGCGCGCGAGCTGGTGGCGCTCACGCCCGCCGAGGCCGACCTGGTGGCGAGCCGGAGCCGCCCGGTGCTGCTGGCCGCCCGGCGAGGGGGAGTGGTCACGGACGCGGTGGCTCCCGGGCAGGCGGAGCTGGGCGTGATGCTGGCCTACGCGCCCCTGCACCACCTGCTGCTCGAGCCGCCCGGCCCGTGGGTGCTGGTGATGACGAGCGGCAACCTGTCCGGCGAGCCGATCGTCACCGACGACGACCAGGCGCTGACCCGGCTGGAGGGCCTGGCCGACGCCTGGCTCACCCACGACCGTCCCATCCACGTCCCGTGCGACGACTCCGTGACGCGGGTGGTCGGCACCCTCGAGTCGCCGGTCCGGCGCTCCCGCGGCCACGCGCCGTTGCCGCTCAGCCTGCCGTTCGAGACGCCGCCCGCGCTCGCGGTCGGCGGGGACCTCAAGAACACGTTCTGCCTGGCCGAGGGCCGGCTCGCGTGGATGTCGGGCCACATCGGCGACATGGACGACCTCGCCACCCAGGCGGCGTTCGGTGCCGCGGTCGAGCACCTCTCGGTGCTGACCGGGGTCGCTCCGGAGGTGATCGCGGCCGACCGCCACCCGGCGTACCGCTCCCGCCGCTGGGCCCTGGACCGCTTCGACGACGTCGTGGAAGTGCAGCACCATCACGCGCACGTCGCGTCGACGATGGCCGAGCACGGCGTGCCCGACGGGCGGCAGGTGATCGGCGTCGCGTTCGACGGGACCGGGTTCGGCGACGACGATGCCTCGTGGGGCGGCGAGTTCCTGGTGGCGGACTATCGCGAGTACGAACGGGCCGCGCACCTCTCCTACGTCGCCCTTCCCGGCGGGGACGCCGGCGTGCGCAACCCGTGCCGGATGGCGCTCTCCCACCTCCGCTCGGCCGGCCTCGACTGGGACTCGTCGGTGCCGAGCGTGCGCGCCTGCGGCGACACCGAGCTCGGCCTGCTCGACCGCCAGCTCGAGACCGGGCTGCGCTGCGTGCCCACCTCCAGCATGGGCCGGCTCTTCGACGCAGTCGCGTCGCTCGCCGGGATCTGCCACCGGATCGGGTACGACGCCCAGGCCGCGATGGAGCTGGAGGCGGCGGCGAGGTCGTGGGGTCTCGACGGGCTCGACCGGCGAACAGCGGGCTACTCCTTCGGCGAGAACGAGGATCCCGGGCCGGTCGTGGCGGCGGTCGTGGACGACGTACGTTCGGGTGTCGAGCCCGGTCTGGTGGCAGCCCGGTTCCAGCACGCGGTCGCCGGGCTGGTGGTCGCCACCGTGCGGCGGTTGCGCGAGGAGACCGGCGTCGGGACGGCCACGTTGAGCGGCGGGGTCTTCCTCAACGCCTTCCTCATCGCCGCGTGCGCTCGGGCGCTCGAAGCCGACGGCGTCGAGGTGCTCACCCATCACGTGGTGCCGGCCAGCGACGCCGGCATCGCCCTCGGACAGCTCGCGGTGCTGGCGCACCGGGGCGGGACCACCACCTAGAGGAACGGAGATGCCATGTGCCTAGCGGTGCCAGGACAGGTCCTGGAGATCGAGGAGCGTGATGGGACGCTCATCGCTCAGGTGGACTTCGGCGGAGTGAGCAAGGAGGTGTGCCTGGAGTACGTGCCGGACCTCCAGGTGGGCGAGTACACCATCGTGCACGTCGGCTTCGCGCTCCAGCGGCTCGACGAGCAGTCGGCGCTGGAGACGCTGGAGCTGTTCCGGCAGATGGGGGAGCTGAACGCCGAGTTCGGCGACCACTGGGGGATGGCGGCCGAGCAGGCCGGCCTGCCGCGACCGGATCTGGCTCCGGTCATGGGTGATCCGCTGAGTGACCCGACGGAAGGAGACCGACGGTGAAGTACCTCGAGGAGTTCCAAGACCCCGAGCTGGCCAAGCGCCTGCTCGACGACATCCACGCGACCGCCAAGAACCCGTGGGCGATGATGGAGGTCTGCGGCGGCCAGACCCACACGATCATCCGCCACGGCCTCGACCAGCTGCTGCCCGACGGCATCGAGCTGATCCACGGCCCCGGCTGCCCGGTGTGCGTGACACCGCTGGAGGTCATCGACAAGGCGCTGGAGATCGCCTCGCGGCCCGACGTGATCTTCTGCTCCTTCGGCGACATGCTGCGGGTTCCCGGAAGCGACAAGGACCTGTTCCGCGTCAAGAGTGCCGGCGGCGACGTCCGCGTCGTGTACTCGCCCCTCGACGCGCTGAACATCGCCCGTCAGAACCCCGACAAGCAGGTCGTCTTCTTCGGCATCGGCTTCGAGACCACGGCGCCGCCGAACGCGATGACGGTCTACCAGGCCAAGAAGCTCGGCATCGAGAACTTCAGCCTCCTCGTCAGCCACGTCCGCGTGCCACCGGCGATCGAGGCGATCATGACCTCGCCGGTGTGCCGGGTGCAGGGGTTCCTCGCGGCCGGGCACGTCTGCACCGTGATGGGGATGGGGGAGTACCCCGGGTTGGCCGAGCGGTTCGAGGTGCCGATCGTGGTCACCGGCTTCGAGCCGCTCGACATCCTCGAGGGCATCCGCCGCACCGTGCACCAGCTCGAGGACGGCCGGCACGAGGTCGAGAACGCCTACCCCCGCGCCGTGGCTGCCGAGGGCAACCCCGTCGCCATCCGGATGCTCGAGGACGTCTTCGAGGTGGTGGACCGGGCCTGGCGCGGCATCGGGATGATCCCGCAGAGCGGGTGGCGGCTCTCGGAGCGCTACCGCGAGTACGACGCCGAGCACCGCTTCTCCGTCGGCGACATCCACACCCAGGAGTCCTCGATCTGCCGGTCGGGCGAGGTGCTGCAGGGGCTGATCAAGCCGCACGAGTGCGCGGCGTTCGGCAAGGAGTGCACCCCGCGCAACCCGCTCGGCGCCACGATGGTGAGCAGCGAGGGCGCCTGCGCGGCGTACTACCTCTATCGCCGGATGCAGCTGCCCGTCGTCGAGGAGTCGCGGGAGGTGGCTCCCGTTGGTTGAGGTGGAGGGGTGGGTCTGCCCGCTGCCGCTGCGCGACAGCCCGACGATCGTGATGGGTCACGGCGGCGGCGGGCAGATGTCGGCGGAGCTGGTGGACCACGTGTTCCTGCCGGCGTTCGCCGACTCGACGCTCGCCGGCCTCGGGGACTCGGCCGTGCTGGACGTGCTGGGTGGACGGATGGCGTTCTCGACCGACTCGTTCGTCGTGCGGCCGCTGTTCTTCCCCGGCGGCTCGATCGGGGACCTCGCGGTCAACGGCACGGTCAACGACCTGGCGATGAGCGGCGCACAACCCATGTTCCTGTCCGCGGCGTTCATCCTCGAGGAGGGCACGGACGTCGCGCAGGTCGGCGCCGTCGCGCAGCGACTCGGGGAGGCCGCCAAGGTGGCCGGCGTACGCGTGGTCACCGGGGACACCAAGGTGGTCGAGTCGGGTCACGGCGACGGGGTGTACGTGAACACGGCCGGCGTCGGTGTGGTGCCCGACGGCGTCGACGTTCGCCCCGACCGCGCGGAGCCCGGGGACGTGGTGATCGTCAGCGGCGACATCGGCGTGCACGGGGTGGCGATCATGAGCGTCCGCGAGGGGCTGCAGTTCGGCACCGAGATCGAGAGCGACTGCCAGCCCCTCAACGGGCTGGTGGCCGAGATGATCGCGGCGTACCCCGACATCCACGTCCTCCGCGACCCCACCCGCGGTGGCGTGGCCACCTCGCTCAACGAGATCGCCAAGGCGTCCAAGGTCGGCGTGAAGCTGGACGAACGCAGCCTGCCGATCCCCGAGGTGGTCGCCAACGCCTGCTCGTTCCTGGGTCTGGACCCGCTCCAGGTCGCCAACGAGGGCAAGCTGCTCGCGTTCGTGCCGCGGGAGTCGGCGGACCTGGTGCTGGCGGCGATGCACGCGCATCCGGCCGGGGCCGGCGCGCGGATCATCGGCGAGTGCGTCGAGGACCACCCGGGCATGGTGTCGGCGACGACGGGGTTCGGCGCGTCGCGGGTCGTCGACCTGCCGATCGGCGAGCAGCTGCCCCGGATCTGTTGATGAGGATCTGTTGATGAAGTTCCTCGTGCTCTGGAACCTCGAGCAGACCCTGCTCTCCGACGCCATGGTCCGCGGGATCGCCCGGATGCCGGAGTACGGCGGCCGCATGGAGGAGCAGGGCAAGGTGCTGATGCGCTACCACGTGGTCGGCGCGCACGGGGGCGCGTGGATCTACGACGTCTCGTCGCACGAGGAGTTCGAGCGGCTGCTCGCCATGGCCCCGGTCTTCAACTTCGCCCGCTACGACATCCGTCCGCTCGCGGACATGACGGGAGAGTCGCCGTGACCTCAACCCTTCCTCATCTGGCGTCGTACGACGAGCTGGGTGCCCACCGCCACCTGCTCATCAGCGAGCGCCTCCGCGGCCGGCGCCGCGAGCTCGGCCTGACCCAGAAGGAGGTGGTCGCCCGGCTGCGCCGGATCGGGGTGGTCACCACCAACAAGGCGCTGTCCAGCCTCGAGCACGGCGCCGGTCTCGACGTCTGCAAGCTCCCCGAGATCGCCCGCGCGCTCGACTGTTCGCTGACCTACCTCGTCGGCCTCACCGACGACCCGAGGCGCTGGGAGCCCGACTTCGAGAACTGGCCCGGCCAGCGCCCGGCGCGCGAGCGCCCCACCCCGCCCGCCGAGACGTCCCCACCCGCCGCCATACCCCGCATCCTGGGCCCGCTCGGATGAGGGGTAGTCCCTGACGAATGGGTTGCTGTTGCGGGGGCAGAGCAACCCAAACGTCAGGGACTATCCCCGCCGAGCGCGACAGGTGGTCACCGGAACGCGCTCGGCCGTGGACGGCCTCAAGGCTCGACCATCGAAGGTCGGCGGCTCACATGCGGCGCATCTCGAGGTACCGCTTGATGTCCGGGAGCGACACCACGGCCACGCCGGCGGCGGCCCCCAGCAGCAGGAGCAGGAACAGCTTCTTCATCTCATTCCACCTCCTCGGGCGACGGTCGGGGCCGGCCGGGCGGCCAGCTCTCGAGTGACGACGTCGACCACGAGGTCGGCGGCGGGTTCGACCGCGGCGGCGACGGCGTCCGAGAGCCCGATGCCCTCCTCGAGGCTCTCCGGCTGCACGCCGACCACCAGGATCCGCGCCACCGAACCGCCCAGCAACGGGGCCAGCTCCAAGGCGTTGCCAGGGGCCAGGTCGTGCGGGTCGAGCAGTACCTCGGAGACATCGCGGTCGGTGAGCTCGGGCTCGATCACGTACAGCGTGCCCGGCGGTCCGCTCTGCTGCGCCACGGTGTCGATGAGCACCAGCACGTCGTACCCGTCCATCAGCTCGTACACCAGGTGCACCGAGCGGATGCCGTAGTCCTCGATGCGAACCTCGGCGGGGACCGTACGACGGGCAAGTGCGGCGGCGACGTGGGAGCCGAACCCGTCGTCGCCGAGGAAGATGTTGCCGACGCACGCCACCAGCACACGTACCGGGACCTTCATGTCGACGTCACCAGGGGTGGTTCCCGAGGAGGCGAAGAAGGAGCCGTCTCGAAGGGCTCGACCTCGTCGGGGGCGAAGTACAGGTACCGCCCGTGGGCGAGCTTCAGGTCCGCACCTGGGTCGTCGTCGACGGTGACCGCGAGGTGGTCCTTCCCGTCGACGTCGTGCAGCACGGCCGCGACCGTCGCGGTGTGGCCCGCCAGGAACAGGTCGTGGACGTCGGCCTGCCGCGCGCCGGGGCGGAGCACGACGCGGGTGCCACGGCGCACGGGAACGCCGCCGATCGTGACCGCATCGTGCTCCGGGTCGACGGACCCGTCGGCGCCCGGGTCCCACCAGGGGACGTCCAGCGGGGCCGAACGCTCCGGCGGCGGGGCCAGCGCACCCGTCGCGGTCATCGCGTCGAGGTAGCTGACGGTCCCGTGCAGCCGGTCCCACAGCGCATCGGGCATGTGGTCGACCTCGTCGAGGAGCGCGGCGGCGCGCGGGTCGGTGCCGCGGACCTCGCGCTTCTCCTCCTCCGACAGCGTCATCGTGCGCAGGCTCAGCAGCTCGTCGATCTCGAGCGCGTCGAAGAACGTCGTCTCGCTCTGCGGCGCCAGCTGCGCGTGGTCGTACAGGATGATCGGCGAGCTCAGCACCACGCCGGCCTGGTCCTCGGGCCCGGCCAGCACCGGGAAGACGCCGTCGTTGTCGCAGGCGGCGACGAAACCCTTCGCCCACTGGGGCGGGTCGAGCAGCGACACGAACGACGCGTTGTCGGCCTCCAGCAGCACGTGGCAGGCGACCAGCGCGCGGCGCAGCCACTGCGGCCGGTTGGTGGCCGGAACGGGGGGCGGGTCGGTGCGGTTCTCGACGCGCAGGGTCAGCAGCGTGACGGCGTACGGCGACACCGGTCGCTCGACCGTGCTCGTCACCCGCAACGTGAGCGGCGCGCGGGTCCGGACCAGCCGCCCGCCGGAGACCTCCTCGAAGGTGCTGTCGCCGGGGACCGAGAGGTCGAAGGTGGTCGGCGCATCGAGCGGGACGTCGACCACGTGCTCGTCCTCGACGGCCTCGTCCCACGGCACGTACACCGTGTCGCCGGCGTCCAGCCGGTCGACCGAGATGCCGTCAGCATCCTCGACCGTCCGCTGCTGCACGTGCAGGAACCGCACGCGTCGCACGTACCGCGGTGGCGTGGCCGTCGATCGACCACGGCCGTCCGGCACCAGCTCCGCTCGGAGGCGTCCCGCTCGACGGCGTCGGGCGGCATCAGCACGCCCCACTGCCAGCGCACCTGGTTCTTCGGCGCACTCGCGCGGTAGGGGTAGAGCACGTACCCCTCGTAGAGCACGGCGTCCGCCACCGCGCGAGCCTGCTCGAACGCCGTGCTCACGAGTCGGCCTCACGCAGCAGCTGCGACACCACGTCGTCCCAACCGACCAGGCCGTGCTTGCCGCGGTACGTCGCCAGGTCGTCGTACGCCGACCGGCTCAGGCGCAGCCACGCCTGGCCGGGGAAGTGCGTGTCCATCGCCTCCCGCCAGACCGCCACCGGCATCCGCACCTGGGTCTCCTTGTGCCACGGCACGGGCTGCACCGACAGCGACCCGAGGGCCCCGCTGAAGACGGTGCCACTGAACAGCAGGATCAGGGGTACCTCGCCGTCGTCGAGCGCGGCGAGGTACTTGTGGGCGGCCACCTCGACGTCGTACGACAGCGGCAGCACCAGGTCGAACTCGCAGCTGCCGGAGAAGCTCGGCAGCACCTGCGAGAGGAACGCCAGCTGCATCGGCTGCATGGTGCTGCCCCAGCGGGTGCGGTCGCCGAACAGGTCGACCACCCTGGACGCCTCGCCGGCGCCGTAGGACCGGCGGACGGGCTCGACGCGCACCTGACAACGCAGCGCGACCGCGTGCACGCGCTCGCCGCTGGTCTCGGTCGCGCGCATCTTGGCCACCACCGTCGGGCCGGCGGCGTAGCGGTCGGCGACGACGTCGAGGCAGGTGAAGTCGAGGTCGACGCGCGGCAGGGGGTCCTCTGTCATGCCGACCTCGACGCTGGTTCGGCGCGCTCGTCCAGGGCCTCGAAGAACTCATCGATGCGCCGCCACACCTCGGGCCCGCCGCCGAGTCCGGTCCACGCCAGGCGGACCTCCCCGACGAGCTCGTAACAGACGTCGATCGGCACCAGGTAGCAGGAGAACCCGGCTTGGTCATGGCTCGGCTGCCGTCGCAGCAGCACCGCCTCGACGTCCTCCTCGGTCGAGTCCAGCACCGGGTTGGCCGCGACCAGGTCACCCCAGGCAGACATGTCCAGCAGCGACTCGGTGGCTCCACCCGGACCGGGGTAGAACGTCAGCAGGCCGTCGGCGCCCTTCTGGCGGAAGAAGAAGACCAGGTCCACCGGGATCTTCAGGGCGTCCCACTGGACATCGGCGACACGGACGTCCTCGACGCGCCGGATCTCCTCCCCGACGCCGCGGTAGCGGCCGCCGCCCGAGCCGCGCGGGCCGAACAGCAGGTAGCACGGCCGGCACACGCACAGCAGCCGGTGGTCGTCGAGGTCCGCGACGTGGCCGTGCCGGTCGCCGACGTCGACCGCGCAGAACTCGCAGCGTTCCTGAGGGTCAGCGGCCACCGCTGGTGCCGGCCGGGAGATCCGGCGCAGCGCGCCGAGGCCGGTCATCCCGGGATCCCTGCCGGGACCGCGACCTTCCACGCCCCGGCCTCGGGCAGGAGTGGGAGGGGTGCCAGGTGGGCGCCGCCGTCGACCGTTGCGCGCCCGGCCATCCGGACGTCGTACGACGTCCCGCACGCGCACGTGAGCACGTCGCCGTCGAGGCCACCCGCGCTGAGGGCGGCCGTGCAGACCGGGCAGCGGTCGAGGTAGGCCACCAGGTTGCCGGCGAGGTTGGCGACGACGACCTCCGCGTCGCCGGCGTGGAGGTGCTGCATCGTGCTGGGCGGTACGTCGAGGTCGAGTGGTACCCAGCCGTTGACCCGCTCGCGCTCGACGAAGTCGCTGGCCTGCTCGCGCGAGTGGAAGGGCTGGATCTGCAGCAGGGCCGGACCGTCCGGGACCATGCCTTCGGCCTCCACCGCGACCACGTCGGGCGCGGCGACCAGGATGGCGTCCTCGATGGCGCTCTTGACCGTCAGGGCCGAGGACGGGCAGCCGTCGCAGCTGCCCTCGAGGCGCAGGTGCACCACGCCCTCGGTGTCGACGCCCGACAGCGAGACGCCACCCGCGTGCGAGCCGAGGTACGGGCGGACCTGGTCCAGCGCCCGCTGCACGCGGGTGTCGACGTCGTCGGGGTGCAGGTCGTTGAGCACCAGCAGGTTGCCCACCACCTCGTCGTCGGCGAGGCGGCGTACGGCGTCCTGGCCGACCGTCTCCAGCACCCGTTCGAGCCCGGCGCCGTAGAGCCCCATCACGCACTGGATGAGCTCCTCGACGCGGCCCATCACGGCCGGCGGCGCGCTCTCGCCGAGCTCGTCCAGCAGGACCTCGATGCGCTCGCTGACCTCACGGACCGACGGTTGCTCCACGCGGGACTCCTCTCTCGCTGGTGGCACACAGGGCCTGGAGCCAGTCCAGCCAGGTGTCGAACCGGTCGCCGCTGCGCACCGAAAGTGGCAGCACCTCGACGCCGGGCTTGAGGGTGCGGGCTCGCTCGGTGAGGGCATCGATGTCGAAGTCGACGTAGGGGAGGAGGTCGGTCTTGTTCACGACCACGAGGTCGGCGGCCCGGAACATGTGCGGGTACTTCAGCGGCTTGTCGTCACCCTCGGTCACCGAGATGACCACCACTTTCGCGGACTCGCCGAGGTCGAAGAGGGCCGGGCACACGAGGTTCCCGACGTTCTCGACGACCATCAGCGAGCCCTCAGGGGGGTCCAGGTCGTGGAGGGCGTGGTGCACCATCGAGGCGTCGAGGTGACAGCCCGCCCCGGTGTTCACCTGGACCGCACGGGCGCCGGCGGCGCGGATCCTTCTCGCGTCGAAGGACGTCTCCTGATCGCCCTCGATCACACAGACCTCCTGGTGGGGTCGGAGCGCGCCGATCGTGCGCTCCAGCAGCGAGGTCTTGCCGGCGCCCGGCGAGCTCATCAGGTTGACGGCGGTCACGCGCGCCGCGGCGAGGGACGAGCGGACGTGGTCGGCCAGCGCGTCGTTCTTCGCCAGCAGCCGCTGCTCGACATGCAGCAGCTCGGTCTCCTCCTCGGCCGGCGAGCAGCCGCACGTCACGCACACGACGGTTCCTTCATCAGCTCGACCGAGACCAGCGACAGGTCGTCGCCGGCCACCTCCTCGATCACCAGCCGGGCTCCTTCGAGAGGGGTCTGGTAGGTCGTCACGTCGAACGCGAAAGCCATCGCGTCCGGCACGATCCCGGCCGCGTCACCCACGCGCACGTTGACCGCGACCACGCGCCGACCGACCGTGCGCTCGGCGACGAGGTCGACCAGTCCCTGGGTGATGCCCAGCTCGTGCACGGGCCTAGTAGGGCTTCACCGGAAGGGACGGCGTGTGCAGCTGTTCGACGACGTTGCCGCCGCCGGTGTACATGTGGACGCCGCACGGCAGGCACGGGTCGAAGCTGCGGACCGCGCGCATGATGTCGATGCCCTTGAAGCTGTCGGGCGGGTTCTCCTCGAAGATCGGCGTGTTCTGCACGGCGTCCTCGTAGGGACCGGGCGTGCCGTAGGTGTCGCGGACACTGCCGTTCCACGGGGTCGGCGGGTAGGGGTGGTAGTTCGCGATCTTCCCCTTCTTGATGACCATGTGGTGGCTGAGCACCCCGCGCACCGCCTCGGTGAAGCCGACGCTGACGGCCTCGTCCGGCACCTCGAACTTCGTCCAGGTGTCCGTGCGGCCGGCCCGGACCTCGGCCAGCGCCTTCTCGCAGAAATACAGCGCCAGCCCCGCGGAGTACGCCTGGAAGTAGGTCCGCGCCCGGTTGCGCTCCAGGGCATTGCTCCACTTCGGGATCTTCCACTCGAAGCTCACCTCGGGCTTGAGCGCCGTGCGCGGCAGGTTGATCTGCACGCTGTGGCCGGTTGCCACGACGTACCCGCCCGCGTTGACGAGCCCGGAGAGCGCCGTCGACCAGAGCCGGGCGATCGGCCCGCCGCCGGTGTCGAGGGCGAGGTGGTCGGTGCCGTCGAACCAGCGCGGGGACATCGTCCACGAGTAGGCGTTGTCCCAGTCCCGCGCCTGCGGCTTGGGGATCGTGTGCTGGTTCCACGGGTGCCGCTCGTCGACGGGGTTGCCGAGCGGGTCCTTGGTCACGAAGACCTCGCGACCGGACTTCACCCAGTCCTCGTAGTAGGAGTGGCCGAGCAGGATGCGGATGCCGAGGTTGATGTCGACGAGGTCGTTGGTGACGAGCTTGCCGTCGACGATGATGCCTGGGGTGACGTACATCTTCTTGCCCCAGTCGGACATGGTCTCGTAGCGGAAGTCGCAGTGGGCCGGGTCGTTCAGGCTGCCCCAGCAGCCCAGCAGGATCCGGCGCTCGCCGACGTGCTCGTAACCCGGCAGTGCCTCGTAGAAGAAGTCGAAGAGGTCGTCGTGGAGCGGCACGACCTTCTTCATGAACTCGACATAGCGCATCAGCCGCGTCAAGTAGTCGGTGAACAGCTGGATCGTCGCGGTGGTGCCGACGCCGCCCGGGTACAGCGTGCTCGGGTGGACGTGGCGGCCCTCCATCAGGCAGAACATCTCGCGCGTGTAGCGGGAGACATGCAGGGCCTCGCGGTAGAACTCGCCCTCGAGCGGGTTGAGCGAGCGCATGATGTCGCCGATGGTGCGGTAGCCGTGCTCGGCTGCGTGCGGGGCCTCGGTGTTGTTGGCCTTCTCGAGCACGCCCGGGTTGGTCTCCTTGACCATCCGCTCGCAGTAGTCGACGCCGACCAGGTTCTCCTGGAAGATGTTGTGGTCGAACATGTACTCCGCGGCCTCGCCGAGGTTGATGATCCACTCGCCCAGGTGGGGCGGCGCGACGCCGTAGGCCATGTTCTGGTTGTAGACCGAGCACGTCGCGTGGTTGTCACCGCAGATGCCGCAGATGCGGCTGGTGATGAAGTGCGCGTCGCGCGGGTCCTTGCCCTTCATGAAGAGCGAGTAGCCGCGGAAGATCGAGGAGGTGCTGTGGCACTCGCGCACTTCCTTCTGCTTGAAGTCGATGGTGGCGTAGATGCCCAGGCTGCCGACGATGCGGGTGACCGGGTCCCACGACATCTCGACGACGTCGGTGTCCTTGGTGGAGCGCTTGCTGCGTTCGGTGATGGTCATGAGGTCCTCTCACCAGGTCTTCTTGAAGCCGGTCTTGAGCTCGGTGCCCTTGGTGCGCCACGACGGCTCCTTGTCGAGCGTCTTCGCGGTCACCCCGCGCAGCTTCCGCACCGTCCGGCCGTAGATGGCGCTGCCGCGCGTCGACAGCTTGGCGCCCGGTGGCTCGTCCATGAACGGCATGAACTTGTCCGGGAAGCCCGGCATCGTGCAGCCGATGCAGATGCCGCCCACGTTGGGGCAGCCGCCGACCCCGTTGATCCAGCCTCTCTTGGGGACGTTGCACTTCACGACGGGTCCCCAGCAGCCGAGCTTGACGATGCACTTCGGCGAGCCGTACTCCGTGGCGAACTCGCCCTGCTCGTAGTACCCCGCCCGGTCGCAGCCCTCGTGCACGGTCGCGCCGAAGAGCCAGCGCGGCCGCAGGGCCTCGTCGAGCGGGATCATCGGGGCCTGTCCCGCGACCTGGTACAGCAGGTAGGTGATCGTCTCGGACAGGTTGTCGGGATGGATGGGACAGCCGGGCACGCACACGATCGGCAGGCCGGCCTTCGACTTCCACGTCCAACCGAGGTAGTCCGGCACGCCCATCGCGCCGGTCGGGTTGCCCGACATCGCGTGGATTCCGCCGTACGTCGCGCAGGTGCCGACCGCGATGATCGCCGTCGCCTTCGGTGCCAGCCGGTCCAGCCACTCCGACGTCGGCATCGGCTGGCCGGTGGCGGGGTTGTTGCCGAACGCAGCCCAGTAGCCCTCGCTCTTGATCGCCTCGTTGGGGATCGAGCCCTCGACCACCAGGACGAACGGGTCGAGCTCGCCGCGGTCGGCCTTGTGCCACCACTCGATGAAGTTGTCCGCGCCTTGCTCCGGCCCGCACTCGAAGTCGATCAACGGCCAGTGCACCGCGATCTTGGGAAGTCCCGGCAGCGCCCCGAGCACGATCTCCTCGATGCTGGGCTGCGTAGCCGCGGTGAGGGCGACCGAGTCGCCGTCGCAGCTGAGCCCACCGTTCATCCACAGGATGTGAACGACACCCTCGTCGGCCTGGGTGTCTGCGTCCGCCGTCGTCGTCATGTCACCTACCCGGCACTTGTCGGTCGTCGCGCGACAGCGACGCCATTCGTGCCTTCGACCATCGCCCCCAATCGGCCGGATAGGAACAGCCGACGGCGAGCCGCTTTGGGGGCAATCCGGGAGTCCGCGAATGGCGGACCCGGCCCCCTCACGGCAGAGCGATCCCTTGATCAGCCTCAGCAGACACCGGGCGTTGGCCGACCGCATCCGCGCGACGACGACCCGGCCCCTTCAGATGGGCCAGGCGCCGCCGAGGAGGCCCCCCGAGCAGGAGCAGACCTGCCAGCGTGAGCCAGACTTAAGCCGCGAAGTGGGGCTTACGAGGTCTGGGCTCTACAGGCCGCGACCGCGTCCCCGGAAGCGTCCGAGGATGAAGAGCACGAGCGCGACAATGACCAGGATGATGAGAATCGTCCACAACATGGTGTTGCTCCTCTGCTAGGTAGATCCACCCTACCGGCGTCGGGAGGCCCCGCTCCTCACCCCGAAGGATCCACTCGGAGGATGTCGAGATCTCGACATCCACCTCGTCCTCCAGGTGTCAGGCCCCTCCCCACGGGGCACTACGAACCGAGGAGAGATCGCGATGGGCAAGATCGTCGTCTGCACCATGGTCAGCATCGACGGGTACACCGAGGGTCACGGGGGCGACGTGATGGCGCTGCCCTTGGACGAGGCGTTCGCCCGGCACAACGAGGATCGGGCCCGGTCGGCCAGCTCGTTCCTGTTCGGCGCCACGACCTACCGCGGGATGCTGACGTACTGGCCGCACCAGCACGACAACCCGGACGCCTCGCCTCTGGACCGCTACATCGCCGGGCGGTACGCCGACGGCATCCCGATCACCGTCGTCTCCGACACTCTCGGCGTGGAGGACACCGATCCGCTCCGCGACCAGACCACCATCGTCCGCCGGGACGGAGCCCACGCCGCGGTGGCCCGTCTGCGCGAGGACGACGGCGACGCCCTCCTGTTCGGCAGCCGCACGCTGTGGACCGACCTCTTGGCCCACGGGCTGGTCGACGAGCTGCACCTGATGATCGGCCCCAAGGTCGTGGCGGGGGACCACCGCGTCTTCGACGCGGTGCCGCAGACGGACCTGAAGTTGATCGGGGTCCGGACCTGGGGTTGCTCGGACAACGTCGTGCTCAGCTACGCGACGAGCGGTCTCACGCCGGCAGCGTGATCACGAACCGGCAACCCGGCGCGTGGTTGGTCACCGCGACCTGGCCGCGGTGGGCCTCGACGATGCCCTTCACGATGGCCAGGCCCAGGCCGGCGCCCTTCCCCAGTGGAGACTCGGGCGTCGGGGTGCGGGCCGAGCTGCCCTGCCATGCGACGTCGAAGACCCGGGCCATGTCGTCGCTCGACAGCCCCCCGCAGGCGTCGGTGACGCTGAGCTCGATGGTGTCGCCGACCTGCCGGCCGGCCACCTCGACGGCGCCGTCGGCCGGGGTGTTGCGGATCGCGTTGATCAGCAGGTTGGAGACCACCCGGGAGAGCTCGCCGGGGTCCGCGGTGACGAAGAGGCCGTCGTCGACGGCTCCGCCGAGGCGTACGCCGCCGGCCCGGGCGACCGCGTCCGCACCGGCGATGGCCTCGCTCACGACGTCGCCCAGGGCGACGGGTTGGAGGTCCAGCGCCAGCACGCCGGCGTGGATGCGGGACAGCTCGAAGAGGTCGTCGACCATCCGGACCATCCGGTCGACCTCGGCCCGGATCTGGCGGTGGTAACGGGACGGGTCGTCGGCCAGACCGTCCTCGAGCGCCTCGGTCATGGCGCGCAGCGCGGCCAGCGGGGAGCGCAGGTCGTGGGAGACCCAGGACACCAGCTCGCGGCGCGACTCCTCGAGCCGCAGCTCGCGGGTGCGGGACTCCTGGAGCCGTTGTGCGGTCATGGCCAGCTCGTCGCTGAGGTCCTGGAGCTCGGCGGGGCCGCGGGAGCCGGTCTCGAACCGGCCGCTCTCCCCGAACAGCCGGGCGTCGTCGCGCATCGTGCGCGACCAGCGCGCGAACGCCGTCCCCACCACCACCGAGACGGCCATCGCGACGACTCCTGCGACGACGACGACCCACAGCACGACCGTGAGGTCGTGGTCGGAGAGGAACATCGCGCGAGCGGTGCCGACCACCCCTGCCACCACGCCCAGCACCGCGGTCAGGGCGACGACGACGACCTGCCAGCGGAAGGAACGGTGCCGGACGGCGTACGCGACGACCAGCCCGACCAGGCCGACCGACCCGGCCCACGCCGTGCCGATCCCGACGATCGCCCACTCGTCGTTCGTCATTGGACCTCCACCTCCTGGGGCTCCCAGCGGTAGCCGACGCCCCACACCGTGACCAGCCGCTCGGGCATGGTCGGGTCACGCTCGATCTTCTCCCGCAGCCGCCGCACATGGACGGTCACCGTCGACTGGTCGCCGAACGACCAGCCCCACACCTGCTGGAGCAGCTCCTCGCGTGAGAAGGCGGTGCCGGGGTGCGCCACCAGGAACTTGAGCAGATCGAACTCGCGCGCGGTCAGGGCCAGCACCTGGCCGGCGAGGGTGGCCTCGTGCCGGGCCAGGTCGACCGCGAGGTCCCCGTCGGTGAAGAGCCCCTGCTCGGGCCGGGTGCGCTCGCCGGCACGACGCAGCACCGAATCGACGCGCAGCACCAGCTCGCGCGGGCTGAACGGCTTCGTCACGTAGTCGTCGGCGCCGCGTTCGAGACCGACGACGCGGTCGGTCTCCGAACCCAAGGCGGTGAGCATGATGACCGGCACGTCGCTGGAGGCGCGCAGCCGGCGGCAGACCTCGAGCCCGTCGATGCCCGGCAGCATCAGGTCGAGCACGACGAGGTCCGCGGGCGTGTCGCGCATGATCGTGGCGACCGACTCGCCGTCGGCCGCCTCCAGCACCTCGTGCTGCCCCGCGCGCAGGTAGGACACCACGACCTCGCGCACGGTCGGGTCGTCATCGACGACGAGCACCCTGGCCACCGGCCCTCCTCCTGCTGGTCACGAGTCCGGCGAGCACACCGGCCACCGTCAGTGTGGCGACCACGAGCCAGCCTGTGGAGTAGTCGCGGCCCAGGATCGTCGGATTGTCGGAGTTGGCACCCCAGCCGCCGAGCACCGGGACCGCGAGAAGAGTGAGAGTGCCGAGGACGACGAGGCCCGCGGCGACGGCGGCGCGACCCCCCGTCGGCAGCACCCGCGCCCCGAGCCAGCAAACCGCGAGCGTGAGCGGCACCAGCAGGAAGTCGTGAAGCACGACACCTGCGGCGAGCCAGATGGCCGCGGTCACGGTGTCGGCGAGGCCCTCGCCGAGCAGTGACCACGCGCCGTACGCCGCGGCAGCGACGCCCAACGCGCCCAGCAGCACACGGGCCCTCACGCGAGCACCTCGACGCGACGGACCCACTTGGTCTGCAGCACGCCCGGCCGGTTCGGGGCGATCAGCCGGCACGGGTACCCGTGGTCGATCGACAGCGGCTCGCCCTCGAGGGCCAGCGCCAGCAGGGTCAGGTCGTCGTCGGCGTACTGGGACGGCAGGTGCGTGACGCGGTAGGCCCCGTGCTCCTGCAGCGAGGTGATCGCGACGGGGACGCCGCGCGGCGCACCCACCGCGTCAAGGAGCTCGCGGAGCCGCACGCCGGTCCACTCGCCGTGCGCGCTCCACCCCTCGACACAGGCGATCGGCAGCCCGGAGGTCTGCTGTCGCATGGCCAGCAGGTCCTCGCGGCTGAGCGAGACCGACCGGGTTCCGGCGACGACCTCGAGGCGGTACGCCGGGTCGGTGGCGCTCGCGGTCACCCCCGCGGCGTGGGCCGACTTGTTGATCGGGATGCCCTCCGGGCCCCCGTCGCGGACGGCGAAGACCGACACCTTGCGCAGCCACGGCACCGTGCCCCCGGCCGTGAGGAGCACGGCCGCGACGGACGCGAGGCCGGCGGTGCGGACCAGGCCGCGGCGGGAGAGCCCGTCACCGGGTGGCTCCTGCTCGTCGGCGGGACCCGCCAGCGCCTCCCGGATCACCGGCAGCTTGACGGCGATGTGGACCGTCAGGGCCCCGATCGCCACCCAGGCCAGGGCGAAGTGGGTGGGCCGGAACGAGAACGACCACGGGTACCAGGTGGTCACGTTGGCAAGCCCGGTGACGAGCTGGAAGACCGCGGACGCCACGAGCACGCCGATGGAGGCGCGCTCGAGCGCGTCGACGAGCAGCTCGCGCGGGTGCTTCGGCGGCCGGATCCAGAACCGTGGGTAGACGGTCCAGAGCTTGACCAGGAGCAGCGGCACGCACGCGGTGCCGGTCGCCACGTGCAGGCCCTGGGTGAGGCGGTACCCCCAGACCGGTCGGCTCGGCAGCCAGCTGTTCGGCTCCTGGGCGAGGTGGCTGATGAGTCCGGTGGCGAAGGCGACGAAGAAGCAGATGCCCAGCAGCGCACCGACCCGCGCCGCGACGCGGGGGTGGTGCAGCCGGGACGGGAAGTCGCGCTGCTCGGGCAGCTTGACGATGGTCATCGGGCCGTCTCCAGCACGCCGACCCAGCGGCCGCCGACGTCGACCGTCGTGACGGCGAACCCGGCATGGTGGCCGACCTCCTCGATCGCGTCGGTGCCCACCACCGACCACGGGAACGGCTCGGAGGTCAGGCCGCCTGCGGTCAGCCGGACGGTGCCAGAGTGCAGGCCGGTGCCGGGTGGGGCCACGTCGCAGACCACGCGTCCGCCGGGTGCCAGCAGCTGAGCGACGCGGCGCAGCAGGCGCACCGGGTCGCCGCCGATCCCGAGGTTGCCGTCGGCGAGGAGCACGGTCTGCCAGCGGCCCTCGGCCGGCACCCGCTCGAAGACGTCGCGCAGGATCGCTGCGACGCCGCGGTCGCGCGTCTGCCACACGGCCTCGGGCACGACGTCGATCCCCAGCACGATGTCGCCGCGCTCGGCGAGCAGCTGGGTCATCCGGCCCGGCCCGCAGCCGACGTCCAGCGTCGGGCCCGAGCACAGGTCGAGGACTGCGCGGTCGCCGTGCAGCGACCCGGCCCAGGCATCGGCCGGGACGTCGAGCCGCGCGACACCAGGCCCGGCCAGCACGCAAGGATGGCCGCGGAACACGTTGGCGAACACGTCCTCTACCGACGCCTCCACGGCGCTCATCGGCGAGCCCTCCAGCGCCGGGCGAACTCCGAGTCGTCGGCACACGTGGCAGCCACCGCGTCCGCGTCCGCGGCGACGTCAACGTCGCGCAGGACCCGGCCCGAGCCGACGCGGAGACCCGCGGACTCGAGCGCGCTACGGGTGGCGGTCGCAGTACCGGGGGTGGACATCGGTACGCCGACCAGGTGCGCGCCGTGTCGAGGGTCGGCCAGCGCGAGAGCCCACCAGCCACCGTCCTCGGCGGCGGCCAGCACGGCGTCGTGGCCGTCGAGCCCGCGAACCAGGGCCGTGAGGTCGGACTCGGAGACCTGCGGGGTGTCCATCCCGATCTGCACGACCGGGCCGTCGTCCTCGGCGGCCAGGTCGAGGAAGGCGTTGGCCAGGCGCTCGGCCAGCCCGTCGCCGCGTTGGTCGTAGGACTGCCAGCCCTGCAGGGCGGCCGCGATCCGCTCGCCGTCCTTCGCCTCGGCCAGCTCGCCCGTGATTGCCACCCGACATCGGTCCACGCCGACGGCCGTCGCGCACGTGCGCAGCGTGTCGAGCAGGGCAGCGGCGGCGAGCTCGGCGGCCACGTCCATGCCGACCTCGGCGCCGACCCGTGTCTTCGCGACGCCCGAGACGGGTGCCTTGGCGACGACCAGCACCCTGACGCCGTTGCCGCTGGTCACGACAGCACCCGGGCGAAGTCCCGGGCCGTGCGCAGCGTGCCCGCGACCGAGCCGGAGACCTTGGAGCGGGTGCCCGCGGCGCGCGGGTGGTAGGTGACGTCGTGCTCGGCGAAACGCCAGCCCGCGGCCACGGCCCGCTGCAGCAGCTCGACGGGATAGCCGAACGCGCGGTCCCGGACCCCGAGGTCGAGGATCGCCTGGCGGCGGCAGACCCGCATCGGGGCGATGTCGTGCGCCCCCATCCCGATGCGGTGCCGCAGCCAGGCGACCACGAGCGCGTTCCCCGCGCGGGCGTGCCACGGCCAGACCCCCGTGCCGGCCGGGCGACGTCTTCCTACGGCGATGTCCGCACGCCCCGAGCGGATATCGTCGAGCAGCGGTGCGAGCTCGTCGGGGTCGAAGGACCCGTCGCCGTCCATGAACGCGACGTACTCCGCGGTGGCGGCCTCGAGACCTGCGTGCACTGCGGCGCCGTACCCCGGCCGGCTCTCGGTGACGACGGTGGCGCCGTGCTTGCGGGCCACTGCGGCCGTGTCGTCCTTCGATCCGTTGTCGACGACGATCACGCGGTAGGCGCCCGGCACGCGCGGCAGCAGGCCCTCCAGCGCCGGACCCTCGTCCCGGCACGGGAGGACGAGGTCGCAGGTCGGCTCGTCGTCCATGTCGTTCACCGTAGGGAGACGGGACCCCCTGGGGCACACCCCATCGGCTTACGAATTGCTGACGGCTACCTTCGGGGCGTGCGAGCGGCGTGGGCGGGACTGGGCGCGGCGCTGCTCCTTGCGACCCTGGGGATGGCGCTGCCCGCCGTCCTCGACTGGGACGTGCACGTGCGCCACTTCCCGCCCCTGCACGCCGACTGGGACCCGCGCGTCGGCTGGGGAACGGTCCCGGCGGTGGTGCTGGGTGCGCTCTCCGTCCGGTACGCCGGTGCGCTCGCGGCTCGCCTGTCGTGGGGCCGGCTGCTGCTCACGGCGTACGCCGCCGGGCTGGCCTGGCTGCTCTCCCTCGCGCTCGTCGACGGGTTCGACGGGATCGGCCACATCCTGGAGACGTCGTATGAGTACCTCGACACCGCACGCGCCACGACCGACCTGCCGTCGACCCTGGACGAGTACATCAGCCGGATCCCGTACTCGGCCGAGCCGAACAACTGGCCGGTGCACATCGCCGGCCACCCGCCCGGCGCGCTGACGTTCTTCGTGGTGCTCGTGCGGGTCGGGCTCGGCAGCGGGCTCGCAGCCGGGTTCGTCGTCACCCTGCTTGCTGCCTCGACCGCCGTCGCCGTGCTGGTCACGCTGCGGACGCTCGGCGCCGAGCGGCACGCCCGGCTGGCCGCGCCGTTCCTGGTGATCGGCCCGGCCGCGGTCTGGCAGTGCGTCTCGGCGGACGCGATGTTCGCGGCGTTCGCCGCCTGGGGGATGTGTGCCCTGGCGCTCGGCGCCGTCCGCCGCTCGGTCCCGTGGTCGCTGCTGGCCGGGCTCCTCCTCGGCTGTTGCGTGATGTTCTCCTACGGCCTGCCCCTGCTCGCCCTGCTCGCCCTGGCGGTGCTGGTCGTCACCCGGACGTGGCGGCCGCTCGTACCCGCCGCGCTCGCCGCCCTCGCGGTCGTCCTCGCGTACGTGCCGTTCGGGTACTCCTGGTGGGAGGCGCTGCCCGTGCTGCGCGAGCGGTACTGGGACGGGGTCGCGTCGAACCGCCCGCCGCAGTACTGGATGTGGGGCAACCTCGCTGCACTCGCCTTCAGCGCCGGGCCCGTTGCCTTCGCCGGCATCGCCCACACGCTCGCCCGTCGTCCGACTCCCGCCACGCGCACGGTGTGGTGGCTCGTGGCGGGCGCGGTCGCCATGGTCGTCGCCGCCGACCTCTCCCAGATGAGCCGCGCCGAGGTGGAGCGCATCTGGCTGCCCTTCGTACCGTGGCTGCTGATCGGCTGCGCACTGCTCCCCGAACGCTGGCGCCGCCACGCCCTCGCCCTCCAGGTCGTCGTCGCCCTCCTCGTCCAGCACTTGCTGTTCACCGGCTGGTGAGGGTGAGTCGTCCGGTGGTTTCGAGGTTCGTCGCTGGCGCTCCTCACACCTCAACCACCGCACGATTCGCTGGTTGAGGTGTGAGGCCGTTCACGGCCGAGCCTCGAAACCACCAATCCGATCCCGGGCGTGGTTTCGAGGTTCGTCGCTGGCGCTCCTCGCACCTCAACCACCGCACGATTCGCTGGTTGAGGTGTGAGGCCGTTCACGGCCGAGCCTCGAAACCACCAATCCGATCCCGGGCGTGGTTTCGAGGTTCGTCGCTGGCGCTCCTCACACCTCAACCACCGATACGGTTCGCTGGTTGAGGTGTGAGGCCGTTCACGGCCGAGCCTCGAAACCACCAACCCGATCCCGGGCGTGGTTTCGAGGTTCGTCGCTGGCGCTCCTCACACCTCAACCACCGATAGGGCGATGGTTTCGAGGTTCGTCGCTGGCGCTCCTCGCACCTCAACCACCGATAGGGCGATGGTTTCGAGGTTCGTCGCTGGCGCTCCTCGCACCTCAACCAGCGGGGGGCGGTCAGTCGCGCAGCGGGGCGGTGGCGAAGGCGGCCAGGCCCTGCTCGGGCGACACGGAGGCGGTGAAGCCGAGGTCGGCCGCGGCGAGGGCGGGGGAGGCGACGACGTGGCGGACGTCGCCGACGCGGTACTCGCCCGTCACGACCGGCTCGAGCGCCGAGTCCCGGGCGAGAATGCGGGCGACGTCCAGGATCGAGACGGGCGAGCCGGAGCAGACGTTGTACGCCGCCATCGCGCCCGGCGGCCGATCGACCACCGCCTCGAGGGCGGCGAGGTTGGCGCGGGCGACGTCGTCGACGTGCACGAAGTCACGTACCTGGCCGCCGTCCTCGAAGACGCGCGGGGCCTCGCCGCGCTCGAGGGAGGAGCGGAAGATCGCGGCGACGCCGGAGTACGGCGTGTCGCGGGGCATGCCCGGCCCGTACACGTTGTGGTACCTCAGCGCGACGGCCCCTGAATCGGCCTGACGGGCCCATGCCGACGTGTAGTGCTCCTGGGCGACCTTGCCCGCGGCGTAGGAGCTGCGCGGGTCGAGCCGGGCCGACTCGTCGACGAGCTCCCAGCCGAGCGCGCGGCCACACGCCGGGCAGTGGTTGTCGAAGTCCCCGCCCTCCAGCGCCGCGACCGATCGCGCCGGGGGAGCGACGACGCCGTGCTCCGGGCAGGCGTACCGGCCCTCGCCGTAGACGACCATCGACGAGGCCAGCACGAGACGGCGTACCCCGTGGGCCGACATCGCGGCCAGCAGGGCGGCCGTGCCGAGGTCGTTGTGCGCGGCGTACGCCGGCAGGTCGGACACCGTGGTGCCCGCCCCGACCAGCGCGGCCTGGTGACAGACGACATCCACGCCGTCGAGCAGGTCAGCCCAGTCGTCGGCGTCGCGCACGTCGAGGACGTGCAGCCCCTCGACCGACGGCGGGACGCGGTGCGCCTGGGGGAGGAGCACGTCGACGAGCACCAGCTCGTGCCCGGCCTCCGCCAGCGTCCGCCGGATCGCGCTGCCGATGAATCCGGCGGCGCCGGTGAGCAGGACCCTCACCCGCGGTCCCGCCAGCCGGCGAAGGCGTCGAGCAGGCTTGTCCTGGCCTCTGGCGAGATCGTCTGCTCGGGCAGCTCCCCGAGCAGGGAGATGGTCGCGCGGAACTGGTCCAGGTAGGTGTCGCAGCCCGGACAGAGCCGCAGGTGCTCCTCGAAGGCCGCCCGTTCCTCCGGCGACAGCTCGTCCTCGAGGTACGCCGTGACCAGCTCGACGAACGTCTGGCACTTCACGACGACACCCCCTGGCCGAGCGAGGACGCGGTGTCGTAGTAGCGCTCCAGGTGCGCCCGGACGACCGCGCGCCCGCGATGCAGGAGCACCCGCTGGTTGCCGGGCGTGATCATCAGCAGCTCGCTGACCTCGTCGGCGGTGTGCCCGTTCAGGTCGCGCAGGGCGACGACCGCACGCTGCCGCGGCGGCAGGTCCTCCAGCGCATGCGCCACGACCTGGTGGACCTCGCGGGAGAGCAAGGACTGCTCGGGCCACTCCTCGGGGAACCGGCGCCAGCCGCCGGGATACGGGTCGCCCGCGCCCTGGAACCGGCCGGGGTCCACGGTCGGGCCGTCCCCCGCGGCGCCGTCCTCGTCGGTCAGGCTGGCGAACGGGACCGTACGTCGCTCCCGGACGCCCCGGGTCTTCGCCTGGTTGAGCAGGATCCGGTAGACCCAGGTGCGCAGGGACGACTCGCCGCGGAACCGGTCGAGGCCGGTGAGCACCGCGAGCCACGTGTCCTGGACGACCTCCTCGGCGACGCTGTCGGTCGGCACGTGCAGCCGGGCCATCCTCAGCATCGAGCCCGACCAGCCGTCGATCAGGGCGGCGAACGCCTGCTCGTCGCCGGCGCGCAGGGCCACGACCAGGTCGCGGTCGTCACCTGCGGGGCCGTCGGGCATGGCCGGAACGTACCGCGACGCGAGGGGCTCCGCGCGTGACGGATCGATGACGTCCGGCCGACCGGCCGCCATGGGAGCCAGGACCGTCACGAGCGGTACTCGGGGTTCTCCCAGTCGAAGCGGGTGCCGGCGTTCCACTCCGAGCGCTGGTTGCCGAAGCCGGGCACGCCCCCGGCGTCCTTCAGCAGCTTCGCCAGATGCAGGAGGTTCCAGGTCATGAAGGTGGTGTTGCGGTTGGTGAAGTCGTTCTCGGGACCGCCGCTGCCGGGGTCGAGGTACGACGGCCCGGGGCCGGCCTCGCCGATCCAACCGGCGTCGGCATTGGGCGGGATCGTGTAGCCGACGTGCTGGAGGCTGTAGAGCACGTTCTGCGCGCAGTGCTTGATGCCGTCCTCGTTGCCGGTGATGATGCAGCCCGCAACCCGCCCGTAGAACAGGTACTGGCCCTTGTCGTTGAGCTCGCCGGACAGTGAGTACAGGCGTTCGATGAGCTTCTTGGTCTGTGAGGAGTTGTCGCCCAGCCAGATCGGGCCGGCCACGACGAGGATGTCGCTGGCCAGGATGCCGGGGTACAGCGCCGGCCACTCGTCGGAGTCCCACCCGTGCTCGCGCATGTCCGGCCAGACACCGGTCGCGATGTCGTGGTCGACGAACCTGAGCTCCTCCACCTCGACTCCGTGCTTGCGCATGATCCCGGCGCTCGCGTCGATCAGGCCCTGGGTGTTGCTGACCTCCGGGCTCCGCTTGAGCGTGCAGTTGACGAAAGTGGCCTTGAGGCCGGTGAAGTCGTGATCCATGCGAGTCCCGTCTCGTCGGGAACCCGGATCGTTACACGCCGGGCCGCGTCATTGTTTCGTCACAACCGCTGCCGTAACGATCCCGGTGGACCGCCCGACGAACTGGCCGGAGCATTCGCTCCGGCCACCTTCGAAAGGACCCTCACCATGCGCACCGCCACCGTTCTCGGCACCGCCGTCCTCGCCGCCACCTCGGCCCTGCTCCCCCTGGGGACCGCCGCCCAGGCGGCCACCGACCCCCTCGTCGGCCACGTCTACGAGCCGACCAACGCCGCGGCGGGCAACGCCGTGGCCGTCTTCGACCGGTACGCCGACGGCTCGCTCGAGCCCGCCGGATCGGTCGCGACCGGTGGCCTCGGCACCGGTGCCTCCCTCGCCTCCCAGGGCGCGATCGCCCGCGACGGTGGGCTGCTCTTCGTCGTCAACGCCGGCGATGACTCCATCTCCGCGCTCACCACCCGAGGGGGCCAACTCACCCTGGCCGATCGGATCCCCTCCGGGGGCAAGAGGCCCGTGAGCCTCACCGTCAACAACGGCGTCGGATACGTGCTCAACCACGACAGCGACACCATCGAGGGCTTCACCTACGACAGGTCCGGCGACCTGAACAGCCTTCCCGGCTCCGGGCGGGAGCTGACCCCGAACCCCGCGGGCGGTCTGACCGATGCCGCCCAGGTCCAGTTCAGCCCGAACGGCCGCACCCTGGTCGTCACCGAGAGGACCGGCACGATCGACACGTTCGTCGTGCGGGCCGGGCACGCCGGTGGGGCCACGCCGCACGCAAGCGCCGGCTCGGTGCCTTACGGCTTCGACTTCGACCGCCGTGGCACTCTGGTCGTCTCAGAGGCGGCCACCGGGTCCGCGTCGTCCTACGACGTGGCTCCCGGCTTCCGGAGCATCACGGCAGCGCTGGCCGACACGCAGGCCGCCGCCTGCTGGCTGGTTGTGTCCGGCAGCTACGCCTGGGTCGTCAACGCGGCCAGCAGCTCCATCTCCAGCTACCGCATCGCCCACGACGGCTCGCTCGTGCTGGTCGAGCCGGTCGCGGCGAGCACCGGCGCCGGCCCGACGGACGCCGCGGTCGCGCCCGAAGGCCGGAGCCTGCACGTGCGGATGCGCGACGGCTCCGTGGCGTCGTACGTCATCGGCCGCGACGGCAGCCTCACGTCCGCGGGTTCGCAGTTCGTGACGACGTCCTTCGGCGTCGCGGGACTGGTCGCCGACTGACCTGCCGAGTCGGCGCCGCCTCAGGCACACGACCGCGAGATCGCCTCCGGGCTGCTGACCTGGCCTCGGAGCCTTCGCAGGACGTGACTGATGCGCCGGGACACGTAGGGCTGGCTGATGCCCAGCTGTCGAGCGATGTCCCGCTGGCTCAGCTCATCCACGAACCACATGCGCAGCAGATCCCTCTCGGCCCCCGTCAGGCGGGCCAGCGCCGGTCGCAGGATCGCCCGGGCCTCGGCGCTGCGGAAACCCGTCTCCGTCGTCGGATCGACCAGCTGGTCACCGAGCAGGAGGTCGTCCCGGCCGGCCAGTGGAGAGTCCAGCGAGGAGGGGGTGAAGCAGCCGCGGACCTGGAGCGCTTCGCGTACCGCGGCGACCGGTACGTCGAGCCGGACGGCGATGTCGGTCTCGCTCGGCGTGCGCCCGTCGAGCGGGTCGACGCGGAACTGCTCGCGCTCGACCAGCGACTGGAGCTCCTGAAGGGGTCGAGGTGGCCGGATCATCCAGCCGAGGTCACGGAAGTGCCTCTTGACCTCTCCTCTGATGCACGGGATGACGTAGGAGAGGAAGTGGTGCCCTGCTGCCGGGTCGAACTGGTTCACCGCCCGCACCAGCGCCAGGCAGGCGACCTGCTCCAAGTCCTCCAGCGCGCAGCCCCGGCCCTGGAACTTGCGGGCGACGCGACGCGCGACCGGCGTGTTGATCACGACGATCCTGTTGACCAGATCGGCGCGCGCGTCCGCGTCGAGGTCCGAGTCGCCGTGCACGCGATCCAGGAGGTCGTCGGTGAACGCCTGTCGGCCGTTTCCGGCCGCGGTGCGGTGCGGGTCAGCGTGGGCGCCCGCGGCGGTCGCCGGCGTGGTCGCGAGTGCAAGGGTCGACGAGATACCCGATCCCATGGCTGGGCCCTCCGTGTGGATGGATGCGCCATCGGGGTCTCGGATGGATCGGCATCCGGGATGCCGTCGCACGCACGAGCCTACGGCTGTCACCGGTTCGGTTCCTACGCCTACGCGGGTGAACCGGGGTGTCCCGGGTCAGCGACCGGGTCCGCGCGTGCAGGTGCCCCGGTCACCAAAGGTGTCGCCACCCCTTGAAGATCCGGCGCTGGCGCCGGAGAGTCGAGGCTGACCCACTCGCCGCGATGGATCCGTTCGAGGGCCTGCACGAGGTCTTCGGCGGAGAGCCCCTTCGACAGCCAGCCGCGCAACGGCCACCCGGCGGCCCGGAGACGAAATGGGCCGACCGCTCCCACCGCGGACCCCAGGTGTAGATCACGATCCCACCCGCAGAACGGTCGGCCAGGTCGGCGACGTCGATCTCGTCGGACGCCAGCTGGGGGTCGACGAGGACCAGGTCGGCTACCGCCAACCGGTCCACCACCCGGACGCGGTCGGCGAACGGGACCACCATCCTGCGCAGCCCGAACGTCGTCAGGCGGTCGCCCTTGACCAACGCGACCGCCGGCCCCCCGCTCGCTTCGTCAGCGGACTCTCGCGCCGACCGTCCACCACTCACAGCGCCATCCCTCTCGTGAGTCGGGGGCGACTGCGGACGGACCGACGGGAGGCATCTGACGGTGGAACTCCCGACGACTCGAGCGTCGCCGCGCCACCGGGGTCCGGGGTGACACCACTACATGTGGATGCGTCAATGGTACTTGCTCCACGCGCGACGGCTGCCCGTCGATGGCCCGATGACATCCATGGCGGGGGGAATCACGGTGGGGCGCCTAGGCTGCCCACGAACAGGACGCTGATCGTCCACGACAAGGGGTCACGATGGCAGGCTCGCTGGAACCGATGAGGACCGAGCTCACTGCTGCCGTCTCGGCCGCCGGACGGGGACTGCCGGCCGCCAACGAGCTCTGCCTGGCGTGCGTAGCCCTGTTCGAGGTGGATGGCGCCGCGGTCTCCATGGTCCACGACGGGGCGTCGCGGGGGACGTTCGGCTCGAGCAACGCGACCAGCCGCCGCCTCGACGAGTTCCAGTTCACCTTCGGTGAGGGACCATGCCTGGACGCCGTGTCTGCCCGGCGCTCGGTGCTCGTGCCCGATCTGGACTCGCCGGGGGAGCAGCGGTGGCCCGCCTTCGCCGGCGCAGTCCTGGACGAGGGGATCCGGGCCGTGTTCGCGCTGCCGATCATGATCACGTCGGTCTGCGTCGGGGCCCTTGACCTGTTCCGTGCGGGCCCGGGTCCGTTGCACGGGGACGAGCTTGCCGGTGCGATGGTCGCCGCGGAGCTGGCGGCGGCGCCCCTGCTCGAGCTCGTCGCCGGCGGCGCCGACGGCCGCGAGCTCGGCGACGACCTGGCTGGGAACGGTGAGACGGGCCTAGGACGCCTCGCGGAGCTGGACCGGATCGAGGTGTACCAGGCCACCGGGATGCTGATCTCCCAGCTGGGCGTCGATGCCGCCGAGGCACTGGTGCGCCTGCGGGCCCACGCCATCGCGACCGGGCAGACGGCGAGCCAGGTGGCCTGGGCCATCCTCGAGCGCAGACTGGTGCTGGAGCGAGATGCCCGCCACAACGACGGCGGGGCGGGAAGGACCGAGCGGTGACCGGGAGCAGGGAGCACGACATCATCCGGGCGTTCGTGGACCTCTCCAACGAGCTGGTCGGCGAGTACGACGTCGTGGACATGCTCGCGCGCCTCACCGCCAACTGCGCACAGCTCCTCGACGTCGCCTCCGCAGGCATGCTCCTGGCGGACGGGCGCGGTGTGCTGCACCTGGTGGCGTCGTCCTCCGAGCGCGCGCACCACCTGGAGGTCTTCCAGCTCCAGCGCGAGGAGGGCCCCTGCCTCGACTGCTACCGCGAGCGCACCGCCGTGGTCGTGCCCGACCTGGCGGCCGAGGTGAAGCGGTGGCCGCAGTTCTCGAGGGCCGCGCGCAGTGTCGGCTTCCAGTCGGTCCACGCGCTGCCGATGCGGTTGCACGACTCCGTGCTGGGCACGTTGGGCCTCTTCGGTGAGCAGACTGGGCGACTGGAGCGGGACGACCTGGCGCTGGCGCAGGCCCTGGTGCACGTAGCAAGCGTGGCCATCGTCAACGAGAAGGCCGCCGCAGACCGCGCCACGGTCAACTCCCAGCTCCAGGTCGCCCTGACGAGCCGGATCATCGTGGAGCAG
The DNA here is from genome assembly GCA_963782155.1 of uncultured Actinomycetota bacterium. Lineage (GTDB taxonomy): Bacteria > Actinomycetota > Actinomycetes > Propionibacteriales > Nocardioidaceae > Nocardioides. The sequence continues at coordinate 91,214 of CAWAIZ010000009.1, forward strand.
GCCAAGGGAGTCATCGCCCACACCGGTTCGTCGGGGATGGACGAGGCCTTCGCCATCTTGCGCCGATACTCCCGCGACCACGGCCGCAAGCTCAGCGAGGTTGCCGCCGAGGTCGTCGACCGCGAGCTCACCGGCGATGCCCTTCTCCGGCACGCCCAATCCCACTCCACGCAGTCCGACTCCTCGCGGACCGACTCCTCGCAGTCCTGAGCCGGTTCCGTTCAGGACGCGGGCAGCGTCCGGGCTCGGTCGCGCAGCGACTCGAGAAGGAGGACTGCGGCCTCGTGCTGGTCGATGCCCAGGGCAGCGGCGGCCTCGTTCAGCTGGTGCCCTCCGAGGAGCGTGAGGGCTACCAGACACCTCGTTCGCATCCGCCCGCCATCGACGACCGGACATGCGGCCAGGGTGGCGCGGGCCAGGACCCTCCAGGCACGCTCGCCGCCCGGCGTCGCGGAAGCGCCTGCCTCGCGGAAGGCCCGGACCACGGCCGCCTCCGCGACGCTACGTCGTCCCGTCACCATCAGCGCGAAGGCATACATGGCGGCGCCGTAGCGGTCGTAGAGATCGGCCGCGGCCGTGACGTCACCGCACGCGGCGCGCTGCAGCAGATGTCGGTCGTGGGGGAACTCCTCCACCTCGATCATCATGCGCGCCTTCCGGACGAGGTCACCGGGGTCCGGGGCGACGAGACGCGCAGAAGTGCGCGTCACGGGAACGTACCTGCCCGGCGGATGGACACGGATCATCCGCACGGGTGGACTGGGGCGTGCTCGTCACCGGTGGACCCGATGCCGAGCCTGGGGTGGGAGGACTGCGCCAGGACGGACGGGGTACCCCTCCGTCATGTGGCTGCTGGGTCTGCTCATCGTCACCGCACTGGTGATCTGTTCCAAGCCGTTGCCCGCACCGCCGCGTCACCGGGCGGACCGGGCGTCGGGCCTGCGGGCCGCCGAGTAGCAGGCATGGGGCACCTCCCTGCCGTGGGAGCAGCCGTCGTGGGAGGCAGTCAGAGAGCCAGGCGACGGGCCACGGTCAACCACACGTCGGGGTCGACGACCATCCCCAGGTGCGTCGAGCGCACCTCCACGTGGTCGGCGTGGAGGGAGTGGCGGTCCAGGCAGCTGCGCCAGCTGACCACGCCGTCGCGACGGCTCAGGACGGCGGTGATCGGGACGCGCAGCGGGTCGGTGCGGTCACGGTGCTCGGCGTACGTCGCCAGCCGGTCCGCGTCCCCACTCCGGACGAACCTGGCTCCTGCGGTGTGGGCGGCGCCGCCGACGACGGGCGTGCCGAAGGTGATGACGCGGCGGACGGCGTCGGGGTGACGGCGCGCGACCTCCCGGGCGACGACGCCGCCGAGGCTCCAGCCGACCAGGGCCACCGGTCCGTCGGCGTTCGCGCGTTCGAGCACCGACCGGGCGAGCCGACGCACGTCCCCACCTACGTCGCCCCGGTTGCGTCCGAAGCCCCAGCCCCGGGCGTCGTACCCGAGGCTCGCGAGGTACCTGCGCAGCGGAGTCATCAGCGACTCCGGCGCCGCGAAGCCGGGTACGTCGACCACGGGCGAGCCGCTGAAGGGTGCGCGGGGGGCGGCGCGCAGGCGGCGCCGGGCCACGGCCAGCCGGTAGGCCTGACCGCCGGCTGTCAGCTCTCCGAGCGCCAGTCGGAGGGCCGGCGGACCGGAGGCGGTCGGGTGGTCGCCGGGCTCGATCGGCCGCGTCCGGTCGCCCCAGCCGAGGAGGTCCGTCAGGCCGTTCGTGGTGCTCACGGTGCGGGGTACCCGGGGCGACGCGGGGCAGCCTGCGACCAGGCTCACACGGTGTCGGCCCGCGAAGGCGGGACTCACCCAGACGGGTGATTCTGGCCCGCGACCGCGGAAATGCCTTCCAGCACAGGGCTGCCGGGCGGCCCGCGGGTACCCATGACTGACCGCTCGACCGACTGCGTCACAGTCGCCCGCTACGGAACGAGGTACGTCATGGCCAGTCCCCGACGCGTCGCGGGATCCATCGCCGGATCCATCACCAAGGCCACCGAGCAGGTGGTGGCCTCCGCGGCGCAGGCCGCGCTCGCCACGCTGGCGGGCCGCGAGGACGCGAACCTCGTGCCCGGCGCGCCCGCACCCGAGGAGCCGGCATACGACGAACCGACGCAGCCGCAGGGACCCCTGCCCGGCAAGCCCGACCAGGCCGGACCCGAGCCGCGGACGCCGACGGGTGCACCGCTCGAGGTGGACCCGGCCGACCTCGCCCAGCAGGGCGCCTTCCTGACCACGGCGCAGGGCCTGCGCGTGCACGACACGGACCACTCGCTGAAGGCCGGCGAGCGCGGGCCCACGCTGCTGCAGGACCACCACCTCCGCGAGAAGATCACGCACTTCGACCACGAGCGCATCCCGGAGCGGGTGGTCCACGCCCGGGGCGCGGGTGCGCACGGCGTGTTCGTCGGCTACGGCAACGCCGACACGGTCTGCCGGGCCGGCTTCCTGGGCGAAGGGGTCACGACTCCGGTGTTCGTCCGCTTCTCGACAGTGCTGGGCTCGCGCGGCTCGGCCGACACGGTCCGCGACACCCGTGGCTTCGCGACGAAGTTCTACACCTCGGAGGGCACCTTCGACCTGGTCGGCAACAACATCCCGGTGTTCTTCATCCAGGACGGCATCAAGTTCCCCGACGTCATCCACGCCGGCAAGCCGCACCCGGACCGCGAGATCCCGCAGGCCCAGAGCGCCCACGACACCTTCTGGGACTTCGTGTCGCTGCACACCGAGGCCCAGCACCACACCATCTGGAACATGTCCGACCGCGGCATTCCGCGCTCGTACCGCACGATGGAGGGCTTCGGCGTCCACACCTTCCGGATGCTCAACGAGGCCGGGGAATCCTCGTTGGTGAAGTTCCACTGGAAGCCGGTGCTCGGCGTCCACTCCCTCGTGTGGGAGGAGGCCCAGCTGATCGCCGGCACCGACCCCGACTTCCACCGGCGAGACCTGGCCGACGCGATCGAGTCCGGTGCCTATCCCCAGTGGGAGCTGGGCGTGCAGGTCTTCGAGGACACCGAGCACCAGACGTTCCAGGGCATCGACCTGCTCGACCCGACCAAGCTGGTCCCGGAGGAGGACGCACCGGTCCAGGCGATCGGGCTGATGACGTTGACGGCCAACCCGAGCAACTACTTCGCCGAGACCGAGCAGGTGGCATTCCACCTCGGCAACCTGGTGCCCGGCATCGACGTGACCGATGACCCGCTGCTCCAGGCCCGGTTGTTCTCCTACCTCGACACCCAGCTGACCCGGCTCGGTGGGCCCAACTTCCACCAGATCCCGATCAACCGGCCGCAGGCCCCGGTCAACGACATGCTCCGCGACGGACTCCACCAGCACGCCGTGCACGCCGGTGTGGCGCCGTACCGTCCGAACTCACTCGACGGCGGCTGCCCGTTCCACGCGGGCGCGGCAGACGCCGCGTTCGTCGAGGCCGCCGTGGCCATCGCCGGTGCCAAGACCCGGAGCGCGCCGGCGTCGTACGACGACCACTACAGCCAGGCACGCCAGTTCTGGCTGAGCATGACCCCGGTCGAGCGCGACCACATCGTCGGCGCCTACACCTTCGAGCTCGCCAAGTGCTTCGAGCAGGTGATCCGCGAGCGCCAGCTGCTCGCGCTGGCCAACATCGACCCCGAGCTGTGTGCCCGCGTCGCCCAGGGGCTGGGTCTGCCGGCACCGGAGCCGACCATCCCGCTGGTCGACCTGCCGGCCTCGCCCGCCCTGTCGCAGGTCGGAGGGACCTGGCCGGCCGACGGCCGCACGGTCGGGATCATCGTCGACGACACCACCGACCCCGAGGCCGTCGCGGCGCTCGGGACGGCGATCCACGCGGAGGGCCTGGTGCCGCTCGTCGTCGGCCCGCGCGGCGGGACGCTGGCCAACGGCATCGCCGTGCAGCGGACCTACGGCGCCAGCCGTTCGGTGGAGTTCGACGCCGTGCTGCTGGGCGCTCGCCCGGCACCCGCGCCCGACGCCCAGGCGACCGTCGACGTCAGGGTCGGGGAGCCCGCGCCGGCTCCCATCGACCCGCGGGTGGTGCTGCTGCTCCACGAGGTCTTCCGGCACGCGAAGGCGATCGGGTCCTGGGGTCCGGGCATGGAGGCGGTGGTCGACGCGGGCATCCCGTTCGGCGCGGCCGGGCTGGTGGCCGACGAGGACGCCAGCGAGGTCTGGCCGAGGCTCCACGAGCTGATGACCCGGCACCGCGCGTGGGACCGGTTCGCGACGGCGCCCCCCGGCGAGTAGTGGGGTCAGCTGCGGCCCAGCCGCCGTCGCCGCCGGGCGATGGCGGCCCGCGCCGCGTTGCTGCCGGGAGCGCCGTGCACGCCACCACCCGGGTGGGCCGAGGCCGAAGCCAGGAACAGCCCCCGGATCGAGGTCTCGGCCCGGCCCAGACCGGGGACCGGGCGGAACACCAGCTGCTGGTGCAGCTGCGAGGTGCCGCCGTTGATGGCGCCGCCCACGAGGTTCTCGTCGCGAGCCTCCAGCTCGTGCGGCCCGAGCACCCGGCGAGCCAGGATGCGCGAGCCGAATCCGGGGGCGAGGCTCTCGATACGTCGCTGCATGCGGTCCGCGAACCGCTCCTTGTCGGAGTCGTCCCACACGCCGCGGATCCCCTCGCCACCCGCGTCGCGCATGGCGGACTGCGGGACGTGGGTGTAGGCCCACATCGACTCGGTGCCGTCCGGCGAGCGGGTCGGGTCGGCCGTGGTCATCTGGCCAGCGAGCAGGAACGGTTCCGCCGGCACGGCCCGGGCCGCGACCTGCGCGAGAGCCTCCGAGACCTGCTCGGGTGAGTCGGCGACGTGCACGGTGCCCGGCGCGTACGGCGGTGGTGAGTCCCACGGCACCGGGCCGTCCAGGGCCCAGTCGACCTTGACGGTCGCGGGGTCGAGGTCGAAGCGGCGCATCGAGCTGCGCGTGCGCGACGGCAGGTCCTGCGGCGCGACCAGATCGCCGTACAGCCGCGAGGCGATCACGTCGGCGAGCACGCCGTGCCGGGCGTGGACCGTCTCTCCCTCGGACGTGCGAACCCCGACCGCCCGGCGGCCCTCGACCAGCACCCGGTCGACGCGCTCTCCGCAACGGATCTCTCCCCCGAGCGCGGTCAAGCGGTCGGCCAGCGCCTGGGTGAGCCGCCCGGCCCCGCCCTCGGGGACGGGAAAGCCGACGGTCTGCCCGAGCATGCACATCAGCACGCCCATCAGCCCCGAGCCGACGGCGTCGAGTGGGATGTCGGCGTGGCCGGCGTTGCCGGCGAGGAGGAGGCGGGGGTGGTCGCCGCCGAACAGCTGGTTGCCCATGTTCATGACCGGCGTCAGGAGCAGCTTGACGAAGTCCGCGCCCCCGGCACCCGGCAGTCCGCGCAGCAGGCCGGGCAGGGCCCGTATGGGTGGGAAGGGCGTCAGCAGTCCGCTGACCAGTGAGCCCCCGACGTGGTCCCAGGCGTCGGACAGCCCCAGCCAGGCCGCGCCGTCGCCGGCATGCCGCTCGTCCATCAGAGCGGCGGTCACCGTACGGTCGCGGTGCAGCACCGCCCACGACCCGTCCCGGAGCGGGTGGCCGAGCACCGCGGGCGCGTGCCGCCAGACCAGGCCGTGCTCCTCGAGCCGGAAGGACGCCAGGGTCCGGGACGCCGCGGCGAGCGGGTAGAACGCGCTGAACGTGTCGTGCACGAAGCCCGGATGCACCTCGGTGTCGCTACGGACCGCGCCGCCTACGGTCGGCTGGGCCTCGAGCACCAGGACCGACCACCCGGCGTCGGCCAGCCGGTTCGCCGCCACCAGGCCGTTCGGCCCGGCGCCGACCACGACCGCGTCGTACGTCGGGCTCATGCTTTGTGTCTCATCGGCGTATGGATCACGGTCCTCGGGTACCCGAAGACATGAGTGTGAACACACGGTACGTCGACGCGCCGCCGTCCGCGGTCTGGGAAGCGCTGAGCGACGGGTGGCTCTACCCCGTCTGGGTGGTGGGGGCCGCGCGGATGCGCGAGGTGGACGGTCACTGGCCCGACGAGGGTGCCCAGCTGCACCACTCCGTGGGCGTGTGGCCGGCCCTCATCAACGACGAGACCCAGGTCCTCGAGTCCGTCCCCGAGCAGCTGCTGCGGCTGAAGGCGCAGGGCTGGCCGGCCGGCGAGGCGGAGGTGACGATCCGGCTGCGCCCGTCGGGGACGGGTACCGAGGTGGAGATCGAGGAGGACGTGTCGTCCGGTCCGGGGCGTCTCCTCCCGTCCCCGCTGCGCCAGCCGATCCTGAAGTGGCGCAACGCCGAGACCTTGCGGCGGTTGGGCTACATCGCCGAGCGCCGGGTCAGCGACCACCGAGGAGCCAGCTGATGCGAGCACTGACCTGGCACGGCAAGCGCGACGTCCGCGTGGAGGACGTGCCCGACCCGACGATCGAGCAGCCCAACGACGTGATCATCGACGTGACGTCCACGGCGATCTGCGGCTCGGACCTGCACCTGTACGAGGTGCTCGGACCGTTCCTGGAGCAGGGCGACGTGCTCGGCCACGAGCCGATGGGTGTCGTCGTCGAGGCGGGCCCGGACGCGGGTGACCTGAAGGTCGGCGACCGGGTGGTCGTCCCCTTCAACATCTCCTGTGGTCACTGCTGGATGTGCAGCCGCGGGCTGATGGCCCAGTGCGAGACCACCCAGGTCCGCGAGCAGGGCAAGGGCGCGTCGCTGTTCGGGTACACGTCGCTGTACGGCTCGGTGCCCGGCGGCCAGGCGGAGTACCTCCGCGTCCCGCAGGCCCAGTTCGGGCCGATCGTGGTGCCCGAGGGCGTCCCGGACGAGCGCTACCTGTACCTCTCCGACATCCTGCCGACGGCCTGGCAGGCGGTCGAGTACGCCGAGGTCGGAGAGGGTGACACGCTCGCCGTCCACGGGCTCGGTCCGGTCGGCCTGCTGGCCGCGCGCATCGCCCGGCGGAAGGGTTGCCGCGTCATCGGCGTCGAACTGGTTCCCGAGCGGCTCGCCCTGGCTGCCGCCAGCGACATCGACGTGATCGCGCTCGACGAGGTCGGCGACATCGCCGAGTCGGTGCTGCAGGCCACCGGCGGCCGCGGTGCCGACGGGACCATCGACGCCGTCGGCATGGAGGCCCACGGCTCGCCCCTCGCGAAGGCCGCCATCACGGCCGTCGGCCTGCTGCCCGACAAGGTCGCCGAGAAGCTCAGCGACAAGGCCGCGATCGACCGGACGGCGGCGCTGATCGGGGCCATCAAGTCCGTCCGCCGCGGCGGCACCGTGTCGGTCGTCGGCGTGTACGGCGGCGAGGTCGACCCGCTGCCCATGATGGAGATGTTCGACCGCGGCATCACCCTGCGGATGGGCCAGTGCCACGTGCGCCGCTGGACCGACGACATCCGCAAGGTCCTCGACCAGGACGACGACGTGCTCGGCGTGGAGACGCTGGCCACGCACCGGGTGCCCCTCGAGGAGGCGCCGGCGGCGTACGAGATGTTCCAGGCGAAGAAGGACGGCTGCATCAAGGTCGTGCTGCGCCCGTGACCCGGGTGCTCCTGGTGACGGGCGCCTCGAGCGGCATCGGCCTCGCCGTGGCCGAGCCGCGGCGTCGCGAGGCGACGCCCTCGTGCTGGTGGCCCGCGAGCTCGAGGCCCTGGAGGCGGTCGCGGAGACGTGCCGCGCCCGCGGCGCTGCCGACGTACGGGTCGAGGCCCTCGACGTCGGGGACGACGCCGCGGTCGCGCGGATGGTGGCCGCGGCCGTCGGCCACCACGGGCGCCTGGACGCGGTCGTCCACTCGGCCGGGGTCGTCGCCTACGGCCGGGTCGAGGACGTACCCGCCGAGGTGTTCGACGGCGTGCTGCGCACGAACCTGCTCGGCGCCGCCAACCTCGCCCGCCACGCGCTGCCCGTGCTGCGCCGGCAGCAGGACGGACATCTCCTGCTCGTGGGCTCGGTGCTGGGTGACATCGCGGCGCCCTTCATGACGGCCTACGTCGTCAGCAAGTGGGGCATCCGCTCCCTCGGGCGGCAGCTGGCCCTGGAGAACCGCGACCTGCCCGACCTGCACGTCTCGGTGGTCTCGCCGGGCGGCGTGGACACGCCGATCTACGAGAGCGCCGCCAACTATCTCGGCCTCCCAGGACGCCCGCCGCCGCCGGTCACGACACCGGAACGGGTGGCCACGGCCGTCCTGCGAGTCCTGGACCGGCCCCGCGACCGCCGCCAGGTGGGCCTCGCCAACAACCTGATGCGTGCCGGCTTCACCCTGGCACCGTGGGCGTTCGACGCCCTCGTCGGACCGCTGTTCGGGCTGGCGGCGCTGGACCGTACCCGCGAGGTGCCCCCGAGTCCGGGCTCGGTGCTCAGCCCGGGCCGGCACGCCCTGCGCGGGCGGCTGCCCCATGCCGCCACCGCGATGTCCCGCAACGCCAGAGCCATGGTGCGACGCCGGGATCGGCTGGCCGCTGGCGACTGATGTCCTCCTACCCTGGGTACCGGCCGACCGTGGAGACGATGCCGGAGGACCAGCATTCCCCTGCCCCCGCGCCGCGGGCCGTCGTGGTCACGGGCGCATCGGCCGGCGTCGGGCGGGCGACCGCGGTGGCGTTCGGTCGCCAGGGCCGCGCCGTGGCGCTGCTCGCCCGTGGGGCGGTCGGGCTGCGCGCGGCGTGCGACGAGGTACGCGCGGCGGGCGGGACGGCGATGTACGTCGAGGTCGACACCAGCGACGCGGAGGCCGTGGAACGGGCCGCCGACCGGGTCGAGCGGGAGCTCGGTGAGATCGACATCTGGGTGAACGTGGCCTTCACGTCGGTCTTCGCGCGGTTCGTCGACATCGAGCCCGACGAGTTCCGGCGGGTCACCGACGTCAACTACCACGGCTTCGTCAACGGCACCCGGTCCGCCCTGAAGCGGATGCTGGCCCGGGACAGGGGCGCGGTCGTCCAGGTGGGGTCGACGCTGGCCTACCGCGGGATCCCGCTGCAGTCGGCGTACTGCGGCTCCAAGCACGCGATCCAGGGGTTCCACGAGTCGCTGCGCACCGAGCTGCTCCACGACGGCAGCCAGGTGAAGGTGACGATGGTCCAGCTCCCCGCGGTGAACACCCCGCAGTTCGCGTGGGTGCGGTCCCGGCTACCCCACCGGGCCCAGCCCGTGCCCCCGATCTACCAGCCCGAGGTGGCCGCGAGCACGATCGTCTGGGCGGCCGAGCACCCGCAGCGTCGCGAGTACTGGTGCGGGGAGACGACGGCGGCGACGCTGCTGGTGAACGCTGTCGCCCCGGGGCTTCTCGACCGGTACCTGGCCCGGACCGGGGTCAAGGCCCAGCAGACCGACCAGGCGCGGGACCCCGACCAGCCCGACAACCTCTGGGAGCCGCTCGACGGTGAGGGCGGCCGGGACTTCGGCTCGCACGGCGCGTTCGACGACCGGTCCCACAGCCGCTCCCCGCAGGCCTGGGCGTCCCGCCACCACGGCGCGGTGTTCTCGACCTTGGGCCTGGCGGCCGCGGCCGGGCTGGTCGGGCTCGCCCGCCGCGGGAGGTAGCAGGCCCACGTGAGGATCACCGAGACCAGCGACCTGTGGTGGAAGACCGCCGTCGTCTACTGCTTGGACGCCCAGACGTTCATGGACTGGGACGGCGACGGGATGGGTGACCTCCAGGGGCTGGCCGAGCGCATCGACTACCTGGCCGACCTGGGCGTCACCTGCCTGTGGCTGATGCCGTTCTTCCCGACGACGGACCGGGACGACGGCTACGACATCACCGACTACTACGGCGTGGACCCGCGGCTGGGCAGCCTGGGCGACTTCGTCGAGGTGGTGCGCACGGCGCGCGACCGCGGCATGCGCGTCATCATCGACCTGGTGCTCAACCACACCTCGGACAAGCACCCTTGGTTCCGAGCGGCCCGGCGCAGCACCACGTCGCCGTACCGCGACTTCTACGTCTGGCGCACCGAGGAGCCCCCGGACACTTCGGCGCAGGTGGTCTTCCCCGACCAGGAGGACAGCCTGTGGCAGTACGACGACGCCGCCGGCGCGTGGTACTTCCACCGCTTCTACCGCTCCCAGCCCGACCTCAACTTCACCGACAAGCGCGTGCGCGACGAGATGCTCAAGATCATGGGCTTCTGGATCGAGCTGGGCATCTCGGGCTTCCGGGTCGACGCCGTGCCCTTCCTCATCGACCCCGAGGGCGTCGACGAGGAGACCCGGCGCCAGTTCGGTGACCCGCACGATCACCTGCGCGACCTGCGGTCCTTCCTGGAGCGGCGGGTCGGCGACGCCGCCCTGCTCGGCGAGGTCAACCTCCCGTACGCCGACCAGCGCAAGTTCTTCGGAGGCGACGACGCCGACGAGCTCACCATGCAGTTCGACTTCATCGCCATGCAGAACCTCTACCTGTCCCTGGCGCGCGAGGACGCCCGCCCGCTGGTCCGCGCCCTGAAGCGACGGCCGAAGACGGCCCACGCCTCCCAGTGGGCGACGTTCGTGCGCAACCACGACGAGCTCACGCTGGACAAGCTCAGCGACAAGGAGCGCGAGGAGGTCTTCGCGGCATTCGGCCCCGAGCCCGACATGCAGCTGTACGGCCGGGGGCTCCGGCGTCGGCTGCCGCCGATGCTCGACGGGGACCCCCGACGGCTGCGGCTCGTCTACAGCCTGCTGTTCTCCCTGCCGGGCACGCCGGTCCTCTTCTACGGCGAGGAGATCGGGATGGGCGAGAACCTCGACATCCCTGGTCGCCTCGCGGTCCGGTCGCCGATGCAGTGGAACGACGGGCGCAACGGTGGCTTCTCCGACGCCGCGCCGTCGCGAGTGCGTCGTCCGGTCACCGAGGGCGGGTACGGGCCGGACCATGTCAACGTGGCGGACCAGCGCACCGACGCGGGGTCGTTGCTGAGCTTCATGAGGCTGCTCATCCGTCGCTACCGTGAGTCGCCCGAGCTCGGCTGGTCGGTCTTCCAGCCGCTCGACCAGCCGCACCGCGACGTCCTGGCCCATCTCTGCGAGCAGGACCACCGGCGGCTGGTGGCGGTGCACAACCTGGCCAACGAGGGCCGGGCGGTGTCGTTCGTGCTGGACGACTGCCCCGAGGGAACCGTGCTCGCCGACCTCCTCGAGGACGGGTGGACGACGCAGGCCGGGCCGGCCGGTCGCGTCGAGCTCACCCTGGACGGCTACGGCTACCGGTGGCTGCGGGTGCTGGCCGCCGGAGACCGGCGGCTGCCCTGAGGGTCGCCAGGGCCTGACTCACCGCGACTGCGGCGGGCCGAGCGGTACGCGGGGGAGCGCAGCCGCGCGAGCGCGTCGTACTGGGTCAGCCCGGGCACGCCGTGGAGCGTCGGGTCGAAGGAGACGTCCGTGTCGTCGGGCGCGTCGTCTCGTCGCAGACGGGCGAACGGCACCCAGGCACCACGACCGGCCGCCCAGAGGAGCGTCCAGGTGTCGTCCCCGGCCGGCTGGGCGCCGAGGAAGATCGGGCCGCCGGGCGAGCGGTACGGCAGGAGGCTGCCGTGGAAGGCGCCGTCCGGACGTCGTACGGGGCGCAGCAGGAACCGGCCGAGCGGACCGCGCCCAGTCGTGGCCAGGAGGATGTCGGTGGCCTGGCCAGCGCCACGGATGCCGATGGCCAGGCCGTGGATGTCGGGCAGGTACCGAGGAAGGCCGGCGGCCCGGGACGTGCGGACGACCGCCCGGTCACGTCCCGGCTCGAGGAGCCAGGGGACGGCGGTCGAGCCGTCGGGCGCGCTGCTGCCGTGCCGCTCGAGCACCGCGGCGGCCGTGCGCCCGTCCGGATGGAGCGGCTTGGCGGCCGGCCGGACTGCGGCAACGGCGCGCGTCGCTGCCGCCAGCACCCGGCCGGCGCTCGAGGCCGCGCGCTCCGCCGGGGTCAGGGGGTGACCCTGTCGACCAGGCCCTGGAGGACGGTCGCCGGCCGCTGCTGCTCACCGGCGTACGCACTGACGACCACGAGGGCGCCGGTCAGGGCCGGCACCGCCCACTGCAGGACCTGGAGCTGGCGCTGCGCCTGGGCGACGTCGGCCGGGGTGGTGGCGGCGGGCTCGGTGCCGGACTCGGCCGGTACGTCGGTCTGGGACGAGACGCGCCGTCCCAGCACCCGGCTGTACGCCGTCGCGCCGAGCGCGGCGACCGTCAGACCGGTCTTGAGCAGGACCATGCCGCCGACGCCGCGCTGGGCCGAGACCCGGCCCGCGTTGCCGGCGAGCTGACCCACGCTGCCCACGAGGTGGGCGGCGATCGCGGCGCCGTTCACGGGCGTCCAGCGATCCCAACCGACGTTGGCGACGGCGCCCGTGGCGGAGGGCTGGTCGGCTTGGGCGGCGGCGGGGTTCAGGGCGACCGCGTTGGCCAGCGTGCCGCCGAACCAGGTGGCGAGGCCGAGGTCGTGCAGTGAACGGGAGATCGTGTCTGTGGGCATGTGGAAGCGGTACCCGCAGGCGCGTCGCCGAGCCTCGCCGGAGGGGTGACACGTGTCTCCCGGTGTTCACCCGGGAGGGGGAGTCGAAGTGTCCGGCCGACGCGAGTCACGTCCTCGGCACGTAAGGAGTGACCACTGGTCGGTTCGTGTCGGGACGAGGACCATGACTGGGATGGCGCGACATCGTCGCGCCACCCAGTCCGCGGTCCCGGGAGCGGAGACGCGTGAAAGGGAGCACGAGATGGACGTGAACACGCTGTACCACCGGGCCGTCGAGTCTTTCGCCGACCGGGTGAACACGGTCGCCGCCGACCAGTGGGACGACCCGACCCCGTGCGCCGGCTGGTCCGTGCGCGACCTCGTCAACCACGTCACCTACGAGAACGTGTGGACCGTGCCCCTGATGGACGGCGCCACGATCGAGGAGGTCGGTGACCGGTTCGAGGGGGACCTGCTGGGGGAGGACCCGATCGGGGCCGCCCTGTCGGCCGCCCGCGCGGCCGTCGAGTCGGTCGCCGGCCGGCAGCCCGGCGGCACCGTGCAGCTGTCCTTCGGGGAGACCCCCGCGGACGAGTACGCCATGCAGCTGGCCGCCGACCACCTGGTACACGGGTGGGACCTGGCCGTCGCCACCGGTGGCGACACCCGGCTCGACCCGCAGCTCGTGCACGCGATCGGGGCCTGGTTCGCGGACCGCGAGGCGGGGTACCGGGCGGCCGGCGCCATCGCGGGACGGCAGGCCCTGTCCGGCGACGCCCACCACGACCTGCTGGCCCGGTTCGGGCGCGACGCCGGCTGGGGTGCGCACCACCGGACCCTGGTGCGGTTCAACGAGGCCTTCGGGTCCGGTGACGTCGACGCGGCGATGGCCCTGGTCACCGACGACATCGTCTTCGACTCCACCTCTCCGGCCCCCGACGGGCTTCGCCTGGAGGGCAAGGAGGCGGTGCGGGCCGCGTGGACCGACGTGATGGGCACGCCCGGGATGACCTTCACCGAGGAGGAGTCCTTCGTCTCCGGGGACCGCGGCGTCGTCCGGTGGCGGTACTCCTGGTCCGGGGACACCTCGGGTCACGTCCGCGGGGTCGACGTCATCCGGTTTCGCGACGGCCTGGTCAGCGAGAAGCTGTCGTACGTCAAAGGCTGACGTCTAATCGTTGACCGGCGCGAGTGAGCCTGGCGGGATGGACCCATGAGCTCCCTGGTCCAAGCCCACGCCGACGCGTCGCGTCTGCTCGAGTCCGTGGTTGCCGGCGTGGCCGCGGACGACCTCACGCGCGAGACGCCGTGCGCCGGCTGGACGGTGGCCGACCTGCTGGCTCACCTCGGTGGCCACGAGCGGGGATGGGCTGTCGCCTGCAGCGGAGCCCGGACCGACGTGGACCTCTGGGCACCCCTCGACGAGGGGACGCAGACCCAGCAGCGGATCGTGGACCTGCTGACCGAGACGCGGGAGGTCGTCGCCGGGCATCCCGAGGTGGAGCTCGGTGAGGTGTGGGTGCCCGTGCTCGTCACCGCGCATCCGCTGCCGGGTTCCGTGGCGCTGCGGGCGCACCTGCTGGACATGGCGACGCACGCCTGGGACGTGGCGGTCGCCGTACGCCGGTCGCTGGAGGTGCCTGCGGAGGTCGCGGCGATCGCGCTCGAGGTCGCCGAGGGCATCCCCGACGGTCCCGACCGGTCCGCGCCGGACTCGTTCTTCGCACCACGGCTGTCCGCAGACGGCACGTCCGCGGCCTCCTTCGAGCGCGTCCTGGCGCTCCTCGGGCGGGACCCCGCCTGGCGGTCGGCTCGCGTCTAGGGTCGCGCGTCGGAAGCCCCGACGATCGCGTCCAGCTCCTCGCTGACCGGCCACGCGCCCTGGCTGGTGTTGCCGATCACCGTGTGCGTGTACCCGCGCTCGGGGTCGTGCTGGGAGGCGAACGAGACGCCGGCATCCGCCCCCACGAGCGCGATCTCGCGCGTGTCCGTGCGCAGCCAGCAGCCCAGGCCGTAGGCACGTTTCCTGTCCGGCTCGGTGACGCTGTGCACCCGCGTCATGGTCGCCAGCGTCTCGGCGCCGACGATCTCCCCGCCCATCAGGGCCTGCCAGAAGCCGGAGACGTCGGCGGAGGTCGTGTAGATCCCTCCGTCGCCCGTGCCCAGGACGGGCAGGTGGAAGACGTTGGTCCGCCAGTGACCGTCGACCTCCACGTACCCCAGCGCCGCATCGCCGGGCAGGTCGTCGGAGCGCAGGAAGCCGGTGTCGGCCAGGCCGGCCGGCGCGCAGACGAGCTCGCGGACCAGGTCGTGGTACGAGCGGCCCGCGACGCGCTCGGCGAGCAGTGCGAGCACGACGTACCCGCCGTTGCAGTAGGAGAACCGCTCGCCTGCGGAGAACTTCGTCGGGTGCCCGTCCAGGAGCGGCAAAAAGCCCTCGGTCGCCGCCAGCCGGTGCACCGAGACCGGCATCGGGTAGGCGTCCGGGTCCATCGCGTCCTCGTCGAGGTAGTCGCCGATCCCGGACCGGTGCGCGAGCAGGTGCTCCACGGTCACGTCGTCGGCGATGAGCGGCAGGTCGGTGCCGAGCACGCTGCGGGCGGTGGTCGCGAGGTCGAGCCGTCCGTCCTCGACCAGGCGCAGCACGACCAGTGCGGTCATCGTCTTGGACCCGCTCGCCACGGCCAGCCTGGTCGACGTGGTCATCGGCACCTGGTGCGCGCGGTCGGCGAGGCCGTACGCCGCGTCGACCTCGACCACGCCGTCCCGCTCCAGCCTGACCACGCCGGAGAAGCCCGAGTCCGCCGCGACGGCGTCGATCCGGCGCTGGGCGTCGTCCACGCACGTCACGGTACGGCGAGGCGGCGTGCGCGGACCAGCGGATTCCCAGGGGCGTCAGCGCCGGCGCCGGGCGTGAGCATCACGGGAGGTCAGGACGAGTCGGTGAGCCACGCGGTGGCGAGCTGCGCCCGGGTCGGCACGTGGGGTGCCACCCGCAGCCGCATCCCGGCTTCGCGTGGTGTGCGGTTCGCCTTGCGGTGGTTGCAGCGCGCGCAGGCGGCGACGGTGTTCTGCCAGCTCCACGTACCTCCCCGGCTGCGGGGGAGCAGGTGGTCGATGGTGGTCGCATGGCCGCCGCAGTACGCGCAACGGTGCCGGTCGCGCTTGAGGACGCCCGCGCGGGAGAACGCCGCGGGGCGGTACATCCACGTCGCCGCGACGTAGCGGACGAGGCGGATGACCCGGGGCCACGGGTGCGGGCCGATCATCTTGTCGTCGTGCGCCTCCTCGACCGTGGCGACCTGACGGAAGAGCATGCGGACGGCGTGCTGGAAGGTCACCGTGCCCATCGGCTCGTAGGAGGCGTTGAGCAGCGACACCACAGCCATCGCCGTCACCTCCTCCGTCTTTCCACTCACCATTGTGCTGGGCGGGCCCGAGGAGGCGTAGGCAATTCCGCGCGTCGTCTGCGGTTCACCCGCCCGAAAATGGAAGGGACCGCCCTCTCCGTGCGTGCAGTGAGGGCGGCCCGGGGCGCATCCGCTGGTGATGCTGAGCACCAACAGGTCACCCGGGAGGTGTCCAGCCGGTCGGCTCTGTCGCCCAGGGTAAACCCAGCATCACGCTCGTGGGCAGACCATTTTCAGGTACGCGCCTGGGGTGCGGCCGTCGGTTCACTCCAGGACCGTTTCCTCCTCCGCCTCCGGCTCGCTTGCGAACCCGTGGTTCATGCCCCAGATGACAGCCTGGCTGCGGCTGTTGACGTCGATCTTGCGGTAGGCCGAGCGGATGTAGCTCTTGACCGAGTTGATGCTGAGGTACATCGACTCCGCGATCTCCTGGTTGGTGAGCCCTTGGAGCACCAGCTGGAGCACCTCGGACTCGCGGCGGCTCAGCCCCGAGTCCTGCCCCAGGTGCTCGGTGGCGTCCCACTCCTGAGCCACCGCACTGTCCTCCAGCGTGCCGGTGATGGCCTCCTGGATGACCTGGACGAGCTGCTCGTCGGTGATGCCGAGCGTGATGCCCCACTCCACGCCCCGTGTCCGGGCCTGGGCGCCGAGCTCCGGGCGCAAGGTCCGGTCGACCGCGATGACGGTCGTGGAGGTCTCCTTGAGCCAGGCGTCCAGCTCGGTCATGTCGCCCTCGCGCATCAAGATGACGTCGTACAGCACCACGTCGGGCTCGTCCTCGGGCGGGCCGGTGGTGGTGATGCCGAACGGCGCCGCGGCGGCCTCGAGCATGGTCCGGAGGCCGAGCTCCACGACCGGCTGGCTGGTGGCGATCTGCACCCACACTTGGTCCTGCTGCGCTCCCACCCGTCGATTCTGCCGAAGGTACGAGGTGGCGCGCCACACCCCGCTGTCGGAGTTGAAAGGCATCGCCCACGGCTTCGTGTGGGCGATGCCCTGGCGCGGAGGAGTGAAGGAATCACCCTCGCCCCTGCCACGCTAGGAAGCCGCACGGACCCGGGGAAACATCCGCAGGGGTGCAAGGACCGGCCGGCTCATCGGGTGACAGCCCGCAGGAGTCGTCCCCGACGGCGCGCTAGCCTCACCCCTGAGCCGCCCGGCCGGGGCGGGCTCCGCATCGATGCGGAGGTGTCGTGAGCGCCGTACCCGTCTGGGTCTGGCTCGCGACCTTGCTCGCGTTCACCGCGATCGTGGTGCTGGACCTGGTCGTCATCGGCCGGCGCCGGCGGGCGGTCACCACTGCCGACGCGACCCGCTGGGTGCTGTTCTACGTCGGCCTGGCCGCCGTGTTCGCCGGGTTGTTGTACGCCTTCCGGTCGCCGACGTCCGGCAACGAGTTCGTCGCGGGCTACCTGATGGAGTACAGCCTCAGCGTCGACAACCTCTTCGTCTTCTTGATCATCATCACCCGGTTCGCGGTGCCGCAGCTGGCGCAGGACAAGGTGCTCTACATCGGGATCGTGCTCTCGATGCTGATGCGGACGGTCTTCATCGTCGCTGGTGCCGCCGCGGTGAACGCGGCCTCGTGGGTCTTCTACGTCTTCGGCGCGTTCCTCGTCTACTCCGCGGTGAAGCTCGCCCTCGAGGGCGACAACGACGAGGACGACTTCCAGGAGGGCCGCGTCCTCCGGGGTCTGCGGCGGATGCTGCCGCTGACGAAGGAGTACCACGGGACCGCCATGGCTCTCCGCGTCGGCGGCCGGCGCATGCTGACGCCGCTGGTCGTCGCCGTCGCCGCGATCGCGATCGCCAACGTCGTCTTCGCCCTGGACTCGATCCCGGCGATCTTCGGGCTCACCCAGGACGCCTACATCGTCTTCGCTGCCAACGCCTTCGCGTTGATGGGGCTGCGCCAGCTGTACTTCCTGATCGGCAGCCTGCTCGACCGGATCGTCTACCTGAACTTCGGCCTCGCCGCGATCCTCGGCTTCGTCGGGGTCAAGCTGGTGGTCGAGGCGCTGCACGGCTCGGGCGTCGAACACGTCGGCCACGTCAACCTGCCCGACATCGGCATCTCGCTGTCGTTGGAGTTCATCCTCGCGGTGCTCGCGATGACCGCCCTCGCGAGCCTCGTCAAGGTCCGGATGACCGTGCCGGTGGAGGACGACTCCCGCCGGTAGCTCGTGGCCGGATGCCCGGCTCAGGCTCGGCCGGGCTGCGCGCCGATCGGCTCCGGGGCCACCAGGCCGGTGCGGCCGGTGGCGGTGAAGCGCTGGTAGGGCACGTCGAGGCTGATCTCGGGCGTCACCGTGACCGTCGCGTCGGGGTGGACCGTGACCACGGCGTACGACGTGTCGCCGGCGTCTGGCTGCACGGTCAGGATCGCGAACCGGGCCGGATGGGCGATGGTTCCAGGGTCGGGGCGGGTGTCCACGTGACCACCGGTGCTGCCGCCGGTGAACTGCACCGCGGGCCCGCCGGACGTGGTCGGCACCTCCTGCGGCCCGACGAACTGGTAGGAGCGACCGTCCAGCACCGCGATGTCCTGGCAGCCGGCCTCGGCGATGCGCCGCCCCAGCAGGTGGTCGTGCAGCAGCACGAAGTCGGGCCGGTCCTCGCAGGCCCGCTCGATGGTGTCGATGACGAACTGGTCGGTGTCGATCTCCGGGTCACGCAGCACGCTCCCGCTGCCGAAGGCGCCGACCGTCGAGATGCGCGGGTCCGGCGCCGGGAGCAGGTCGAGCCCGTCGACCTCGACCGTCGTGCCGTCCGCGACGTGCCATCCCCGCGCCTGGGCCGCCGCGAGCACGACAGGAGTGTCGTGCAGGCCGGGCGTGAAGTAGACCGGCCGGTCGTCGGAGTAGTAGTCGACCGTGTCGATGATGTAGGTCTCGACCGCAAGTCCGGCGAACGTCAGGTCGCCGGTGACCGCCAGAAAGCTGGCGTCCACCAGGTCGGCTGCGAGCCCGACCTGACGGGCCATCCCGTTGACGTCCTCGAAGTCCTCGGCTAGGACGAGCACCACCTCGTCGCCCGTCCGCTGCAGGGTCGGGCGCTCGGTCAGCGCCCTCTCGAGGTTGGCTGCCGCCGTGTCGTAGAACGTCGACCGCGGGCGCAGGATCGACAGGAAGGGCAGCACCTCGGCGGCCAGTCCGTTGACCTCGGTGCCTTCGAGCGAGGTCCCCGCGAAGACCTGGCTGCTGACGATGACGTGGCGATCGTCGTGCCGCCAGACGCCCACGGCCAGCACGTCGACCGCGACCAGCGCGGCCGTGCCGGCCACGGCCAGCGACCACCGCAGACGCTGGTTGTGGCGGCGTACGAAGCGGGCCTCCTCAGGGGGATACGACTCCAGCCGCCGCCGTCGGTAGGCCAGACCGCCCCACAGCCCGGCGACCACGAGGAGCCCGGCCCCGAACCCGGTTCCGGCCCACACCAGCACGTGGGTGCGAGCGGCCGATTGGATGCGCCCGATCTGGGGCGTCGGGTCGTCCCAGAGCGCGGTGAGGTAGGCCCGGGTCTGCTGGTCGCTGGGGATCAGCCGGTTCCAGTCCGCCTCGACGTCGACGCCGATGTCCTTGCCGAGCACGTCGATGTGGGCGTGCTCGGGCCGCACGAGCGCGCCGTTGACCAACCGGCTGGTGTCCTGCCCGAGCACGGGCCGCACCGAGACGTCCTGCCCCGCGATCTCGACGTGCGCCGGCGGGGCGTGGCCGACGGCGACCAGCGCGCCAGCCAACGGCGCCGTTGCGCTGAACACGGCGAGGGTGACACGCAGGGCGACGTGCATCGCCCTCAGGCTACGGGTTGCACCGCGGCGCCGACGGCGATCTCGTCACCCCGCAGTGCCCGCACGATCGATCCGCCCTTTCGCGGCGCCACCGCCACACGACCGCTCACCCGAGCGGAGCGCCCTCGCAGCACGGGACGATGTGGCCGCAGCCGTCACACCGCTGGTGCGACGTCTCCCAGCGCATCGTCGCTCCGCAGTTGTCGCAAGGCGGCAGCCCGCCCTTCTGCGGGACGGCGCACGACGGGGTCTCGATGGCTTCGGTGCTCACCGGTCCACCGTAGTTTCAGCGACCGACGTGGTGACGGAACACGCCGCGCACGTCGGCGATCCGTCGCAACGCGAGGCTGGTGCCGGCGCGCACGAAAGCCGGGGCGTGCAGCTCGTCGAGGACGGGTGCGCGCATCCGGGTCCACGGCTCGTCGCTCGGCAGCGGGGCCTCGGCCACGCCGGGACCTTGCCGCCCCGCGGCCCGGGTGAGGGCTTCGTCGACGCCGAGCATCGGCTCGCCGTCCGGCTGCCAGGTGTGACCCGGGCGGCAGACCATGTCGTGCCGCAGGCTCTCCACCAGGGCGGTCACGGTCCAGAACGGTGCCCCGACGAGCAGAGCCGTGGACAGCCCGACGACGCCCATCGGCGCGATGGGCGCACGGATGCGCAGACGGGGAAGGCGTGCCACCCGGGCGTAGGACGCCAGCAGGTCGGGGTACCGGATCACGTCCGGCCCGCCCAGGTCGACCGCCCCGGTGGGTGCGTCGTCGTCGTAGGCCGCCACCAGCGCCCGCACCACGTCGGAGACCGCGACGGGCTGGACCCGCGTCCGCCGCATCCAGCCCGGCACCGGCTGGACGAGGAGCAAGGAGGCGAGCTGGCGCACCACCTCATACGACGTCGAACCGGCGCCGATGACCACGCCGGCTCGGACCGTGAGCGTGGAGCAGTCGGTCTCCCCGAGGATGTCCTCGACCTCCAGTCGTGAGGCGAGGTGCTCCGAGAGTGCCTGCGCGCGCTCGAGGGTGGGCACCAAGCCGGACAGGTATACCAGGCGGCGTACGCCGGCCGACGAGGCCGCGTCCCGGACGTGCGTGGCGCCGACACGGTCGAGCTCGGAGAACCCGCGGTGTCGCAGCGCGTGCACCAGGTAGCAGATCCCCTCGGCGTCGCGCACGGCCCGCTCGACGGCCGCCTCGTCGGTCACGTCGCACTGCCGCCACGTCACCTGGTCGCCCCATGCGAAACGGGCCGGGTCGGCGGGGGACGACGACGCGGCCACCACCTGGTGGCCGGCGTCGAGCAGCGCGGGCACGAGTCGCGATCCGACGTACCCCGTGGCTCCGAGCACCAGGATCCGCATCAGCCCGCCCGCAGGTGGCGCACGAGGTTGTGCGAGAACCGCGCGCCCATGGTGGCCACGACCGCGCGCATGGCCGTCCGCACGGCCGGCTTGGCCAGTCGCGGGAACGGCAGGTCGACCGAGATCCCCAGCGCGATCTCCAGGTGCGTGCCGCCGGGGACCTCGGCCAGGTCGTAGCGGCCCTCCACCCCGGCCTTCTCGTCGGTTCGCTTCGGGTCGTGCACGAAGTCGATCCGGCTCGGCTCGTCGTAGGTCATCACCTCGGTGAACGACGGCGACACCATCGACCCGAGCAGCGGGATGCGGACCAGGTGCCAGGTCCAGCGCACGACCCCGTCCTCGGTCCGGGCGTCGATCCGCTTGAGGTACGGCGTCAGGCGCGTCAGCAGCACGGGGTCGGTGAGCGCGTCCCAGACCCGTGTCCGGTCGGCCTCGACCGTCGCGCTGGACGTCGTGGAGACGGAGAACCTCGTCATCGGGCTTCCGTCCAGAGCGCGAGCTTCTTGAGGAGCCGGTTGAGCTGGGCCTGCTCGCGCGCCGTCAACACGGCCACCATCTCCTCCTCTTGGGCGCCACGCAGGGCCATCGCCCTACGCCACACGTCCGCGCCGTCGCGGGTGATCTCGACGACGACCCGGCGCCGGTCGTCGGGGGACGCGGTTCGTTGTACCCAGCCGGCCTTCTCCAAGCCGTCGAGTCGCCCGCTCATCCCGGCTCCCGAGACGCCGAGGTCGTCCGCGAGGTCGGTCGGGGAGGCCGTGCCGGGGGTGTCGCGGATCATCAGCGAGTGCAAGGTCTGGTATTCGAACTCCTGCAGCCCGACCTCCGCCACGGCGATCTCCATCATCTTCTTGAGAGAGCGCCCGAGCCGCCCGATCCGCGTCACGATGCCCTCCACGTCGTCGTCGAAGTGGATGTCGACCCAGTGCGCCCGCCAACGCGCGACGTGGCGGTCGGTCCAGTCGGTCCCAGCCTCGGATCCAGCCATGGACCGAGAATAGTGCTTCGGCGGCTACTAGTTCGTTGACGAATACTTCGTCACCGAAGTAATCTGCGATCGTGAACGGCTTCCTCGGGCTCCTGCACCACCGCAACTACCGGCTGCTGGTCGGGGGATCGACGGTCAGCGCGCTGGGCGGCTCCATCGCCCCTGTCGCGCTGGCGTTCGCGGTCCTGGACCTCGGCGGCTCGGCCACGGACCTCGGCCTGGTCGTGGCGGCCTTCGCCCTCGCCGAGGTCGTCACGGTGCTGTTCGGCGGCGTGCTCGGGGACCGCCTCCCGCGCCAGCTGATGATGCAGGGCTCGTCGGCCGCGGCCTTCGTGACCCAAAGTGTGGTGGCGGTCGCACTGATCGGCGGCTGGGGTTCGATCCCGATGCTGACCGTCATGGGCGTCGTGAACGGGTGCCTGGGCGCGCTGGCCGGGCCGTCGTCCTCGGCGATGACCCGGCAGACGGTCGACGAGGC
This sequence comes from uncultured Actinomycetota bacterium, assembly GCA_963782155.1. Classification (GTDB taxonomy): domain Bacteria; phylum Actinomycetota; class Actinomycetes; order Propionibacteriales; family Nocardioidaceae; genus Nocardioides. Next base: position 113,686 of record CAWAIZ010000009.1, read on the forward strand.
CGACCTCCCGCGCGCGGTCGCCGGCCGCCGACTGAGCCAGAACGCCGCGATGGTGCTGGGCTTCTCGCTCGCCGGGGTGCTGGTCGCCGCGTTCGGGTCGGGCTGGGCCATCGCGATCGACGCAGCGACGTACGCCGTCGCCGCCTGGTGCTTCGGACTCATCCGGGTCCCCTCGAGCCCCGCTGCGGAGTCCCGGGCATCGATGCTCGGCGACCTGCGGGCGGGGGCGGCCGAGGTGTTCCGCCACACCTGGCTGTGGCTGCTGATCGGCCAGGCGCTGCTCTACCACCTGTTCTTCGGCGGCGCCCAGTCCGTGCTCGGGCCGATCGTGGTCGGCGACGGCCTCGGCCGGGCCGCGTGGGGATGGGCCCTGGCCGCGCTGATGGGGGGCTTCATCGTGGGCGGGCTGGTCTCGTTGCGGTGGCAGCCGCGCCACGGCTTGTTCGTCGGCACGGCCCTGTTGTCGCTCACCGCGGCCTTCCCGTTGGCGATGGCCCTGAGCGACCAGCTCGCGCCGCTCCTGCTGGGCGCGTTCGTGCACGGGTTCGGCCTGGAGATCTTCAGCGTCAACTGGGACCTGTCGATCCAGCAGAACGTGGCCGAGGACAAGCTGGCCCGCGTCTACTCCTTCGACCTGGTCGGCTCGTTCGTCGCCCGGCCGCTCGGCCTCGCCTTCACCGGACCGGTCGCCGCCGCCGTCGGCTTCGACCGCTGGCTGGTCGTCGTCGGTCTCGTGATGGGCGGATCGGCCCTCCTCTCGCTGCTGTTCCCGTCCGTGCAGCGCCTCGAGCGCCGGACTGGACCGTCGGACAAGGTTGTCGCCGTCTAGGACAGGCGTGGCCTGGTTGGATATGCTGGTCTCGCACAGGTCGGACCGCCCGCGGTCCTCGTCAGGCGACACTCTCCTGACCCGACCGTCTCTCGACCCGGAGGTCAGCTCCCCGGGAGCCACTCGGCTCCTCGGATGATCGCCCGCTCGGGCACAGGACCTGTGGCAGGCCGGCCCGGCACGTCGCCGGGCCTCGGGGAGGAGTTTCCTTGGCTCGTAGCCGCCAGCGTCAGACCCAACGATCGGGCCAGCGCCGTACGAACGGTCGACAGGGTCGAACCCGACCCCTCGACAACGAGGGGCTGATCCCGATCCTCGCGCGCGCCGTGCGCGAGATCGAGTCCGCCGTCGAGCGTGGTCAGGCCGTCTCGGTGCGCTCGCGGTTCCAGGCCGTGGCGCTGTTGGCACGCGAGGAGCGGATCCGGGTCCGGACCGACACCACGCTCACCGAGGCGAAGCGCGACGGCGAGCTCAAGCGGCTCGACGGCATCGCCACGATCCTGGCCCAGACGGCGGCCCGCGAGCCGTCCTTCTTCACCCTCCTGTCCGAGGACGCCAAGGTCTCCGACCAGGCGTCCGAGATGCGCCGGTCGATGCTGGAGCGCGCGGGCGTCGAGGTCGAGGAGGAGGACGAGGCGGATCCCCTCGACGCACCCCTGGTCGTCGAACGTCGCGTGGTTCCCCAGTCCGTCCTCTCCCGCCAGCTCGCCAACCCGTTCCTGGCCCCCGACTTCGCCACCGCCTCCCAGAACCGCGGCGAGGCCCGCCGGCTCGCCGGCTGGGAGCTGCTGGGCCCGCTGTTCCGCTCGTTCGAGGTCGTCGGCAACGGCGCGACCACCTCCATGCCGCTGCCCGAGGCCCGCGACGTGATGCTCCCCGGCGTCCTGCAGCTGATGAAGCACCAGGCCCAGGTGGTCGCGGCCGCGGCCGACGGGCACCGGAGCTTCCTGCTCGCCGACGAGCCCGGCCTCGGCAAGACGGCCCAGGCGCTGCTCGGGGCCGAGGCCGCCGACGCCTTCCCCTTGCTGGCCGTGGTCCCGAACGTGGTGAAGATGAACTGGGCCCGCGAGGCCTCGATCTGGGTGCCGCACCGCATGTCGACGGTCATCCACGGCGACGGCCAGGACATCAACGGCTTCGCCGACATCATCGTGGTGAACTACGAGGTGCTGGACCGCCACGTCGGCTGGCTGGGCGACTTCGGGTTCCGCTCGATGGTCGTCGACGAGGCGCACTTCATCAAGAACAAGACCTCGCAGCGCTCGCAGAACGTGCTCCAGATCTCCGAGCGGATCCGCTCCCGCACCGGCCGCCCGCTGCTCTTCGCCCTGACCGGCACGCCGCTGATCAACGACATCGAGGACTTCCGAGCGATCTGGCAGTACCTCGGCTGGATCGACGACAAGATGCCCATCGGCGCGCTGATGGACGAGCTGGAGGAGACCGGCCTGACCCCGGCGGACCAGGGCTTCTACCCGGCCGCGCGCAACTGCGTGGTCGACATGGGCATCGTCCGGCGCCGCAAGGTCGACGTCGCCAAGGACATCCCCGCCCGCCGCATCGCCGACATCCCGGTGGAGCTCGACGACGAGGTGGGCCGTTCGATCCGCGAGGCCGAGGCCGAGCTCGCCCGACGTCTCGTGGCGAGGTACGAGTCGGCCTTGGACACGCGTCGTACCGAGGCCACCCTCGACGAGGACGGCATCGACCTCGAGCTCGTCCGCCGTGTCGCGACATGGGAGCGGGAGGGCTCCGACGAGGAGTCGACCGGCGAGAACGTGTTCGGCATGATGCGCCGGATCGGCCAGGCCAAGGCCGGGCTGGCCGCCGACTACGCCGCGCAGCTGGCGCGCAACGTCGGCAAGGTGGTCTTCTTCGCCAAGCACATCGACGTGATGGACGCCGCGCAGGAGACCTTCGCCAAGCGTGGCCTGAAGTTCTCCACGATCCGCGGTGACCAGACCCGGGCCGCCCGCGAGCGCAGCATCACCGCGTTCGTGGAGGACCCGGACGTTGCGGTGATCGTCTGTTCACTGAGCGCGGCCGGTGTCGGCATCAACCTGCAGGTCGCCTCCAACCTGGTGCTCGCCGAGCTCTCGTGGACCGACGCCGAGCAGACGCAGGCCATCGACCGGGTGCACCGGATCGGCCAGGACGAGCCCGTCACCGCGTGGCGGATCATCGCCGCTCAGACCATCGACACCAAGGTCGCCGAGCTGATCGACAGCAAGGCCGGCCTCGCGGCCCGGGCCCTCGACGGCCTGGACATCGAGGCTTCCTCGGTCGACGTGCAGGTGGAGGCGCTGGTCGCGCTGTTGGTCGACGCGCTCAAGGCGCGGGGCGCCTGACCCTCGGTGGTCGAGCCGGGCGACCCCCTGTCGCCGACTCGGTGGTCGAGCCGGGTGAGCCCTGTGACCTCGGTGGTCGAGCCGGGTGAGCCCTGTGACCTCGGTGGTCGAGCCGGGCGACCCCCAGGCGACCTCCTCGGTGGTCGAGCCGGGCGAGCCCCTGGGCGAGCCCGTGTCGAGACCGCGCAAGAGGTCCGCTGACCTCTCACTGGGTCTCGACGCGCTCGCGCAACCTCGTTCCTCGGTTGCGTCGCTCGCTCGACCTGGATGACCTCAGCCGCGTGCTCGTACCTCGCACGCGGCTGGCTCAACCACAGTTGTCGCAGACGCCCGAGCGGGGGATCGCCATGAAGCAGTTCGGGCAGATCTCCGGGGGACGGTCGGCGGGCTTCGTCGGTCGCTTGACGGCCGGAGCCTTGCGGACCGCGGCCTTCCGGGTCCGGGGCTCCGCGACCACCTTCGGAGGCGCGACCGAGCCGCCGTCGGCGGGCAGGCCGACGGCCTCGAAGAACCGGTAGCACTCCAGCTGCTCCTTGGCAGCGTGCGCGTTGGGGGTCTCCGGCGCGTCGCCGTGGGCTGCCCGCACCGCGACGGCGTACCCGTCTCCGACCCGCCCTGCCTCGTCCACACAGAGCGAGACGAGCAGCGGCTCGTCGCGTCGCGCGGAGTCGAGGGCGACCAGGCCGAGCACCTCGCCGAGCCAGTGGTGGAAGAGCTGACGCGTCCGGATGCCGCTGCGTCGCTGCACCTCGATCGCGAGGTCCTTCGGCGTGATCGTCGAGCGGTACCTCTTGGCGCACTCGACCAGTGCCTCGCGTGCGGCTGCCGCCCACTCCTCGCGGGTGGCCTCCGGGCCGACATCGCTCGTCTCCCGCCAGGTGCCGGACACGGGAAGCACAGCCTCCGGGTCGTCGCCGGCCAGCACGCGGAAGCCGAGCTCGCGCAGGATCCGCGCCGCCTGGTCACCGCTGGCCCAGTCGTGGTCGGGGACGGAGCTGCCCGTCGCTTTCTCGTGCGCGGCGCTGAGCACGGCGCGGGCGCCGTAGGTCTGGCCGCTGTGGAGCAGCACGAACTCTTCGCGCCGACCGTGCCCGTCGACCTCCGCCAGGGCGCTGGTGACGTGATGGCGGGAGACAGCGGCAAATCTCGGCACGACTGCGACACTACGTCAGATGCCCACGGGTATGCCTCGGTAGTCCTCGATGGCCAGCCGGCCGTCCTCGGTGATCAGGTCCATGTTGAGCTGCGCACCGGTCCAGGCTCCCTGGGCTGCGGACGCGCCGACCTGGGCCGAGAGGTCGGTGACGTTGCCGGCCGCCCACACGCCGGGGACGTCCGTCCGTCCGCCGGCGTCGACCGCCAGGTGCTCGCCCATGCCCGACGGGTGGGGTGTCGTGGTCAGGCCGAGATCGGCGAGGAACCCCGCCCGCGCCACCATCCGCGTGGTGACGACGACGGCCTGGCGGGGGACGGTGCGGCCGTCCGCGAGGCGTACGCCGACGAGCCGGTCGTCCTCGATCACGAGCTCGCCCACCACGCCCTCGACCATCCCGATCGCCAAGGCGAGGAGCTGCTCGCGTTGCTCGTCGGAAAAGTCCGTGCCGTTGGCGAACACCACGACGTCGTGGCTCAGCTGCCGGAACAACAGGGCCTGGTGCATCGCGTTCGCGTTCGTCGCCAGCACGCCGACCTGCTGGTCCCGCACCTCGTACCCGTGGCAGTAGGGACAGTGGATGACGTCGTGCCCCCACCTCTCGCGCACGCCGGGCACGTCGGGCAGCTCGTCGACCAGACCGGTGGTGATGAGAAGCCTCCGGGCGGTGAGCTCTCGGCCGTCCACCAGGGAGACCGCGAAGCCGCTGCCTTGCCGTCGAGCCGTCATCGCGCGGCCGTCGACGATCTCGCCGCCGTAGCGGCGTACCTCGTCCCGCCCACGTGCCAGCAGCTCCGCCGGTGGCACGCCGTCGTGCCCGAGCATGCCGTGCACTCCCTCGGCCGGGGCGTTGCGAGGTTCACCCGCGTCGACGACCACGACGCGTCGCCGCGACCGCGCCAGCATGAGTGCTCCGTTGAGACCGGCGGCGCCGCCGCCGACCACGATCACGTCGTACATCTCGTCCATGGGCCCAGCGTCGCGCGGCGACGCCCCTGCGGCAAGTCAATTTGCTGACATGGCAAACTCGGAGGATGACCGCCGACCCCGCCCTGGACACCGTAGGGCCGCGCCTCCGCTCCTTGAGACAGGAGCGCGCGACCACGCTCGCGGACCTGTCGGCCGAGACGGGCATCTCCGTCAGCACGCTGTCCCGCCTGGAGTCCGGCTCCCGCAAGCCCACGCTCGAGCTGCTGATGCCACTCGCCCGTGCGTACGGCGTCACGCTCGACGAGCTCGTCGACGCCCCGCCCACGGGCGACCCGCGCATCCACCTGCGCCCCGAGAAGGCGAATGGGATGACGATGGTCCCGCTGACCCGTCAGGCCGTCGGTATCCAGGCGTTCAAGATGGTGATCCCCGCCGGCCGCTCCCGACGCTCACCCCAGCCGCAGACTCACGAGGGTTACGAATGGGTGTACGTCCTCGCCGGCAGTCTCCGGCTCGTCCTCGCCCAGCACGACCTCGTCCTCGGCCCCGGCGAGGCCGCCGAGTTCGACACCCGCACCCCCCACTGGTTCGGCGCAGCCGACGAGGACGCCGTCGAGTTCCTCAGCCTCTTCGGCAAGCACGGCGAGCGGGCGCACCTGCGGGCGCGTCCGAAGGTGAGGCAGTGAAGGGGATCAGATGTCCCACGAAGTAGGACCTGACGGCGGTGCCTCAGGAGAATGCCGAGTTCGACATCACCCCGACGAACATCGTCGGTGCAGCCAGCAACAGGGCTCCAAGAGCGAATCGCCAGGCGCTTCTCTTGAGAAAGCCAAGGCGCTCTTGAAGGACCTGGGCATGCATGGTGGAGCCAGCTCGCACGTCGCTCGCTAGTTCCCGGGCGCGACGCCACCGCTCAACTCGGTCGCGAAGACCCGGCTCCATTGAGGCAGTGAACGTCATCGCCGACCGATGCGCTGGAGAACGGGACATGTCACGTGCGTCGGTGGAAGGACGTGCTGCCGTTCGGGTGGTGGTGGACCTCCCATCCTGGGTCGTGGGCGCGGTGGTGGTGGAGGGGGCAGAGGAGTTTGCCGTCGGCGAGGTCGGTCTTTCCGCCTTTGGACCAGGGTTGTTTGTGGTGGTGGGCTTCGCACCAGGCGGCGGGGATCGTGCAGCCGTCGGCGGTGCATGCGCGGTCCCGGACGGCCATCGCCTTCCGCTGCGCGGAGGAGAAGAGGCGTCGGGTGCGGCCGAGGTCGAGGACCTCGCCTTTGCCGCCGAGGACGACCGGGACGATGCCTGCCTGGCAGGCCATCCGGCGGGCTTGTTCGGCGGTGCACCGGTCCCCGGTCGAGGTCTCCGCGAACCCGGACCCGGCGTCTGTTTTGAGGGTGTCGAGGTCGAGGATGACCATCACGGTGGTCGCGGTGCCGCCGTGTTGGGGCAGGCCGTGGCTGGGGAGGTTCTCCAGGAGGGCGCAGAACGCGATGCCGCGGCGTCTGGGGGTGGGGAGCTGGTCGACGTCGCCGAGTGGGCCGCGTCGGGGGGAGGTGTAGGCGTCGAGGTAGGTCTTGAGCCGGTTCGCGACGTGGTCGGGGATCCGGGCGCGGATGTCGGTGGCTCCGTCACCACGCCGCTGGAAGGAGAGGCTGGTGGCGGCCCTAGCGCGTTTCTCTTCCTCGACCAGCCGCTTGTATTCGGCTTCGTCGGCGATCTCGGGGGCGATGACCTCCAGCAGGCTGTGGGCGAGGCGGCGTAGCTGTGGGGGTCCGAACCGGGCGGCCTCGCCGAGCAGGTATGCCTCGGCCTTGGCGAGAGTCTCGGGTTCGAGGCCGGCCGGGAGGGCGTCGAGGGCTTCGGCGATCACCCGCGCCTGGGCCACGTTCACGACACCGTCAGCCAGCGCGGTCGGCGACCTGGGTCCACCGTTCGTCCAAGGCTGCGGCCAGGGCGGAGAGTCGGCGGACGGCTCCGGGGTTGTCGCGGGTGGCGTCGGCGAGCCAGTGTGCGGTGGACCGGGCACCGGTCTCTTCGGCGATGTCGTCGGCGGCTGCGAGGACTCGCATCCGCTCGGCTTCGGCACGCGCCGCGATCCGCGAGAGGCGGACCAGCCGTCACGCTTCTCCGTGGTCGTCCGGTAGCTCCGGTGCGATCTGGGCGAGGTCGTCCAGCCCGCGCTCGACCATGTCGAGTGGTGCGGCGTACGTGCTGGACATGGGACAAGTCAAGCACCGACCACCGACAGTCCATGGTGCTCAGAACCCCTTGTCCACAAGGGATTCCGAGAAATCTTGGACGAGTTCTGGGGTGTGGTTTCGAGGCTCGTCGCTGGCGCTCCTCGCACCTCAACCACCGAGAGGTCGCTGGGCGCTCCTTGCACCTCAACCACCGACAGGTCACCGGGTTTCGAGACGGGCGACGGGCGGCGGGCGTTGCACGCCCTCCTCAACCACCGAGATGGGCGCACCTCGACCCCCGACAGGTCAGTGCGGCTCCCCGCATCCTCCGCGCGAGAGGATGAAGGCATGGCCACCATCACCGTTGACGGGCTGACGATCCGGGTCACGTTCCCGGCGAACGAGAAGCTGTTGGGCCTGGTGCGGGACTACGAGGTGCCCGTGTCGTCGGTGGTCGGCGCCCGCGAGGTGGGTTCCTGGAGCGAGGATCTCCGCGGCATGCGGGTGGGCCTGGCCCTGCCGGGCGTGTGGATGCTCGGTCGCTGGGTCTGGTTCGGGCACCGCCAGCTCGTGGCGCTGCGCCGGAACCGCCGGGCGGTGTACGTCGTGCTGCGCGGAGAGAGGTACGACGAGCTGCTCGTCGAGAGTCCCGACCCGGACGCGATCCTGGCGCGGCTGCCGCGACTGCGCTGACCCGGCTCAGGCGACCGACCCGGTCAAGCCCCGCTCGACGGTGGCCAGCAGCTTCTCGACCAGGGCGGCGCGGTCCGGGGGCGGCATCCCTCTCAGCGGCCCGTCGAGCAGCAGCACGGACAGCCCGTGCACCGCCGACCAGCACACCACGTCGGCGCCCACCCGGTTGGCGGGGGAGAAGGCACCAGCCTCGACGAGCTCGTCGAGCACCTGACCGAGCAGCACGTACGGCGCCGCGCCGTCCGGCGAGGCGTCCGCCGCGTCGGTCGGGCAGAAGGCCACGGTGAAGAGCCCGGGCTCGGCGAGCGCGAACTCGACGTACGCACGGCCCGTGGCCCGCAACCGCGCCCTCGCCCGCAGCGGCGGATCGTTCTCGGTGACATCGTCGAGCCGTCGCTGCATCGCCTGCGCGAGCTGGTCGGAGGCCAGCGACGCGATCTCGGCGAGCAGCTCGTCCCGGTCGGCGAAGTGGCGGTACGCCGCGTTGTGCGAGACGCCCGTACGCCGCGCCACCTCGCGGAGCACCACGCCGTCCGGCCCGGCGGTCCTGGCCAGCTCGGCGCCGGCCTCGACGAGGGCGGCGCGGAGGTTGCCGTGGTGGTACGGCTTCGTGGTCACCCGACCATCGTACCGATAAATGTTGACAGTGGTTACATCTATGTGGACACTGTCCACATGCGTTCAAAACTTCCCGTCCTGCTCACGGTCTGCGCTGCCGTGCTCGCGATCAACCTGGACACCACGATCGTCAACGTCGCGCTCCCGAGCATCTCCACCGACCTCGATGCCGGCACCCGGTCCCTGCAGTGGATCGTGGACGGCTACAACCTGGCCTTCGCCGCGCTCGTGCTCGCGGCCGGCAGCCTCTCCGACCGCTACGGCCGACGGCCGGCGCTGATCCTCGGCCTGCTCGGCTTCGCCGCGGCCAGCGTCGTCGGCGCGGTGGTCGACTCGGCCGGGGCGCTGATCGCGGCGCGCGTGGCCATGGGTACTGCCGCTGCGGTGATCTTCCCGACCACCCTGTCCATCATCACCAACACGTTCCGCGACCGGCGCGAGCGCGCGGCCGCCCTCGGCGTCTGGGGTGCCGTGGTCGGCATCGGTGTCGCGGCGGGCCCGGTCACGGGGGGCGTGCTCCTCGAGCACTTCGCCTGGGGCAGCGTGTTCTGGGCCCTGGTCCCGCTGGCCGTGCTGACCGCCGCCGCGGCCTACGTCCTGGTCCCCGAGTCCCGCGACCCCGCCGTTCCGCGGCTCGACCTGCCCGGCCTCGGGCTGTCGGTGGCGATGCTGAGCGCACTGACGTACACGATCATCGAGGCGCCCGGGCACGGGTGGGCCTCGAGCCATACCATCGGCGGGTTCGCACTGAGCGCCCTGCTCCTCGTGGTCTTCGTGAACGTCGAGCGCCGCGCGGCGCATCCGATGCTGGACGTCGGGCTGTTCCGGGACCGCCGGTTCAGCGCCGCCAGCGGGGCAGTCACCGTGACGTTCTTCGCGCTGTTCGGGTTCATCTTCCTGATCACGCAGTACTTCCAGTTCGTGCGCGGGTACGGCGCGCTCTCGACCGGCGCGCGCATCCTCCCGGTCGCGCTGAGCATCGCCGCCGCCTCGGTCGTCGGCGCCCTGCTCGCCCCGAGGATCGGCACCAAGGTCGTGGTGACCTCCGGACTGCTGCTGTTCGCGACGTCGTTCCTGTGGATCTCGACGGTCAGCGTCGACGCGTCGTACGCCGCCGTGATCGTGCCGCAGATGGTCCTGATGGGCCTCGGCATGGGCTTCATCTCGACGCCCGCGACGGAGTCGATCCTGCTCGTGCTGCCGCCCGCGCGCGCCGGCGTCGGGTCAGCGGTCAACGACGCCACCCGAGAGCTCGGCGGCACACTCGGCGTCGCGGTCGTGGGGTCGGTGTTCTCGAGCGTGTACGCCGCGAACCTGGACGACGGCGCATGGGCTGGACTGTCCGGGGGCGTGCTGGAGCAGGCGAAGGACTCGGTCGGCGCGGCCACCGCGATCTCGGCCGGCCAGCCCGAGCTGGTGCGCGCGCTGCAGGACGCGTTCATGACCGGTCTGCACACCTCCAGCCTGGTGGTCGGCCTGCTGTGCTTGGTAGCCGCCGCGGTCGGTGCCGTCGCCCTGCCCGGCCGGATACCTCACGTGCCGGACGAGGCTCTCGCCCTTCCCGAGCCGGTGGTCGTCTGACGAAGTCGTCAGCGGGTCCAGAACGGGTCGCGGCCGATGAGTCCCAGCAGCTTGGTCTGGGCGTCGGCGGTGTCCGGGACGGGGACGCGCGGGCCGTACTGCCCCGACGACGCCAGCATGTCGGCCAGCGGCTCCATCCCCGCCAGCATCTCGGCGCAGGCGTCGGGGTCGAGGCGGTCGTCGAGGCCGGCTCCGCGGGCCAGGTCCCAGGTGTGCATGAAGACGTCGGAGGTGTAGAAGCGGTCGATCGCCTCGGGCAGCGGTACCTCACCGATGTGCGGGTTGGTCAGCAGCTTCGCGGCGGTGTCCGGGTCGTCGAGCAGCGCCTGGACGGCGTCGCTGTGCACCTGCCAAGCCGCGACCGGGTCCTCGTCCGCGTCGGGTCCCGAGGCGAGGGTGACGCCGGCGCCGCCCTCCAGGAAGGCCGGGAACCACTCCACGAGATGGCGTACGACGTCGCGCGTCGCCCACGCCGACACGGGGGAGGGCGCGTCCCAGTCGGAGACGTCGCGTACCCGGTCGGAGAAGCCGCCGGCCACTGCACGGTGCCGCTCGGCGGGCTGGGTCGGAAGGGTCACCACACCAGCCTGCCATGCTGCTGTCGTGCTCGACGAGTCGTTCCCGGTGGGTGACCAGGAGGTGCGCTGGGGCCGGTTCGGAGACGGGCCTCCCGTCGTGTTCTGCCACGGCACCCCGTGGTCCTCGGCGCTCTGGGCCCGGGTCGCGGGCGCGGTCGGCGAGTCCCGCACGGTCTACCTCTGGGACATGCTCGGCTACGGCTCGTCGACAATGGCCGAGGGCGACGTCTCCCTGGACGCTCAGGGCAGGATCCTGGCCGGTCTCCTCGAGCACTGGGACCTCGAGGCTCCCGACGTGGTCGCCCACGACTACGGGGGAGCGGTCGCCCTGCGTGCCCACCTGCTGCACGGCGCGACGTACCGCTCCCTCGCCCTCGTCGACGTGGTCGCGCTCGCGCCGTGGGGCTCGGAGTTCTTCCGCCTGGTGTCCGAGCACGCGGATGTCTTCGCGCGGCTGCCCGGGCCGTTGCACGAGGCGCTCGTCCGCACGTACGTCGCCGGCGCGGCCCATCGCCCCCTGCGGGCCGGCGACATCGACACACTCGTCGCGCCGTGGCTCGGCGGGTCCGGCCAGGCGGCGTTCTACCGCCAGATCGCCCAGGCAGACCAGCGGTGGACCGACGAGGTCGAGCCGTTGTACCCCTCGCTCGACGTGCCCGTGCAGGTCGTCTGGGGGACCGAGGACACCTGGATCCCCGTGGACCGGGCGCACCGGCTGGCGGAGCTGATCCCCGGCGCCCGGCTCGACCTGGTCGAGGGCGCCGGGCACCTGATCCAGCTCGACGCGCCCGAGCGGCTGACCGCGGTCCTGCTGCGATGGCTGGGCCGGTAGGGCTAGAACAGGTCTGGGACGAACGTCTGCTCGTGCATCGGCGGTCGCACGTACGGCAGCTCCTTCATCACCGGTAGCTCCACCACGTCGGGCGCGACGTCGACGTACTCGAACTGGCTGAGCAGGTGGTTGATGCAGTTGAGCCGGGCGGCCTTCTTGTCGTCGGACGGCACGACGTACCAGGGCGCCTGCTTGATGTCGGTGTAGGTGAAGGTGCTGTCCTTCGCCATCGAGTACTTGACGTACAGCTCGTGCTCGGCGAGGTCCATGTCGCTGAGCTTCCAGCGCTTGAGCGGCTCGGCGTTGCGGGCCTCGAACCGCTTGCGCTGCTCCTCGAAGCTGACCGAGAACCAGTACTTGATGACCTGGATGCCCGAGCGCACGAGCATCCGCTCGAACTCAGGGCAAGAACGGAGGAACTCCTGGTACTCGTCCTGGGTGCAGTAGTCCATCACCCACTCGACGTTCGAGCGGTTGTACCAGGACCGGTCGAAGAGCACCATCTCGCCCGCGGCGGGCAGGTGCTCGACGTACCGCTGGAAGTACCACTGGGTCTTCTGCCGCTCGGTCGGCTTCGGCAGCGCGACGACGCGGACCGTGCGCGGCGAGGTGCGCTCGGTTATCCGCTTGATCACGCCGCCCTTGCCGGCCGAGCCGCGCCCCTCGAAGATCACCAGCACCTTCAGGCCCTGGCTCTGGATCCAGTACTGCAGCAGGACCAGCTGCTCCTGGAGACGCTCCATCTCCGCGTCGTACGCCGCGGACTTGAGCTTGCCGCGCCTGGTGTAGCCCTCACGCCGGGCCGGTCCTTCGCCCCGACCGACGTCGTCGGCTCCCTCGGGCAGCTGTCCGGCGCTCATGCCTCACAGTAACGCCGGACTTCGGTGGTTGAGTTGCGAGCTTGCGAGCCTCGAAACCACTCAGGAGGCGCGCCGCCGGTACCGCCCGTCGAAGGCGACGGTCCACGTCTTCTCGTCGTCGGACGAGGTCTCCCAGACCTGGCGTACCTCGTCGCCGGGCTCCTTGGTCCAGGTGATCCGCTGGACGTCCACCACGGACGGATCCTCGGAGCTGGGGGCTCGCCCCTCGAGGACCATCGCCCCCTCCTGCATGCCGCCGTCGAGGAGCAGCACGCCGCCCGTCGAGTCCATCCACGTCTGGTGCCAGCAGCCGCGCGCGTCGTCGTAGGCGTTGATGCTGCGGCCCTCGATGTCGCCGCTGCCGTGCCAGTGCTCGTGGAGCATCCCGTTGCCGAACATGCTCGTGATGGTGTTCCGGCCGACCTGCTTGCCCTGCGGCCCGAACACGTCCCACTCACCGATCCAGAAGTCGAACTCGTGGTGCGCGGCGTTCGTCATGAGGCCAGCGTGGTGCAAATACCTGACATCCCCTGTCAGGGATAGACCCGCTCGCTGGCGTACAGCCGGAACAGGAGGTACGCCGCCACGGCGTCCAGGAGGTGCCAGGCGGCGTGACCCTGCACCCACGAGGTCGGGTCGCACCACGGGCCCTGGGCGAGGTTCCAGATGACGAACGCGACCACCATCACCGCGACCGAGCCGCCGCCCCAGCTCAGATGGGTGCGCGTTCCCGCGTGCCGGCGCCACAGCACCACCTCGATGGCGATCGCGGTCACGAGCAGGGTCCCGAACGCGAGGTTGCCGCTCTCGTGCACGACGGGCACCGACGCGTCGACGGTCCCCACCAGCTCGCAGGCGGCGACCAGCAACAGGAACACCTGGAAGAAGAACACCGATCCCTGTCGCACCAGCCGCATCAGGGCGTACGCCGCGGCGAAGGAGGCGATGAGGTACATGCTCAGGAGGTCGAGGCGACCGCCGAGCTCCGACTGGGTGGCGTGCATGGCGGCGCTCGCCGGGCCGAGCAGCACGGTGACCGCGGCGTACGCCGTGGGCAGGCCCGGCAGCCGCACCAGCACGTCGCCCAGCCGGTCGCGCCTCCCGGCGTACCACGCGATGGCGAGCCCGGCGACGACGAAGCCGGCGTTCGAGAGGCTGTTGGCCGGCTGGACGAGCAAACCCAGGTCGTGGGGTCGCTCGCAGAACCCCGAGCCACGGCCGGCATCCGGGCCGAGCCAGTCGCCTGCCACGGCGGCCCACAGCAGCCCGATCGAGACGACCGCCGTCGCCGACGCGACGGCGAGCGGCCTCAGGTCTCGCGGCGTGAGGCTCAACCCCGCTTGATCACGCTCGCGGAGAACTTGTACCGCTTCCCGACGAGCCGGCGTCCGTCGTCGATCGGCAGCCCCTGGCAGGAGAACCGCGTCTGCTTGAAGCACTTGAAGCGGGTGGAGGCGTTGACCAGCGAGACGTAGACGGCCTTCACCTTCTTGCGGCTGAAGGGCACGATGACCTGACCGTTGCCCTTGCCGTTGAGCTGCACGAACTTCTTGTCGAAGCCCTTGCGCTTCTGCACCAGGACGTACGCCGCGGGGCTGCGGAACGAGCTCGGCCCGTCGACCTTCACCTTGAGGTACCACTTCTTGTTGCGCAGCGAGGACGACGACTTCAGGGCCCAGCTGGCCGACGACATGTGCAAGAGGGTCGCGCCCATCTTGCCGGTGCGCCGGTCCGCGCGGGTGAGGGTGAGAGGGCCGCCGTACACGGGAGGCAGCTTCCAGGACTTGCCCTCGGGGTAGAACTTCGCGGGCAGCAGGTTGGCCGAGGCGAACTCGCTGTAGACCCGCTTGAAGCCCTTCTTCGGCTTCAGGACGCTGGCGATGGCCTTGGTGGAGTACATGTCGGGAGCGCCCGGGAAGGCCGCGGCCTTGTTCCAGATCTGCTTGACGATGCCGTTGCCGAACCTCTTGCTCAGGAACTCGAAGAACGTCCAGTTGCCGTACTGCTCGCCGGTGGCGGTGTTGAAGTAGTCCAGCGGGACGGTGGGGTTGGCCACCTGGCTGGCGGGGAGGTACTGGCGGTTGTCGTTGACGTCGTCGAAGACCCGCTCCTCCATCCACGTGGCGGTGGCCTCCAGGAGCCAGGCGTCCTCGCCGTAGTCGTAGGCGAACTGGATGGAGTGGAAGAACTCGTGTGCCGCGGTCACCTCGGCGCTCTGGATCGGCTTGAGGGGGAACTCGACGAAGTCGTTGTCGAGGACGCAGTAGCCGGACGCCAGCCAGCGGAATCCGGGCTTGCGCCGCTCCGGGGAGCAGTATCCGTAGAGTCCGCCGTCGCCGGTCTGGGCGAGGTACACGTCGAACTTGTTGTTGCCGCCGCGCCCGCCGTCGGGGACCGGAGGCCGGTAGCCCAGCTTCTTGACTTCCTTCTTCCAGACCTTGTTCATCAGCTTCAGGATCTTGTTTGCCCAGGCCCGGCTCGGCGGCGCGTCCTCGGTCGAGGTGACCCAGTGCAGGCAGATGTTGGCGCGGCACTTCTTGACCGCAGGCACGGTGTAGCCGTCGCCCAACCCGTCGGCTGCGCCGTCCGTGGGCCGGGCGAGGATGCCGCGGGCCACCTTGCGCTCTGCGGGCGAGAGGTCGTCCAGCGAGGAGAAGAGGTCGCGCAAGATCAGTGTCGCGTCCTGGTGCTGAGGGGCACCCTTGCTGTCCCGGCCGGGTGCGGCCCTGTCGGAGACGGCCTTGTCGGAGAAGAGGGCCCGCGCCCGCTCGAGTGCCTGCGTCGCGGCCTCCCGGTCGGTGCCCCGGCCGGGCGTGCTGACGGCGGCGGGGGCGTCGTCCGCGCTCGCGGACCCCACGACCGCCGGCGCCACGGTGAGGGCGAGGCCCAGCGATAGACCAGCCGCGACCAGGCTGGCGAGCTTGCGGCGCATTCGGGGGATCTCCTCGTCATCGGGTCGGACTTCGGTCAACCCTAGACGCCGGATGACCCCACCGTCCGCGGAAGGGCCGCTCACGGGACAGGTGTCACTCGGCCGCGGAGATCTTCTCGATCAGCGCCGTGGTCGAGATGGCCGGGGTACGCGTGAGGTAGACGACCTCGCACGCGTCCGCGAACTCGTCGAACCGGCCCTCCCAGTCGTCGCCCATGACGAGCACGTCGGCGGCGTACTGCTCGATGTAGTGCCTCTTCAGCTCCAGGCTCTCCTCGATGAACACCTCGTCGACCGGTTTCAGCGCGGCCACGATCGCCAGCCGCTCGCCCTGGCTGAACACCGGCTCCCGGCCCTTCTTCGCGAGGTTGAGCGCGTCCGCCGACACGCCGACCACCAGGCGGTCGCCCAACGCGGCGGCGCGCTCGATCATGCGCAGGTGCCCGACGTGGAAGACGTCGAACGTCCCGAAGGTGATCACGGTGCGGGCCATGGGCGCGATTCTGTCGTACGGGACAATGGGGGCGTGACCCTGGACCGGCAGTCCCATCGGGGCGTCATCTCGATGATCACGCCGGACCCTGCGGCCGACGAGGCCAGGCGCCGTGGCCTGCGCCGGATGCGCACGATCGCCGTGGGCCTGCTGGTGTTCGCAGCGGTGGTGTACGTCGTCACGCGCGGCCAGGACGGCTGGCTCGGGTTCGTCAACGCCGGCGCCGAGGCCTCCATGGTCGGCGCGATGGCGGACTGGTTCGCGGTCACCGCGCTCTTCAAGCACCCCCTGGGCCTGCCCATCCCGCACACCGCCCTGATCCCCAAGCGCAAGGACGAGCTGGGTCGCGGCCTGGAGGAGTTCGTGGGGGAGAACTTCCTGCAGGAGGGCATCATTCGCGACCGGGTCGCCGCGGCCACCATCTCCGCGCGGGTCGGCCGGTGGCTCTCGGACCCGGAGAACGCCCGTCGGGTGGCGGACGAGGCGGCCGAGCTGGCCTCCCTCGCGCTCGGCAAGGTGACCGACGAGCACGTGCGCGGGTTCGTGCAGGACGCGTTGGTGCCGCGGTTCCACGAGGAGCCGATCTCGCCGCTTCTGGGCGGGCTGCTCGACGAGGTGGTGCGCGACGACCTGCACCACGGCCTGGTCGACCTCGCCGTCGACGAGATCGCCCAGTGGCTGGTGGAGCACCCCGAGCAGTTCGCCGAGGTACTGGGGGAGCGGGCGCCGTGGTGGGCGCCTCCCCGGCTGAACGACGCGGTGACCAGGCGGGCGTACCGGGAGGTCGTCGAGTGGCTGCTCGACATCCGGCACGACCCGCAGCACCACGCGCGGCAGGCGCTCGACTCGATGCTGCGGCAGCTGGCCCACGACCTCCAGCACGACCCGGACACCCAGGCCCGCACCGAGGCGCTCAAGGACCGGCTGCTCGACCACCCCCAGGTGCTCGCCTCGAGCGTGGACCTCTGGAACGCCCTGCGCCACGCGCTGCAGACCTCCTTGGCCGACCCCGAGGGAGCGGTACGGCAACGGGTCCGGCTCGAGCTGTCGACGTTCGCCGACCACCTCGTCGAGGACGCCGACCTCCGCAAGCGACTGGACCTGATGGCCGCCGACGCCGCGGTGTTCGCGATCGGCCGCTACGGCGCCGAGGTGACCGCCGTCATCACCAGCACCATCGAGCGCTGGGACGGCAAGGAGGCCGCCCGCCGCATCGAGCTGCACGTCGGCCGGGACCTGCAGTTCATCCGCATCAACGGCACCATCGTCGGCGGCCTGGTCGGCGTGGTCATCCACGCCGTCTCGCTCGCCATCTGACCCGCTGTCGAGGTGGGCGCGCTAGCGACCCGCTGGTCGAGGAGGGCGCGCTAGCGCCCGTCACGAGACCCGGTGACTCAGTTGACGACCTTCACCGAACGATGCGCGATCGCGACCACGTCGCCGACCACGAGTTGACGCCCGCGACGGGTCTCGACCACGTCGTTCACGCGCACCATGCCGCCGGACAGCAGGGGCTTCGCCTCGCTGCCGGAGCCCACCAGGTCGGCCAGCTTGAGGAACTGGCCCAGCTTGATGGACTCGTCGCCGATCTTCACGTCGGTCGTCAGAGGGCTCTCGGTCATGTCACCGATTGTCCCAGGTCAGGCCCCGGTGAGGCACATCCGCGTCAGCGTACGTCGAGCAGGTCGACGACGAAGATGAGCGTCTCGCCGGGCTTGATCGCGCCGCCGGCACCCCGGTCGCCGTACCCGAGGTGCGGCGGGATCACGAGCTGACGACGTCCGCCGACCTTCATGCCCGCGACCCCCTGGTCCCAGCCCTGGATGACCTGACCGACGCCGAGCCGGAAGTCGAGCGGGGCATTGCGGTTGTAGGACGCGTCGAACTCCTCGCCGGTGGAGTGGGCCACGCCCACGTAGTGCACCGACACGGTCGAGCCGGACGTCGCCTCGGCGCCATCCCCCTCGGTGATCTCGGTGACCACCAGGTCACTGGGGGTCTCGGGGCCGGGGAACTCGATCTCGGGCTTCTCCATGACCCTTGTCTATCAGGGGCGGATGTCTAGGTCTGGTGGAGGTAGGAGTCGAGCTGGTCGCGCTCGAACTCGAGCTGGTTCATCGCGGCCTTGACGACGTCCCCGATCGAGATGATCCCGCTCAGGCTGCCGTTGGTGACGACGGGGACGTGCCGGATCCGGCGTTCGGTCATCAGCAGGCGCATGGCGTCGAGGCTGGTGTCCGGCTCGGCGGTCGCGACCTCGACGGTCATGATCGCCGACACCTGCCCGTCGAGGATGTCGTCGGAGTCCAGCAGGTGGCGCACGACGTCGCGCTCGCTGACGATCCCGTCCACCGCCGACCCGTCGGCGCTGACGATGAGCGCACCGACGTTGTGCTCGGCCAACAACCGGATCAGGTCGCGGACGGTGGCGTCGGGAGCGATGGTGATGACGTCCTTGCTGGCCTTGGCGCCGATGACGTCGCTGATGCGCATTCGCGGGGACCTCCTCGCACGTGCGGGTTGGGTCCACCCCACGCTACTGGTTGCGGCGCGCGCCGGTCGAGGCCCGCGCCGTCCGTTGAGTCGTCGCGCCCGCCCTGTTGAGTCGTCGCTTCTGTCCGCATGAGTCGTCACCTCTGCGCGCGGTACCTCGCCAGCCGCGCCGTGCAGAAGTGGCAACTCGTCCGCGCACAACTGACGACTCAACAGTGCACGGGTGACGAATCAACAAAAGGGTCGGGTCAGTCCTGGGGACGGCGGGAGCGGAGGTCGTGGACCGAGCCCGGGCCGAGCGGCGGGAACTCGGGGTCGTCATGGCCGTCGGGGAGCGAGCCCAGGAACGCCAGCACCGCCTCGTGGAGGTGGCCGTTCGTGGCGAGCGCGTTCCCGCCGAAGGGCCCGTCGGTGCCGTCGAGCGAGGAGAACCGCCCGCCCGCCTCGCGGACGATGACGTCGAGGGCGGCCATGTCGTACAGCGCGAGCTCCGGCTCCGCGGCGATGTCGACCGCACCCTCGGCGAGCAGCATGTAGGACCAGAAGTCGCTGTACGCACGGCTGCGCCAGCACCGGCGCATCAGGGAGAGGAAGTCCTGCAGCCGCTCGCGCTCCTCCCAGCCGTGCAGCGAGGAGTACGACAGCGACGCGTCCTCGAGGCGGCGTACGTCGGACACGGTGCAGCGGGTCGCCTTGAGCAGCGAGCGGCCGGTCCACGCGCCGGCGCCCTTCGACGCCCACCAGCGCCGCTGCAGGGCGGGCGCGGACACCACGCCGAGCACGACCTCGCCGTCGACGGCCAGCGCGATGAGGGTGGCCCAGACGGGCACGCCGCGGACGAAGTTCTTGGTGCCGTCGATCGGGTCGACGATCCACTGCCGCTGGCTGTGCCCGGTCGAGCCCTGCTCCTCGCCGAGCACCGCGTCGCGGGAGCGCACCCGCGACAGGGTGCGCCGGATCGTCTCCTCGACCGCCTGGTCTGCGTCGGTCACCGGCGTGAGGTCGGGCTTGCTCATCACGTGCAGGTCCAGCGCCTTGAAGCGGTTCTCGGTGGTCGAGTCGGCGTCGTCGGCGAGCACGTGGGCCAGGCGCAGGTCGTCGGTGTAGTCGACAGACCCCGAGCCGGGGCCGGAGATCGGCATGAGGCCCACACTATGGCGAACCGAACCGAACTCCCGGTCCATCCGTACGATGAGGCGTGACTGTCTCCGCGGGCCCCGCTCTCATCTCGGTCATGGAATGGAAGATCACCGGCCTTCCGCTGCATCCGCTCGTCGTGCACGCCGCGGTGGTGTTCGCTCCGCTGTCGGCACTGGCGGCCCTCGCGTACGCCTTCCTCGGGCGCTACCGCGACCTGCTGCGGTGGCCGACGCTCGTCCTCGCGGTGGTGGCCGTCGGCTCGATCTGGGCGGCGTACCTCACCGGCAACAACTTCTTCGCCAGCGACCACTTCAAGGGCTTCTCGGGTGAGATCCTCGACCGGATCGCGACGCACCAGAGCTACGCCCGCACGCTGCGCTGGATCGCCACCGGCTTCGGGATCGTGACGGTGGCCGCGACCTACCTCCACTCCCGGCCCGGCACGCAGCGCACGGTGCTCCATGGGCTGGTCGTGGTGCTGGCCGTCCTCACCCTGGTGTGGACGGCGCTCACCGGCGATGCGGGCGCCCGGGCCGTCTGGAGCTAGGCAGACTCCCAACGCGTCCTAGATCCGCACGTACCCGGCCGGCTCACTGACCAGGAACCCACGTCCGCCGGTGAGCTCCGGCAGCCCGCGCTCGATGCCGTGCACCGACCGGGTCGGGATCCGCCCGGTGACCGTGCAGCGCCCGGCCGCGAACACCGGCAGGTCCGGCGTGGCCCCCGCCGCCGTCAGCACGTGCAGCACGGCGGTGAACGACGCCTCCGGCACCTCGATCTCGAAGGCGCTGACCGGCTCGCACTCATGCGTGCCTGCCGACCGCAGCGCCCGCCGCAGCACCCGCTCGGTCAGGTCGCGGTAGTACCCCGCCGGCGGCGTCGGCGCGCTGAACCTGGCGTCGGTGAGCGTCACCACCCAGTCCACGACGCGCCAGCCGAGCGGCCCGCGGGCCATCACGCGCGGCACGGTCTCCTCGATGGCGCGGTGGTGGGCCGGCAGGAGGTACCCGCGCTCGGTGCTCATCACGTACCTCTCCCCGCTCCCCGGCGCTCCGGACTCGACCCGGCAAGCCACGCTGGCGTTCCCGCTCGGGACCTGGAGCGCACACTCGCCGACCCCGGCGACCCGCTCGACGTGCACGGTCCGCGACTCGAGGACGTCGGCCGCTATCCCGAACTCCTCTGCCAGCCGGGCGGTGAGCACCTCGCGCTGCACCTCGCCGTAGAGACTGACTGTCAGCTCCTGGTCCGGGCCGTCCAGCCGGGCGTCGATGAGCGGGTCCTGGGCGCTGAGCCGCTGGACGGCGTCGAACAGCCTCGCCCGGTCGTCCGGGTCCCGCGCGACGACGACCGACTCCAGCCCCGGAGGCGGGAAGACGCGGAGCCCGTACGCCGGGTCCCAGCGCCCGAGCTGGTCGCCGATCTCGGCGCCGGGGAGCCCCACGACCGTGGCGATGTCCCCGGCGACGGCGGTCGTCTCGGTGGTGGCGGCACCGGCGGCGTACGTCGCCACCCGCTGCGCGCGTCCCGGGACCGCGATCGGCGTGCCGTGCGGGCCGCGGTGGTGGCGGACCACGTCGTCGCGGGAGGTGAGCGTGCCGCCGCGCATCCGGAGGTACGCGAGCGGGTGGCCGCCGGCGTCCTGCTCGATCTTGAAGACGCTGGCGTGCAGGGGCTCCTCGAGCGAGCCGCCGGCCGGGGGCAGGTACGTCGCCACGGCCGCGAGCACGTCGGGTACGCCGACCCCGGTCAGCGCCGCGCCGAAGACGACGGGGTGCATCCGGCCGGCGCCCGTGGCCCGGACCAGGAACGCCAGGAGGTCGTGCTCGGCGGGCGCCGAGCCCTCGACGTACGCGCGGACCACGTCGTCGTCGAACACCGACAACCGGTCGGCCAGCTCGTCGGCGAAGTCCCCACCGCAGCGGGCCACCACGGAGGCTGATCTCGAGCCGACGTCGACCGGTTCGTTGAGCGCGATCGCGTCGCCCGTCAGCGCCTCGCGCAGGGCGGCCAGCGTGCCGTCCACGGACGCGCCGCTGCGGTCGATCTTGTTGGCGAACACCAGGAACGGGATGCCGAGCCGATCCATGATCCGGATCAGGGCCCGCGTCTGGGCCTGGATGCCCTCGACGGCCGACACGACGAGGACGGCGCCGTCGAGGACGGCCAGCGCGCGCTCGACCTCGGCCACGAAGTCCGCGTGGCCGGGGGTGTCGACGAGGTTGACCTTGAGGTCGCCGACCGTGAACGCGACGACCGCGGAGCGGATGGTGATGCCTCGACGGCGTTCGATGGCGTCGGCGTCGGTGACGGTGTCACCGTGGTCGACGCGGCCGAGGTGGGTGCTGACGCCGGTCTCGTAGAGGAGACGCTCGGTCAGCGTGGTCTTGCCGGCGTCGACGTGAGCGACGATGCCGAGGTTGAGCCGAGGTTGGTGCAGGTGCACAGCGTGACCGCCTTGGAAGGTTCGAGGGAGGCAAGGGCACGCTGGGTCCCCATCTCGAGCCTCCTTCCTGCGGTCGTCGGTGTCGCCACGCTAGGCATGCCTGGCAAACGGCGCCACCGGTTATTCAGTACACCGGCAGCGACCGCGCCGCGAGGAGCCGCCGGAACGACTCCACCCGGACCGGGTCGGCGTCGCCGCGCACGACGGCCTCGTCGAGCCCGCACTCGGGCTCGTCGGTGCCGTGCGTGCAGCCGCGGGGGCAGTCCTCGGTCATCTCGTCGAGGTCCGGGAACGCCTCGATGAGGTTCTCCGGCTGCACGTGGGCCAACCCGAAGGACCGGATCCCGGGGGTGTCGATGATCCAGCCGGCGACGCCGGGGAGCGGCAGCATGATCGCGGACGTCGAGGTGTGCCGGCCGCGCCCGGTGACGGCGTTCACGTGTCCGATCTCGCGGTCGGCGTCGGGCACCAGCGCGTTGACGAGGGTGGACTTGCCGACCCCGCTGTGACCCAGCAGCACGGTCGTCCTCCCGTCCAGACGCTCCCGCAACTCGGAGAGGTCACCGCCCTTGTGGGTCACGACCCACGGCACCCCCAGCGGCCGGTAGGTCACCAGCAGGGTCTCGGGGTCCGCCAGGTCCGACTTGGTCAGGCACAGCAGCGGCTTCATGCCGGCGACGTACGCCGCCACGAGTGCGCGGTCGATCAGCCCCGTCCGCGGCTCCGGGTCGGCGAGGGCGCTGACGATCGCCAGCTGGTCGGCGTTCGCGACCAGGACCCGCTCGACAGCGTCGTCGTCGTCCGCGCTGCGGCGCAGGGTGGTGGTGCGCTCGGAGACCTCGACGATCCGGGCCAGCGAACCGTCGTCGCCGGTGACGTCGCCGACGACGCGGACCCGGTCGCCCACCACGACGCCCTTGCGTCCCAGCGGGCGCGCCTTCATCGCGGTGACCGCCCGGTCGTCGACGACGACGCCGTAGCGACCCCGGTCGACGGTGAGGACGAGGCCGTCGTGCGCGTCGTCGTAGGTCGGCCGCTCCTTGGTCCGCGGTCGGGTACGCCGCCGAGGTCGGTCGTAGTGCTCCTGGTCCTCTTCCCCGTAACGGCGCTGACCCGGAGTCACAGCAGGGCGCTCCAGGCGTCGGGGAAGCCGGGGTAGGTCTTGCTCGTGGTGGCGACGTCCTCGACCAGCACGTCGTCGACTGCCGACCCGACGACCACGCCGGCGTGGGCCATCCGGTGGTCGGCGTAGGTGTGGAACAGCCCGCCGTGCAGGGGCGCCGGCCGGAAGGTCAGCCCGTCCTCGGTCTCGGCGACGTCGGCGCCGAGGCCGCCCAGCTCGCGGGCGAGGGCGGCCAGCCGGTCGGTCTCGTGGCCGCGGATGTGCGCGACCCCGCGCAGCACCGAGGGGGAGCCGGCCAAGGAGCAGAGCGCGGCGACGACGGGGGTGAGCTCGCCGACGTCGTGGAGGTCCGCGTCGAGACCTGCGAGGTGCTCCGGCCCGGTGACGGTGAGTCCGCCGTCGTGCAGGTCGACGGCGCAGCCCATCCGCGCCAGCAGGTCGCGGAGGGCGTCGCCGGGCTGGGTGGTGACACGTGGCCAGTCGCGGACCGTGACCGATCCGCCGGCGGCCGCGGCGAGCGCGAGGAAGGGCGCGGCGTTCGAGAGGTCGGGCTCGATCTCGGTGTCCAGGGCGGCGATCGGCCCGGGGGAGACCTGCCAGCGGTTCGGCTCGGCGTCGTCCACCTCGACGCCGTGCCGGCGAAGGAGCGACACGGTCATCTCGATGTGGGGCAAGGACGGCACCGGCTTGCCGTCGTGCAGCACGTCGACACCCTTGTCGTACCTCGCGCCGGCCAGCAGCAGGGCCGAGACGAACTGCGAGGAGGCCGACGCGTCGACCACCACCTGTCCGCCGGGCACGGACCCGCCGCCGCGGACGGTGAACGGCAGCGAGCCGCGGTCGTCGTCCTCGACCGTGACGCCGAGCCCGCGCAGCGCGGTCAGCACCTCGCCGACCGGGCGGCTGCGCATGTGCGGGTCCCCGTCGAAGGAGACGGCGCCGATCGAGAGGGCGGCGACGGGAGGTACGAAGCGGAGCACGGTGCCGGCCAGTCCACAGTCGACGACCGCGTCCCTGTCGAACGCCCCGGGCGTCACGCTCCAGTCGTCGC
Source organism: uncultured Actinomycetota bacterium (assembly GCA_963782155.1). GTDB lineage: Bacteria > Actinomycetota > Actinomycetes > Propionibacteriales > Nocardioidaceae > Nocardioides. Next base: position 137,963 of record CAWAIZ010000009.1, read on the forward strand.
CGGAGTCGTCGACGAGGGCGCCCAGCGACGTCAGTGCCGCCGCCATCAGCGACGTGTCCCGCGACCGCAGGGCGCGGCGTACGACACTCGGCCCCTCGGCCAGGGCGGCGATGACGAGTGCGCGGTTGGTGAGCGACTTGCTGCCGGGCAGCGAGACGGTCGCCTCGACCGGGCCGTGCGCGCGGGGCGCCGGCCACGGATCGGCGTACGTCGTCATCATCCGGCGCAGCCTAATGCGAGACCGTTGTTCGATGAGGTTGCGCAGCAACCGTCACGAGACCCGTCGGCCCAGGTCGTCTGCCTGTCAGTTCGCTCCCCGAGGTTGAGGCCAGCGCCCGGGCGCTACGACCGGGGGCGCTTCTTCTCCGTGTCGTAGATCGGCAGCACGTCGACGGTGGCGGGGACGGTCCCGTCGCCGACGGCCACGTCGAGCGCGTTCCCCACGATCGCGTGTGCGCTCTCGACGACCGCGAGCCCGATCTTGCCGAACCTCGGGCTGTCGGTCGGACTCGTCAGGACTCCGACCTCCCGGCCATCCTTGGTGACGGCCGCGCCGTACTCGGGCAGCGCGTCGGCCTCGTAGCACAGCGTGACGAAGCGGCTGGGCGGGTTCGCGGCCACGGCGCGCAGCGCCTCCTCGCCGGCGAAGCCGAGTCCCGCGTCGAGCCTCACCAACCGGTCGAGGTCGAGGTCGTACGGCGTGCGCTCGTGCGGCTCGTAGTCGTAGTCGTAGATGATCAGCCCGGCCTCGACCCGCGCGACCTCGATCGCCTCGGTGCCGATCGGCGTCACGCCCGCGCCGACAACGGCGTTCCAGAGGGTCTCGGCGTCGGCGGGGTCGAGCAGGAACAGCTCGTACCCGAGCTCGCCGCCGTACCCGGTCCGCGACAGGTGCACGTCCACGTCGGCGACCTTGACGGGGCGCGGGATGAACCGGAAGTACTTCAGGGAGCCGAGGTCCTCCTCCGTGAGCTTCTGGACGACCTCGCGCGAGCGCGGACCGATCACGCCCAGATGCGGCATCGTCGGCGTGACCCACTCGAACCGCGCGTCGAGGCCTTCCACCAGCTCTGCGAAGTATCCGTCGTGCTCCCTCCCGTTGGTCATCACCCAGCAGTGGTCATCGGGGCCATTTCGTCTGTCGGTGTTGAACACGGTCGCGTCGTCGACCACGAGCCCGTCGGCATCGAGGAGCGCTCCGTACCTCGCCTGCCCGACCGCCAGCCCGAGCGCGTCGTTGCTGAACGCGCGTTGCACGGCCCTCAGCGCGTCGCGCCCGCGGAACTCCCACTTGTTCAGCGCGGAGACGTCCCACACCGCCACGTCGTCACGGATCGCGGCGTACTCCTTCGCGACGTCGCCGAACCCCTCGAGCCACATCCACCCGCCGTCTTCGGCGTGCTTGCCGCCTTGCGCTGCGGCGATGTCGTGGAACGGGGTCCTGATCGCCGCGTCGTCGCTCATGAAGGCATGCTCCCATGAGTTTGACTGACCGTTCAAGCAGGGCCGGATCGGTGTCGAGGTGCGAGGAGCGCCGCCGACGAGCCTCGAGTACTGGCTTACGTCAGCTGGGCCTTCGCGAGCCGCGTCTGGTGACGGGCGTCCTTGGCGAACTGCCGGGCCTCGCGGCGTACGTCGGCCGCCGCGCGGCGTGCGCGCCAGGCGACTCCGGGCTTGCCTTCGGTGTCGACGGCGGCGAGCAGCAGCCCGCCGAGCATCGAGCAGTTCTTGAAGAACTGGATGCGCTGCACCTTCTTCGCCTGCGGGTCCGTCTCCTCCCAGAAGCGGTGACCGGCGGCCGTGGTCGGGAGGAGACTGGCGGCGAGCACGGCCCCGGAGACGCGCGGGAAGTGGCCGGTGGCGAGAGCGAGCGCGGCGGCCACCTGGACGCCGCCGTTGATGCGGACCAGCGTCGCCGGGTCCTCCGGCAGCTGCGGGATGACCTTGCGGATCAGCGGCGCCAGCCGGTCCGTGACGGGCTCGGCCGCGTCGGCCTTCTTGCCGGCGCTACGGATGGCGTCCACGCCCCCGACGAGGAACATGGAGGCGAGCAGAGGACGGGCAGCGAGCCGGACGAGCGTCATGCCGTCCTTCCTACACCACCGCCGCTCGGCGGGTCGTCGCCCTCCGGGGTGGGTCGGTGGGCGCGGATATCGTGGCGGCATGTGCGGTCGCTACGCCTCGAGTCGCAAGCCCGAGGACCTCATCGAGGAGTTCGAGGTCGTCGACAACCGGGTGCCCGAGCCCCTGCGCGCGGACTACAACGTGGCGCCCACCAAGGAGGTGTACGCCGTCGTCGAGCGGCCACCCTCCAAGGAGGCCAAGGACGGCCCGGGAGAAGGGCGCCCGGCAGAGAGGCAGCTGCGCGCGTTCACCTGGGGGCTGATCCCGTCGTGGGCGAAGGACCCCAAGATCGGCAGCCGGATGATCAACGCCCGGATGGAGACCGTCGCCGAGAAGCCGTCGTTCCGCCGGGCGTTCTCCTCGCGGCGCTGCCTGCTGCCCGCCGACGGCTACTACGAGTGGTACCCGACCTCCCAGCTGGGCAAGTCGGGCAAGCCGCTCAAGCAGCCGTTCTTCATCCGGCCCAAGGACCACGGCGTGCTGGCGATGGCGGGGCTGTACGAGATCTGGCGCGACCCGGAGAAGGGTGACGAGGAGCCCGACCGGTTCCGCTGGACGTGCACGGTGATCACCACCGACGCGGAGGACGATGTCGGCCACATCCACGACCGGATGCCGCTGATGGTGGAGAAGGACCGTTGGGGCGCCTGGCTGGACCCGACGACGCAGGACAAGGACGCCCTGCTCGGGCTGCTGGTGCCGGCCGCGCCCGGCGCCCTCGAGGCGTACCCCGTCTCCAAGGCCGTCAGCAATGTCCGCAACAACGGCCCCGAGCTGATGGACCCGCTGCCCCTGGAGGACGTGCCCACGCTGATCTGACGGGGCTGGCCTGACACCTGCCAGACTCCCGGCATGGCGACCGAGCGCGAGGTCCGTACGCCCCACGGTGACGGCCGCCTCGTCACCTACCGCGCACGCACCCCCGTCGCGACCGTGCTGCTGAGCCACGGCGCCGGTCGCGGCATCGACACTCGCGACCTCGAGGCGCTGGCCGCAGCACTGCCGCGCCAGGGCATCAGCGTGGCCCTGTTCGAGCAGCCGTGGCGCGTCGCCGGTCGCGGGGTCGCCGGCCCGCCCGCCACCCTCGACGCGGGCTTCAGCGCAGCCGCCCGGAGCCTGCGGAGCCGTACGCCGCTCGTGGTCGGCGGACGGTCCGCCGGGGCCCGCTCGGCCGCGCGTACGGCTACCGCCCTGGGCGCCGCCGGGTGCCTCGCGCTGGCGTTCCCGCTGCACCCGCCCGGCCGGCCGGAGAAGTCGAGGCTGGACGAGCTGCTGGGCGCCGGCGTCACCACGCTGGTCGTGCAGGGCGAGAACGACACGTTCGGGCGGCCCGACGAGTTCCCCCCGGACGTCGACCTGGCCGTCGTACCCGCCGCGGACCACGGGTTCGCGACGCCGAAGCGCAGCGGCGTCACCGAGGCCGACGCGATGGCGGTGGTCGTGGAGTCGGCGCTCGAGTGGATGGTCCGCGAGGTCACGGGGAATCCCTGACCTGCCTGCGGTGTTCTTCCCCACGTGCTCGCAGTCCTGGAACGTCGCGCCTCCCCAGTACGCTGGAAAGCGATGACTGACCAAACCGAAGACGCCCCCGAGGTCGTCGACCCCGTTGACGACCGGGCCACGGAGTCCGAGGCCGACCGCACCGCCCGGTTCGAGCGGGACGCGCTGCCGTTCCTCGACCAGCTGTACTCCGCCGCGATGCGGATGACCCGCAACCCGGCCGACGCCGAGGATCTCGTGCAGGAGACGTTCGCCAAGGCGTACGGCTCGTTCCACCAGTTCAAGCCCGGCACGAACCTCAAGGCCTGGCTCTACCGGATCCTCACGAACACCTTCATCAACACCTACCGCAAGAAGCAGCGCCAGCCGCAGCAGTCGATGTCCGAGGACGTCGAGGACTGGCAGCTCGCGCGTGCCGAGTCGCACTCGTCGACCGGCCTGCGCTCCGCGGAGATGGAGGCGCTCGAGCACCTCCCCGACTCACAGGTGAAGGACGCGTTGCAGCGGCTCCCCGAGGAGTTCCGCCTTGCGGTGTATCTCGCCGATGTGGAGGGCTTTGCCTACAAGGAGATCGCGGAGATCATGGAGACGCCGATCGGCACTGTGATGTCCCGTCTCCACCGCGGGCGGCGCCAGCTGCGCGAGATGTTGTCGGACTACGTGCGCGTCAACGACCTGCTCAAGGTCGGGGAGGGGAGTGACTCATGAACGACGAGTCCTGCGCCGACTTCCTGGACCGGATCGTCTACCTGCTCGACAACGAGCTCGACGCCGGTGAGATCCGCGAGGTCCGCCTGCACCTCGACGAGTGTGCGCCGTGCCTGGAGAGGTACGACGTCCAACGCACCATCAAGACCATCGTGGCCCGCTCCTGCTCGGAGTCCGCGCCCGACGACCTGCGCCAGCGCGTGGTCGTCCAGCTGCGGAAGATCCAGGTCCAGATCACCGAGAGCTGAACCACGGGGCAGCATCGCTCCAGACGAGCGACGAGCCCCCGACCGGTTTCCGGTGCGGGGGCTCGGTGCTTCTCGAACGAGTTGCGAACCGTCAGGCGTTGGGACGCTTGCCGTGGTTCGCGCTCTTCTTCTTGCGCGCGCGGCGCTTGCGGCCGGTCTTGCCCATGGTGTCCTCCTCGAAGTCCTGTTCGACCGCCCACTCTCCCAGGGTTGGTGCCTGACCGTGAAATTGGGATAGTCCCCTACGTAAATCATCACGAAACGACGGCACGATGATGATTTACGTGGGGGACTATCCCGAACGACGCCTCAGAGCCGGCCGAGGAACTTCGCAGCGTCGACCACGAGGCGGGTGATCTCGGCGGTGGCGACGACCTTGCCGTCGGGGTGGTGGGCCGCGACGGTGAAACGGTGCAGGCGGCCGTCGACGTACGACGCGGCGGCGCTGACCGTCACCTCCGTACCGACCGGGGACGCGGCCCGGTGCTCGAGCTCGACCCTGGTGCCCACGCTCGTCGTACCGTCCGCCAGCGCGGGATCGATCGCCGCGCAGGTCACCGCCTCGCACCAGGCCAGCAGCCGCGGCGTACCCAGCACCGGAAGGCTCCCGGACCCCAGAGCCTCGGCGGTGTCAGAAGACGTGACGGTGAACGTCTGGCTCGCCTCCACGGTCAGAGCTCCTTCGTCCAGGCCCGCAGGTGCACGTCGGGCAGCAGGTCGGGCGCCGGGTCCCAGTCGCGGCCGGCGTCGTGCCGGTACCCCAGCCGCGCGTAGATACGCTGCGCGTGACCCATCTCGTCCAGCGTGGACAGCCACATCCGGGTCGCCCCCGCCGCCCGCGCGCGCTCCTCGCAGTGCCGCACCAGCGCCTCCCCGACGCCGCGCCCCCGCGCCGCCGGAGCCACCGCCAGCATCCGGAACTCGCCCTCGCCGTCCGCCGACAGCTCCCGCCACGGCGAGCCCGGCGGGCAGGACGTGACGTTGCCGAGCAGCATCTCCTCGTCGACCGCCACCCAGAGCTCGGCCTCGCGGTCGCGTCGCTCGGCGTCGCGCAGGAACGTGCGGTAGTAGTCGTCGGGCCCCTCGAGGAACTCCTCGTACGCCGCCTCGGTGATCCGCCCGACCTCGGCGTACTCGCCGGGTTCGGCGCGCCGGATGAGCACGGGTCAGATCCCGAAGGTGGCCCGCGGGTACGCCGCGGAGACGTCGGTGATGATGTTGACGAGGTACGGCGCGTTCGAGGCGAAGGCGCGGTCGATCGCGGGCCCGATCTGCTTCGGGTCGGACACCGTCTCCCCGGCGCCACCGAGGGCCTTGACCACCTCGTCGTACCGCGTCTCCTGCCGGAGGTCCGCCGCCACGTCGTAGCCGTAGATCATCTGCATCGGACCCTTCTCCAGGCCCCATGCCGAGTTGTTGCCCATCACCATCACGACCGGCAGGTCGTGGCGCACGAGGGTGTCGACGTCCATCAGCGAGAACCCGGCCGCGCCGTCGCCGAGCAGCAGCACGACCTGCGACGACGGCCGCGCGATCCGGGCGGCGATGGAGGCGCCGAGGCCGGCGCCCAGGCAGCCGTACGGGCCGGGGTCCAGCCAGCCTCCCGGCCGCTTCGGCTCGACGTACTTGCCCGCGAACGACACGAAGTCGCCGCCGTCGCCGATCACCACGGCGTCGTCGGCGAGCCGGGGGACCAGCTCGCCGTAGATGCGTGCGGGGTGGATCGGGTCGGCCTCGGCGCCCAGCAGCGCCGCGTCCCGGGCGACTCCCGCGGCGACGCCGTCCTGCAGGTCGCTCAACCACGACGACCAGTCGGGCCTGCGGTCACCCTTCTCGAGCGCGTCGCGGATCCCCGTCAGGACCGCGGAGAGATCGCCGTACGCCGACCCGGCGAGGTCGGCGTGCCGCGCGACCTGTCCGGCCGAGTCGGCCAGGTGCACCACCCGCGCCGGGGTGGTCTCGTCCTTGCCGCCGAACAGGCCGTACCCCAGCCGGAAGTCGAGCGGGGTGCCGGCCACGACCACGAGGTCGGCACCGTTGAGGGCCTGGCCGCGGGCCTTGGTGACGAGCAGTGGGTGCCCGCCGGGGATCACGCCGCGGCCCATGCCGTTGGTGATCACCGGCAGCCCGGCGGTCTCGACCAGGTCGAGGGCTGCGACCTCCGCGCCGTCGGCCCACACGTCGGTGCCGAGGATGAGGATGGGTCGCTGCGCGCCGGCCAGCAGCCGGGCGACGGCCTCGACGGCGTCGGGGTCGGGGTCGGCGCCCCGGACGGCGTTCTGGTCGGGCAACGAGCCGGTCGCCTGGTTGAAGAACTCGTCCATCGGCACGTCCACGAACACCGGTCCGCGGTGCGAGGAGCCGGCGACGGTGAACGCCTCGTCGAAGCCGGTCGCGATCTCCGCCGCGGTCGAGATGGTGCGGGCCAGCTTGGAGATCGGCGCGATGATCGGCGGCTGGTCGAGCTCCTGGAGCGAGCCGCTGCCCCAGCGGTTCTGCGGTGCCCGACCTCCGACGACGACCATGGGCGACCCGGCGAACTGCGCCTGCGCGATCGCGCTGATGCCGTTGGTCACGCCCGGCCCGGCCGTCAGCACCGCGAGCCCCGGCTTCCGGGTCAGCTTGCCCGTCGCCTCCGCGGCGAACGCCGCGGTCTGCTCGTGCCGCACGTCCAGCAGCCGCATCGGCGGCTCCGCCTTGACCGCGCCGTCGTACATCGGGAACACGTGCGCCCCCGACAGGGTGAACATGGTCTCCACGCCGTGGGCGCGGGCCACGGCCACGGCCAGCTCGCCGGCGTGCCCAGAGAGATCGTGGGTCATGCCCGCACGTTACCGATCGGTAGGGCCGCCGAGGTACGTCGGGTTCGTCGACCGCAGCGCCGCGACCAGCTCGAGGAGCAGGTCGGAGCGCATGTCCGGCGCCCGGGGCGAGAGCGAGACCTGGAGGTACAGCGCGCGCAGGAAGGACTCGGCGTTGGCGGCCGGCAGGAACGGGTCGGTCGCGCTGCCGACGGGCAGCCGCGCGCCGTTGGCGATGCGTTCGACCCAGGGCTCGACGACCGACAGCGGCAGGATGTTGCGGCGCAGCACGGTCATGGTGGCCATCGCCATCCGGTCGGGCTCACCGTGGGTGTACACCGCGTCCACCGGTGTCAGGACCCGGTCCCCGATCACGTCGAGCATCACCGTCAGCTCGTTGCGGCCGAAGTGCGGCGACGCGGCCAGCACGCCGATGGCGTCCGCGCCGTGGGCCACCGTGTGTGCCCACCCCTTGTCGGGCACGAAGCCGCGGACGTCCTTCTCGCGGAGGTACCACGTGGCGATGCGATCGCCCCACTCCATCACCTTGGCGGCCGGGACCAGGTCCTCCTGGTTGGTCCGGTCGACGCACTCGGCCAGCACCAGCACCGAGAACGCCCGCCGGAAGACCGAGTCGGTGCCCTCCTCACCCAGGCCGACGGTCAGCCCGGCGGCCATGCCGTCGCCGAGGCCGATGATGAGATCGTCGTACACGCCCCGGTCGACCCAGGTGGCCAGCGTCGGCCACGCCAGGCCGTCGCGCATGTGCGGGTCAGGGGAGCCGAGCATCGTGGTCAGCTCGGTCGTCAGGTCCGCCAGCGGCCGGTCGGCGGGTACGGACAGACCGGAGGCCTTCACCTGGCTCCAGTAGGCCCGAGTCATGGGGGACATCGTGCCATGCCTCGCCGGGGGTGCTACGAGGGCGTCTAGCCCATCCGCCCGCCATCTAGGTTAGGCACCGTGCCCTCCCTGACCGAGCTGGTGCGGAGCCACACCGACCTCGACGACGAGGACGTGAAGTGGCTCCAGCTCCTGATGGCGGACTGGCAGATCATCGCGGACCTGTCCTTCGCCGACCTGGTCCTGTGGCTGCCCGATCGTGAAGGCAAGGGCTTCTGGGCGGGTGGCCAGATGAGGCCCACGACCGGGCCGACGTCCCTGGTGGACGACGTGCTCGGCACGTTCGTGCCCGCCGGCCGGCGTCCCCTGGTGGACACGGCCTACGCCCAGGGCCGGCTGATCCGCGAGGGCGACCCGGAGTGGCGCGACGACGTCCCCGTGCGGGTGGAGTCGATCCCGGTACGCCGCGCGGGCCGCGTCATCGCCGTGGTCGCCCGCAACACCAACCTGCTCGGCGTCCGGACGCCCAGCCGGCTGGAGCTCGCCTACCTCCAGACCGCGGCCGACCTGACCCAGATGATCGCGGCCGGGGACTTCCCGAACCCCGGGCAGCGCAGCGACCACGCCGACTCGCCCCGGGTCGGGGACGGCTTCCTGCGGATCGACGCGGACGGGCGGGTCACCTACGCCAGCCCCAACGCGCTGTCGGTGTACCGCAAGCTGGGCCACTCCGGGGACCTCACCGGCCTCGAGCTGGCAGACGTCACGCGGGGACTGGTGCCGCCGGCCCACCGCACCGACGAGGAGAGCCTCAGCGCCGTGCTGCTCGGCCGGGCGCCGCGCGACACCGAGGTCGGCACCGACGAGGTGGTGCTGATCCTGCGGTCCATCCCCCTGAAGCTCGCCGACGAGCGGATCGGCGCGCTGGTGCTGCTCCGCGACGTCAGCGACCTGCGGCACCGCGACCGCGAGCTGGTGACCAAGGAGGCGACCATCCGGGAGATCCACCACCGGGTGAAGAACAACCTCCAGACCGTTGCCGCCCTGCTGCGGCTCCAGGCCAGGCGGATCGACGCCCCGGACGCCAAGGCGGCACTGGAGGAGGCGGTCCGGCGGGTCGGCTCGATCGCGATCGTGCACGAGACGCTGAGTCAGTCACCCGAGGAGCACGTCGCCTTCGACGAGATCGCCGACCGGCTCGGCCGGATGGTCACCGAGGTGAGCGCCCTGGGGGAGCGGGTGCGCGTGCGACGTACGGGTTCCTTCGGCATCGTGCCCTCGGAGTCGGCCACCGCGCTGGCGATGGTGCTGACCGAGGTGCTGCAGAACGCCGTCGAGCACGGGTACGACCCGGGTGACGAGGCGGGTGACGAGGCAGATGACGAGGCGGGTGCCCCCTCCGGGGTCATCGTGGTGAGCGCGCGCCGGATAGTTGGCCGCCTGCACGTCACCATCGAGGACGACGGCAGGGGGCTGCCCGAGGACTTCGACCTCGACCGGAGCACCCACCTGGGGCTCTCGATCGTGCGGACGCTGGTGGAGTCCGAGCTCGGCGGGATGCTGGAGATCGGGCCGGCGCACGGCCAGGCCGGTGCGCGGGTCTCGGTGGACGTACCCCAGGACTGAGTCAGCAGGCTCCCAGACCCGTGGTCGGGCTCGAGTGATCAGGCTCGAATGATCAGGCTCGAATGATCAGGCCGAGCGGACCCGGGCGCGAGCGTTGCGGCGCTTGAGGGCCCGCCGCTCGTCCTCGCTCAGTCCGCCCCATACGCCGTGGTCCTGACCCGCCTCCAGCGCCCATGCGAGGCACTGCTCGCGCACCTCACAGCGTCGGCACACCTGCTTGGCCTCCTCGATCTGGAGGATGGCCGGACCGGTGTTGCCGATCGGAAAGAACAGCTCCGGGTCTTCGTCGAGACACGCGGAACGGTTGCGCCAATCCATGGCTGAGGGGTCCTCTTTCCTTCGACGTCGTGCCAGGGGTGCCCAGCACGTTTTGGGGCAGGATGTGTGCGGGCGCAGCAGCCTCGTGGGCAGGCCTGACTGAACGCATTCACGAGCGCCAGCCCCCAGCGTGGCAACTATTGGAACGTGAAACAACCCCTCGTCCCGTACGTTGCGTCACAGGCGCCCCCGGGGACCGCGGATCCAGTACCCCAGAACCCGCTCTCTACGCTGGCCGGGTGAGCGAGATGCCTACCGGTCAGCAGGCCTTCCAGGCGCCACCGCCCCTGGTGGTGGCCGCCTCGCTGGCCGCCGTCGAGGGGCTGGTGATCGGCGTCATCGGTCTGGTCGAGCTGGTCAACCTCCGCTCGGGACGGCTGACCATGGGCCTGACCACGACGGTGTTCTTCGCCGCGTACGCCGCCGGGCTGCTGTTCTGTGCCTGGCAGGTCAACCGCGGCACACCCTGGGTGCGCAGCCCGCTCGTCCTCGCGCAGCTCATCCAGCTCGGGATCGCCTGGAACTTCCGCGGCACACCGGGGGTGGCCATCGCGCTGGCGCTCGTCTCCCTGGTGGTGCTGGCCGGTCTGTTCCACCCGGCGAGCATGAAGGCGCTCGACCGCGAATGAGTGGCCGGGGTCAGCGGTCGAGGTGTGCGGGCCGCCAGGCCTGAGCCTGGAAATCCGGCGTACCGGTCACGGCGACTGTTCCAGGGAGACCCGCAGCTGGTCGAGGGTGCGGCTGAGCAAGCGGGACACATGCATCTGCGACACCCCGATCTCCTGCGCGATCTCGGTCTGCGTCTTGTTCTTGAAGAACCGCAGCAGCAGGATCTTCTTCTCCCGCGGCTCGAGCGCGTCGAGCAGCGGCTTGAGGGACTCGCGGATCTCGACGTGCTCGAGGTTCTCGTCCTCGATGCCGATCGCGTCGAGCATGGTGTTGGCGCCGTCCTCGGTGTCGTCGCTGGCGTCGAGGGAGAGCGTGGAGTAGGCGTTGCTGGACTCGATGCCCTCGATGATCTCCTCGACCGAGCAGCCGATGGAGTCGGCGAGCTCGCGCGGCGTCGGTGACCGCCCCAGCGACTGGGTCAGCTCGGCGGTGGCCGCGCCGATCTGCATCCGAAGCTCCTGGAGCCGGCGGGGTACGCGGATGGCCCAGCCCTTGTCGCGGAAGTACCGCTTGATCTCGCCGATGATCGTGGGGGTGGCGTACGTCGAGAACTCCACGCCCCTATCGGTGTCGAAGCGGTCGATCGACTTGAGAAGCCCGATCGTGCCGACCTGGACGAGGTCCTCGAACGGCTCGCCGCGGTTGCGGAAGCGCCGGGCGCAGTGCTCGACCAGCGGCAGGTGGAGGTGGACCAGCGCGTCGCGTGCGACGGTGCGGCCCGACGGCGTCGTCGCGTCGCCGTTCATGTCGACGAACAGCTCGGCGCTGCGCAGCTTGACCAGCTCGAAGGCGCGGAGCGGCGGTGCGCTCTCAGCAGCCGAGTCGTCCGAGGGGGTGACGCCCGAGAGATGGGGAGTGTCGTCAGGCATCGGTCAGCTGCCGGCCCCGGGAACTCCCGACTCCATCGTGAGGGAGACCGCGAACCACCCGCCCGACGCGTCCGCCTCGGCGCGGGTCGCCATCGTGCTGAGCACCTGCCACGCGAAGCCGTCGTACTCCGGGCCGGTGGGGTCCGTGGCGGTCACCGCCACCCGCACCGTGAGCGTGCCGGGGGAGAGGAAGTAGCTGCACACCAGGTCGGTGTCGGGCTCGGCCTCGGGCAGCACCATCGCGCACGCCTCACCCACGGCGATGCGCAGGTCCTCGATGTCGTCGATGAGGAAGTCGAGGCGAGCGGCGAGGCCGGCCGTCGTCGTGCGCACCACCGACACGTAGGCGCCGTCCGCCGGGAGGCGCAGCTCGACGTCGGCGCGCGGCTGCGCCGCCTGCTGGTCTGGCATGGCCCCCACGCTAACGGGTGCGCGACCCCGGCGGCGCCACGGAGGGCTTCCGGCATTCATTGATGCGACCTATCGGAATGTGTCATTATTGGCATTGGACGAATGAGACGTGGTGATCGACGCTGGAGCCATGACGACGTTCGCGATCGCGGCCCTCCTTCTGATCATGATGCCCGGCCCCGACCAGGTGCTGGTCACCCGCAACGCGCTGGCCGGTGGTCGCCGGGGCGGGCTGCTCACGATGCTGGGCGGGGCGCTCGGGCTCAGCGTGCACGCCACCGCTGCGGCGGTCGGCCTGTCCGCACTCCTGCTGGCGTCGTCCGCGGCGTTCACGGCGCTCAAGGTCGTCGGCGTGGCCTACCTGCTCTGGCTGGGCGTGCAGACGTGGCGGTCCGCGCGGCGTACCCGCATCGAGCCGCCCGAGGAAGCCGGAGCCCACGAGGAGCAGCGGTGGTCGGCGTACCTGCGTCAGGGCTTCTTGTCGAACGCGCTCAACCCCAAGGTCGCGCTTTTCTTCGTCACCTTCCTGCCGCAGTTCCTGCCCGCGGACAGCGGCTCCCCGCGCGGTGATGCGCTCATGCTCTCGGCGGTGTTCGCAGGGCTGTACGTCGCGTGGTTCGGCGGCTACGCCGTGCTGGTCGACCGGCTCGGCTCGTGGCTCCGCCGGCCGTCGGTGAGGGCTCGGATCGAGCGGGTGACCGGGTTCGCGCTCGTCACGTTCGCCGCCCGGCTGGCGACCGCGAGCCACTGAGCACCGCGTCCCCGGCCTCGCTCAGCGCCGCCAGCAGCGCGGCGGTGGCGGGCGGGTCGGGAGGCTCGCCGTACGTCGCGGCGTACACGTGCCGGACCGAGCCACCCACCTCGCTGGCGGTGATGCCCTCGGCCCGGTGGGCGCGGAGCGCGAGGCCGGGGATGGTCGTCACGCCGTGGCCGGACGCGACCAGCGCCTGCATCACGACCATGTCGTCGGAGGTGTAGCGGATCCGTGGTTCGAAGCCCTCGGCGCGGCACAGGGCGAGCAGGTGGCTGCGGCAGCGCTCGCACCCGGCGACCCACGTCTCGTCCCGCAGCGTGACCAGCTTGCGGACCCGGCGCCTGGCCAGCACGTACACCGGGTCGTCCAGCAGGTGGTGGAGGCGTACGCCGGGCGGCTCCGGCTCGGTCTCGTCGTACCGGAACACGATCGCGACGTCGATGCGACCCGCGCGCAGCAGGTCGAGCGCCTCGAGCGGGTGGGTGTCGAGCAGGCTCACCTCGAGGTCGGGGTGTCGCCGTGCCAGCCGCTCGAGGGCGGCAAGGACGAGCGAGCCGATGGCCGAGGAGAAGCCGGCCAGGCGTACCCGGCCGGCGGTCAGCCCGACGTACCCGGCCAGCTCGGCGTCCGCCGCGTCGATCCGTCCGACGATCTCGGCCGCTCGGTCGGCCAGCAGCCGTCCGGCCTCCGTCAGGCGGACGCCGCGGCCGACGCGCTGGAGGAGCTGGGCGCCGGTCTCGGCCTCGAGCCGGGCGAGATGGTGGCTGACGGTGGGCTGGGAGTAGTGGAGCTCCTCGGCCGCGCGCGTCACCGAGCCGGTGCGCGCGACCGCCTCGAGCACCCGGAGACGAGAAACGTCCAGCATCCATCGATGCTATCGATGGATGCGACCCCGCTGGTCGAGGGTCACCCGCTGGTTGAGGAAGGCGTGTAGCGCCTGTCTCACCCGCTGGTTGAGGAAGGCGTGTAGCGCGACGGTCACCCGTTGGTTGAGGAAGGCGTGTAGCGCCTGTCTCGAAACCCGGTGAGGGGACGGCGGTCCGGTGGGGGTTTCGTGACGGGACTTCGTCCCTCCTCAACCAGCGGCGAGGGTCAACCGTTGGTTGAGGAAGGCGTGTAGCGCCTGTCTCGAAACCCGTCGTGACGGGACTTCGTCCCTCCTCAACCAGCGGCGAGGGTCAGGAGTCCTTCTTGGTCGCCCAGAAGATCTCCGCGATCTCGTCGATCTTGGCCAGGAGCTGGTCGGCCACGTCGGCATCGAGGCTGCCCTTGGCACCGGAGGCGCCGGCCAGCTTGGTGGCCTCGTTGAAGAGCTGGTGCAGCTGCGGGTACTTCTCGAAGTGCGGCGGCTTGAAGTAGTCGGTCCAGAGCACCCAGAGGTGGTGCTTGACCAGCTCCGCGCGCTGCTCCTTGATGATGATGGCGCGGGTGCGGAAGTCGGCGTCGTCGTTCTCGGCGACCTTCCCGATGATGCCCTTGATCGACTCGGCCTCGATGCGGGCCTGCGCGGGGTCGTAGACACCGCACGGCAGGTCGCAGTGGGCGGAGACCTCGACGGTGGGGGCGAACAGTCGTGCGAACATGCCCAGATGCATTAACAGTCCTCTCGAAGTCGTTGATGGTTCGCCTGCGACACTACTCGGCGTGTCGGACCCGACTACGCCCGCACGGGTGGGGATGGCGCGGGTCCACGGCGAGTCGATGCGTCCCACACTCAGGCCCGGCGACCGGCTCCTGGTGAGGTACGGCGCGCGGGTACGGCCGGGCCGTCTGGTCCTGGCTCGCTTCGCCGACGGCACCCTCGCGGTCAAGCGTGCTGCCGAGCGGCGTACGACGCCCTCGGGCGGCTCAGGCTGGTGGCTGACCAGTGACAACGCGGTGGCCGGTGTCGACTCGCGGCACCGCGGGCCGGTGTCCGACGCCGACGTACTGGGCGTGGTGCTGGCGCGCGTGTGGCCCTGGCCACGTCCATTGCGGCCGACCCCTGCGGACAGCCGCCCGACGACCTGAGAACCTGACCCCATGAGCCACCCGTTCGAGGGCGACCCCGTCTTCGACCTGCACGTCGGCGGGAAGATGGACATCCGCTCCACCGTGCACCTCGGCAGCCGCGAGGACCTGTCGCTCGCGTACACGCCCGGAGTCGCACGCGTCTGCGAGGCGATCGCCGCCGACCCGAGCATGACCCGCCACTACACGTGGGTGCCCAACACCGTCGCCGTCGTGACCGACGGCACCGCCGTGCTCGGCCTCGGCGACATCGGGCCGGCCGCTGCGATGCCCGTGATGGAGGGCAAGGCCGTGCTGTTCAAGGCGTTCGGCGGCGTCGACGCCGTACCCATCTGCTTGGCCACCACGGACGTCGAGGAGATCATCGAGACGGTCGTCCGGCTGGCGCCGAGCTTCGGCGGCATCAACCTCGAGGACATCTCCGCGCCCCGCTGCTTCGAGATCGAGAGCCGGCTCAAGGAGCTGCTCGACATCCCGGTGTTCCACGACGACCAGCACGGCACCGCGGTCGTCGCACTCGCCGCGTTGCAGAACGCCCTGCGCCTGACAGGCCGGACGCCGTCCGGCACGCGGGTCGTGATCCAGGGCGCCGGCGCCGCCGGGGTGGCTGTGGCCAAGATCCTGCTGGAGGCCGGCGTCCAGGACCTCGCGGTCCTCGACCGCCAGGGCGTCCTGCACTCCTCGCGCCACGACCTGACGCCGGTCAAGCGGGCGATGGCCGAGCAGACCGCCGACGTCTTCGACCGCTCGGGCTCGCTCGCGGACGTGATGGCCGGCGCCGACGTGTACCTCGGCGTCTCCGGCGGCACCGTCCCCGAGGCGATCGTCGCCTCGATGGCCCCCGAGTCGATCATCTTCGGCCTGGCGAACCCGAACCCCGAGGTGCACCCCGACGTGGCCCACCGTCATGCCCGGGTCGTGGCCACCGGTCGCTCGGACTTCCCCAACCAGATCAACAACGTGCTCGCCTTCCCCGGCATCTTCCGTGGCGCCTTCGACGTCGGCGCCACCGCGATCACGGAGGGCATGAAGCTCGCCGCCGCCAACGCCCTGGCCCACCTCGTCGGCGACGACCTGGCCGAGGACCTCATCGTCCCCTCGCCCTTCGACCCGCGTGTCGGGCCCGCCGTCGCGGCCGCGGTGTCCGAGGCGGCCCGGACGGATGGGGTAGCGACCCGCTAGCGCCTTCGCTGGTCGAGCCGGGCGAGCCGGGCGAGCCGCTGGGGGAGCCCGTGTCGAGACCCCGGAACCGGGTCGCCGGGGTCTCGACACACTCGGCCGTGGCCGGACTCGCGGCTCCGACAGCGGTCCGCTTACACACCCCTAACCGTCACGCAGGTCCCCGTCGCCGTCGGCGCGCAGCAGGTACGCCGTGACCGGTTCGGCCGCGTCGAACGGCTGGGAGGAGAGAGACAGCCACCCGTCCTCGACCGACTGCCACACCTCGACCCATCGGAACCCGGGACCGTCGACGTCGAAGAACGCCTCGGCGCGCCCGATGACCTCAGCGGCGTGCTCGTCACCGCACAGAGACCCGAGCCGCCACTCCTCGAACCACGCCCGCTGATGAGCGTGGGCCGAGTCGGCGAAGGCATCCGCCGCGTCGACCGCACCCTGGTCGGCGTTGGGGGCCGAGGGCCGAGCGACTTGGAGCAGCAGGTGGTGCTCACAGCCGGACCTGCCGTCGTACCGGACCGATCTCCAGACCTCTGTCGCGATGCCCATCCGCCGATGATGACGGGCACGAGGCCAGATGGGCGGAGAGTGCGTGTCGACCGACCCTGGGTGAGCGGTGAGTGAGTGTCGGTTTGAGTCGCTCGGCAGGACCGACCCCCACTCACCGCCACCCTGCGGGACCGACACCCACGCACCGCTAGCCTCGAAACCATGTTCGCCGTGTACGCCGAGTCGTTCTCCGCCGAGGATCCGCTGAGCGGTCTGGTGGTGGGGGAGCGCCCGGATCCCGAGGTCCCCGACGGCTGGACGACCGTGACGGTGAAGGCGGCCAGCCTCAACCACCACGACATCTGGACGCTGCGCGGCGTCGGGATCAAGCAGGAGCAGCTGCCGATGATCGTCGGCTGCGACGCGGCGGGCATCGACGAGGACGGCAACGAGGTCGTCGTCCATGCGGTGATCAGCGACCCGGGCTGGCGGGGCGGTGACGAGACCATGGACCCGAGGCGGTCCCTGCTCAGCGAGAAGCACCAGGGCACGTTCGCGGACAAGGTCGCCGTGCCGCGCGGCAACGTGGTGCCGAAGCCGGCCAGCCTGAGCTTCGAGGAGGCGTCCTGCCTGCCGACGGCCTGGCTGACGGCGTACCGGATGATCTTCGTCCAGGGCGGCTGTCGTCCGGGCGACACCGTGCTCGTCCAGGGCGCCGGCGGCGGGGTGGCCACCGCCCTCATCGCCCTCGCACGGGCCGGCGGGCTCAAGGTGCTCGCCACCAGCCGGGACGAGACGAAGCGGCAGCGGGCGCTCGAGCTCGGTGCGCACGAGGTGTACGAGACGGGCCAGCGGCTGCCGACCACCGTCGACGCCGTGATGGAGACCGTCGGCAAGGCCACGTGGTTGCACTCGATCCGGTCTCTGCGTGTCGGCGGCACCCTCGTCACCAGTGGCGCGACGTCCGGGAACGACGTACCCGACATGGGGCTGACCCGGATCTTCTTCCTGCAGCTGAAGGTCGTCGGCTCGACGATGGGGACGCGCTCGGAGCTCGCCTCCCTGATGTCGATGATGGACGCGACCGGCGTCCGCCCGGTCATCGACCGCACGCTGCCGATGGAGGACGCCCGGCAGGGCTTCGAGGCGATGGCCGCCGGGGACGTCTTCGGCAAGGTCGTGCTCACGCGATGAAGGTGCTGGTCACCGGCGCCGGCTCGGGTATCGGCCGGGCCGTCGCGGACGTCCTGCACACCCGTGGCGACGACCTGGTGCTGCTCGCGCGCAACGAGCAACGGGCGAGGGACATCCAGGACCGGTACGCCGGCGCCGACGTCCGCGTGGCCGACCTGGCGGCGCCGGCCACGCTGGCTGCCGCGGTCTCCGACCTCGAGCGGCTCGACGCCGTGGTGCACGGGGCCGGGATCATCGAGCTCGGTCCGTTCGCAGACCAGCCGCTCGAGCACGTCACCGAGCAGCTGACCGTCAACGTCGTGGCTCCCACCGAGCTGACCCGCGCCCTGCTCCCAGCCGTGCGCGCCGCCGGTGGAACCGTGGCCTTCCTCAACTCCGGCGCCGGCCTGGTCGCCCACCCCGAGTGGTCGGCGTACGCCGCCTCGAAGTTCGGCCTGCGCGCCGTCGCGGACTCACTGCGTGCCGAGGAGGCCGCCACCGGCGTGCGGGTGACGAGTGTCTACCTCGGCCGGATCGCCACGCCGATGCAGCAGAAGGTGCACGAGCAGGAGGGCAAGGAGTACGACGCGGACGACTGGGCCACTCCGCAGTCCGTCGCCGCCACGGTCGTGCACGTGCTGGACCTTCCCCGCGACGTCACGATCCCCGACGTCACCGTGCGGCCGGGCCCGCACTGAGGCGGTACCTCGCGGCCAGCGCCGCCAGCAGCGCGGCGACGACGAGCCAGTTCCACGGCATCATCAGCGTGGTCTGGAAACCGCTGCCGAACGTGTCGTACGACGCCGCGGCGTCCAGGTCCGGGTCGGACGCCTGGCTGTGGCACGTCGCCGCGGTCACGGCCATCACGACCAGGCCCAGCCAGCACCACCACCTCAACCACAGCGGCGCCCGCGTGAGGTGGGCGGCCGCCGCCGCGAGCGCGAGGAAGACGACCCCGCCGGCCGTGACACCCGAAGCCACTGCGTAGTCGCCGCGGTCCGCGGTCTCGCCGAACAGCTGGAACCAGACCGTCAGCCAGGCGAGGCCGAGGACCGTGACGGTGGCGCCGAGCGCACCGAGGGCGAGCAGGACGATGATCCAGCGGGGTACGACGCGGTCGGCTCCTGAGGTCATGGGCCCATCGTGGTCGTGGCCGAGCCCCGGATGCATGAGCACCGGGACTCATGAGCGCTATTCGTCGTCGGGGTCCTCGAGACGGGCCAGCCAGGTGGCGAGCCGCTCGGTCGGGATCTCGAACTCGGGGAAGGTGTCGACGAACTCCTGGAGCCGCTCGGCCACCCATGCCAGAGTGACCTCCTCCTCACCCCGGCGTCGCTCGAGCTCCTCGATGCCGCGATCGGTGAAGTACACGGGTCTCAGTAGTTGTGGCGCTCGTCGGTGCCGGCCAGGGTCACCGGGGCCTCGAACGCCGCCGCGATCAGCGCCTTCAGCTCCTCGGCGTGCCGCTTGGCCGTGCCGACCGACGGGGAGGAGAGCGGTGGCCGGGTGATGGGCTCGACATGGCCGACATGTGGCCACACCGACAGCAGGTAGTGCGGCCACGGGCCCATGTTGCGCGGCTCGTCCTGCACCCAGCGCACGACCTTCAGGTTCGGGAACCGGGCCACCTCGGCCTTGATCGCGTCGACCGGGGAGGGGTAGAGCTCCTCGATGCGCGCGATGGCGTACTTGCCAGCGTCCTCGCGCTTGGCCCGCTCGACCATCAGGTCCCACGTGATCCGGCCCGAGCACAGCAGCAGCGTCTCGACCTGCTCGGGGTCCGCCTCCGTGTCGCCCATGAACGACTGGAACGTCCCGGTGGTGAAGTCCGCCGGCTGCGAGGCCGCGTCCTTGCGCTTGAGCATCGACTTGGGGGTGAACACCACCAGCGGCCGGTGCTCCTCGCCGAGGGAGTGCCGGCGCAGGAGGTGGAAGTACGACGCCGGCGTGGACGGCTGGGCGACCACCATGGCCTCGTCCGCGCAGAGCTGCAGGAACCGCTCGATCCGCGCGGAGGAGTGGTCCGGGCCCTGGCCCTCGTATCCGTGAGGCAGCAGCAGCACGACGCCGGACTGCTGGCGCCACTTGGTCTCACCGGAGGAGATGAACTCGTCGATCACGGTCTGGGCGCCGTTGACGAAGTCGCCGAACTGGGCCTCCCAGAGCACGAGTGCGTCGGGACGCGCCACGGAGTAGCCGTACTCGAACCCGAGGGCGGCGTACTCGCTGAGCAGGGAGTCGTAGATGTGGAACTTCGCCTGGTCCTCGGTCAGCGAGGACAGCGGCGTCCACTCGTCGGCGTTGACCCGGTCGATGATGGTGGCGAACCGCGACACGAACGTGCCACGCCGGGAGTCCTGGCCGGCGAGCCGCACGGGGCGGCCCTCCATCAGCAGCGAGCCGAACGCGAGGATCTCGCCGGTGCCCCAGTCGATGGGGCCGTCGGCGATCGACGACGAGCGCCGCTGCAGCTGCGGCATCACCTTCGGATGCACGGTGAAGCCGTCGGGCGGGGTGACGTAGGCGTCCGCGATCCGCTTCATCTCCTCGGGCGTCACGGCCGTCGTCGCCTCGCCGACGGACTTCTCGGGGTAGTCCGGCACGGTCGTCCACTCCGACGGCTGCGAGTCGGCGTCGCGAACCTCGGTGAACACCCGCTCGAGCTGCTGCTGGTAGTCGGCCAGCACCTGCTCGGCCTCCTCGATCGTGATGTCGCCACGGCCGATGAGGGACTCGGTGTAGAGCTTGCGGACCGAGCGCTTCTGCTCGATCAGGTCGTACATCAGGGGCTGGGTGTACGACGGGTCGTCACCCTCGTTGTGCCCGCGGCGGCGGTAGCAGACCAGGTCGATGACGACGTCCTTGTTGAACGCCTGGCGGTACTCGAACGCCAGCCGCGCCACCCGGATGCAGGCCTCGGGGTCGTCGCCGTTCACGTGGAAGATCGGCGCCTGCACCATGCGCGCGACGTCCGTGCAGTAGAGCGACGAGCGCGACGAGCCGGGCGAGGTGGTGAACCCGACCTGGTTGTTGACCACGACGTGGATGGTGCCGCCGGTGCGGTAGCCGCGGAGCTGGGAGAGGTTCAGCGTCTCCGCGACCACGCCCTGGCCCGCGAACGCCGCGTCGCCGTGCACCAGCAGCGGCAGGACGGGGTACTCCGCGCCGCGGTCGAGCATGTCCTGCTTGGCGCGCGCGATGCCCTCGAGCACCGGGTCGACGGCCTCGAGGTGCGAGGGGTTCGCCGCGACCGAGACCTTGATCCGGTCACCGGAGCCGGCGATGAACTCGCCCTCGGCGCCGAGGTGGTACTTCACGTCGCCGGAGCCCTGGACGGTGCGCGGGTCGATGTTGCCCTCGAACTCGCGGAAGATCTGGGAGTACTTCTTGCCGACGATGTTGGCCAGCACGTTGAGCCGGCCGCGGTGGGCCATGCCGATGCAGACCTCGTCGAGGTCGGCCTCCGCGGCCGCCTCGCAGATCTCGTCGATGACCGGGATCGTGGTCTCGCCGCCCTCGAGGCTGAAGCGCTTCTGACCGACGAACTTCGTCTGCAGGAACGTCTCGAACGCCTCGGCCTGGTTGAGCTTGAGCATGATCCGCAGCTGCTCCTCGCGGGGCGGCTTGCTGTGCGGCTGCTCGACCCGCTCCTGGATCCAGCGGCGCTGCTCGGGGTCCATGATGTGCATGTACTCGATGCCGGTGGTCCGGCAGTACGAGTCGCGCAGGATGCCGAGGATCGTGCGCAGCTTCATGAACCGCCGGCCCTCGCCGCCGAACGAACCGGTCGGGAACTCGCGGTCGAGGTCCCACAGGGTCAGCCCGTGCGAGGTCACCTCGAGGTCGGGGTGGCTGCGCTGGCGGTACTCCAACGGGTCGGTGTCGGCCATCAGGTGGCCGCGCACGCGGTAGGCGTGGATCAGCTCGAGCGTCCGCGCCTGCTTGCCGATCTCGTCGTCGTGGGACGTCGCGATGTCCTGGGCCCAGCGGATCGGCTCGTAGGGGATCCGCAGCGCGGCGAAGATCTCGTCGAAGAACTCCTCCTCGCCCAGCAGCAGCGCGTGGACCCGGCGCAGGAAGTCGCCGGACTGGGCGCCCTGGATGACCCGGTGGTCGTAGGTCGACGTCAGGGTCATCACCTTGGAGATCGCGTTGCGCGCGATGGTCTCCTCGGCGGCGCCTTGGTACTCGGGCGGGAACTCCATCGCCCCGACCCCGATGATCGCGCCCTGCCCCTTCATCAGCCGCGGCACCGAGTGGTTGGTGCCGATGGTGCCGGGGTTGGTCAGCGAGATCGTGGTGCCCTGGAAGTCCTCGACGGTCAGCTTGTTGTTGCGGGTCCTGCGCACGACGTCCTCGTACGCCGTCCAGAACGCCGCGAAGTCCATGCTCTCGGCGGCCTTGATGCTCGGCACCAGCAGCTGGCGGGTGCCGTCGGGCTTCTGCACGTCGATCGCCAGGCCCATGTTGACGTGGGCCGGCGTGATCAGGTTCGGCTTGCCGTCGATGGTGTCGAAGCCGACGTTCATCTCCGGCATGTCCCGCAGTGCCCGCACCAGCGCGTAGCCGATGAGGTGCGTGAACGAGACCTTGCCGCCGCGCGCGCGGGCCAGGTGGTTGTTGATGACGGTGCGGTTGTCCCAGAGCAGCTTGACCGGGACCGAGCGGACGCTGGTGGCGGTGGGCACCGTGAGCGAGGTGTCCATGTTCTGCACGGTCCGCGCCGGGGCGCCACGCAGGATGGTGTAGGTCGCCTGGTCGCTCGCCTGGGCCTTCTCGACCGGCTTGGACTCCTTCGGCACGGGGTTGGTGGTGCCCTTCGCCGGCTCGGCGGCCTTGGCCTCGGGCCGCGGCTTCGCCACCGGCGCCGGCTTCTTCTCGGTGGAGGAGTTCTTCCCGGTGCTCGAGCTCTGCTCGGTGGTCGAGCTCTGCTCGGTGGTCGAGTTCTGCTCGGTGGTCGAGTTCTGCTCGGTGGTCGAGCCGGCCGAGCCGCTAGGCGAGGCCGCGTCGAGACCCGGTGACGTGCTCGCCGTCGCCTTCGCTGGGGCCTTCGCAGGCGCCGCGGCAGGAGCGGCCGGCTTCGCGCCCGTCCTCTCGGTGGTCGAGGAGGGCGCGCCACCGCCCGTCGTCTCGGTGGTCGAGGAGGGCGCGCTAGCGCCCGTCTCGAGACCCGGTGACCTGTCCGGTGCGGCCGGGGGGGCCGGTTTCGCGACCGTCGTGGTCGTCGTACGGTGGTCCGATGCCTGTGCCGGAGCCGACGGAGACGTCCCATTGCCACCGCCCGGGGGCGAGGCCTTGAAGTACGCGACCCAGGTCGCGTCCACGCTCTGAGGATCGCGTTGGTACTGGTCGTACATCTCCTCCACGAGCCATTCGTTGGCTCCCAGGTCGGTGGAGGGTAGTGCAGATGAGTGGTCGGACTGGCTGCCGGAAGGCTGCGGCACGGCTGGGATCGCCTCTTCGGTAGATGCGTGCGAATGAAAGGAAAGCTCCGCACTCAGGTTAGTCCCCGACACGAGCAAATGCCGACCCACGCCCCTCCTGTCGGGCACCGTTGACCGTGACGAACATCCGAGGAGTCCTCTGACTGTGAGATCGACCCGGCGAACCCCCCCTTCCCGAGCCGTCCGGCGCACGCACGCCGCGGCCGAGCTCGGCGTGGTGATGGTCCTCGCGCTCGCCCTCGGCCTCGGCGCCTGCAGCGGTGGCGACGACGAGCCCAGCGGCAGCGGTGGCGGCGACGCGGCCGGAGCCCCGGTCGACGGCGCCACCGACGCGCCGCCGGCGCCGGTCCAGACCAACGCCATGATGGGGAAGGTCCGCGGCAAGCTGCCGCAGGGCAAGCGCAGCAAGGTCCGCCAGCAGGTGGCGCACGCGGTCGACGGGTGGTTCGACGCGGCGTACGTCGGGGGCGACTACCCGCGCAACGACTTCTCGACCTCGTGGCCGGGCTTCACCACCGGCGCGAAGGCCGACGCCGCGGGCGACAAGGCCCTGATGAGCAACCAGGACATCGGCAGCGAGATCACCTCTGTGCGCGCGACCGCCCGGCGCGTGTCGGTCGACGTGCTGGCCGTGGGCGGCCACGCGCGGGGCGCGACCGCCCGGTTCGTGCTCAAGTTCAAGACCGACGGCGACGTGCGGCGCAAGGTCGAGGTGCGCGGCCGGCTGTTCCTGCTGCCGAGTCCCGAGGGCTGGCGGATCTTCGGGTACGACGTCACGAAGGGGCGGTTCGCATGACGACCTTCGCCTGGGTCAAGCGCGTGCTCGTGCTCGCGGTCGTCCTCGGGGTCGCTGCCGTGGTCGTCCCGGACTCGGCCGTGAAGCCGACCCGGATGGAGCTGGTGAAGCTCAAGCGCGCGACCGGTGTCGACGCCGACAAGGACATCGTGTGGATCCTCGCAGTCGGCTCCGACGCCCGTCCCGGCGAGGACATGACCCGCACGCGCGGCGACGCGCTCCAGCTGATCGGCATGAACCTCAAGACGGGAGCGGCGTCCGCGATCGGCGTACCTCGCGACTCGTGGGTCGACATCCCGGGGTACGGGTCGAACAAGATCAACGCCGCCCTGTACTTCGGCGGCCCCCAGGCGCTCGGTGGCGCCGTCGGCAACCTGGTCGGGATCCAGCCCGACTACGTGTTCGTGACCCGGTTCAAGTACTTCCAGGCGCTGATCGGCTCGATCGGCGGCATCGAGGTCACCAACCCGCTGGCGTTCAGCGACAGCTCCCTCAAGCCCGAGGGCTTCGGGAAGGGCCGGATCCACCTCGGCCCGTACGACGCGATGGTGTTCTCCCGGATCCGCCACAACCTGGCCGGCGGCGACTTCGACCGCTCGGCCAACCAGCAGCGGGTGATCCGCGGCATCCAGGCCAAGGTGCGTGCCCGCGCCCACGAGCCCGGGTTCCTCGAGCAGGGCGTGCTGAACGCGATGCAGTACCTGCACACCGACCTGCCGCCCACCGAGCTGTTCAAGCTCGCCCAGGCCGTCGCCCAGGTCGACCCCTCGAAGGTCACCACCTGCGTCGTCCAGGGCGGCATCGGCAGCATCGGCGGCGCCAGCGTGGTGCTGCCGTACACCGACCAGGCCCGCCGCCTCGGCGACCGCGCCCGCAACGACGCGACGTTGGAGTCCTGCTCGTAGGTTCCGCCTCCTTCGGGCTTCGCGCTGTGGCCCGCAGCCAAGCCCTTCTGGGCCCCCGGACGGCACGGGCGTGGCACCGTCCACCGGTCGCGGCCCGCGGCTGGATGGAGTCTCGGGGCAGGCCGGCGACCACGGACACAGAGCCCGCCGCAGACCAATCGCCCGCCGCAGGCGTCATCAGTGCACGTAGGACTCCCAGTCGTCCGGGACCCGGCCCCCGGGGCCGGGAACTTCCTGGGCGACGGGGTGGTGCTGGGGGTCGGCGAGCTCGGGGCCGACGAAGGCGACCTCGCGGGCGAAGTCCCAGAACCACTTCTCGCCGGGCTCGTACGACGCGATGACGGCGTGGCCGGACTCCTCGTAGTGGGCCGTCGCGTGCTGGCTGGGCGAGGTGTCGCAGCAGCCGACGTGCCCGCAGGTGGCGCAGCGGCGCAGGTGCACCCACCAGCCCTGCTCGGCCTCGCACTCGACGCAGCCGGGGCCACTGGGCGGCACGGAGGGGTCGACCGGGGATTCGGGGGCCATGTGCGAAATCTACGACCCGCGTCCCCTCGGGACCCGTGAGCACGACACGGGCGTCCGACCCGTTCGGACTATTCACCGCGACCGCTCCCGGTCCTAGGATGACCGGCGGTGCGACCGCTGGCCGCAACCCGACGAAGCCTGAGCCGCCGGGAGTTGACTGCATGACAAAGCCCTCGTTCGCCGGCCGCACTCTGGTCGCCGGTTTCGCCCGCCTCAACGGGCGCCGTCCCTGGCACAAGCTGCCGCTGCCCGTCGCCCTGGTGAACCTGATCGCGCTGCGCGTCCAGCTGCGCGAGAAGAACCTCACCGACACGCGTACGCCGGACCCGAGCCTGCGCCGGACGGCCGTGACGCCGGACCAGTGCCCGCACCTGGCGGCGCGGTACCGGACGCCGGACGGCTCCTTCAACGCCCTCGACGACCCCGACATGGGCATGGCGGGCACCCGCTTCGCGCGCAACGTGTCCCTCGACAAGGCGTTCCCCGAGCCGATGCCCGGCCTGATGGAGCCGAACCCGCACTCGATCAGCCGAACGCTCATGCGGCGGACCGAGTTCACCCCGGCGACCTCGCTGAACCTGCTGGCGGCGTCGTGGATCCAGTTCCAGACCCACGACTGGTTCGCTCACGGCCGCGAGGCGCACGAGGAGCTCGAGATCCCGCTGCCGGACGGGCACGACTGGCACGAGAACCCGATGCGGGTGCCGCGGACGCTCCGCGACCACACGCGCACCGACAAGGACGCCCACCTCCCGCCGACGTACATCAACCGGCTGACCCACTGGTGGGACTCCTCGAGCATCTACGGCAGCTCGCCCGAGGAGTGCGAACGGGTCCGCACGTTCACCGACGGCAAGCTGGTCGTCCAGGACGGCCGGCTTCCCCTGGACACCAAGACGGGGACGGCGATCACCGGGTTCAGCGAGAACTGGTGGATCGGCCTGGGGATGCTGCACACGCTCTTCACCCTGGAGCACAACGCGATCTGCGACGCCCTGAAGAAGAAGCACCCCGAGCTCTCCGAGGACGAGCTCTTCGGCACCGCGCAGCTCGTCAACTCGGCCCTGATCGCCAAGATCCACACCGTCGAGTGGACGCCGGCGATCATCGCCCACCCGGCGCTCCAGATCGGCATGCGTGCCAACTGGTGGGGGCTGCTCGGCGAGCGGCTGCACCGGCTGCTCGGCCGGGTCGGCAAGAACGAGGAGCTCAGCGGCATCCCGGGATCGCCCGTCGACCACCACGGTTCGCCGTACCAGCTCACCGAGGAGTTCGTGTCGGTCTACCGGCTGCACCCGCTGCTGCCCGACGAGCTCGAGCTGCACTCGCTGGTGGACAACTCGATGATCGACGTGATGGCGTTCGAGGAGATCATCCTCAAGAACGCCGAGAAGGTGCTGGCCAGCGGCGTGAGGTCCGCCGACCTCTTCTACTCCTTCGGCATCCAGCACCCCGGCGCCGTCTGCCTGCACAACTACCCGCGCTGGCTGCAGGACCTGACCCTCCCCGACGGCGTCCGGCTCGACCTCGGCGCCGTGGACATCACCCGCGACCGCGAGCGCGGCGTGCCGCGCTACAACGAGTTCCGCCGCCAGCTGCACCTCGAGCCGGCCAAGACCTTCGCCGACCTCACCGACAACCCGGAGTGGGCCAAGGAGCTCGAGGAGATGTACGGCGACGTCGAGCGCGTCGACCTCCAGATCGGCATGCACGCCGAGACGCCGCCTCGGGGCTTCGGCTTCAGCGACACGGCCTTCCGGGTCTTCATCCTGATGGCCTCGCGCCGGATCAAGAGCGACCGGTTCCTGACCGACTGCTACACCGCCGAGTACTACACCAAGACCGGCCTGCAGTGGATCTCCGACAGCAGCATGATCTCGGTGCTGACGCGGCACTACCCCGAGCTCGCGCCGGCGCTCGACGGCGTCGACAACGCATTCGTGCCCTGGAAGAAGAGCATGGCCGCCAAGGGCACGGTGCCCACCAACCCAGGGGTCGTCGCGTCCGCGCCGACGCCTTCACAGTGACCGGACCGCGGGAGGTTTGACCGATGACCGAGCTGGACGTCGACCGTGACCGCCAGGCACGCATCGACCTGATCAAGACCTACTGGGACGCCCTCATGTCGGCGGACCTGGTGACCTTCCGAAGCCTGCTCGCGCCGGACGCGGTCATCCACTATCCCGGCCAGAACTACCTGTCGGGCGACTACACGACCACCGACGACATCGTCGAGCTGTACCGGCAGCTGTGCCAGTTCATCCAGGACGGCGTGTTCGTGGGCGAGGTCCTCGACATCACCGTCGGCGAGAAGTACACGACCGTCATCCTCAAGTACGACCTGCACCTGCCAGTCACGGTCCTGCACGGCCGCGCCACCGGACTCTTCCTGCTCGACGACAGCTACCGGATCAAGGAGTACTGGCTGCACGAGTGGAACCAGGTGATGATGAATCGCATGCTGCGGGCCACGCATCTCTCCAAGCCGTTCATGGGCCCGATCAACGCCCTGGCCGAACGTTTCAAGAAGAAGGCGAAGTGACCGCATCCTTGCCGCCGGGCAAGCTCGGGGCGCCGTGGATCGGCGAGACCCTCGGCATCGCCCGCAACAACCACCAGTTCTACAAGGACCACCTCGCCAAGTACGGCCCGATCTTCAAGACCCGCCTGTTCGGGATCAACTTCGTCATCGTGTCCGGGCACGAGGCCTTCCACCAGTTCGCCACCGACCCGCGCGTCGAGCGCGGCGGCACCGACCCGGTGTCGGTCGAGCAGATGTTCCACGGCTCTCTGGCGCTGATCGACGGCAACGAGCACCACGCCCGCAAGGACGTGATGCTGCACGCCGTCCGGACCGACGAGGCGATGGCGGCGTACCTGGAGCGGATGCAGCGCGTCTGGGGCGCGCACGTCGAGCGGTGGGCCTCCGCCGGAACCGTCACGTTGCGACCCGACCTCCAGCTGGCGTCCGCGGAGCTCACCGGCGCGCTGTACACCGGTGACGAGTCGAAGGCGCATGTCGACGAGCTCAACCAGATCCTGGCCGCGATGCGCTACTCCCTCCAGATCCTGCCGCTGCCGATCCCCGGGACGCCGTACGCCAAGGCCCTCAAGGGCCGCAAGCGCCTCGACGTCCTGATCGCGGAGGCGATCAAGAGGCACCAGGAGCACCCCGAGCGGTACGACGACATCGTGTCGCGCATGCTCGCCGTCGCGCCCGACCACGGGGTGTCCGCCGAGACCCTGCTCGGCGACGTTCGTCACCTGATCTTCGCCGGCCAGGCGGGCTTCTTCGTGCCGTTCATGCTGCTGACGATGACGCTGGGGCAGCACCCGGAGCTGCGTGAGAAGGCCCGAGCAGAGGTGCGCGCGGTCTCGCCCGACGGGCAGGTCACCATGGACCAGCTCGCCCGGATGAACTACCTGGGTCAGCTCTCGAAGGAGGTCCGCCGCTTCTTCGCGATGAACTCCGCCACCTTCTTCGGCAAGGCCACCGAGGAGATGGAGATCGGTGGCTACCGCGTCCCGAAGGACTGGGGGCTGATCGGCGCCATCCACATCAACCAGCGCAACAAGGACGTGTACGCCGACCCCGACACCTTCGACCCCGACCGGTTCCTGCCGGACCGTGAGGCCGCGATGGCGCCCGGCAGCTACGTGCCGCACGGAGACGGCGAACGCAACCACCACCGGTGCCCGGGCGAGGACATGGTCACGATCGCGATCAAGCTCTACCTGACCCTGCTGTTGCGCAAGCTCGACTGGAGCCTGCCCGAGCAGGACCTCTCGCTCACCAACGAGCTCTTCCCGTTGCCGGCCTCGGGGCTCAAGGTCACGTTCGTACCCGCGTCGGTCGAAGCGGTGTCATGAAGGCGCCGCGCTTGATGACCCTGACCAAGCTGATGGTCGTCGGCGCCCGCCTGCCCGTCACCCGGACGCCCGCCGAGGCCGGCCTCGCGTTCGAGGACGTCGCCTTCAAGTCGAGCGACGACGTCGACCTGAAGGGCTGGTTCATCCCGGCCGCCGCCGGAGGAGGCCCGGCGCCGACCGTGCTGTTCGTGCACGGCTGGCTCTGGAACCGGATGGGCAACCTCGCCGGGCGGGTGCCCTTCACCGACCGCGACGTCGACTTCCTGCCCCCCACCAAGGCGCTGCACGACGCCGGCTTCAACGTGCTGCTGTTCGACCTCAGCAACCACGGCGAGAGCGGCCGCCGGCTGCCGCTCACCTTCGGGCCGTTCGAGGCGCGAGACTTCGTCGGGGCGGTGAGGTACCTGCGCACGCGCCCGGACGTCGACGGCGACCGCATCGGTGTCGTCGGCACCTCGATGGGCGGCAACATCGCGCTGATCGGCGCGGTCGAGTGCCTGCCCATCAAGGCGATGCTGCTGGTCCAGCCGACCAAGCCCTACAGCTTCTCGGCCGCCTTCGCCGCCGACGTGATGGGGAAGATCGGCTCCGCCAGCCTGCCGATGGTCGACGTGTCGTACGTCGCCGCCCGAGCCCCGCGGCCGAGCACCATCGACCCCGGCGAGTACGCCGCCCGGCTCCCCGACACCCAGCAGAAGTACGTGCAGGGCACCGGAGACCCCTGGGGCTCGATGGACATCGTGCAGTCCTTCGTCGACCGCGCCCCGAAGGTGCTGCCCCTGGTCAAGTACCCGTCGACGGGCAGGTACGAGGGGTACCGCTACGTCACCGAGCAGGCCGGCGAGGTCGCGGCGTACTTCACCGAGTACCTGTAGCCCGTCATGAACCGCTCGCGGATGCTGGTCGAGCTCACCAGGCTGATGGTCATCGGGCAGCGTCAGCCGATCACCCGCAGCCCCGCCGACGTGGGCCTGGCCTACGAGGACGTCGAGTTCCACGCCACCGACGGGGTGCGCATCGAAGGGTGGTTCCTGCCGGCTCCCGAGTCGGCCCCGGACCGCGGGCCGACCGTGGTCTTCGTGCACGGCTGGCTGTGGAACCGCGCCGGCAACGTGGCCGGGCTGGTCCCCTTCACCGACCGTGACGTCGACTTCCTCCCCACCGCCCGGGCCCTGCACGACGCCGGGATGCACGTGCTGATGTTCGACCTCAGCAACCACGGCGAGAGCGACTCCAGGTTCCCGATGACCTTCGGTGCGTGGGAGGGCCGCGACCTCGTCGGAGCGATGTCCTACCTGCGCATGCGGCCCGACGTCGACCCGGTACGGATCGGCGTGCTCGGCACCTCGATGGGCGGCAACACCGCGCTCGAGGCGGCGCCGTACTGCCAGCCGATCCCGGCGATGCTGCTCATCCAGCCGAACCGCGCAGGCACGTTCATCTCCCGGTTCGCCCGCGACCACCTGGGCAAGCGCGGCCCGGCCATCCTGCACCCCACGGACTGGAGCTACGCGGCGCTGCGCGCCCCACGCCCCAGCGAGGCCGACCCGGCCGCCGCCGCGCGGCTGCTCACCGAGACCGTCTGCAAGTACGTGCAGGGCACCGGCGACCCCTGGGGCACGATGGCCGACGTCGAGGCGATGGTCGCGGCCACGCCGCGCGTGCTCCCTCTGGTGAGGTACCCGTCGACCGGAAGGTACGAGGGGTACCGCTACATCACCGAGTACGCCGACGACGTCGCGGCCTTCTTCACCGAGTACCTGTAGCCGCGTCCATCGCTGGTTGAGGGTGAGAGGGGGTGGTTTCGAGGTTCGGCCGTGGACGGCCTCACACCTCAACCACCGAAAGTTCGGTGGTTGAGGTGTGAGGAGCGCCAGCGACGAGCCTCGAAACCACCACTCAGGCGTCCGTACGCCTCGCCGTCGGTCGACTCGCGAGCTCGGGAAGCGCATCAAAGTCTCCTCGGATCAACGCCTCCCGCTTGGCACGGCTCCATCCCTGCACCCGCTTCTCGAAGGCGAACGCGGCTCCGATGTGCTCGAACTCTGCAGACCAGACCAGCTCGACCGGCCGGCGGCGGCGCGTGTACTCGGCCCCACCGTCGCCCTCGTTGTGCTGCCATATCCGGAACGCCAAGTCGGTCGTGCTGCCGACGTAGTAAGACCCGTCCGAGCACCGAACGATGTAGGTGAAAGCCATGACGGCATGGTGGCTCAACGGCGGCTTCGCCGCTGAGGTTGCGATCTTGCCTGTGGATAGGTGGTTTCGAGGTTCGGCCGTGGACGGCCTCACACCTCAACCACCGAAACGACTCGGTGGTTGAGGTGTGAGGAGCGCCAGCGACGAACCTCGAAACCACACCTGAAATCGGTGGTTGAGGGTGAGAATGGGTGGTTTCGAGGCTCGGCCGTGAACCGCCTCACTCCTCAACCAGCGAGTGTTGCCCTAGGGGTGCCACAACCCGTCGTGGGCCGCCTGCCTCGTGTACTGGGACGGGTCGAAGAAGCGGTCGTAGTACTCCATCTCGAGGTGGCTGAACTGGAGCCACATGCCGCCGGAGTAGAACGCGTCGACGTGGGCGGGGAAGCGGCCGTAGGTCTCGTAGAGGTAGTTGCAGGCGTCCTTGACGTACTGGACCTGCTTGTCGCCGATCTTCGTGCCCTCCTGCACGTACGCCTGGGCGTCGGCCTTGTTGCGGTAGGGGCTCGACCAGACCTCGTCGTTGCCGTACGCCGTGCCCGACGCGCCGTACTTCATCTCCATGACCTTGTCGACGGCCTCGTCCATGGACTTGACGTACGGCGGGGTGAGGCCCTCCAGCACGCCGTCGATGCCGACGGGGTTGGGCTGTGAGGCCGGCACCGGAGCCCACGGCTTGAGGGTCTTCGGCTGCTCCATCCGGAAGCCGAGGCCGTGCCAGTCCTTGGCGGGCTCCTTCTGCCAGATGTACGGCGTGAAGACGGCGCCGTGGATCCACCCGCCGAGGCCCATCGCCTGGCCGAGCAGCATCAGGTTCTGGAAGTAGAAGAAGCTCTCGTAGTCGGTGCGCAGCGTGTGACCGAAGCCCAGCGGGACGACGTTGTCCTTGTTCACGAACTTGTTGCGGACGTACTTCAGACCGCCGATCGGCTGGTAGGGGATCTTCATGCTGGGCCGGACCATCCCGGCGCCCTTGGCCATCCACTCCACGAAGCCCTTGGGGTGGAACGGGCGCCAGTCGTCCATGAACATCGAGCGCTTGCCGTCGGGCTCGTTGGCGATGATCAGCAGGGCGTTGATGTACTGCCAGGTGCAGTCGATGACCGGGTAGAAGAGCGTGGTGCCGGCGACGTTGGAGGCTTGGGCGTTCCAGCCGAGGTAGAAGGGCCACTCACGCGGGAACTCCAGCCGCTTGTCGGAGATGCGCACCTTGCACTGCTCGGCGTACGACAACCAGTCGGAGTCCGACCACTCCGCCCAGTTCCGCGGCCGGGCGTTGAGCGCCTCGAGGGCCGCGTTTCCCGTCGGGTGCTTCAGCAGGAAGATCCCGTCGTCGTTGATCATGAAGAAGTGCGTCGCCTGGCAGTTGTCGGCGCTGCTGCCGGTGCGGGCGAGCACGTTGAGGAACGGCGTGCCGAGCTCGGGTCTGCCGTTGGCCTTGGTCAGCGGGCCGTCGTGCGTGGTCTTGCCCACGATCCCGGTGATGCAGGTGACGAGGATGGCTTCCTCGAGCGGCGACAGCGGCGCGGGGTCGTTGTGGCTCTCGTGCGTCAGCGGCCCCGCGTTGACGGAGAAGCCGCGCGGGATGCGGCGGGTACGCCGCTCGGTCAGCGCCGACATGAGCGGGTAGGAGAACAGGTCCTCCATCGACGGGTGCGTCATCGTGCTCCCAACTAGTTCGTGCGGGTGGTGGGTGGTGCTAGTTGAAGCGGTCGAGCTCCGCGGTGATGACGGGGTACACGTCACGAGCGGCGTCCTTGCCGACGAACAGGTCCATGTGGGCGTACCCCGGTATCACCGTGCGCGTGTAGAGGTCAGGCCCGTTCTTCTCCCGGAGGTAGTCGAAGGTCAGCT
The DNA here is from genome assembly GCA_963782155.1 of uncultured Actinomycetota bacterium. Taxonomy (GTDB): domain Bacteria; phylum Actinomycetota; class Actinomycetes; order Propionibacteriales; family Nocardioidaceae; genus Nocardioides. Next base: position 171,272 of record CAWAIZ010000009.1, read on the forward strand.
GGCTGCCCTCGGGCTTGAAGAGCCGGTTGTTCTCGCCGTGCAGGAAGGAGATCGGCACCTTGAGGTTGTCGGTCGCGGGGAGGTAGGTGTCCGCGCCGTCGGCGGCCACGATGTGCCCCTCCCGGAGCGCGCGGGTGATCTGCCGGAACGTCGTCATGTTGGCCACGCCGAACACCTCGTGGAGGTGCTCGTGGGTGGCGTCGTTGAGCTGGTCGTGGTCGTACACCTCGCCGTACATGAACATCACCCGCCGGCAGAACGGCAGCCCGCAGTCCTCCGCGCCGGAGGGGTACAGCTGCAGGGCACGGTCGTAGAGCCGCTCGGCCCAGGACGGGTCGTCGGACTCGTCGGTGGTGAGGGTGTCGATGCCGAGACCCTGGATGACGTTGCCGGCGTAGATGCCGGAGCGCAGCTCGTTGAGCACGCCGGCGCGGGGGTGCAGCGTCACCTGGGACGCGACCGCGTGCCGTACGCCGTCGAGGCCGAGCGCCAGGGACATCAGCATGGTCAGCGAGCCCACGCAGTGGGCCATGATCTGCACCGACTCAGCACCGGAGACCTCGCGGACCTTCGCGACGGCGGCCGGATAGTCGTACGCCGCGATGTCGTCGAGGGTGAACTGCGTGCCGCCCGACTCCAGGGACGGGCTGGCCCGGTAGTCGAAGACCCACACGTCGTACCCGTGCTCGACGAGGTACTCGGGGTAGTTCGTGTCCGTGGTGTCGAGCGTGTAGGCCTGCGACGAGGTGCCGAACCCGGGACTGAGGATCACCGGACCCTTGGCGCCGCCCTGGTAGCGGGTCAGGCGCAGCTCCACACCGTCCTCGGTGGTGAAGAAGTGCACGTCGGCCGGGGGCAGCCGGAGCGCACGGTGCTCGCGCGGCGGGGCGTCGGGGTTGAACCTGCTGGGGCGGGCGAAGACGCCGCCGAACGTCTCGTTGAGGGAGCCGGCGAACATCCGGCCGAACCTCGCCATCGCCCCGAGCCGGTCGACGATGCCGTCGCCGCCGATGCCCTTCATCGTGGTCATCTGCTTGGCGAAGTCGGCGACGTGGATGGTGACGATGCCCTTGGCCGCGACCGGCCCGTCCGCGCCGCCCTCATGCACGGTGACGTAGAGGGTGGTGGTGTCCTTCCAGAGGTCCAGCCCACGGTCGTCGCGGATCTGCTTGTAGCCCTCGAGGTGGAAGCGCCGGCCGTCGTCGGCGACGAGCGGCATCGCGTAGAGCATCTGCCGGGCGGCGGCGTTCTCCGCGTCCCGGGTCAGCAGGTTGAACCGGCCGCCCTCGACCATCAGCGGTGTGGGGGAGAGGGCCGGCGCCGTCACGGTGCCCTCCATGCGTGCCTCGTGCTCGCGCTCGTCGACGAGCCGGTCGACGTCGTCCGCGATCACGGTGACGGTGAACTCCAGCGGCGAGTCGTCCGCCTTGCCCCGCTCGAAGCCGGCCGTGTAGTCGTCGATGGCCGAGGTCGACGCGAAGCCTCGCATCGTCTCGGTGAACTGAACCCCTGACCCGCTCACGACCACCTGCCCATCTCGGCCGCCTGAGAGTGGTCAGGCGTGTCCCCTCGCGCAGGTTAGTCCCGAAACGTGGCCACGGGGAGAGTGCCCACACCGAAGTATTTGGCAATGGTCCTTTCGGGTCGTTGGCAGCCGACCGACCTGCGCGAACCATGGTCACCACGAGCCTCGGTCCGCTAGCGTCGCCAATCGTTGGTCGAGCCGGAGTCTCGACACGCCGCTCGTACCTCACGGCGGCTCGACCAGCGAAGAAGCACCGTGTCGAGACCCGGGTGAGTGAACACAATTTCGTCAATCGGGGGCCATGGACCATGTCGGAGCAAGGCTCGACCGAGCGGGTCGACGTCGTGGTCGTCGGGTCCGGGTTCGGGGGATCCGTGACGGCCTACCGGATGGCCGACGCGGGGAGATCGGTAGTCGTGCTGGAGCGCGGCCGGGCCTATCCGCCGGGCAGCTTCCCGCGCACGCCCAGCGGCATCTCGCACAACTTCTGGGAGCCCGCGGCCGGCCGTCACGGGCTGTTCCAGATGTGGAGCTTCGCCGGCCTCGACGGTATCGCCTCGGCCGGCCTGGGCGGCGGGTCGTTGATCTACGCCAACGTGCTGCTGCGCAAGGACGAGAAGTGGTTCGTCCACGAGCAGGCCCTGCCGAAGGGTGGCTACGAGCACTGGCCGATCTCGCGGGCCGACCTCGAGCCGCACTACGACGCCGTCGAGGCGATGATCGGCGCCACGTCGTACCCCTACACCGACACCCCGAAGACGCAGGCCATGCGTGAGGCCGCCGAGGGGGCGGGCATGGCGGTGATGCTGCCGCCGCTCGCGATCAGCTTCTCCCGCCGGCCCGGCGAGGAGCCGGTGCGGATGGGGGAGATCCCGGCCCCGGAGTACGGCAACATCCACGGCCTCCCGCGCGCCACGTGCGTCGGCTGCGGCGAGTGCGACCTGGGCTGCAACTTCGGCGCCAAGAACACCCTCGACCACACCTACCTGTCCGCCGCGCAGCACGCCGGCGCCGACGTCCGGGTCCGGCACGAGGTCAAGGGCTTCCGGCCCCTGGACGGCGGTGGCTACGAGGTGACGTACGTCGTGCACACCGGCGAGGACGGCGAGCCCGCGGTCGACCTGCCCGTGCACACGATCCAGTGCGAGCGGCTGGTCCTGGCGGCCGGCACGTTCGGGTCGTCGTACCTCCTGCTCCGCAACCGCGCCGCGTTGCCCGGGCTGAGCGCAGCGCTCGGCACCCGCTTCACCGGCAACGGCGACCTGCTGGGCTTCGTGATGGAGGCGGTCCAGGGGGACGTGGGCCGGCAGCTGGCCGCGAACACCGGGCCGGTCATCACGAGTGCGGTCCGCGTGAGCGACGAGGCAGACGGCGACGGCTCGACCGGTCGCGGCCACTACATCGAGGACGCGGGGTACCCCGCGTTCGGTGCCTGGCTGGCCGAGACGACCGGCGCGCTCGGCACGCTCGGGCGCGCCGCCAAGTTCGCGACCGAGCGCCTCGTCGGCAGCGTGGGTGACCACGACGCGACCAGCGTCGGCGCCGACCTGGCCCTGCTGCTCGGCGACGCCCGGCTGACCAGCACGTCGCTGCCGCTGCTGGGCATGGGCCGCGACATCCCCGACGGGGTGCTGCGGCTGAGGGAAGGACGGCTCGAGGTCGACTGGACGACCGAGACGTCGCTGGCGTACTTCGACGGCGTCCGCGGCACCATGCGTGCGCTGGCCGAGCAGCTGGGCGGCAAGTACGCCGACAACCCGCTGTGGTGGTTCAAGCGCGTGATCACCGTGCATCCGCTCGGCGGCGCGCCGATGGGCCGCCACGACCGCGAGGGTGTCTGCGACTCCTACGGCGAGGTGTACGGCCACCCCGGCCTCTACGTCCTGGACGGCTCCCTGCTGCCCGGACCGGTCGGCGCCAACCCGTCGCTGACGATCGCCGCGGTCGCCGACCGCGCGGCCACCCACCTCCTGGAGACGACCGCTGCGTCGTCCCAGACGTCGCCCGCACCCGCGGTCGACCTCCCGACCGCCCCGTCCTCGCCCCAGCCTGAACCGGTGGCCGCGGAGGTTGCGCCTGAACCGTCTCGAGACCTCGGGACAGGCACCGGCGCGCCTACCTCGACCGGCAAGAGCGGCATCAGGTTCACCGAGCAGATGAAGGGTTTCGCGGCCCTGGGTGTCGACGACCCGCAGACCGGGCACGACCAGGGCAAGAAGGCTCGCGAGCGGATGATGTTCGAGCTGACGATCGCGGTCGACGACGTCGACCGGTTCGTCTCCGAGCCGGGGCACCTGGGCAGCGCCGAGGGGTACGTCGACTGCGACCTGCTCGGCGGTCGGCTCGAGGTGGAGCGCGGCTGGTTCAACCTGTTCGTCGAAGCCGACGACCCCGACCAGCGGCGGATGCTCTACCGACTGTGGCTGACCGGCCCCGGTGGCAACCCGATGACGTTCGCCGGGTTCAAGGAGGTGCGCGACGAGCCGGGCCTCGACGTCTGGCGCGACACCTCGACCCTCTACGTGAGGGTGCTCGAGGGCCACGTCGAGCCGGACGCCGGCGACGACGGCGTACCGGTCCTCGGCGCAGGCGTCATCACCATCCACATCCCCGACTTCATGAAGCAGATGACCACCTTCCGAACATGGGGTGACCACCGGGTCGGGGCGATGGAAGGCTTCGGGAGACTGTTCCTCGGGCAGCTGTGGGAGGTCTACGGGCGATTCGCCCCTGGTCCGGACAATCAGCGCGACGACCACGAGGAGTCACAGTGAAGCGTGCGGAGCTGGCCGAGCACTTCGTCGCCCTGAACTTCATGCCGCAGGACGCCTGTCGGTGGCTGTCGCCGAGCGAGCTGCGCACGTTCGCGGCCCAGACGATGGCCATGCTGTTCGGCAACTACGCCGACAAGCGCGAGCTGCAGAAGGTCTTCGACAGCAACCTGATCACCCTGCCGGCCGAGGGCGAGGAGCTCGCCGAGGGCGAGGACTTCTGGTTCGACTACACCGCCGACGTCGGCGACGGGTTCGAGGCGACGTTCACGGTGGCGGCGCTCCTGGGCCAGGAGAAGCTTCGCGTCGACGGCTACGACGGCGAGTTGCCGCGCGGCCAGCTGCTGGTGCTGGGCGGGGACGAGGTCTACCCGCGGGCCTCGACGAAGGCCTACGACGACCGCACCGTCGGGCCCTACCGGTCGGCCATGCCCTGGGCCACGCCGCAGCCGCTGATGGTCGCGCTGCCCGGCAACCACGACTGGTACGACGGCCTCACTTCCTTCCTGCGGCTCTTCACGCAGGGGCGGATGATCGGCGGCTGGCGGACCGAGCAGAAGCGCAGCTACTTCACCATCCAGCTCCCGCACCGCTGGTGGCTGATCGGCCTCGACAGCCAGCTGGACGCCTACTTCGACGACCCGCAGCTGACGTACTTCGAGGAGACCCTGACCGCCAACCTCCAGCCCGGCGACAGCGTGATCGTGTGCGCGGCCACGCCGGCCTGGCTGAAGTCCTCCTCCGGCCACCCGGACGCCTTCAACGGGCTGGAGTGGTTCGAGCGCAACTTCGTGACCAGCCGGAAGATCCCCGGCAGCAGCGAGCGCGAGGAGACCGGCGCGCAGGCGCGGCTGTGGCTCAGCGGGGACAAGCACCACTACATGAGGTACGCCGAGCGGCTGGGCCCGGAGGATCCGCCCGAGTCCGCCCGACAGATGGTCACCTGCGGTCTCGGTGGCGCCTACCTCGACACCACCCACTCCTTGGCCCCCGAGCTCCAGCTGTTGCCGAAGAGCTCCCGCAACTGGCGCGAGGGTGACGACGAGGCGGTGTTCGTGCAGCAGCCGGTGACCTACCCCAGCATCGACGAGTCCCGCAGCTGGGTGAGCCGTCTCGGCCAGCCGTGGCGTCCCGAGTGGATCGTGCGCCGCAACCCGGGCGTCTTCACCGTCTTCGCGATCGCCCAGTTCACCTTCTTCCTGATGCTGCTGCTGATCTTCTGGCAGGGCATCCAGGCCAAGAACAACGGCCGGATCATCGACGCCTACATCTCGGCGTCACCCGGCGCCCTGTTCCGGTTCACCGGCGGGTTGCTGGCGGTCGTGCTGCTCGCGTTCGTGATCTGCCTGCTGCCCATGCTGAGACGACGACCACCCCTGCTCTCGATCAAGGCGATGGTGCTGATCCTCAGCCAGCTGGGCACCGCCTGCGCCTGCTTCGTCGGCTTCGGGGCGTTGCCGGGCGGGATCTTCGGCGGGCTCGCCGCGTGGTTCAAGTTCTTCATCGTGATCGTCGGCGTCTCGGCCATCGGTGGCGTCGTCGGCGCCTTCTTCCTCGGCGTCTGGATCGTCGTCTACATGAGCCAGGGCCTCACGGCGTGGGCGATGATGGGCCAGGCCATCGAGGAGGGCAAAGGCTTCGTCCGCCTCAAGCTCAGCCCCGACGGCACCCTGACGCTCCACCCGATCGTCACCGACAAGCTGGTCCGCGAGTACGAGATCTCCGACAAGATGGAGCTCACCTCGAGCGGCCGCTACACCAAGATCCCGATACCGGCGGAGCCGCTGCCCACCCCGCGCCTGATCGAGCAGCCGTTCCGGGTGCTGCCCACCCCGCGGATCGGTGGTTGAGAGGCGCGCTACCAACCTCTCGTTGGTTGAGGAGGGCGCGCTACCGACCTTCGTTGGTTGAGGAGGGCGCGCTAGCAACCTTCGTTGGTTGAGGAGGGCGCGCTACCGACCTTCGTTGGTTGAGGAGGGCGCGCTAGCGCCCGTCTCGAAACCCGGTGACCAAACCGACTACCAACCTTCGTTGTTCGAGGAGAGGCGCCCTACCGACCTTCGTTGGTTGAGGAGGGCGCGCTAGCGCCCGTCTCGAAACCCGGTGACCACACCGACTACCTACTTCGGCGGCAGCGACCGCGCGTACGCCGTCCCCCGGGCGACCCACGCCGCCAGCGCGTCGTCGTCGGCCACCGCGTCGCCATCGATGCGCAGCCAGCCCCGCATGGCCTTGCCCCGCATCTCGAACTCCTGCGCGCCCGGCTCGCTCAGCAGCGCCTCGGTCTCGTCCGGGTCGCAGCGCAGCATCAGCCCACCCTGCCCGCTCGCCGCGACGGCCATGTGCCCCCCGACGAGGAAGGCCAGCCCGCCGAACATCTTCTGCTCGCTGAGGTTCTTCTCGCCGGCCACCTCGGCCCGAATGCGATCCGCCAGGTCTTCGTCGTACGCCATGGGACCAGTCTCGCGCGTCCGGTGGCCCGACGCCGACCTGTGCGGCGGTGAGCCTGCCACCGTTTGTGGCCCGGGAACGGTGGCTAGCTCACCGCTGCCTCGGGGTGGCCCGGAGCGCCGGTGAGCCTGCCACCGTTTGTGGCCCGAGAACGGTGGCTAGCTCACCGCTGCCTCCGCGGGAGTCGCGAAGAGTCAGCGGTCGAGCTCAGCCAGTACCCGGCCTACGGTCTCGATCGACTCGGCGGTGATCGGGTCCAGCACCAGCTGCACGTGGGTGGCGCCGGCGGCGGCCAGGGCGTGGAGGTGGGCGGCGAGGTCGTCCTCGGTCACGGTCGTCACCTTCGCGTCGTACGTCGTCCCCATCAGCCGGCCGCGTCCGCCGCCGAGGGTGACCAGCACGGCGCACGTCGCCTCGACATCGCGTCCCTCCGGCATGGCCGCGTCGACCGTGGCCTTGATCTCGGCGAAGCGCTCCACGGAGTTGTCGTAGCGCGACCACCACACGTTCCAGGAGTCGACGACCGGCAGCCCGATGCTCAGCATCCGAGGCGAGTCGGAGCCGAGCATGATCGGCGGTCCGCCGGGCGTGACCGGCCGGGGGTCGAGCACGCAGTCGTCGACGTCGTAGAACTGCCCGTGGAACGTCGTCCGGCCCTCGCGCAGCAGCGGGGCGATGATCGCCAATGCCTCCTCGAACCTCGACACGCGCCGGTCGTAGGCGAAGCCGAACGCGTCGTACTCGCGCCGGTTCCAGCCGGCCCCGAGCCCGACGATCAGCCGGCCCCCGGAGATCGCGTCGACCGTCGCGGCCTGCTTCGCGAGCATCGTCGGGGCGTGGAAGCTGGTTGCCGCCACGAGGGGTCCGATCTGCGCCCGCTCGGTGACGGCCGCGATCGCCGCGAGCGTGGTCCACGCCTCGTACGGCCCGCGCGTGCTGCCGTCCGGCAGGTCGTACAGCAGGTGGTCGCCGACCCAGATCGAGTCGAAGCCCTGCTGCTCGGCCAGCCGGGCGAGGTCGAGGTACTCCGGCCACGGCACGAACCGCTCCACCTCGGGCAGCTGGACGCCGATCTTCAGAGGACGCGTCATAGGCCGACCCTAGGCCGGCCGGGGCCACCGCCTCCACGGGGGCGCCGGCCATGACCTCGGCTGGCGCACGAGGAGCCCGACTCGACCAGGTCGGCGAGCGCCCGGGTCGGGTCTCGATCATGCACGGCGGCAGCGCCGAGGTGATCTGGTTCCCCGGACGACGAGCCGGTGGAGACCCTGTTCGAGCTGCGGCACGACCTCGCGCTGACGCCGGTCGCCGGCGACTGGGTGGCGATCGGCGGCGAGGAGATCCGCCGCGTCCGCGAGCGGCGGACGAGCCTGACCCGTCCCGACCCCAACGGGAAGGACGTGCAGGTCCTCGCGGCCAACATCGACCTGATCATGATCGTGCTGCCGATCGACCGCGGCTTCAGCGCCAAGTCGCTGGAGCGGCTGTCGGTGATGGCGTGGGACAGCGGCGCCGACCAGGTCGTCGTCCTCACCAAGGCGGACCTCGCGGAGGACCCCGGCGGAGAGCCTGACGGAGGCGCAGGCGCTGGCCCCGGGTGTCGAGGTGCTGCTGACGAGCTCGGTCGACGGGCGCGGCCTGGATCAGCTCCGCGCCCGGCTGGTCCGAGGCACGACCGCGACGATGCTGGGTGCGTCCGGCGTCGGCAAGACGTCCCTGCTGAACGCGCTCGAGGGACGTGAGGAGCGCACCCGCGAGGTACGTCGCGACGGTGCCGGCCGGCACGCCACCACCACCCGCAAGCTCTACCGGCTCACGAGCGGCGGCGTGCTGCTCGACCTGCCCGGCATCCGCTCCCTCGACCTGCTCGCCACCGACGAGGCCGTCAACGAGACGTTCGGAGACCACGACGTGATGGCCGGGAACTGCAGTCGACGATGAACGCCGCCGCGTCCCGGGTGCGCGTGGCGGAGCATCGAGACTTGGCGCCGGCGGAGACGGCGGCTGCCAGATCGGCATCCGCCGCGAGATTGCTTGCCTGGACCGCGAAACGACCCGGCCAAGATGGCCGCCGCGCGCGCCGAGTGGAAGCAGCTCACCAAGGCCTACAAGCAGCGCAAGGACAACCGGTGACGTGGTGGCCGGCCGGGCGGGTTGACAGGGGTGACGCGCCCATGGTGAAGCTCGACGTCGTCGGCGTACTGCGCCAGCAACGCCTCGATGTCCCAGGCGTCGAAGCCGCGCGCGTACCCCGAGTCGCGCGTCGAAGGTCCTGTGGGTCTGGATCGCCGACCCCGCCGGCCTGGCGTCGGCGCTGTCGGCCGATGCGCGCTTCGGGCCGGGGTGCGCGGTGGACCAGTACGTCGTCGCGGGGGCCGTCGCGAGCTGCGCGCACGACCGCGGTTGGCAGCGTACCCGCGAGTGAGCCTGGTCCCGGGCGATGCCCCGGCCCTGGCGGATCGGGTCGCCGAGATCTACGCGGCCCTCGTCGAGGTCGAGCCGGACGTGCTGGAGTGGGCCGAGCCCGAAGACGCCGAGGATCTCGCCGAGTGCGCCGCGGACGGGCTGCTGTTCGAGGTGCTCGCCGACGACGTTCCGGCCGGGGTGGTCGCGGCCAGCCGTCGCGACGCCTACGGCCAGACCGGGTTCGTGATGCGCGAGATCTGCCTCTGGCCGCAGTTCCGCGGGAAGGGCCTCGGACCGGCCGTCCTCCAGCACCTCGTCGACGCGCTGCCCGACGGTCCGGGTGACGCCCTCTGGGGGACCATCGACGCCGAGAACCAGGCTTCACTGCACAATGCGCAGGCGGCCGGTCGGGCAGTCGTCGGCGGGTACGTCTGGGTCACGCCGCTCGGGCTCCCTGGCATGCCGGCCTGAGCTCCGAGGATTCGGCGCACCAGGTGCGCCGAATCCTCGGACATCACTTGCCTACTTCGCGATGACGGCCGCCAGGCCGCCGCGCATCCAGCCCAGGGCCTTGAACAGAGCGTCGACCACCGTGGTCGCGGCGAGTCCGGCGACGGCGATCGCCAGCAAGCTCGTCCAGCTGAAGAACGGCTGCGTGTCGTAGACCGCCAGCTTGGTCGTGGCGAAGACGGTGACGAAGGCGATCATCGTGGTGAAGAAGAGCGGGGCCAGGTCGATCAGCCACCGCCCCCAGGCGCGCTTGGTGCGCAGATAGGCCCAGTCGTCGCCGTACTCGGTCATGACTGGGTTCTCCTTCTTTCGAGCCCTTGTTCCTCAGCGTCCACCCGCACCTGTCCTGGGGGCGCGAACGCGGCATCGGTGTTGCCCCGTACCGGACCGTCCGAGGGTCCGTCGGCATGCTGAACGGCGATACCGTGGCGGTTGAAGCGCGCGTTGAAGGCAAGGGGTCTGATGGTCGCCGCGGTGGTGGCCCGCGACAGCCGCCCCCACGCCTGGACGAGGTTCAGCCTGGCGTCCTCGGCCGCCTCACGTCGCCTGCGATGACCTTCGTTGCCCTGTCTCACGATGGACAGCCACTGGGCCAGCCGAAGGACGTCCTCCGTCCTGTTTCCGGACTGACGATCGGTACGAGGTCGCTCACGCGGGCCAGGGGCGTCGCGCCGAGTGCGGTGACGGCTACTACGAGTCCCTGGGCCTGATCGCGGCTCCGGCTCGGCTCCACGGCGAGCGGAACGCTACACCGTCGACGTGTTCGAGGTGCTGGCGTTCATCTCGGTCGCGCAGGCCGCCGGGTTCGTGCGGAAGTCGTCGCGTCGGCCTGGGCGTCGCGAATGGCCTCGACGATCTTGATGTACGCCGGATCGGTTGCGACTGGGGTGATCACCGTCTTGAAGTAGTCACGCTGAGCCTTGTAGTTCTCCCTCTGCCACTCGTCGATGAGGGTAGGGGTCGGCAATCGGTAGTTGGGCCAGTCCGGCACCGCGACTGGGCCGTAACGCTCAAGGAGATCAAGGTGCTTCTGCGCACACCGACCAGACGGGCCTCGCCTCGGCCATGCAGGCGCTGGCCGAGCAGAAGCTGGCCGAGGTCGAGGCCACCCTCGTCCGGGCCACGGCCATGAAGGAGTGGCTCGAGGTTGCGCGGACATGCGGGTGCTCCGACCCGGCCGAGTGCAGCCTCTTCCTGAGCGACGCTGCTGCCGGCCGGGCAACCCTCCCGCTGGTCGACTCGGATGGCTGCCGCCGCGCCGTGCCCGCACCCTAGGGCCGCCCGATGGGCCCCCTGCTTGAGCCGTCTCCCTCGATCCTGGGCACCTCGCCGCGAACCTCGAGCGTCAGCCCGTCGCGCCGAACTGCTCCACCCGGATGCGGGCGGCCTCGACGCCGAGGCCGAGCAGCAGGCCCTCGGCGTACTCGGCGAACCGCGACGACCCGCAGACGTACACGAGGTCGGCGCCCTCGAGGAGCGGCTCGATCTCCGCGGCCGTCGGTGGGCCTGCCGGCCTCGTACTCGTCGCCTCGCGCGTGAAGGCCAGCGTCGCCCCTGCGCGCTCGAGCTCGGCGGCGTACGGCAGGTTCTCGCCGCTGCGCCCGACCGCGACGACCCTGAGCAGGTCCGCCTGCCCGGCGTGCCGGGCGGCTCGTGTCATCGCCACGGCTGGTACGACGCCGGTGCCGCCCACCAGGCACAGCGCGGGCGTGCGGGTGTCCCAGAGGAACCAGCGCCCGATCGGGCCGCGCAGCTCGAGCACGTCGCCGACCTCGGCCACGTCGGCAAGGAACTCCGAGACCTCGCCGCCCGGCAGCCGCTCGACCAGGAACTCGACCAGCGGGTCGCTGTCGTCGGAGGCCAGCGAGTACGAGCGCTGGGCGGTGTAGTCGTCGGGCGCGCGGAGCCGGATCAGGTAGTGCTGGCCGGGCCAGTGCCGCTGCCGGTCCTCGATGTGCATCCGCAGCCGGACGGTGGTCGGGGTCGGCAGCTCCTTGTCGATGATGATGCCGGTCGTCCACGTCGTGGGCCGCGGCGTGACGTCGTCGAGGGTGGTCACGCTCAGTCGCCCTGGTAGCGCTGCTCACGCCAGGGATCGCCGCGGTCGTGGTAGCCGTTGCGCTCCCAGAAGCCGGGACGGTCTTCGGCCATCAGCTCCAGCCGGGTGACCCACTTGGCCGACTTCCAGAAGTACAGGTGCGGCACCAGCAGCCGGACCGGCCCGCCGTGCTCGCGCGGCAGCGGGCGGCCGGCGTACTCCCACACCACCCACGCCTTCCCGCCGGTGACGTCCTCGAGCGGGATGTTCGTGGTGTAGCCGGTGGTGGCGTGCGCCATCACGAACCTGGCCTCGTCGCTGGGTTCGGCGATCTCCAGCAGGGAGTCGACGCTGACTCCGGTGAACGTGGCGTCGAACTTCGACCAGGTGGTCACGCAGTGGATGTCGCCGAAGTACGTCGACCCGGGCAGCGCGTGGACCTGTCGCCAGTCCCAGGTCGTCGGGTTGTCGACGAGCCCGTCGACGGTCAGCGTCCAGGTGTCGGTGTCGACCCGCGGCGTGGCCTCGGCGGTGAGCACCGGCCAGCCCTGGCCGGTGTCGTACTGGCCGGGCGGGAGCCGGCCCTCCGGGCCTTCGGGGCGTTTGCGGAAGAAGCCACGCGTCACGGGCACGGCCTCAGCCTAATGACCGCCGACCTGTCGGATCGACCGCGACGTGTTCGTGGAACGGGTGACACCACCGACCATCAGGAGCGCATCATGGCCACCACCAGGCTGTACATGTCCATGTCCCTCGACGGCTTCATCGCCGGCCCGAACGAGACCGACGACCACGGTCTGGGCGACCACGGCCATCGGCTGCACGACTGGATCGTCCCCGAGCCGGAGTCGGGGGCTAACCGGCAGGTCGTGGACGAGATGCTCGGGTGTACGGCGATCGTGGCAGGCCGCGGGACCTTCGAGCCCGCCGGTGGCTGGGGCGGCGACCACCACGACGGCATCCCGATCTGGGTGCTCAGTCGTGAGGAGCGTCCCGACTGGACGAAGGACTGGCCGCTCGTCACCTACGGCAACGACCTCGAGACGGCCTTCGCCGCCGCCCGCGAGGCCGCCGACGACGGCGTCGTGCTGGTGCACGGCGCGGCCGTTGCCGTCCGCGCCCTGCAGGCGGGCCTCCTCGACGAGATCGAGATCCACCTGGTCTCGGCGCTCTTGGGGGAGGGCCGGCCGCTGTTCGCCGGGCCTCGGCCTGGGTCCGCACGAGATCGAGCGGGTGCGCGTCGTCGAGGGTGAGGGAGTCACGCACCTGCGCTATCGCTTGCGAGTCTGATCGACGTCCCCCGTCACCCGACCCTGCGCACCGCTTCGTGCGTGGTCACGCTCAACGACTCCCAGGCCGCCACGATCTCCGCGACGGCCAGGTCTGACGAGAGGGCCGAGACGGTGAGGTTCGCGGTCACCTGGCCGTCCACGGCACTGACCGTGGCGAGGTAGTCGCTCCCACCGGCCCGGCGGCAGTACGTCGCCATCAGGTCGTCGTACCCCGCCGGGTCGATCTCGCCGATCACGGTGCGCGGCCCGTCGCACCCCCAGAAGGCGGCGAAGTCGTCGGCGGCCTTCGTGGCCTCGCCGGGAGTGCGGAAGATCTTGACCGCGGCCCCCCACGATCCCCGGTCGCCGTTGTCGAGCAGGTCGTAGTAGTCCCACGACATCGAGGCCAGCCGCCCGTGCAGCACCGTCGTCGGGCCGGGCACGGGGTGGCCCACGTGGAAGGTGCCGCCGTCGAAGCTCCCGCCCTCCGGCGACGTCAGGCCGGCAAGGATCTCCCGGGCGCGGGAGGCGCTCATCGCGCCGGCGGCCGGGTGCGCACTCGTCGGCTGAGGCGCCGTGAGCGAGCCCGAGTCGCCATCGGTGCAGCCGCTCACGGACAGCGCGAGCAGCAAGGCCATCACCCCGACGATGCGCGTCATCCCTCGCACAATATGTGCTCCTAGCATATATTTCCACCGTGGATCAGGACGTCAACGTCATCGGGGCGGCCGCGCTCCTCCTCGCCGACCGGATGCGCGCGGCGGTCGAGGAGACAACCGGGTTCCGCGGGGAGACCGCATCGGCGCTCACCGCCCTGCTCGGCTGGGGCGGCGGGTCGGCGATCGAGACCCTGGCGTCCGGCCTCCACCTGAGCCATTCCCGAACCGTCCGCGTGGTCGACGCGCTCCAGGCGCGCGGCGACGTCGTCCGTCGTGCGGACCCCACCGACCGCCGGCGCGCGGTGGTGGCCCTGACGTCGCGGGGCCGACGAGCGGCCAAGCGGGTACTCGAGGCCCGCGCGGCGGCCCTCGACGAGGCCCTCGCGCCCCTCTCGCCCGCCGAGGTCCGCGGCCTCGCCCGCGCCGGCTCGGCCCTGCTCACCCCGGCGGCGACCACCCGCGCCGAGGCGTGCTTCGCCTGCCGCTGGTGCGACGTGGTCGTCTGCGGGTTCGACGACGGTCGCTGTCCGACGACCGTCGCCTGAGACTCGGGCCACGTAGGTCTCCAGACAGAGGCGGCGGGCGACGAGGCTGCGTAGCCTCGCGCCATGCGACGCCTGGACCCGTTCGTCGACCCGCTGATCGCGGTCGTCGCGGCGAGCCTCGCCCTTGGGGTCGCTGCTGACCACGGACGTCGACACGATCGACCCGCGGCTGCACGAGCCGAACCTGCTCGCCGCCGTCGCGACGGTGGTCGCGGCGGGATCGCTGGCCTGGCGACGACGCCGTCCGGTGGCGTCGTACGCCGTGTTCGTCGCGGGCGCGCTGGTGGTCAGCGGGTCGTTCCACTACGTCGGTGTGCTGTCGGTCCTGATGCTGCTCAGCCTGTTCTCGCTGGCGACGTACGGCACCCGGCGCGACGGCCTCGTGGGCCTGGGGGTCGGCATCGCGTCGTTCGCCGGGTTGGGGCTCGCGGGGGTCCCGGACCTGCGGACCAAGGACGTGCTGCTGGCCGTCGCGCTGCTCGTGGCGTCGTGGGCGGTGGCGGAGGCGCTGCGGTCGCGGCGGGACCAGCAGCTGGACCGGGTACGTGCGGCCGTCTCCGAGGAGCGGCTGCGCATCGCGCGCGAGCTGCACGACGTGGTCGCCCACAGCATGTCCCTGATCGCCGTGCAGGCAGGCGTCGGAGCGCACGTGATCCGCACCGACCCGGTCGCCGCCGAGCACTCGCTGGGCGTCATCGCCGACACCAGCCGGCGTGCACTCGAGCAGACCCGGTCGATGCTCGGCATGCTGCGCGAGGAGAACGAGGACGGCACCCGGCCGCCCACCCAAGGGCTCGACGACCTCGCGTCGCTGGTCGAGGACGTCCGGGCGGCGGGGCTGTCGGTCGAGCTCGAGCAGTCGGCCGCGGATGTCGATCCGACGGTATCCCTGGCGGCGTACCGCATCGTCCAGGAGTCGCTGACCAACGTGATCAAGCACTCTGCGGCCTCGTCGGCCACGGTGGTCGTCTCGGTCGAGGATGACCGGCTGGAGATCGAGGTCAGCGACCCCGGCCCCGCACGCACATCGGCCGGCTCCCCGGGCCACGGCCTGCGCGGGCTCGACGAGCGGGCCCGGTTGCTCGGGGGAGCGCTGACGTACGGCGCCCGGGGCGAGGGTCACGTCGTGCACGCCACCCTGCCGCTCGGGAGCGACTGGTGATCCGGGTCGCGGTCGTCGACGACCAGGACCTGGTGCGCGCCGGGTTCGTGCTGCTGCTCGGCTCGGCGCCGGACGTCGAGGTGGTGGGGGAGGCGCGCGACGGGCTGGAGGCGGTCACCCTGTGCCGGCGTACGTCGCCCGACGTGGTCCTGATGGACGTGCGCATGCCGCACCTCGACGGCCTCGCGGCCACCCGCACGATCCTGGCGGACCCGGCCTGTCAGGACACCAAGATCCTGGTGCTGACGACGTTCGAGGAGGACGACCTGGTCATCGAGGCGCTGCGCTCGGGCGCGAGCGGGTTCCTGGTCAAGGACACCAGGCCGGACCAGCTCCTCGACGCGATCTCCGTCGTCGCCGCGGGGGAGGCACTGCTGCACCCACGCATCACCCGGCGGCTGATCGAGCGGTTCGCGGCCCTGCCGTCCGGGCCGTCACCGGGCGTCGACGACGGGCTCACCGAGCGCGAGCGCGACGTACTCCTGGCGGTCTCGCAGGGGCTGTCCAACCAGGAGATCGCGGGGTCGCTGCACCTGGGGTACGGGACGGTCAAGACGCACGTCAGCCACCTGCTGACCAAGCTCGGCTTCCGGGACCGCGCGCAGCTGGTGATGTACGCCTACGAGTCCGGGCTCGCTGTCCCGGGACGCGGCTGACTCTGCCTCCAGACCTCCCGATGCGGGCCTTCAGCCAGACGCCCCGGACCGGTGCCCGCGGCCAGGCTTCGGGACATGAACACAAACCATTCGGTGGTTGAGGAGGTTGCGCAGCAACCGTCACGAAACCACGGTGACCACTCGGCACTCCGCGAGATCGCGGCGTACCTGTCCCTCACCTACGCCCTGGCCCTGGCCGTCGCCATCGGCCTCCCCGACGCGGACATCAACCGCCTGCTCAGCGTGATGGTGCCGATCGCGACCGTCACCATCCTGACCTTCACCTACTTCAAGAAGGGCGAGCGGCGCTCCCTGTGGGCCGGTCTCGGCCTGCGGCGCCTCGGCACCAGGAGCTGGCTGCCCGCGCTGCTCCTGCCCTTCCTCCTGTGCGGCGCGGCGTACGGCACCGCCGTCCTCATCGGCGCCGGCGAGCTGACCGGCGTCGACATCACCGCCGCGGCGGTGCCGGATTGGATCCTCAACCTGGTGGTCAGCCTGGCGATCATGACCGTCGTCATCCTGGGCGAGGAGATCGGCTGGCGCGGCTTCCTGCTGCCCCGCATGCAGGAGCTGACCGACAGGCGTCGCGCAGCCGTGATCACCGGCTTCATGCACGGCCTGTTCCACCTGCCGCTGATCTGCATCGCCTCGACGTACGACACCGGCGGCTCGCGCTGGGTCGTCGCCCCCGCGGCGGTGGTCACCATCACCGCCGGTGGTGTCTTCTACGCGTGGCTCCGTGACCGTTCGGGCAGCATCTGGCCCGTCGCCGTGGCCCACAACTCCGTCAACACGGTGTTCGACATGGGTGCCTCGATCGTCGTCGCGACGTCGCCGGCCAGCCTTGCGTACGTCGCCGGCGAGACCGGCTTCGCGACTCTCGGCGCCTGTGTCGTGATGGCCGTCGTCGTGCTGAGCCGGGCGAAGGTCTGGCGGACGCCGACGGTCGAGCTTCGCGACGAAGCAGGGTCCGCCACAGCGGCGCGCTGAGGCGGCCACAAGTCGAGCACAAGTCGGGCACAAGGGGCACCGAGTTACATCACACCCATGCCCCGAACCGCGGGGCCCGACACCAGGAGCATCCGATGACCAGAAGCACCGCCGGCCTCGTCCGCCACCTGCAGACGCGGCGCTCACGCCCCACCTCCCATCCGCCGTCGGCTCCCGTCCGCGACCGCTTCGCCACGGCGTACGCGCTCGGCTGGCGGCCCCTTCGGTGAGGCGTCGACAGCCTCACCCAGGACGGCACCACCCACCGCCCGGCTCCCCACCACGTCATCACGACAGGGAGCCGGGCGGTTTCGTCGCGCACCCGAGCTTCGAACCGCTGGGCCTGAGGGGCGCAGAGGGACTAGAGTGCGGCGCCTCTCGGGACGCGACCGAGAGAAAGGCAAGGCGATGACCCAGACCGCGAACGCCCCGCTCGCCGACCTCCGCAGCCAGCTGCGTGGCGAGGTCGTGGAGGCCACCGATCCGACCTACGACGAAGCCCGGAAGGTCTGGAACGCCGCCATCGACCGCCGTCCTCTCGCCGTCGCCGTGTGCGCCGACGAGGCGGATGTGCAGGCGGCGGTCCGGTTCGCCGCTGCTCATGGGGTCGAGATCGCCGTGCGCTGCGGGGCCCACAGCATGTCGGGCGCGGGCGTCGTCGACGACGGCCTCGTGATCGACCTGAGCCGGATCAACGCCGTCTCCGTCGACCCCGGCGCACGGCGGGCGAAGGTGGGCGGGGGAGCGCTGCTCGGCGACCTCGACGCGGCCACCCAGCAGCACGGGCTCGCCGTGCCCGTCGGCCTGATCAGCCACACCGGCGTCGGCGGGCTGACTCTCGGCGGCGGCATGGGGTGGCTCACCCGCAAGTACGGGCTGGCGATCGACAACCTGGTCTCGGCCCGCGTCGTGACCGCCGCCGGTGACCTGATGACGGCCTCGGAGACCGAGAACCCCGACCTCTTCTGGGCCCTGCGGGGTGGCGGCGGCAACTTCGCGATCGTGACGGAGTTCGAGTTCGCGCTGCACGAGGCCGGCCCGATGATCCACTTCGGCATGTTGTTCTGGACCCTGGATCAGGGCGTGGAGGCGCTGCGACACGCGCGATCGGTGATCGAGACCCTGCCCGACGACGTCAACGTCGTCGTCGGCGGCCTGAACGCGCCGCCGGCGCCGTTCGTCCCCGCGGAGCACCAGCACCAGCCCGGGTACGCGATGATCGTCGTCGGCTTCGGCTCGCCCGAGGAGCATGCCGCCGTGCTGGAACAGGCCCGCTCCGGCGTGCCCCCGGCGTTCGAGTTCGCCACCCCGATGCCGTACGTCGAGCTCCAGAAGATGCTCGACGAGGCGAACGGCTGGGGCTTCTTCTGCTACGACAAGGGCCTTTACGTCGAGGAGCTCTCCGACGGCGTCATCGACGCCCTCGTCGAGCAGTTCCCCCAGAAGGTCTCCCCGCTCTCGCTCGTGCTCTTCTACCGCCTCGACGGCGCGTACTCCGCCGCCCCCGAGGACGCCACCGCCTTCAGCGGCGGCCGCTCACCGAGGTTCGGCGTCTTCATCATCGGCGTCTGCCCGGCCCCGGAGATGCTGCCGGGGGAGCGGGCGTGGGCGCGGTCCATCGCGGAGGCGATGCGCCCGTACGCCGCCGCCGACGGCTCCTACGTCAACGGCTCGACCGACTTCGACGAGGCGGACCCGGTGGCCGCGGCGTACGGCGCCGCCAAGTTCGCCCGCCTCGTCGAGCTGAAGGCGACCTACGACCCGACTGACCTCTTGCACGGCAACGCCCGGGTCGCCCCCGTCGGGTGACGACCCGGGCCCGACCGCGTGTCCCCCCGGTGACGCAGGCGGAGCCGTGTCACGCCGGCGGAGCGAAGAACTCCAGGGCGATGCCGTCCGGGTCGCGGAACGAGAGGCCTGACCCGTAGGCGGCGTCGACGATCTCGCCGTGCGTGATCCCGAGCTCGTCCAGCCGGCTGCTCCACTTCTCGAGGCCGGCACGGTCCTCGCAGCCGAACGACACGTGGTCGAGGCCGGGGCTGCGCTCGTCGAACGGCGCGCCGCTCGGCCGCGCGTGCTGGTGCAGGCCGAAGAGCTGCCCGCCGTCGATCGCGAACACGGTGTGGTGGAAGGCGCCGGCCTCGACATCCTCGTCGAGGACCGGCGCGCTGCCGAAGAGGTCGGCGTACCAGGCGGTGCTGCGGGCCAGGTCGCTGACGGTGACGGCGACGTGGGTGAAGCCGGGGAATCCCGACGATGACTGGGTCATGGTGATCTCCTTGGTGGTGTTGTCTCGTTGGTCGCGGAAGGCCGGAGGCCTGTCACGGCCTCTCTTACGGCGACGTGTAGAAGGCGGTTCCCCGCGAACCGATCCACGTCGGCCCGCGTAAGGAGGCAGTGGGACTCAGCGCGGCCACTTCAGAAGTGGCTTCGGTGCGCTCGAAAACGGAGGAGCCAGGCACTGAACGGTGGGCTAGCGTGACGACCGTGGCCATGGACGACGCCGACCTGGCGTCGCGGTTCGCTTCTGGTGACGCCGACTCCGTCCGGGTCGTCTACCAGTCCTACGGACGGCTGGTCTTCGCGATCGCGTTCAAGGTCCTCGGGGACAGGGGTCTCGCCGAGGACGCCACCCAACAGACCTTCGTGCAGGCCTGGCGCGGTGCCTCGACGTACGACCCCGGTCGCCCGCTCGGGGCTTGGATCAGCACGATCGCCAAGCGCGTCGCCATCGACGTCTACCGACGGGAGCGGCGGCACCGCAACCTCGTCGACGTCGACACGGCCTCCGACTCGTCCCTGATCACGCTGCCCCCGTCGGTCGACCAGCTGAACGACGTGGCCGAGGTACGGCGGGCGCTCGACGAGCTGCCTGCGACCGACCGGGACCTGATCCGGATGCAGCACTTCGACGAGCTCAGCCACGCCGAGATCGCCCGCGAGCTCGAGATCCCGCTCGGCACCGTGAAGTCCCGGACCTTCAGGGCGCACCGGCGCCTGGCGGGCCTGCTGGGCCACCTGCGAGCCGAGCCGGGAGAATCGGGTTCCGATGAGTGACTCCGAGCTGACTCCTGCCGAGCGTGCCGAGATCGAGCGCGTGCAGCACGTGCTTGCCGAGCCGGCCGTGTGGATGGAGCCGCCGCCCGGGCTCCAGGAGGCGGTCGTCGCGGCGATCGCCGACGAGTCCGGCGCCGGCCGCCGACGCCGCTTCCAGCTCGTCGTCGCAGGTGTTGCCGCGGCCGTGTTGCTCGCCGTGGGGGTCGGGGTGGGTGTGTACCTCAACCGCGAGCAGCCGGTCGAGTTCGCCGCCTCCCTCAGCGGCACCGAGCTCGCGCCCGATGCGACCGGCGACGTCACGCTGACCAAGACGCCCAGCGGCTGGGACATCCGCCTCCACGCCACCGGGCTGCCCCGTCGCGAGGACGGCGAGTTCTACGAGGCGTGGCTGAAGAACGACGCCGGCCTGCTGGTCCCGATCGGCACCTTCAACGACGGCCGCGACGTCACCCTCTGGGCCGGAGTACCCCCGAGCGCCTTCGCAACACTGACCATCACCCAGGAGATCGCCGACGGGGACCAGGCATCCTCGGGCCTGGTGGTGCTGGTCGGCCTGGCGCACGAGTCCTAGGTGCGCGGCGGGCGCCACGCCCGCAGGCCCGAAAGATGGGGCAAACGCCCCATGAGCCTGCCGCGTGCGCTGGCCCACGCTGGATGCCCGAGGGACATCCAGCGAGAGGAGACAGTCATGCCGAAGGTGTCGAAGCAGACGACGGAGGGCATGGACATCGGCGTGGGCGAGGTCCACCAGGCGGTCGTGGACGGGCACGAGATCTCGTTCCTGACCCTGCGTGAGCCGACCGACCTGGCGCCGATGCTGCGGGGGTTGCCGGGCGACCGGTGCACCTGCCCGCACTGGGGCTACGTCGTCAGCGGCCGCGTGACGTTCACGTTCGCCGACCACACCGAGACGTTCGAGGCCGGCGACGGGTTCTACGTCGCTCCGAACCACACCCCCGCGACCGAGGCGGGGACCGAGTTCGTGATCTTCAGCCCCGAGGACGAGATGGCCATCGTCAACGAGGTGCTCGAGCGAAACCTGGCGGCGATGCAGTCGGCGTGAGCAGCCCGTGGCGGGTCGCGAACAGGGCGGCCGCGGTCCGGTTCGAGGCGCCGATCTTGGCGTAGATGTGCTCGACGTGGTTGGCGACGGTCTTGCGCGAGATCACCAGCCGGGCCGCGATCTCCTTGTTGCTCAGGCCGCGCGCGACCAGGGCGAGCACGTCGACCTCGCGCGCCGTCAGCCCGGCCGGTCCGCCGACGCGACGCGAGGCCCGGTGGCCGGCGGCCGTCAGCACGGCCTCGACGGCGGTGCCGTCCAGGCGACCCGCCCGGACGTCGGCGCGCAGCCGCTCGGCAGCGGCCGGGGCGGCGTACGGCTCCCTGACCGCTCTCGGCTCGCGCAGCGACTGGTAGGCGTGCGCCGCGCCCAGCACCCGCGCAGGCTGCGAGAGCGCCGAGCCCGCGAGGCCGTGCGGGTACCCGGACCCATCGAGGCGCTCGCCGTACTGCGCCGCGAGGTTCCCGATCTCCCGGAGAGCCGGCGACTGACGGAGCATCCGGTGCGTGAGGTACGGGACGAGGTGCAGCCGTTCCCGCTCGCCCCGCGTGAGCGGCTCCCGCTTGTCGAGGATCGCGTTCGAGACGCCGAGCTTGCCGAAGCAGTGCACCAGGCCGGCGCGCTTGAGGGTGCGGACGTCGGGCGCGGGGAGGCCGAGGGCCTCCCCGGCGGCGGCGGCCAGGTCCGCGACCCCCCGCGCATGCCCGAGGGAGTACGGCGACTTCAGGTCGACGAAGTCCGCGATCGCCAGCAGCGCCGCGTCGAACTGCTCGTCGGTCAGCAGCACGGTCAGCGCGGGCTCGGACCCGATCACTGCCTCCCACGCGTCAGCGGTGTCCAGCTCGGCCAGCAGCAGCTCGGCGTCCGCGTCGAGCGCGTCGGCGAGGTGCGGGTCGAACTCCTTGCCTCGCCGGGATCGCAGCAGGTCCCGCGCGCCCGCGACGCCACCGACACGATGCGCCACCTCGACGTACTCGCCGATCAGCGCCAGCCGGGCGGCGACCGGCACGGCTTCCCCGCTCAGCCGGCCGGGCCACCCCTTGCCGTCCCACTGTTCGTAGGACGCCTCGAGTGCCGCCAGCGCGTCCGTCCCGAGCCCCAGGTCCTCGCCGAGGCGCCGGGCCATCACCGAGTGATGCTCGATCATCGCGGTCAGGTCCCGGTGACCCGACACCGCGAGCTCCAGCCCCAGCCGGAACCGGTGCGCCCTGCCGGTGCCCGAGCCGAACCGCTTCAGCGTGGCCAGCGCCGCCTGCGCGCCGTGCGGGCCGTGCTCGTACTTGTCGGCCTTCAGCCCGATGTCGTCCCCGAACCACTTGGCCTGCTCGTGCGCGTCGGAGTGGCAGCCGACGTTGGTCAGCAACGCCGCGTAGTAGACCGCGACCCGCGCCTCCTCCTCCACGCCGACGTGCTCCGCGAGGCGGAGCGCGATCAGGCTCTGCCGGAGCACGTGCTCCATCGGCTGGTCGAACCCGAGGTCGACCCCGAGCGAGAGGGCAGCCACGATCTCCGCCAGACGGATCCGCCCGAGACCCTCGTGGCCTCCCACGGTGCGAGCGTACGCGCGCGGATCACGAGGTGACCATGACCCAGCCGTTGACGTAGTTGTTGCTGTTGATCGCGCTGGACTCGCGCATCCCGACGTTCAAAATGCCGAGAGCCAGCACGGTGGTCGCGGTGGCGGCGTACGTTTCACCGCACGGTGGTGAAGTAGCGCCGGGCCCGCCCGTCGCGGCGGCCACGCCCGGCTCGCCTCGCGGGCCCTGCGGACCCGCTGCGACGGGGAACGCCACGCAGGCGGTGCTGGGGGTTCCTCAGCCCAGCTGGTCCAGTCCGACGGCGAGGACGACGCCCAGAGCGGTTGCGAAGCCGGCCATGTAGCTCTCCTCCCGGAAGGCCTTGGGGAACACCTCGGTGGCGAGCGATGCCACCACCGCGCCGCCGGCGACGCAGCGGATGAGGGCGAGCGCGGCGCCGGGCACGTCGGTGAGGAGCAGGTTCCCGCCCAGGGCAGCCGCCGAGAGCAGCAGCGCCGTGGCGGCCCAGAGGGCGAGGACCTGGGGCTTCGAGCGCCCCTCGGCCATCTCCCGCGCACCGCCAGCGGCTTCCGGGAGGTTGGAGAGGAAGATCGAGCCGGAGAGCGACGCGACCTGGAGCGGACCGGCCCCGATGAGGGCGACCCCCAGAGCCAGGTTCTCGGGGATCCCGTCGAGGGTGATTGCCGCCAGCAGCCCGCCTCCGCTGTCCGTGCCCAGTCGCCGGGCCACGAGCCGGTCGAGGAACACGAAGAGGCCGGCCCCGGCCAGCACGCAACCCGCCACCGCCCACACCGGAGCGCTGTCCGTCGCCGGGTCGATCAGCTCCAGCACGCTCGAGACGATGAGAGCCCCGCCGGCGAGGGCGATCACGAAGCCCTCCACCGAGGGAGGCAGCGCGGCATAGACCCCCCACGCCGCGCCGGCGATCAGGGCGGCCGACACCACGACGATCACGGCAATGGTCAGGCCCATGCGACCCCTGCTCTCTGTCGGTGCTCCGGAGGTGGTCACCCATGGGTAACCACCAACGCTGACATCATGCGGGCATGAGGACCTGGTTGGCTGGCGTGCGCGAGTCTGTCCAGACCCGGCTGTGGCCGGTGCCCACCATCGCGGTCGTGGCCGCGCTGCTGCTCGGGTGGGGTGTCCCCCGCGTGGACGCCGCCGTCGACGACGGGCTGGCCCCGGTCGCCCGCGACTGGCTCTTCGGCGGGGACGCGGACGCTGCACGGTCGTTGCTCGGTGCCATCGCGTCCTCCCTGATCACCGTGACCTCGCTGACCTTCTCGCTCACCGTCGTCAGCCTCCAGCTGGCCAGCAGCCAGTTCTCCCCGCGGCTGCTGAGGACCTTCACGCGGGACCAGTTCGTCCAGATGACCCTGGCGTTGTTCCTGGCGACGTTCACCTACGCGCTCACCGTGCTCCGGGCCGTGCGGAGCACCGGCGACGACCAGGTGGAGGTCGTCCCCCAGATCGCGGTCACGCTGGCCTTCGTGCTGACGGTGGCCAGCGTCGTCGGGCTCGTCCTGTTCCTCGCTCACCTCACCCGTCAGATCCGGGTCGAGACGATGCTCGACACCGTGAGTCGGGAGGGGCTGGAGGCGATGCGGGCGGTGCTGCCCGCCCGAGAGGAGGGCGCGGGCAGGCAGTCCCCGGCGCCGCTGCCGCCCCCCTCCGCGCGGCCGCTGCTGGCGGCCGCGGACGGGTTCCTGACGTGGGTCGACCACGGGAAGC
Organism: uncultured Actinomycetota bacterium; assembly: GCA_963782155.1. Classification (GTDB taxonomy): domain Bacteria; phylum Actinomycetota; class Actinomycetes; order Propionibacteriales; family Nocardioidaceae; genus Nocardioides. The sequence continues at coordinate 195,645 of CAWAIZ010000009.1, forward strand.
TTCTCGAAGCCGCGGTGGCGGCCGACGCCGTGGTCCGGTTGGACGCCCTTCCGGGGAGCTTCCTGGTCCGGGGCACGCCGGTCGGGGTGGCCTGGCCCGCGTCGTCGGCCGGTCGGTTAGACGCCGACGTCGCCGACGAGCTCGGCCGCCGGGTCGCGGAGGGCGTCCACGTCGGGCCCGAGCGAACCTCGGCCCAGGACGTGGGCTTCGCGCTGCGCCAGCTCACGGACGTGGCCAACAAGGCTCTCTCACCCGGTGTCAACGACCCCACCTCCGCCGTGCACGCCCTCGGGCACGTCTCGGCATTTCTGTGCGCCCTGACCGAACGTGAGCTCGGCCCGGCGCTGCTGCGCGACGGGGACGAGCTCGTCCGGGTGGTGCTCTGCCGTCCGGACCTGGCGGCGTACGTCGACCTCGGCATCGCCCAGCCCTCGCGCTACGGCGTCTCGGACCCTCAGGTCCTCGAGCGGATCCTCCGGGTCCTGCTGGACCTGAGCCACCGGGTCACGACCGACCAGGGCCCGGTCGTCGAGGAACAGCTGGCGCGCGTGCGAGCCCGGGCCCAGGGGCCGACGTTCGACGCTCAGGAACGCGATGGCCTGGCGATGATCGCGGACGAGGTCGAGGAGAACCTCCGCGTCCTGGCGGGCTCGGTGCCGACGAGCTGATGGGCGCCGCCACACCACGGCGGACGCGCTTCGGCGGGCGGCCCTGTCGGTGGGGCGTCATCCGACACGACACCAGCGACCGCCCGGCTCCCGCCAGGTCATCACGACCGGGAGCCGGAAGTTTCGCGTCTTCCCCACGGGTGATCAATGCTCGACCCGGGTGGACGGGTGCGCGACGACGAAGTGCGGCGGCTGGGACACCAAGACCCCCCGCCGCCCAAGCGAGGGATGCGGCGGGACCGCAGCAGCGTCAGGCCGAGCAGCACGGCGCCGATCACGTGCCCGAGGACGACGACGCCGACCCGACGGCCATCGTGCTGGTCGGAGTCCGACAGTATGACGAGGGAGAGGTACCCCGGCACGGCCAGCGCCAGCGCCCCCTGGGTGAGCCGCGAGCCGGCGCCGGCACAGACCCGGGCGGCCAGGAGAGGCCGGGCCCCCGGTCAGGATGCCGACGCCTGGGCGCTGATGCGGCAGAGGCCGACGTAGCCGTACCCGTGGTCACAACGGGTCTTGTCTCCCTGTGGCTCTCGGCGGACATTAGGACTCATCAACCGAGCGAGAGAGTGGTGACCCGATGCCCGAGTTCATGGACATGCACACATCGATGAAGGGTGTGACGAGCGAGCAGCTGATGGAGGCGCACAACGCCGACCTGGCGATCCAGGACGACGAGGGCGTGAACTTCAAGCACGCCTGGGCCGACCCGGAGTCGGGCATGGTGTTCTGCCTGTCCGAAGGACCCAGCGCGGAGGCCGTCCAGCGCATCCACGAGCGCGCGGGCCACCCTGCGGACCAGATCTACGAGGTACCCGTCCAGGCGTGAGGGCGCCCGTCCTCAGCGGTCCCTGAGCACCTCGCGTGCGACGAACGCCATCCCCACGGCGGTCAGGCTCCAGGCCACGAAGTCGACCTGCGGGCTGCCGAGGATCACCGTAGCGACGAAGTGCAGCGGCTGGGAGACGGCGACCGCCCACCCGGCCCAGACCGGGATGCGGCCGGACCGCAGCAGCGCGAGTCCGAGGAGCACGGTGCCGACCACGTGGCCGAGGACGAAGACGCCGATCGCGACGTCGATCGAGGGGTGACCGGCGTCGACCACCGCGACCGCGTCGGCTCGGGACAGACCGGCGTCCGACGCGCTCCAGAGCAGGTGGTCCGAGCCCACGAGCATGCCGAGCGACAGGTAGCCCGGGACGGCGAGCCCCAGCGCCCATGACGTCAGTCGCGGGGCGGCGTCCCGGCAGAGTGCGGCGGCCGCGAAGAGCCCTGGCACGAGCGTGAGGATGCCGACGTACGCCAGCCAGAGCACCGCGCTCTGCCGGCCCGGGTCCGCTTCGACGGCGGCGACCATGCCTGTGGTGTCGCTCGCGGTGTAGTACGGGAGGATCAGGCGGAGCACGGCGATCGCCGCCGGCCCGACGGGCAGCAGCAGGGCCACGCCCCACGTGGTCAGGGAGATCGAGCGCGTGCGCGAGGGTGCGAGCGTCTGCGTCATCAGGCCACCGCCACCGTGCGACCGCGGGCGGACAGGACGACGCCCAGAGCGGTGAGGACGACGACGCCGGCCGCGGCTGCCTGGGCACCGGCCTGCACGTCGGAGACGAAGAACGCGGGCAGTGCGGTGACCGCGGAGAGGACGCGCAGCCCGATCAGCATGCGCAGCGGTTCGCCGGGGTTGAGCCAGGCCGTCACGACGAGCGCGAGCGAGAAGATTCCGAGCACGCACACGACTGCGGCGATGGCGTACGGCGGGGTCTTGCCGTCGGTGAGGAGCAGCGCGGCCATGTCGCCCAGCGACAGGAGGCCGAAGATCACGAGACCGAAGCGGCGGCGCGTGAGGCCAGAAGTGTTCGTCATGGTGAGGATCCCTTCGAGGAGCGGTTGTCGCCTCGAACGATCCGGCCGGCCATGACCCGAGGAGCAGGGGATGGGTCCCGACCGGTCGAGGAGATCCCCGGGCCGGTCGGGAAGATTTCCCGGTCGGCGCCCCGGTCTGCGGCGGTATCTTCGGCGCAAGCCGCAGGAGGTGTCCGATGCGCAGCAGGTTGCTCGCCGGTGCGCTCGGCCTCGGCGCCGTGCTGGCCGCGGCTGGCGCGGTCGGGTGCGTGCTGGCGGTCGGCTGGAGCTTCGCCGACGCGCTCGAGGCGTTCGTCGTCAGCAACATCCTCATCGGCGTCAGCTTCGGGCTCTGTGGTGCGCTGATCGCCTGGCATCGCCCGTCGTCGGCTCTCGGGTGGATGTACGCCGTCGGCGGCACTTGTCAGGCGGCCTCGGCCCTGGCCGCTCCCTTGGCCGAGCTGCTCGACGAGCGGGGTGCCGCCGCCGGGCTGGTCCGTTCTGCCGTGACCGTGTTCCAGTGGGGCTGGCCGGTCAACATCGCGTTGATCCCGATCTCGCTGCTCCTGCTTCCCGATGGCCGTCTCGCGTCGCGACGGTGGCGACCCGTCGCGATCGTGGTCGCGGTCACCGCGCCGCTGTTCGTGCTCGAGGTCGGGCTCGGGCCGGAGCACCCCGCCGGGATCCCGACGGCGTACCTGACCCTCGACCAGGACAGCTATGACTCCTTGGCCTGGCTGTGGACCGTCAGCGAGGCGCGGTGGGTGCTCTCGGTGCTGGTCGGCGTGGGCTGTCTCGTGGTCCGGTACCGGCGCGGGACCGAGGTGGTCCGCCGTCAGCTCCTGTGGCTGGTTGCCGCGGCAGCGGTGATCGTCGTCGCGGTCGTCCCCTGGGCACTGGTCGCCGGCACGCCCTCGATCGTGCTGTTCACCATCCCCCTGCTGCCAGCCGCGGTGGCCGCGGGCGTGCTGCGCCACCAGCTGCTCGATATCCGGCTGGTGGTGGCCCGCGGCCTCACCTACGCGCTGCTCTCGGGGCTCGTCCTGGCGGCGTACGTCGGCCTGGTGGTCGTGCTCTCCGGCGTCGCGTCCGCACTGCTGGTCGCCCTGCTCGCCCTGCCGTTGCGCTCGCGCCTGCAGTCAGCGGTCGACCAGCTGATGTACGGCGAGCGTGGCGACCCGCTCAAGGTCGCGTCCCGGGTCGGCCGCTCTCTGGGAGCCGGGCTGCCGGAGACGCTCGACGAGATCCGGACGGCGTTGCGCCTGCCCTACCTGGGCGTCGTGGTCGACGGCCACCGGCTCGCGACCAGTGGCGTGCTCGACGGGCCCTCGGCCGACCTACCCCTCGAGACTGGCACGCTGGTCGTCGGCCTCCGCAGGGGCGAGACCAGGCTCGGCCCGGCCGATGAACGCCTGCTGGTCCTGCTCTCGGGACCGCTGTCGACCGCGGTGCACACCACCACCTTGCTGGAGCAGCTGCAGGTCTCCCGCGAGCGGCTCGTCGTCGCACGTGAGGAGGAGCGTCGCCGACTCCGGCGCGAGCTGCACGACGGGCTCGGACCGCTGCTGACGGGAGTGGCGTTGTCGGCCGACACCGCCGCCAACCTCGCGGGCCACCTGCCGGACGCCGCGCTGCAGGAGAAGCTGTCCGCGGTGCGGTCCGACAGCAGGGCCGCGATCCAGGAGGTACGCCGGATCGTCGACGACCTGGGCTCGCCGGCCCTCGACTCCCTCGGGCTCGTGGAGGCGTTGCGCATCCGCGCGGACCAGGTCAACCGGCGGTCCGACGGCGGTGCGTTGCGAGCCGTGGTCGAGGCGGGCGAGCTCCCGCCGTTGACACCCGCCGTCGAGCAGGCGGTCTACCGGATCGCCACCGAGGCGCTCACGAACGTCGTGCGGCACTCCCGTGCGACCTCGGTCGTGGTGCGTCTCTGCGCCGACGAGGCCGGCCTGCACTGCGACGTTCTCGACGACGGGGGCCGCACGGCCGACTGGCATCCGGGCGTCGGGATCGCCGGAATGCGGGAGCGGGTCGCCGAGCTGGGCGGCACCTGCGAGGTCGGCTCCGGCCCCCACGGAGGGGAGGTGCGAGTGTGTCTGCCGATGACCCAGAGCTGATGCCTGGAGTGATCCGGGTGCTCGTCGCCGACGACCACCCGGTCGTCCGCTCCGGCCTGGTCGGCGTCCTGACCTCGCTCGGCGGGTTCGACGTCGTGGCGGTCGCCGCCGATGGTCAAAAGGCCGTGCGCGAAGCGGTGCTGCACCATCCGGACGTAGCCCTCATGGACCTCCAGATGCCCGGCACCGACGGCTTCACTGCGATCCGCGAGCTGGCCCGCGTAGCGCCGTCCGTGCGGGTCTGCGTGCTGACGATGTACGACGACGACGACTCGCTCTTCGCGGCGATGCGGGCCGGCGCCCGGGGGTACCTGCTCAAGGGCGCCGAACAGGAGGAGATCGCCCGGGCGGTCCGGGCCATCGCCGCCGGCGAGGTGATCTTCGGCCCGGGCATCGCCGTACGCGTGCTGAACCAGCTGACGTCACCGACGGCCGAGCCCGCTACCGCTCGCTTCCCGGACCTCACCGCCCGCGAGCTCGAGATCCTCGACCTCCTCGCCTCCGGGACCCCCACCGCGGCCATCGCGCGGCGCCTCGACGTCACGGCGAAGACCGTGAGCAACCACGTCTCCAACATCCTGACCAAGCTCCAGGTCGCCGACCGCACCCAAGCCGCGTTGATCGCGCGCCAGGCGGGGTCTGGGGCTTCCGGGACCTGAAGACGCGTGAGCTCAGGGGACGGCGATGCCTTCGATCCGCACCGGCCCCTGCGTGGGGTCGAGCTCGACGGACTGGTCGACACCGCCCGGGGCGATCACGTCCATCGCCTTCGGCGCGGTACCGGGGTCGATGCCGCAGATCGGGCTGACGACGTCCGGGGACGCGCACAGCCCGAACTGGAAGGGCTCGGGCGTCGTTTGGAACCCGCGCGCCTGGTCGGGGCTGAACCCGTCCTGGCCGTGCAGCACGACGGTGAACCTCCACCCTGGTCCGGGCGTGCCGAGCGCGGCGAGGGGCACGATCATCGTGATGTAGCGCGAGGCCTGGCTGGCCTGCACCGACACGGTGCCGAGCGACTGCCCGGCGGCGTCGACGAAGACCGGGCTGGCGAAGCCCTGAACCTCGATCCGGCTGCTCCACGCCGAGTTGTCCGCGATCGCGTAGTTGCGGCTCGCGAACGGGGCGGCGGTGGAGGTCGGTGCGGCGTCAGGTGTGTGCACGAAGACGTCGACCAGCTGCGCGCCCAAGGGAGAGCCGAACGTGGGGGACAGGTCCCGGGTGCGCAGGCGCAGCAGGGCGCTGTCGCCGGAGACGATCACCTGGAACCGTTCGATGTCGAAGGCGCCGGCGTGGAAGTTGTCGGAGGTCGGGTAGGCGTAGGTGCCGGGCCCCGTGTCGTCCCCCGACGGGTCGGTCACGTCGAGGACCGTCGTACCTGTGATGAAGTCGGAGACGACCGTGCGCCGGGCGTACCCGGTCGCGCCGCCGGCGGTCGTCACCGCGACCGTGATCACCGAGGTGCCGAACGGCGAGGGCACGGTGGCCGAGAAGGCACCGCCCGCGTCGGCGTGCACCGTCACGAGCGTGGTCGCGCCCCCGGTGTCGGTGGGGGTGGACGCGATGTCTACCGTCGCCCCTGGCGTGGTGGTCCCGGTGACGTTGACCGTCGCGGTGGTCACGGTGGCGCCGTCGGCCGGAGCGGTGACGTCGAGCGGCGCCGCGGGGGGCGGCGTCGGCTGGTAGCGCTCCCGGACGATCCGCGGCTGCTCGACCGGCCGGGACCGTCCCAGGCTCTGGGTGAGCCGCACCTGCTGGGCCTGCGCCCAGGTGAGCGGTGAGGCGGAGCCGGCCGCGCCGCCGTTCTCGAACCCGATGGACGCGGTCTCGGGGGCGGTGCCGAAGGGAGAGGCCGGCAGGTCCGGGTCCTCCCAGGCCTGCTCGGGGACCAGGCCGATGCCGGAGGAGAATCGCTGCATGCCGAGCAGCAGTCGGGCGGCCGTGGTGGCCCCACCGGTCTGGAGGTGCTGCTCCGCACGCTCGCCGTTGAGCACCGGCCACAGGTGCCCGGAGCCGGTGCCGCCGGTCGGCCACGGCTTGCCGGTGGGTGAGCAGTTGGTGGGGTCCGGCTCGTAGCAGTCGCCGTACCCGTCCTCGGTGCCCGTGGTTGCGGTGCCGTAGCGGTAGAAACCGGGCCCGCTGTCCGTCTCGCGGCGGAGGGTGTCGTCCACGACGGGCAGCGACCGCTGCACGTCGGCGTCGTCGGCGGGGAGGATGCCGAGCCGGGTCAGCTCGAGGAACCCGGCGTCCACGACCGCCCGCTGGTCGGCGTCCGGGCCTCCGTTGCCGAGGTTGTAGGTGACCGCTTCGTCCGGGTCGCCGTTCTTGGCGAGCCGGATGAAGTAGCGGCCGGTGGCGTAGGGCCCCGTCGTGGTGACCGTCCAGCCCTTGATGCTGCGCTGGAAGTGGTCGGCCGTGGCTCGGTAGACCCGTGCCCGCGCGTGGTCGCCGTTGACGTCCGCGATCCGGCCGGCCGCGACCAGGCCCGCGATCTCGGCGGCGATGGTCGACGGTGAGTAGCCGCCCTGCTCCTCCCACCGCTCCGAGCCGAACGACGGACCGTGCGCCACCACGAAGTCCGCTGCCTTGCGCACGTGGTCGGACCAGAGGTCGCCGTCGTCCTGCAGCCCGGCCTGGTAGGCCATCAGGACCGGGTACGCCGACTCGTCGAGCTGATCGCCTCCGGTGTCGGGCGCCTGCTTGCCGTTGATGAGGGAGTTACGTGGGAACCGGCCGTCGGCCAGCTGCTGCCGCTCGAAGAGGAAGCGCACGGTGGCGCGCGCGGTCGCCCGGTCACCGCTGGCCATCAGGCCGGTAAACGACTCGTAGAGGTCGCGCGCGAACACCTCGCGGTAGGAGCCGAAGTAGACGGGCTTGCCACCCGGGGTGTCGCCCGCGCTGACCGCCTGCCCCCAGGGGCTGGCGAGCGAGGCGACCACCGCGCCGGGGAACGTCTTGTCCTCGCTGGCCTTGAGCACGTTGGCCGACAGCCAGTACGCCAACCGGAGCCGGTCGGCCTCCTGCTTGCTCAGTCCGGCGAACGTCTTCGGGGGCTTGTTGAGGCCCTTGTCGTACTTCTTCCAGGTCTTCTCGTAGGCCTTGGACGTCTTGTGGAAGTCGGTGTGGGCGGACTTGCCGGCGACCTTGATCGCCTGGGCCTTCGTCGTGCCGAAACCGAGGGCGAGCGTGAACCGCTGGTCCTTCCCGACGTCGACCTGTCCCGTCTGCACGACGTTGCCGTCGAGCGCCTCGTCGTACGTCGTGGCCAGCGCATGGTCCGCGTCGAGCTGGGCCAACCCGTCGCTGGCCGTGCTGGCGTAGCCGCTGCTCGCGTCGAGGAACGATCGATCGGCGCGCACCGCGCCGAACAGCGGGACGGCGTAGTCACGGTTGGCAGCGTTCGTCTCGGTGTCGGTGTCGGAGCTGACGAGGGCCGTGGTGGCGGAGTCGACGACGGCATCGTCCGCGCCCCCGTTGCTCGACCCGCCCCCACTGTTGCCGTTCATGGTCGCGTCGTACCGGACGTACACCTTCAGGTCGTGTGGCGCTCCCTTGGCCGGCTCGAGCCGGGTGGACATGACCACGGAGTCCCGGGCGGGGTCGGTGACGTAGTCGGTGACCAGCTGGTACTTCCCGCTCTTCGCGGTGCTCGTCACCCGGCAGGCCATCCCGCTCTCGTCGGTCGCCCGCACGGAGTACGTCATGTCGCGGGTCTGCAGGTCGGTGAACGTCCGCCCGTCGGTGACGACGTACTGCAGGGTTTCGACGTTCGTGTTGTCGACGGTGGGGGAGTAGACGTCGGACAGCACGCCGCCCGCGACGGTGTACCAGACCTTCGACGTCGTATTGCGGGCCGTGCCCAGGCAGTCCTTGCGGGCGAGGTCGAAGTGCGACAGCGCACCGGGTCCGCCGGGCGCGGCCTCGACCGCGCTCGCCGGCGGTGCACTGGTCGGAGCGAGGAGCGCCAGCGTCACCGCCAGCACTGAGATGGACACCAGACCACGACGACGACCACGCCTCCCGAGCATGGGGATAGCCTCGTGACCACTCAACGCCTTGTCTACCCTTTGCGAGGGTCCGGGAAGCCGAGGCTGACGTAGCCGGGAGCGCGCTTCCGCAGCGACGCGGCAAGTACGGGCGACTCGATGTCGTGGTAGTCGTGCACCTCGGCGGTGTGCTTGCCCGGGTACGCGCGCAGCACGCGCCCGACGTACTGCACGAGACGGCCCTTGAAGGAGACGGGGGACACCAGGAAGAGAGTGTCGAGCGCCGGGCAGTCGAAACCCTCACCGACGAAGTGGCCCGTGGCGACGGCAAGCAGCGGCGCGTTCGTGGTGGGCTCGAGTCGTTCCATGGCGACCTTCCGAGCGCGGGCCCCCAACCCGCCTTTCAGGACCACCGGATCGAACCCCGCCGCGGTCAGTTGCTTGGCCAGGAGGTCGACGTGGGCCGTGCGCTGCGCGAGGACGAGGCAGTGGCGTTTGCGGGCGAGTGCCCCGACGACGTCGCCCAGGATCTGTTCGTTGCGGGCGTCGTCCTCGGCGATCTCCCGGTACACCGCCGCCATGGCACCCGGCGCGGACAGGTCATGGTCACTCACGTGTCGGAAGGTCGTCGGGTGGACGCGGAGGTCCGGCGTGGGGCGGTCATGGTTCGACGACTCGAGGGTGCCGGCCTCGGGCGGCTCGAACGAGTGCCGTACCGGCCCGAGCTGGAACGCGATCAGGTCGTCCAGTCGGTCGCGGCGGTACGGCGTGGCGGTGAGGCCCAGCCACCAGTGAGCCGGGATCGTGCGGGCGGCCGCCTCGAATGCGGCCGCGGGGATGTGGTGGCACTCGTCGACGATGACCTGGCCGTAGCCGCTGAGCGTCTCGGCGAGGTTGTCGCGCCTGGCCAGTGTCTGGAGGGTGGCGATGTCGACGATCCCGGTGAGTTTGCTCCTTCCTCCGCCGAGCTGGCCGGGCTTGATGTCGAGCAGGCCCTGGATCTGCTGACGCCACTGATCGGCGAGAGTCTTGCGGTCGACGAGCACCAGGGTCGAGGTATTCCGGTCCGCGATGACGGAGCACGCCATCACGGTCTTGCCCGAACCAGGCGGCGCGACGAGCAGTCCCAGGTCGTGGGGGAGGACATCGCGAACGGCGGAGAGCTGGGCAGTGCTGAGCTCGGCGTCGAGTCTGAAGTCGTGGCGGCTCCCGACGGCCCGCCTGTCCTCGACGTCGACCTTGCTGCCCGCCTCGCCGGCGAGTCGGGTGACGACGTCGAGCAGGCCGCGTGGCAAGACCAGGTGACCATCGAGCGTTTCGTCGAAGGACTGGATGAAGCGCGGGACGTTCCATGTGGACTGACGGCGACGTTGCCGGTCGTAGAACTCGGGATTCGAGATCGAGGCGGCGTGCTTGAACGTCGCGTACAGCGATGGGCTCAGGTCGTCGCCGCGGAGGTGAATCCCACCGTCCAGCGTTACGTGGAGGACCGGCGCCGGCCGTGGCTGGGTGCGGGTCGAGCTTGCGCGGTGAACGCTCCCGACCGTGCTGCCGGAAGTGGGCTCACGGAGTCGCGCCGCCAGCTTGGCGACCTGTCGCGGAGTCAGTCGTTCCAGGGTCGACAGGTAGTCCCATTGGTCTTCGTGCGGCTCCAGGGTGGCGAGGTCGAGGAAGACCGTCGTCCCGTCCCGCCGGCACTTGCCGTGCAGCGGTGCGGCAATCAGGTTGCCGATGCCGCCGACGGGCAGGGTGTCCTGCGAGGGGAACAAGCGGTCGTAGCTGCTCAGATCCATGCGGCCTCGCATCGCGATCGCCTCGCGCACCAGTCCCGTCCCGAGCTGACGTGCGAGGGCGGCGGGCACCGGCTCGGTGAAGAAGACCCAGACATGTGCCCCGACGCCGGAACGTGAGATCTCCAGTGCGGTGGGAGCCCCGATCGCGCGGGCGGCCTTCAGATAGGCGAGAGCATCCAGCATCGCGGCCTGGCCGTCGAAGTCGGCCGCGAGCCAGCACGTCTTGTCGCCAGGCAGCAGGGGATAGAGACCGATGTGATGGTCTCCGGTCAGGTGAGCGGTCAGCACCTCCGCGGTCAGCGGCAGATAGCGCTGATCCTCCGGCCTCGCCCCCTTGCGCCATCCTCCCGCGACCGCGGGCACCCATCCTGCCTTCCCTGATCGGGTGTTCTCCCATCGCACGGCATAGACGTCGCGGCGCGCTCCGAAGAGGGCGCCGAAGAACGCGAGCTTCGCGTCCGGGGAGGACTCGATGGAGACCGAGCCCGGTGCTTGGTCGAACCAAGCGGTTTGGGAACCCTTCGCGGGTCCCGCCTCATCTTTGGTCAACTCGAGAAGACGAGTGAGACGGGCGTTTTCTTCCCGCAGCTCGCCCAGCTCGCGTTGGAGGGCCCGGATGCGCTCGATCTCCGTCAAGGCGTTGCCTCCCGCCTATCCAGTTGCCGCTTCTCCACGTCCGCCTCTCGGTGCCTCAGGACCCGCGATACGCGTCGCGCCTGTGCTCGATGCGGAGGACTACGACCTCGAGCCGGCTGTCATCGATCCGGTACAGCACCCGGTATGTGCCCCGGCGAGCCGAGTAGATGCCAGCAAGGTCGCCACGCAAGGGCTTGCCAACGCGTTGCGGGTTGTCGATCAGCGCGCCGGTGAGGAACTCGACGACGGCCGTCGCGACAGCATGCGGCAAGTTGTGCTGAATTGCTCGCACCGCTGGCGGAGTCAGGACGAGCTCGTAGGCCTCGCCTGGGATCACGCGCGCAGAGACTTCACGGCGTCGATGCCACGCACGACGTCACCTTCGCGATAGGCGGCGTCCGCTTCGCGGATGTCGGCGAGAGCTTCGGCATCGCTGAGAATCTCCAAGGTCTCCTCGAGCTGAGCGAGGTCATCGGGGCTGAGGATGACTGCCGCTGGGCGACCGTTGCGCGTGACGGTGACGCGATCGTGTTCGTGCTCAACCCGGTCGACGACTTCGCTGAAGTGATCCCGGACCTCGCGAAGCGACTCTGTGCTCATGACCACAATTGTGGCGCGCAAGCCATCACGACGCAAGCAATGCCGTTCCGGCCGTCGATCGCGGATAGACCTCCTTGGACCTATCCTGAAAGTAGGCCTCACCCCGACGACTGTCATCTGCGCGTCGTCATCCGGAACAGCTACCCCGAAGGTGCATCAACCAACGCTCCCGCCCTTCGACCCTCAGTTCCATGCGTCCAGATCGACTCAGGACGCCTCCGGAGGGCGGTGCTCTATCCCCTGAGCTACGGGGGCCCAGGTGCGGGGTCGACCTTACCGGCGCGGCGGCCGTGGTCGGAAACTGGTGGTTTCGAGGCTCGTCGCTGGCGCTCCTCGCACCTCAACCACCGACTGGGATTGGTGCGGGGTGGGTCCGCGAGCGTCGATAGCCTGGCTGAGTGACTCCGGAGCAGCTCTCGAACGCGGTCGTCGACGCCTTGAGGGCGCTCGTCGAGCGAGGTGGGCTGACGCTGTCGGACGGCGTACCCACCGCGGTGAGGGTGGAGAGGCCGCGGCAGCAGGGGCACGGGGACTATGCAACGAACGTCGCTCTGCAGCTCGGCAAGCAGGCTGGCGTGAACCCGCGGGAGCTGGCCACATGGATCGCCGCTGAGCTCGAAGGCTCCGACGGGATCGCCGGCGTCGAGGTGGCGGGTCCTGGGTTCCTGAACATCACGGTCGAGGCCGGGGCGCAGGGGCAGGTCGCGGCGGACATCGTGGCGGCCGGGGCGGCGTACGGGACCTCCAATGCGCTGAACGGGGAGCGGATCAACGTCGAGTTCATCTCGGCGAACCCGACGGGGCCGTTGCACCTGGGGCACACGCGGTGGGCGGCGGTGGGGGATGCGCTGGCGCGGGTGCTGGCGGCCGCCGGCGCCGAGGTCAGCACGGAGTTCTACATCAACGACCGTGGGTCGCAGATGGACAAGTTCGGGGACTCGATCCTGGCGCGGGCGCTGGGGGAGGAGCCGCCCGAGGGCGGGTACCTCGGGGAGTACGTGCACGAGCTCGCGCGGCAAGTGCTCGAGGCGAACCCGGGAATCCTGGAGCTACCGGAGGCCCAGAGGCGGCAGCGGTTCCGGGAGGAGGGGTACCGGATTCAGCTGGCGAACCAGCAGGCGGAGCTGGCGGAGTTCCACACGACGTTTGATACGTGGTTCAGCGAGCGTGATTTGCATGGGGGTTTCGAGGCTCGGGCCTTGGAGGCCCTCGCACCTCAACCACCGAATGGCGACGGCCTCGCACCTCAACCACCGAATGGCGACGGCGCACCTCAACCACCGAATGAGGGCGAGGCCCTCGCACCTCAACCACCGAATGAGGGCGAGGCCCTCGCACCTCAACCACTGAGTAGCGGTGGTGGTTTCGAGGCTTCGGCCGTGGACGGCCTCGCACCTCAACCACCGAATGGTGCCGGGGGTCACGTGGTGGAGACCTTGGAGAAGCTGCGGGGGGAGGGGCATCTGTACGACGCGGACGGGGCGCTGTGGATGCGCACGACCGACTTCGGGGACGACAAGGACCGGGTGCTGATCCGGTCGAACGGGGAGTTGACGTACTTCGCCAGCGACACGGCGTACTACCTCGACAAGCGGAGCCGGGGGTTCGACCGGTGCATCTATCTGCTGGGGGCGGACCACCACGGGTACGTCGGGCGGTTGCGGGCGATGGCGGCCTGCGCGGGCGACGACCCGGACGCCAACATCGAGGTGCTGATCGGGCAGATGGTCAAGATCATGCAGGGGGGCGAGGAGCTGCGGCTCAGTAAGCGCGCGGGGACGATGGTGACTCTGCGGGAGCTGATTGACCTGATCGGGGTGGATGCGCTGCGGTACACGCTGGCGAGGTATCCATCTGACTCGCCGCTGACGTTGGACGCGGCGGAGATGACGCGGCAGGCGTCGGAGAATCCGGTGTTCTACGTGCAGTACGCGCATGCTCGGGTGAGTTCGATCTTGCGGAATGCGGCCGACTTGGGACTTACGGGGTCTCGACACGCCTCGCCTAGCGGCTCGGCGGCTCGACCAACGAATGGGGCGGTGGAGCTGCTCACGCACCCGAAAGAGGGGGAGCTGTTGCGGGCGCTGGCGGAGTTCCCGCGGGTCGTGCAGGCGGCGGCCACCCTCCGCGAGCCGCACCGGGTGGCGCGATACCTGGAGGAGACGGCGGCGGCGTACCACCGGTTCTACGACTCCTGCCGCGTCCTGCCGATTGGGGACGAGGAGGTCAGCGACCTGCACGGGGCGCGGCTGATGCTCGTCGACGCGACGCGGATCGTGCTGGCCAACGGGCTGGCCCTGCTCGGCGTCTCTGCGCCGGAGCGGATGTGACCACGCACGAGGCCGGGTGGGCGCACGCCGCCGGCGCGCTCGCCGGACCAAGCTGGCTGCGGCCCCCGGACGACGTCAACGCGCTGCACCCGCTGCTGTGGAGCGGTACGGCGCGGCGTGCGGAGGACGGGGGAGTCGAGGTTGGCGGGGTGGATCTGCGGGACCTGCTGGCGGAGCACAACTCGCCGGCGTACGTCCTCGACGAGGCCGACTTTCGCCGACGGGCCAAGGCGTTTCGCGAGGCCTTTAAGGACTACGACGTCTTCTACGCCGGCAAGGCGTTCCTGTGTACGGCGGTCGCGCGCTGGGTGCAGGAGGAGGGGCTGAACCTCGACGTCTGTAGCTCCGGCGAGCTGACGGTCGCGCTCAGGGCCGGCGTGGAGCCGAGCAGGATCGGGTACCACGGGAACAACAAGACGTACGCCGAGCTGCGGCGGGCTGTCGACGTCGGCGTCGGGCGGCTCATTCTCGACTCGTTCCAGGAGATCGAGCGACTTGCGGACATAGTTCGCGAACGGGGTCTCGAGACGGTTGCTAGCGCAACCTCCTCGACCAACGAAATAGCGAGCGCGCCCTCCTCGACCAACGAACATGGCGCCTCGACCAACGAGGCGGCGAGCGCGCCCTCCTCGACCAACGAGCATGGCGCCTCGACCAACGAGGCGGCGAGCGCGCCTTCCTCGACCAGCGACGAGACGAGCCAGGCGGAGTGGGTCTCGACAAGCTCGACCGACGATGGTGCGCGCTCGACCGGGGATGTCTGCGTGATGATCCGCGTGACGGCCGGCGTCGAGGCGCACACACACGAGTACATCGCCACGGCGCACGAGGACCAGAAGTTCGGGTTCTCGATCACCAACGGCGACGCGTGGCGAGCCGTCCAGGCAGTGCAGGAAGCAGAGGGGCTCGAGCTCCTGGGCCTGCACTCCCACATCGGCTCACAGATCTTCGACTCCTCGGGCTTCGAGGTCGCGGCGCGACGGGTGCTCGCTCTTCATCACAGAGTGTCCGAGGAGCTCGGGGTCACCCTGCCTGAGCTGGACCTGGGCGGTGGGTTCGGCATCGCGTACACCACCCAGGACGACCCCAGCGACCCCGCGCAGCTGGCCACCGAGATGTCCAAGATCGTCGAGCACGAGTGCCGCGCGCTGGGCATTCCCGAGCCGCACCTCTCCATCGAACCCGGGCGCGCGATCGTGGGGCCGGCGATGTGCACGGTCTACACCGTCGGCACGGTCAAGCAGGTGGCGCTGGACGGCGGCGCGGTCCGCACGTACGTCAGCGTCGACGGCGGGATGAGCGACAACATCCGGACGGCGCTGTACGGCGCGGACTACTCGTGCACCCTCGCCAACAGGAAGAGCAAGGCGCCCCCGGTCCTGGCCCGCGTGGTCGGCAAGCACTGCGAGGCCGGGGACATCGTGGTGATGGACGAGTTCCTCCCGGCCGACGTGAAACCCGGGGACCTGATCGCGGTCCCCGGCACCGGCGCCTACTGTCGCTCGATGGCCTCCAACTACAACCACGCGCTGCGCCCGCCGGTGATCGCGGTGCGCGACGGTGGGACGCGGGTGCTGCTGCGCCGCGAGACCGAGGATGATCTCCTCGCAACAGACCTCGGATAGGGGAGCACGCATGAAGGTGGCCGTCCTCGGCTGCGGATCGGTCGGATCGCAAGTGGTCCGGCTGCTGCTCGAGCAGGCCGACGACCTCGAGGCGCGCGTGGGCGCGTCGATCGAGATCGCCGGGATCGCCGTACGCCGCATCGACGCGCCGCGCGAGGTCGACGTACCCGACGGGCTGTTGACCACCGACTCCGCCGGCCTCGTCGCCCGCGACGACGTCGACCTGGTCATTGAGACGATCGGCGGCATCGAGCCCGCGCGCACCCTGATCCTCTCGGCGCTCGAGCACGGCAAGTCCGTGGTGACCGCCAACAAGGCGCTGCTCGCCGAGGACGGCCCGACGCTGTTCGAGGCCGCCGCGAAGAACGAGCGCGACCTCTACTACGAGGCCGCCGTCGCCGGCGCGATCCCGATCCTCCGTCCGCTCCGCGAGAGCCTGGCGGGCGACAAGGTCACCCGGGTGCTCGGCATCGTCAACGGCACCACGAACTTCATCCTCGACCGGATGGACACCTCCGGCGCCGGGTTCAACGAGGCGCTGGACGAGGCGCAGGAGCTGGGGTACGCCGAGGCGGACCCCACCGCCGACATCGAGGGCTTCGACGCGGCCGCCAAGGCCGCGATCCTGGCCAGCCTGGCCTTCCACTCCCGCGTCACCGCCGCCGACGTGCATCGCGAGGGCATCTCGGAGGTGACCGCGGCCGACATCGCGTCCGCGAAGGAGATGGGCAGCGTGGTCAAGCTCTTGGCCATTGCGGAGCTGGTTCCAGTGGGTGGTTTCGAGGCTCGCAAGCTCGCACCTCAACCACCGAATCGGGAGCTGGTTCCGGTGGGTGGTTTCGAGGCTCGCAAGCTCGCACCTCAACCACCGAAGGGTGGGGCGGGCGAGGCCGTCAGCGTCCGCGTGCACCCGGCGATGATCCCGAGGTCGCACCCGCTGGCCAGCGTCCGCGAGGCGTTCAACGCGGTGTTCGTGGAGTCCGAGGCCGCGGGGCAGCTGATGTTCTACGGCCCGGGTGCCGGCGGTGCCCCGACGGCGAGTGCGGTCCTCGGCGACCTGGTCACCGTGGCCCGCAACCGCCTGGCCGGTACTCGCGGCGCGGGCGAGTCGGCGTACGCCGACCGTCGCCTGCTGCCGATGGGCGAGACCGTCACCCGCTACCACGTGGCCATCGACGTCGACGACCGCGCGGGCGTGCTCGCCGCGGTCGCGACGGCCTTCGCCGACCACGGCGTCTCCATCCAGACCGTGCGCCAGGAGGGCCGCGGCGCCGACGCGCAGCTCGTCGTGGTCAGCCACCAGGCCACCGACGCCCAGCTCTCGGCCACCGTGCAGGCCCTGCGCGAGATGGACATCGTCCGCGAGGTCACCTCGGTGATGCGCGTCGAGGGCGGCGAGGAATGAGGGACGCGCCGCACCAGTGGCGGGGCGTCATCGAGGAGTACCGCGAGCTGCTCGACCTCCCCGACGGCGTCCCCGCGATCACGCTGCGTGAGGGAGGTACGCCGCTGGTGCCGTCGTCGTGGCTCTCCGGCCTGTCCGGTGCCGACGTGTGGCTCAAGGTCGAGGGCGACAACCCGACCGGCTCGTTCAAGGACCGCGGGATGACCACCGCGATCTCCTGCGCCCTTGCCGAGGGCGCCCAGGCGGTCGTCTGCGCGAGCACCGGCAACACGTCGGCGTCGATGGCGGCGTACGCCGCGCGGGCGGGGCTCAAGCCGCTCGTGCTGCTGCCCGAGGGCAAGATCGCCGTGGGCAAGATGGCCCAGGCCGTGATGCACGGCGCTCAGATCATCATGGTGCGCGGCAATTTCGACGACTGCCTGCGGATGGCCCGCGAGATGGCCTGGCACTACCCGGTCGCGCTGGTGAACTCCGTCAACCCGATCCGCCTCGAGGGCCAGAAGACCGCGGCGTTCGAGATCGTCGACTTCCTCGGCGACGCCCCCCACTACCACCTGCTGCCGGTCGGCAACGCCGGCAACATCTCGGCGTACTGGCTCGGCTACACCCAGTACAAGAACCTCGGCCGCGCCACCAGGCTGCCCGTGATGCGCGGCTTCCAGGCCGAGGGCGCGGCGCCGCTGGTCACCGGCGAGCCGTTCCCCGACCCCGAGACCAAGGCGACCGCGATCCGGATCGGCAACCCAGCCTCGTGGAAGCTGGCCGAGGAGGCGCGCGACGAGTCCGACGGCCGGTTCGAGTCCGTCTCCGACGAGCGGATCCTCGCCGCCCAGCGGCAGCTCGCCTCCCGCGACGGCGTCTTCGTCGAGCCCGCCTCGGCCGCCGGCATCGCCGGGATGCTGCAGGACCTGGCCCGCCGCGAGTCGTACGTCGGCAAGATCGTCGTCGTCACCGTCACGGGCCACGGCCTCAAGGACACCGCCACCGCGCTGGAGGGCTTCGGCCCGATGGTCGACGTCGTGGTAGACGCCGACGTGGCCGCGGCCGCCGAGGCCGCGGGTCTGGTCTCGACAACCTCAACCAACGAGAAGTCATGACGTACGCCGCTGGGCCGGTGCG
>CAWAIZ010000010.1:0-76866 GCA_963782155.1 uncultured Actinomycetota bacterium
CGCTGCGTCGCGACGAGCAGTACTCCTACGTCGCGGCGTGGGAGTGGGCCGGACCCGAGGAACCGCCGGTGCTGCACAAGGAGGAGCTGACCTACGAGTTCGTCGAGATGAAGTCGCGGAGCTACAAGTGAAGCTGACCCTGAACATCTGGCGCCAGGCGAGCGCGGAGTCCGCCGGTGAGATGAAGACCTACCAGGCCACTGCCTCCCCCGACATGTCGTTCCTCGAGATGCTCGACGTTCTCAACGAGGAGCTGAACGAGAAGGGCGAGGAGCCGGTCGCGTTCGACTCCGACTGCCGCGAGGGCATCTGCGGGATGTGCGGACTGATGATCAACGGCGAGCCGCACGGCCCCGAGCGCACCACGACCTGCCAGCTGCACATGCGGTCCTTCGAGGACGGCGACACGATCACCATCGAGCCCTGGCGCAGCACGGCGTTCCCGGTCCTCAAGGACCTCTGCGTCGACCGCCGCGCCTTCGACCGGATCATCGCCTCCGGCGGCTACATCTCGGTCAACACCGGCGCTGCGCCGGACGCGCACGCGACGCCGGTGCCCAAGGACAACGCAGACCGCGCCTTCGACGCCGCCACCTGCATCGGCTGCGGTGCCTGCGTGGCCGCCTGCCCCAACGGCTCGGCCACGCTCTTCCTCGGCGCCAAGATCACCCACCTGGGCGAGATGCCCCAGGGCCAGGCCGAGCGCTGGAGCCGGGTCGTCGACATGGTCGGCCAGCACGACTACGAGGGCTTCGGCGGCTGCACCAACATCGGTGAGTGCGCGGCGGCCTGTCCCAAGGACATCCCGCTCGACGTGATCTCCCAGCTCAACCGGGACCTGCGGACGGCGATCCGAAAAGGTCACTGACGCCTCCGCTGGTCGAGGAGTTGCGCGGGGGTCTCGTGACAGGCGCTAGCGCGCCTTCCTCGACCAACGGGACGCCAATGCGACCACGGCCAGCATCAGCGCGGCTCCCGAGCCGAACCACGCGGAGGCCGGTACCTCGGGCGGCGTACGGCGGCCGGTGCTGGTGGACGCGACGGGTTGGACGTCGCCGCCAACCTCGGCCATGACCTGGGGCAGCGGGACGCTGCGCGTTGACGTGAAGGCCCAGGCGGCGGCGTACATGACGACCCGGGAGAAGTAGTTGATCCAGACGATCAGGATCAGCGCGATCCCGAACGCCTGGAAAGCGGGCTGGTCCTTGGTGCTGGTGATGAGGAACGAGGACGCCCACTTCAGCACCTCGGCGCCGATGGCGCCGAGCAGGGCGCCGGCCCAGAGGGAGCGCGTGGGCAGCTTGGGACGGGCGAGCAGCCGGAACAGCGCGTAGAACAGCAGCATGTCGGCCACCCCGCCGACCACCACGCCGAGGATCGCCAGCAGCCACGTGAAGCCGGTGTCCAGGCCGACGAGGTCGAGCAGGTCGCCGGAGAAGCCGGTGATCGCACCGGAGACCACCACCGACGCGACGAGCGTCAGCCCGATGACGGCCAGGGTGCTCAGGTCCCGCAGCTTGCCCACCACGAACGACGGCTGGATCGAGGGCGGCTCCCGGAACATGTCGACGAGGGCGGCGCGCATCGCCGACAGCCAGCCGAGGCCGGAGTACACCAGGCCCACGACGCCGATCAGCCCGACGGTTCCAGCCGCGGCCTGAACGGACTTCAGCGAGATCTGGTCGTCGCCGGAGCCGACCAGCCCTGGCAGCACCGTGTTGAGGGCGTTCACCAGCTCGTCCTGGGCCTCGGGCCAGACGCGGGCGACGTACCCGACGACGAAGAACGCGAGCGCCAGGATCGGGAAGAACGAGAGGAACGCGAAGTACGTCGCGGCGCCGGCCTGCAGGTTGCCCTTGACCGCCGAGAAGTGCTGCTGGGTCCGGATCGCGTGGTCCAGCAGCCGGGAGCGGGCCCGGGCCCGGTCGAGCGTCGCAGTCACCCGGTCCTTCAGCGACGCCACGGGGTCACCCGCTCGCTCGGCCGAGCGGGAAGTCGCGGGTCGGCCGCCAGCCCTCGCTCTCGTCGTGCACGTACACGTGGAAGGCGGTGACGTCGAAGGCGCAGTCGAAGTCGGACAGCTCCTCGAAGGCGCGGTCCAGCACGTCCTCCCCGAGGTGGTGCGCGACGGTCACGTGGGGGTGGAAGGGGAAGTCGACGTCGATGTCGAGGGGACCCGTGCGGACGGCGGCCGCGAGCTGCTCGGTCTGGGAGATCCCCTCGACCAGGCTGACGAAGACGACTGGGGAGACCGGCCGGAAGGTACCCGTCCCGCGCAGGTGGACCTGGAAGGCCGGCCGAGCGGCGGCGACCTGGGCGAGGTGGTCCTGGATGCCGGCGAACTGGCTCTCGTCGAGGACGGTCGGCGGGACCAGCGTGATGTGCGTCGGGATGAGCGTCGCCGACGGGTCGAGGGTGGTGCGGTACTCCTGGAGCTCGGTGGCCCAGGGCTCCGGGATCGACAGGGCGACTCCGATGACCGGCACCCGAACGACCCTACTGAGTCTTGAAGCCGGGGTGCGCGGGAGCCACGAACCCGACCCGCTGCCACACGTCGCGCAGCGTCGCCTCGGCGACCTCGGCCGCCTGCTGGCGGCCCTGCTCGAGCACGGCGCTCAGCTGGGTCTGGTCCTCGAGCAGCTCCAGGGTGCGGTCGCGGAACGGCGTCACGAACTCGACGACCACGTCGGCGAGGTCCTTCTTGAGGTCGCCGTAGCCCTTCCCGGCGTACTCCTCCTCGAGGTCGGCGATGCTGCGCGCGGTCAGGGAGGAGTAGATCGTCAGCAGGTTGCTGACACCGGGCTTCTCCTCGACGTCGAACCGCACCTCCGAGCCGGAGTCGGTGATGGCCGAGCGGATCTTCTTGGCGCTCACCTTGGGGTCGTCGAGGAGCTCGATGATGCCGCCCGGTGACGACGCGGACTTCGACATCTTGGCGGTGGGGTCCTGGAGGTCGGTGATCTTCGCGGTGGACTTGAGGATGTACGGCTCCGGCAGCCGGAACGTCTTCTTGTAGCGGTGGTTGAACCGCTGCGCCAGGTCGCGGGTCAGCTCGAGGTGCTGGCGCTGGTCCTCGCCCACGGGTACGTAGTGCGGCCGGTACAGCAGGATGTCGGCCGCCTGGAGGATCGGGTAGGTGAACAGGCCGACGCTGGCGGCCCCCTCCCCCGACTTCGACGACTTGTCCTTGAACTGCGTCATCCGCCGGGCCTCGCCGAACCCGGCCAGGCACTGCAGCACCCACGACAGCTGCGCGTGGGCCGGGATCTGGCTCTGCACGAAGATCGCCGAGCGTGCCGGGTCGATCCCCATCGCCAGCAGCTGGGCAGCGGCCCGGAGGGTGCGCTCGCGCAGCACCGACGGGTGTTGCTCGACCGTGACCGCATGGAGGTCGGCGATGAAGAAGAACGGCTGGTGGTCGCGCTGCAGGTCGACCCACTGCCGAGTCGCGCCCAGGTAGTTGCCGAAGTGGAAGGAATCGGCCGTCGGCTGGATGCCGGAGAGCACCCGGGGCCGGGCGTCGCCGGACGTCACGGAGGGGACGTCCAGCTCGGGCTCGGTGATCGCGTTCATGGCGTACTCATCTCAGGGCGCATTCTGTCAGGGGTTCGATGCAACCCCGCGAGCCGCCCAGAGGTCGCATAGTTGAGACCAGGTCCGAGGAGGAGTGCACGTGGACGGCAGGCAGGACGACCGACGGCTGCGGGAGGTGTACGCCGCGGCGTACCCGCGCCTGGTCGGCCAGCTGGCCGGCGTGACGGGCGACCCCGCCGAGGCCGAGGACGTCGTGATGGAGGCGTTCGCACGGGCGGCGGCCCGGCCCCGCGAGTTCGCCGACATCGACAACCCGGAGGCGTGGTTGCGGACGGTGGCGGTGAACCTCGCCCGCAGCCGGTGGCGGCGGATGCTGCGCCGCTCGCACCTGCTGCCCCAGCTGGGCACGGCGGCGGCGTACGCCGACCTGGCCGACGACCGCCTCGCCCTGATGGCCGCCCTGCGCCGGTTGCCGGCAGCGCAGCGGGAGGCCATCGCCCTGCACCACCTCGCCGACCTCCCGGTCGCCGAGGTCGCGCTCACCCTCGGCGTGCCCGAGGGGACGGTGAAGGCCCGGCTGGCCCGCGGCCGGGCCGCCCTCTCCGTGCTGCTCTCCGAGACCACAGAGGAGAAGGACGTTGTCGAACGTGCGTGACTACCCCGACCTCGCCGGCGACGTGCGCGACCGCGCCGTGCTGCCGCCGTACGAGCAGGTGGCCCGCCGCGTGCGCGCCCGCCGGCTGCGCACGGTCGATCGGCACCCTCGCCGCCACCGCCGTCGCCTTCGGCGGCCTCGCCGTCTGGCAGAACGCCGCGACGACCGCCTCACCGAACCCCGCCCCGCCGATCACGCAACCGGCGGACCCGGCGTACCCGGCCTCCCCGGCGTGGCGGCAGGTCGTCGACGGCACCGACTCCCACCCGTTCGAGACAGAGGGCACCGAGGACGGCTCGATCGCCGTCGTGTGGCGAGGGTTGGAGCACCCTGAGCCGACCTACGCGCTGGTCATCCGGGAGGCCGACGGCACCGTGCACGGCCGGCTCCTCGACGCGCCGGTGTCCCTGACGCCCGTGCCCGGCGGGTGGGTCGGGCTGCGCACCGCTCGCGCCTGGTTCATCTCCAGTGACGGGACGTGGACCGAGCTCGGTGATGCCGCCGCATCGCGAACGCCCCGTCCTGGCGACGTGTTGGTCGCCGGCCAGTACGCCGACCTGCTCTACTCTCCTGACGACCGGTCGATTGCAGCGGTTGACCTGCCGCCGTCCTCGGACGGCTACGTCACCCCGGACGGCGTCATCGCTACGTGCCAGTGGAACGGCCGGGACGAGATCTTCTTCTCCCCTTCCGACAAAGCGCTGTCGGGGTTGCCCGGCAAGACGTGCGTCCTGGCCGGCCGTGACGACGTGCTGGCCATGATCGCCCTGGGCGACGCACCGGATGGCAGCATCCCGATGACCGGGCTGAAGACCTACTCCGATCTCACCTGGCACCCTCGGCGGACGACCGACCTGCTCGCCGGGGTGACCTCGGTCGTCGTGACGGCCGGTGGGAGCACAATCATCACGAACGCCAGTGACGGTCGATGGCTCCGCGTGACGCGCGATGGAGAGGTCACCGAGCCGGAGGACAGACTCGGACTGGCCTTCGTCGCCGGCGACCGCCTGTACGCCACGGCGTACGGATTCATGCAGGGCCCGCTGCTGTACTCCGACGACGACGGCGTCACCTGGAAGGAAACCACGTTGCCGGGCATGGAGTAGCTCCTGAGAGGGTGGCCCATGGTCATTGCTCCCACCCTCGTCGACGGACCCGTCACGCTGCGCCACCCGCACGAGAGCGACGTCCAGGGATCGTGGGAGCAGTGCCAGGACCCGCTGTCGCAGCAGTGGACGACCGTGCCGATCCCCTACTCGCACACGGACGCCCGCGACTTCATGCTCGGCTTCGTGCCGGGCGCGTGGGAGTCCGACGAGGAGTGGGGCTTCGTCGTCGAGGCCGAGGGCAGGTACGCCGGCCACGTCGCGCTGCGCAACAAGGGCGCCGGTCCCGGCATCGGGCGCGCCGAGGTCGCCTACGGCTCGCACCCCTGGGTGCGCGGGACGGGCCACATCGAGCACGCGCTGCGGATGCTGCTCGAGTGGGGGTTCCGGGAGAAGGATCTGGCCACGGTGATCTGGCTGGCCAACGTGGGCAACTGGGCGTCTCGGCGGGTGGCGTGGAAGCTCGGCTTCGCGTTCGAGGGAACGCTGCGCCAGTGGCTGCCCCACCGGGGCGAGCTCCGTGACGCCTGGGTGGGGACCCTTCTGGCCGGCGACCCGCGCGAGCCTCAGGGCCGCTGGCTCGACGACGCGGTGCTGGAGGGCGACGGTGTCCGGCTGCGACCGTTCGAGGACCGGGACGCCGAGCGAGTGGTCGAGGCCTGCCGGGAGGAGCGGACGCGCCGCTGGCTGGCCGAGCTGCCCTCGCCGTACACGCCGGAGGACGCGCTGGCGTTCATCCGCGGCCGCACAGCCCTCCGGGCCACCGGACGGGGCCTCAGCTGGGCCATCGTCGACCCGTCGACCGACGGTCTGCTCGGCTCGGTCGGGATCTTCGACCTGCCGGGCGACCTGTCCTCCGGCGAGATCGGCTACTGGGCCCACCCGGACGCCCGCGGCCGCGGCGTGATGACCACCGCCGTCGGACTGGTGCTGCGGCACGCGTTCGAGACCCTGGGCGTGCAGCGGGTCAAAGCGTACGCCGCCCACGGCAACGCCGCGTCACGTCACGTGCTGACTGCCAGCGGGATGACCGAGCAGGGCGTCGAGCGCCTCGGGACCGTGGTGGCCGAGGGTCGCGTCGACGCCGTCATCTACGACGTCCTGCGCGGGGAGTGGGCGCGCAGGGCGTGACGGGCTAGGCGCAGCTGGCGTAGGTGTCCGCCGCCTTGCACGGGTCGAACTTCACGTCCGTGAGGGTCAGAGGCACCTGGGGGCCGGTGACGCCCGTCGAGGTGTTCGTGGGGGTGTACTTGATGACCACGGTGTGGGTGCTGTTGCTGTTGGTCAGCCGGAAGCGGAACGTCGGGGAGCCCTCGCCGGCCGGCAGGATGACGTCGGTGGGGCCGACGAACGTCGCGGGTGCCACACCGTCCACCAGGAACGAGTCGACGTGGAGGCTGTAGCTGTCCGTGCCCGGCGTGGTGAAGTTGACCTGCAGGTTGTAGGTGTACGGCGACCCGCCGCCGGGGCACTTGCACCCGGCGTTGCCGCTAGTCACGGGCTGGCGGTAGGAAGCGGCGAAGGCGGGGGCGGCGACGCCGACGGCAAGGGCGGGAACGCTCCACGCCGCACCGCGCGCGACCGTGCGCCTCGAGACCTGAGAGGACATGGTGGTGTGTCTCCGAAAGTTGGGGGGATGCGGCGCTCGCCCCGACGCGAGAGACCACTGACTTGGAAGAACGTATCGAGCGGGTTGCCCCACTCGTGGCAGAACTGGTTGAAACTCGACCCATCCGGTGCGAATCGGGCCGAGCGGGGTCGACTGCCTGGCCCGAACGGACTACTCGCACGTAGTCCGGCGAGTGAACCGCAGCTCAGCAGATGGAGCCGGCGCAGGTCGCGACCGCGGACGAACAGCCAAGTCCCACCCGCGTGGCGTGAAGGACCACTAGTCCGTCCGGACCGTGCCGACCGACCGATCGGAAGACGTACGCCGCTGCAGAGCCGCCGCGGCGACCAGCACGGCGGAGCCGCCCAGGGCCAGCGCTGCTCCCACCACGCCGGTCGCGCGGTACCCGTAGCCGGCCGAGATGACCAAGCCGCCGAGCCAGGCACCGGCGGCGTTGGCGATGTTGAGGGAGGCATGGTTGGACGCCGCGCCGATGGTCTGGGCATCGCCGGCGACGTCCATCAGGCGTAGCTGCAGGTTCACGACCAGCACCGAGCCGAGGACCGTGATGAGGAAGCCCACCGGGAGCAGTGCCCACCCCCAGGGCGCCACCGCCGAGAACACCAGCAGCACCACGACCAGGCCGAGGGCCGAGCCGATCAGCGACTTGAACACCGACCAGTCCGCGAGCTCGCCGGCCAGCCAGGTGCCGGCCACCATGCCGAGGCCGAACGCCAGCAGGAAGACCGGGACGGCCCCATCGGGGAGGCCGCCCACCTCGGTCACGGTCGGTGCGATGTAGGAGTACACCGCGAACATGCCGCCGAAGCCGACCGCCCCGGCCACCAGGGTCAGCCACACCTGGGGCTCGCGGAACGCCTGGAGCTCGCGACGCCCGGTGGCCCCGCCGTCGCCGGGGCAGGACGGCACGAATGCAAGCACCAGGAGCGCCGTCAGCAGCGAAAGGCCGGTGACCGCCCAGAACGCAGCCCGCCACCCCAGCGCCTGACCCAGCCAGGTGGCGGCGGGGACCCCGACCACGTTGGCAACCGACAGACCGAGCATCACCATGGCCACTGCCCGGCCCTTGCGGGCGGGTGGGGCCAGCGAGGCGGCGACCAGGGAAGCCACCCCGAAGTACGCGCCGTGCGGGAAGCCGGTGGCCACCCGCGCCACGGTCAACAGGCCGTACGACGACGCCACGGCGCTCGCCGCGTTGCCGACGGCGTAGGCCACCATCAGGGCGACCAGCAGCCCGCGCCGCGGCAGCCGCGCCCCGAGAAAGGCCAGCACCGGCGCCCCGACGACCACACCGACGGCGTACGCCGAGATCACGTGGCCCGCCGCCGGGATGGAGACGTCCACGCCATCGGCGATCTGGGGCAGCAGGCCCATGGTCACGAACTCCGTGGTGCCGATCGCGAACCCGCCCATCGCCAGGGCGAGCACGGCCAGCACGAAGTGTGGCGCACGGGGCGGGGCCTCGACGGGGGCGGGTGCGGGGGCGGCGGTGCTCATCGACACTCATCGTCCAACCGGAGGTCCGGGGGCGCCTATTCCACGGTCGCCGGCTCGACACGGTCTCGCCGGTGCTCGCCCGGCTCGACCAACGAGTACAGGCTCAGCCCAGCGAGGCGATGGCGTCGTTGAAGGTCGCCGACGGTCGCATGACCGCGGCCACCTTCTCGGCGTCCGGGCGGTAGTACCCGCCGATGTCCGCCGGCGACCCCTGGACCGCGATCAGCTCCTCGGTGATGGCCTGCTGGTTCTCGAGAAGCGTCTGCGCCAGCGGCTCGAAAGCGGCTGCAAGGTCGGCGTCGTCGTTCTGGGCGGCCAGCTCCTGTGCCCAGTAGAGCGCGAGGAAGTAGTGCGAGCCCCGGTTGTCGATCGAGCCGACCTTCCGAGCGGGCGACTTGTTCTCGTTCAGGAACGTGCCGGTGGCGCGGTCGAGCGTGTCGGCCAGCACCTGCGCGCGGGCGTTGCCGTTGGCGGTCGCGTAGTGCTCGAACGAGACGGCCAGGGCAAGGAACTCGCCGAGGCTGTCCCAGCGCAGGTAGTTCTCCTTCATCAGCTGCTGGACGTGCTTGGGCGCCGAGCCGCCCGCGCCGGTCTCGAAGAGTCCGCCGCCGTTGATGAGCGGCACGACCGACAGCATCTTCGCCGAGGTGCCGAGCTCGAGGATCGGGAACAGGTCGGTGTTGTAGTCACGCAGCACGTTGCCGGTGACCGAGATGGTGTTCAGGCCCTGACGGATCCGCTCGACGGACAGCGTGGTCGCCTCGACGGGCGGCAGGATGCGGATGTCGAGGCCGTCGGTGTCGTGCTCCGGCAGGTACGCCTCGACCTTGGCGATGAGGTTGGCGTCGTGCGCGCGCGTCGCATCGAGCCAGAACACCGCGGGGTCGCCGGTGGCGCGGGCGCGGGTGACCGCGAGCTCGACCCAGTTGCGGATCGGCACGTCCTTGGTCTGGCACGCGCGCCAGATGTCGCCGGCCTTGACGGCGTGCTCGAGGACCGTCTCCCCTGCCGCGTTGACGACGCGGACCGTGCCCGGTGCGGGGATCTCGAACGTCTTGTCGTGGGAGCCGTACTCCTCGGCCGCCTGTGCCATCAGGCCGACGTTCGGGACGGAGCCCATGGTGGCCGGGTCGTAGGCGCCGTGCTCGCGGCAGTCGTCGATGACGGCCTGGAAGATCCCGGCGTACGACGAGTCGGGGATCACCGCCAGGGTGTCGGCCGCCTGGCCGTCCGCACCCCACATGTGCCCGGAGGTACGGATCATCGCCGGCATCGAGGCGTCCACGATGACGTCACTGGGCACGTGCAGGTTGGTGATGCCCTTGTCGGAGTCGACCATCGCCAGGGCGGGACCCTGGGCCAGGCGCTGCTTGACCGCCTCGCGGATCGCCTCGCCGTCGGGCAGTGCGTCGGCGGCCCCCATCAGGGCGCCGAGGCCGTCGTCGGGCGAGATACCTGCTGCTCGCAGCTCGGCGCCGTACCGCCGGAAGACCTCGGGGAAGAACATCTCGACCACGTGCCCGAAGATGATCGGGTCGGAGACCTTCATCATTGTGGCCTTGAGGTGCACCGAGAACAGCACGTCGTCGGCCTGGGCGCGAGCGATCTGCTCGGTGATGAACTCCCGCAGCGCCTCGACGTCCATGCGGGTCGAGTCGACGACCTCGCCGGCCAGCACCGGCACCGAGTCCTTGAGCACGGTGATCGTGCCGTCCTCGGCGACGTGCTCGATGCGGAGCGTGTCATCGGCCTCGAGGACCACCGACTGCTCGCTGTGGCGGAAGTCGCCGTCGCCCATGGTCGCGACGTTGGTGCGCGAGTCGGCGGTCCACGCGCCCATCGAGTGGGGATGGTTGCGGGCGTACTGCTTCACCGACTCCGGGGCGCGCCGGTCGGAGTTGCCCTCGCGGAGCACCGGGTTGACCGCGCTGCCCTTGATCGTGTCGTAGCGGGCACGGACGTCGCGCTCGTCGTCGGTCCTCGGCTCGTCGGGGTAGGCCGGGAGGTCGAAGCCCTGCGCCTGGAGCTCGGCGACCGCGGTCTTGAGCTGCGGGATCGACGCGCTGACGTTCGGCAGCTTGATGATGTTGGCCTCGGGACGCTTGGCGAGCTCGCCGAGCTCCCCGAGCGCGTCGCCGGTCCGCTGCTCTTCTGGGAGCCGGTCTGCGAACGCGGCGATGATCCGGCCGGCCAGCGAGATGTCACGGGTCTCGACGGGGACGCCGGCCTGGGCGGCGTACGCCTGCACGATCGGGAGGAACGAGTACGTCGCGAGGAGCGGCGCCTCGTCGGTGTGGGTGTAGATGATCGCAGGAGCGGGAAGGGATGAGGACACAGTCTCGCTGGACACGTTCGGACGCTAACAGGAGAGCGATCTCTTCGGTCGGGCGAGGGTAGGCTGCCGGAGCCTGATGGATCCACCGGTGCACGGCTGACTTGGAAGCGGGGCTGATGATGGCGGGAACGGTGGCGGTCTCACGGCTGGCTCCCACGACGGGCCAGAAGTTCACGGCGGAGGTGCTGGGCACCTTCGTCCTCGTCTTCTTCGGCGTCGGCACGGCGATCGCGACGAGCGGCGAGGTGGTCACGACCGGCCTCGCGTTCGGGCTCACGGTGGTCGTGATGGCCTACGCCGTCGGCCGCGTGTCCGGCGGCCACTTCAACCCGGCCGTCACGCTGGGCGCCGTGATCGGTGGCCGGCTGGCCTGGGCGCAGGCCGGCGTCTACATGCTGGCCCAGCTGGTCGGGGGCCTCCTCGGCGGCGCGGTGCTGTGGGTGATCTGGCAGGGCATCCCCGGCTTCAGCTCGGAGGGCATCTTCGGGCAGAACGCCTTCGGCTCCGAGAGCGGCTCCGGCCTCGCCTGGTGGGCGGCGTTCCTCGTCGAGACGGTGGCCACCCTGATCTTCCTGCTGGTGATCCTCTCGGTCACCGACGAGCGCAACGAGCACCCGGGGCTCGCGCCGATGGCGATCGGCCTCTCGCTGGCGATGATCCACTTCGCGCTGATCCCGCTCACCGGGACCTCGGTGAACCCTGCCCGCTCGATCGGCGCCGGCATCTTCGCCGGATCCGACGCCATCCTCCAGCTGTGGTTGTTCATCCTCGCCCCGCTGGTCGGTGGTGGGCTCGCCGGTCTCCTGTACCCCGCCCTCTTCGGCCGCGGCGCCGAGCCCGTGGTGGGCTCGGGTTTCCGCTTCGCTCGTCGACCGGCGCCGGGTGCGGTGCCGGGGTACGGCGCCCCGGACGCCTACCAGCAGCAGTGGAACCAGCAGTACGGTGCGCCCGGCCAGCAGCCGGCCCAGCCGCCCGCCCAGCCGCCTGCCCAGTCTGGGCAGCAGTGGCCGCCGCAGCCTCCGCACTGGCAGCAGCAGCCGCAGTACCCGACCGGCGGGCAGCCGCCGCCGCAACAGGGCTGGCCGCAACAGCCGCCTCAGCAGGCTCCGCCACCCCAGCAGCCGGGCCAGCAGCCGTGGCCGGGCGGCGAGGAGGACGGCCAGACCCAGGTGCGTCCGCCCACCTGAGCCGTCAGGGCGAGGTGACGCTCACCAGCTCGGCGTGCTCGGTGCCGCCGAGGGTGGTGAGGGCCTCCACGAGTCCGGTGCCCTCGGCGTACCAGCGCCGGGTGACTTGCGGTTCACCGACCTCGGCGTGCGTGTCGGTGACCACCGTCGCGGCGAAGGTACCTGCGGGCACGGTGCTGTCGGACTCCACCGACACGACGGTCGCCCGGTCCTCGGCAACCCCGGGCGCCAGCTCCATCCGGTACCCGTCGCCGCCCCGCGGGGTCGCGGGCATCGCGAGTCCGGCCTGGGCGCCGTCCACGCCGGCGCGCCACGAGCGGGCCGGGGTCTCCTCCCCCAGCAGCCAGACGTTCCCGCGACGGTCCTGCGCGTAGTACGCGTCGCCCTCGCGGATCACCTTCCCGTTCACGGCGGTGGCGGTGCTGTGCACGACCGCGCAGGCGATGCCGGCCACGGTCCCGGGCTCATCCTCGACGCGCACCTCGAGGCGGGTCGCGGAGCTCGCGGAGAGGTCGTAGGTCCAGACCCTGCCTGGTGCAAGCGGGAACCAGGGGTTGTCGACCGCGCCCACGAAGTCGTCCGGGTCCGGGCTCGGCGTCGGGATCGTCAGCTCGTCGACGCCCTCCGGGCCGATCTTCTCTGGGTTCGCCTCGCCGGCGGCGCCGCAGCCGGACAACAAGACACTCGCTGCGACGAGGGCCGCCAGTCGTCGCATGGGCCCAGAATGCCGCACGGATGGTGGCTGCTAGCGTCGCTGCCGTTCCCGTATGCGAAGGAGTCGTCGTGTCCCCAGCTGATGTTCGGACCCCTCTCAAGGTCGCCGTCACCGGTGCGGCAGGGCAGATCGGCTACAGCCTGCTGTTCCGTCTCGCGAGCGGATCACTGCTCGGGTCGGACCGCCCGATCGAGCTGCGGCTTCTGGAGATCGAGCCGGCGCTCAAGGCGCTCGAGGGTGTGGTCATGGAGCTGGACGACTGCGCGTTCCCCACCTTGGCAGGCGTCGAGATCGGCGCGGACCCGCTGAAGATCTTCGACGGCGTCAACCTGGCGCTCCTCGTCGGCGCGCGGCCTCGCGGCCCGGGCATGGAGCGCGGCGAGCTGCTCTCCGCCAACGGCGCGATCTTCACCGCGCAGGGCAAGGCGCTCAACGAGGTCGCCGCGGACGACGTGCGCATCGGCGTCACCGGCAACCCGGCCAACACCAACGCCCTCATCGCGCTGAGCAACGCCCCGGACATCCCGAAGGAGCGGTTCTCGGCGCTCACCCGCCTCGACCACAACCGCGCCATCTCCCAGCTCGCGGCGAAGACCGGGGCCCCCGTCACCGACATCACGCACATGACGATCTGGGGCAACCACTCCGCCACTCAGTACCCCGACCTGTTCCACGCCGCGGTCGGCGGCCGCAACGCCGCCGAGGTCGTCGGCGACCAGGACTGGATCGAGAACACCTTCATCCCCACCGTCGCCAAGCGTGGCGCCGCGATCATCGAGGCCCGCGGCTCCTCGTCGGCCGCCTCTGCGGCGTCCGCGACCATCGACGCCGCCCGCGACTGGCTGCTCGGCTCCGCCGAGGACGACTGGGTGTCGATGGCGGTCGTCTCCGACGGCTCGTACGACGTCCCGGAGGGCCTGGTCTCGTCCTTCCCCGTCACCACGTCGGGTGGCGACTGGACGATCGTGCAGGGGCTGGAGATCGACGACTTCTCCCGCTCCCGCATCGACGCCTCGACCGCCGAGCTGGCCGAGGAGCGCGACGCGGTCGTGGAGCTCGGCCTGATCTGAGCGGCACCTCCTCGCGGGGCCGAGTCAGTCGGCTCCCAGGACGGACAGCAGGCGGGCGACGTCAGCGGGATCGGCTCCGGGCCGGCCGGCATCCGCGCCCCGAGGTGTGACTCCAGTTCGGCGACCGCATCCGGGGTCGCGAGCCGGATGTCGGGAGGGTTCACGACGTAGACATCCTCGAAGCTCGTGCCCGGCACGGGCGAAAAGGTCTCATCCGTCGTGGGTCGTGCGACGTCAGAACACGCCAAGACGCCTCAGGCGCGGGAGCGGTCCCAGCGGTAGGCGACGAAGTTCAGGACAGCCCAGCCGATGGTGACGGCCGCGACCTTGCCACGCACCTTGCCGTCGTCGGCCTTGGTGACGAGGGTCGCGCAGTCGGCGAGGTCGCCGGCGATCCGGCCGCGCATGGCCCACGCGACGGCGCGGCCGGGGCCGAAGATGCCGAGCAGGCTGACGACGAGGTCGCGGACGCCGTACGCCTTGGCCAAGCTGTCGTACCAGGCACGGTCGCTGCTGTCGGACTTCATCGCGTCGGCGAGGTGGGACGGCTTGGCCAGCGCGTACACGCCGTACGTCAAGGTGGCCGCCGACATGGCCCGACTTGCGGGGAAGCTGATGCTCATGGCGGGAACGTACCCACAACGGCGCGCAGACAGCCGTGGCCGGCGGCTCAGAGGGGCTGTTGCGGGATCGTGGCGGCCAGCACGATCAGGGCGACGCCGGCGCTGGTGAGCAGGAAGACGTCGATGGCGCGGTTGCGGACGGCGAGCATGCCGGCGTCCCTCGTGGCCAGGATCAGGCGCAGCAGGGCGGCGACGAGGACGGCGCCGCCAAGTACCTGGACGCCGAGTCGCCAGTCACCGCGGGTCGCGAGCACCAGTGCCGCCAAGGCCGCGAGCAGGATGCTGATGTAGAAGGCACCGCCGATCGTCGAGGGGTACCGCCGCGGCTCCTCGTCGGGGTCCGGCTCCGGGACCTCTTCGGCCACGGGCTCCGCGGAAGGCGCGACGCTGTGGTGGGGTTCGACGGGTGACGCGGGGTCGACGACGGGTTCGTCGTCGCCGGGGTCCGGGACCGCGCGGAGGTGCGCCACGGGGGTCAGCCTGCCACGCCCTCGGCGATCTCCACGATGTTCGAGAGCAGCATCGCGCGCGTCATCGGCCCGACGCCGCCGGGGTTCGGCGACACCCAGGCGGCCACCTCGGCGACGTCGCCGGCCACGTCGCCGGCAACCTTGCCGTCGACGCGTGAGACGCCGACGTCGAGGACGGCGGCCCCCGGCTTGACGATCTCGGCGTGGATGATGCCTGGTACGCCGGCCGCGGCGACGACGATGTCGGCGTTGCGCACGTGGGCTCCGAGGTCCTTCGTGCCCGTGTGGCACAAGGTGACCGTGGCGTTCTCGGTACGCCGGGTGAGCAGCAGTCCCAGCGGCCGACCGACCGTCAGGCCGCGGCCGACCACGACCACCTCGGCGCCGGCGATCTGGACGCCGTGCCTGCGCAGCAGCTCGATCACGCCGACCGGAGTGCAGGGCAGCGGGCCGGCCTTGCCGAGCACCAGCTTGCCGAGGTTGGTCGGGTGCAGCCCGTCGACGTCCTTGTCGGGGTGGACCCGCGACAGCAGCGCGAACTCGTCGAGGCCGGTCGGCTGCTGGACGATGAAGCCGGTGCAGGCCGGGTCGGCGTTCAGCTCGTCGATCACGGCCTCGACCTCGTCCTGGCTGGCGGTCGCCGGGAGATCGCGGCGGATCGAGGTGATACCGATCTCGGCGCAGTCCTTGTGCTTGGCGCCGACGTACCACTGCGAGCCGGGGTCGTCGCCGACCAGCACGGTCCCGAGGCCCGGTGTGATGCCCCGCGCCTTCAGCGCGGCCACACGTTCGGCCAGCTCCACCTTGATGGTCTTCAAGGTGGCGGTTCCGTCGAGCTTCTGGGCGGTCATGCGGTTCCTCTCCTTGCTGCCGTCTGCTTTCTCACCGGGGTCTCGACTCGCTCCGTCGCGCTCGACCCGCGCACTGACACGCTCCGCCGCTGGCGCGTCGGAGCTAGTGCGCGAAGTGTCGGGTGCCGGTGAAGTACAGCGGGACCCCGGCCTTCTCGCAAGCCTCGATCGTCAGCTGGTCACGCAGCGAGCCACCGGGCTGGACGATCGCCCGGACTCCGGCGTCGAGCAGGATCTGCGGGCCGTCCTCGAAGGGGAAGAACGCGTCCGAGGCGGCCACCGAGCCCTTGGCCCGGTCACCCGCGCGGGACACGGCCAGCCGGCAGGAGTCGACGCGGTTGACCTGCCCCATGCCCACGCCGACCGAGGCGCGATCGTGCGCCAGCAGGATCGCGTTGGACTTCACCGCGCGACAGGCCTTCCACGCGAACGCCAGGTCGGTCATGGTCGCCTCGTCGGCGGCCGGCCCTGCGGCCAGGGTCCAGGTGCTCGGGTCGTCGCCGGGGGCGTCGACCCGGTCGACGGCCTGCTGGAGCACGCCCCCCGAGATCTGGCGGAACTCGAAACCCGTGTCCTCCTCGGGGCCGTCGCACACCAGGATGCGGAGGTTCTTCCTCCCCTGCAGGATCTCCACGGCGCCGTCGGCGTACGCCGGCGCCACGATCACCTCGGTGAACACCTCCGACACCTGCTCGGCCATCGCCACCGAGACCGGCCGGTTGGCGGCGATCACGCCGCCGAACGCCGAGGTCGAGTCGCACTCGTGTGCCAGCCGGTGCGCCTCGGCCACGTCGGTGCCGACGGCGATGCCGCAGGGGTTGGCGTGCTTGATGATGGCAACAGCCGGCTCGTCGTACATCCAGGCCGCGCGGCGGGCGGCGTCGGTGTCGACGTAGTTGTTGTAGGACATCTCCTTGCCGCCCAGCTGCTCGGCGGCGGCCAGGCCGCCCGATCCGTCGGAGTACAGGACACCGACCTGGTGGGGGTTCTCGCCGTACCTCAGGTCCGCGACCTTGGTGAAGGTCGCACCGGCGAAGTCGGGGAAGCAGGACTCGCCCTCGGGCGGTGCGAGCACCGAGCCCATCCACGAGGCGACCGCGACGTCGTACGCCGCGGTGTGGACGAACGCCTCGGACGCCAGCCGCCGGCGCTGCTCGAGGGTGAAGCCGCCGGATCCCACCGCGGCCAGCACGTCGTCGTAGGACGCGGGTGAGGTGACGATCGCGACCGACGGGTGGTTCTTGGCCGCGGCCCGCACCATCGACGGCCCGCCGATGTCGATCTGCTCGACGCACTCGTCGGGCGACGCGCCGGAGGCGACGGTCTCCATGAACGGGTAGAGGTTCGAGACGACCAGGTCGAACGGCTCGATGCCGAGCTCCTCGAGCTGGCGCACGTGGGTGTCGAGGCGCCGGTCAGCGAGGATGCCCGCGTGCACCTTGGGGTGCAGCGTCTTGACCCGGCCGTCGAGGCACTCGGGGAAGCCGGTGAGGTCCTCGACCTTGGTGACCGGGATGCCGAGGGACTCGATGCGGGCCGCTGAGCCGCCGGTCGAGACCAGCGCGACGCCGGCCTCGTGCAGTCCGCGGACGAGGTCGTCGAGACCGGTCTTGTCGTAGACGGAGACCAGGGCTCGTCGGATGGGTACCTGGTTCATGAGGGCACGCTCCTTGGCAGCATCTTCGGAGCGGGCACCCAGGCGGACGATGCCCACGACCTAGTTGTTTGGGTCACTCCCCGGTGGTCGACCACCCGCGCCAGTCGTGTCCGTGCAGCCTAACAATCAGCTGGGGGCGACCGGGACGGCCCGACGTACGTGTCGGCGGTAGGACCAGGTGGCGATCACCGAGCCGGCCAGCGCCCCGAGTCCGAGCGCGACGACGGCGTGCAGCGTGACGTCCCACGCGGCCGGACCGACGTCGTGCATCCGGCCCGGCCCGACCGAGCCGCCGGAGAGGACGGTCAGCGCCCCCACGACGAGGCCGGCCAGGATCCCGCCGGCGCAGCCGCGGACGGCCCCCTCCTCCCAGCGGGTGGTGGGGTACAGCCGGTGCGCGCGGGCCGCGGCGTACGCCGCCACCAGCGGCGGGACGAGGAGCAGCAGCGCCACCCACGGCGACGGCGTGCCGTCGTCGGGCAGGGCGGCCAGCAGCGGGAACGCCGGCACCGGCCCGAGCACCACGGCCGTGGGGCTGGCCAGCGTCGCGGTACCGACCGCGAAACCGGGGCCGAGCAAGTAGCTGCCGGCGAACAGCACCGCGTTGGGTACCGCAGCCAGGGTGAGGCCGGAGTACAGGCTGGCTGCCCCCGCGTCGGTGTGCAGCTCCGACATCACGTTGAGGGCGGCGCCGAGGTCCAGCGCGAGCGAGACGAGGAGGGTGGCCGCCGCGGCGAGCAGGAACGTGGAGACCACCTTGAGGCAGACCGTCGACGCGGCCCGCACGGACAGGGGCAGGAACGCCGCCCAGATCGCGGCCCGGCCGGCGCCGATCGCGATCGCGACCCCGCCGACCACGAGGGACAGCAACACGGACCAGAGCACGACACGGCCACCCGAGGGCGAGCCCGCACCTGCCACCGCTCGGAGCACCGCGACGGCAACGCCGGCGTACGCCGCGGCGAACAGCAGCGTCGCGGTCGGGACCGTCCAGTCGCGGGCGCCGTCGGCCAGGGCGTCGGCATCGGGACCGTGCCCGGACACCGAGTCCCCCACCCGGTGGGCGATCCGCCAGACCGACCAGGCGCACATGACGCTGATGCCCAGCGGGATGGCGCTGATCGTCACTCCCGCGGCCGTCAGCCCGGAGCCGTGCCCCATCAACCAGGCGACCGCCCCGGCGCGCAGCCCGTCGCGAGGCGCGCCGTGGGCGCCGGCGTCGGTGAGGAACCAGCCGACCACGCCCACCGCCAGGCACACCACCAGGGTGCTGGCCGCCGCGGCCACTCCGCCGAGCAGCGCCAGCAGCACGAGCGGGCGCCGATGCCGCGCATCGAGCGCCGCACTCGTCGTCCGCGTCGCCGACCGCGCAGGGCCGCTGAGCAGGGAAGTCATCCCCGTCATCCTCGCCGCCGCGGTCAGGCCGTGAGGGGTGCCACGCCGGGAACGCCGTGATACCCGGTCGACCGGGTGTCCCTGCGGTTTGTGCCCGTTGCAACCCACACGAACCGCAAGGAACGACACCGGAGCTCGTCCCGAGGGGTCGGCGACCGATGTGCGCCCCCGGGCAAAGCCCCGTACCGTGGAACGGCCATGCAGGACCCAGCCGCGTTCGACGAGTTCTACAAGTCGACCCGTACCCGTCTCTTGCAGCAGACGTTCGCCCTCACCGGCGACCTCCCGGCCTCGCGCAGCGCGGTGCGGGACGCGTTCGTGGCTGCCTGGCACCACTGGCGCAAGGTCTCGCGACTCGATGACCCGGAGGCCTGGGTCCGGCCACTCGCCTGGCGGCACGCCCAGCGCCGCCACTCCGCGCGCATCTTCCACCGGGACCGCAAGCTGGACCCGGACATCCGCGCCACCCTCGACGCCCTCGCGAAGCTCACCCTCGTCCAGCGCAAGGTGCTGCTGCTCACGCATCTGACCGGCATGCCACTGCCCGACATCGCGCGCGAAGCTGGGCTTCCGGTGCAGGACGCGGAGGCTCGGCTGCAGACCGCGACGTCGCAGTTCTCGATGGCGCGCGAGGTGCCGACGACCGGGATCCGGCCGCTGTTCGAGCCGCTGCTGGACCACGTCGACACCGCCCGCTGGCCCCGGGTCACCATCGTCCGGCGAGCCGGCACCGCTCGGCGGCGTACCCACACCGCCATTGGTGCCGTGGCCGTGACCACCGCGGTCGTGCTCGGCGGCGCGGCCGTCACCGACGCCCAGGGCGTCAAGCCGTCCCTGGAGAGCGCCCGTGCGTCCGGGGTGGCGGCCGTGCGGCTCGGACCTGGGGCCACGCAGGCCCCGGCCGCGGACCCGTCGGCGTCGGCGTCGACCGCGGCGGCGCCCGTCACGATCGGCGAGGAGGACCTCGTCACCCTCGACCAGGTCGTGAAGCGGATCCCGGGCAAGTGGCGCGAGGCGGGACCCGGCTCGAAGTCCGGGATCCTGATGCCCTGCCAGTCGACGAGGTTCGCTGACCCGGCCGGCACGGCGTCGGCGGTGCGGCAGTTCAAGGCCCCGGCGCTCAAGGACCAGCCCCGGCGCAGCCTCGTGCAGTCCGTCGAGGTGTCCGCGAGCGGCAAGGGCGCCCGCACGTCGTACCGCACGATGCTGGGGTGGTTCGGCGGCTGCACCGATGCCCGCGTGCAGCTGATCTCGAGCCACGCCGTCGACAACGTGGGCGACGACGCGATGCTGCTGGTGCTGCGGTCCTGGAAACGGCCGGCCACCACCATCCTCGCCGGCGTCGCCCGGACCGGCCAGGTCAGCACCGTGACCGTGAGCCAGGCAGGCGGGACCGGCCGGGCCGACCTCGATGCGGCCGCCGGCCTGCTCGCCGACGCCGTGAACGGG
Organism: uncultured Actinomycetota bacterium; assembly: GCA_963782155.1. GTDB lineage: Bacteria > Actinomycetota > Actinomycetes > Propionibacteriales > Nocardioidaceae > Nocardioides. The sequence goes on from CAWAIZ010000010.1 coordinate 20,175, forward strand.
CTGTGCCCGCTGCCCGGAACCGGTCCGTGCGCCGAGAAGCCCGCCCTGGCCACCGCACGTCCCGTGCCCGCTGCCGAGGTACCGGCCATGCTCAGCGCCGTCGACCTCCCGCCCGTCGCGGGGATCGAGCGACCGTGGATCGGAACCGAGGCCCGGATGGCGAACACGAACCTCGCGGCCAGCCAGTGCGACGCGACGACCTTCCAGGTCAAGGGGATGCGGCGCGGCATGACGCGCTCGTTCGTGATCCCGGAGGCCGAGCTGTCCGACCTGTTCGGGCTGACCGAGACGGTGGGCTACCTGCCCGCCCCGCGTGCGCGCGCCTTCGTCGCCGGCGTGCGCAGCAAGCTGCGGGCCTGCGCCGACAACCAGCTCGGGACCGACGTCGTCCGCGTCGCCGACACCGCCACCAAGAAGGTGGACCTGACGGTGTGGCACGTGACCACCGAGATCAGCGACAACGAGTCGGTGACGTACCTGATGGGCATCCTGCGCGAGGGCGGCTCCATCGCCCAGGTCGGGTTCGTGCCGGACGGAAAGGTGCAGATGGCGCCCGGCGCGTTCATCGAGCTGGCGCACCGGGCCCTCGACCGGCTGCCGGCGCTGGCCCCGAAGGGCTGACGCATCGGGCAACCACTCGCGCGGCCCGTGCGTCCCAGTGACATGAGGCTCTCGGTGATCCTGGTCGCTGCCCTGCTGACGGGATGCGGGACGGCGACGTCCGCACCGGTGGCCGAGGACCCCGGCCCGACGACGTCGGTGACACCCACGGCATCGGCCACGCCGTCGTCGGCCGGGCCGAGCCCGTCCTCGACCCTCCGGCCGCTCGACGACTTCCCGCTCGTCCGCGGGTATCCCGCGACCAACGGCGACGACGGCTCTCCGGTCGAGGTCACCGACGGCTCCGGCGTCGAGGACCTGGTGTTCTGCGGAGCGCAGGGCTGGAACCCTGACCAGGCCGCCGACGTCGTCGGCACGACGTACACAGGTGAGGCCGAGGACCTCCGGGGCCGCACGCTGGCCCGGTACGACGGCCAGGACGCCGCCGGCGTGGTCGCCCGGCTGCGCGACGCCATCGAGGCCTGCCCCGTCGAGGAGGTGGGCGGCACCGAGCAGGTCTACGACCTCATGCCGGGCGACTCCGTCGACGAGTCGTTCTTCGTGACCCACCGGTACCGGAACGACTACGGCTTCGACACCGGCCTCGAGGTGATCGGCGTGCAACGGCTCGACGACCTGGTGCTGCTCTCCTTCGAGTACGGCGAGGGCGGCGGTTCCGAGAGCTCGATCAGCCGCGCGGTCGGCGAGGCCGTGGAACAGATCGAGGCCTTCATGCCGGAGCTCTGCGAGTACGCCCGGCACTCCTGCTCGCAGCGCGAGCCGTCGCCCGTCGTCGAGATCGGACCGGACGGCATCGAGGACGTGACGCTCGGGATGTCGTCTGCCGACGCCACCGCGGCCGGCCTGCTCGGCGAGCCCCGTCACGACGGGAGCGGCTGCGACGTCGTCTCGCGCGACGACCCCAGCGGCGCATACGCCGTCATGGCCGACATCCGCCCGGGCGTCGGCGTGGTGACGCTGTGGGCCACGACCTCGAGCCGGACCCCCGAGGGCGTCGGCTCCGGGTCGACGGCCGACGAGCTCGCCGCGGCGTACCCGGACGCGACCGGCGACGAGACGCGCTGGACGACGCCGGTGCCCGGTCACCCGGATCGGTCCTACTGGTTCGAGATCGGACGGGACCACCTGGTGACCGGCGTGATGCTGCTGCTGCCCGACGAACGCTGCGACGGGTGATACTCGACGGGTGGAGGAGGGGGAGGTAACCGTCCGGATCCGGCTGTGCTCCGCCCTCACGGTGGACGGACCCGACGGGCCTCTCACCGGCCGCGAGCTCGGGAGCCGCAAGGCGCGTACCTTGCTGGCCCTGCTCGCAGCCGAGCGCGGCCGGCTCGTCCCCCTGGACCGGGTCGTCGACGCGCTCTGGCCCGACGGCGCGCCCGCCGACCCCGGCGCGAACGTGGCCACCCTGGTCAGCCGTACCCGTCGGCTGTTGGGGCCGGACGTGCTCACCACGACCGGCCGCGCGTACGGCCTCGCCGAGTACGGTCCCTGGCGCGTCGACCTCGACGAGGCGGCGACGCTGCTGGCCGAGGCGGCGACCCGCACCGGCGAGCCGGTGCTCGCCGCCGCCGGCGCTCGCTCCGCGCTCGGGCTGCTCGGCGCCCCGCCCGCGCTACCGGACGAGGACGACGCGGACTGGGTGCAGGCCGTACGCCGCGAGGCCGACGCCCTGCGCCGCCAAGCGCGCCACGTCATCGCCGAGGCACTGACGACGATCGATCCTGGCGGCGCGGTGGCCGTCGCCGCGGAAGCCGCCGACGCAGACCCGCTCGACGAGCAGGCGGTGCGCGACCTGATGCGCGCCCTGGTGGCGGACGGGCGGCCGAGCGCAGCCCTGGCTGCGTATGGCGACCTGGCCGGCCGGCTTCGCGAGGAGCTGGGCACCGCCCCCGACCGCGGCACCGCGGCAGTGCACCTGGCGATCCTCAGGGAGGACAGCCTGCCCATCGAGAACCGCCCACGGGGCGAGCTGGCCCGCGCGGTGCTGATGGGCCGCGACGACGAGCTCGCCGCAGCGCAAGCCGCCTGGGCCGACGTCGGTGCTGACCAGGACGGGCACCTCCTCCTCGTCGAGGGCGAGGCGGGCATCGGCAAGACCCGGCTGCTCGACGCCGTAGCCGACCTGGCCGCGGCCACCGGCGGCCGGGTGCTGCGCGGCCGCTGTCACCCCGCCGAGCGCTCCCTCTTCCTGCAGCCTTACGTCGACGCGCTGCGGCCCGCTCTTCTCGACGCCCCTCCCGCCCGGCTCGCCGCACTGGTCCGCGACCACGAGGCGTCCTGGGTCGCGCTCGTCCCCGAGCTCGGCGCCGTCCTCCCCGTACCTCCCGCTCTCCCGAGCGCCGTCGACCTCCAGCGCCGCGCGGCGTACGACGCCGTGCAGGCCGCCCTGCGCCGGCTCGCCCTCGACCAGCCGGTCCTGTTGACCGTCGACGACCTGCAGGACGGCGGCGCCGCCACCGTCGACCTGCTCGGGTACCTCGCCGCCCGTCTCGGCCCGGCCCGGGTGCTCGTCCTCGCCGCGGTTCGCGCCGAGGACGTGGCCACGGTCGAGCGGCTCGCCGACCGGGTGCGCCGGGTCCGGCTCGGCGCCCTCCCCCGCTCGGCGGTGGACGCGCTCGCCGCGGCGGCCGGTCTCGGCTCGCACGGCGAGCAGGTGATGGCGCGGACGGCCGGACACCCCCTGTCCGTGGTGGAGTACCTGCGGGCCCTCGCCGGCGGCGACGCCGGCGTCCCGGCGTCCCTGACCGAGGCGGTGCTGACCCGGGTGGGCCGGCTCGACCCGGACCTGCGGGTCGTCGTCGAGGCCGCGGCGGTCGTCCGGCGACGCCTCGACCCGCGGCTGTTGGCCGACCTGGTCGAGGCCAGCGAGGTGGCCACGGTCCGGCACTGCGAGGACCTGGTCCGGCAACGGCTCCTGGTCCGCAGCGGCGACCACTACGAGTTCGCCAACGACCTGCTCCAGGAGTGCGTGCACGCCTCGCTCGCGCCCGCGGTCGCGCTCGCCTACCACCGCCGGGCCGCGGATCTCGTGTCCAGCCAGCCGGAGCTGATGGCCGAGCACGCGCACGCCGCCGGCGACGAGCCGCGCGCCGCGCACGGCTGGCTGCTGGCCGGCGAGGACGCCCTGCGCCGGGCCGCGGTCGAGGACGCCCTGGCGCTGCTGGACCGCTCGCTGGCCGTGGAGACGGCCCTCGCCGGGACCCGGGCTCGCGCCCTGCTGGCCCGGGGGGCGGTGCACGAGGCCCGCACCGACTTCGCCGCGGCGCTGGACGACGTACGCGGCGCACTCGCCCTCGCCCGCAGCACCGGCGACCGGCGCCTGGAGATGGCCGCCCTCCGCTCCCTGGGCGGCGACGCCGCCGTCGGCCTCGGCAAGCCGGTCGACGAGCTGGTCGCACCCCTCGAGCTGGGTCTCCAGCTGGCCGCGGACCTCGGCGACCGCCGGGCGGAGGCCGACTTCACCAGCAGGCTCGTGATCCTGGAGGCCAGCCGGCTCCAGCTCACCACCGCCCTCGAGCGCGCTGAGCACGGCGTCGCGCGGGCCAGGTCTGCCGGCTCCGAGGAGGCGCTGGTGCTGGCCCTCGACGGCCTCAAGACCGTCTGGAGCTACCTCGGCGACGCCGAGCGTCTGGGCGAGGTGATCGCCGACCTGGAGCCGCGCGTCCGCGCCCGCGGCGACACCTGGCTGCTGCAGTGGGTGGTGTTCGAGAAGTCGTTCGTGCTCGCGGCCGGGGGCCGCCTCGACGAGGCCCGCGCCGTGGTGTCCGAGGCGCTCGAGCTCAACCGGCTCAGTGGCTTCCCCGCGTACGCCGGGTACCTCGCGGCCCACGACGGCTGGTTCGCCCGGCTGGCCGGCGACCTCGACACGGCGCGCCGGGTGGGCCGGGAGGCCGTCGAGGCGACCTCACCGATCACCCACCCGTGGTGGTACGCCAACGCCGCCGGCCTGCTCGCCGCCACGCTGGCCGAGACCGGCGACCGCGCCGAGGCCGAGGCCGTTGCCCGACGGGGGCTGGCCGCCGGCGAGGCGGCGATGGCCGGCGGCCGGCTGCGCTGCCTGGCGGCCCTGGCCGCCGTGACCCGGGACCCGGACGTCCTCGCCGAGGCGAACCGGGCCCTGGACGCCGTCGACTGCCCGCCCGGCCGCGCCTGGGTGACCGGGGCCGACGTCTACTTCCTCCTCGGCGCAGTCGAACCGCTGCGCGCTGCCACCGAGGACTCCTGGCCGACGCTGCGCGACCGGCTCGCCCAAACGGTTCGGCTCAGATGAGCTCCACGACCAGCTGGGCCGCCCGCGCTGCGCCGTCCGTCGGCACGGGCAGGTAGTCGGTCGGGCTCTTCAGCGCCGCCGCGAGCTCGTCGGCGATCCGGCCCGGGTCGGCGTCGCGGTAGGCCATCGCCCGTCCCGCCCGGTGCCGCTCCAGCCGGTGCCGCACGTGCACCTGCTGCTCGAAGTGGTGACCGAGCGGGAAGTACAGGAACGGCCGGCCCGCCGCCGTCAGCTCCATCGTCGTGCTCAGCCCGCCCTGCACGACGGCCACGTCACAGGCCGCGTGGTGCAGGTCGAGGTCCGGGAGGAAGCCGTGCACCTCGACCCCGCGCGGGGCACCGAGCGAGTCGGGGTCGATCCGCGGCCCGGCGACCACGACCATCCGCAGGCCGTCGATGCGACGCCGCGCCTCGTCGTAGGACGCCACCACCCGCCGCAGCAGGTGGTCGCCGACCCCCGACCCGCCGACGCTGACCACGCAGACGACCTCGTCGTCGCGGTACCCCAGCCGCTCACGCAGCTCCTCGCGCCGCGACGGGTCGGGCCGCTCCCCCATCACGTACCCGGCGAAGTCGAAGTGCTGCTCGGTCCACGCCCGGATCCCGGGCAGCCCCGGCCCCAGCGGCAGGTCGACCACGTCGTCCGGGTCGCCCACGAACACCGACCGGTCCCGCAGGTGCGGGTAGCGCGCCACGTGCTCGACCATCTCGGCGTTGTAGTCGGCGGTCAGGTACGCCTCCCGCTCGCCGCCGTCGGCCATCGGCACCCATCCCACGAAGTCGGTCATCCACACGAACGGCGACCGCTTGAGCTCGGGGTTCTCGTGCAGGAAGTGGTCGAGGTCCCAGGCCTCGTCACCGAGCCACAGGTCGAAGGGGTCCCGCTCGACGAGGTCGTCGAAGACCATGAAGTTGTTGACCAGGATCTCGTCCATCCGGCGCACGGCCTGGAACGCGTGCAGGTCGTGCTCACCGGACTCGGACTCGAAGTGGCCGGACTCGTTGGCCAGCAGCCGTGAGGCGGGGTGCACGATCTCGCCGTTGCGCTCGAGGAACTCGGCCACCGGCGACTGGGTCAGCCACTGGATCTCGAGGTCCGGGCAGAGCTCCCGCATCGCATCGGCAATGGCCAGGTCGCGGCGCACGTGCCCGAGCCCGATCGGCGAGCTGAGGTAGAGCGCCCGCGGACCACGCCTCGTGCCCACGCGCCGACGACGCGCTGGGGCGGCCTCGCCGGCGACCCGGTCCACGAAGCTCTTGATCGCCCGGTTGACCGGCACGGGATGGCGGGCCATCGGCAGGTGGCCGGCGCCCTCGAGGACGAGATGCTCGGCGCCGGTCCAGCGGACGACGCTCTCGCCCCGGCCGAGCGGCTGGCACCGGTCCTCGGTCCCCTGGATCACCAGCACGGGCCGCTCGATCCCCCGCAGGAGTGGCTCCGCCTCCTCGGCCGTCCCCGGGTAGCGCTGGCTGCCGCTCTCCGCCAGCATCACCTGGCCGCTGGTCTCGCAGTTGTAGGTGTGGATGTCCTCCAGCTGCTTGGTCGAGTGCGGTTCGGGCAGCATGTGCCCGAAGAAGAACGAGGCGTACTCCGGCCAGTGGTCGGGGATGTAGTGCCGGTTCCAGCCGTACCACCCGCTGTAGTCGTCGAGCTCCTCGTCGAAGCGCCGCACCGCGTCGAGCCGGATCGGGATAGGTGGTGTGAAGTCCCGCGCCCACGGCGCCACCGCGACCACGCCCAGGACACGGTCCGGGTGCAGGGCCGCCGTCAGCAGTGCCTGCCAGGCGCTGACGCAGATGCCGGCCAGGACCGCTCGGTCGATGCCGAGGTGGTCGAGGACCGCGAGGGTGTCGGCGACCAAGGACAGGTCGTCGTACGCCGACGGGTCCAGCGAGCGGTCCGAACGGCCGTTGCCCGGTGAGTCGACGGTGACGACGCGGTAGTGCTGGGCGAGGTAGGCGACCTGGGCCTTCCACGCACGGCTGTGCACGCAGGTGTCGATCGGCGCGAAGACGACCGTGGTCTCGGCGGCGTCGTTGAACGACTCGAAGCCGAGGACGACCCCGTCGACCTCCACGTGCCCCTGCTGGTCGGGTTCTCGAGCTCGCATGTCCTCACCTGCTGTCGTCTCGTCGTCGACACGTCGGCTTCCGTCCGGGGCCGGAGCCGGTGGGCTCAACCCTGAGACGAAGTCCGCGAGGAGCCGGTTGACCGCGACGGGCTCTCGCAGCTGGGGCAGGTGCCCGCTGTCCTGCATCCGCACGATCCGGCCGCCGGTGAGCTCTGCGAGCCGCTCGCCAGTCGCGAGGGGGACGCACCGGTCGTCGGTCCCGTGGACGACCAGGACCGGGCAGGTCACGCGCGCGGCCGACTCGACCGGGTCCCAGCCGTCGGCCAGCGTGGCGTCGACGGTGTCGACCAGCCGCTCGGGCTCGATGTCCATCGCCCAGCGGACGGCGTCCTCCCAGGGCTTGGTGGAGTGGCCCTCGGGGAGCAGCTCGGTGAAGAAGAACTCCGCGAAGCCACGCGGGTCCCGAAGCATGGACCGCCGGTTGTACCGGTGCCAGCCGTCGTCGTCGCCGAAGTCCGCGTCGAACCAGTCGCGCAGGGCGGCCCGCTCCGTGGGATCTCCGAGGCCCACGAGAGAGGGGCCCAGGGCGACCCATCCCAGCACCCGCTCGCCGTGATCGGCGGCCAGCCGCAGCGCGGACATGTTTCCCCGCGACAGCGCCGCGACCACCACCGTCTCCGTGTCGGTCGCGTCCAGGACCGCGAGGGCGTCGAGCACGAGCTCCTCCGCGGCGTAGGCGGCGGCTCCCTCGGGGTGGTCCGAGCGGCCGTTCCCCCGAGGGTCGACGGTGATCACCCTCGACCTCCGGGCCAGGTACGGCACCTGCAGCTTCCACACGTGGGACGAGACGATCGACCACGTCGGCAGCAGCAGCACGGCCGGCGAGCCGGAGCCGAAGACCTCGTAGCCGACGCGCACGCCGTCGCGCTCGACGTACCCCTGTTCGTCTGGCTCCCGTGCCCGCACGCCGCCCCCTCCCGGTTGATGGCCCAGCCTGCCGCTCCGATGTTGCAGCCGCGTTGCAACCACTCTGCAATGAGTCGGGCGGAAGGTCTGGGCTCCCAGCATCCACCCGGGATGCCCACCACGGGAGACCTGATGACCACCACCGAAGAGAAGTCCGCCGCCACCGATACCGCCCCCGCCATCGACATGGACACCCTGATGTCGTTCGTCGGCAAGTTCGTGGGCGACCTGGGCGCCACCATGGGCGCGGGCAACGTGCTGCTCGGCGAGCGGCTCGGCCTGTACCGCGCCCTGGCCGCCGAGCCCGGCGACGCCCGGTCCGTCGCCACGGCGACCGACACCGACCCGCGCTACGTCGACGAGTGGCTGCGCGGCCAGGCCGCCGGCGGGTACATCGAGTACGACGCCGCCACCGCGACGTACTCCATGACGCCCGAGCAGGCCTTCGCCCTGACCGACCCGAGCGGCCCGGTGTTCCTGCCCGGCGCGTTCGAGCTGGCCCTCGGCTCGCTCAAGGCCCAGCACCACATCGAGGAGTCGTTCCGGACCGGCGCAGGGTACGGCTGGGGCCAGCACGACGAGGACGTCTTCAGCGGGTGCGAGAGGTTCTTCCGCCCGGGGTACCTGATGCACCTGCTCACCGAGTGGATCCCCGCGCTCGAGGGCGTGCAGGCCAAGCTCGACAAGGGCGCGTACGTTGCCGACCTCGGCTGCGGTCACGGCGCCTCGACGCTGCTGATGGCCGACGCGTTCCCGGCCAGCCGGTTCGTCGGCTCGGACTACCACACCGGCTCGATCGAGTCCGCCCGCGAGCGGGCCGAGGACGCCGGGGTCGGCGACCGGGTGCGCTTCGACGTGGCCAGCGCCCAGGAGCTCGACGCCCACGGAGTGGACCTCGTCACCACGTTCGACTGCCTGCACGACATGGGCGACCCGCTCGGTGCGGCCCAGCACATCCGCCGCTCCCTGGCCGCCGACGGGACGTGGATGATCGTCGAGCCCGCCGCCGGCGACACCGTCGAGTCGAACCTGAACCCGGTCGGCCGGGTGTTCTACAGCTTCTCGACGTTCCTGTGCGTGCCCAACGCGATGTCGCAGTCCGGCGGGTACGCGCTCGGCGCCCAGGCCGGCGAGGCCGCCATCCGCCAGGTGGTCACCGACGCCGGCTTCACCCGGTTCCGCCGGGTCGCCGAGACACCCTTCAACAACGTGTACGAAGCGCGTCCGTAGCGGGGGTGGACACCGATTCGTCTGCGGATCCCTGCGGGTTTCTCCACTTGCGGTCGCAGACGAATCGGTCCGGCGGGTCAGAGGGACTGCAGGATCTCGCGCATCAGCGACGCTGTCTCGGAGGGGGTCTTGCCGACCTTGACGCCGACGGCCTCGAGGGCCTCCTGCTTGGCGGCGGCCGTGCCCGACGAGCCCGAGACGATGGCGCCGGCGTGGCCCATGGTCTTGCCCTCGGGGGCGGTGAAGCCGGCGACGTACCCGACGACGGGCTTGGTCACGTGGTCCTTGATGTACGCCGCGGCGCGCTCCTCGGCGTCCCCGCCGATCTCGCCGATCATCACGATGGCCTTGGTCTCGGGGTCCGCCTCGAACGCCGCGAGGGCGTCGATGTGGGTGGTGCCGATGACCGGGTCGCCGCCGATGCCGATGGCGGTCGTGAAGCCGAAGTCCTTCAGCTCGTACATCATCTGGTAGGTCAGCGTGCCGGACTTGGAGACCAGCCCGATCGGGCCCTTGCCCGCGATGGTGTGCGGCGTGATGCCGGCCAGCGACTCACCCGGCGTGATGATGCCGGGGCAGTTCGGGCCGATCATCCGGGTGTCCTTCCCGTCGAGGTAGGCCCACACCTCGGCGGTGTCCTGCACGGGCACACCCTCGGTGATGACCACGAGCAGGCCGATACCGGCGTCGATGGCCTCGATGCACGCGTCCTTCGTGAACGCCGGCGGCACGAAGACCACCGACACGTCGGCACCCGTCTCGGTCATCGCCTCCTTGACCGAGCCGAAGACCGGCAGCTCCTGGCCGCCGAGCTCCACCGTCGTACCCGCCTTGCGCGCGTTGACGCCGCCGACGATGTTCGAGCCGGCGTCCAGCATCAGGGTGGTGTGCTTGGAGCCCATCCCGCCCGTCATGCCCTGGACGATGATCTTGGAGTCCTTGTTGAGGTAGATCGACACTTCTCTTAGCTCCTCAGCGTCCGACTGTGCTCATTTGTTGGCAAGCTCGGCGGCCTTGTCGGCCGCGCCGTCCATGGTCGGGACCTGGGTGACCAGGGGGTGGTTGAGCTCATCGAGGATCCGTCGGCCTTCGGCGACGTTGTTGCCGTCGAGCCGGACGACCAGCGGCTTGCTCGCCTCGTCGCCGAGGATCTCCAGCGCGCCCTTGATGCCGTTGGCCACCTCGTCGCAGGCGGTGATGCCGCCGAAGACGTTGACGAACACACTCTTGACCTGAGCGTCGTGGAGGATCACGTCGAGGCCGTCGGCCATCACCTGCGCGTTCGCGCCGCCGCCGATGTCGAGGAAGTTGGCCGGCTTGACGCCGCCGTGCGCCTCTCCGGCGTACGCGACCACGTCCAGCGTGGACATGACCAGTCCCGCGCCGTTGCCGATGATGCCGACCTGGCCGTCGAGCTTGACGTAGTTGAGGCCCCGCTCCTTGGCCTTGGCCTCGAGAGGATCGGTCTCGTCGGCGATCTCGAACTGCTCGTGGTCGGGGTGGCGGACCTCGGAGGCGTTGTCGTCGAGGGACATCTTGCCGTCGAGCGCCTCGAGCTTGTCGTCCTCGAGCCGCGCGAGCGGGTTCACCTCCACGAGCGTGGCGTCCTCCTCGGTGAAGGCCCGGTAGAGGGCCTCGATCATGGTGACGGCCTGCTCGAAGACGGCCTCGGGGAACTTGGCCTCGGTCGCGATCTCCCGGGCCTTCTCGGCGTCGACCCCGGTGCCGGGGTTGATGGGTATCTGCTTCACGGCGTCCGGGTTGGTCTTGGCGACCTCCTCGATCTCGACGCCGCCCTCGACGGAGGCGATGCAGAGGTACTGCCGGTTGGCGCGGTCGAGCAGGAACGAGAAGTAGTACTCCTCCACCGGCGGCGTCGCCGGGGTGATCAGCACGCGGTTGACCCGCAGCCCCTTGATCTCCATCCCGAGGATGTTCGAGGCGTGCTCGAACGCCTCGTCCGGGGTCTTCGCCAGCTTCACGCCGCCCGCCTTGCCGCGACCGCCGGCCTTGACCTGCGCCTTGACGACGCAGAAGCCCAGCTTCTCAGCCGCCGCGCGGGCGTCCTCGGGCGTGGTGACCACGATGCCGAGGGTGGTGGTGACGCCGTGCTTGGCGAACAGTTCCTTTGCCTGGTACTCCATCAGGTCCACGTCGGCACCCTAGACCGGGCGCGACCAGCGCGACCAACCAGGCCGTTGGACCTGGTGGTGGTCGGAGGCCAGCGGGTCCGGGTCGTGCAGGACGTCAGCCGGCGGTCGGCTGCGCGAACGCCTCGGCGACCCACCCGGTGATCTCGGTGGTGGCCGCGCCGGGCGTGAACACCTTGCGCACGCCCATCTCCTCCAGCACCGGTATGTCCTCCTCGGGGATGATCCCGCCGCCGAAGACGGCGATGTCGGAGGCGTCGCGCTCGGCCAGCAGGTCGAGGAGAGTCCGGAACAGCGTCATGTGTGCCCCGGAGAGGACGGAGAGGCCGATCAGGTCGGCGTCCTCCTGGATCGCGGTCTCCACGATCTGCTCGGGGGTCTGGTGGAGACCGGTGTAGATCACCTCGTGCCCCGCGTCGCGCAGCGCCCGGGCCACGATCTTGGCGCCGCGGTCGTGTCCGTCGAGGCCTGGCTTGCCGACCACGATGCGCAGTCGGGGACTGCCGGATCTGGTTGCAGACATGCACGCAGGCTACCCGGGTAGGCCACCTCACCCGCCGGAGTCGGGCGGTCACCGCCGATCCACAAACCGCTTGACACCGATTTCCCGGGCCGTGACCGATCCGTTACAGTCGGGGCTCGTCTTCCCAGTCCCCTGATCCGGAGTCGTCGTCCATGGGCCATCACCGTGCCGACTCGCGCGCTTCGCGCAGTCGGGGTCCGGTGACCCCCTCGACAACCCAGTACCCAAGCACGCCGGGTGGCAAACGTGCCGCGGGCAAGCGCGTCGCCGCGAAGCCGCCCAAGCCGGCTCGTCGGCCCGCACGTCGCGCGGTGCCCACGACGCCCGAGCCCGTGCTCGTCGAGCGGACGGTGGAGCAGGCGGCGACGCGGCACACCTCCCTCGGTCGACGCTGCGCGCCTCGCAAGTCGCTGTTCCGGGGCCTGCCCTCGGCGCCGATCCTGCTCGGCGTGGCCGCCCTGGCGATCGCCGCCGGAGGCGCCGTCAGCGCCGGCGACCCGACCCTCGCGGGAGCCGGGGCCCAGTTGGGCACCACCAAGCTGATGCAGGCCAGCGCCCTGACCGGCGCCGGCGCGGTCGCCTCGAGCGCCATCCCGGGCACCCGCGGTCCGATCGTCAGCCGCGACTCACGGCGCGACCAGCAGACCGACCCAGCCGACGCCGAGCTGGCGGCGGCGGCCGAGGCCCAGGCCGCGGAGCGCACCCAGGCCTTCGCGCTGACGGACAAGCAGATCACCAAGCACAACGCCTTCCTCAAGCTGAACCAGTGGAGCCTGCCGGTGGCGAGCTACCGCCTGACGGCCCGCTTCGGCGACTACGGCCTGTGGTCGAGCTACCACACCGGCCTGGACTTCGCGGCCTCGAGCGGCACGCCGATCTACGCCGTCGCGAACGGCACGATCAGCTCGGCCTCGTACGACGGTTCCTACGGCAACAAGACCGTCGAGACACTCGAGGACGGCACCGAGCTCTGGTACTGCCACCAGACCTCCTACGTCGTCAGCGCCGGCGAGACCGTCCACGCCGGTGAGCTCATCGGCTACGTCGGCTCCACCGGTCACGTCACCGGCCCGCACCTGCACCTCGAGGTCCGCCCCGGCGGCGGCGACCCGGTCGACCCGTACTCCGCCCTCGTGGTGCACGGTGTGCAGCCTTAGTCGGTCAGCGAAGGTGACCGACTAAGCGGCTGCCAGGTCGAGCATCGTGCGCTCGCGCCTGAGCCTGCGAAGGCGCGAATGGCGCGTGTCGAGACCCAGTGAGTGAACCAGGAACCTGAATCAGAGCTTCTGGACCGGCGCGTACCTCAGCAACAGCCGCTTCACGCCGTCCGACCCGAAGTCGATCGAGGCGACGGACCGGTCGCCGACGCCCTCCAGGGCCACCACCGTGCCGAGGCCGAAGGTGTCGTGCTGGACGCGGTCGCCGGGCTCCAGCGACGGGATGTCGCGGGCGGCCTTGGCCTTCGACGCCGCGTCGGCGCGGGCGGCGGCCGAGGAGAAGTGGCGGCGCCCGGCCGCGGTCGGGGACGCCAGGCCCGCGCTACCGCCACTGGAGAAGTCGGGCCTGTTCCAGACCGCCTGGGCGGCCTCGGTGCGCTTCCAGTCGACGAGGTCGACGGGCAGCTCGTTGAGGAAGCGCGACCCCGGGTTGTGGGCAGGCGCACCCCAGGCCGAGCGCATCAGCGCACGGGAGACGTAGAGGCGTTGCTGCGCGCGCGTGACGCCGACGTACGCCAGCCGCCGCTCCTCCTCCAGCTCCGGCTGGTCGCCGAGCGACCGGGAGTGCGGGAAGACGCCGTCCTCGAGGCCGGTGAGGAAGACGACCGGGAACTCCAGGCCCTTGGCGGTGTGCAGGGTCATCAGGGTGACGACGCCGGCGTCGCCGGCGTCGTCGGGGATCTGGTCGGCGTCGGCGACCAGGGCCACCCGCTCGAGGAAGTCGGTGAGCCCGGGGGCGACGATGCCGGCGTCGACATCGGCCGGGTCGGCGGACGGGCCGGCCTGTGGGTCGTCGGAGAACTCGCGGGCCACGGCCACGAGCTCGGCGAGGTTCTCCACGCGCGTGGCGTCCTGCGGGTCGTCGGAGGCCTCGAGCTCCTCGAGGTAACCCGAGCGCGCGAGCACCGACTCGAGGATCACGTCGGCCCGCTCCCCCGCGTCGACCATCGACTGGAGCTCGTGCACCATGTCCACGAATCCCTTGATGTTGCTCAACGAGCGGGTGGCCAGGCCCGGCGCCTTGTCGGCCAGCTCGAGGGCCTCCCAGAAGATGATCCGCTCGCGGTCGGCGTAGGCGTTCACGCACTCGACGGCACGGTCGCCGATCCCCCGCTTGGGAGTGTTCAGGATCCGGCGCAGCGAGACCTGGTCGGCCGGGTTGACCAGCATCCGCAGGTAGGCCAGCGCGTCACGAACCTCCCGACGTTCGTAGAAGCGCACGCCGCCGACGACCTTGTAGGGCAGCCCGACGCGGATGAACACCTCCTCGAACACTCGGGACTGGGCGTTGGTCCGGTAGAACACCGCCACGTCGGCCGGCCGCGCGTCCTTCGCGTCGGTGAGCCGGTCGATCTCCTCCGAGACGAACCGCGCCTCGTCGTGCTCGTCGTCGGCGACGTACCCCACGATGCGCGATCCGTCGCCGGCGTCGGACCACAGCTTCTTGGGCTTGCGGCCCTGGTTGTGGCCGATCACCGCGTTGGCGGCGTTGAGGATGGTCTGCGTGGAGCGGTAGTTCTGCTCGAGCATGATCGACGTCGCGTTGGGGAAGTCCTGCTCGAAGTCCATGATGTTGCGGATATTGGCGCCACGGAACGCGTAGATCGACTGGTCGGCGTCGCCGACCACCATCAGCTCGGCCGGTGGAACGCGGTCGGGGGCCTCCTCCGCGGGCAGACCGCGTCCGTCGTCGTAGGCCCGGTCGTTGTCCAGTACCTCCATCTGGTCGGCACACAGCTGGTGGATCAGGGCGTACTGCGCGTGGTTGGTGTCCTGGTACTCGTCGACGAGCACGTGGCGGAACCGACGACGGTAGGTCTCGCGGACGTCCGGGAACTGCTGGAACAGGTGGACGGTGAACATGATGAGGTCGTCGAAGTCGAGGGCGTGCGCCTCACGCAGGCGGCGCTGGTAGAGGGTGTACGCCGCCGACATCGACTCCTCGAACCGGTTGCGGGTGTCCTTCGCGGCGTCCTCGGGGTCGCGCAGCTCGTTCTTGTGGTTGCTGACCCAGTGCAGGACGGCGCCCGGCTGGTAGCGCTTGGGGTCGAGGTCGAGGTCCTTGAGCACCAGCGTCATCAGCCGCTTGGAGTCGGCCGCGTCGTAGATGGAGAAGCTCGACTTGAACCCGAGCTTGTCGATCTCCTTGCGAAGGATGCGCACGCACGCCGAGTGGAACGTGCTGACCCACATGATGCGGGCGCGACGGCCGACCAGCGCCTCGACCCGCTCCTTCATCTCCGCGGCGGCCTTGTTGGTGAAGGTGATCGCCAGGATCGAGCCCGGGTGGGCCTTGCGCTCGGTGATCAGCCACGCGATGCGGCGCGTCAGCACCCGGGTCTTGCCCGAGCCGGCGCCGGCGACCACGAGCAGCGGCGCGCCGGCGTGCACCACGGCGGCGCGCTGGGGCTCGTTGAGCCCCTCGAGCAGCTCCTCCTTGGTGGGCGGCCGGTGTCGCTGCGTCGCCTCGTCGGGGACGCCGGCGTTCTCCACCGCAGGTGTCGAGAGGGCTTCGGTCATGTCGGGCCAACCCTACGTCCGCCCACCCCCGGCCACCCTCGGCACCTATCGGTGGTCGAGGAGGGACGAATGTCCCGTCACGAAACCACCGATAGGAATGCGTACACGGCCTGCGACCGGAGCTGACTCCTGGCCAGACGGCGGTGAGTGAGTGTTTGGTTCGAGCGAACGAGACCAACCCTCACGCAACCGCCCGTCAGAGGGCGAACGCGACTCCGACGTCCGCAACGGTGAGCACGAGCAGCGACCAGTAGAGGCCGTCGGGGATGCGCGGCTTGCGGAGGTTGGCCAGCACCAGCACCAGGATCACCAGGCCGATCGCGAACTTCACCGCGATCTTGGTGCGGTCCACGGGGTCGTCACCGGCCTCGAGGACCGCAACCAGGAAGAGGCCGGCGAGGAAGGCCGTCCCGATGCCGTCGCGCATCAGGCCGACGACCTTCTTCTCCGGGTGACGTACCTGGAGCAGCAGCCCCGCCAGCAGCGCCATGATGCCCGCGATGTGCAACACCAGCAGCACCACGTGGGCGACGTCCATGATCGCGAGGCTAGTGCCGCGACTAGAGCAATCTGCGGTCCGACGCCCACTTGGTCAGCTCGTGGCGCGAGGACAGCTGGAGCTTGCGCAGCACCGAGGACATGTGGGTCTCCACGGTCTTGATGGAGATGAACAGCTCCTTCGCGACCTCCTTGTAGGCATAGCCGCGGGCGATCAGCCGCATCACCTCGCGCTCGCGTTCGGAGAGCCGGTCGAGGTCCTCGTCCACCGACGCCACCTCGATCGACCCGGCGAAAGCGTCCAGCACGAAACCCGCCAGCCGCGGGGAGAAGACCGCGTCGCCCGACTGCACGCGCTTGATCGCGTCGACGAGCTCGGGGCCGGTGATGGTCTTGGTGACGTACCCGCGGGCCCCGCCACGGATCGTGCCGATCACGTCCTCCGCGGCGTCGCTCACCGACAGCGCGAGATAACGGGTCCCGGGCGCCTGGGCGCGGCGGATCACCTCGACGCCCCCGCCGCCCGGGAGGTGTACGTCGAGCAGGACGACCGCGGGCTGCTGCCGGCCGATCGTGGCGACGGCGCTGTCCACGTCGTAGGCCTCGCCCACCACGTCCACGGCATCGCCGAGCTCGGCCTTCACCCCGACCCGGAACATCGCGTGGTCGTCGACGATGACGACCCGCACCTTCTCCTCAGGCATGTCTCTCCTCGTCGTCGGTTCGTTCGGGCCGGGGCAGGCGCAGGCGCACCTCGGTGCCCTCGCCGCGGGTCGAGCGGATCTCGGACGTGCCGCCGTGACGGTCCATCCGGTCCACGATGCTGCCGCGGACCCCCATCCTGTCGTCGGGGACGTCGGCGGGGTCGAAACCGACGCCGCGGTCGCGGACGAAGACCTCGACCGCGGACGGCGAGATCTCGACGTACAGGTCGACCTTGCCGGTGCCGGCGTGCTTGGCTGCGTTGACCAGCGCCTCGCGGGCGGCGTTGACGATCGGGCGCAGCGGCTCGACGAACGGGCAGTCGCCGACGCACACCACGTCGACGTCCACGCCGTGGGTGTCCTCGACCTCGGCCGCGACCGTGCGCATCGCGCCGCCGAGGGTGTCGGAGTCCTTGCTCTCGCCTTCGAAGAGCCAGGACCGCAGGTCCCGCTCCTGGGAGCGGGCGAGCCGGGCCACGAGTGCGGAGTCGTGGGAGTTCTTCTGGATCAGGGCCAGGGTCTGGAGGACGGAGTCGTGGAGGTGGGCGGCCATGTCCGCGCGCTCTTGCGTGCGCACCCGCTCGGCGCGCTCGTCGGTGAGGTCGCCGGCCAGCCGGTAGATCCACGGGCCGACGGTGATCGCCAGGCCCAGCACGCCGACGGCGGCGGCGAGCATGATCGTGGCGACGTCGCTGATCGAGCCTTCCCGCAGGGCGAAGACGCCCACGGCGGTGATGATGAGCAGCAGGCCGACGACCACACGGGCGACCGACTGCCACCCGCCGGTGCCGAAGATGATGCGCACCGGGTCGATGCGGCCCGTGCTGTCGAGCCAGCGCTCGCGCTGAGCCTCGTCGGCCTGCCGCCACAGCAGCGCCAACCCGACGGCGCCGATGAGCAGCGGCCAGAAGAACGCGCCCTGGCCGAGGAACGCCTGGACGATGAGCAGGACGCCGAAGCCCAGCGCGCCCAGTGCGATCGCGGGGCCGGCGTCGACGAGGCGGCGTACCCGCCTCGGCCGGGCCCCACGACGGCTCGCGCTCTCGATGCCGGGCGCGGCCGTGTCGAACCGCTCGTCGGTGGGCAGCACCATCCAGAAACCGGCGTACAGCGCCAGCCCGGCGCCACCGAGAGCCGTCGCCACCACGAACGCCGCCCGCACCCACAGCACAGGCACGGCCAGGTGCGCCGCCAGTCCGGAGGCGACCCCGCCGATCACCCGGTCCTGGGTGTCGCGGGTCGCGCGCCGGTAGAAGTGGCGCGGCGGCGCCGGCACGTCCGGGCGCGGGTAGGTGGTGGTCATCGTGCGTCCATCGTCCCAGGTAGGCGCGCACCGGACCATGAGGATCGACCCTGGTGCCACCCTGACGGGCCGGCCGGTGGGCTGGGGACTGGGCGGGGACTGGGCTGGGGTCGGCTCAGGGACGTCCCCGATGGCGTGCAGCCGAGCCAGGCCGCAGAGTTGGGGCCATGACCAGCACTCCGCCTCCCGCCGGGCCTCCCGCCGGGCCTCCCGCCGGGCCTCCCGCCGGGCCTCCCGCCGGGCCTCCCGCCGGATCCCCCGCCGGGCCAGACGCCCCGGCCCCCGGGTCCGCGTGGCCGACCGACCGCCCCGCACCGATGGGCACCGGGCCTCGCGTGACCGCCGACCAGGTCCGTGACCTGAGCCGGCTGCGTCGGATCACCACCGACCGCAAGATCGCCGGTGTGGCGGGCGGCATCGCCCGCCACCTCGACATCGACCCGCTCGTCGTCAGGGTGACGTTCGTGGTGCTGACGTTGTTCGGCGGCGCCGGCCTGGTGATGTACGCCGCCGGCTGGCTCCTGCTGCCGGAGGACGGCGAGCAGCGCCAGCCGCTCGGTCTCGACGACCGCAGTCGCAGCGTGGCCCTGTTGCTGGCGGGCATCCTCGGCGCCTGCCTCCTCGTGGGGCAGTGGGACTGGTTCTGGGTGCCGGGCCCGCTCATCCTGGTCGCCCTCGTGGTGTGGCTGGTGATGTCCAAGCGCAACGAGACGCAGGCCGCCCGGGAGCAGGCGGTCGCGCCGTCCACCGCGCCTCCGGGTGCCGGTCCGAACGCCGTGACGCCCGACCAGCGCTGGGGCTCGGCCCCGGACGCGCCGCCCACCCCGGCGTACGAGCAGGCAACGGCCTACGGGCCGTACCGCGCGGCGTACGAGCAGACCTACCAGCAGCCGCCGGCCCCGCCGGAGCCCGCGCGGTACGTCACCTCGGCCCCCCGCAACCCGCGCAAGCGCGGCCCGAAGCTGTTCTGGTTCACCATGGCGGTCGTTGCGTTGGCCGTCGGCATCGTGGGCATCGTCGACGTCTCCGGCGCTCCGGTGGCCGGCTCGACGTACCCGGCCGTCGCGCTCGCCGTGATCGGCGCGATGCTCGTGATCGGCTCGTTCTTCGGACGCGCCGGCGGGCTGATCCTTGTCGGTCTGCTGGCGGCCGCCGCGACCGGCATCGGGCTGGCCTCGGAGAAGTGGGACGGCGACCGCGTGGAGATCGTGCCGGCCAGCTCGTCCGAGGTGAGCGCCAGCTACTCCCACGACGTCGGCGAGTACGTGCTCGACCTGACCCAGCTCTCGGACCCCGAGGAGCTCGACGGCAGGACCATCGCGATGAAGCTGGACGTCGGCGAGCTCGACGTCGTGGTGCCGAGCGACATGGACGTCACGGTGACGGGCACAGTCGGCGGGCCCGGCGGGATGTCCCTCTTCGGCAAGGACTCCGGCGGCATCGACACCAGTGACATGCGCACCTACGACGGCGGCGAGGACGTCCCGCACCTGACCCTCGACCTCCAGGTGGACGTCGGCCACATCGACGTCCGCACCCGCTGACCGGACAAGACCCAGGAGACTCTGACATGACCACCATCGACACCCGGCCGGACGCCACCAAGAAGCAGCGCGGCCGCCACCCGATCAACGTCGGCCACTTCGTGATGGGCATCGCGTTCCTCGGCATCGTGGTCGTCTGGATCCTGGTCGAGGCCGAGGCCGTGACCGGGTCCGACATCCGCTGGCTGCTGCCGGTGCCGTGGGTGCTCGCCGGTGGTGCCGGCCTGATCGCGACGACCCGTCGCCACCGCGACACCGAGGAGTGGCGCGACGCGGCGTACGGCACCCACGAGCAGGGCTGGATCGGCCACCAGCCGTCGCCCGCCGCCACGGTGCGCGAGGAGCCGACGGTCAGGTACGACGACCTCGACGAGAAGCTCGCTCGCGCCGAGCGCGAGGTGCACGTCCGACAGGCGACGGCCACGGCTGACCCTGCTGACCCTGCCGACCCCGCCGACCCCGCCGACCCCGCCGACCCCGCCGACCCTGCTGACCCTGCTGACCCTGCTGACCCTGTTGACACGAAGGAGCACGACCGATGAGCACCTCGACCACCACCACCCGCCGCCTGACGCGCAACACCGACGAGGCGATGATCGGCGGCGTGTGCGCCGGCGTCGCCGACTACCTCGGCCTCGACGTCACCTTGGTCCGCGTGCTCGCGGTCCTCGGGGCGATCTTGGGGTTCGGCTCGCTGATCGTCGCCTACGTCGTGGCCTGGTTGCTGATGCCGCAGGCGTAGTTGATCCGCGGTGGTTTCGAGGCTCAGGCCTTGGCGGCCTTGGCGGCCTTCGCACATCAACCACCCAAAGACGAGCCCAGGTCCTCGGCCATCCGGTCGGCGACCTGGGCCTCGCCACGTGCGGACCCGGGTTGCTCGGACCGGAGCCCTGCGACCACGCCGGACCGGTCCTGGTCCGACCGGTTCTGGCTGAACTTGGCCTTCGCCTCGACCTTCTCCACCTCGACCTGGATCCCGACGATGGCGCGCAGCTGGCCGGTCACGTACGTGTCCGGTGCGTCGTCGACCGACCACGCCTCGTGCCCGGCCGTCTCGCGGCCCGCCTCGTGCTGGTCGGTCAGCCACGAGACCGCCTCCCGCAGCCAGTCGGCGTCGTGGATCACGGTGACGCGACCGGTGAAGTGCACGGCCGAGTAGTTCCAGGTCGGCACCACCTTGCCGTGCTCTGCCTTGGTGGCGTACCAGGCCGGCGAGACGTACGCCTCCGGGCCGGTGACCGTCGCCAGAGCCGGCGTGCCGGGCTGGATCGCCTTCCAGTGCTGGTTGGCCTTGGCCATGTGCATCACCAGGCGCCCTCCTGTGTCGCTGCCGGCGGGCTCCCAGATCACGGGCAGCAGGGAGGCGAGCGGGTAGCCGTCCGGGCCGGTCGTGACCAGCTGGGCGGAACCGACGCCGGAGACCAGCGCCTGGATCTCGGGCACGCCCTCGAGGGCGTTGAAGTGCGGGACGTACACACCTCCATTCTGGGGGCACGTCAAGATGGGCGTCATGGCACTTCCCGGCTTCGACGGCCTCGAGTCCCTGCCCGTGCTCGACCACCTCGACCTGGTGGCCCCGCCCGTCGCGGACGCCCTCCGAGGCTGGTCTCGCGCGGCCGAGGTCGCCGTCGTGGCCATCGATCCGGACCTGGCCGACACGGCCGCGCTGGTCGAGGCCTACGGCCTCCCGCTCGGCGGCAGCGCCAACTGCGTGGTCATCGCGGGCAGCCGGGACGGCGAGGAGCGCATCGGCGCCTGCGTCGTCGCCGCCGACACCCGCGCCGACGTCAACACCGTGGCACGCAAGCGGCTCGACGTCCGCAAGGCGTCCTTCCTGTCCATGGACCGCGCGGTCGCCGAGTCGCGGATGGAGTACGGCGGCATCACGCCGGTCGGCCTGCCGTCGGCCTGGCGGCTGCTGGTGGACGCCGCCGCGACGACCGTGCCCGCCGCGATGATCGGGTCCGGCGTGCGCCGCTCGAAGCTGATCCTCCCCGGCGACGCGCTCGCCGACCTGCCTGGCGCCGAAGTGGTCGAGGGGCTCGGCCGACCGGTGGCTTGACGCCGCGGGTCGACACCGCCAATACTTCACCATATGGTGAAGCATTCGTTGGACGCGGCGGCCCAGGCCATCGCCTCCGCACCCCGCCGGGCGATCATCGACCGGCTGGCCACCGGGCCGGCGTCCATGACCGACCTCGCCGGCGCCCTGGGCATCTCCCTGCCGGCCGTCGACAAGCACCTGCACGTCCTCCTCGACGGCGGCCTCGTCACCAAGGCCAAGCGAGGCCGCACCACGACCGTCCGCCTGAAACCCGGCAGCCTCGAGGACCTGGCTGCCTGGGCGATGAGCACCCACCTGATGTGGAGCAACCTGCTCGACCGCTTCGAGCAGCACGTCACCACCGACCGCGAACCGGAGCAGCCATGACCACCGTCACCCTCACCCGCACCGTCCCCGTCCCGCCGGCGGAGGCCTGGCGCGCGTGGACCGACCCCGCCGAGCTGGCCCGGTGGTGGTGGCCCCAGCTCGGCGACGCGACGTACGACTGGTCGCCGCGTGCCGGGGCGGCGTACGTCATCGCCAGCCGTGCCGCCGGCTTCGGCATCCAGGGCGTCTTCACCGACGTCGAGGTACCGAGCCGGCTGGCGTTCGGCTGGCGGTGGGTCTCCGCCGACGAGCCGGACGGGCCGGAGGACACCGTGGAGGTGACGTTCGAGGCCGCGGGCGACGGCACACTCATCACCGTGCGGCACTCCTCGCCGCTGTCTCGCGACCAGATGGACGGGCTGGCGCAGGGCTGGGAGGACGTGCTCGACCGGTACGCCGGCCTCGTCCATCGGGTGGGCTGACGCGGACGTGCTTTCCCGTCGGCATCGTGAGAGGTTGTGCCGACATCGGTCTGGGGAGGAAGCACATCGTGACGCGCGACGAGCCCGCTCGGCCGGTGCCGGAACGCCGTGACAACAGCCTGAACCTCGTCCGGCTCGTGCTGGCTCTCCTCGTCCTGGTCTCGCACTCCTACGCGATCACCGGCAAGGGTCCGGAGCCCTCCTGGGAGGGCAAGACCTTGGGAACCTGGGCGGTCTTCGGATTCTTCGCGCTCAGCGGGTTCCTCATCACGGGCAGCCGGGTGGGCTCCCCGTTCGGCTCGTACCTCGTGCGACGCATCGCCCGCATCTACCCGGGCTTCCTGACGTGCCTGGTCGTCACGATCGTCGTGTTCGCCCCGGTGGCGTACTGGAAGCAGCACGACGGTCTCGGCGGCTACCTCAGCACGTCGGACTGGCCGGTCAACTACGTCATCAACAACCTGACCTTGAAGGTCTTCGGCGGCGGCGTCGCCGGCACCCTCAGCGACGCACCGTTCCCCTTCATCTGGAACGGGTCCCTGTGGACCCTCTACTACGAGTTCGTCTGCTACCTGGTCGTCGGGCTGTTGCTGGCCATCCCGTTGGTGCGGCGCTGGCCGCTGCTGCTCACTCCGGTCTTCGTGGCGAGCGTGGTGCTGCTCGCTCACCCCCGGTGGGTGCAGACGTACGCCGGCGGCCACCTCGACGTGGTCTTCCTGGCGCCATTGCTGCCGTTCTTCCTGGGCGGGGCCGTGGTGTGGCTGCTGCGTGAGGTGGTGCCCTCGCGGTGGTACGTCGCACTGCCGGCGGCCGGAGTCTTCGCCGTCGCGGTCGCGTGGCGACCCGACTGGGGCGGCCAGGCGGCCGCCCCGTTGCTCGCGCTCGTGCTCCTCTGGCTCGGCCAGGTGCTGCCCTCGCCGCGGTGGGTGCGGCGCAACGACCTGTCGTACGGCGCCTACGTCTACGCGTTCCCGGTCCAGCAGCTGGCCGTGCTCGTCGGTATCGGCACGTCCCCGTTCGGCAACATGCTCACGGCCTCGGTCGGGACGGCGGTCTTCGCGGCCGCCAGCTGGTTCTGGGTCGAGCGGCCGGCGATGCGGTCGATCCGGGGCAGCGTCGGCGGGGTCGACGTGACCCTGCACCACGACCACGCGGACGCCCCGGCTCAGCCGTCCCCGGCGACCGTCGCGGGCTGAGCCAACAGCTCGTCCAGGGTCGCGGAGTCCACGAACGAGGTGTGCGTGCCCGCGGTCCCGCAAGCCCAGGCGCCGCCGAGCGCACCCGCGCGACCGGCCTCCAGCCAGGATCCGCCGGCGAGGAAGGTCCGCAGGAACGCCGCCACGTAGCTGTCGCCGGCACCGTTCGAGTCCACGACCGGACGTCCGGGCACGGCCACCGCCGGCACGGCCACGACCTGCTCGCCGCGGACCGCGACCCGGCTGCCGCGCTCGCCGTCCATCGCCACCGCGACCCGGGCGCGTCCGTCCCGCAGGACGGCCGCAAGTACGTCATCCACGCGGCCCTCCAACGCGGACCCGGACACGAACACGATGTCGGCGAGCCAGGCGAAGTCACGGTGGTAGGCGTCCTCCCCGTCCCAGTCGTGCAGGTCCGTGCTGGTGCTCACCCCAGCCGCCGCCGCCTCGGCGAGGGCGTGCCGGGCCCAGCCCATGATCGAGACGTGCACGTGCCGGGCCTGCCCGATGCCGGCGGCCCACAGCGCGGCGTCGGGCAGCAGGTCGGCCGGGTGCCGGGCGTCGTAGAAGGACATCCGCCGGCCACCCGGCTCCACCAGGTTCACCGCGCGCCGGGTGCCTGACTCGTGGACGGCGTGCCGGAGCTCGACCCCGGCCGCGGCGTACGCCGTCAGGATCCGCCTCCCCTCCGGGTCGTCGCCGATCACGTCGGCGAGTGCCGTCCGCAGCCCGAGCGCATGGCAGCCGAACGCGACCCCGTGGCCGGTGTGCGCGACGTACGACTCGACGTGCGGCACCTGGAACGACTCCCGGGCCGGCGGCGGCAGCGACGGCACCCGCACGATCGTGTCGATCCCGACCCCGCCGACCACGAAGACGTCGAGCGCGCTGGTCACCGCCCCAGGATGGCAGTCCTTGCGACCGTGACAGTGGTTCTGTCACAGTCGAGGACGTGAAGCTCTCGACCCAGCTGATGTACGCCGGCAACCCGCGCGAGGCCGCCGAGCAGGTCGTGGCGCTGGAGCGTGCCGGGCTGGACCGGGTCTGGGTGCCGGAGGCGTACGGCTTCGACTCCCCCACCCTGATGGGGTACCTCGCCGCCAAGACCGAGACCGTCGAGATCGGCTCGGCGATCCTCAACATCTACTCGCGCACCCCGAGCGCGATCCTGCAGACGGCAGCCGGCCTCGACAACGTGTCGCAGGGTCGGGCGATCCTCGGCCTCGGCGCGAGTGGCCCGCAGGTGATCGAGGGCTTCCACGGGGTGCGGTACGACAAGCCGCTCGGACGCACCCGCGAGATCGTCGACCTGGTCCGCCGCGGGCTGCGCCGCGAGACGCTGGTGCACGACGGGATCTTCACGCTGCCGCTGCCCGAGGGCCAGGGCACCGGGCTCGCCAAGCCGCTGAAGCTGCTCACCCGACCGGAACGGCCGAGCATCCCGATCTGGATCGCCTCACTGGGCCAGAAGAACGTCGAGGCGACGGCGGAGTACGCCGACGGCTGGCTGCCGTTCCTCTTCCACCCGGAGAAGGCCCGTTCGGTCTGGGGCGACGCGCTCGACCGCGGGTTCGCGAAGCGTCAGGAGGGCCTCGGCCCGCTGGAGGTCTCCGCCGGCGGCATGGTCGCCATCGGCGAGGGCCCCGAGACCAAGGCGCTCCTCGACTTCGCCCGGCCGTTCTTCGCGCTGTACGTCGGCGGGATGGGCGCGCGGGGCAAGAACTTCTACAATGACCTCGCCTGCCAGTACGGCTACGAGCAGGAGGCCAGAGAGATCCAGGACCTCTACCTCGGCGGCAACAAGCGCGACGCAGAGTCCAAGGTCCCCCTCGAGTGGCTGGAGGCGACCAACCTCGTCGGCCCGGCGTCGTACGTGCAGGAGCGGATCGCGGCGTACGCCGAGGCCGGCGTCACCGACCTGCAGGTGATGCCCGCGTCCGACGACCCGGCCGCGACGCTGCGCCAGCTCAAGGAGTGGGTGGGCTGACCGGTTCCCCGCTAACCCGGGCTGCCCTACTTCTCCGCCTTGACCAACAGCGTCGTCCGACCGAGGTCGAACTGGCCGCCGACCGCGTCGTAGCCGCCAGGCTGCGGATCGCTGCCGGGTGCGAGGACCCGCACCTCGACGACGTACACGGTGCCCTTGATCATGCCGAGGGACGTCGTCTTGAGGTTGATCTGGAAGATGTTGGAGCTCGCGTCGTAAGTCGCCAGGCCGGACTTGGCCTGCCACGCATCGCTACTGTCTCGGGCTCGCCAGCGCAGCTGGACGCGACTGACCAACCCGGAGGCCTCGGCGTCGGGGATGGCCTGCCCGCTGCTGGCCAGCACCGGGAACTTCAGCGGCAGGTTGCCGCTCCCACCGTTGATCACACCAGGGGTGCTGTTCACCGGCGAGCCGAAGGATCCGAAGCCGTACTTCGAGGCCCACACCAGTGTGGTCGACGGTGCGCCGGCGGTCGAGACATTCACCTTGAACGCCCCTGCCGCTGCCGTCGCCAGGATCGGGGTCGGCGCCTTGGCCACACCGGCGGCATTCGTGTTCACCGTGACGAACGCTGCACCGCCCGGGAACGTCGCACCCGCGCCGTTCGCGGCCGCGACGACGGTGAAGGTCACCGGCCAGCCGTCGACCGGAGACGTGCCGTCCATCAAGGTGGCCGCGAGCCCCGTCGCCGGCGGGGTGAATGCGGTTCCGGCCCGAGCGGTGAGTCCGTCGGGATCCGCGGTGAGGGTGAACGCGCTGACGTTGACGATGGTGGTCGCCGTCCGGATCACGGTGCCCTCGGCGTCGTACAGGTCCGCGCGCACGGTCAGCGGGCCGGACGGCACGGTGCCTGGCGGGCGGAGGACCACGATGCCCGATGAGTCGGTGACGTCGATGTAGGTGGCGAGAGGGTTGGTGTTCGTGCCCCGGGTGACCGTGAACACGACCGACTGCCCTCCGAGCAGCCCGCCGGACGGATCGCGTACCAGGGCCGAGACGCCGTACGGCGAAACCTCGTCGGGCACCTGGGTGTTCAGGTCCAGGGTCGGCAGCGGCACGTCGGGCTCGAGCGACACGCCGTAGCCATCGCCGTCGCCGGTGTCGAGGCCCACCGCGCCGACGCCGTTGGCGGCTTGGACGATGAACCGCAGGCCCTCGTAGGTCTGGCCGGCGGGCAGCGGCATGCTGGCCGTCCAGCGCGTCGAGTCGTTCGGGCTCTGACGGAGGTCCACCGAGGCCCACGTGCCGTGACCCGAGTCGCTGCCCGTGCCGGTCCAGGTGACCCACACCTGCTGGACGCCTGCCGAAGGGTCTCCGGTGGCCTTCGCCGAGAACCGGACCTGACCGTTGCGGAAGGTGCCCGCGACGTCGCTGATGCCGGGCGCGGCTGCCAGCACCGGCTGGTTGGCGCCGGTGTCGGTGTCGGTGTCGCCGGTGTAGAAGAGCCGCAGACTCATGTGCGAGAAGGCGCGCTCGGTGTTGGTCAGCACCTCGGGCGCGTCGGAGCGGTACTGGCCAGGCGTCAGGATGAGTGACGTACGGCCGCTGTCACCCAGGGCACCGAAGTAGTTGGCCGTCGCCACCTTCTGCGGGAAGAACACCGGCGACTCGAACGTCGTGTTGGCGGTCGAGCCCTCGGTCGCGGGGGCACCTGTCAGGGGAAGCAGGCCGGAGGTGTCGTGGTAGGTGCCACCGCGGAAGCCCACGCCACGAAGCACCAGGTCCTGGACCGTCACGTTCTCGACCTGCTTGGGCAGCGCGGGAGCGCCGGGCTGGACCGTCACGCCGTCGTCGCCGTTGAGCCAGCTCAGCTTGTCGGGCAGGTCCGTTCGATCCGTCTGTGCCTTGGTGCCGCGGGTGGTCGGCGTGTCCACCTCGTAGTCGGCGGCACTGAGGCCGAGCTGACCGCCGGCGCCGGTCGTGATGGCGCTCGGGTGGACGGCCGACGCGTCACCGTCCAGCTTCGCGCGCACGGGTGCGTCGAACCCCGTCATCGGCAAGCCGTAGAGGGTCGCCTGCAGCACGGCCTTCTGGTCGATGCCGTCCAGGGAGACCAGGCTCGCCAGGTAGTCCTGCTTGGCCAGGCTCAAGGCGCGGCCGACCGCGACCGGTGCGTTCGACGCGGCGGCCGGGTCGCCCTCGCGGAGCCGGCGGGCCACGTCGAGGTAGAGCCGCTCGCTGTACTCGAGGAAGTCGGTGTCGCCGTACTGGTAACCGGTTCCGCCGATGAGGACGGCCTGCTGCTGGGCCATCCGCTGCGCCCAGTCGTCCGGGTTGGTCAGATCGGGCACGGCCGCGTTGTCGACGATGTTGTAGCCCGAGTGGCAACCGGCGCTGAGGACCAGGGTGTCGGTGAGTGCGCCCGGCGCCAGGGTCGGGTCGATCTCGTCGGCCGCGAACGTGTCCTCCTGGTCGAAGTTGGCAGCCAGGGTGTCGTTGGCACTGAAGTGGCCGGCCAGGTAGACGAGGTCGTGGTGCTCGTCGAGCAGGGCGGCGCGCAGGTCGGCGGCGGTCCACGACTGGTCGTGGGGTGTGCCGTTCTCGGCGATCAGCGTGTCGCTGGTGTCGCCCGGGAGGGCGGCGTCGAACTGCTCGTTGACCCGATGCGCGGCGTCGGCGAGGAAGTCGTACCCGGTCACCAGGGAGTTGTCGGGCCTCGGCAGCGTGCCGAGGGTCAGCCCGGAGTAGTGCGCGATGGTCGCCTCGATCTCGTCCGGGGTCTCGACCAGACGACCGACGGCGAGATCGGGGACCGGCACGCTGGCGCCACCGATGGTCACCTCGTGGCGCGAGCCGTAGGCGTCCTGGCTCAGCACCTGGTTGGTGACGAGCGAGGCGTTCGAGCTGGATCCCTCCAGCACCGGCGGGGAGAAGTCCGCCTCCGACCCGAGGCCCGAGGTGTCGGGGTAACGGAAGAACGGGATGACGTCGTCGTTGCCGGCGATCACGACGTACTTGCTGCCGGCGTTGCGGTAGGAGTCCGCGATGCTCTTGATCTCGCGGGCTACGAGGTTGACGGCGTACGGGCACTTCGGATGCTCGGCTGCCTGCTGCTGAAGGGCCACCACCTTCGCGCTGTCGTGGACGTCGACGACGACGCCGTCGGTCCGCTGAGCCAGGCTTGCGAGGGAGGCGAGGTAGCCGGTGTAGGCGGTGCTGCCCTCGGAGAGTCCGATCTTGTTCGTGTCGGTGAGGATCACGGTGTCGGCGTCAGGCCGCGTCGGCGCCAGCGTGGGCGAGGACGCGAAGCTCTCGAGACCGTCGCACTGCTCGCCGCCGGTGGCGGTCCGCTCGAGGCCGAACGCGGAGCTCGGGTCGAAGTCGGCATCTCCGTGGCCCTGCACGCGGACATAGAAGAAGCCGTCGGTGTTGCCCGTGGAGGCCGTCACCGTCTCCGCGTCGGTGTCGGTGTTCGTCGACATCGCCAGCAGGGTCTGGTTCTGCGCGCCCGAGAACGCGTCGCGGAACGCGGGGTTCGAGGCGAGGTCGGGGACGTAGGAGTCCGGCGCATAGATCCGCGGCGCATAGATCCGCGGCGCATAGATCCGCGGCGCATAGATCCGCGGCGCATAGATCCGCGGCGCATAGATCCGCGGCGCATAGATCCGCGGCGCGAACGTCGTCGACGGCACGTTGGCCGCCGAGGTCGGCACCGTGGTCACGTCGGTCGGATAGGTCGGCACCTGTGACTCCGAGCCCGGTGCACCGGCGGCGGCCGCCGCGGCCAGCTGGGAGACGTCGTCGCCGTTGCTGAGCGAGTCGAACGCCTTCTGGATGTCGCCGTACAGCGCCAGGTCGTAGTCGGCCGGCAGGTTCTTGAGGGTGACCGACACCTGCTGGCCGGGCACGACCGGGAACTTGTACCAGCGCGCCTCGCCGGCCTCGTTGACGGTGCCGGTCGTGCCGCCCGTGGGGAGCGTCCCGGAGGGCAGGTCCGCGGCACCCAGCCACTGGCGGTTGTCGGAGCCGATGGTCGCGTCGAGGTAGGGCTTGGTGCTCAGCGTGAACGTGCCGCGGAAGAAGCGGTTGATGTCGCCGTTGTTGCCGCTCAGGATGAAGCCGTAGGTGTCACCGACCTGGACGTCGAAGCTCACCACTCCGCCGTACAAGAAGCCGTTGGAGGGCGTCGTGCAGCAGTTCTGGGGTCCCGCTCTGACGACGTCGGTCTCGGTGCCGTTCACGAACTTCTGCAGGGTCGCGGTCACGTTGAACCACGCGTGCAGGCCCGACCAGGTGTAGGGCACCTTGACCGTGCCGTCCGCGGTCGCGGTCGCGGTGAACCGCACGTTCACGCCACTGGGTGCGTTGTCGGCGTCGTAGTGCATGGCTGCCGCCGAGGTGGTGCCGTCGGAGTCGAGCACCGCACCGAACCCGGAGGCCGCCCATCCGGTGTCGACGGGGATGGCCGAGGCCGGTCCGGCCGGGACGCTCAGCGCGCCGGCGACGGCGGCCGCGAGTGCGGCCAACGCAGCGACGGCAGCACGACCACGCGACATGTGGGCAGATGCAAGTACCACGATCCCAGCCCCCCTGGCCAGCTCGGCGACCCGAGTCGGGTCGATCCGAGGAAAGCGTTCGTACGATACCTGACGATTCGGGTGCTGAACCGTTCGCGACCCGACAGAAAACCGAGGGTCTGGACCGCCCATTCCGGGCGATCGCCGGTTACCGGCGGGTCACTCCACGGACCCTTGACCGAGCAGCAGGGCCGCTCGTCGGACGGTGAGGTCCATTGCGGCGGTCCGGCCCATTGCCGCAGCCCGGTCGAGGACGTCGGCCGACGTGCGTTCGTACGTCGGCGCCAGGGCCTCGGCCAGTGCTGCCTCGGTCGGCGGGAACCGCGGCGCGCCGATCTCCTCGCGCAGCTGCTCGGCCGTCGCGAGCAGGGAGACGGCATCGGCGTCGCCGTCGGGACCGCGGGCAAGCAGCCACAGGCCGATGTCCTCCAGGAGGTGCGCGAGCGACCAGCGGTCGTCGCGCTCGTCGTAGGCCCCGAGGGCCGCGGCGAAGTGGCCGGGGGCTGCGTCGAGGTCGCCGAGGTCGCGGGTGGCGTTGCCGAGGTTGTGCCGGCCCACGGCGACCACCCACGGGTCGCCCACCTCCTCGGCCAGCGCCTGCGCCTCGACGAACCGGTCCACCGCGATGGCGAGATCGCCGCGGACCGTCGCGAGCATCCCCATGTTGGTCAGCGAGACGCTCACCGCCCGGCGGTCGTCCAGGGCGCGGCGGCGCGAGAGCCCTTCCTCGCCGAGCCGCTCGGCCTCCTCCAGGTCGCCCTCGTCCTCGGCGACCAGTGCGAGGTTGGTGAGCAGGGCCGCGACGCCCGCCTCGTCGCCGAGGGACTCGCGCAGAGCGAGGCTGGACTCGTACGCCGCGCGGGCCTGGTCGGGGTGGCCCTGCTGCGAGGCGAGCGTCCCGCGCAGGTGCAGCACGCGGGCCCGGCCGTGCTCGTCGCCGACATCGCTGAACGCATCCTCCGCCGCGGCCAGCTCGCTCTCCGCCTCGACGTACCTGCCCTGCTTGCGGGCCAGCTCGGCCTGGGCCGTCCGGGCGCGGGCGACGCCCGCGGGGTCCGGGACCTCCTCGGCCGCGGCCCGGGCACGTGAGACGGCGTCCTCCGCGGCCGCCCAGTCGCCGCCCACCTCGAGGGACTCGGCGAGCTGGAGCAGGACGTCGTGGCGCTCGTGCGGCTGCACCAGCGGGAGCAGCTGCTCCAGGTAGGAGATGGCAGCCTTGTTCGCGTACGCCGCCTTCGCGGCGCCGGCGGCCTCGCCCAGGTAGTAGCGCTTCTTCGGCAGGTCGTCGCTGTTGGCGTAGTGGTACGCCAGCAGGTCCAGGTGCCGCCGCTGCCCGTCCGGCTCCGCCTCCAGCACGTCGCCGACGCGGCCATGGAGCAGTGACCGGACGCTGAACGGCAGCGAGTCGTAGGCGACGTCCCGGGTGACCGCATGACCGAACGCGAACGCCTTGTCCTCGGGGTCCTCGAGGTCGATCAGCCGCGTCGTGGTGAGGGCGACGAGGTCGCCGTGGACCTGGGGCTCCGGTCCGAGGTCGGGGTACGCCGCCGCGACCAGCGGAGAGCGGAACGCCCGGCCGATCACGCTGGCCACCCCGACGGCCCGCCGCGGACCTTCGGGCTGGGCGTCGATCCGGCTCAGCACCAGGCTGTGCAGGCTCGGTGGCAGCTCGAGGGCGTCCGGGTCGACGGTCCCGTCGGCCCGGGAGGCGTGCGCGAGCACGTAGTCGACCAGCTGCTCGAGGTAGAACGCGTTGCCCTCGGCCCGGCCCACGATCGTCTCGAGCACCTCGGACGAGGGCGCCTGCCCGGCAAGCGCCTCGTGGCGGTCGCGGACGAGTGCCGCCGAGGCCTCGGCCCCCAGGGGCTCCAGCACCAGGTCGGTGACGTGGCTGCCGCGGCCGAGCGGCAGCCCCGCGAGGGCGCTGCCGTCGGGGCGGGTGGTCACGAGGAGGAGCACCGGCGCGCGCGCGATCGTCCGGGACAGCGACTCGAGCAGGTCGCGCGACAGCGGGTCGAGCCAGTGCGCGTCCTCGACCACGAGCACCACCCCGGCGGCCTCGTCGGCGACCGCGACCAGCAGTCGGCCGAGCAGGTCCTCCAGCGACGTCTTGCGCAGCTCGCCGTCGAAGGTCGCGGTGAGGTCGCTGTCCGGAAGCGTGAGGCCGAGCACCGGTCCGAGGAGGGGTGCGCGCCCGACCAGCCCGGGGTCGAGGCGGGCGACGGCCTGGGACACCTCCTCCGGGGTCGACTCCTCGTCGAGCCCGAGCAGGTCGGCCCAGAGACCTCGCCACGCCGTGTACGGCGCCTGCGTGGCGAGCGGCGTCGCCTCACCGCTCGCGAACGGGACGCCGTTCTCGACGAGCTCGGCGACCAGTCCCCCCACGAGCCGGGACTTGCCGGTGCCGGCCTCGGCCTGCACCACGGCGACCTGGCCCTGCCCCGCCTCGGCGCTCGCCCACAGCTCCCGCAGCCTGGCCAACTCCGCGTCCCGGCCGACCATGACGTTGAGGGAGCCGGAGCGGTCGGCCGTGGCCCGACGCCGGGCCGCGCGCTCGAGCAGACCGCGAACGTGCACCTCCTGCTTGCGCCCCTTGACCGTGATGGCGGGGAGGTCGTCCCACTCGAACCGGTCGCCCGCGGCGTCGGCGACGTCGCCGTGCACCCAGATGCCGCCTGCGGGCGCCCGCGTCATCAGCCGCGCAGCCAGGTTGACCGCGTCGCCGAGGCAGCAGAACGTGCGCCGCTGGGGGTGGCCGTAGGTGCCGCTGCGCAACCGGCCGGTCGCCACGCCCACCTGGACGTCGGAGACGGGCACCTCCTCGGCGAGCTCCATCAGCCTGAGCGCGGCCTCGCACGCTCGGGCGGCGTCGTCCTCGTGGGCGATCGGCGAGCCGAACACGGCGTACAGGTAGGCGCCCTTGTCACCGATCGTGAGCTGCAGGACGTACCCGCCCTGTTCGTCGAGGGCGAGCTCGGCCCGGGTCACGAAGTCGTCGAGCACGCGCGGGGCCTCGGGGTCGTTCTCGAAGTCCAGGCCGCCGAAGCGGACGAAGATCGGTACGGCCGGCCGGAGGTCGGCCAGGAACTCACCGCGCCCCGCGACCATCCGCTCCCACACCGGAGGCAGCACCCATTGGCGCGCGGTCTCCTCCGGCAGCTGCGGCCACTGCTCCGGGGTGTCGGACGGGAACAGCTGGTCGGTGAGGGCCTCGACCACACCGACGTCGCCGTGCCCGCCGGCCCGGACCTCGCGCAGCTCGGCCCGGTCGCCCAGGGCAGACAGCGCGCCGGCGTCCAGCACCACCTCGCCCGGCTGCGACACCTGCTCGGCCGCGGCCAGGGAGTCCATCAGCGCCCCGGCCAGCACGTCGATGAGCTGGACCCGCGGGTCACCGACGACGAAGCGGTGGACCTCGCCCACCGCCACCGCGACCTTCACGCCGAGCGTGATCGGGACCCCCGACGGGGTCTGCACCACCCCGACCCGGGCCATCACCTGCTGCATCGCCAGGCCGCACTCCACCGCGCGGCTGCCGTCGTCGCCGTCGATCCAGGCCGTCACCGCGTCCCCGCTGAAGTACACGACGCTGCCGTTCCACGCGTGCAACGGCTCCATCAGCGCCGCGAAGATCCGGTCCAGCGTCGCCGACAGCTCCTCCGCGCCGCGCCGGCCGCCCAGCTCCCGCGCCAGCGCCTCGGTGAGCGGCGTGAAGCCGGAGATGTCCACGAACACCGCCGAGCCGTGGGTCAGCCGCGGCAGCTCCTCCCCGCGCGCGAGCGCGCGGCGGCGGTCACCGGGGATGTACGCCTGGGGGTTGTCCCCGGGCAGCAGGTGCAGCTGGTCGGCCATCGCGCCCATCGTGTCACCTGTCCGCGAGCGCCTTGCACCGTGACAGTTCCACTGTCACGATTGCGTCATGGCTGATCGAGGAGCGCGCCCGGTCTTCGACGCCGAGCACGAGGCCTTCCGGGAGTCCGTCGGCACCTTCCTGGACAAGGAGGTCGTGCCGTTCCACGACCAGTGGGAGCGCGACGGCGTCGTCGACCGCAAGGTCTGGTCGAAGGCCGGCGCGCAGGGCCTGCTCGGGCTCCAGATCGAGGAGGAGTACGGCGGCGGCGGGACCGCCGACTTCCGCTACAACGCGGTGATCGGCGAGGAGATGACCCGGCGCGGCGTCTACGGGGCGGCGTACCCGCTCTTCAACGACATGATCGCGCCGTACCTCGTGGCGAGCGCCTCGCCGGACCAGCGCCGACGCTGGTTCCCCGGCCTGTGTTCGGGCGAGATCATCGCCGCGATCGCGATGAGCGAGCCGGGCGCGGGCTCCGACCTGCAGGGCATCCGCACGACCGCCGTCGACGCCGGCGACCACTACGTCCTGAACGGCCAGAAGACGTTCATCTCCAACGGGATCCTCGCCGACCTCGTCGTCGTGGTGGCCCGGACCGACCCGGACGCCGGGCACCAGGGCATCTCGCTGCTGGTCGTCGAGCGCGGCATGGAGGGCTTCGAGCGGGGGCGGAACCTCGACAAGATCGGCCAGCATGCCCAGGACACCGCCGAGCTGTTCTTCGGTGACGTACACGTGCCCAAGGAGAACCTGCTCGGCGAGGAGGGCCAGGGCTTCGTCGCCCTGATGACCAACCTCCCGCAGGAGCGCCTCTCGATCGCGGTGTCCGCAGCGACGGCGTGCGAGGTCGTCGTGGAGGAGACGCTGAGGTACGCCAAGGAGCGCAACGCGTTCGGCCGGCCGATCGGGAAGTTCCAGCACAACCGGTTCGTGATCGCGGAGATGGCGACCGAGGCCCGCATCGCGCGGGTGTTCGTGGACGACTGCCTCGCCAAGCACGTCCGCGGCGAGCTGGACGCCGCCACCGCGTCGATGGCCAAGTACTGGGTCACCGAGCTCCAGAACAAGCTCGTCGACCGCGGGGTGCAGATGCACGGCGGGTACGGCTACATGCTCGAGTACCCGATCGCGCGGGCGTTCGTGAACAGCCGGGTGCAGACCATCTACGGCGGCACCACCGAGATCCAGAAGGAGATCATCGGCCGTTCGCTGGGCCTCTGACCGACCCCGGTGGTCGAGGTGCGAGGAGCGCCAGCGACGAGCCTCGAGACCCCGGACCCCGACCCGCTCGATGGTCGAGGTGCGAGGAGCGCCAGCGACGAGCCTCGAGACCACGGGCCCCGATGTCACATTTCGACGACGCCGTACGTCGTTGGCGTGGGAGCCGATGAGTCCACGACCCTCTCAGGGTCTGCTCAGGGATAAACCCGATGAACCATGTCCCCACCCCGTGATGGAGTTCTCTCATGCATCGTCAGATAGCCGGCCGGCTCACCGGCAGAGTCACCAAGTGGATCGTCCTCGCGGCCTGGGTCGTCATCTTCGTCGTCGCCTCGGGGTTCGCAGCCAAGCTCACCGACGTCCAGAACAACGAAGCCTCGTCCTGGCTCCCGGCCAGCGCCGAGTCCACCAAAGTCCTCGACGAGCTGTCCACAGCCGTCGACCCGAACGACATCCCCACCCTCGTCGTCTACGACCGCTCGTCCGGCCTGACCGAGGACGACCTGGCCGCCATGGACGAGCAGGCCGCCGAGATCGCCAAGATCGACGGCGTCACCTCGGCCGGCGTCCTGTCGCCCAACGTGGCCCAGCAGCAGGGCCTCCCCGTGCAGTTGGTCTCCGAGGACGACCAGGTCGCCTACCTCTACTTCACCTTCAACTTCGGTGAGAACGGCTGGACCGACATCCCGGACGCCGCCGACCAGGTGCGTGAGATCGCGCAGATCGACGGTGTCACCGTGCACCTCGCCGGCTTCGGCGGCCAGGCGGCCGACTCGGCCGAGGCCTTCGAGGGCATCGACACCAACCTGATCCTCATCACCCTGCTGGTGGTGATCGTGATCCTGCTGCTGACCTACCGCAGCCCGACGCTCTGGCTGCTCCCGATCATCAGCGCCGTCTTCGCGTACATGACGTCGGCGGGTGTCGTGTACCTGCTGGCGAAGTACGCCGGCCTCACCGTCAACGGTCAGAGCCAGGCGATCCTGGGCATCCTGGTCATCGGTGCCGGCACCGACTACGCCCTGCTGCTGGTGGCGCGCTACCGCGAGGAGCTGCGCCGCCACGAGGACCGCCACGAGGCGATGGCCTTCGCACTGCACCGTGCCGCCCCGGCGATCCTGGCCAGCTCCGCCACGGTCGTGGTCAGCATGCTGTGCCTGACGTTCGCCGAGCTCAACTCGACCGCGGGCATGGGCCCGGTGCTGGCCGTCGGCATCGCCGTGACCTTCCTCGTCATGGTGACCCTGCTGCCCGCCCTGCTGGTGATCGTCGGCCGCTGGATCTTCTGGCCCAAGCGGCCGGCCTTCGCCTCGCCCGAGCCGACCAGCTCCGGCCTCTGGGCCCGCGTCGGCCGGCGCATCGCGCCGAACCCCCGCAAGGTGTG
Organism: uncultured Actinomycetota bacterium; assembly: GCA_963782155.1. GTDB lineage: Bacteria > Actinomycetota > Actinomycetes > Propionibacteriales > Nocardioidaceae > Nocardioides. The sequence goes on from CAWAIZ010000010.1 coordinate 56,806, forward strand.
GCTGATCACGGCCGGCCTGCTGGCCATCGCCTGCCTGGGCCTGTTCCGGCTCGACCCCTCCGGGCTCTCGACCGAGGACACCTACACCAAGGAGTTCGACTCCATCAAGGGCCAGCAGGTGCTGACCGAGCACGGCCTGGCGGACAACTCCAACACCCTCCAGGTGGTCGCCACCACCGACGCCCTGCCCCAGGTGCAGGATGCGCTCGGCGGCATCGACGGCCTCGGCGACGCGCGGCCCGCGCAGGACCTGGGCAACGGCCGGTCCTACTTCGAGGCGACGATCAACGCCGACATCTCCTCGCCCCAGGCGTTCGACATCGTCGAGGCGTCGCGTGCCGCGGTTCATCGGGTCGACGGGGCCGACGCGCTGGTCGGCGGCGGGGCGGCGTTCTACGCCGACACCAAGGTCGCCTCCAACCGCGACAACAAGGTGATCATCCCGATCGTCCTGGTCGTGGTGTTCCTCATCCTGATGGGGTTGCTCCGCGCGGTAGCCGCGCCGCTCATCCTCGTCGGGACGGTGGTCTTGTCCTTCGGTGCCGCCCTGGGCATCTCGGCGCTCCTGTTCGAGTACGTCTTCGGCTTCGCCGGGTCCGATCCAGGGTTCCCGTTGTTCGCGTTCGTGTTCCTGGTGGCCCTGGGCATCGACTACAACATCTTCCTGATGACCCGGGTGCGCGAGGAGACGCACACCTTCGGCACCCGCAGGGGCTCGCTCATCGCCCTGTCCTCGACCGGCGGCGTGATCACCTCGGCCGGGCTGGTGCTGGCCGCGACGTTCCTGGTGCTCGGCTCCATCCCGGTGGTGTTCCTCGCCGAGATCGGTGTCGCGGTGGCCCTGGGAGTCATGCTCGACACGATGATCGTCCGGTCGGTCCTGGTGACCGCGATCAACCTCGACCTCGGCGGGAAGATCTGGTGGCCGAGCAAGCTCGACCGCGGCGACGCCGCGGTCGACGAGCTGCCCGCCCCCGAGCAGGAGGAAGCGCTCTCCCGCTGAAATAGCCTCGTGCATCGGCTCCCCCGCCGTCCTACCCTGGACGGATGGGGGAGCCGATGACCGGCGTCAGCGTGCTGCTGCGCCTGTGGGAGCAGTCGGGCCGGCGGCTGCGCGAGCGCTGCCGCGGGCTCGCCGACGACGAGTTCTTCTGGGAGCCGGTCGCGGACTGCTGGAACATCCGTCCCGACGAGGCTCATGTCGGAGGCTGGTCCTACGCCTACGAGTTCGCTCCCGAGGACCCGGCCCCGGTCACCACGATCGGCTGGCGGTTGGTGCACATCACCGCCGGCAACCGCGTCTGCTGGAACCACGCCTACGGCGACGCCACCTTGACCTTCTCTGACCTGCTCGTCCCGCACACCGCCGAGGCCGCGCTCGCCGAGTGGCTTGACAGCCGGCTGCCCATCACCACCTGGCTTGTCGACGCCACGGATGCCGACCTCGTCGAGTCACGCCCGACGCACCTGCCCGCACGGGAGATGCCGGCCGGCGACCAGGTCCGCTCCCTCATCGACGAGCAGATCCACCACGGCGCCGAGATCGCGCTCCTGCGCGACCTGTTCCTGCGCCCGCACAGCGACCACCACACCGAGCGACCTGTGGACGCCGGCGCGATGGCGACCTAGCGCAGGAAGACCGGCAGCGACTCCACGCCGTACACGATCGACCGGTCGTGGAAGGCCAGCTCGCTCGGGTCGACGGCGAGGCGCAGGCCGGGGAAGCGGCGGGCGAGGGCGGGGTACGCCGCCCGCAGCTCCATCCGGGCCAGCTCGGCCCCGACGCAGCGATGGAAGCCGTGCCCGAACGCCAGGTGTGACGAGGTCGCCTGGGTGTGGTCGAAGCCGCCCCCGACAGCTGACCGGTGGTAGCTGCGCGCGTCGCGGTTGGCCGACGGCAGGTGGGCCAGGACGACCGCACCCTTCTTGATCTTCTGACCGGCCAGCACGACGTCCTGCTTGGCGAAGCGCGGGAACGAGATCTGCACGACGGCCAGGTAACGCAGCAGCTCGTCGACGATCGGAGCGGCGCTGGCGTCCTCGTCGATGAGCAGCTGCCACACGTCGGGGCGATCCAGCAGCACCGCGGTGCCGAGCGCGAGCATGGACGCGCTGGTCTCCAGCCCGCCGGTGAACGCGCCGTCGGCCAGGCCGGCGAGGTCGAAGTCGGTGATCTCGTCACCGTGCTCGCGGATGATCTGGCCGATCAGCCCGGGGCCGGGGTCCTGGCGCTGGCGGGCCGTCTCCTCGAAGAGGAACAGCCTGCTCCCGGCGACGGCGCCCACCGTGCCGACGCCACCGCCGGTCACGTCGAACCGGGCGCTGGCCATCGAGCGGTACTTCTCGCGCTCCTCGACCGGCAGGCCGAGCAGCTCGCAGATGACCAGGAACGGCACCGGAAAGGCGAACGTCTGCGCCAGGTCGACGGCCGATCCACCCTCGCCGAGGCGCTCGGTCTCGTCGAGCTGGTCCTCGACGATCCGCTCGATCGCCGGCTTGAGCCGGGCCAGCCTGCGCATCGTGAACTCCGGCGTAAGCAGCCGGCGCAGCCGCGTGTGGTCGGGCGGGTCGGTGAAGCCCAGGCCCCCGATGTCACCGCCCGCGCCGCCGGCCTTGCCCATGTAGGGGCGGATGTCGGTGGAGTACGACGTCTGGTCGGCCAGCAGCTCGCGGCACTCCGCGTCACCGGTGACGAGCCACACCTCGGTGCCCAGGAACGTGACGACCCTGGCCACCGGGCCCTTGGCCTCGCGTGTCTCGGCGAGCCGGGCGACCGGCTCCATGCCCTCCCGCTTCAGCGGCCAGGTCAGCCGCTCCGGCACACGGTCGAGACGGGTCAGGTCGATGCCAGGGCTGCGCGCGATGAGCGCGCGGCGTACCCGCGAGCGCACCGCCTCCAGCATCAGCGCCATGTCGACCCCCTACAGCGTTCGGTTCTCGAACTGCCGTGAATCCTAGGCCGCCGACCCACCCGAACGGGTGACCGGTCACCGGTTTCAGGGACCTTTCAGGGTGCCGGCCCGTCCGGCGTCCGGGACCTCTTGACTCCTCGGCCCACGGGTCTAGGTTGCGAGATGAGCGACTCGGGCGTTCCGGACCCTGAGGAGATCGCCATGTTGAACGACAGTTCGGTCACCGCCAACATCCCCGCCGCCGACATCGAGCGGGCGCGGAGCTTCTACGCCGACAAGCTCGGCCTCACCCCGGTGGACGAGAACCCCGGTGGTCTCATCTACAAGACCGCGGGCGGAACCTGGTTCTTCCTCTACGCGACCGAGCACGCCGGTCAGGCCGGGCACACCATCGCGCAGTTCCACGTCGCCGATGTCGCCGCGGAGGTCGCGGAGCTCGAGGCGAAGGGCGTCACCTTCGACACCTACGAGCTGCCGGGCGTGACGTGGGACGGCGTCATTGCCAGCCTCGGCGACATGGGCAAGGCGGCGTGGTTCAAGGACAGCGAGAACAACGTCCTCTGCATCGACGACGCCGCCGGGATGTGACGCTCACTCCCACTCGATGGTGCCGGGCGGCTTCGACGTGATGTCGACGGTGACCCGGTTGATCTCGGGGACCTCGTTGGTGATCCGGGTGGAGATCTTCTCGAGCAGGTCGTAGGGCAGTCGGGCCCAGTCGGCGGTCATCGCGTCCTCGGAGGTGACCGGACGCAGCACGACGGGATGGCCGTAGGTGCGCCCGTCGCCCTGGACGCCGACCGAGCGGACGTCGGCGAGCAGCACCACCGGGAACTGCCAGATGTCGCGGTCGAGGCCGGCCGCAGTCAGCTCGGCGCGCGCGATGGCGTCTGCCTGGCGGAGGATGTCGAGGCGCTCCCGGGTGACCTCGCCGATGATCCGGATGCCGAGGCCGGGCCCTGGGAACGGCTGGCGCCACACCATCGTCGGCGGCAGGCCGAGCTGCTCGCCGACCATCCGCACCTCGTCCTTGAACAGCGTGCGCAGCGGCTCGACGAGCTCCATCCGCATGTCGTCGGGGATGCCGCCGACGTTGTGGTGCGACTTGATGGTCGACGTACCCGCCCCGCCGCCGCTCTCGACGACGTCCGGGTAGAGCGTGCCCTGGACGAGGTACGCCGTGTCGCCGGCACCACCGGCGCTCCGCCAATCTCTGAAGACCCGCTCCTCGGCCGCCTCGAAGACCCGGATGAACTCCCGGCCGATGATCTTGCGCTTCTCCTCGGGATCGTGGATCCCCTCCAGCGCACCGAGGAACTGGTCGCTGGCGTCGACCACGTCGAGCTGGTCGAAGACCACTTCGAAGTCGGTGCGCACCTGCTCGGTCTCGCCGAGGCGCATCATCCCGTGGTCGACGTACACGCAGGTGAGCCGATCGCCGATCGCTCGCTGCACGATAGCGGCGGCCACGGCGGAGTCGACGCCGCCGGACAGCGCGCAGATCGCGCGACCGCCGGCGACCTGGTCGCGGATCTTCTCGACCTGCTCGTCGACGATGTTGAGCATCGTCCACGTCGGGCGGCAGCCGGCGATCTCGAGCAGGAAGTGCTCGAGCACCTGCTGGCCGTGCTCGGTGTGCAGCACCTCCGGGTGCCACTGCACACCGGCGAAGCCGCGGCCGACGTCCTCGAACGCCGCGACGGGCGTGCCGCCCGTCGAGGCCAGCAGAGTGAAGCCCTCGGGCGCCGCGGTCACCGAGTCGCCGTGCGACATCCAGACGTTGTGCCGGGCAGGTACGCCGGCCAGCAAGGTCCCCGGCGCTACGACGCTGACGGGCGTGCGGCCGTACTCACGCGCGCCGGTCGGCGAGACCGTCCCGCCGAGGGACTGGGCCATGACCTGGAAGCCGTAGCACATCCCGAAGACGGGCACTCCGCCCTCGAACAGCGTCCCGTCGAGCGCCGGAGCGCCCGGCTCGTAGACCGAGGACGGCCCACCCGACAGCACGATCGCCTTCGGCCCCCGCGCCAGCATCTCGGCGACCGGCATCGTGTGCGGCACGATCTCGGAGTACACCTTGGCCTCGCGCACCCGCCGCGCGATCAGCTGGGCGTACTGCGCACCGAAATCGACCACCAGGACCAGGTCGTGCTCGGACATGCCCGGAGCCTATCGACAGGGTGCCGCTGGTCTCGTGACGGGCGCGAGCGCGCCCTCCTCAACCACCGGGAGAGCAAGGTCCGAGCTCCGCTCGACAGTAAACAGGGCCCGGCCGGGGAGGGAGGTTGGCCGGGCCCTGCTTCGCCGACAAGGTTTCCCTCCCCGGCTACGGGTCCACTCAGTGAGGGAGCACAGGAGGTGGACCCAGCCGTCCAACGACGGCAGGTAAAGAGGGTTACGGGAGACGCTGGTGCGAATCTCAGGTGACCTCGACGACCGGCAGCCGCAGCGCGGCCGGCGCCGTCGGCGGGACGGCCGGCGAGGCGGGCACGACCGGCGAGATCCGCTCGTACTCGGCCCCGAGGGGTGGCCGGGGATCGGCCTCGCCCCGGTTCGGCCAGAACGACATGGCCCGTTCGGCCTGGGCGGTGATCGAGAGCGACGGGTTCACCCCGAGGTTCGCGGTGATGGCGGAGCCGTCGGCGACGTGCAGGCCGGGGTGGCCGTAGACACGTTGGTAGGGGTCGATGACCCCGGACTCGGCGGACGCCCCGATGGTGCACCCGCCGATGAAGTGAGCCGTCAACGGCCGGTTGAACGGCTCGCCGATCGTGCCGCCGGCGGTGCCACCCATCACGTCGGCCATCCGCCGGGCGGCCTCGTTGCCGGCCGGGATCCAGGTGGGGTTGGGCTCGCCATGCCCCTGCTTCGACGTGAGCACCCGGCGGCCGAGGCGGTTGCGCCGTAGGAACGTGGTGATCGAGTTGTCGCTGCTCTGCATGACCAGGGCGATGACGGTCCGCTCGGACCAGTGCCGGATGTCGTAAAGCTCGCGGACCCGCTTCCGCTCGCTCCACATCTCCCGAAGCCAGACGCGCCAGCGCGGCACGTCGCCGTCACCGTCGGTGAGCACCGTCTGCATCAGGGCCATGGAGTTGGAGCCCTTGCCGTACCGCACCGGCTCGACGTGGGTGTGCTCGTCTGGGTGGAAGGACGACGTGATGGCGACGCCCTGCGTGTAGTCGACGACGTCGTCGCGCGCGATCGAGCCGAGGATCGACTCGGAGTTGGTGCGGGCGAGGAACCCGAGCCGGTCGGACAACCGCGGCAGGTGCCCCTCGGCCTTCATCGCGTGCAGCAGGCGCTGGGTGCCGAGCGCCGAGGCGGCGAACACGACCTGGTCGGCGGTGAGGACGCGGGACGACGTACGCCGCCGCAGCTTGGCCTTCGTGTGCCGGACGTGCACGTCGTACCCGCCCCCGTCACGCGGCGAGACCCGCGTGACCGTGGTCAGCGGCAGCACCGTGGCGCCGTTCTTCTCGGCGAGGTGGAGGTAGTTCTTCACCAGCGTGTTCTTGGCGTTGTGCCGGCAGCCGGTCATGCACTCGCCGCAGTTGCGGCACGGGTTGCGGTCGGGACCCTGCCCGCCGAAGTACGGGTCGGGCACCACCGAGGACGGCGTCTCGCCGGGCCCGCCGAAGAACACCCCGACCGGCGTGGGCCGGAACGTCTCCCCGACGCCCATCTGGTCGGCGACCTGGCGCATCACCTCGTCCGCCGGCGTGTGCAGCGGGTTGATGACGACGCCGAGCATCCGCTTGGCCTGGTCGTAGTACGGCGCCAGCTCGCTACGCCAGTCGGTGATACCGCGCCAGGCCGGGTCGGTGTAGAAGGCGGGCAGCGGCTCGTACAACGTGTTCGCGTAGACCAGCGAGCCTCCGCCGACCCCGGCACCGGACAGGATGAGGCAGTCCTTGAGCACGTCGATGCGCTGGATGCCGTACCAGCCGGCCTCTGGCCGGAACAGGAACCTCTTGAGGTCCCACGACGTGGCGGCGAAGTCCTCGTCGGCGAACCGCGCACCGGCCTCGAGCACGCCGACGCGGTACCCCTTCTCGGTGAGCCGCAGCGCGGCGACGGAGCCACCGAAGCCGGAGCCGACGACGAGGACGTCGAAGTCGTGGTCACCGGGTCTCGACACCCGCTCGCCCAGGGGCTTGCGGGGCTCGACCAGCGGACGAGTCACGGGCGCCCGATCTTCTTCATCAGTCGCAGGCTGCCGGTCATCACCTTCGCGTACGCCGCGTCGGACATGCCGAACGACGGCGCAATCCGCATCAGCCGCTGGGTGCCCACGGCCTGCGTCTCGGTGTAGCGCAGGATCCCCTCGCGACCCTGGCGGCGGCCGAGCCCGGACTCGCGCATCCCGCCCATCGGCGAGTCCACGCTGCCGAAGGTCGCGCCGAACGCCTCGTTGATGTTGACCGTGCCGCACTTCACGAGCCGGGCCATCGCCCGCGCGCGGGCGCCGTCCTGGGAGTAGATCGAGCCGTTCAGCCCGTACTCGCCCTCGTTGGCCCGGGCGATCGCGTCCGCCTCGTCGTGGAAGCGGTAGACCGAGATGACCGGGCCGAACGTCTCGTGACCGAAGCACGTCATGTCCGGGGTGACGCCTTCGAGGATCGTCGGCTCGAAGAAGTACGGCGCGAGGTCCGGCCGGGCCCGGCCGCCGGCGAGCACCCGCGCGCCCTTCGCGACCGCGTCGTCGACGTGGGCCTGGACGGTGGCGAGCTGCTGGGCGGAGATCAGCGTGCCCATGTCGTTGCCCCAGTCGAGGGTCGCCCCCAGCGTCATCGCCTCGGTGCGCGCCACGAACCGGTCCACGAACCGGTCGTAGACCTGGTCGGCCACGAACAGCCGCTCCATCGACACACAGAGCTGGCCGGCGTTCGAGAACGACGCGCGCACCGCTCCCTCCGCCGCCTTCTCGATGTCGGCGTCGCGCAGCACCAGGACCGGGTTCTTGCCGCCCAGCTCCAGCGAGCAGCCGATCAGCCGCTCGGCGCAGCCCTTCGCGATCGCCCGGCCGGTCGCGGTCGAGCCGGTGAAGCAGACGTAGTCGGCTTCTCCGACGATCGCGCCGCCGATGACAGGTCCAGGCCCGGCGACGACCTGCCACAGGTCCTTCGGGAACCCGGCCTCCTCGAGCAGCTGCGCGGCCAGCAGCGCCGACAGCATCGTCTGGGCGTCGGGCTTGATGACCACTGCGTTGCCCGCGACCAGCGCCGGCAGCCCGTCGCAGAGCGCCATCGTGAAGGGGTAGTTCCAGGGACTGATGATCCCGACGACGCCCTTGGGTACGTGGTTGACGTCGATCCGGGTCAGCACGGGGAACAGCCCGACGCGCCGCTCGGTGCCGAGGTGCCGCTCGGCCGTGCGGCCGTAGTAGCGGGCGGTCAGGGCGATGTGGGCCGGCTCGTCGAACGCGTGCTTGCGGGCCTTGCCCGACTCCCACACGATCAGGTCGATGATCTCGTCCTGACGGTCGAGGACGAGGTCGTGGAGTCGCAGGGCGGCCGCGGCTCGCTCAGCGACGGCCGTCCGCGCCCAGGCCGTCTGCGCCCGGCGCGCGCGCCGGAAGGCCTCCGACACGTCGGCCTCGGTGGACTGCGGGACGTGGGCGAGCGGCTGCCCGGTGAGCGGCGACGACACCACGGCCGACTCGCCGGACGTGGCCACCAGCCGCTGGGTCAGCGCCGCGGCGTACTCGGGCTCGAACGCCAGCGTCGCGCTCGGCTCGTGCTCGGGGTCGTGCGGGCCGGTGACGGTCGGATCGGCGTCGTGCGCACTCATACCGCGAGCGTAGGTGACCTCGGTCACCGCGACCATCGATCGTGGCTCTTGACACACTCAGCGATTTTGTCAACTTTCGTATCGATGATTGAGGTGCGAGGCCGTTCACGGCCGAGCCGCGAAACCATCAGCCGGGGGAGGCGTGGTTTCGAGGCTCGTCGCTGGCGCTCCTCACTCCTCAACCACCGATCTCTCGGTGGTTGAGGTGCGAGGCCGTTCACGGCCGAGCCTCGAAACCACCTTGGCGACGGGCGGTGTCCTTCTGGGACGTCCCCGTTCGTCTCTAGGGTGAGTCGCCGGCACCGGGCCGGCCCAGCAGGAGGAGTACCCATGCCGCAGTTCGCAGCCCTCACCTTCACCCGCGACGTCGACTGGACCGCGCCCGAGCAGGCCGGCGAGATGGCGGACTGGAACGAGTTCCGCGACGCCGCGATGGCGTCGATCCGCGGCGGCGCGGCGCTGTACCCGACCGCGACCGCCACCACCGTGCGCGTCAGCGAGAAGGGCGGCGACGTGCTGGCGACCGACGGCCCGTACGCCGAGACCAAGGAGGCGCTCACCGGCTTCTACCTCCTCGAGTGCGCCGACCTCGACGAGGCGATCGCCTGGGCCGCAAGGATCCCGGCCGCGTGGGCCGGAGCCGTGGAGGTCCGTCCGGTGATCGACTTCGGCCGTCCCACGCCCCAGTGATCGGCACGTGACCGACCCGACCGAGACCCTGGCGACCCTGGTCCGCGCGTCGGGGCGCGACGTGCTCGCGACCCTGACGCGCTGGACCGGGAACCTCGCCCTTGCCGAGGACGCCGTGCAGGATGCCACCCTCCGCGCGCTGGAGACCTGGCCGCGCGACGGCCTACCGGAGAATCCCGTGGCCTGGCTGCGCACCGTCGCGCGGCGCCGGGCGGTCGACCTGATCCGCCGGGAGGCCGCGCGCGGGGAGAAGGAGGCGGCGTCGATGGACCTGCTGGAGGACGAGGAGCCGGTCGACTCGGTGGTCACCGACGACCTGCTCCGACTGGTCTTCACCTGCTGCCACCCCAGCCTGGCGCCGCAGACCCAGGTCGCGCTGTCGCTGCGAACCCTGTGCGGGCTGACCACACCGGAGGTCGCCCGGGCCCTCCTCGTCAGCGAGGCCTCGATGGCCAAGCGCCTCACCCGCGCCAGGCAGAAGATCAAGCAGGCGCACATCCCCTACCGCATCCCGGCCGACCACGAGCTGCCGAGCCGGTGGGCGGCGGTGCTGGCGACGGCGTACCTGCTCTTCAACGAGGGGTACGCCGCGACGGCCGGCCCGCGCCTGGTGCGCGACGAGCTCGTGAGCGAGGCCGTCCGCCTCGCCCGGCTGCTCGTCCGTCTCCAACCGGACGACCCGGGTGCGATCGGGCTGCTCGCGCTGATGCTGCTGCAGGACTCCCGGCGCGCGACCCGTGTGTCGGCCGACGGGTCGGCGGTGCTGCTCCCCGACCAGGACCGCGAGCAGTGGGACCGCTCGAAGATCGCCGAGGGTGCCCAGCTGGTCGGCGAGGGCGTGCGGCGTACTCCGGCGCGGCCGGACCGGTACGTCGTGCAGGCCGCCATCGCGGCCTGTCACGCCCTTGCCCCGTCGTACGACGAGACCGACTGGGACGCGGTCCTCTCCTGGTACGACGTGCTGCTGACCATCGACCCCGGCCCTGTGGTCCACCTCAACCGGGCCGCCGCAGTAGCCGAGCGCGACGGTCCTGCGGCCGGCCTGGCGATCGTGGACGCGATCGACGAGCTGGACGGCTATCCGCTGTGGCACGCGACCCGGGCCGTGCTGCTCCGCCGCCTCGACCGGACAGCCGAGGCGGCGGACGCTGACGCGAGGGCGGCGGCGCTGCCGCTCAACGACCCGCAGCGGTCCTTGCTCGAGCCGACGTGAGCCGGCCGGGGAACCGAAGTCCCCTCGTCACCACCGGTGGAAAATCATCTGGAAGTCCGGCCAGCACCCGATTCCGCCGCCGTTCTCCAGGGTGAGCGTGTGGATCCCGAGGTTCTTGTACCAGCTCTGCGTGAGGCTGACGGTGCCACCGTTGGTCCAATAGCTGAGGCGCCTGGTGGCTCCGGTGGGCCACGACCCGATCGGGCTCGCCCAATAGAGCCTGTCGGACCAGTCCACGTTGTAGCTGAAGTTGACCCCGGACGTCGTGTTCTTGATGTAGATGCTCTGGATCGTGAACGCCGTCGACGTGCCCTTCATGGTCGCAGTGACGGTGACCGACTGAGACGTCGGACCCGGACACGCCGACGGCACCTGCGAGTCGGTCATGCTCCACGTCTGGGTCCGCCACACCCCGTCCGACCGGATCCACACGTCGGCGCCGCCGTGGGCTTGAGCGGGTGATGTCGTCCCGCCGACGAGCGCTGCTGACAAGGCCACGCATGCAGTGATCACCTTGCCGCGTCTCCACCATGCTGCCATCGGTATCCCTCTCTTCGAGCTCGAGATGCATCTGCGCGCATCTGCTGGGGAGCCAGACGCTAAGGAGGCCGGCGCTCGCATCGCCGCTGGATGGCGGGTTCTCGCCACTGGGTGCCTGAGGATCGGTCGCCTCACGCACCCGTGGCTACCTACCATGTGCGCATGCAGGGTCTGGGTCACGCCGATCGGGTCCCGGTCTCCGGGGCCGCATGTGCGACCGAGTTGCAGGCCGCCAGCGAGATGCTGCGGGCCATGGTGTGGGAGCGCACGGCAGGTGGGGGATGTTCCAAGGTCCGACGGCTCGGGGTGGGTCAGTCGGGGATCTTAGTCGCGCTCGAACGGCTGGCGAAGCAGACCTGGCAAAGCGTGCTGAACGCCCAGCCTGTCATCGGCTTCAACCCTTATTCGAACATGTTCGAGCTTGACGAGCTCTCGCGTCGGCGCTCGGTGCGGATGGAACTGCTGGTCAGCAGGCGAAGCATCCGGCTCCATCCGCTTCTCCCGATCCTGGAGCCGACCGCAAGGGTCGCACCTCTGTACTCGCAGTTCCTTATCAGCGACGACGCCACACTGGCCGTCGCGGGTCCGCCGACGAGCGCTGGCGAACCCACGATCTGGGTAGTGACCGAACCCATGTTGCTCGCCAAGAGCAGGGAGATCTGGGCGGCCAGTTATGCCTTGTCGGTCCCGGCGGCGGACTTCGCTCGCGGCTTCTCCCCGTTGTCGCCGCGACAGATCGAGGTCACGAGAGGCTTGTGTCGCGGGGAGAAGGACGCCGTGATCGCGCGGAGACTCAACACTTCGCCGCGCACGGTCGAACGCGACATTGCCGGCGTCCTGACCTTCCTTGAAGTCGACGGCCGCTGCTCGGGCATCCGGCGGATCATGGGCGGAGTCGAGCTGGAGTTGGAGCAGCCAAAGGGTGGCTGACCGTCGGTGTAAGCGTGCACCGCGTCATGCAGCCCGGTCGTCGTAGACGCGGGCACCGCCATCGAGGAACGCCTCATCGCTCGCCCTGAGCGACGATCCGTCCTAGACGATGTCGGGCGCGCTCACCCTGGCCTCGTCGGCCTCCTGGTCGGTGAGCATCGTCTGGCTCTGTCTCTCCGCTTCCACCCGACGCAGGTAGTGGTCGACCTCGTCGGCGGTGCGGGCCATGTCCCAGCCGAGCTCGCCCGCCATCAACCGGGCGGCCGGCCCAGCGGCCTGGACGCCGCGGTCGAAGGTCTCGATGGAGATGCGCGTACGCCGGGTGAGGACGTCGTCGAGGTGCCGAGCCCCTTCGTGGGTGACGGCGTACACGACTTCCGCCGCCAGCGAGTCGTCCGCACCCTCGAGGGGTTCGGCGAGCTCGGGCCTGGCGTGGATGAGGGCAAGCACCTCGTCGACGAGCCCGCCGTACCTCCCGAGCAGGTGGTCGACCCGTCCCACGCTGATGCCGGCCCTCCGGGCGAGCAGCGCGCGCTGGTTGGAGCGTGCGAGGAAGCCGTCCGCTCCTACGAGAGGGATCCGGTCGGTGATGCAGTCGCGGGCGTCGGGGACGGCCACGTCGATGGCGTCCTTGGCCATCACGCGGTACGTCGTCAGCTTGCCGCCGGCGATCATCACCAGGCCGGGCACGGGTGCCACGACGGTGTGCTCGCGCGAGATCCGCGACGAGGGCTCGCGGGCGCCGCGGACGAGCGGGCGCAGTCCGGCGTACACGCCCTCGACGTCGGTGTGGTCGAGCGGCTCGCGCAGCATCGTGTTGACGTGGGCGAGCAGGTACTCGATGTCGGCACGCGACGCGGCGGGGTGCGCCTTGTCGAGGTTCCAGTCGGTGTCGGTCGTGCCGATGATCCAGTGCCGGCCCCAGGGGATGACGAACAGCACCGAGGTCTCGGTGCGGGCGATGAAGCCGGCCTCCGAGCGGATCCGGTCGCGAGGCACGACCAGGTGGATGCCCTTGCTGGCCTGGACATTCAAGGACCCGCGGCCGCCGACCATCTCCTGGATCTCGTCGGTCCAGACCCCGGCGGCGTTGACGACGACCTTGGCCCGCACCTCGAGCTCACGATCCGACTCGAGGTCGTGCGCGCGTACGCCGACGACCCGCTCGCCCTCGCGCAGGAACCCGGTCACGCGCGTGCGGGTCGCCACGTGCGCGCCGTGGCTGGCGGCGGTGCGGGCCGCCGCGAGGACCAGCCGGGCGTCGTCGACCTGGGCGTCGTAGTAGCGGATGGCGCCCTTGAGGTCCTCGGTGCGCAGGTCGGGCGCGATCCGCGCGACCTGCTTGCGGAACAGGTGCGAGTGCTTGGGGACGCCCATGTCGTACTTGCCGATCATCGCCATGGCGTCGTACAGGAGCAGTCCGGCGCCGACGTACGGTCGCTCCCTCGACTTGTGCAGCGGGTAGAGGAACGGCACCGGCCGAACCAGGTGTGGGGCCAGCCGCGTCAGCAGCAGTCCGCGCTCCTCGAGGGCCTCGCGGACCAGGCCGAAGTCGTACATCTCGAGGTACCGCAGCCCGCCGTGGATCAGCTTGCTGCTGCGCGAGCTGGTGCCGGACGCGAGGTCGCGCTGCTCGAGCAGACCGGTTGCCAGACCACGGGTCACGGCGTCGAGGGCGGTACCGGCACCGACGATGCCGCCGCCGACCACCAGGACGTCGAGCTCGCCGCCGGGAGCCGTCGTACCGGACAGCGCGCCCAAGGCGAGGTCGCGGGCCTCCGGACTGAGGGCACTGGCCTGCGTCATGTCGCCCATCCTGCCCGGCATCGGGCCGATACCCTGAGGCGCACCCACGGGAGGACGCATCCGCACGTACGCCGGCATCGGACTGGTCGCTTGCCTGACGCTGGCGGTGACGGCTGTCGGCACGCCGTGGCTGACGTTGGTCGAGGAGAACCGATCCCAGCTGCCATCGATCTCCTTGGCCGGTTTCGAGACAGGCCCTGGCGACAACCTGGTGGTCGAGGAGGGCCGTCAAGGCCCGCCACGAAAGCACCGACGCACCGCACGGGTCGTGCTGAGCGGCGACCTGCTGTGGCACGACACGGTCTGGGCGAGCGCACGGGCCGACGGCGGTGGCCGCTTCGACTTCGACCCGATGTTCGCGGCCCTGCGGCCTCTCGTGGAGGGCGCCGACCTCGCGGTCTGCCACGAGGAGGTGCCGTTCGCGGCGCCGGGTGCACCGCTCCAGAGCTACCCGGTCTTCTCCGCACCACCGGCGATCGCTGCGTGGATCGGGTCGATGGGCTGGGACGTCTGCACGACGGCGTCGAACCACGCAGTCGACCAGGGGTACGACGGCCTGGTGCGCACCGCCGACCTCCTCGAGCGCGCCGGGGTCGCGCACGTCGGCACCTTCCGGACCCTGCGTGAGCGCCGGACTCCGGTGATCCGGACGACCGACCAGGGAGTGCGGATCGCCATCGTGAGCGGCACCTACAGCCTCAACGGGATCCCGCCGCCGTCCGGGCACGAGTGGTCGGTGTCGATGTGGGACGCCGCCAACCTGATCGCGCAGGCCCGCGCGGCCAAGCTCGCGGGCGCCGACATCGTGATTGCCAAGTATCACGGCGGGGACGAGTACTCCGCCGTGCCCAACGCCCAGCAGGTGGCACTCGCGCGGGCCCTCACATCGTCGCCGTACGTCGACGTGGTCGTCGGCGAGCACGCGCACGTCGTGCAGCCGATCACCAAGGTCAACGGCAAGTGGGTTGCCTACGGGCTCGGCAACGCGGTGGCGCAGAGCGAGACGTCGCGGCCGCGGGCGTACGAGGGGATCACGGTGGGCTTCCGGTTCCGCGAGACACCGAACCGGGGGTTCGTGGTCGACCGGGCGGAGTACGTGCCGACGTACTGGAACCACTACTCGGCCGGTCGGCCGATCCGGATCCAGCGCGTGGTGCGTGCCTTGGCCGGTGGGCTGAGCGACCAGGCCCGCCTGCGCGAGGCACTCACCGCCACCCGAACGGCCGTCAACCTGCTCGGCCACCCCCGCGCCCTGGTGCTGCGGTGAGGCGGCTGCTCGCGACCCTGCTCATGGCGGCGGGGTTGACGGTGGCCGCCCCGGCGCACGCCTGTGCGTGTGGTGGTCTCGTCGACCAGCCGGGCCGGGACACCTCGGTGACCTCGGAGACGGCGCTCGTCGTCTGGGACGGGGATACCGAGACCATCGTGCTGCGGCTGAGCACGCGCACTGACGCCGTGAACGCCGGCCTGCTCGTGCCGACGCCCGCGCCGGCGACGGCCGAGCTCGGTGACGAGCAGGTGTTCACCGACCTCGCGGCCGTGACCGCCCCGCGCCGGGACTCGCGCTGGCACCTGTTCGGGCCGCCGCTGCTGGGCGGCGGCAAGGGCGGAGAAGATGCGTCCGCGGGCGGCCCGGGTGGGAGCGTCCGGGTGCTGGCGTCGGTCGACCTCGGCCCGCTGCGGGCCACCACGATCGCCGCCGCGAACACACCTGCCCTACAGGCCTGGCTGACGTCCCACGACTACGACGCCTCTCCCGAGCTGCTCGCCTCCGTGTCGCCGTACGTCCAGGAGGGCTGGACGTTCGTCGCCGTCCAGCTCACCGCCGAGGGCGAGACCCTCGACGGCAACCTGCCGCCGATCGCGATGCGCTTCACCAGCCGCGAGGCCGTCTACCCCATGCGGATGTCGGCGGCCGCCGACGAGACACAGCAGCCGCTCGTGTACGTGCTCGCCGGGCACCGGATGCTCCGCACCGACCCGGTCGCCTCCGGGCTCACGCGGCCCGACATCGCATTCGCCGGGCCGGTGTCCCCCGCCGACGTGCGTGCCCCCGAGCTGCGGGAGTGGCTGGCCTCCACGCCGTACCTCACCAAGTCCTCCCAATGGCTCCCCGACCCCTCCCTGATCATCTCCGACTTCACCTACGAGGCAGCCGCCGACGACTCGCCGTTCCAGCGGGTGCTGTACGACGAGAAGTACCTCCTCCCCGGCGACCTCGGCGCCCTGCTCGCCCTACTGCTCGTGGTCGGCGGGGTGTGGCTGCTGGTGCGACTGACATGGAGGCAGCCGATGAGTGAGCCGCGATCCCCGGGGCGCGAGGAGCGCGCGCATCCCGATGGTTGAGGAGGGCGTGCAACGCCCGGCGACCTGTCGGTGGTGGAGGGCGTGCAAGGTCCGGCGACCGGTCGGTGGTCGAGGAGGGCGTGCAAGGTCCGGCGACCTGTCGGTGGTCGAGGAGGGCGTACAACGCCCGCAACCGGTCGGTGGTTGAGGAGGGCGTGCAAGGCCCGGCAACCGGTCGGTGGTCGAGGAGGGCGTGCAACGCCCGCAACCGGTCGGTGGTTGAGGAGGGCGTGCAAGGTCCGGCGACCTGTCGGTGGTCGAGGAGGGCGTACAACGCCCGCGACCGGTCGGTGGTTGAGGAGGGCGTACAACGCCCGCAACCGGTCGGTGGTTGAGGAGGGCGTGCAACGCCCGTCTCGAAACCCGGTGACCTGTCGGGGGTTGAGGTGCGAGGAGCGCCAACAAGGAGCGCCAGCGACGAGCCTCGAACCCACTGCAAAACCACACAAGACATTCACCGCACCTGCCCCGGTCCGCCGATGCTCGACCCACGTCGGTTCCGGGGCTGGCTGACCCCTGTAGTCACCACCGTAAAGGCGATGGTCACGAGTTGATCACGATCACGAATCCCCTTGTGGACAAGGGGTTCTGAGCACGTACCACTGTCGGTGGTCGCTGCTTGACTTGTCCCATGTCCAGCAGCCCGCGGCTCCCGATCGGAGTCCTCGACGCCGCCCTGGACGACATCGCCGCGGTCGACCCGGTCTACCTCACCACCGCCGAGAAACAGACCGCGCTACGAGACCTCTCACGCCTCGAAGCACGAGTCCAAGCAGCCAAGCTGCGAGTCCTCGCCGCCGCCGACGACATCGCCGTCGAGACCGGCGCCCGGTCCACCGCACACTGGCTCGCCGACGCCACCCGCGACAACCCCGGAGCCGTCCGCCGACTCTCCGCCCTGGCCGAAGCCTTGGATGAACGGTGGACCCAGGTCGGGACCGCGCTGGCTGACGGTGTCGTGAACGTGGCGCAGGCGCGGGTGATCGCCGAAGCCCTCGACGCCCTCCCGGCCGGCCTCGAACCCGAGACTCTCGCCAAGGCCGAGGCATACCTGCTCGGCGAGGCCGCCCGGTTCGGACCCCCACAGCTACGCCGCCTCGCCCACAGCCTCCTGGAGGTCATCGCCCCCGAGATCGCCGACGAAGCCGAATACCAGCGGCTGGTCGAGGAAGAGAAACGCGCTAGGGCCGCCACCAGCCTCTCCTTCCAGCGGCGTGGTGACGGAGCCACCGACATCCGCGCCCGGATCCCCGACCACGTCGCGAACCGGCTCAAGACCTACCTCGACGCCTACACCTCCCCACGACGCGGCCCACTCGGCGACCTCGACCAGCTCCCCACCCCCAGACGCCGCGGCATCGCGTTCTGCGCCCTCCTGGAGAACCTCCCCGCCCACGGCCTGCCCCAACACGGCGGCACCGCGACCACCGTGATGGTCATCCTCGACCTCGACACCCTCAAAACACGACGCCGGGTCCGGGTTCGCGGAGACCTCGACCGGGGACCGGTGCACCGCCGAACAAGCCCGCCGGATGGCCTGCCAGGCAGGCATCGTCCCGGTCGTCCTCGGCGGCAGAGGTGAGGTCCTCGACCTCGGCCGCACCCGACGCCTCTTCTCCTCCGCCCAGCGGAAGGCGATGGCCGTCCGGGACCGCGAATGCACCGCCGACGGCTGTACGATCCCCGCCGCCTGGTGCGAAGCCCACCACCACAAACAACCCTGGTCCAAAGGCGGAAAGACCGACCTCGCCGACGGCAAGCTCCTCTGCCCCCTCCACCACCACCGCGCCCACGACCCAGGATGGGAGGTCCACCACCACCCCAACGGATCCACGTCCTTCCACAGGCGGACGTGACCGCCCGTCCGTGCTGACAATCCTCGAACCCTTGTCCTTGCCGTTCGTCGTGCGGTTGCCGATGGCCGCGTTGGAGCAGACTCAGATCCTGACCCGCTCGCCCAACCCGGCACGGTGGTCGACGAGCATCGTGTGCCGCGCGCGGGTGGCGTCGACGACGTCGGTGTCGATCTCGGTCACGGCCACGCCGGGCTCGGTGCCGAGACGGACAAGCGGTCGGCCCTCGGGGTCGTAGATCGCCGAACCGCCGGAGAACGACGAGGCGCCGCACTCTCCGGTGAGGCCCGCGAACACGACGTACATCCCGTTCTCGACGGCGCGGGCGGCGTAGTAGACGTCTCGGCGGTGGTCGGCGCCCTCGAAGTACGCCGAGGAGCTGAGGTACGCGACGGCGCCGTCGTCCGCGGCGGCGCGAGCGTGCTCGGGGAAGCAGCCGTCGTAGCAGATCGACAGGCCGAGCTCGAGGCCGTGCACCCGGATGGAGGCACCGTGGTCACCCGCGGTGAAGATGCGCTTCTCCTCGCCGTCGAGGTGCTGCTTGTCGTACGGCACGTCGACGGCGCCGTCGGGCTGGACCACCACGCTCGACAGCGTCGCGACGCCGCCGGAGGCCAGCGCGCTGCTCGCGACCACGACGGCACCCGTGTCGCGGGCGGCATCGACCAGCGGCCAGAGTGGCAGGTCGACCAGGGCGGGCAACGGTCCGCGGAAGACGGCGAGGTCGTACCCCGTCAGGAATGCCTCCGGCAGGACGACGACCTCGGCACCCTGTTCAGCGGCCGAGCGGACCAGTGCCGCGGCCGTCGCGACGTTCGCGGCCGGGTCGCCGGCGACTGAGACGTCCTGAGCGGCCGCCACGACCAGCCGCGTCACAGGACGACGACCTCGATCCGCTGGAACTCCTTGAGCTCGGTGTACCCCGTGGTGGCCATCGCGCGGCGGAGCGCGCCGACCAGGTTCATGGTGCCGTCGGCCACCCGCGACGGGCCGAAGAGGATCTCCTCCATGGTGCCGACCGTGCCCATCTCGACCCGCTCGCCACGCGGCAGCGCCGGGTGGTGGGCCTCGCCGCCCCAGTGGAAGCCGCGGCCGGGCGCGTCGGTGGCGCGCGCGAACGGCGAGCCGACCATCACCGCGTCGGCGCCGCACGCGACTGCCTTGGCGATGTCGCCGGACCTGCCGATGGAGCCGTCTGCGATCACGTGCACGTACCTTCCCCCGGACTCGTCCATGTAGTCGCGCCGGGCCGCGGCCACGTCGGCGACCGCGCTGGCCATCGGTACGGCGACGCCCAGCACCGTCCGCGTCGTGTGCGCCGCACCGCCGCCGAACCCGACCAGCACCCCGGCCGTGCCGGTCCGCATCAGGTGCAGCGCCGCCTGGTACGTCGCGCAGCCGCCGACGATCACCGGCACGTCGAGCTCGTAGATGAACTCCTTGAGGTTCAGCGGCTCGGACTGCGAGGAGACGTGCTCGGCCGAGACCGTCGTGCCGCGGATCACGAACATGTCGACGCCCGCGTCGACGACGGTCTTGGCGAACTGCTTGGTGCGCTGCGGCGACAACGAGGCCGCCACCGTCACGCCTGCGTCGCGGATCTGCTGGACCCGCGCGGTGATCAGCTCCGGCTTGATCTCCTCGGCGTAGATCTCCTGGAGTCGCTGGGTCGCCTCGACGCCGTGCAGCCCGGCCACCTCCGCGAGCAGTGGCTCCGGCTCCTCGTACCTCGTCCAGAGACCCTCGAGGTTCAGCACGCCGAGCCCGCCGTACCGGCCGAACGCGATCGCCGTCTCCGGCGACATCACCGAGTCCATCGGCGCCGCCAGGATCGGCAGCTCGAAGCGGTACGCGTCGATCTGCCAGGCGACGTTGACCTCCTCCGGGTCACGCGTGCGCCGCGACGGGACGATCGCGATGTCGTCGAAGGAGTAGGCCCGGCGCGCCCGCTTGGCCTTGCCGATGTCGATCTCGGTCA
>CAWAIZ010000011.1:0-69367 GCA_963782155.1 uncultured Actinomycetota bacterium
GTTCTGTCGTACGTGCGCGAGCACGAGCGCAACGACGATAGTGGCGCCGGCACCGACGTGATCCTCTGCATCAACAACCTGTCGCGCTTCCCCCAGCCCGTGGAGCTCGACCTGCGGCAGTTCGAGGGCATGGTGCCGATCGAGCTGCTCGGCGGCGTGTCGTTCCCGCGGATCGGCGAGCTGCCGTACCTGCTCACCCTGGGCGGCTACGGGTTCTACTGGTTCCGGTTGGCCCGCCCTACCGAGGAGGCGACCGCTCCGTGACTGCTTCCTTCGCCGACTTGAAGGCGTTCATCGAGAACGCCCGCTGGTTCGGCGGCAAGGGTCGGCCGTTCGAGGTCACCGACGTCCGCCGACTGGGCTGGGTCGGGACCGGAACCGACGCCACCGCGTCGATCGAGCTGGCCACGGTCAGCTACGCCGACGGCGGCACCGACTACTACCAGCTGCCACTCGCCTACTACGTGGATCGGCAGGACCGCCTCGACCACGCCTTCGTCGGGTGGTGGGAGGACGCCGAGCTGGGCGCCTTCGTGCACGTGTACGACGCCGTGCACGACCGCGACGCGATGGGGGGCTGGCTGCGCGCGTTCCACGCGGCCATGGGTTCGACGAGCCCGACCGGCGGCCTCGAGTGGCATCGGCTGCCCGGCCACGACCTCGACACCGGGGTGCACTCGACGCTGTTCTCCGGCGAGCAGTCGAACTCCTCGATGGCCTTCGGCGACGACTCCCTGCTCAAGGTGTTCCGCAAGATCACGCCGGGCGTGAACCCCGACATCGCCGTGCACCAGGTGCTGACCGAGGCCGGCTCGGACCACGTCGCGCAGCTCTACGGCTGGCTGGAGACCGAGGGAGACGGCGTGGGCCCTCTCCAGCTCGCCATGCTCCAGCAGTTCCTGCGGACCGCCACCGACGGCTGGGACTCCGCGCTGGCGAGCGTCCGCAACCTGTTCGCCGAGGCCGACCTCCACGCCGACGAGGTGGGTGGCGACTTCGCGTCCGAGGCCGCCCGGCTCGGGGAGTCGCTGGCGGAGGTTCATCGGACGCTGGCCACGCACTTCCCCACCCGGGTCCGGACCGCCGACGAGCAGTCCTCGCTGGCCGAGGCGATGGCGACCCGGCTCGACGCCGCACTAGACGTCGTACCCGAGCTGGCGCCGTACGCCGACGGCCTCCGCGCCACCTTCGCCGCGGTCGCCGACGTGCCCGCCGTGACGGTGCAGCAGGTGCACGGCGACCTGCACCTCGGTCAGACGCTGCGGACCGTCAAGGGCTGGAAGATCGTCGACTTCGAGGGTGAGCCCGCCAAGCCGCTGGCCGAGCGGGTGCTGCCCGACTCCCCCTGGCGCGACGTGGCCGGGATGCTGCGGTCCTTCGACTACGCACCGCGGGTGGCGGAGCGGACGGCGGCCGGCACCGACGACACCGGGGCGGAGCAGCGGGCGTTCCGCGCCGCTGAGTGGGCCGATCGCAACTGCGCGGCGTTCCTCGACGCCTACGTCGGGGGCCGTGAGCTGACCGCCGACGAGCAGGTGCTGCTGGACGCCTACGTCGCGGACAAGGCCGTCTACGAGACTGTCTACGAGGCCCGCAACCGACCCACATGGGTACCCGTCCCCCTGACCGCCATCGAGCGGTTGGCAGGATGACTCACGGGGTTTCGAGACGGTCGCTGCGCGACCTCCTCAACCAGCGAAAGAAGACACCATGGCTGAACAGCAGGTGACTGCCGAGGAGCTGGAGCTCCTCGTCCACGGTGGCCACGGCCACCCCCACGCGGTGCTCGGGCCGCACGTCGTCGACGACGGTGTGACCGTGCGCATCTTCAAGCCGCTGGCCAAGACCGTCCGTGTCGTCTACGACGGGCCGAAGGGCCAGGAGACCGCCGACCTCGCGCACCTCTACGCCGGCATCTGGGCCGGCACCCTGCCGGTGAAGGACGTCCCGGGCTACCGCGTCCGGGTCGACTACGGCCAGGGCGAGATCGAGACCGACGACCCCTACCGCTTCCTGCCCACGCTCGGCGAGATGGACCTCCACCTCATCAACGAGGGCCGCCACGAGCTGCTCTGGACCGTGCTGGGCGCGCACCTCCACGAGTACGCAGCGGATGTGCGGGGCACGTCGTTCGCCGTCTGGGCGCCGTCGGCCAAGGGCGTGCGCATCAAGGGCGACTTCAACAGCTGGGACGGCCGCGAGCACCCGATGCGCCAGCTCGGCGCGTCGGGCGTGTGGGAGCTGTTCGTGCCCGACGTGGGCAACGGGACGAAGTACAAGTTCCTCATCCTCGGCGCCGACGGACAGTGGCGTGAGAAGGCCGACCCGATGGCCTTCCACACCGAGAACCCGCCGGCCACGTCGTCGGTCGTGTTCGACTCGACGTACACCTGGGGTGACGACGAGTGGATGACGCACCGGGGCGACAAGCCGGCGGTGCACGGCCCGATGTCGACCTACGAGATGCACCTCGGCTCCTGGAAGAAGCACTGGGGCGGCGACGCCTACAGCTACCAGCAGCTCGCGGACGACCTGGTCCCCTATCTGGTTGAGCTGGGCTTCACGCACGTGGAGTTCCTGCCGGTGATGGAGCACCCGTTCGGCGGGTCGTGGGGCTACCAGGTGACGTCGTACTTCGCTCCCACCGCGAGGTTCGGCGACCCGGACGGCTTCCGGTACCTCGTGGACCGGCTGCACCAGGCCGGCATCGGCGTCCTCGTCGACTGGGTGCCGGCGCACTTCCCCAAGGACACCTTCGCGCTGTCCCGCTTCGACGGCACCCCGCTGTACGAGGACCCGAACCCCTCGCGTGGTGAGCACCCGGACTGGGGCACGTACGTCTTCAACTTCGGCCGTCGCGAGGTCCGCAACTTCCTCGTCGCGAACGCGCTCTACTGGCTCGAGGAGTACCACATCGACGGGCTCCGCGTGGACGCCGTCGCGTCGATGATCTACCTCGACTACAGCCGCGAGGCCGGCGAGTGGCAGCCCAACGTGCACGGCGGCCGGGAGAACCTCGAGGCCGTCCAGTTCCTCCAGGAGATGAACGCCACCGTCTACAAGCGCGTCCCCGGGGCGGTCACGATCGCCGAGGAGTCCACCAGCTGGGACGGCGTCACCCGGCCCACCGCTTCGGGCGGGCTGGGCTTCGGCTTCAAGTGGAACATGGGCTGGATGCACGACACGCTCGGGTACTTCCAGCGCGAGCCCGTGCACCGCGCCTGGCACCACAACGAGCTCACGTTCGCGCTCGTCTACGCCTGGGCCGAGAACTTCGTGCTGCCCATCAGCCACGACGAGGTCGTGCACGGCAAGGGCTCGCTGCTGCGCAAGATGCCGGGCGACCGGTGGCAGCAGCTGGCCAACGTACGCGCGTTTCTCGCCTACATGTGGGCACACCCCGGCAAGCAGCTGATCTTCATGGGCATCGAGCTCGGCCAGGAGTCCGAGTGGGCCGAGGCCCGCGAGCTCGACTGGTGGCTGCTCGAGCACTCCGAGCACCGTGGCGTGCACGACCTGGTGCGCGACCTGAACCACGCGTACGTCGACTCCCCCGCCATCTGGTCCCGCGACGACGAGGCCGCGTCCTTCGAGTGGATCAACGCCAACGACGCCGGGCACAACGTGTTCTCCTTCGTCCGGCACGGCTCGGGCGACAGCCCCGACCTGGTCTGCGTGGCGAACTTCGCGGCCACCCCGCACGGCGACTACCGCCTCGGGCTGCCCTCGGCGGGTACGTGGGAGGAGCTGCTCAACACCGACTCCTCGGCGTACGCCGGCTCGGGCGTCGGCAACCTCGGCGCCATCGAGGCCGTCGAGGGCGAGCTCGACGGCCAGCCCGCCCACGCCACCCTGGTGCTGCCGCCGCTGGCGACCGTGTGGTTCCGGAAGTCCGAGCGCTCGAGCGGCGAGCCTGCGAGCCGGTCGAGCTGAGCGAGGAGGTTGAGGAGCGCTCGGCCCGGTCCCGAGCCCGCGAGGGAGCGGGCGACGCGTCTCGAAACCCCGTGAGACGAACGTCGGCCTGCGAGCCGGTCGAGCTGAGCGAGGAGGTTGAGGAGCGCTCGGCCCGGTCCCGAGCCCGCGAGGGAGCGGGCGACGCGTCTCGAAACCCCGTGAGACGAACGTCGGCCTGCGAGCCGGTCGAGCCCGCGAGCGCCAGCGAGCGGTCTCGAGACCCGGTGACCGCTTGTCAGGTCTCGACACGCTCGGCCGTGGACGGCCTCACGGCTCGACCGGCGAACAGGTCGTTAGGGTCGTGAGCGTGCCAGACGTCCCCGAGCAGCCGACGCTGCACGACGGCGTCGTGACGCTCCGGCGGTGGCGGACCGAGGACGTCGCCGAGGCCGTCGCCGGGCACGACGGGGTGATCGCGCACTGGTTCGGCTGGCCGGAGGACGGGGTCACCCCCGAGCGCATGTCGGCGGCGATCGAGCGCTGGCACGCGGCGTACGACGACGACCGCAGTGAGGTCGCGTTCGTCGCCGAGACCGACGGCGCGCTGGTCGGCAGCGTCGACCTGCGCCGGCGGGCCGAAGGCGTGGGCGAGCTGTCCTGGATGCTGTTCCACGAGCACCGCGGGCGCGGGTTCGCCACCCGCGCGGTCCGCATGCTCGCCGACTACGCGCTGTCCGAGGAGGGGCAGGGCGGTCTCGGGTACTGGCGGGTCGAGGCCAAGGTCGAGCCCGGCAACCAGGACTCGCTGCGCGTCGCCACCCGGAGCGGGCTGCGTCGCGAAGGGGTACGCCGCGTCGAGCCCGGCCACGGCGACCGCGACGAGACGTCGGCGTACGTCGTCCTCGCCCGGCTCCGGAGCGACCCGCCGCTCAGCGAGCCGGAGAGCTTCCGGTCCCTGCTGAACTCCTTCCTGCCGCGCAAGCGGGCGATCGGCCAGCTGCTGGTCCGCGACACCGCCGACCGGGTGCTGCTGTGCCAGCTGACCTACAAGCGCGACTGGGACCTGCCCGGCGGGGTGGTCGAGGTCGGTGAGTCGCCACGGCTGGCCGTGGGCCGCGAGATCGAGGAGGAGCTGGCCCTGGAGATCGGGGCCGGCGACCTGGTGCTGACCGACTGGCTGCCGCCGTGGGGAGGCTGGGATGACGCGGTCTGCCTGGTCTTCGACGGCGGCGTCCACGACCCTGCGATCCTCGGCGGCATGGTCACCCAGCCGCGCGAGATCCGGACCGCCGAATTCTGCACCCTGGACCAGGTCCAGGAGCGCTGCGCCGACTTCACCGCGCGCCGGGTCCGCGCCGCGCTTGCCGCGGTGGAGTCCGGCCGGGCGGGGTACACCGAGTCGGGTCGGTAGGGGTGGTTGCGAGGCTCGTCGCTGGCGCTCCTCGCACCTCAACCACCGAACGTTCGGTGGTTGAGGTGCGAGGCCGTTCACGGCCGAGCCTCGAAACCACCTAGCGGTACGACGCCGCCTGCACGTCGTACAGCTCGGCGTACTTGCCCCGCGCGGCCATCAGGTCCTCGTGGCTGCCGACCTCGACCACCTGGGCCCCGTCGAGGACGACGATGAGGTCGGCCATCCGGACGGTGGAGAACCGGTGCGAGACGAGCACCGTGATCCGCCCCTCGGCACTGTCCGACCTCGCCGCCTCCGCGAACCGCTCGAACAGCGCGTGCTCGGTCTCCGCGTCGAGGGCGGCCGTGGGCTCGTCCAGCACGAGCAGCAGCGGGTCCTCGCGCATGAAGCCGCGGGCGAGGGCGAGCTTCTGCCACTGGCCGAACGACAGGTCGACACCGCCGGGCCAGCTCGGGCCGAGCTGGGTCGCGAGCCCGGTCTCGAGGCGTCGTACGACGTCATCCGCGCCGGCCCGGCCGACCGCGGCCGTCGCCGCCGAGGCGTCGTCGAGGCGCGGCACGTCGCCGACGCCGACGGACTGCTGGGCGGCCAGCTCGAAGCGGTAGAAGTCCTGGAACGCTCCGGCGACCCGCGTGCGCCACGCCTCCGGGTCGATGTCGTCGAGGGGTACGCCGTCGACCAGCACGTGACCCGAGGTCGGGGCGTACATCTGTGCAAGCAGCTTCACCAGCGTCGACTTGCCGGCGCCGTTCTCGCCCACCACCGCGACCACCGACCCCGCCGGCAGGTCCAGCGAGACGTCGCGCAGCACCAACCGGTCGCGAGCCCCGGGGTAGGCGAACGAGACGTGGTCGAACCGGATGTTCTCGGTGATCCTGGCTGGCGGCGGCCGGTCGCCGGTGCGCTGCGCGGCGGCGTAGTCCTCCAGCCACGCGAGCCGGCGCGAACCGTCGAGCCAGACGCCACGCAGGAACCCGATCTCGCCAACCGTCGCGCCGACGTACCCGGACAGCCGGCCGCCCGCAGCCAGCACGAGCAGCACGTCGGCCACCGAGCCGTCGAGGCCGCGGGTCACCCAGACGACCGCCCCGACGAAGCCGAGGGCGAAGAGGGTCCAGGCGAGGGTGTACCAGACCGCGCTGGCCCAGCGGGCCGCAGTCGTGGGGCGGTACCACTCCTCCCAGGCTGCCCGCCGCCCGGTCGCCACCCGCTGGCCGAGCCCGAGGACCCGCAGCTCGCGGCCGGAGGCGGCGGTGGTGGCCAGCCGGTAGAAGTGGCCGGCGCGACGCTGGTGCGGAGCGGCTTCCTCCTGCACGCGCCGCTCGACCCCCGGACGCCAGCCAGAAGCGGCGACGGTCGGCAGCGCCGCGACCACGAGGAGCAGCAGCGACCAGTGGATGGAGGCGAGCAACCCGATGGTGACGGCGAGGCGCAGGATCCAGCCGCACGTCGAGAACACCGACATGTACAGGTGGTCGAGCACGAAGATCTGGTCACGCAGCACCGCCAACCGGTCGAGGTAGTCGGGGCGCTCCTGGTGGGCGACGGTCACCACGCGGGCCTGGAGCCCGGCGACGTGCCCCTCGAGCGCGATCGTCACCTTGTCCCGGAACCGCCGCTGCAGCCGCGTGGAGACGACACGGAGGAGCCACGTCAGCATGGCCGAGACACCCAGCCCCATCGCCGCCACCATCACCAGCCGCTGGTCGTCGCCGACCACGCCCTTCCCGAGCAGGGCCAGCCAGAGGGCGATCAGGGCGTCGGGCAGCGCGGCCAACAGGTTCAGCACGAACGCCGTCACGAGCAGCCGCGGCTCGTGCTGGTAGCCCAGCTTGAACAGGCGCCACATCGAGGAGAAGGCGCCCGGCAACGCGTCGGGGTCGACGTCAGCGGAGGACGTCATACTCCACCCCCTCCTCGTCGGCCGTGAGGTCGAAGCGCTGGGCCTGGAGCTCGAACATGGTGCGGTAGCGACCACCGAGCCGGATCAGCTCGTCGTGGCTGCCGAGCTCGACGACCCGCCCGTCCTCGACGACACAGATCCGGTCGACGTGCCGGACCGTCGAGAACCGGTGCGAGACGAGGATCGTGGTCACGCCGCGGGTCGCCTCGAGCAGCCGCTGGAAGATCTGTGCCTCGCCCCGCACATCGAGCTGGGCGGTGGGCTCGTCGAGGAGGACCACGCCGGCCCCGGAGCGTACGGCGTACACGGCGCGCGCCAGCGCGACCCGCTGCCACTCGCCTCCGGAGAGGTCGATGCCGCCGGCGTACTGCGTCGAGAGGATCGTGTCGAGCGGGGCGAGGTGGTCGGCGCCGGCGGCCGTCAGGGCCGCGACCACCTCGTCGTCGGCGCCGCCGCGCGGGGCGACGTTCTCGCGCAGCGGGAGCTCGAACCGGGTGAAGTCCTGGAACACGGCTGCGACCCGGGAGCGCCATCGGTCGACGTCGAGGTCGCGCAGGTCGACGCCGTCGACCTCGATCGCGCCGTTCGTGGGGTCGTAGAGGCGGCACAGCAGCTTGGCGATCGTCGTCTTGCCCGCGCCGTTCTGCCCGACGATGGCCAGGGACGAGCCGGCGGGGATCGTCAGGTCGAGGCCGCGCAGCACCTCCCGCTCGGTGCGCGGGTAGGCGAAGGTCACGTCGCGGAACCTGATCTCGGCGGCCGGCAGTCCGTCGGCCGCCCGCTCCCCGAGCCTCGACAGCGCCCCCGCCGCACCCGTGGTGCCGCGTAGCCGGAGCACGGCGGCGACCGGGGCGGCGGCACCGTCGAGGGCCCAGTTCAGCCCGCCGAAGGCGATCAGCGAGGCGCCCACGGCCACCTGGGCGAAGACGACCGCGCGGTCGAGCGGAACGGCGCCGTTGCTGACGTCCCGAGCCAGCGCCGCCAGGACGCCGACGTTGGCCCCGGTCACGAGCACCACGCTCACCGCCAGCGACCGCTCGCGCAGCCGGGTGGCGGCCTGTTGGAGGTCGAAGAGCTGCCGACGTCGCTGGGCGAACCGCTCGAGCGACCAGTCGGCCAGCCCGAAGACACGGAGCTCCTTGGCCGACGGCGGGTCGACGGCGAGGCGGAAGGCGTACTCCGCGTGCATGCTCGCCTCCCGCACCTCGTCGGTGTTGCGGTCACGCCAGATGGCGCTCTCGCGAAGCAGCCAGTGGGTTGCTCCCCACGCGCCCGCGAGCACGAGCGGGGCCCACCACGTGTAGCCGAAGAGCACGACCGCCGACGCGAGCCCCGTCCCGAGGTCGATCAGCCCGGTCGCGATGAACGGCAGGTTCACCTCCATCGGCGGCGCATGGTGACCGTTGTCGAACTCGCGCGCCACCGTGATGTCGCCGGCGAGCGTCGGGTCCTCCAGGTGCCCGATGCCGGGCGGGTCGACGCAGGAGTCGGTGAGCTCGTCGTACAGCCACGCCGAGACCCGGTTCCCGAGGCTCTCGCTGACGGTCTGGAGCACCGGTGCGGAGACCTGCAGGGCCACGAACACCACGGCCATGGCCACCAGGGGCCCGGTGGTCGAGCGGTCGGCCTGCACCGCCCCGATGACGGCTCCCGTGGCGACCGCGAACAGTGGCGGCAGCACCGACCGCAGGGCCACGAGCAGCCACCACGTCATCGCCAGCGGTCGGCCGGCCCGCGGCAGGTTCGCGAAGAACTGCCACTCCTGCCGGTCCCGGATCTCCCGCACCCGACTCACCTTAGGTACCGGCACCCCCGGCCAGACAGCGGGCCGGGGCCGATCGCTACCCGCTCAGGCGGTGCACGCGGACCCGGTCGGTCGATCCGGTCAGTACGCCGTCGCGTCCGGTGGCCGGTACGGGCGCGGCGAGCACGCCGCGACCGCCGAAGACCTCCAGCACCGGTCCGTCCAGCACGACCCGCAGCGGACCCTCGTCCCAGGGCATCTCGTGCCGGGTGTCGTCGAAGGTCACCACGACCGAGTCCCCGGCAGCGTCCAACCGGAAGGCTTCCCTGCCGACGAGGAAGTCGCCGGGTCGAGCGGCCCACTCGATGTCGGCGACCGAGGGGAGCAGTCCGTCCATCACCTCACCGGACCTGCGCCGTTCCAGCACGGCCGGCGGCGCAGCCACCAGATGGTCACCGGCGACGTGGAGGCTCCACGGAAGTGAGTGAGCGCCCATCCAGCCGGCGCCGGCGTCGCCTACCCCGCGGAGCCAGGCGATCAGCCCCGGGCGATCGTCCGCGTCGGTGAACGCGGAGGCGGCATACGGGCTCGGGCCGTAGGTGAGCCGCTGCCACGCGCCGAGATCGAGCCGGTCGCCGCGGTCGTCGCAGAACGCGTACATCACGGCGTGCGGGAGGCCTGAGGTGCCCACCGAGAGGACCAGCATGGTCCGGCCGTCGACCTCGACCAGTGCGGGGCACTCCCACAGCGCGCCCATGGTTGCGCCCGACGCCGCCACGACCGGAGTGCTCCAGGATCTCAGGTCCGCCGACGTCGAGACCCACAACGCGCCCTCACCGCTCTCGAGCCCCCCGGCGAGCAGCATCCGCCACCCCTCGCCGTACCTATGCACGAACGGGTCGCGGAACGCCGCCACATCCGGCCCGTCAGGCGACCGGACGACGACGTCCTCCTTGCGCCAGGTCGACCAGTCGTCGTCGTGAGGTACGGCGCGCCGCACCCGGCCATGGTCGCTGTCGTCCGCATCGACGGCCGTGTAGAAGACGACCGGGCCGTCCGGCCCCACCGTGAGGCTTCCCGACCAGACGCCGTCCTCACCATCGCCCGGCGCCACTGCCACCGGCTCGGTCCGCCACGCCAGCAGGTCGTCGCTGGTCGCGTGCCCCCAGGCGCACGCGACGTCCCAGGTGGTGCGCCCGGCGACGTACTGGAAGAACAGGTGGTACCGACCGTCGTGAAAGGTCAGGGCCAGCGGGTCGTTCGACCAGCCCGATGACGGCGCGTGGTGGAGCGTCGGCCTTGGGATGCTCATCGCCACATCCTGTCGACTCCACCCCTGCCGACCACGGGCGTTCAGTGCTTGGATCGGCTCATGGTCACCTACGTCTACGACTTCGCTCATGGGAACAAGGACGAGAAGGACCTCCTCGGGGGCAAAGGCGCCAACCTCGCCGAGATGACGAACCTCGGGCTGCCCGTCCCGCCGGGGTTCACGATCTCCACCGAGGCCTGCCGCGCGTACCTCGAACGGGGCAGCCAGCCGGACGGGCTCGCCGACGAGATCTCCGCACACCTCGAGTCACTCGAGAAGACGATGGGCCGCAGCCTGGGCGCGCCCGGCGACCCGCTCCTGGTCAGTGTGCGGTCGGGCGCGAAGTTCTCGATGCCCGGGATGATGGAGACGGTCCTGAACGTCGGCCTCAACGACGAGTCGGTGCAGGGTCTCGCGTCCAGCAGCGACAACCCGCGGTTCGCCCACGACTCCTACCGGCGCCTGCTGCACATGTTCGGTGGCACCGTGCTGGGCATCGAGGGCGAGCTGTTCCGCGACGCCCTCGACGACCTCAAGAAGGACCGCGGCACGACGGCCGACACCGACCTCGGCGTCGAGGACCTCCAAGAGCTGGTCGAGACCTACAAGGCGATCATCGAGAAGGAGGCCGGCCGGAGCTTCCCGCAGGATCCGCGCGAGCAGCTGGACCTGGCCGTGCGCGCGGTCTTCGACTCGTGGAACACCGACCGCGCAGTGCTCTACCGCCGCCAGGAGCAGATCCCCGAGGACCTCGGCACGGCCGTCAACATCCAGGCGATGGTGTTCGGCAACTTCGGCGCCGACTCCGGCTCGGGCGTCTGCTTCACGCGCGACCCCGCCAGCGGCGACCAGGGTGTGTACGGCGACTACCTCCAGAACGCGCAGGGCGAGGACGTCGTCGCGGGCATCCGCAACACCGTGTCGCTGGCCGACATGGCCGACATCGACAAGGCCTCGCACAACGAGCTGCTGGGGATCATGTCCACGCTCGAGCACCACTACAAGGACATGTGCGACATCGAGTTCACCGTCGAGCGCGGCAAGCTCTGGATGCTGCAGACCCGCGTCGGCAAGCGGACCCCCGAGGCGGCGTTCCGGATCGCCGTACACATGGCCGACGAGCGCCTGATCGACATGGACGAGGCGCTGCGCCGCGTGAACGGCGAGCAGCTGGCCAACCTGATGTTCCCGCGGTTCGACGAGAAGGCCGAGCGCACTCTGCTCGCGAAGGGCATGAACGCCTCACCGGGCGCAGCGGTCGGCAAGGCGGTCTTCGACTGGGCGACCGCCGTGGAGTGGGCCGAGCGCGGCGAGGACGTGATCCTGGTTCGCAAGGAGACCACCCCGGACGACCTGCACGGGATGATGGTGGCCCGCGGGGTGCTGACCAGCCGCGGTGGCAAGACCTCCCACGCGGCCGTGGTGGCGCGCGGCATGGGTCGCACCTGTGTCTGTGGCGCGGAGGCGCTGGACGTGGACGCCCGCGAGGGTACGTTCGTCGTGCGCGGCGGTCCGACGGTCAACGAGGGAGACGTGATCTCCATCGACGGGTCGACGGGCGAGGTGTTCCTCGGCGCGGTCCCCGTGACGCCGTCCTCGGTGGTCCGGCACTTCGAGGGCGAGGAGGTCGACGAGCCCCTGGTGCAGGCCGTGGCCCGCCTGATGACGCACGCCGACGCGGCCCGCCGGATGAAGGTCCGGACGAACGCCGACACCGCCGAGGACGCTGCCCGCGCCCGGCGCTTCGGCGCCCAGGGCATCGGACTGTGCCGGACCGAGCACATGTTCCTCGGCGACCGGCGCCAGCTCGTCGAGAACCTCATCGTGGCCGACGACGACGCCGGGCAGGAAGCGGCGCTGGCCGAGCTGCTGCCTCTCCAGCGCGAGGACTTCACCCGCATCTTCGAGGCGATGGACGGGCTGCCGGTGACGATCCGCCTCATCGACCCGCCGCTGCACGAGTTCCTGCCCGACCTGACCGAGCTCTCGGTGAAGCTGGCCATCGCCGACTCGCGTGGCCAGCGCAAGAAGCGGGACCGCAAGCTGCTCACCGCCGTCCAGCGGCTGCACGAGCAGAACCCGATGCTCGGCCTCCGCGGCGTACGCCTCGGCATCGCCATCCCGCACCTGTTCACCATGCAGGCCAGGGCCATCCTCGAGGCCGCCGCGGCCCGACTCAAGTCGGGTGGCAACGTCGAGCCCGAGATCATGATCCCGCTGGTCGCATCCGTGCGAGAGCTGGACATCGTCCGCGGCCGGATCGAGGCCATCGCCACCGCGGTACAGGAGGAGCAGGGCGTCGAGATCCCGCACCTCATCGGCACCATGATCGAGCTCCCCCGGGCGGCCCTCACGGCCGGCAAGATCGCCGGGTCGGCCGACTTCTTCTCCTTCGGGACCAACGACCTGACCCAGATGACCTGGGGCTTCTCGCGCGACGACGTCGAGGCGTCGTTCTTCTCCACCTACCTGGAGCAGGGGATCTTCCCCGTGTCGCCCTTCGAGTCGCTGGACACCGAGGGCGTCGGCGCGCTGGTCCGCACGGCCAGCGAGTCCGGCCGCGAGGTCAACGAGAACCTCAAGCTCGGCGTCTGCGGCGAGCACGGCGGCGACCCCGCCTCGATCCACTTCTTCGACTCCGTCGGCCTCGACTACGTCAGCTGCTCGCCGTTCCGGGTCCCGGTGGCTCGTCTGGAGGCGGGCCGCTCGGCGCTGGGCTGACGCCGCGCACCCGGAGCATGTAACGCGGTTTTACGACGGCTTACCCAGCGCTCGAACGCTGGGTAAGCCACACAAACACCGCGTTACAAGCGCGGCGGCCGCTCAGAACAGCGCGGAGGCGAGGTTCTGGCGGGCCGTGCGGACGCGGGGGTCGTCGTTGCCGACGGCGCCGAACAGCGCGATGAGGTGCTCGCGGGCCTTGCTGCGGTCGGCGTCGGAGGTACGGCGGACCACGTCGATCAGCCGGTTGAACGCGTCGTCCACGTGGCCACCGAGCATGTCGAGGTCCGCGACCATCGTCTGGGCATCCACGTCGTCGGGGCTCGCGGCGGCGGCCTCGCGGGCGGCCGCCAGGTCGACGCCCTGGGTGCGCTGGAGCAGCTTGGCCATCGCCAGCCCGGCCGCGGCCTCGATGTCGGCAGGGTTGGCGTCGACGAGCTTCTGGTACTCCGCCACGGCCAGGTCGATGTTGCCCTCGCCGAGGGCGTCCTGGGCGGCCGCATAGCGCGGGTCGACCGGCGGCTCCTCCGATTCGTCGACGACACCGGCGGGCGGGACCGTCGAACGGGGCTGGTGCCGACCGGTGATGCCCTGAGTGGTGAGCTGCTGGCCGAGCTGGTTGAACAGCGTCCGCAGCTCGTCGAGCTTGATCAGGCCAGGGATCGGCTGCGTCGCGGGGCGACCGTCGAGCAGCACGAACAGCATCGGCACCTGCGGGATCTGCATCGCCTGCGCGATGGCCGGCGTGGTGTCGATGTCGATGAGGCCGGCGAGGAACCGTCCGTCGTACTCGTTCGCGACCGTCGCCACGTCGCGGGCCATGGTGGCGCTCTCCGGCGCCTGGGTCGTGGAGTAGAAGACCAGCACCACCGGCGCGGTCATCGAGGCCTCGAGCAGGGTCTGGAAGTTCTCCTCGTTCACGTCGAGGGAGTACGCCGACCCTCCGGTCGCACCCGCCGGGGCCCCGCCGCTCGCCGGTGGCTGTTGTGCGGCGGGTCGCTTGAGGCCCGAGAGGTCGATCGCGCCCGGTCGGGAGAACGGCTGCTGGGTCATGCCGCTATCTTCTCGAACCCCGGTGAGGGCTCCAACTCCGGCCCGGGCTCGGAGCCGACGTCGAGCCTCAGTCGTCCTCGACGACGTGCATCGCCGCCTCCTCGGCGCTGGCGCCGGCCCCGTCGATGCCGGCGTCCTCGGCGTACATCTCGGAGTCCTCGTCCTCGTGCGCGCCCTGGTCGGGAGCGATGAGCCGTCCCGCTCGGGCGTCGCCGACCTCTCCGTCGTCGAGGTCCTCGGTGTCCACCTCGGCGTACGGGTCCGGCTCTGGCTCCTCCTGGGCGATCCGCTGGTCGAGGGTCTCGCCGAGCTCCTCCTCCAGCGGCGTGTTGCCGTAGCCCTGGCCGACCGACCACTTCTCGGGCGGCGAGTAGCCCTCGTCGAGCGGTTCGGCGAGGCCGCGGTCGTCGCTCATGCTGTCGCCGTCGCCCTGGGGCTGGTCCTCGTCGTCGACGCTGTAGCCGCCGTAGATCTCGCTGTCGCTCTCGCTCATGGGACCGACCCTAGACACCCGCCGGTGACCGATTCGTCTGCGGATCCATGCGACTACCCTCGCCGAGCGTCGCAGACGAATCGGGGTCAGAAGCGGGCCGGCTCCCGGTACTCGCCCCACTCGGCGCGGAGCGCGTCGCAGATCTCACCCAACGTGGCCTCGACCCGGACGGCGTCCAGCATCGGCTCGATCATGTTGCCGTCGGTGCGCGCGACGTCGACCATGTGCGCGATCGCGGCTTGTACGGCGGCGTCGTCGCGGCCGGCGCGGCGCTCGGCGAGTGCCCGCACCTGCTCGACCTCGACCTCGTGGGAGACCCGCAGGATCTCCAGGTCGTGGGTGACCGAGTCGGGGTGGGTGTTGACGCCCACGACCTTCTTCTCGCCCTTCTCGAGGGCGATCTGGTAGGTGAAGGCGGCCTCGGCGATCTCGGACATGAACCAGCCCTCCTCGATGCCGCGCAGGAGGCCCTTGGTCATCGGGTCCTCGCCGCGCGTGGTGGCCGCGGCCAGGTCCTCGGTGTCGGCGTGGGTCAAGGTCGAGCCGCCCATGTTGAGGATCTTGTCGAAGATCGCGTTGGCCTCGGCCTCGATCTGGTCGGTGAGCGCCTCGACGTACCACGAGCCGCCGAGCGGGTCGGCGACGTTGACGACACCGGTCTCGTCCATGATCACCTGCTGGGTGCGCAGCGCGATCTCGGCGGCCTGCTCGCTCGGCAGCGCCAAGGTCTCGTCGAGGGCGTTGGTGTGCAGGGAGTTGGTGCCACCCAGCACCGCGGCCAGAGCCTCGATGCCGGTGCGGACGACGTTGTTGTAGGGCTGCTGGGCGGTCAGGCTGACGCCTGCCGTCTGGGTGTGGAACCGCAGCCACTGCGCCTTCTCGGACGTGGCGCCGTACACGTCCCGCATCCAGCGCGCCCAGATCCGGCGAGCGGCGCGGAACTTGGCGATCTCCTCGAAGAAGTCGACGTGCGCGTCGAAGAAGAACGAGAGTCCTGGGGCGAAGGTGTCGACGTCGAGGCCGCGGGCGAGACCGAGCTCGACGTACCCGAACCCGTCGGCCAGCGTGAACGCGAGCTCCTGCGCGGCCGTCGAGCCGGCCTCGCGGATGTGGTAGCCGGAGACTGAGAGCGGCTTGTACGCCGGGATCTTCTCGGCGCAGAACTCCATCAGGTCGCCGATCAGCCGCAGATGCGGCTCCGGGGTGAACAGCCACTCCTTCTGGGCGATGTACTCCTTGAAGATGTCGGTCTGCAGGGTGCCGTTGAGCAGGCCGGTGTCGACGCCTGCCCGCTCGGCCGCGACGATCATCATGCAGAACACCGGCACGGCCGGGCCGCTGATCGTCATCGACGTCGTGACGGCGCCCAGGTCGATGTCCTTGAAGAGCCGCTCCATGTCGGCGGCCGAGTCGATGGCCACGCCGCAGTGGCCGACCTCGCCCAGCGACTTGCGGTCGTCGGAGTCGCGGCCCATCAGCGTCGGCATGTCGAAGGCGACGCTCAGCCCGCCGCCGCCGCGGCCCAGGATCATCCGGTAGCGCTCGTTGGTCTGCTCGGCGTTGCCGAACCCAGCGAACTGGCGGATCGTCCACGTCCGCCCGCGGTAGCCGGTCGGGTAGAGCCCGCGGGTGAACGGGAACTCCCCCGGCCACTCCGAGTCCTCGGTCCCGTACGCCGGCTCGACGACCATCCCCGACAGCGTCGTGAAGTCCGCCTCACGGGTCCGGCTCGCTTGGTAGCGGGCTTGCCAGCGCGACCGCGCGTCGTCCGTCATACCGAGATAGTAGGACGTCCTACTAGTTTCGGTGGCATCGGGACCCTGGCGTTTGGTCCCAAACGCCGGATGGAAGCGCTTCCAACATGGCGTTTGGGACCAAACGCCACCACCACCTACCGCACCCACCGGTACACCAGCCCGTCGCGAACCTCGACGGACGTCGGCGGCTTGACCCGGTGCTCCCGCACCCACGCCAGCACCTGGGTCCGGCCCCGGAGCGACACCCGGCCGTCGGTGAAGTGCACGTACCGGTGCAGCAGCGGCCGCAGCTCGCCGTACTCCCCCGCGTCGAGGAACCCGTACGCCGCCATGGCCGGCGCCGGCAGCTCCGGCAGGTCGTGCAGCATCTTCGGGGTGCACATCCGCCAGGCGTCGGTGACCAGCTCGCGCATCTCCTGCTCGTCGAGCCTCGACAGCACCGCGCACACCCACTGGTACCTCAGGTCGGAGGTCCCCGGAAGGAAGAACGTCGACGGGTCCGACGCGACCAGCGCGTCGCGCTCGGCCATGGGGAAGCCGAACCCCATCGACCGCTCGTCGCGGGAGAACGAGACGTAGACGATCTGGCCGACCCTCAGCTTCCACCGCCCCCGTACCTCGGCCTCGTAGGTCCTTGGGAGGGCGAGACCCACCCGGCGTACGGCGTCCGCGTCGGTCATGGGCCCACTCACCCGATCAGTCTGCGAAGTCCCCGGCGTCCCGGCGTACCGGTCGCAGCAGAGCCGAAAGCCCGGCCAGC
Source organism: uncultured Actinomycetota bacterium (assembly GCA_963782155.1). Lineage (GTDB taxonomy): Bacteria > Actinomycetota > Actinomycetes > Propionibacteriales > Nocardioidaceae > Nocardioides. The sequence goes on from CAWAIZ010000011.1 coordinate 17,052, forward strand.
TGGTCCTCCGTGAGGGACTCGAGCGCGAAGTCGGTGGCGACGAGGTCCTTGGTCGCCGCCTCGACGAGATCGCGCCCCCGGTCCGTGATCTCCGCGAGCACGCCCCGGCCGTCGTCGGGGTGCGGGATCCGGACCACGAGCCCGTCCGCGACGAGGCGTCGCACGATCGAGGTCACCGACGTCGGGTGCACCTGGAGCCGCTCGCCCATCTTCCCCAGCGGCAGCGAACCCCGCGACGAGAAGACCAGCAGCACCAGCGCCTCGTACCTCGCGAACGTCAGCCCGTGCGGCCTGAGGATCGCGTCCAGCCGCCCGATGACGAGCTGCTGCACCCGCATCAGGGACGTGACGGCGTGCATCGCCGGCACCCGCTCCCAGCGCAGCCCCCACTGCCGGGCCGCCTCGTCGATCGGGTCGAAGGTCAACGGTGACGAGGCGGGCATGCCCCCAGTATCGGGGTGTCGTTGGTCGAGGAGGTTGCGCAGCAACCGTCACGAGACCCCCGCACCGGACCGCAGACCTCTCACCGGGTCTCGTGACAGGCGCCAGCGCGCCTTCCTCGACCAGCGGTAGCCGTCAGCGTCCGTCGGCCTGCCGCAGCGTGGACGGCGTGCCGAGCTGGACGGTCCGCCGCGAGATCCAGAACGCGATGGTCAGCACCACCAGCAGCACCACGCCCAGCACGCCCCCGAGCACCAGCCAGCGGAGGCCGTAGTCGACCGCCGGGTCGAACGTGCCGACGGTGCCGATGTCGAGAGAGGGCAGCACGAGGAGGAGCGACGCGACCGCGGCGAGGGCACCGCCGACGACGGCCATGCCGAGCAGGGCGACGTACTCGGTGAGGATCGCGCGGCGCAGGTCACGCCGACGTACGCCGACCACGCGCAGGGCCGCGACCTCGTAGGACCGCCACCGCAGCTGCACGATGGCCAGCGCCAGCACCCCGAGGAACGCCAACGCCAGGGTCAGCAGGCCGACGAGCAGGAACACCTTCCAGCCCAGGGTGAACGCGTCCGACCTGAGCTTGTCGAGCTCGTCGGCCTCGGTGCGCACGCTGCTCAGGTCGACGCCCGCCTTGCGGAGCTCGGTCATGACCGAGGCCGGGGTGCCCGGAGCCACCAGCAGCTGGGTCAGGCTGACGTCGGTGGACAGGTCGCCGTATTCGCGCAGCGCCGCCCCGAGGTCGGACAGGCCGCCGTTGTTGCCGACGAGCGGGAGCGCGCCGGCGCGGCCGACGACCCGCATCGGGGTCCGGGTGCCGATCAGCGAGGCGCCGTCCACGTCGTCACCGCCCGAGCTCTCCAGCTGCGTGCTCGTCGTGGCCACGAGAGGCGGGGCATCGGGAAGGTCGGCCGTGGTCAGGCGGACGACCGTGGACTCGCCCTCAGGAATGTCCAGGGCCAGACCGCCCGCGCTCGCGCCGAGCTGCACCGGCGCCGCACCCGAGGTGGTGCCGTAGGGACGAGCGGGACGCCAGGCGTCGTCGTCGGTCAACCGCCAGTCTCCGGGGTCGTCGCCACCCGCAGCCACACTCGCGATCGTCAGCGACCCGTGCAGGTCGGAGACCGCCGAGCTGCTCCCGGAGATGTACAGCTGTTGCAGCTCACACCCTTCGTCACACCCGGACGCGAACCCCTTGATCGTCGCGTCGCCCTCCATCGGGACCTCCCCCATCGGCAGCGCCACCTGGTCGCCGGTGGCGGTGGAGACGTACCGCATCCACAGCGAGGCCGGCAGGTTCAGCGAGCCCTGGAGGGAGATGTCCTTCAGCTCGAACGTGAGGTCGTTGCCGCTCCAGGTGATCGGGTCGGCGCGCTCGTCCTCCATCAGCCAGCCCTGCACCTGCTGCGGTCCGCCGGCGCCCCACGAGGAGTCCCAGCTGGTCACCCGCGCGAACCGGGGCGAGTCGACCAGCGCCACCCGGGCACCGTCGGTCGTGCGCGGAGCAGGCGGCACCATGGCAGCGAGGTAGCGGCCGTCCGGGTCGATCCGGTGGGTCAGCCAGTAGAGCGTCGCCGGCGAGCTGCCGGTGTAGTAGACGGTGGGTGCCCCGACCGTGGCCGCGGCCTTGGAGGCCCGCCAGTCGTCGGCGACCGTCCAGGCGGAGGCGGCGAACGTAGCCGTCGCGGTCGCCAACAGCAGGGGCAGCACCAGCTGCATGAGGTCCTGGCGCCGGACCAGCCGTCGAGACGCCAGGAACGGCGACAGGCCACCGCGCCCCGACGTGCGAGACATCCAGGCGCGGGCCAGGAACGCCAGCCCCACCATCGCGAGCACCGATGCACCGAGTGCCACGAAGAGCGGCGACAGCAGCTCCACCAGGCTGGAGGACTGGGTGGCGTCGGACGTCACGACCTGGACGACCGCCGCCGCGGACAGCATCACCAGCGCGCCCTGGGCCAGCAGCGCCCATCGAGACGCCGTACGCCGCCGGGTCGTCGAGGCCAGCGACGCCGCCAGCGGCTCCCTCACCACGCCCAGGACGGCCACCAACGCGCCGGCGAGTGCCACCACCGTGACGACGACGGCGGAGGTGATCGCCTGCGGCGTCACCACCAACGGCGTCTGCCCGAGCCACACGTTGCTGACGAGCCGCGAGCAGACGACGGCCAGGGCGATCCCCACGGGCACGGCCACCACGAGCACCGCCACGGGCTCGGCGACGGCGAACCTGACCACCTTGGCCACGGAGAACCCTCGGAGCTTGGCCAGCGCCACCTCCTGACGGCGGACCTCGGCGGCGGAGGAGATGAGGATGTACAGGAGCAGCAGCGCGAGCACGACCAGCGGGACGATCGCCGCCAGCGTGATCTGGGAGAGGAGGTGCTGCTCTGCGCGGACGTCGTCGAACAGGCTCTGGAGGGTCACCACGTCATCGCTCTGGATCACCGGCGGGTCCTGGGCCGCGATCTGCGACTGCCACTGCACGAGGTCGGCCTGTGCCGCGTCCATGGTGTCGATGTCGACGCGCTGCATGTCGATGGCCCGCTCGGCGCCGCCGATGGCGTCGTACCGGATCCCGGAGGCCGCCACGAGGAGGGAGGGCGCGGGAATCGGCGGCCCTGGGCCCGGCGGCGGCCGGAGCAGACCATCGCCGAAGGTGTGCGCCGGGTCGAACCAGTACGCGTCGACGTCGCTGTCGATCGTGTAGGTGCCGACGATCGTCCAGGTCTGCTTGAAGGTGGCGACCTTCTTGTCGGTGCCGGCGGACGCCGTGTAGGTGATGGAGACCTCGTCGCCCACCTGCTCGCCGATCGTCGTGAGCATGGTGGGGTCGATGAGCGCCTCGTCCGGCGCCGACGGGCACCGCCCGACCACGATCGCGTGGTCACACATGTCCTCACGCCAGTAGGCGTTGATCGGGTGCGAGATCGAGCCGGATGGGTAGCTGCCCGCACTTTCGAGGTACGTGATCGGCGGCATCCAGTAGGAGTTCGAGACCTTGCTGTCCATCAGGTCCAGCGCGGTGTCGACCATCTTCTGCTTGTCGGCGTCGCTCAGCGGCTTCGGCCTGGCCGTGCCGTCCTTCGAGACATCGGTCTCCTGGCTCGCCGCGACTCCCGGCGCCACCTCGACCTGTAGCCCGGTCTCGAGGTTCAGCCGTTGCAGCGTGCGCTGGTCGAGGAGGTGCTCCGACGACGACCGGGCGTAGAGAGGCGTCGCCACCGCGACGAGCATCGAGAGGGTGCCGAGGGTGAAGACGCCGACGTTGAGCCAGCGCCGAGATCGCAGGCCCGCGAGGAAGGTGCTCACCGCGAATGGTCTCCGGGTGGGGTCATGTCGACGCGGCGTACGAAGAATCCGTCCTCGGTCTCCTCGAACTCGACCAAGGAGCCGGGCGGGTAGTCCTCCGACCAGTCCTCCGGCAGGTGCACGGCGCCGTCCTGGTCGATGACGGCGTAGTCGCGGCCGTGCACTCCCTCGGAGCCGATGCGGCCGTTGCGGATGGTGATCCGGCGCGGGATGCGGTTGGCGATGTCGGGGTCGTGGGTGACGATCACGATCGTGGTGCCGAGCTCGGCGTTGACCTGCTGGATGAGGTCGATGATGACGTCCCGGTCGTGGTGCCCGAGCTGGGAGGTCGGCTCGTCGCACAGCAGCAGACCCGCCCCGCTCGACACCGTCACGGCCAGGGCGACGCGCTGCTGCTCGCCGCCCGACATCGCGTTAACCGGCTTGTCGGTGAGGTCGCCCAGGCCGAGCAGGTCGAGCAGCTGTCGCGGGCTCGGCAGGTCGCGGATGTCGGCGGCGGCCATGCCGCGGCGGGCGAACTCGACGTTGCCGGCGGCGGTGGCGTACGTCAGCAGGTTGCGGCGCGCTCCCTGGAGCAGCGAGGCGACCTTGCCGGCGCGCAGCTTCGTCAGCTCGGCCTCGGGGATGCGGCTGATGTCGACCCCGTCGACGATCACCTTGCCCGCGGACGCTCGCTGGAGGCCGCCGAACAGTCCGAGCAGCGTCGACTTGCCCGATCCCGACGGGCCCAGCAGGGCGACCTGCTCGCCGGGGGCGATGTCGAGGTTCACGCCCCGGAGCGCGACCACGTCGTGTCCGGCCACGGTCGTGTAGATGTGCACCACGTTCTGGCACCGCACCGCGATCCCGGTCCGCCCCGACGCGCCGGCGCGGTGCCGGGCCTCCACCGAGACGCTCACCGCGCGGCCCCCTCGGTGGGCGGCCGCATGAAGATGTCGTGCTCGTGTCCCGGCTCGGGCGGCGGGGGCGGTGCGGCCGCCGTCTCGATGCGGCCGTCCACGAGGTGGATCTCGTGGTCGCACTCCTCGGCCACCGCCGGGTCGTGGGTGGCCACCAGCACGACGGCGCCGCGGTTGGCCTCCATCCGCAGCTGCCCGACCACCACGTCGCGGTTGGCCTCGTCCAGCTCGCTGGTCGGCTCGTCGGCGAGGAGTACGGCGGCCTCGACGACGAGCGCGCGCGCCACGGCCACGCGCTGGAGCTGGCCGCCGGACAGCTCGGAGATCAGCCGGTCGGCGAGCTCGTCGACGCCCACCCGGCCGAGAGCCTCCACGGCCCTCTCGGTCGCCTCGGTGGGGCCGACGCCACGGCCGCGCAGCGCGATGGAGACATTCTCGGCCGCGGTGAGGGTGGGCACCAGGCCATAGCTCTGGAGGACGAAGCCGGTACCCGGGAGCGGCTCGCCGCCCTTGGTGGTCACCGGGCCGCCGTCGTACGTCGCGGTGCCGGCCGCCGGCTTTGCCAGCCCCCCGACCAGGGTCAGCAGCGTGGTCTTGCCCGATCCGGACGAACCCGTCACGGCGAGCATCCGGCCGGGCTCGGCCGCCATCGTGACCTCGTCGAGCACCCGCCGGCCGTCGACGTCGAAGCTCAGGCCGGTGCCCACCAGTCGACCGTCTGGCCGCCCGTCTCCCCCGATGGTGGTCACCGGATGAGGTTAGAGACCTGGTGCGTCAAATCACACGCCGGGGGCCGGGCTGTACTGAAATCGTGACCTGGTTGTGGTCGTCAACGAGATGTTCTTCTGAAATCAGAGGTTCTCGATGAGCGTGTCGGCGGCGGTGTACGGGTCGGACCTCCCGGCGGCCACGGCCTCGGCGAGGTCGTCGAGCTCGACCCGGGCGTGGACGTCGTCCCAGCGGCGCCGCAGCGCGGTGACGGCGATGGTCTCGATCTCGTCCCGGACGCGTCGGGTACGCCGCGTCTCCAGCTCGCCGGACCCGGTCAGCCAGGCGACGTGGTCGTCGATCGCGGCGACCACCTCGTCGACCCCCTCGCCCCGGTGGGCGACGGTCTTGATGATCGGCGGCCGCCAGGCGCCCTCGGTCCGCTCCCCCAGCGCGATCATGTTGCGCAGGTCGCGGCGCAGCTGGTCGGCGCCGTCGCGGTCGGCCTTGTTGACGACGTAGATGTCGCCGATCTCGAGGATGCCGGCCTTGGCCGCCTGGATGCCGTCACCGGCACCCGGCGCCAGCAGCACGAGCGTGGTGTCCGCCAGACCCGCGACGTCGACCTCGCTCTGCCCGACGCCGACGGTCTCGATGACGACGACGTCGCAGCCGGCGGCGTCGAGCACGCGGACGGCCTGCGGCGTGCTCCACGCGAGCCCGCCCAGGTGGCCGCGGGACGCCATGGACCGGATGTACACGTCCTTGTCGAGCGCGTGGTCCTGCATGCGGACCCGGTCGCCGAGCAGCGCGCCGCCGGAGAAGGGCGAGGACGGGTCCACGGCGAGCACGCCGACCCGCTTGCCGGTCTTGCGGAGCTCGCCGATGAGGGCGTTGGTGGAGGTGGACTTCCCGACCCCGGGCGACCCGGTGATGCCCACGACCTGGGCGTGGCCGGCGTACGGCGCCAGCGCGGCCATCACCTCGCGTAGCTGCGACGCCTCGTCCTCGACCCAGGAGATCAGCCTCGCGACGGCGCGCGGGTCACCCTCGCGGGCCCGGCTGACGAGGTCTTCGACCGACAGACTTCCGGGGTTTCGAGACGGTCGCTGCACGACCTCCTCAACCACCGGTCACGGCACGCGCACGATCAGGGCGTCGCCCTGGCCGCCGCCGCCACACAGGGCGGCTGCGCCGACGCCGCCACCGCGGCGCTTGAGCTCGTGCGCGAGGTGCAGGACGATCCTGGCCCCGGACATGCCGACCGGGTGGCCGACCGCGATGGCCCCGCCGTTGACGTTCACCTTGTCCTCGGAGACGCCCAGGGCGCGGGCCGAGGCGATGCCGACCGCGGCGAACGCCTCGTTGATCTCGACGAGGTCGAGGTCGGCGGGCGTGATGCCCTCCTTGCCCGCGGCCTTGCTGATCGCGTTGGCCGGCTGCATCTGCAGCGTGGAGTCGGGGCCCGCGACCTGGGCGTGCGCGCCGATCTCGGCCAGCCACTCCAGGCCCAGCTCCTCGGCCTTCGCCTTGCTCATGATCACCACGGCGCACGCGCCGTCGGAGATCTGCGAGGCGGAGCCGGCGGTGATGGTGCCGTCCTTGCTGAACGCGGGGCGCAGCCTGCCCAGCGACTCGACCGTGGTGTCCGCGCGGATGCCCTCGTCGGCCGTGACCTGGATGTCGCCGCCGCGCGCCTTCACGGTCACCGGCACGACCTCGTCGTCGAAGACGCCGTTCTTCCAGGCCTCGGCTGCGCGCTGGTGAGAGCGGGCGGCAAAGGCGTCCTGCTCCTCGCGCGTCAGGTTGTCGGCGGCCACGTTGCACTGCTCGGTGAGCATGCCCATGGCCTGCGCCGTGGCCTGGTCCCATAGGGCGTCGAACGCCATCGAGTCGACGAGCGTCGTGTCGCCGTACTTGAAGCCCTCACGCGACTTCGGCAGCAGGTGCGGGGCCTGGGTCATCGACTCCATGCCGCCCGCCACCACGATCTCGACCTCGCCGGCGTTGATCAGCTGGTCGGCCAGCGCGATGGCGTTGATGCCCGACAGGCACACCTTGTTGATGGTGATGCTCGGGACGTTCATCGGAACGCCACCGGCGACGGCGGCGGTGCGGGCGGGGTTCTGCCCGGCGCCGGCCTGGATGACCTGGCCCATGATCACGTAGTCGACCTGGTCGCCGCTGACGCCGGCCTTCTCCAAGGCCCCCGCGATGGCGACGCCGCCGAGCTGGGCCGCGGACTGGTCCTTGAGGCCCCCGAGCAGCCGGCCGATCGGCGTACGGGCGCCGGCGACGATGACGGATCCGGACATGTCGTGCCTCCTGGGTCTTCGGAAGTTCTCCTCGCGACGATACCCACGCGCGCGTGCGCCGGGCGAGGCCGCGACCCGCAGGCGGGTGAGGAAATCCTCACAGAGCGTGGCCTCTCCCGGACGCCCCCGCGACCATGACGGCATGTCCTCGCTGGATGACCTGCCCGCACACCTGTTCACCGCCATCGACCACGTCGGCATCGCGGTACCCGACCTCGACGGGGCCATCGCGTTCTACCGCGACACCTTCGGCATGCAGACCGTGCACGAGGAGACGAACGAGGAGCAGGGCGTCCGCGAGGCGATGGTCGCGGTGGGCGACTCGGGTTCGTGCATCCAGCTGCTCGCCCCGCTCACCCCCGACTCGACCATCGCGAAGTTCCTGGACCGCGCCGGCCCCGGCATCCAGCAGCTCGCCTACCGCGTGGAGGACGTCGAGGCCGTCTCCGCCACCCTGCGCGAGCGCGGCGTCCGCCTGCTGTACGACGCGCCGCGCCGAGGTACGTCGGGGTCGCGGGTCAACTTCGTCCACCCCAAGGACGCCGGCGGGGTGTTGATCGAGCTGGTGGAGCCCGCGCCCCCCGTTGGTTGAGGAAGACGCGCTGGCGCTTGTCTCGAAACCCGGTGACGTCAACGTCGGCGGTTCGCTCACGGGGTTTCGTGACGGTTGCTGCGCAACCTCCTCAACCACCGGAGGTCGTGTCAGGTCCCTCACAGACCTGCCCACGAGCGGCGACCCGCCAGTAACTTGCAGACCGTGCAGCAGATCCGCGACGCCATCCTCGCCGGCGACACCTCGGGCGAGGAGTACGCCGCCATGGAGGTCCCCGAGTCCTACCGCGCGATCACCGTGCACAAGGACGAGGTCGACCTGTTCGAGGGCCTGGAGACCAAGGACAAGGACCCCCGCAGGTCACTGCACCTCGACGACGTACCCGTCCCCGAGCTGGGACCGGGCGAGGCCCTGGTCGCGGTGATGGCCAGCGCGATCAACTACAACACCGTCTGGACGAGCATCTTCGAGCCGGTCTCGACGTTCTCGTTCCTGGAGCGCTACGGCCGCCTGAGCCCGCTGTCGAAGCGCCACGACCTGCCTTACCACGTCGTCGGCTCCGACCTCTCCGGCGTCGTGCTGCGCACGGGCCCGGGCGTGCACCGCTGGGAGGCCGGTGACGAGGTCGTCGCGCACTGCCTGAGCGTCGAGCTGGAGAGCCCCGACGGCCACAACGACACGATGCTCGACCCGGAGCAGCGGATCTGGGGCTTCGAGACGAACTTCGGCGGCCTCGCCGAGCTGGCCCTGGTGAAGTCCAACCAGCTGATGCCGAAGCCCGCCCACCTCACCTGGGAGGAGGCCGCGTCACCGGGTCTGGTCAACTCCACGGCGTACCGCCAGCTCGTCAGCCGGAACGGCGCCGGCATGAAGCAGGGCGACAACGTCCTGATCTGGGGCGCGAGCGGCGGCCTGGGCGGGTTCGCCACGCAGTACGCCCTGAACGGCGGCGCGATGCCGGTCTGCGTCGTCTCCAACGAGGAGAAGGCCGACATCTGCCGGGCCATGGGCGCCGAGCTGATCATCAACCGCTCCGAGGCCGGGTACCGGTTCTGGAAGGACGACGACCACCAGGACCCCGCCGAGTGGCGCCGGTTCGGCAACGACATCCGCGCGCTCACCGGTGGCGAGGACGTCGACATCGTCTTCGAGCACCCGGGTCGCGAGACTTTCGGCGCGAGCGTGTACGCCGCGCGGAAGGGCGGCACGATCGTCACCTGCGCGTCCACGAGCGGCTTCATGCACCAGTACGACAACCGGTACCTCTGGATGAACCTCAAGCGGATCATCGGCTCCCACTTCGCCAACTACCGCGAGTCGTGGGAGGCCAACCGGCTGATCGCGAAGGGGATGATCCACCCCACCTTGTCGCAGGCGTACCCGCTCGAGGAGACCGGCCAGGCCGCGCTCGACGTGCACCGCAACGCCCACCAGGGCAAGGTCGGCGTGCTCTGCCTGGCGCCCGAGGAGGGGCTCGGCGTCCGCGACCCTGAGCTGCGGGCGACGCACGAGGCCGCGATCAACCGGTTCCGGGGAGTCTGAGCGCAACAACCCCGCGGGGTGGTCTGGCGTCCCATGTCCGATGAGGGAGACTGGGTCCGGCCATCTACCGGCCGGTCGAGACCAGCCCCGAGGGAGTGACGCTGCATGAGCGACCGAGGTCTGTCCATCTTCGACGACGAGCCGGACGACGCGGGCGAGCGGACGGGCGAGCTGACCGGCGAGCCGGTCGCCGACGCCGACACCGAACGCACCCAGGTGATGCCGGCGACGCCGGTCGCACCGGCTCAGCAGACCCAGCAGCGCCCGGTCATCCCCCCGCCCGCCGCCCAGTCGCGCCCCCAGCCGGCTCCGCCGGGTTCGGTCGCCGAGGCGGCGCAGGTCCACGCCCGTCAGCCGGCCGCTCCACCGGCGTCCGCACCGGCCGCCAGTGCCGCAACCGCCGGTCCGGCGACGTCCGGCGGCATCCCGACCGTCCGCCGCGGCGGGTACGACCGCGACGCCGTCGACGCCCGGCTGCGCCAGCTCATCGGCGAACGGGACCGTCTGAGCGGCAGCCTCGGCCAGACCCAGGGCCGTCTCGACGAGCTCCAGGAGGCCCTGGACGCGGCCCGCACGGAGCTGGACGAGAACAAGAACCCGTCGTACGCCGGACTGGGCGGACGCGCCACGGCCATGCTGCGGCTGGCCGAGGAGGAGGCGGGCGAGGTCCGGGTCATCGCCGAGCGTGACGCGGCCGAGATCCGCGAGCAGGCGCAGCGCGACGCCCAGGCCGTCCGTGCGGACGCCAGGCGCGAGGCCGAGGACATGCGGCTGGTGCAGCTCAAGGAGCTCGACGAGACCCGGGCCCGGATCATGGCGGACGCCGAGCAGGAGCGCAGTCTCGCCCGCACCGAGGCCGCCGACGTGCTGGCCTCCGCAGCGCGAGAGTCCGACCAGCTCCGGCTCGCGGCGCAGCAGGAGACCAACGAGCTCCGCGTGAGCGCGAAGCGCGAGGCGGAGCAGGCGAGGGCCGCCGCCGACCGCGAGGTGCAGGAGGCCCGGCGCACGCTGGCCGTCGAGAAGGAGCGGCTGGCCCGCGAGGCGTCAGACCACCACGCCAGCGCCACCTCCGAGACCGGTCGCCTGGTGGCCGAGGCCGAGTCGCGCGCGACGGCGGCCGAGCAGCGCGCGCGGGAGGCGATCGCCCAGGCGCAGACCCATCGTGAGCAGGCGCACACCGAGTCCGAGGCGATGCTGTCCCGGGCCCGCCGCGAGGCCGAGCAGATCGTCTCGCTCGCCCGCAGCCAGTCCGACTCGGTCAACACCTCCGCGCAGGCGGACGCCGAGCGCCAGCTCGCCGCGGTCCGGGCCGAGGTCGACCGGATGACCAAGCGCCGCGACGCCATCACCGCCCAGCTGGCCAGCCTGCGTGACGTGGTGGCCGGCTTCGCCGGCGACGACGACGGCCCTGCGGCAGGGTCCGCGGAGTCGCCCAGCGGAACGCCGAAGCCCGCGGGCGGCAGCGACAAGGCCGGCGCTTGATCCTCCGCCGGCGGGGTGCCGAGACCACCCGCCACACCGACGAGCAGCCAGCGGACGCGGTCGCGGAGGAGAAAGAGGAGGCCGAAAAACAGGACGAACCCGCCGAGCTGGGCCGTCCCGGCCCCCGCTTCGACCGGCACTCGCCGTTCTACATCGGCTTCTTCGGCGGCTTGGGGTTCGTGCTCGCGGGTTGGCTGTTCGGCCAGCTCGAACGCATCGGCAGTGTGCTCATCCTGATCGTCGTCTCACTGTTCATCGCCGCCGGCCTGAACCCCTCGGTCGAGTGGTTCCAGCGCCGGGGCATGCGCCGCAGCTTCGCGGTGACCTGCGTGATCGTGATCTTCCTTCTCGGCGTCGCGCTCTTCCTGCTGGCGATCGTGCCGGTCATCACCGACCAGGTCACGCAGATCACCGACAACGCGCCCGGCTGGCTCGACCAGCTGCAGACGAACAAGAGGGTCCAGGAGCTCGACGACCGCTTCGACATCATCGACAAGGTCCGCCAGTACGTCCAGGACGGCAACTTCACCTCCGGCATCTTCGGCGGCGTCCTCGGCGTCGGGCTCCGCATCCTCGGAGCGCTCGCCAACGCCTTCGTGATCCTGGTGCTGACGCTGTACTTCCTCTCGTCGCTCGAGTCGACCAAGAACGCCATCTACCGGCTGGCCCCGGCCTCGCGCCGCGAGCGGGTGAGCAAGCTCGGCGACCGGGTCGTGGACAGCGTCGGCGGGTATGTCGCCGGCGCGTTCGTGGTGGCCGTCTGCGCCGGCGTCACCTCGCTGATCTTTCTGTTCGTCGTGGGACTCGGCGAGTACGCCGTGGCCCTCGCGTTCGTGGTCCTGCTGCTCGACGTGATCCCGATGATCGGGGCCACCATCGGCGCCGTCATCGTCTCGGCGATCGGTTTCGCGACCGACATCCGGATCGGCATCTTCTGCGTGATCTTCTACGTGGTCTACCAGCAGCTGGAGAACTACGTGATCTACCCGCGCGTGATGTCGCGGTCGGTCGACATCCCCGGTGCGGCCACCGTCATCGCCGCCCTCGTCGGAGCGGCCCTCCTCGGCGTGGTCGGCGCGCTGCTCGCCATTCCCACGGCCGCGGCGCTGCTGATGATCCTGCGCGAGGTCTTCGTCAAGCGCCAGGACGCCCGCTGATCCGATCGCTCGCGCCGCCGTTTCATCAAGGTATGCAGGTAAGCCGTCACTTCCCCAGGCATGCAGAGCTGGGGAAGTGTGGGTTCGCCTCCATACCTTGATGAAACCCCCCGGGTGGCCCCGGCACTCAGGTGCCAGGATGCGCGGTCGTGCGCTCCCCCAGCTTCACACCCACCACGCCGGCGAGGATCAGCACGCCGCCGAGCAGCTGCACGGCCTGCGGGAGCTCGTCGAGCAGGAACCAGGCCCACAGGACGCCCGACACCACCTCGAGCAGGGCCACGAAGGACGCGAGCCGCGAGCCCAGGCGTCGGATGGCCGCGATGCCCGCGACGTACGAGACGGCCGCGGTGACCACGCCGAGCAGCACGATCGGGACCCACCAGGCAACCGCCCCCCCTGCTAGATCCACCGCAGCGGTCTCGGCACGCATGTCGAGCAGCCCGACCACGCCGAGCAGGGCGAGCGACAGCGCGGCCACCAGCATCCCGCCGGCGGCCAGCGCGATCGGTGGCAGCGCGTCGGTGTCGTCGCCGGACATCAGGAAGTACGTCGCGCAGCCCACCATCGCCAGCACCGCCCAGGCCACGCCGACCGGGCTGAGGTCGGAGCCGGACAGCACGTCGAGGACCAGCAGGAGACCCAGCGCCGCGACGACCGCCCCCGCGACGGTGACGCGGCCGGGCCGCTCTCCGTGACGCAGCCAGAGGAAGGCGACGACCGCGGCCGGCGCGGTGAACTCGATCAGCAGGGCGGGCGCCACCGGCATGTGCGCCACCGCGGAGAAGTAGGAGAACTGGGGCACCGCCACGGCCACCACGCCGTACACGGCGACGGTCCGCACGTGCCGGGGGAGCAGGTGCCAGCGGCCCCGCATCGCGACCACGCCGAACGGCATCACCACGACCGCGGCGATGGCGATGCGCAGCAGCGTGACGGCGCCGGGCGTCCAGCCCGTGTCGAGCAGGCCGCGCGCCAATGACCCCGACAGTCCGAACGAGACCGCCGAAAGCACCGCGAACGCCAGCCCCGAGACAGCGCTGGGCGTCGGCGCCTTCCGCAGGGTGGTGTCATCCGCCAACACACTCATGACATGTGACACTACGTCGGACTGGTGTAACCTGTCAACGTGGTCTTCGCACATGACACTCAGGTGTCGCTCCAGGCTGCGGTGACGCTGGTCAACTCCGGCGAGGAGCCGGACACCATGACCTCGCAGGCCGACCTGGATGCGTTCTACGCGCGGTTCGAGTTCACCGGCCGCCACGACCGCGACGACGCCGAGCTGGCCGCCGTACGCCGCCTCCGCTCACGCCTGCACACCCTGCTGACCGCCGAGCGCGACGAGGCCGTGGCCCTGGTCAACGACCTGCTCGCCGACGCCCGCGCGCTCCCCCAGCTGACCCGCCACGACCGGTTCGACTGGCACGTCCACGCCGTCTCCCCCGACGCCCCGCTGGACCGCCGGATCGCCGTGGAGACCGCGATGGCGATGATCGACGTGATCCGCGCCGACGAGATGTCTCGGCTCGGACTGTGTGCCCAGGACGACTGCGGCGGCATCGTGCTCGATCTGTCTCGCAACCGCTCGAAGATCTTCTGCGGCAGCGCCTGCAGCAACCGCGCCGCGGTCGCCGCCTACCGCGCCCGCAAGCGCTGACGCCTGGCCGGCGAGTCAGGTCGCGAGGAAGGCGTCGAGCACGCTGGCGAACACCACCGGCTGCTCGGAGTGCACCCAGTGGCCGGCGTCGCGGACGCTCAGCTTGCGCACCTTCGGGAACAGCGCGGCCATCGCGGCCGCGTGCTCGTCGGTGATGTAGTCGGACCGCTCGCCACGCACCCACAGCACCGGACCGTCGTACGGCCTCACCCCGTCCAGCTCCTCGGCCGGCCAGCCGGTGATCGCGTCGAGCCGCCGGTCGATGACCTCGAGGTTCGGCTGCCAGGCCCAGCCTGGTGGCTCGGAGGAGCGTCGGAGGTTCTGCAGGAGGAACGCGCGGACGACGGGGTCGGGCACCGCCTCGGTCAGCGCGGCGTCGGCGTCGCCCCGCGACTCGAGTGCCGCCAGGTCCAGGCCGCGCATCGCCCGCACGTACCCGACGAACTGGCGGCCGCCGTCGTACGCCACCGGTGCCACGTCGACCACGCACAGCCGGGCCACCCGCTCGGGGTGCCGCAGGGCCAGCACCATCGCGATCTTGCCGCCCATCGAGTGCCCCACGAGCGCGACGGGCTCGTCCCCGGCGTGCTCGGCCAGAGACGCCGCGACCTGGTCGGCGGCATCGAGGTAGGTGAAGTCGTCGGTCCACGCCGACCGGCCGTGCTGGGGCATGTCGAGCAGCAGGACCCGGTGCCGCTCGGCGACCTGCTTGGACATCTGCGTCCAGTTCTTGCCCTGCCCGAACAGCCCGTGGCAGAAGACCACCCACGACCCGCTCTCCCCCTGGGTCGTCGCGTACAGGCCGGACGTCACCCGGAGGAGGCTACTCATCTCGCCGGTTGAGCCGGGCGAGCGCCAGCGAGCCCGTGTCGAGACCCGGCGACCGGGCAGGCTGCCCGTCCTCTCACCGGGTTTCGAGACGGTCGCTGCGCGACCTCCTCAACCACCGGAGGGCGGTCAGAAGACGGTCGCTGCACGACCTCCTCAATCACCGAGGGCGGTCAGAAGACGGTCGCTGCACGACCTCCTCAATCACCGGAGGGCGGTCAGAAGTCGAACCCGTCGAACAGGTTGCCGATGCCGTCGCCGATGTTCCCGATGCCGTCACCGATGCCGTCGCCCAGGGCGCCGATGCCCGCACCGAGACCGTCGAACCCGCCGCCGAACATCAGCCCGACGAACATCCAGTCCATCGGCCCGAAGCCGCCGAAGTACCCCTGGGCGTACGGCGCGTATGCGCGGCCGCCCTGCCAGTACGGCACCCGTTCGGACCCGACCATCACCATCCGTGAGTCGGGCTCGGCGCCGGCCTTGACGCGCTCGGCGTCCAGCGCGCAGGCCGGTACGTCGCGCTCGACGCCGCCCGGCGGGGCGTACGGCACGTCCTCGACGGCCATCCCGTGCCGCGGGTCGAAGAAGCAGGCCGGCCGGCGCGTCGGCAGCGGGTCGCCCGCGACCCGGGCGCGCACGCACGCGATGGCGTACCGGCCGTCATCGAGGATCTTGGTCACGTGCGTGATCTCGTCGGGCGAGGTCATGTAGTCGCCGGCCATCTTCGCCGACTCGTAGGCGTCGAGCGCCCGCTGGTAGTCGGCCCGCGTGCCCCGGTCGAGGTCCCGCGCGCCCATGTCCTCGTCGAGGTCCTGGAGCTCGACGCCGAGCGCGGTGATGTCCTCGAAGGCCAGCTTCTTCACCGGCTCGAGCTCGGCGGCCTTCCGCTCGAGCTGCTTTCGGTCCGCGGATCGCTTGGCCACGAACGCCACGGAGGCGATCACGACGACCAACAGGAGCAGCAGCACCCATCCCATGCGGCCAGCCTACGAAATCGCTCCAACACTGCCGGCCGTCATCCGCGCGCCCAGCGCGGCCAGCGTCGCGCGCAGCTCGTCGGGCGCCTCCACCGTGAAGGCCACGTCGAGCGAGACCAGGTGCCAGGCGATCGCCTCCAGGCTGTTCGCGCCCGCGACGAAGCGGCACGTCCGCTCGTCGACGGCGTCCACGCGACCCGAGGCCGCCGACATCTTCTCCTGCATCTGCGCCACCGGCGCATGGAGCAGCACCCGCGCCTCGTAGCGGTAGGGGCTCACGGTCACGGCGTGTTGCACGTACGTCGCCGCGTCGGGCGCCTCCCGCGGCCGGAACCGCCACGTCGTGGCGCGCACCTCGCTCATCCGATCCAGCCGTAGGGTCCGCCAGTCGCCACGGTCGAGGTCCCACGCCAGCAGGTACCACCGCCGGCCGGTGGCCACCAGGGCGTACGGCTCGACCCGCCGCTCGGCCGGCTGCCGCTCGGGGGCGGCGTACGTCAGGGCCACCCGCACGTGGTCCCGCGCCGCTCGCGCCAGCACCATCAGCGCGTCGGCGTCCACCTCGATCCGGCCGCCCTCGAGTGTGGTGATGGCGTCGTGCAGGGCGCGTACCTCCGCCCGCAGCCGCTCGGGGAGGACCTGGTCGAGCTTCGCGAGAGTCCGTACGGCGGCCTCGCCGGCGCCCGCGACCGTGCCGCCCGCCGCCAGGCGGAGCGATACGGCTGTCGCGATCGCCTCCTCGTCGTCGAGGAGCAGCGGCGGCAGCGCCATGCCCGCGCCGAGCTGGTACCCGCCGCCCACGCCCTGCGTCGCGTTGACCGGATACCCCAGGCCCCGCAGCCGCTCCACGTCGCGGCGCACGCTGCGCGTGGTCACCCCAAGCCGGTCGGCCAGCTCCGGACCGGTCCACACGGCCCGCTGCTGGAGCAGCCCCAGCAGGCGGAGCACCCGCTGGGTCGTCTCGGCCATGGGCCGAGGTTCTCACAGATAGCGGACCGATCCTGTCCGCTATCTGTGCCACGCTGGCCGCTCATCAACGGAAGGGACACTGATGGCTGCCACCGTGCAGGTGACGTTCGACTGCGCCGACCCCCGCGCGCTCTCGTTGTTCTGGAACGAGGTGCTCGGCTACCGGCTCGACAGCCCGCCGCCGCCGCACCAGACCTGGGACGAGGCGCTCGACGCCTGGGGCATCCCGGAGGAACGTCGCAACGACGCGTCCGCATCGGTCGACCCCGACGGGGTCGGCCCGCGGCTGTGGTTCCAGAAGGTGTCCGAACCCAAGTCCGCCAAGAACCGCGTGCACCTCGACGTCCGCTCCGCCGTGGGCCTGAAGGGCGACGAGCGGATGGCGGCCCTCGAGCAGAGGTGCGAGGAACTCCTCGCCCTCGGCGCCACCCGGCTCTGGCGGATCGAACCGGACGCGATCAACTTCGGCCACATCACGATGCAGGACCCGGAGGGCAACGAGTTCTGCCTGGACTGAGTGCCCTTCGTTGGCTGAGGAAGGCGCGCGTCTTTCGTTGGTTGAGGAAGGCGCGCGTCTTTCGTTGGTTGAGGAAGGCGCGCGTCTTCGTTGGTTGAGGAAGGCGCGCGTCTCCGTTGGTTGAGGAAGGCGCGCATCTTCGTTGGTTGAGGAAGGCGCGCTAGCGCCTGTCTCGAAACCCGGCGAGAGATCGGCGGCCTTGTCCCGGGGCGTCGGGACTTCGTCCCACCTCAACCAGCAGAGCTCAGACGGTGGCGACCTTCCCGTCACCCTGCCGGGTGATCAGCCCGTCGCTGACCGCGAGGGACAGGGCCCGGTCGAACCGGCCGGACTCCCAGTACTCCTCGCCGACGAGGCGGCCGAGGTCCTGAGGGCTCTGCGGGCCCTGCGCCTGGAGGGCCCGGACCAGCTGGCCGATCTCGTAGGTCACGTGGCGGTCGCGAGGGCCCTCGGTGGAGGCCTTGGGGGGTGGCATCGGGGTCATGGCTGTCCTCCTGCGGTCAGACCGGCTGCGGCGTCTTGCGGTCGTCGGAGTCGTTCGTGGGACCCGGGTCGTCGGCGTCCTCCGCGGTCAGCGGCTGGGCCAGCGACTCCAGCGACTTCCCCTCGGCCTTGACACCGAGGAAGGCCGCGACGATGCCGCCGGCGATCATCAGCGCGGCGCCGACGAAGTAGCCGATGGCGATCTTGGTGATGTCCTTGTCCGCCGACGCGTCGTCGATGAGCTTGCCGAAGTACAGCGGACCGGTGATGCCGCCGACCGCGGTGCCGATGGCGTAGAAGAACGCGATGCACAGCGCCCGCGTCTCCATCGGGAAGACCTCGCTGGCGGTGAGGTACGCCGCGCTGGCGCCGGCCGAGGCGAAGAAGAAGATGATGCAGCCCATCATCGTCAGGGTCACCGCCGTCACGTCACCGAGGAAGAAGCCCGTCCCGGCGAGCAGCACGCCGGACAGGATGTAGGTGCCGGCGATCATGGGGACCCGTCCGACGGTGTCGAACAGCTGGCTCAGCAGCAACGCCCCGAGGAAGTTGCTGATCGCGAACACCGCGAGGTAGTAGCCGGTCTGCTTGACGTCGAGGAACGTGCTGAGGCTGTCGCCGTAGGTGAAGAAGAACGCGTTGTAGAGGAACGCCTGGCCCACGAAGAGCGAGAAGCACAGGATCGTCCGCTTGGGGTAGAGCGTGAACACGGTCTTCGCGATCAGGACGAGGCTGATCGTCTTGCGCTGCCGGATCGTGATGGTGTCCGAGACCGACTCCAGCTTCTTGCCCGCCTCGTCCGTCACGGTGCGCTCGATGTCCCGGACGATCTTCTCGGCCTCGTCCTCGCGACCGTGGATGAAGAGCCAACGCGGGCTCTCCGGCACGTGCCGGCGGACGAGCAGGATGCCGACGGCCAGGATCGCGCCCAGCCCGAAGGCGAGCCGCCAGCCCCAGGACTCGTCGACGAGGTTCGGGTCGAGCAGCGGGATGGTCAGCAGCGAGCCCGCCGTGGCCCCGACCCAGAAGGAGCCGTTGATCGCCACATCGACGCGTCCGCGGTACTTCGCGGGGATCAGCTCGTCGATGGCGGAGTTGATCGCGGCGTACTCGCCGCCGATGCCGGCACCGGTGAGGAACCGGGCGCCGAAGTACCACAGCGGGCTCATCGAGAAGGCGGTCAGCACGGTCGCGACCGTGTAGACGGCCAGGGTGATCAGGAACAGCTTCTTCCGGCCGAAGCGGTCGGTGAGCTGGCCGAAGAACAGTGCGCCGAGACAGGCACCGGCGACGTACACCGCACCCGCCGTGCCGATGTCCGAGCTGCTCAGCCCCAGGCCGGTGTCTCCCGGTTTCAGCGCGTCCGACATCGAGCCGACGATGGTGACCTCGAGGCCGTCCAGGATCCAGACAGCCCCCAGCCCGACGACGATCATCCAGTGCCAGCGCACCCACGGCAGGCGGTCCATGCGGGCAGGGATGTCGGTGGTGATGCGTCCGGTCTCGACGGACATGCGACTCGCCTCTCCGCCCGGACCCTCGGGAAGCAAACGCCTGCTGCCCGGGCAACTTTTGGGACGCTAAGACCTGAGAGGGCGAGACTGCCTCACCCCCGTGGGTGGGCATCCCTCACGCGCGACTGGTCGAGGAGGGCCGAAGGCCCGTCACGTCACCGGGTTTCGAGACGGTTGCTGGCGCAAGCTACTCGACCAACGGTGGCTCACCCGAGCGTGTAGTCCCGGAAACCACGCTTCGTCTTGCGGCCGAGGTACCCCGCCGTCACCAGGTGCTCGAGCAGTGGCGCGGGCGCGAACCCGGGCTCGCGGAACTCGAGGTAGAGCTCGCGCTGGATGGCCAGCGAGACGTCGTTCCCGACCACGTCGAGCAGCTCGAACGGCCCCATCGGCAGCGCACAGCCGAGCTTCATGGCGGTGTCCACCTCGTCGGCCGTGGCGTAGTGCGCCTCGAGCATCTTCACCGCGTCGTTGAGGTACGGGAACAGCAGTGCGTTGACGATGAACCCGGCCCGGTCGCCGCACGAGACCGCGACCTTGCCGACCTGGCCGCACAGCGCGCGGACGGTCTCCACGACGTCGTCGGACGTGGCGACCGTCGAGACCACCTCGACCAGCTGCATGACCGGCGCGGGGTTGAAGAAGTGCATGCCAACGACGTCCTGCGGCCGGCTGGTCGCCATTGCGCAGGAGATGATCGGCAGGGAGGACGTCGTGGTGGCCAGGATCGCCCCCGGCTTGCAGATCTCGTCGAGGTTCTCGAAGAGGGTCCTCTTCATGCGGAGGTCCTCGGCGATGGCCTCGACCAGGAGGTCGCAGTCGGCCACGGTCTCCAGCGACGTCGACCCGGTGAGCCGGCCGAGCACCTCGGCACGCGCGGACTCCTCGAGCTTGCCCCGCTGGATCGCCTTGTCCAGCGACCGCTCGATGGCGGCCTGGACGCCCTCGACCTTGGCGTCGGACCGGCCGACGTAGACCACGTCGTACCCGGCCTTGGCGAACACCTCGACGATGCCCGACGCCATGGTGCCGGTCCCCACGACGCCGATCCGGGTGATGTCGCGTCGCAGCTGGGGAGCATCGTCGGCCGAGGGGGTGAGATGGTCCGGCACGACCTTGGAGCTGTCGGGTGCCTCGTAGGTGTAGAAGCCGCGGCCGGACTTCCGGCCGAGCAGTCCGGCCGTGACCATCTGCTTGAGAATCGGCGCGGGCGCGTGCAGGCGGTCGCGGCCCTGCTTGTACATCGTGTCGAGGATCTCGTACGCCGTGTCGAGGCCGATCAGGTCGAGCAGCGCGAGCGGGCCCATCGGGTACCCGCAGCCGTAGCGCATCGCGGCGTCGAGGTCCTCGCGGGAGGCGTAATGGGCCTCGTACATGGAGACCGCGTGGTTGAGGTACCCGAACAGCAGGGTGTTGGCGATGAACCCGGCCCGGTCGCCGCAGACCACGGGGCTCTTGCCGACGCCGCGTAGCAGTGCCTCGACGTCGGCGAGCACCTGCGGCTCGGTGACGACCGTGCGGATCACCTCGACGAGGTTCTGCACCGGTGCCGGGTTGAAGAAGTGCACCCCGACGACCCGGCCGGGATGGCTGCTGGCCGTGGAGATCTCGGTGACCGACAGCGAGGAGGTGTTGGTCGCCAGGATCGCGTCGTCGTGGACGACGTCGTCCAGCGCCCGGAACACCGACTTCTTGATCTCGATCGACTCGACCACGGCCTCCACGATGAAGTCCGCGTCGGCGAGGTCCTTCATGCTCGTGGTGAAAGTGATCCGGCCGACCAGCTCGGCCTGCTCGGTCTCGGTCAGCTTGCCGCGTGCGACCGCGCGTCCGGTCGAGTGCTCGAGGTGCTGGCGGCCACGCTCCAGGGCCTCGTCGTTGATCTCGACGCCCGTGACGTCGTACCCGTTGCGGGCGAACACCTCGGCGATGCCGGCACCCATCGTGCCCAGCCCGACCACGCCGATCCGGTTGAACTGGCGCTCCGCAGCGGGGTTCGTCATGGCCCGCATCCTCCCACCGGCCAGCGAGGTACGCCGAGCCCGGTGCCGTGTGGAAAGGGTCACCCCTCCCGCGCCCTCGGGATAGTCCGCGACGAAAAGCACCTCCCGGAGGCCGTATCGAGGTGCTTTTCGTCGCGGACTACCCGGACGGGTAGATTCGCCGCCCGTGAGGTTGGTGGTGGCGCGGTGCCAGGTCGACTACGCCGGACGACTGACCGCCCACCTGCCGATGGCCACCCGGGTACTGATGATCAAGGCCGACGGATCGGTGCTCGTGCACTCCGACGGCGGCTCGTACAAGCCGCTCAACTGGATGTCGCCGCCCTGCAAGGTGCGCGAGGGCGTGAACGACGACGGCCAGGTCGAGTGGGTCGTCACCGGCAAGGACGACGACACCCTGCGCATCCTCATCGAGGACATCCAGCACGACTCGGCCCACGACCTCGGCGTCGACCCGGGCCTGCAGAAGGACGGCGTCGAGAAGCACCTCCAGGAGCTGCTCGCCGAGCACCCCGCGACCTTGGCCGACGGGCTGACCCTGGTACGCCGCGAGTACCCCACCCCCATCGGTCCCGTCGACCTGATGTGCCGCGACGCCGGCGGCGCGAGCGTCGCCGTCGAGATCAAGCGCCGCGGCGAGATCGACGGCGTGGAGCAGCTGACCAGGTACCTCGAGCTCCTCAACCGCGACCCCCTCCTGGCGCCCGTCCGCGGCATCTTCGCCGCCCAGGAGATCAAGCCCCAGGCACGCGTCCTGGCCACGGACCGTGGCATCGCCTGCGCCGTGGTCGACTACGACGCCCTCCGCGGGCTCGACGACCCCAGTCACCGGCTCTTCTAGCGTGCAGATCTTCCACATCGCCACGGTGCGGGACTGGGCAGCCGCCCAGCGTTCCGGCACGTACACCACCTCGACCCGCGGAGTGACCCTCGAGCAGGAGGGCTTCATCCACGCGGCCCGCCGCGAGCAGGTGCCGGTGGTGTGGACGAGCTACTACGCCGACGCCGGCGAACCCCTCGTGCTGCTCACCATCGACACCGACAAGCTCACCTCCCCGTGGCGGGAGGACCCGGTGGGCGGCGACACGTACCCCCACGTCTACGGCCCGATCGAGACCGCTGCCGTGGTGCGCGCCCAGCCGCTCGACCGGCAAGGCGGCACCGCATCGTTCACGACGCTGTTCGTGCGGGAGATGGGGCTGCGGATGGGGCTCGCGGTCGGCGCGATGGTCCTGGCGGGGGTCGGTGCGGCGATCGGCGGTCGTACGTCGTCGGAGTGGGGCGGGTTCGTCGGTGGCGTGGCCGGCCTGGTCGTGGGCCTGGCTCTCATGGCGGTGGTTCTGCGCCGTCGCGGCTGACTCCTTCGCTGGTCGAGCCGGGCGAACGCCAGCGAGCACTTCGCTGGTCGAGCCGGGCGAGCGCCAGCGAGCACTTCGCTGGTCGAGCCGGGCGAACGCCAGCGAGCACTTCGCTGGTCGAGCCGGGCGAGCGCCAGCGAGCCCGTGTCGAGACCCAGTGACCCTTTCGAGTCCGCGACACGCTCGGCCGTGGCCGGCCTCCCGGCTCGACCAGCGAGAGTCAGCCGACCAGCGAGACCACCTCGTCCGCCGTACCCCACGACAACGTCACCCCGGCGCCACCGTGGCCGTAACAGTGCACGACGCTGGTACCTTCACCGGCCACCCGCTCCACCCGTACCGACGGCCGCGCGGGCCGCAGACCCACCCGGTGTCGCAGTACCTGGGCAGACTCCAGCGCAGGCACGAGGGTGCGCGCACGCGAGAGGATCGCGGTCGCCGTGTCCGGGGACGGGGTCCGGCTCCAGTCGCCCTCCTCGTCCGTACCGCCCAGCACGATGTCGTGGGAGCGCGGCACGACGTACGTCAGGTGACCCGATGAGGAGTCCAGCAGCCAGTCCTCGAGGCCAACCTGCGAGACGTACACGACCTGTCCGCGCACCGGCGCAACCGTCGGGTCCGACGCGAGCAGCCGCGACCCGATGCCCGCGCAGTTGACCACCACATCGGGCCCGGACGGGAGTGAGGAGAGGTTGAGGCGGGTGATGGTGCCGCCCAGGTCCGCGACCCGGGACGCCAGCCAGGAGAGGTACGCCGGCATCTCGACCACCGGGGCGAGGAAGGACCACGCATCGGCGTACCCGGCCGGCGGCGGCACGTGATCCAGCCGCGGCACCGCCGAGCGCCACCAGGGGTCCTCCTGCGGGGTGGCGAACAGCTCGACACCCGAGCGCAAGGCGACCCCCGCGCCGGCGACGTCCGCCAGCTCGACGAACACCTCGTAGGAGCGGGCCGACCAGGCGAGCACGCGGTCGTGGGGGAAGGCGCGGTAGGGGTACCAGATCGCCGCGGCGACGGCCGACGTCGTCTCCAGCGGCAGGTCGCGCGCCAGTACGTCGACCCGATGCCCTTCCTCCAGCAGCCGGAAGGCACAGGTCAGGCCGACCACGCCGGCCCCGACCACCGTCACGCGCGCCATGCGAGCAGTCTGCCGCCTCGGGACGTAACCGCGCGCGGACGGCGTCGTTGGACCCAGGACAGGTCGGTCGTCGCGCCCCGTTCGAGCCCAGCTCCTGGGCGCGTCGGCCGGTCTCGTCGCGAAGCGCGAACCGGTCAGGCGCCGGCGATCCGCGGCGCGGTCGGGTCGGCGTCCCCGGCGCGCTGCTCGCGCGCGACGTACTCCTCGATGTCCTCGATGTCCTCGCGGTTGCGGGTAGCCACGGCGAGCAGGTCGCTCATCGTGGCGACCTCCTCGACCTGCTCCTTGATGAACCACTGCATGAACTGCTCGGAGGCGAAGTCGGACTCGTCTCGCGCGATCCGCAGCAGGGTGTTGATCTGCTCGGTGACCCGCCTCTCCTGGTCCAGCGCGAGCGCGACGGGCGCCACCACGTCGGCGAACGACGCGGTCGGCCCCTCGACGCCGGGGATGACCACGTCGGCGTCGGAGTCGAGGAGGTACTGCACCATCATCATCGCGTGGTCGCGCTCCTCCAGCGCCTGGCCGTAGAAGAACGACGCCATCCGCGGCATCGTCAGGGCGTCGTAGTAGACCGCGCAGGCGAGGTACTGGTTGTGCGCAGCCAGCTCGTTCCCGATCTGCGTGTTGAGCTGGTCGACGAAACGCGGCGCCGCCATCACGATCCTCCGGTCGGTTGGGTCAGGTGAGCTGGCTCAGGCCGCCTTGGACAGCTTGACGAGCTTGCGCTTCTTGACCGTATAGCCAGCGGGCAGGTGGCCCATCTTGAGCGCGAGGATCGGGCAGCGCCGGCACTTGTCCTTCGACACGCAGCACTTCTTCTTGGGGAGCTTGCCCCTGCCCTTGTCGTGGACCTTCTTCGACACGCGCCGGACTTTAGCAGCCGACGTTAAGGGTTGCCTAACCTAAGACCCGCCACCCGTCCGCGTCGCCCTCGAGCTCGACGTACGCGCAGTTGGGGAAGTCCCACGTCCGGCCCGGCCGGTAGTCGAGCACCGCCTGCGCGGCGACGACCACGCCGCCGTGGGCCACCACCAGCACGGCCTCTCCGCGGTGTGCGTCTGCGATCGCGTCGAGCACCGGCCGCACCCGCGCGACCACGTCGACGGCGCTCTCGCTCCCGGGGTACGTCGCGTCGACGTCCCCGGCCACCCAGCGCCGCATCTCCTCGACGAAGATGCCGGCGCCGGCCGGCTTGCCGTACGCCTCCCCCACCGCGAACTCGCCCAGTCCCTCCCGGACGGTGACCTCGACGCCGAGCACGCCGGCGGCGAGCTCGGCGGTCTGGACGGCGCGCGAGATGCTGCTGCAGTAGGCGTGCGCGATCCGCTCGCCGCGCAGCTTCTCGCCGAGCTCGCGGGCCTGCGAGCGCCCGAGCGTGGTGAGCGAACCACCCTGGTTCACCATCACCGGGCTCTCGTACTCCGTCTGGCCGTGCCGGGCGAGGTACACCCGGGCCGGGCACTGCAGGTCGCTCACCGGGTCACCGTACGGCGGCTAGCGTCGATCCGTGCGCCCGACCCCGCTGCCCGCCGGCCCCGGCCAGGAGTCCGTCTGGGACTACCCGCGACCGCCCCTCGTCGAGCCCAGCGCCGAGACCGTCGAGGTGGTCCTCGGCGGTGTGGTCGTCGCGCGGACGACGGCGAGCCTGCGCGTGCTCGAGACCAGTCATCCGCCGACCTACTACCTGCCCCTCGAGGCCTTCCTCGACGGCGTGCTCCGGCCGGCCGCCGGCCACACGTACTGCGAGTGGAAGGGCGAGGCGTCGTATGCCGACCTGGTCACCCACGCCGCCACCGCGCTTCGCGCCGCCTGGACCTACCCGGACCCGATCGACGGCTTCGCGACCCTCCGCGACCACTACGCCGTGATGCCCGGCCTGGTCGACGAGTGCCGCGTCGACGGCGAGGTGGTCCGGCCCCAGGAGGGCGGCTTCTACGGCGGCTGGATCACCGGCCGCGTCGTCGGCCCGTTCAAGGGTGGCCCGGACTCCCGCGGCTGGTGAACTTCGGTGTCGTTCCCGCCGCTTTGTGCCGGTTGCAACCCCCACTAAGCGCAGTGATACCCGGTCGACCGGGTATCACTACATCCCGGTCAGCCCAGCCCCTGGGCCTTCCGGATGACGTCGACGATGCCGCCCATGATCTCGGTGAGCCCGAAGTCCTTGGGCGTGTAGACCGCGGCGACGCCGAGGTCCACCAGCGCCAGTGCGTCGGAGGACGGGATGATCCCGCCGACGACGACGGGTACGTCATCGAGGCCGGCCTCCCGCAGGCCGTCGAGGATCGCCGGCACCAGCTCCATGTGCGAGCCGGACAGGATGGAGAGGCCCACGCAGTGCACGTCCTCGGCCACGGCGGCGGCGACGATCTCCCCGGGCGTCAGCCGGATGCCCTGGTAGACGACCTCGAACCCGGCGTCCCGGGCGCGTACGGCGACCTGCTCGGCGCCGTTCGAGTGGCCGTCGAGGCCGGGCTTGCCCACCAGCAGCCGCAGCCGGCCGCCGAGCTCCTCCCCCGTCGCACGGACGCGATCCCGAACGGCCGCGAGCTCCGAGCCCGCCTCGCCGGCCGATGACACGGCGCCCACGGCTCCGCTGACACCCGTCGGCGCGCGGAACTCGCCGAACACCTCGCGCAGCGTGCCGGCCCACTCCCCCGTCGTCGCGCCGGCCCGGGCGGCCGCCAGCGTCGCGGCCATCAGGTTCGTGGCGGTCTTCGCGTCCGCGGCCAGCCGCGACAGCGCCTCGGTCACGGCGGCCTCGTCGCGCTCGGCCTTCCACGCCCGTACTGACTCGATGGCAGCGGCCTCGGCATCGGGGTCGGCGGCCATGATCGCGGCGTCGAGGTCGGCGGTCAGCGGCGACGGCTCGGTGGTCTCGAAGACGTTGACGCCGACGACCTGGTCCTGGCCCGACTCGATCCGCGCGCGCCGCTCGGAGTGCGCGGAGACCAGCCGCTCCTTCATGTACCCGGACTCGACCGCGGCGATCGCCCCGCCCAGCGCCTGCACCCGGTCCATCTCGGCGCGAGCACCCTCCACCAGCTCGGCCACCTTGGCGGCGACGACGTGGGAGCCGTCGAAGATGTCGTCGTACTCGAGCAGGTCGGACTCGAACGCCAGCACCTGCTGCAGCCGCAACGACCACTGCTGGTCCCACGGCCGCGGCAGGCCGAGCGCCTCGTTCCACGCGGGCAGCTGGACGGCGCGAGCGCGGGCGCCCTTGCTCAGCGTCACGCCCAGCATCTCCAGCACGATCCGCTGCACGTTGTTCTCGGGCTGGGCCTCGGTCAGGCCGAGGGAGTTGACCTGGACGCCGTACCGGAACCGGCGCATCTTCGGGTCCGTCACGCCGTACCGCTGCTCGGTCAGCTCGTCCCACAGCTGCACGAAGGCGCGCATCTTGCACATCTCCTCCACGAAGCGCACCCCGGCGTTGACGAAGAAGGAGATCCGGCCGACGACCTGGCCGAAGTCCGCCTCGCTGACCTGGCCCGAGGCCCGCACGGTGTCGAGCACGGCGATCGCGGTGCACAGCGCGTAGGCCAGCTCCTGCTCCGGCGTCGCGCCGGCCTCCTGGAGGTGGTAGCTGCAGATGTTGATCGGGTTCCACTGCGGGATCTCGTGGACCGTGTAGGCGATCACGTCGCCGATCAATCGCAGCGAGTGCTCGGGCGGGAACACGTAGGTCCCGCGTGAGAGGTACTCCTTGATGATGTCGTTCTGCGTCGTCCCGGCGAGCCGGTGCGCGACCTCCTGCCTCTCGCTGGTCGAGCCTGTCGAGACCTCGTTCTGCTCCTCGGCCGCCACCTGGTAGAGCGCCAGCAGCCACATCGCGGTGGCGTTGATCGTCATCGAGGTGTTCATCTCCGTCAGCGGGATGCCGTCGAAGAGCTTGCGCATCTCACCGAGATGCGGGACTGGTACGCCGACCTTGCCGACCTCGCCGCGGGCAAGTGGCGAGTCCGGGTCGTAGCCGGTCTGCGTCGGCAGGTCGAAGGCGACGGAGAGCCCGGTCTGCCCCTTCGCGAGGTTGCCGCGGTAGAGCGCGTTCGACGCCGCGGCGGTCGAGTGACCGGCGTAGGTCCGCATCAGCCAGGGACGGTCCTTCTCGGGCATGTGCTCACGGTAGGTCCGTGACTACTTCCGAGTAACCGGCCGAGCGTGTGGCTTATCCGACACGCCCTCGCTGGTCGAGCCGGGCGAGCCCCTGGGCGAGCCCGTGTCGAGACCCGGGGACAGTCGCGCGACCCTCGCTGGTCGAGCCGGGCGAGCCCCTGGGCGAGCCCGTGTCGAGACCCGGGAGAGTCGCGCGGTCTCGACACCGCTCGCCGGCGCTCGCGGGCTCGGCCACCCGAAGTGGCTAAGCGGCCCGCTCCACGTCGACGAAGCGCATCAGCCGGGACAGGTGCAGCATCCGGCGGACGGCCGGGCCGCAGCCCCGCAGTGTGACGTGGTTGCCGGCGAGGGAGGCCTCGCGGCTGGCGTAGGCGAGGACCCGGGTGGCGGTGGCGTCGATGAACGTGACGTCGGTGAGGTCGACGACGACGTCGCGCCCATCCCGACTGCCTGGGCCGTGGAGTCGCTCGCGCAGGGCGTTGCGGACCTCCCACGTGCAGCGCGCGTCGAAGTCGCCGCTGAGGACCAGGGTCGGTCCGTCGTTCACGATGTCCATCTGCCTACCCCGCTCTCCGGAACCCGAGATCTCCGGTGTTGTCGGAAGGCTCCCCCGTGGCGCCTTCCTGCACGGGCCCGCTCTGACGAGTCCGTCTATCCCTTATGACGCGCGACACAACCGATCGGTTGCTACCGGGACGCGACCAATTTCGCGCGGCGGCCCGAGCACTACAGTCGGCCGCATGGTGAACCTCACCCGGATCTACACACGCACGGGAGACGCCGGCGAGACCCGCCTCGGCGACCTGAGCGTGACGACCAAGAACGACACGCGGCTGCACGCCTACGCAGACGTGGACGAAGCGAACGCGCAGATCGGCGTAGCCCTCAGTCACAGCCTCGAGGAGGACGTCCGGGCCGTCCTGATACACGTGCAGAACGACCTCTTCGACGTCGGCGCCGACCTCTGCACGCCGGTCGTCGCGGACCCCGAGTACCCGCCGCTGCGGATCGAGCAGGAGTACGTCGACCGCCTCGAGGGCTGGTGCGACCACTACAACGCCGACCTGCCGACCCTGCGGTCGTTCATCCTCAACGGCGGCACGCCCGGCGCCGCTCAGCTGCACGTCGCGCGCACCGTCGTACGCCGGGCGGAGCGGTCGGCCTGGGCGGCGTACGCCGAGCACGGCGAGACGATGAACAAGCCGGCCATCACCTACCTCAACCGGCTCTCCGACCTGCTGTTCATCCTCGCGAGGTACGCCAACCGGGAGCAGGGCGACGTGCTGTGGGTGCCGGGAGGCGAACGTGGGAAGGAGAGCGACGCGTGAGTGAGGGGAAGAAGAGGGACGAGCCGGCGAAGGCCCCCGAGCCGGTCGACGACCTCATCGTCACCCACCACACGCTGAGCACGACGAGCGGTGAGATCGCCTACACCGCGCGGACCGGCCGGATCGTGCTGCGCGAGGAGGAGGTCAGCAAGAAGGAGGTGTTCCGGGGCTGGAAGGCACGGGCCGAGCTCTCCGTCACCGCCTACACCCTCGACACCGATGACGTGAAGGGGGACGTGACGACGCGGCCGGTCACCTTCGTCTTCAACGGCGGCCCTGGGTCGTCATCGGTCTGGCTGCACATGGGCCTGCTCGGCCCGCGGCGGGTCGACGTCGGCGACGTCGACGCACCGACCCCGCCGCCGTACGCACTGAAGGACAACGCCGAGACCCTGTTGGCCGTCTCCGACCTGGTCTTCATCGACCCGATGTCGACCGGGCACAGCCGGGCCGTCGAGGGTCGCAAGGCCCAGGAGTTCCACGGCTACGCCAAGGACGTCGAGCAGGTCACCGAGCTGATCCGGCTGTGGTGCACTCGCGAGGACCGCTGGATGTCGCCGAAGTACCTGATCGGCGAGTCGTACGGCACCGTCCGCGCCGTCGCCGTGGCCGAGCGGCTGTCGAGCAAGCACGCGCTGGCTCTCAACGGCCTGGTGCTGGTCTCGAGCGTGCTGGACTTCGGCAGCCAGGACTTCGAGCACCTGCGCCACGACGAGGCCAGCCTGAACTTCCTGCCGACGTACTCCGCCATCGCGCACTACCACGGCCTCCACCCCGACCGGAGCCTGGAGGAGGTGCGCACCGAGGCGGAGGAGTTCGCGGCCGGCCCGTACCGGACCGCCCTGGCGAAGGGCCACCGCCTGGCAGCCGAGGAGCGCGCTGAGATCGTCGGCACGCTCGCCCGGCTGGCCGGGGTGAGCGAGGAGTACGTCGACCGCACCGACCTGCGCATCGAGCACTGGCGCTGGTGCACCGAGGTGCTGCGGGACCGCGGCCTCGCCGTGGGCCGCATCGACGGGCGCTACACGGGTCCGCTGTTCTCGCGCATCGCCGAGAACATGGACGCCGATCCGTCCAGCGACGCCATCGAGGGACCCTTCGCAGCAGCCCTGCACCACTACCTGCGCGCCGAGCTCGGCAGCACCCTCGACATCCCCTACGAGGTGTTCGCCGGCGCGATCAAGAAGTGGTCCTTCGCGGAGTTCGAGGGCAAGCCGATCAATGTCGCCGACAAGCTCGAGCGGCTGATGCGGGTCAACCCGCACCTACGGGTGCGGATCGAGTACGGCTACTACGACCTGGCCACGCCGTACCACGCCGCGGAGGACATGGTCGCCCACCTCCGACTCCCCGACGAGGCCTTCGACCGCATCGAGCACGAGTACTTCGAGACCGGCCACATGCCCTACCTCCACGAGGAGTCGCGCGTGCGGGAAGCCGAGGGCATCTCGCGGTTCGTTTCTTCGGTGGTCGAGCCGCCGAGCCGCTAGGTGAGGCCGTGGCCGGCCTCACGGCTCGACCACCCAAACTCGGTCGAACGTCCCCGGATCCAGGTCGAACCTGAGGATCGTGCCGGCACACACCAGCCCGGCGGCCTCGATGGTGGCCCGGGACGACCAGTTCTTCCACCAGCAGCCGGCGACCGGCGTGCGCCCGTCGTCCAGCACGGCCCGCGCGGTGAGGGAGAGGATCGAGCTGCCGACGCCCCGACGGCGAAGCACCGGGTCGACGTACATCCCGATGTCGACGACCGACGCGTCGAGCGCGTGCCGCTCGTGCACCGCGATCCCGACCTCGTTGCCGTCCTGACGGACCACGCTCATCGCGTTGTGTTCGACGTAGGAACCGAAGTCGTCCTGCCAGCCCGTCGACTCGAGGTAGTCGAGGTCAGCGGGCGTGGCCAGGGCGAGCTCGAGTCCGGGCAGTGGCTCGCGCAGGTGATCAGCGTCGAGCAGCCGGAACTGGTAGGCCTGCGACCCGACGCCGGTTGCGAACGCCCCCAACACGTGCACGTGGTGGGCGTCCCAGGACGCGACGTACGCCGTCCGGGCTCCGCTCTCCGCCAGCATCACCTCCATCACCTGCCGGTCCAACGAGCGAGCCCGCCGATCGAGCGTGAGCAGGCTCAGGTGCTGATCGTCCACGGACCACCCCACGACTCCGACCGGCTCGCCGTCCACCAGCACGGCGTGGTGGGTGGCGTCCTGCCACAGGCGACCCATGAACGAGTCACCGCTCCAGTCGAGCGACAGCTGGTGCCGCTCGACCGCCGCCCCGGCGTCCTCGGGAGCGATCTCGCCGAGGCTGATGGAGACGTCGTGTCGGATCACGAGTCGAACCCCAGCCCTGCGCGGTCCAGCGCCCGGAGCCACAGGTTCCGCCGGCCACCCTGGCGGTCGGCGGCGGCCAGCGACCACCGGGTCAGCTGGACGCCGGCGTAGGCGAACGGCTCCGGCGGGAACGGCAGCGGCTTGCTGCGCACCATCTCCAGCGCGGTGCGCTCCGAGGCGACCCCGTCGAGCAGGTCGAGCATCACGTTCGCCCCGAACCGGGTCGCGCCGACGCCGAGGCCGGTGTACCCGAGCGCGTACGCCGCGCGGCCGGCGTACGCCGTCCCGAAGAACGCGAAGAACCGGGTGCAGGTGTCGATGGCGCCGCCCCACTGATGGCTGAACGGCAGACCCTCGAGTTGGGGGAACGTCTCGAAGAACTGCCGCGCCAGCAGGTCGAACGTCGCCGGTCGCTGGTCGAGCCCGTCGTCCAGCTTGCGGCCGAAGTGGTAGATCGCGTCGTACCCGCCCCAGAGGATCCGGTTGTCGGGCGTCAGCCGGTAGTAGTGGAACTGGTTGCCGCAGTCGTCGATGCCCTGACGGTTCCGCCACCCGACGGAGGCCAGCTGTTCGGCCGACAGCGGCTCGGTCATCAGCGCGTAGTCGTAGACCGGCACGGTGTGCCAGCGCACACGCTTGACCAGCGAGGGGAAGGCGTTGGTGCCGAGCGCGACCCGGTCGGCCCGGATGGTCCCGCCGGTCGAGGTCCGCACAAGCACGCCCGCCCCGTCCTTCTCCAGGCCCGTCACGCAGGTGTGCTCGTGGATCCGTACGCCGAGCCGCTCGGCAGTCTCGGCCAGCCCCCAGGCCAGCCGCGCCGGGTCGACGAGCGCGTTGTCGTCGCGGGTCCAGAGTCCGGCCAGGTACGTCGGGGAGGCGACCTCGGCCCTGGTCGCGTCCTGGTCGAGGAACGAACCCGACTCCGCGTCCCGGAGCCACGCGACCTGGTGGGGTTCGGTGGCCACCGAGAGCGAGCCCGTCAGCTCCCAGCCGCAGTCGATGCCGTACCGGCCTACGGCCGACTCGATCTCGGCGAGGTTCTGCAGGCCGAGCCGCTCGAGGGTGTCGATCTCGTCGGGGAAGCGCTGCTCGCCGTTGTCCCGTCCGTGCGTCAGGGAGGCCGAGCAGAACCCGCCGTTGCGCCCGGACGCCGCCCAGCCGACGCGCTGGGCCTCGACCAGCACCACGTCGCGGCCGGGGTCGCGCTCCTTGGCGAGCACGGCGGCCCAGAGGCCGGTGTACCCGCCGCCGACCACGACCAGGTCGGCGGTGGTGTCGGCGTCCAGGGCCGGCCGCGGGTCCGGGCGCTCGGGCGAGTCGAGCCAGGCCGACGTCGGCGCGGCGTCGGCCAGCGCGGGATGGGTCACCGGGTGCGCGGGAAGCCCAGGTCCACCGACGACGTCGACGGGTCCGGCCAGCGGGACGTGACGACCTTGCCGCGGGTGTAGAAGTTGATGCCCTCCGGCCCGTACATGTGGGTGTCGCCGAACAGCGAGGACTTCCAGCCGCCGAAGGAGTACGCCGCGACGGGCACCGGGATCGGCACGTTGATTCCGACCATGCCCACCTCGATGTCGAACTGGAACTGCCGGGCCGCACCTCCGTCCCGCGTGAAGAGCGCGACGCCGTTGGCGTACTGGTTGGCGTTGACCAGGTCGACGGCCTGCTCGTAGGTGTCGACCCGGACGACGCCCAGGACCGGCCCGAAGATCTCGTCGGTGTAGACGGTCATGTCGGTGGTGACGTGGTCGAGCAGGGTGGTGCCGAGGAAGAAGCCCGCGTCCGGTACGTCTGCCTCGCGCCCGTCGACCACCAGCGTCGCGCCCGCGTCGGCCCCGGCCCCGATGTAGCCGGCCACCTTGTCGCGGTGCTCGGCGGTGATGAGAGGCCCCATGTCCGTGCCGGAAGCGGCGCCGTCGCCGACGACCAGCTTGGGCAGCCGGAGGGCGATGGCGTCGACGAGGGCGTCACCGACGTCGCCGACCGCGACGGCCACCGAGATGGCCATGCAGCGCTCGCCGGCCGCGCCGTACGCCGCCGAGACGGCCGCGTCGGCGGCCATGTCGACGTCGGCGTCCGGCAGCACGACCATGTGGTTCTTGGCGCCGCCGAGCGCCTGGATCCGCTTGCCGTGCGCGGTTCCGGTCTCGTAGATGTAGCGGGCGATCGGGGTCGACCCGACGAAGCTGACCGCGGCGACCCGCTCGTCGGTCAGCAGCACGTCGACGGCCTCCTTGTCGCCGTTGACGACGGTGAAGACGCCGTCCGGCAGCCCGGCTTCCTTCCACAGCCGCGCGAGGAAAAGCGACGCCGACGGGTCCTTCTCGCTGGGCTTGAGGATGAAGGCGTTGCCGCACGCGATGGCGTTGGCGCACATCCACAGCGGCACCATCACCGGGAAGTTGAACGGCGTGATGCCGGCGACCACGCCGAGCGGCTGGCGGATCGAGTAGACGTCGACGCCGGTGCCTGCCTGCTCGGAGTACCCGCCCTTCAGCAGGTGCGGGACCCCGGTCGCGAACTCGACGTTCTCCAGGCCGCGCATGATCTCGCCCTCGGCGTCGGAGACGACCTTGCCGTGCTCGGAGGTGACGAGCTTGGCCAGCTCGCCGGTGCGCTCGTGCAGCAGCTCGCGGAACGCGAACAGCACGCCGGCCCGCTTGGAGAGCGACGCCCGGCGCCATTCGCGCGCGGCCCGCTGGGCCGACGCGATCGCGGTCCGGACCTCGTCGGCGCTGGCGAGATCGACCGCGCCGGTCGGCTCGCCGGTCGCCGGGTTGAACACCGGCCCGGTCCGCCCGGAGGTACCCGCGACCTCGGCGCCGTCGATCCAGTGGTGGATGGGTTCGGTCATGCGCTCACCGTATTGCCACGGCCCCAGTTTCGGTGGTCCAGGTGGCGTCTCGGTGGTTGAGGTGCAAGGCCGTTCACGGCCGAGCCTCGAAACCACCTCCCACTGACTGGTGGTTTCGAGGCTCGTCGCTGGCGCTCCTCGCACCTCAACCACCGAACGCGCCAGCCCAACTCTCGGTGGCGAGGTGCAAGGCCGAGCCTCGAAACCACCTTCCGCTGACTGGCCCCGGCTACTGGCCGCGATCACCACGCCGCGCCCCGTCGCCGGTGGCGCTGGGCGTGCGTACGGCCAGGACCAGCACAGCGGCCGGCACCATCGCGGCGACCACGACGTACAGCGAGTCGAGCGTGCCGACGTGGTTGCCGACGAAGCCCAGCAGCGGCGGGCCGGCCAGGAACGCGCCGTACCCGACCGTCGAGACGACCGACAGGCGCGCGGCGGCCCGCTTCGGGTCGTCCGCGGCGGCGCTCATCCCCACCGGGAAGCCCAACGCCGCGCCGAGACCCCAGACCACGATGCCCGCGCCGGCCACGATCGGCTGGCCGCTGGTGATGACGACCAGCAGCCCGACGAACGCCGCCGCAGCCGACGACAACAGCACCGGGAACCGGCCGAACCGGTCCAGCAGCACCGGGCCGAGCAGCCGTCCGGTCGTCATCGCGGTGACGAACAGGCCGAACCCGGCCACCCCGACGAAGTGCCGGGCGTCGTACCCGTCCACCAGCGCAAGGGCCAGCCAGTCGCCGGCCGCGCCCTCGGCGAGCGTGAACGCCAGCACCATCGCGCCGATCGCAACCGTGCGCGGCTCCAGCCACGCCGAGCCCTCGGAGACGTTGGTCTCCTCGTCGTCGTGCGGCTCGGCCGGCAGGAACGCTGCGGATGCGCCCACCACGACACCCACGCCGGCCACCGTGACCAGCAGGATGTGCACTGGAAGGGGTACGCCGGCCCACGCGGCCACCACGCCGATCGCGGCCCCACCGATCGCGCCGAGGCTGTACCCGGCGTGGAAGCGAGGCAGGACCGTGTAGCCCAGCCGGCGCTCGACCTCCGCACCCTCGACGTTCATCGCCACGTCCCACACCGCCGTGCCGAAGCCGTAGACCCCGAGCCCGAGCGCGACGGGCGGCAGGCTCTCGAGCCCGGAGACGCCGAGGGCGACCAGCGCCAGACCGACCAGGGTGAGCACGGCGCCACCGCGCACCACGCCGGTGGCGGTGAGCCGCTCGATCAACCGGCCGCTGGAGGGCAGGCCGAGGAGCGAGCCGATCGAGATCGAGAGCAGGAGGAGGCCCAGGCGACCGTTGCTGAGCTCCAGGTGCTGGCGCACGTCCGGCACTCGCGAGAAGAGCGTCGCGAACAGCAGCCCGTTGAGGATGAACACGGTCGCCACGGCGTTCCGCGCGGCGATGACCTGGCCCCGGACGGCCGTCACAGATGCTGGTCGGCGCTGGGCGGAGAAGCCTCCAGCCAGGCCTGGAAGCCCATCAGAGCCTCCTGGCTCAGCGCCAGCTCGACGTCACCGTCGCGGCTGGTGCAGCGGATCACGACGTGGTCGGGGTACAGCGACAGCTGCTCGACACCGCCGGGGTCCCGCCGCCCGGTGTACTGCAGGTCGGCGCGCGACCAGACGTACTTCGGCCGCGGCGACAGGGAGAAGATCCGGAACCACTCGAGGCTCTCGGCGGTGTAGCGACCGAGCCCCAGAACCCAACCGCGCCCGGCCTTGTTGGTCCGGGCGCGGTGGCTGAGCTCGAAGGTCCCTCCGTGGCGAGCCAGGATGCGCCGGCGGACGATGAGGGCGATGCCGTAGAGCAGGACGGCCACGAGCGCGGCACCGGCCACGTCGAGCAGCCATTGCCAGACCGGCATCGTCCACCTCTCCGGGACCGCGCACGGTCCGCTAGGGCCTTAAGCGTCCGCGTCGTCTTCGTCGTGTGCCTTGCGCTCCTCGAGCAGGCGCTTGGCCTCCTCGTAGTCGCTCTCGTGGGACAGCTCGGCGTACTCGCACAGCAACCGGACCTGGTTGTTGGCGACCGAGATGAACCCGCCGTCGACGGCAGCCACCCAGTGACCGTCGTCGACCGTGCGTACGTCGACCTGGCCGGACGCCAGCACCGACATGATCGGCTGGTGGTTGGCCATGATCCCGATCTCGCCGGCCAGCGTCCGGGCGTTGACGACCGTCGCCTCGCCGGACCAGACCTCGCGGTCGGCCGCGACGAGGGAGACCTGCATCGTGTTCGCCATGGGCCAATCTCCTTCTCAGAGGCTCTTTTGGATCTCGGCCCAGCGACGCTCGACGTCGTCGAGGCCACCGCACATGAAGAACGCCTGCTCCGCCACGTGGTCGTAGTCGCCGTCGGCGATCTTGTTGAACGCCTCGATCGTCTCCGACACGGGGACGGTCGAGCCGTCGATGCCGGTGAACTGCTTGGCGACGTAGGTGTTCTGCGAGAGGAACCGCTGGATGCGACGCGCCCGCGACACGATGATCTTGTCCTCCTCGGAGAGCTCGTCGACGCCGAGGATCGCGATGATGTCCTGGAGCTCCTTGTTGCGCTGGAGGATCTGCTTGATCCGGATCGCGCAGTTGTAGTGCTCCTGCCCGATGTACTGGGCGTCGAGGATCCGCGAGGTCGAGGTCAACGGGTCCACCGCGGGGTAGATGCCGAGCGACGCGATCTCGCGGGAGAGCTCGGTGGTCGCGTCGAGGTGCGCGAACGTCGTGGCCGGCGCCGGGTCGGTGTAGTCGTCGGCCGGCACGTAGATCGCCTGCAGCGAGGTGATCGAGTGTCCACGGGTCGAGGTGATCCGCTCCTGGAGCGTGCCCATCTCGTCGGCCAGGTTGGGCTGGTACCCCACCGCGGACGGCATCCGGCCGAGCAGCGTCGAGACCTCGGAGCCGGCCTGGGTGAACCGGAAGATGTTGTCGATGAACAGCAGCACGTCCTGGTTCTGCACGTCGCGGAAGTACTCCGCCATCGTCAGCGCCGACAGCGCCACGCGCAGGCGGGTGCCCGGCGGCTCGTCCATCTGGCCGAACACCAGGGCGGTCTGCCCGATGACGCCGGCCTCCTCCATCTCCGCGATCAGGTCGTTGCCCTCACGGGTGCGCTCGCCGACCCCGGCGAACACCGACACACCACCGTGGTCACGGGCGACGCGCGCGATCATCTCCTGGATCAGCACGGTCTTGCCCACGCCGGCGCCGCCGAACAGGCCGATCTTGCCGCCCTGCACGTAGGGGGTGAGCAGGTCGATGACCTTGATGCCCGTCTCGAACATCTCGGTCTTCGACTCGAGCTGGTCGAACGCCGGCGCCTTGCGGTGGATGCCCCAGCGCTCCTTGACGTCGAGCGTCTCGCCCTCCTCGAGGTTCAGGCACTCGCCGAGGGTGTTGAACACCCGGCCGAGCGTCGCGTCGCCCACAGGCACGGTGATCGGGCCACCGGTGTCGGTCACCGTCACGCCACGGACCAGACCGTCGGTCGGCTGCAGGGAGATCGCGCGCACCATGCCGTCGCCGATGTGCTGGGCGACCTCGAGCGAGAGGGTCTTGGTCTCGCCGAGCACCGTCAGCTCGGTCTCGAGCAGGTTGTACATCTCGGGCATCGAGTCCGACGGGAACTCGATGTCCACGACCGGGCCGATGACCCGGGCGATCCGGCCCGAGCTCCCGGCGCCCGACTTGGCCTGGGTGTCTTCAACAGTGGCAGTCATGTCTTCTCACTCACTCTGTTCGAGGTCTGGTCTCGAGGCTGTGCTCAAACCTTGGGGCTGATCTAGTCGGCGGCGGCGTTGGCGTCGGCCAGCGCGTTCACGCCACCGACGATCTCGCTGATCTCCTGGGTGATGCCGGCCTGGCGGGCCTGGTTGGCGATCCGGGTGTACTTCTTGATGAGCTCTTCGGCGTTGTCGGTCGCCGACTTCATCGCCTTCTGGCGGGCGGCCAGCTCGGACGCCGACGCCTGGAGCAGCGCGAAGAAGATCCGGCTCTGGACGTACTTCGGGAGCAGCTCGTCGAGCACGGTCTGGGGCGACGGCTCGAACTCGTAGAGCGGCAGCACCTCGTCGTCCTCGGGCTTCTCCTCGCCCTCGACGACCTCCAGCGGCAGCATCCGCACGCTGCGCGGCTCCTGCACCAGCATCGACCGGAACTGCGTGTACACCAGGTGCACCTCGTCGACGCCGTCGTCGGAGTCGGTGTCGGCCACGAACGCGCCGATCAGCGCCTCGCCGATGTCGCGGGCGTTCTCGTAGCGCGGCTGGTCGGAGAAGCCCGTCCAGGTCTCGCGCACCGGCCGGCTCCGGAACCGGTAGTAGGCATCGCCCTTGCGCCCGGAGATGAAGGTGACGACCTCCTTGCCCTCGGCGCGGAGGCGCTCAGCGAGCCGCTCGGCCTCCTTCAGCGCGCTCGAGGAGTAGGCACCCGCCAGCCCGCGGTCGCTCGTCACGATCAGCACGGCGGCCCGGCGCGGGTTCTCCGGCTCCGTGGTCAGCGGGTGCTTGACGTTGGAGTAGGTGACCAGCGCCGAGACCGCGCGCGTGAGCTCACGGGCGTACGGCGCGGCCTGCTGGGCCCGCTGCTGCGCCTTGATGATGCGGGACGCAGCGATGAGCTCCATGGCGCGCGTGATCTTCTTGGTGGACTCCACCGACTTGATCCGCGCGCGGTACTCACGCAGCGATACAGCCATGTGCGGGTCAGCCTCGCTTCTGCTTGACGATGGTCTCCTGATCGAGCTCGTCGTCGCCCAGCGCCTCGGCCGGCGCCTCGTGGCCGACCTTGATCGACTGGCCGTCCGAGGTCTCGAACTGGTCGAGGAACTTGTCGTAGGCCGACTCCGCCGACGACGCCGTGTCGTCCTCGAACTTCTGCGACTCACGGATGCCGTCGAGCAGGTCGGCGTGCGAGCGGCGCAGGAAGTCCAGGAACTCGTTCTCGAACCGCAGCACGTCGTCGGTCGGCACCCGGTCGAGCTTGCCGGTCGTGCCCAGCCAGAGCGAGATCACCATCTCCTCGAGCGGGTAGGGCGAGTACTGCGGCTGCTTGAGCAGCGCCATCAGGCGCTGGCCCCGGTCGAGCTGCTGGCGGGAGGCGGCGTCGAGGTCGGAGGCGAACATCGCGAACGCCTCCATCGCGCGGAACTGCGCCAGGTCGACCTTCAGCGAGCCGGTCACCGACTTCATGGCCTTGGTCATCGCGTTGCCGCCGACCCGCGAGACCGACACACCGACGTCGATCGCCGGGCGCTGGTTGGACGCGAACAGGTCGGACTGCAGGAAGATCTGGCCGTCGGTGATCGAGATGACGTTGGTCGGGATGTACGCCGACACGTCGTTGGCCTTGGTCTCGACGATGGGCAGGCCGGTCATCGAGCCGGCGCCGAGGGCGTCGGACAGCTTGGCGCAACGCTCGAGCAGACGGCTGTGCAGGTAGAACACGTCGCCCGGGTAGGCCTCGCGGCCCGGCGGGCGGCGCAGCAGCAGCGACACGGCGCGGTAGGCCTCGGCCTGCTTGGTGAGGTCGTCGAAGATGATCAGGACGTGCTTGCCGTCGTACATCCAGTGCTGGCCGATGGCCGAGCCGGTGTAGGGGGCGAGGTACTTGAAGCCCGCGCTGTCAGAGGCAGGTGAGGCGACGATGGT
Source organism: uncultured Actinomycetota bacterium (assembly GCA_963782155.1). Lineage (GTDB taxonomy): Bacteria > Actinomycetota > Actinomycetes > Propionibacteriales > Nocardioidaceae > Nocardioides. The sequence goes on from CAWAIZ010000011.1 coordinate 57,194, forward strand.
GGTGTACTCCAGCGCGCCGGCGTCCTCGAGGGCGCCACGCACCGCGGCGATGGTCGAGCCCTTCTGGCCGATCGCGACGTAGATGCAGCGGACCTGCTTCTCCGGGTCGCCGGTCTCCCAGTTCTGCTTCTGGTTGATGATCGTGTCGATCGCGATCGTGGTCTTGCCGGTCGACCGGTCGCCGATGATCAGCTGGCGCTGTCCGCGGCCGACGGGGGTCAGCGAGTCGATGGCCTTGATGCCGGTCGCCAGCGGCTCGTGCACCGACTTGCGGTGCATCACGCCGGGGGCCTGGAGCTCGAGGGCCCGGCGCTCGTCGGATGCGATCTCCCCCAGACCGTCGATCGGCGTGCCGAGCGGGTCGATGACCCGGCCCATGAAGCCGTCGCCCACCGGGACCGACAGGATCTCGCCGGTACGCCGGACCGTCTGGCCCTCCTCGATCTTGTCGAAGTCACCGAGGACCACGACGCCGATCTCGCGGGTGTCGAGGTTCAGCGCGATGCCGAGGGTGCCGTCCTCGAACTCCAGCAGCTCGTTGGCCATCGCCGAGGGCAGGCCGGAGACGCGGGCGATGCCGTCGGCGCACTCGGCGACCTTGCCGACCTCTTCGCGACTCGCGGCCGACGGCTTGTAGTCGTCGACGTACTTCTGGAGCGCGTCGCGGATCTCCTCCGGACGAATGGAGAGCTCCGTCATGTTCGTTGCCTCTTCCCTTTGCTACTGGGGCTGGTTGGTCTGTCAGCCGGCGATGCGCCGGCGGGCGTTGTCGAGCTTGGTGGAGACGCTGCCGTCGATCACGTCGTCGCCGATCGCGACCCGCAGTCCGCCGATCAGCTCGGGGTCCTCGACGACGTGGAGGTGCACGGTGGTGGCGTAGGCCTTGCCGAGCGCCTGGGTGAGCCGGGTGATCTCGGTGGTGCCCAGCGGGCGCGCGGTGCGCACGACCGCCAGCAGCTCCTCCTGCACCTCGGAGGCGATGCGCTGGATGTCCTCCAGGGCGTTGCCGACCGGTACGTCGGCGCGGACCGCGTGGCCGACCAGCCGCTGCGTCGCGGCAAGCACCTTGCCCTCGAGCACGGAGCCGAGCAGGCCGACCTTGTCGTCGTTGGCGCGAGCCGGGTCGGACAGCGCGCCACGCAGGTCGGGGTTGGCGTCGATGACCTGGGCGACCGCGAACAGCTCGTCGCTGACGCGCGGACCCTGGGCCCCGGCCGAGCGGACCAGGGCTTGGACGCCGAGCTCCTCGAGCACCGCGGCCAGGTCACGCGAGCTGGTCCAGCGCTGCTGGACGGCCACCTTGACCAGGTCGAGGGCCTGGTCGCCGACCTTGCCCTTGAACACGTTGCCGGCCAGGCCGGCCTTGGCCTCACCCTCGATCGAGGGGTCGGTCACGACACGGCGCAGCGCCGCCTCGGACCTCAGCACGCCCGCCATCCCGAGCAGCTCGTCGCCCAGGGTCGCCTTGTCCTCCAGCGTGCCGGAGGTGCCGACCTGCGAAGCCAGCTCGGCGCGAGCCTCGGCGGAGGCACCTCGGAGCATCAGCCGGCCCCGTTCTGCGAACCCGTGGACTGACCAGCCGACTTGGACTTCTCGAGGGTGTCGAGGTCGGCCAGGAAGCGGTCGACCACGCGGCCGCTGCGCTCGTCGTCGTCGAGGCTCTCGCCCACGATCCGGCCGGCGAGGGTGGTCGCGAGCGTGCCGACCTCCGCGCGCAGCGAGGCCACGGCCTGCTGACGCTCGGCGGAGATCTGGGCGTGCGCGTTGTCGATGATGCGCGCCTTCTCGGTCTCACCCTGCTGCCGCATCTCGGCCACGATGGTGGCGCCCTGTTCGCGCGCCTCCTCGCGGATCCGTGCCGCCTCGTGGCGGGCCTCGGCGATCTGCGCCTTGAACTCCGCCTCCGCGGCGTTCGCGTCGCTGCGCGCCTTCTCGAGGTCCGCGAACTCCTTGCGGATGGCCTCCTGACGGTTCGTCATCGCCTTGTTGATCGGCGGGATGACGTACTTGGCCAGCAGGAAGAAGAGCAGCGCGAACGCCGCGAGCTCGACCAGGAACGTGCCGTTGGGCACGAGGAAGTTGCTCTCCATCGGGACGAGCTGACTCGCTACGCCTGTCATCGCTGGATCATTTTCTGGGTCCTTGTCTGGGTGTCCTGGGTCCGAACGCGGTGATCGAGATCAGGACAGGACGAAGACGAACATCGCCATGAAGGCGAGGTTGATGAAGAACATCGCCTCCACCAGACCGACCGTCAGGAAGAAGATCGTCTGGAGCCGGCCCTGCGCCTCGGGCTGACGCGCCACGCCCTGGATGTAGGACGAACCGGCCAGACCGTCACCGATACCGGCACCGATCGCGCCACCGGCAAGGGCGATGCCGCCACCGACGAACGCGCCGGCGAGCTGGACGGCCGAATCACTTACTGCCATGGGAACTGCCTCTCCACTTCTCGGCGCCGGATGCTCCGGCGCCCTGGTGACTTCTCTGGTCGAACTGCGTTGCCGCAGCCGCGCCCGATCCTTCGATCAGTGCGCGAGTGCGGGGGTCTTGCTGTCGCCCTCGTGCTCCTCGTGCTCCTCGTGGTCCTCGTGCTCGTCGTGACCGGCACCGGCCATGGCGAAGTAGAGGACCGTCAGCAGCGCGAAGATGAAGGCCTGGATTCCTCCGATGAACATGTCGAAGGCCTTCCAGAGGATGTTGGGGGCCCAGCTGGCCCAGATCGGGATCAGCCCGATCAGGGCGAGCATGATGCCGCCGGCGAAGATGTTGCCGAAGAGTCGCAGGGCCAGCGTGATCGGCTTGACCAGCTCCTCCAGGATGTTCAGCGGCAGCAGCACCGGGAACGGCTCCAGGAAGTGGCTGAAGTAGCCCTTCACACCCTTCGTCCGGATGCCGTAGACCCAGACGCTGACGATCGTGACCGCGGCCAGCGCGTAGGTCAGGTTGGTGTCCGCCGTCGGCGCCGCGAGCAGGTGGTGGCTGTCGTCGTTGAGCTTGCTGGGGATCAGCTCCAGCCAGTTCGCGATCAGGATGAAGAAGAACAGGGCGACCGCGAGCGGGGCGACGAACGGGTGCACCCTGCCGAGGTTGTCCTCGACCTGGCGGTTCACCTCGCCGACGACGCTCTCCCAGATCAGCTGGAGCTTGGTGGGCACGTGGTCGTCGGACTTGGTCAGCTGCGAGCGCAGCCAGAACCCGAGCCCCAGCACGATGAGCCCGGCGATGACGGTGGAGGAGATCGTGTCGATGTTGACGGTCAGCGGACCCCAGTGACGCTCGACGTGCTCGCCGATCTGGATGTTGCTGCCGCCTTCCTCGCCGCCCTCGGCGGCCAGGAAGCCGGTGATGTAGCCGATGGTCATCCTTGCTTCAGCTCCTTCAGCAGGGGCAGCCCGGTCATGACAAGGGCGATGAGGCGGAAGATGGCGAGGCCCAGCAGCAGGCCGATGCCGTTGGGCCAGAACAAGATGGCGGCACCGACGGCGACCACGGTCAACGCGCCGAGGCGCAGCAGGGTCGAGGCGATCATCTGTCCCCGGGTCGGCTGCGCGCCGGAGGTGATGATCCCGAGCAGCCACCGCTCGGTCATCAGGTGGTTGACCAGGCCGAGCAGCACGCCGCCGGAGATGCAGCCGGCGAGCTCCCACTCGCCGAACTGGCCGGCGATCCAGTACGTCACCACGACGAGCACCAGCGCGACCGCGATGGCCTTCTTCTGATCGCGCAGCACGCGTCCGAGGCTGGCCTTCGCGGGCACGTCAGCGTTGGAAGGACGGCCCTCGGTGGCCGGGGTGGTCATGGGGCCAGCGTCGTTCATCGGACCACCTCATGACGAGCCCTGGTCTCGGAGGGCGGAGCGCACGCGCAGCCAGAAGCCGACGCCGCCGGCGACCATGCCGAGCGCGATGCCGACGAGCGTGAAGGCCGGAGTCGAGTCGGCCGCGGCGTCCGCGGCGTACCCGAGCGCCGTACCCGCGACGACGGACCCGGCGAGCAGGCCACCCAGACCGATGAGGTCGCGACCTCGCAGGCCGTCATTCGGGCCACTCCGTGGGGCGTCATCGCCCATCCACCCAGGTCACTTCCGTCGGGGACGTCGGTGCCACCGGCACGCGTTCCCCCTACGACCCTCGTCATGACCGGCGACGGCGCGAAAGTACCACAGCGGGAACCGGCCGAATTCGGCGCTCGGACCTGGCGCGGAACGAGTCCGGCGATGAGGGAGCTTCGGAGGTTCGACATCTGCGGTCGGCGGCCAATCTGGTCGTCGGTCGGGGTGCTTGTGAAAACTAGCACAAAGTCCGCGGCGGCTGCCAGCGGGCTCCCCTCACCCTAGGTTCAGGGCTTTCTCGGCCCGCACTCAGGGGGTGGACCGGTCCTCCACCGGGGCGTCACGGTCGAGCAGGGCCGGCTTGCGAACCACGGGCAGGATGAACGTCAAGGTGACCGTGAGCACCGTCATCGCGCCGAGCGAGATCCACATCCACGGGCCGGTGTAGAGGCTGGCCAGCACCATCCCGCCGGCGATCAGGGCCGCCCACAGCCACATGATCAGCACGGCCCGGCGCTGGGAGTGCCCGATCTCCAGCAGCCGGTGGTGCAGGTGCTGCTTGTCGGGCGAGAACGGCGACCGGCCGGCGCGGGTACGCCGGACCACGGCCAGTACCAGGTCGGCCAGCGGCACCACGAGGATGGCCAGCGGGAGCAGCATCGGCAGCAGCGTGACCAGCAGGTTCGCCTGGCTGCCCATCGCGCCCTTGCTGATGTCGTCGGGCTGGAACTGGCCGGTCAGCGTGATCGCGCTGGCCGACATCACCAGGCCGATCAGCATCGAGCCGCTGTCACCCATGAACACCCGGGCCGGATTCACGTTGTGCGGCAGGAAGCCTACGCACGCCCCGGCGAGCATCGCGCACAGCAGCGCTCCCGTGGTGGCCACGGACTGGTCGTTGAAGCGGGCGAGCTGGTAGCAGAAGGCGAAGAACGCGAGCGCGCCGATGCAGACCACGCCGGCCGCCAGCCCGTCGAGACCGTCGACGAAGTTCACGGCGTTCACCGTCGCGACCACGATGAACACCGTCAGCAGCGCACCCTGGGCCGGGTCGACGGCGAACTGCACGTCGTTGCTGCCGAAGAAGAAGAGGTACTGCACGTTCTGGGTGACCAGGAAGCCCGCGGCCGCGATCTGGCCGCCGAGCTTGGTGAGCGCGTCGAGCTCGAAGAGGTCGTCCAGGGTGCCGACCGCGCAGATGAAGGCGCCCGCGATCAGCACGATGCCGGCGTCGCGGAAGACGAACGGGCCGCTGCGGGTGGAGAGGAAGGGCAGCTCGCGGGCGACGAGGTACGCCGCCACGAGGCCGCCCAGCATCGCCAGCCCGCCGAAGTACGGGACCGGCTCTGCGTGCACGTCGCGGTCGCGGACCTTGGCGACGGCGCCGGTGCGCAGCGCGATCTCGCGGGCCACGACGGTCAGCAAGTAGGTGACGGCGGCCGCCACCAGGAAGACGAGGGCGTACTCCCTCACGCTCCGGACCTCACTGGGGCGCCTTCACTCGTCCTCGTCCTCGATGACGGCGTCCAGCCCGTCGAGGGCCTCGTTGAGCTCCTCCAGGGAGATCGCGCCGGTGCGCAGCACCTTCCCGTTGGCGCCGCGGACGTCGACGATGGTCGACGCGGACCCGCCCGGGGACGGCCCGTCGTCGATGATCACCGCCACCGCGTCGCCGAGCATCTCCTCGGCCTGATCGGCGTCGGTGGCGGCGGGGTGGCCGGTGAGGTTGGCCGAGCTGACCGCCATCGGTCCCGTGCGCTCGAGGAGCTCGAGGGCTACCGGGTGGTGCGGCATCCGCACCGCGACGGTGCCGCGCGTCTCGCCGAGGTCCCACTGCAGGGACCGCTGCTGGTTGCAGACGATGGTGAGCGGGCCGGGCCAGAACCGGTCCACGAGCCGGCGGGCGTACTCCGTCACGCCGGTCGCCAGCGCGTCGAGGGTGGTGGCCGAGCTGATCAGCACCGGCGGCGGCATCTCGCGGCCGCGGCCCTTCGCGTCCAGCAGGGCCTGGACGGCGCTCGCGTCGAAGGCGTCGGCGCCGAGGCCGTACACCGTGTCCGTCGGCAGCACGACCAGCCCGCCGCCCTGCACCGCGACGCTGGCCGCGGCGATCGCGTCCTCGCGCGAAGCGTCGTCCTGCGTCGAGAGGCGACGTACGCCGGCAGTTCCGTTGGTTGAGGAAGGCGCGCTAGCGCCTGTCTCGAAACCATCGGACCCCACAGCCTCGTCCGGCTCGTCGTCCCCGTTGGTTGAGGAAGGCGCGTCCCCGTTGGTTGAGGAAGGCGCGTCCCCGTCGGTCGAGGAAGGCGCGTCCCCGTTGGTTGAGGAAGGCGCGCTAGCGCCTGTCTCGAAACCATCGTCCGGGGTCTCCTCCGATTCCTGCTGCTCCTCGGCGAGCTCGTCGGGCTCCTCAACTGGCACGGGCGTCATCGTGCCAGCCTCGCGGTCACAAAGCGCGGACGGTGTGCCAGGTCGGGGTGGTCGCGCACGTCGGTCCAGTGGCCGCTGGCGGCGAACACCGCGGGGGCGGACTCGCCCTGCAGGTCGGCGTGCTCGACGCCGGCAACTCCCCCGGGCTTGAGCAGCAGTGCCGCGCGGCGTTCCACGACCCGGATCGCGTCGAGGCCGTCCGCGCCGCTCCAGAGGGCCAGTGACGGGTCGTGGTCGCGTACCTCGACGCTCACCGACTCCCACGCCTCGAGCGGAATGTACGGCGGATTGCTGACCACGACGTCGACGGTGCCGGCCAGGTCGTCGAAGGCGTCACCGAGGTCGCCGAGCCTGAGGTCGACGCCGGTGCCGGCCAGGTTGCGCGTCGCCCAGCGGTGCGCTGCCTCGTCCACCTCGACGGCATGAACCCGGGCGGTCGGCACCTCGGCAGCGATCGCCTTGGCCACCGCCCCGGAGCCGGTGCCGAGGTCGACCACGACGGGCTGCTCGCGCTCGTTCGCCTGCTCGACGGCCCAGCCGGCGAGCAGCTCGGTCTCCGGTCGGGGTACGAACACGCCGGGGCCGACGGCCAGCTCGACGTGGCGGAAGTACGCCGTGCCGGTCAGGTGCTGCAGGGGTTCGCGGGCCGCGCGGCGGGCGACCAGGGCGTCGTACGTCGTCGCGTCCGGCTCGGACACCTCGTCGACGAGGACGAGCCGGCTGCGGTCGGTGCCGAGCACGAAGGCGAGCAGCGTCTCGGCGTCGTACGCCGGGCTGGCCACACCGGCCTCGGTGAGGCGGCGGACGGCCTCGTCGAGGAGGTGTCGCCTCGTCATTCGGCCACGGTGGCGAGCCGGGCCTCGAGGTCCGCGTCGACCGCCGAGTCGATGACCGGCTGGAGGTCGCCGTCGAGCACCACGTCGAGGTTGTAGGACTTGTATCCGGTGCGGTGGTCGGAGATCCGGTTCTCGGCGTAGTTGTAGGTGCGGATCCGCTCGGAGCGGTCGACGGTGCGGACCTGACTACGGCGGGCCTCGCCGGCGGCCGCGTCGGCCTCCTCCTGCTTGGCGGCCAGCAGCCGGGCGCGCAGGATGCGCATGGCCTGCTCCTTGTTCTGCAGCTGGCTCTTCTCGTTCTGGCAGCTGACCACGATCCCGGTCGGCACGTGCGTGATCCGGACGGCGGAGTCGGTGGTGTTCACGCTCTGGCCGCCGGGGCCGCTGGAGCGGAAGACGTCGATGCGGAGGTCGTTCTCGTCGAGGTGGACGTCGATCGCCTCGGCCTCGGGCATCACGAGCACGCCGGCGGCGCTGGTGTGCACGCGGCCCTGCGACTCGGTGACGGGCACCCGCTGGACCCGGTGCACGCCACCCTCGAACTTGAGCAGGCCGTACGGCGCCTGGCCCGGCTCGGTCGCGCCCCGTGCCTTGACGGCAACGGTGACCGACTTGAAGCCGCCGAGGTCGGACTCGGTGGCGTCCAGCACCTCGGTCGCCCAGCCCTTGCGGTCGGCGTACCGGGTGTACATGCGGAGCAGGTCGCCGGCGAACAGCGCCGACTCCTCACCGCCCTCGCCGGACTTCACCTCGACGATGGCGTCCTTGTCGTCGGTCGGGTCACGCGGGACGAGCAAGCGGCGCAGCCGCTCCTCCAGCTCCTCGCGCTGGATCTGGATCCTGTCCGCCTCCGCGGCGAAGTCCGCGTCGTCGGCCCCGAGCTCGCGCGCCGCCGCGATGTCGCCCTCGGTCTGCTGCCACTCGTGCCAGGTGGTCACGATGGCGGTCAGCTCGGCGTACCGCTGGTTCAGCTTCTTGGCCAGCCGGGCGTCCGCGTGCGTCTCCGGGAGCGAGAGCCGCCGCTCCAGGTCGGCGTGCTCGTCGACCAGCGTGTCAATCGACTCGAACACGGCGTCTCCTCGGGGTGGGCGGGCGGCGTTTGGTCCCAAACGCCATCAAATCGGCCCTCGGCGATGGCGTTTGGGACCAATGGCGTACGTCGCGGGGCTGTGGAGAAACGAACGACGCCGGCCCCGCGGTGCGGGAGCCGGCGTCGTACGGAAGCTACTTGGAGTCGGCTGCCGCCTTGTCCTGGGCCGCCTTCTTGGCGTAGCGGGCCTCGAAGCGGGCGACGCGGCCGCCGGTGTCGAGGATCTTCTGCTTGCCGGTGTAGAACGGGTGGCACTGCGAGCACACGTCGGCGTGGATGATGCCGTTCTTCGCGGTGCTCCGCGTCGTGAACGTGGCCCCGCAGGTGCAGGTCACCTCGGTCAGGTTGTAGTCCGGGTGGATGTCCTTCTTCATGGGTGTCCTTTCAAGGGGCGCCGGGTCGCCACCGCCCTCGTGGGCGGGACGTGAACCGGTACCGAACAGGCAGAGTTTGCCATCCGCGTCAACGCCCGGGCCAATCGCGGGATTCCCGGCGTTGACGGCCCCCGAGAGGCCCGAGACGCTGTCTGGCATGGATGAGGCGTACGTCGTGGCGCCGGGTGGTGGCCGGACCCTCGACCTCGGCAACTTCGAAGTCGTCGTGCTCGCCGCCGGCGACCAGACCGACGGTGCGTTCAGCTTGCTCCGCACCCAGCGCGAGCCGACCGGGTTCGGGCCGCCGCTGCACCGGCACCACGACAGCGCCGAGGCGTTCTACGTGCTGGAGGGCGAGTACCTGATGATCCTCGAGGACCGCCGTCAGGCCTGCCCCCCGGGCAGCTTCGTCTACGTCCCGCGCGGGGTCACCCACACCTTCCAGGTCACCTCCGCGACGCCCGGCACCAAGCTGAACCTGTTCGCGCCGGCCGGGATGGTCGGCTTCTTCGAGGCGCTCGCCGAGGCCGAGGCGGCCGGTACGGCGACCCCGGAGATGCTCGACCGGATCGCGGCCGAGCACCGCATGGAGGTCGTCGGGCCGGTGCCCGACGGATACCTGTAGGGCTCAGACCCCGCGCAGCAGCTCGACGTTCGTCTGCGTCGACCGCACTCTGGACAACAGCGACTCGAGCGCCTGGTCGGGCCCGAGGTCGGCCAGCTCGCGGCGCAGGCGCCACACGATCTCCAGCTCCTGGCGGCCCATCAGCTCCTCCTCGCGGCGGGTGCCGCTCTGGACCGCGTCGATGGCCGGGAAGAGGCGCTTGTCGGCAAGCTCGCGGCGCAGCCGGATCTCCATGTTCGCGGTGCCCTGGAACTCCTCGAAGATCACCTCGTCGGTCCGCGAGCCGCTCTCGACGAGGGCGGTGGCGAGGATCGTCAGCGACCCGCCGTTCTCGATGTTGCGGGCGGCGCCGAAGAACTTCTTGGGCGGGTACAGCGCGTTCGAGTCCACGCCGCCGGACAGGATCCGGCCCGAGGGTGGGGCCGAGAGGTTGTACGCGCGGCCCAGCCGGGTGAGCCCGTCGAGCAGGACGACGACGTCGTGGCCGAGCTCCACCAGCCGCTTGGCCCGCTCGATGGCCAGCTCGGCGACCGTGGTGTGGTCGCTCGCCTGGTGGTCGAACGTCGAGGAGATGACCTCGCCCTTGACCGAGCGCTCGAAGTCGGTGACCTCCTCGGGCCGCTCGTCGACGAGCACGACCATCAGGTGGCACTCGGGGTTGTTCTGCGTCACCGCGGCGGCGATCGCCTTGAGGAGCATGGTCTTGCCGGACTTGGCCGGGGAGACGATGAGACCGCGCTGGCCCTTGCCGATCGGGGCGGCGATGTCGATGACGCGGCCGACGATGTTGTCGGACCCGGTCTCGAGGCGCAGCCGCTCGGTCGGGTACAGCGGAGTGAGCTTGGAGAACTCCACCCGGTGCTTCGCCGCCTCGGGGTCGGCGCCGTTCACCGCGTCGATGCGCACCATCGGGTTGAACTTCTCCTTGCGCTCCCCCTCGCGGGGCTGGCGCACCTGACCGACGATGGCGTCACCGCGGCGCAGGCCGTACTTGCGCACCATCGACAGGGAGACGTACACGTCCTCCGAACCGGGGAGGTACCCGCTGGTCCGCACGAACGCGTAGTTGTCGAGCACGTCGAGGATGCCGGCCGCCGGCACCAGGACGTCGTCGTCGAGGATCGTGGTGTCGGGCTCGTTGCGCGGCCCGCGTCCGGTCGACTGCTGCTGGTTCTGCTGGCGCTCCTGCTGGCGCTCCTGCTGACGGTCCTGCTGGGCCCCCTGCTGGTTCGGGGTGCGCTCGCGGTCCCGACCGCGCCGGCGGCGGTTGCGGCGGCTGCCGCCCTCGGCCTCGTCGGCCTGCTGGGCCTGGCTCTGCTGGCCCTTCTCCTGCTGGCCCTTCTCCTGCTGGGCCCTGCCCTGCTGGTTCTGGTTCTGCTGCTGGCGCTGCTGGGCCTGATCCTGCTGGCGCTCCTGCTGGCGCTCTTCGCGGGCCTGGTCGGAGCGGGGCTGCTCGGTGCGCGCCTCCGGCTGCTCCTGACGCTCCTGGCGGTCCCGCCGCTCCTGCCGGTCCCCTTTGTCCTTCTTCTTCTCCGACTTCGGCTCCGACGTGGGCGTCTCGGCCGGCTCGGACTTCTTCTCGGTGCGAACCGGCGTGCCGGCGGCCTTGATCGCTTCGACCAGCTGCGGCTTCTTCATCGAGCCGGCACCGCTGATGCCCAGGCCGTTCGCCATCGCCTTCAGGTCGGCGACGAGCATGGTGGAGAGACCACCGGCGCGCTTCTTGGGAGCGGTGGCTTCGGGTGTTTCCGTCACGTGAGTTCCTTCACGGATCAGTGCCGTCGGCAGACGCCGTCCGGCTGCGCCGATGACCGGCGCGGAAGAGATGAGATGCGCGACGGATCCGGGTCAGGGAAGACCGGGTCGCTGGTCGCGGGGCAAACCCTAGCACCTACCCGACCTACAAATTGACTGGGCGTACGCCGTCCCCATCGACGTCCAGACCACGCGCCGTCCAGCCCTCCGGGCACCGCTGCGACAGGTCCGCCCCCTCGGTCACGAACGCCAGCACGGTCGGCCCGGCACCCGACACCACGGCCGGCACGCCGTCGGCCCGCAAGGCGTCGACCAGCGACAGCGAGTCGGGCATCGCGGGCCGCCGGTAGGACTGGTGGAGGTAGTCCCGCGTCGCCGCGAGCAGGTGTTCCGGTGCTCCGCCCAGCGCCGCCACCAGCAGCGCGGCCCGGCCCGCGTCGGCCGCCGCGTCGACGTGCGGCACCGTCTCCGGCAGCAGCCCGCGCGCGAGCTCGGTCGACAGCTCGTACGGCGGCACGAAGACGACGACGCGCACCCGGGGATCGACGGGTGCCCGGACGGCGTACCACCGCTCGCCCTCGCGCCCGGAAATCGTGAACCCGCCGAGGGCGGCGGGAGCGACGTTGTCGGGGTGGCCCTCGAGATCGGCCGCGAGCCCCACCAGGTCGGGCATTCGCTCGTCGCCGTCGGTCACCAGGGCCCGCGCCAGGGCGAGGCCGCCGACGATCGCGGCCGACGACGAGCCGAGGCCGCGGGCGTGCGGGATGGCGTTGCGGCAGTGCAGGCGTACGCCGGGCGGCGCGACGCCCATCGACGCGAACCCTGCCCACATCGACCGCACTACGAGGTGCGTCTCGTCCAGCGCGAGAATGCCTGCGCCCTCCCCCTCGACGGTCACCTCCAGATCACCGTCGGTCGCCTCGGCGGTGAGCTCGTCGTGCAGGGCGAGGGCGAGGCCGAGGCTGTCGTACCCCGGACCGAGGTTCGCGGAGGTGGCCGGGACCACCACG